>NZ_CP108569.1:4765000-6170000 GCF_036010505.1 Streptomyces sp. NBC_01197
CGGGGAGCCGTCAACCAGGCTTTGATCCGGGGGTTTCCGAATGGGGAAACCCGGCAGTCGTCATGGGCTGTCACCCATGCCTGAACACATAGGGCATGTGGAGGGAACGAGGGGAAGTGAAACATCTCAGTACCCTCAGGAAGAGAAAACAACCGTGATTCCGGGAGTAGTGGCGAGCGAAACCGGATGAGGCCAAACCGTATGTGTGTGATACCCGGCAGGGGTTGCGCATGCGGGGTTGTGGGATTGCACTTCAATAGTCTGCCGGCTGTTGGGCAAGTCAGAAACCGTTGGTGTAGGCGAAGGACATGCGAAAGGTCCGGCGTAGAGGGTAAGACCCCCGTAGCTGAAACATCAACGGCTTGCTTGTGTGACTCCCAAGTAGCACGGGGCCCGAGAAATCCCGTGTGAATCTGGCGGGACCACCCGCTAAGCCTAAATATTCCCTGGTGACCGATAGCGGATAGTACCGTGAGGGAATGGTGAAAAGTACCGCGGGAGCGGAGTGAAATAGTACCTGAAACCGTGTGCCTACAAGCCGTGGGAGCGTCGCTGGCGGTACTTGTACTGTCAGTCGTGACTGCGTGCCTTTTGAAGAATGAGCCTGCGAGTTAGCGGTGTGTAGCGAGGTTAACCCGTGTGGGGAAGCCGTAGCGAAAGCGAGTCCTAATAGGGCGTTTGAGTTGCACGCTCTAGACCCGAAGCGGAGTGATCTAGCCATGGGCAGGTTGAAGCGGCTGTAAGAGGTCGTGGAGGACCGAACCCACCAGGGTTGAAAACCTGGGGGATGACCTGTGGTTAGGGGTGAAAGGCCAATCAAACTCCGTGATAGCTGGTTCTCCCCGAAATGCATTTAGGTGCAGCGTCGTGTGTTTCTTGCCGGAGGTAGAGCACTGGATAGGCGATGGGCCCTACCGGGTTACTGACCTTAGCCAAACTCCGAATGCCGGTAAGTGAGAGCGCGGCAGTGAGACTGTGGGGGATAAGCTCCATGGTCGAGAGGGAAACAGCCCAGAGCATCGACTAAGGCCCCTAAGCGTACGCTAAGTGGAAAAGGATGTGGAGTCGCAGAGACAACCAGGAGGTTGGCTTAGAAGCAGCCATCCTTGAAAGAGTGCGTAATAGCTCACTGGTCAAGTGATTCCGCGCCGACAATGTAGCGGGGCTCAAGCGTACCGCCGAAGTCGTGTCATTCCAGCATGTACCCCTAACGGGGGCTGGGATGGGTAGGGGAGCGTCGTGTGCCGGGTGAAGCAGCCGCGGAAGCGAGTTGTGGACGGTTCACGAGTGAGAATGCAGGCATGAGTAGCGATACACACGTGAGAAACGTGTGCGCCGATTGACTAAGGGTTCCTGGGTCAAGCTGATCTGCCCAGGGTAAGTCGGGACCTAAGGCGAGGCCGACAGGCGTAGTCGATGGACAACCGGTTGATATTCCGGTACCCGCTTTGAAACGCCCAGTACTGAGCCCATTGATGCTAAGGCCGTGAAGCCGTCCTGGAGCCTTCGGGCAAAGGGGAGTGGTGGAGCCGCTGAACCAAGGTGGTAGTAGGTAAGCGATGGGGTGACGCAGGAAGGTAGTCCAGCCCGGGCGGTGGTTGTCCCGGGGTAAGGGTGTAGCCCGTCATCCAGGTAAATCCGGATGGCATGGAGGGTGAGACCTGATGCCGAGCCGATTGTGGTGAAGTGGATGATCCTATGCTGTCGAGAAAAGCCTCTAGCGAGTTTCATGGCGGCCCGTACCCTAAACCGACTCAGGTGGTCAGGTAGAGAATACCGAGGCGTTCGGGTGAACTATGGTTAAGGAACTCGGCAAAATGCCCCCGTAACTTCGGGAGAAGGGGGGCCATTCCTGGTGATCCGATTTACTTGGTGAGCTGGGGGTGGCCGCAGAGACCAGCGAGAAGCGACTGTTTACTAAAAACACAGGTCCGTGCGAAGCCGTAAGGCGATGTATACGGACTGACGCCTGCCCGGTGCTGGAACGTTAAGGGGACCGGTTAGTGATCTTTCGGGGTTGCGAAGCTGAGAACTTAAGCGCCAGTAAACGGCGGTGGTAACTATAACCATCCTAAGGTAGCGAAATTCCTTGTCGGGTAAGTTCCGACCTGCACGAATGGCGTAACGACTTCTCGACTGTCTCAACCATAGGCCCGGTGAAATTGCACTACGAGTAAAGATGCTCGTTTCGCGCAGAAGGACGGAAAGACCCCGGGACCTTTACTACAGTTTGATATTGGTGTTCGGTTCGGCTTGTGTAGGATAGGTGGGAGACTGTGAAGCGGCCACGCCAGTGGTTGTGGAGTCGTCGTTGAAATACCACTCTGGTCGTGCTGGATGTCTAACCTCGGTCCGTGATCCGGATCAGGGACAGTGTCTGATGGGTAGTTTAACTGGGGCGGTTGCCTCCTAAAGAGTAACGGAGGCGCCCAAAGGTTCCCTCAGCCTGGTTGGCAATCAGGTGTTGAGTGTAAGTGCACAAGGGAGCTTGACTGTGAGACCGACGGGTCGAGCAGGGACGAAAGTCGGGACTAGTGATCCGGCAGTGGCTTGTGGAAGCGCTGTCGCTCAACGGATAAAAGGTACCCCGGGGATAACAGGCTGATCTTCCCCAAGAGTCCATATCGACGGGATGGTTTGGCACCTCGATGTCGGCTCGTCGCATCCTGGGGCTGGAGTCGGTCCCAAGGGTTGGGCTGTTCGCCCATTAAAGCGGTACGCGAGCTGGGTTTAGAACGTCGTGAGACAGTTCGGTCCCTATCCTCTGCGCGCGTAGGAATATTGAGAAGGGCTGTCCCTAGTACGAGAGGACCGGGACGGACGAACCTCTGGTGTGCCAGTTGTCCTGCCAAGGGCATGGCTGGTTGGCTACGTTCGGAAAGGATAACCGCTGAAAGCATCTAAGCGGGAAGCCTGCTTCGAGATGAGTATTCCCACCCCCTTTGAGGGGTTAAGGCTCCCAGTAGACGACTGGGTTGATAGGCCAGATGTGGAAGCCCGGTAACGGGTGGAGCTGACTGGTACTAATAGGCCGAGGGCTTGTCCTCAGTTGCTCGCGTCCACTGTGTTAGTTCTGAAATAACGAACGACCGTGTAGTTACCGGTGTTGGTTAATTTCATAGTGTTTCGGTGGTCATTGCGTTAGGGAAACGCCCGGTTACATTCCGAACCCGGAAGCTAAGCCTTTCAGCGCCGATGGTACTGCAGGGGGGACCCTGTGGGAGAGTAGGACGCCGCCGAACAATTTTTAGCCTCAGCCCCGGAACCGTTATGGTCCGGGGCTGAGGCATTTCTGCGTCCACCTGCGGTTTTAATATTTAGGTTGATAAAGGGCGCGGCGGACGCGTTCAGGAGGCCACATGGCGCCTGGCTACGACGGCTGAGTCGTGCGGTGGGCCCGCCAGCCGATGGGCCGGGGGTGACCGGTCTTCCGGTGCTGCTGTCAGGAGAGCGCATGGCGGGCGAGTACGGCAGCTCCGGCGGGGAAGGTCGGTGGGGCTGCCGTTGGGCCGCTCCTCCTGGCCGGACGCTGGGACGCAGATACGCCGGCTCGTCGGCGGCGAGGCCCAAGTAGGCAAGCTTCCCGAGGGGCTGGGCGCCCCCGACGCGCGACAGCGGCCTTCGATCCATCACCGGATGTGGTTGGTGGATCGAAGGCCGCTGTGGGGTTCGGGTCGTGCGGCGTATTAGCTCGCGGAGGTCTCGTAGCCCGGTAGGCCCGCAGATCGTGCGAGATCGATGTCGAGCGCCTCGCGGCGGATGCGCTGGTCGACATAGAGGAGCACCGTCACACCGGCGGTGAATGGGTAGGTGAGCGCCGACGTGAGCATCGCGCCGATGCCGCTGATGATCAGGTACGGCCAGCCGAACTCCGGAGTCTTGCTGGAGACGAGGTCACTGATGCCCTTGCCGTCGGCCATCATGGCGGCCGCATTGAACGGCAGGTCGATGAGTCCCGACACGAGGGCGGTCAGCAACAGGGCCAGCAGCGTGATCCCGAAGATGCGCCACCAGACGCCCTTCACCAGCTTCGCCGAGCGGCGCAGTGCCGCCGCGATGCCCTGCCGCTCCAGCATCAGGGCCGGTCCGGCCAGGCTGAAGCAGATCCACAGCCAGAGGACCACGACGACCGCGGCGAGCCCGCCGAGGGCTGCGAGCCCGGCACCCTCCGAGCCACCGACCAGGACGCCGGGAAGCAGCCCGATCGTCATCACCGCGGCGTAGGTGACGGGCAGCAGCAGACTCAGCCCCAGCAGCCGGGGGAGCTGCGGCCTGGCTTCGCGCCAGGCGTCGGCGAGCGTCACTGGGCGGCCCAGCACGGAGCGGCTGACGACCATGGTCAGTACCGCGGTCGTGAAGATCGTCCCGATCAGCGTGATCGCGTACACCGGCCCCAGGCTGAGCAGGGTCGTCCGCAGCGAGTCCACGCTCTGGTGCAGCTGCTCCGAGGGGCTGGCCCCGCTGTCGATCTGCGTGGGCTCGGGGAGGAGATAGTGCTGGATCAGGACGGAACAGAGCTGGACGACGGCTGCCACGCCGATCGTGAGGCCGAGTGCCGTGCGCCAGTGGGCGCGCATCGTCGACACCGCGCCGTCGAGGATCTCCCCGACGCCGAGCGGCCTGAGCGGGATGACACCCGGCTTGGCCACGACGGGCTGCTGGTACCCCCATCCGCCCTGCGGCGGTCCGCTCCAGCCGGTGTTCTCCCGGCCGTTACCGGCCCGCGCGCGCGGGCCCCGGCCGGACGCCTGCTGCGAGGGCACGGGGGGCGCGCTCGGCGGGGACCACTGTGCGGCCGGCGGCTGGTCGCTGGACCACTTCGGAGCGGCTCCCCCCTGGCCGGTCGGCTCGGCGGGCCGGGGGACGCCCGGCTCCTGGCCGTCGGAGGGGGCGGATCCGGGCGAGGCCCAGCCCGGAGAGTCGTTCATTGTCGCTCCTTCACATGCCTGTCCGCGCGTCAAGGCAGCAGGTCGACAGCCATCGTGTCATGGGAGATACAGCAGCGGAGCCGCTGCTGTATCTCCATTGCACCTTCAATTGTCGGTGCCACACGGGGCAGACTGGGCGGATGGCTGATCAGGACGAGCAAATCCCGCTGCGTGCGGGGCCGCCCATGCTTCCTTCGATGCGCTGGGACGAGCCGCCGGAGGGGCCGGTCGTCGTTCTGCTCGACCAGACTCGATTGCCCGGCGAAGAGGTCGAGCTGGTGTGCACGGATGTTCCCGCGCTGGTCAGGGCCATCCAGACGCTCGCTGTCCGGGGTGCGCCGCTGCTCGGGGTCGCCGGAGGCTACGGGGTCGTGCTCGCTGCCGTACGGGGATACGACGTGGAGGAGGCGGCGGCGCTCCTCGCGGGCGCGCGGCCCACCGCGGTGAATCTCGGTTACGGGGTGCACAGGGTGGCCGAGGCGTACCGGGCAGCTGTCCGGCGAGGTGCGGACAGCGGTGCGGCAGCGGCAGCGGCGCTCACCGAAGCCAGGGCGCTTCACCAGGAGGACATCGAGGCCAGCCGGCAGATGGGGGTCAGGGGTCTGGCGCTCCTCGACGAGCTGCTGCCGGGCGGCGGGCACCGGATTCTGACACACTGCAACACCGGGGCACTGGTCTCGGCCGGTGAGGGCACCGCTTTCGCCGTGGCGCTGGCGGCGCACCGTGCGGGCAGTCTGCGGCGTCTGTGGGTGGACGAGACGCGGCCACTGCTGCAGGGGGCGCGTCTGACGGCGTACGAGGCGGCCCGCAACGGGATGGCGTACACACTGCTCACCGACAGCGCGGCCGGGTCGCTCTTCGCGGCGGGCGAGGTGGACGCCGTACTGATCGGTGCCGACCGGATCGCCGCGGACGGCTCCGTGGCCAACAAGGTGGGCAGCTATCCGCTGGCCGTGCTGGCCAAGTACCACCATGTGCCGTTCGTGGTCGTCGCTCCGACGACCACGGTCGACCTGTCCACTCCGGACGGTGCGTCCATCGAGGTGGAGCAGCGTGCGGGCGGGGAGGTCATGGAGTGCGGCGGGGTGCCGGTGGCGCCGCTGGGGACGCAGGCGTACAACCCCGCGTTCGATGTCACACCCCCCGACCTCGTGACGGCCGTCGTCACGGAATCGGGGGTCGCATCCCCTGTCACCAGGGGCGCACTCACCGCATTGTGTGACAGGTCACGCCAGGTAACGATTAGCTAATGGGATGATGTCGGTATGAAGGGACGCGTCCTTGTCGTCGATGACGACACCGCACTGGCCGAGATGCTCGGCATTGTGCTGCGTGGTGAAGGTTTTGAGCCGTCATTTGTAGCGGACGGCGACAAGGCACTGGCTGCATTCCGTGACGCCAAGCCGGACCTGGTGCTGCTCGATCTCATGCTGCCCGGACGGGACGGCATCGAGGTCTGCAGGCTGATCAGGGCCGAGTCAGGTGTGCCGATCGTGATGCTCACGGCGAAGAGCGACACCGTCGATGTGGTGGTGGGGCTCGAATCAGGGGCCGACGACTACATCGTCAAGCCGTTCAAGCCCAAGGAACTCGTCGCCCGTATCAGGGCGAGGCTGAGGAGGTCGGAGGAGCCCGCGCCGGAACAACTGGCGATCGGTGATCTGGTCATCGATGTGGCAGGTCACTCCGTGAAGCGGGAGGGGCAGTCGATCGCCCTGACCCCGCTGGAGTTCGATCTGCTGGTCGCGCTGGCCCGTAAGCCGTGGCAGGTGTTCACCCGCGAGGTGCTGCTGGAGCAGGTGTGGGGGTACCGCCACGCTGCGGACACCCGGCTGGTCAATGTGCACGTTCAGCGGTTGCGCTCGAAGGTCGAGAAGGACCCCGAGCGGCCGGAGATCGTGGTGACCGTCCGCGGTGTCGGATACAAGGCTGGACCAAGCTGACATGGCTCCCAGCAGTGCCGCTCCGACGCCCGGGGAGCCGGGAGTACGGCCGGAGCGGGCTGCCGGGCCCGCGGTGAACGGGGCCCGGTCCACCGCGCCGACCGGTTCGGCTGATACGGCTGATACGGCCGGTTCAGCCAGTTCAGCTGATACGGCTGGTTCAGCCGGTGCATCCGGCCCGTTCGGCCCGTCGCTCGGAGGGGCCGCGCTGCGCAGGCTCGGCGACCGTTTCCTGCGAGGTGGCCGGCTACTCAAGGACGGAGCGCCCGGCGGTCCCGTGCTGCGGCTCTTCGCCCGGTGGGTACGCCGTCCGCTGCTGCCCGCTGTGCGCCTCTGGCGGCGGAACATCCAGCTCAGGGTGGTCGCGGGCACGCTTCTGATGTCGCTCGCCGTGGTCCTGGTGCTCGGATTCGTCGTCATCGGCCAGGTGCGCAACGGTCTGCTGGACGCCAAGGGGAAGGCCGCGGTCAGCCAGGCCGCGGGCGGTTTCACGGTCGCCAAGGACAAGGCCGACGCGACGACGGTGTCCGACAGCGACTCCGCCGACACCGGGGCGGCCAGCAACTCCCGCCAGTGGCGCACCGACCTCGTCGCCCAGCTCGCCAGCGGCGGCCAGGGCGCGTACAACGTGGTCACCCTCGCACCGGCCTCCGAGGAGACGGGTGCGGGCCACGGCGGGGAGCGTACATCCGGCCAGGTGAGCCCCGACAGTGTCTCCGAGAAGCTGCGCACGAGCGTCGACCAGGGCACGGCGCCGTACAAGACGTACACGGACATCAGGTACGTCGACGGGCGGGCGCCGGAGCCCGGTCTGGTCGTGGGGCAGCGTCTTGAGGACATCGACCACAAGCCGTACCAGCTCTACTACCTCTTCCCGCTCTCGCAGGAGGAGAAGACCCTCAGCCTGGTCAAGCGCACCCTGGCCACCGCCGGGCTGTTCGTGGTGGTGCTGCTCGGGGCGATCGCCTGGTTCCTGGTGCGGCAGGTGGTCACGCCCGTGCGGATGGCCGCCGGGATCGCCGAGCGGCTCTCGGCCGGGCGTCTCCAGGAGCGGATGAAGGTCACCGGCGAGGACGACATCGCCAGGCTCGGCGAGGCCTTCAACAAGATGGCGCAGAGCCTTCAGTTGAAGATCCAGCAGCTGGAGGACCTCTCCCGGATGCAGCGCCGCTTCGTCTCCGACGTGTCGCACGAGCTGCGCACCCCGTTGACGACCGTACGGATGGCCGCCGATGTCATCCATGACGCGCGCAGCGACTTCGACCCGGTGACCGCGCGCTCCGCCGAGCTGCTCGGCGATCAGCTCGACCGTTTTGAGTCGCTGCTCGCGGATCTGCTGGAGATCAGCCGGTTCGACGCGGGCGCCGCCGCGCTGGAGGCGGAGCCGATCGATCTGCGGGAGACCGTGCGCCGGGTGATATCCGGTGCCGAGCCGCTCGCGGAGCGCAAGGGCAGCCGGATCCGGGTCGTCGGCGACGAGCAGCCCGTGGTCGCCGAGGTCGACGCGCGGCGGGTCGAGCGCGTGCTGCGCAATCTCGTCGTCAATGCCGTGGAACACGGCGAGGGCAACGACGTGGTGGTCCGGTTCGGTGTCGCGGGGGGCGCCGTCGCGATCGTCGTGCGTGACTACGGTGTGGGGCTGAAGCCGGGCGAGGCGACACGGGTCTTCAGCCGCTTCTGGCGGGCCGACCCCGCGCGGGCCCGTACGACCGGCGGCACGGGGCTCGGCCTGTCGATCGCCGTCGAGGACGCGCGGCTGCACGGCGGCTGGCTCCAGGCGTGGGGTGAGCCGGGTGGCGGTTCGCAGTTCCGGCTGACCCTGCCGCGTACGGCGGACGAACCGCTGCGCGGCTCCCCGATACCGCTGGAGCCCGACGACTCGCGGCGCGCCCGCGCCTCGCAGGCCGAGGCGGGGCGGCTGGTCGCGGTGCCGGCCCAGCCAGGTGCGGACCGTTCGCCGCTCCCGCCGCTGCCTCGTGCGATACCGGCCGATCCGACGGCGCTGCCGGGCAGTGGCGCACGGGTGGTATCGAGGGCCGGTGACTCCGCGACGCACGCCGGTGATTCGGCAGCACGCGCCGGTGACTCCGCAACACAAGCTTCGGACCGGGAGGACACCGCCCGTGGGCGATGATCGTGGGGGCAGCCGGGGTATACGGGCACTTCGGGCATACGTCTGGCTCGGCTGCGGCGGCATACTGCTGGCCGGCTGTGCGTCGATGCCGAACAGCGGGGACATCGAAGCCGTCGACCCTTCGCAGCGCAGCGACTCGCAGGTCAAGGTGTACGCGGTGCCGCCGCGCGAGGGAGCCGCGCCCGCCGAGATCGTGGACGGTTTCCTGGAGGCGATGACCAGCGACGATCTGCAGTTCGCCACGGCCAGGAAGTACCTGACCAAGGAGGCGTCCCGCAAGTGGGACCCGGATGCGCGGACCACGGTGCTCGCCGACGGGCCCACGCGCCGGGCGAATCCGGCCAACGACCGGGACGCGCCGCAGGTCTCCTCGACGTTCGAACTGAGCGGCGCGGAAGTGGCCGTGGTCGACAAGCAGCACGCGTACCAGCCCGACAAGGGCACGTACCGCAACTCCATCCACCTGGTGCATCAGAACGGCAACGGGTGGCGTATCGACGATCTGCCCGCCGGTCTGCTCCTCAGCCTCTCCGACTTCCAGCGCAACTATCACTCCGTCAACAAGTACTACTTCGCCTCCGCGCCCACGTCCGGGACGTCCGGAGGGTTGGGAGCTTCGGGAGGGGCGGGAGCGAACGGCTCGCCAGGCCGGAACTGGCTTGTCGCCGACCCGGTCTATCTCCGTCAGGGCATCGACCCCGAGACGAGGATGGACCCGCTGACGCAGACGGTCGCCTCCCTGCTGGACGGGCCGACCAACTGGCTGCGGCCGGTGGCGGATTCGCGCTTCCCGGCCGGAACGGCGCTCAAGAAGGGCGTCCGGTCCCTGACGCTCGATGACCAGAACGGCCTGAAGGTTCCGCTCAACGAGAAGGCGTCGGGCGTCGGTCAGGGTCAGTGCCGGCAGATGGCGGCTCAACTGCTCTTCACCCTGCGCGATGTGACGTCCATGCGGGCCGGACAGGTGGAGCTGGAGCGTGCGGACGGCTCTCAGCTGTGTGTGCTCAGCGCGGACCAGTCGCAGGAGTACGCGCCGGACCACACATCGGGCAGCCCGGCCGGCGAGTACTTCGTGGATGCCAAGGGCCGGCTCGTACGGATGCAGGCCATCGGCGGTGACACCTCGGGGAAGGCGGATCCCGAGCCTGTCGCCGGTCCGCTCGGCACGGGCGCCAAGCCGCTGAGCACAGTGGCGGTGGCCCGCGACGAACGCCGCGCGGCGGGTGTGTCGAAGGACAGCAGCACGCTGTCCACGTCGTCGATCGTCTCCGGCGACGAAACGGCCGAGCAGCTGTACACCAGCCACGCGAAGCAGGAGAAGGACCGTCTGTCGGCCCCGAGTTGGGACGGCTGCGGAGATCTCTGGGTGGCTGACCGGAACCCGGCGAATCCGCAGCTGCTGCGGTTCCCCGGCGGTTCGGGCGAGCCGCAGTCGGTCCCGGTACTCGGACTGGACGGCGCGCGTATCGCCGGGCTGCGGATGTCGTCCGACGGGGTACGGATCGCGCTGCTGCTGACGAAGGACGGGCATACGACGCTGAAGGTGGGCCGGGTGGTCCAGCAGGGGAGCGCGGACAGCCCGACGGTCCCCGTCGTGGACGAACTGCGCCCGGCCGCACCGCAGATGGCGGATGTGACGGCGGTGTCCTGGGCGGGCCGCAGCCGGCTCGTGGTGGTCGGCAAGGAGGCCGGCGGGGTGCAGCAGGTGCGCTATATGCAGGCGGACGGTTCGGTTTCCGGTGCGAACTCGCTGCCGGGAGCCAACCGGATCACCGCCGTCGCCGCTTCGGACGACGACAGGCTGCCGCTGATGGCGCTCTCGGACGAGGACGGGATTGTGCGGCTGCCTCCGCGTGCGAATTGGAAAACCGTGGTGGAGGAAGGGAAGTCGCCGGTCTATCCTGGATAAGCGGCTGTCCGGAGGCAGCTTCCGGATATCTGGCGGGTGGTTGCATCCGGTAGTCGTCCGTGACCTCCCTGGTTGTCCACAGGTGGTTATCCACAGGGGTGGCCGGAAGCTCCGCAGCTTGGGAGAGTGGAAGCCATGAGGGGGTGGTGGCGGGAAATCTCCGAAGTGGTGCTGCCGAGCGCGTGCGGAGGCTGCGGCAGATCTCGTACGGCGCTCTGCGCGGAATGCGCCGAGGCTCTCTGCGGCGGTCCGGTGCGCCGGGCCAGGCCGGATCCCGAGCCGACGGGACTGCCGGCGGTGTGGGGCGCCGCGGCGTACGAGGACGCGGTGCGGGCGGTGCTGCTCGCGCACAAGGAGCGGGGCGCGCTGGGGCTGGCGGGGGTGCTCGGTCGTGCGCTCGCCGCGGCGGTGCGGGCCGCGGCACGGCGTAGCGCGGGCGGGGAGCCGCTGCTGCTCGTTCCGGTGCCTTCGTCGCGCGGTGCGGTGCGGGCCCGGGGGCATGACGCGGGCCGCCGGATCGCCTGCGCCGCCTCGGCCGAGCTGCGCAGGACCGGGACACCGGCGCGGATGCTGGGGTTGCTCCGGCAGCGGCGGGCGGTGGCCGATCAGGCGGGCCTGGACGCCGCGCAGCGGCTGGCGAATCTCTCGGGGGCACTCGAAGTGGCGCCTGGGGGCGTAGGGCTGCTGGACGGGGGCAGGGTGGTGTTGGTGGACGATCTCATGACGACCGGAGCATCACTCGTGGAGGCGGCGCGTGCTGTACGGGCAGCGGCAGGCCGGAGATTCCCCGGAGCAGGGGAACCGGTGGCCGCGGTCGTCGCCGCACCGCCGTTGTCTTTCGAAATAAACCGGAACTGACAGCTAACTTGCATCGTTGCAGGTAGCGAGCGGTAAAAACCACCTGAACGGGGGTACGCGTCAGTAGCGGGTGCCGATACCCGTCCCAGCGAGCTATGTTCGGTTATGAGGAATGGCGAAAGCTGTGGCTCACTTGACTACACGGACGTGCATGGCACTTTCCGGTTTCCGCTGGTTCCGTGGAAACCCGGATGCTTGCGAGGCCGGAGGCTGGTGTGGGTGGGGATCTTCCCGACGGGGGAGGAGGAGGTGAAAGTCACCAAGTCCGAGACTCCGGTGCTCACCGGGGTCTGGTGCAAGAGGGAGTTGCTCCGCCGCTGAGCGGAGCGATCCGGGAACGGAGTTCTGCGTGGACATCGTCGTCAAGGGCCGCAAAACCGAAGTACCCGAGCGGTTCCGCAAGCACGTCGCCGAGAAGCTGAAGATTGAGAAGATCCAGAAGCTGGACGCCAAGGTGATCAGCCTTGACGTCGAGGTGTCCAAGGAACCCAATCCGAGGCAGGCCGACCGTTCGGACCGTGTGGAAATCACGTTGCACTCCCGAGGCCCGGTGATCCGGGCGGAGGCAGCGGCAGGCGACCCGTACGCAGCGCTGGATCTGGCCACGGGCAAGTTGGAGGCGCGGCTGCGGAAGCAGAACGAGAAGCGCCACAACAGGAGGGGCGCGGGCCGCATTTCGGCGGCCGAAGCCGTCGAGGCGGTGCCGGATGCGGCGTCGGTCAACGGTAACGGTGAGTTCACCGCCGATGTGGCGACCCAGACCATTCCGACCACCAGGATTGGTTCGCTCGAAGTCCAGGGCGAAGGCCCGCTGGTGGTCCGCGAGAAGACGCATATCGCAGCAGCGATGTCGCTCGACCAGGCGCTCTACGAGATGGAGCTGGTGGGGCACGACTTCTATCTGTTCGTCGACGCGGAGACAAAGGAGCCCAGTGTCGTCTACCGGCGGCACGCCTACGACTACGGTGTCATCCACCTGACGACCGACCCGCTCGCCGACATGGAGGCGGCGGGCGCCGGCGGTGCGCTCGGCGGATGACTTCATTACCCGTCGCGGTGCCCCCGGACGTGTACACGCGCACCGGGGGCGCCGCCGTGCGGTGGGGATCGGGATCGGGGATCGGGGCTGGGGATCGCCGTTCCGTCGTTCCGGCATGAAATCATGGCGGCGCGCGCCAATCGGGCTTCTGTGAGCTTCGGTTGGTGTGGTGGATGACGTCGTACATGAACTTCGGGCCCATGCTTCAGGGGGAGGAACGATGGCGGACCGCTTCGGTCCCGCGCGCGACCGGGACGAGGACCCCATGGACCACGGTGCGGCGGACCATGGTGGCGTGGACCTCGGCGGGGTGGACCACGGTGGGGCCTCCTGCAAGGAGCCGATCCGCGTCCTGGTGGTGGACGATCACGCCCTCTTCCGGCGCGGTCTGGAGATCGTCCTCGCCGCGGAGGAGGACATCCAGGTCATCGGCGAGGCGGGAGACGGCGCGGAGGCGGTGGACAAGGCCGCCGATCTGCTGCCCGACATCGTGCTGATGGACGTACGGATGCCCAAGCGCGGTGGCATCGAGGCCTGCACCTCCATCAAGGAGGTGGCACCCAGCGCGAAGATCATCATGTTGACGATCAGCGATGAGGAGGCCGACCTCTACGACGCGATCAAGGCGGGGGCCACCGGCTATCTCCTGAAGGAGATCTCGACCGACGAAGTGGCGACGGCGATCCGGGCGGTGGCCGACGGGCAGTCCCAGATCAGCCCCTCCATGGCGTCGAAACTGCTCACCGAGTTCAAGTCGATGATCCAGCGCACCGACGAGCGCAGGCTCGTACCGGCCCCCCGGCTCACCGAGCGTGAGCTGGAGGTTCTGAAGCTGGTGGCCACCGGGATGAACAACCGGGACATCGCCAAGGAGTTGTTCATCTCCGAGAACACCGTGAAGAACCACGTCCGCAACATCCTGGAGAAACTGCAGCTGCACTCCAGGATGGAGGCCGTGGTCTACGCGATGCGCGAGAAGATCCTCGAAATCCGCTGATGCCGAATGCTGGGATCACAGGCTGCGATCAAAGGCCGCGAACAGACGCCGGGGCCAGCCGCTGACGAGCGGGTGGTCCGGGGGCCGCTACCGGGCCGCGTCCAACGCCCCGGTCAGGGACGCCGCCAGCGGGGCCCGCAGCTCCGGTTCGTTGATGCGCTCCACTCGCACGTCCGTGCACCCCACCCAGGCCGCCGCCTCGGCCAGGGCCTCGGCCATCGGGCCCACCGCCTTCCGGCCGGCCAGGGAGATCTGCCTGGCCACCAGGGTGCTGCCCTCCCGCGCGGGGTCGACCCGCCCCACCAGCTTCCCGCCGGCCAGCAGGGGCATGGAGAAGTAGCCGTGGATCCGCTTGGGCTTGGGGACATACGCCTCCAGCCGGTGGGCGAAGCCGAAGATCCGCTCCGTACGGGCGCGCTCCCAGACCAGTGAGTCGAACGGCGAGAGCAGCGTCGTACGGTGCCGGCCGCGGAGCGGGGACGACAGTGCATCCGGGTCCGCCCAGGCCGGTTTGGACCAGCCCTCCACCCTGACGGGGACCAGTCCCGAGTCCGCGACGACCGCGTCGAACTGCTCGGCCTTGAGGCGGTGGTAGTCCGCGATGTCCGTACGGGTGCCCACCCCCAGGGACTTTCCCGCGAGCGCGACCAGGCGCCGGACACACTCCCGGTCGTCCAGCTCGTCATGGAGCAGCGGGCCGGGGATCGCGCGCTCGGCCAGGTCGTACACCCGCTTCCAGCCGCGCCGCTCCGTGCACACCACCTCTCCGTACATCAGCGCCCGCTCGACCGCGACCTTCGACGCCGACCAGTCCCACCACTCGCCGCCGTTCTTCGCGCCGCCCAGTTCGGTGGCCGTCAGCGGGCCCTCCGCGCGCAGCTGCTTGATCACGGTCTCGTACGCCGACTCGGGCAGCTCGTGATTCCAGTGCGGGCGGTCGCGGTAGGCGCGGCGGCGGAAGGCGAAGTGCGGCCACTCCTCGATGGGCAGGATGCAGGCCGCGTGCGACCAGTACTCGAAGGAGCGGCCCCCGGACCAGTACGCGTCCTCGACGGTCCTGCGTCCGACGGCGCCCAGCCTGGCGTAGGGGATGAGTTCGTGCGAGCGCGCCAGGACCGAGATGGTGTCCAGCTGCACCGCCCCGAGGTGGCGCAGCACTCTGCGCACCCCGCCCCGCCGGTCGGGCGCGCCCAGGAATCCCTGGGCCCGCAGCGCTGTCCGGCGGGCCTCGTCGGCGGAGAGTTCGACGGCTGGGGGCGGCACAGGAGTCATGCCCCGAACGATAGGCGGCAGCACTGACAACCGGGGGGCGCCGGTGGATCCGGATGCGGGGGCGGGCGCAGGTGGGAGGGTCACTGACCGGCCGGGAGGTACGCGTGTTCCGTGGGCAGTCCCAGATCGGATGGGAGTATCGCGCCCAGCCAGCAGTCTCTGCGGGTGCCTTTGTTCAGGAGGTCCGCGCGCAGCAGGCCCTCGACGCGGAATCCGGCCTTCTCCGCCACCGCCCGCGACGCGGCGTTGCCGACCTCGGCCCGCCACTCCAGACGCTCCGCGCCCAGCTTGGTAAGCGACCAGTGCGTGAGTACGGTCACGGCCTCGGCCATGTATCCGTTGCCCCGGTGCTCCTTCGCCATCCAGTAGCCGATCTCCCAGGTGCCTGCCTGTCCGCGCTGGAACACGGAGATCGCACCGATCAGCCGGGCGTCCGCGCGGGCCAGCACGGCGAAGGCCAGGCTGGTGCCCGCCCGCCAGCCGTCCGGAACGACCTGTCCGGTGAAACTCTCCGCGTCCTCGCGCCGGTAAGGGGAGGGGACGATCGTCCAGCGCTGGATGTCGGGGTCCTGACAGGCCCGGAACACGGGCTCGGTGTCAGCGGCGGTGAAGGGGCGCAGCAGCAGTCGCTCCGAGGTCAGTGTCACGGGGTCCATCGGTTGATTCTGCTGCCCGTGCCGAGCAGGGGCCATGGCTTTTTCAGGGTTGTCCCGGCACCTTCCGGACACCCCGACCGTTGTCCTGAACGGCAGGCCTCCCGGCGCGGCGGGGTCCTCGCTTACGATGGCCGTTGCTCTACCCCGGTTTGCCGCGTGAAAGTAAGCCGGGCTCCCTGGTCGGTCTGTTTCTCCGGCCCGGGTCCGGGGGTAGCACCCCGGGAGGTTCAGACCATGAACTCGACCGCGCCAGGCCCGACCGGCAAGGAGACCAACCCCCGTGTCCGTCTTCAACAAGCTCATGCGTGCAGGCGAAGGAAAGATCCTGCGCAAGCTGCACCGCATCGCGGACCAGGTCAACTCCATCGAAGAGGATTTCATCAACCTCTCCGACGCCGAGCTGCGGGCCCTCACCGACGAGTACAAGGAGCGGTTCGCCGACGGCGAAAGCCTCGACGACCTGCTGCCCGAGGCCTTCGCGACGGTCCGTGAGGCCGCCAAGCGCGTCCTCGGCCAGCGTCACTACGACGTACAGCTGCTGGGCGGCGCCGCCCTGCACCTCGGCTATGTGGCCGAGATGAAGACCGGCGAGGGCAAGACCCTGGTCGGCACGCTCCCCGCCTATCTGAACGCGCTGTCCGGCAAGGGCGTCCACCTGATCACGGTGAACGACTACCTGGCCGAGCGCGACTCGGAGATGATGGGCCGGGTCCACAAGTTCCTGGGGCTCGAAGTCGGCTGCATCATCGCCAACATGACCCCGGCGCAGCGCCGTGAGCAGTACGCCTGCGACATCACGTACGGCACGAACAACGAGTTCGGCTTCGACTACCTCCGCGACAACATGGCGTGGGCCCAGGACGAGCTCGTCCAGCGCGGCCACAACTACGCCATCGTCGACGAGGTCGACTCGATCCTGGTGGACGAGGCCCGTACGCCGCTGATCATCTCCGGCCCGGCCGACCAGGCCACCAAGTGGTACGGCGACTTCGCGAAGCTCGTCACACGGCTGACGAAGGGCGAGGCGGGCAACCAGCTCAAGGGCATCGAGGAGACCGGCGACTACGAGGTCGACGAGAAGAAGCGCACGGTCGCCATCCACGAGCCCGGTGTCGCCAAGGTCGAGGACTGGCTCGGCATCGAGAACCTCTACGAGTCGGTGAACACCCCGCTCGTCGGTTACCTCAACAACGCGATCAAGGCCAAGGAGCTCTTCAAGAACGACAAGGACTACGTCGTCATCGACGGCGAAGTCATGATCGTCGACGAGCACACCGGCCGTATCCTCGCCGGCCGCCGCTACAACGAGGGCATGCACCAGGCCATCGAGGCGAAGGAAGGGGTGGACATCAAGGACGAGAACCAGACGCTCGCCACGATCACCCTGCAGAACTTCTTCCGTCTGTACGGCAAGCTCTCCGGCATGACCGGTACGGCCATGACCGAGGCCGCCGAGTTCCACCAGATCTACAAGCTCGGTGTCGTGCCGATCCCGACGAACCGGCCAATGGTCCGCATGGACCAGTCCGACCTGATCTACCGCACCGAGGTGGCCAAGTTCGACGCGGTCGTCGAGGACATCGCGGAGAAGCACGAGAAGGGCCAGCCGATCCTGGTCGGCACCACCTCGGTCGAGAAGTCCGAGTACCTCTCGCAGCAGCTCTCCAAGCGCGGAGTGCAGCACGAGGTGCTCAACGCGAAGCAGCACGACCGGGAGGCGCCGATCATCGCGCAGGCCGGCCGCAAGGGCGCTGTCACCGTCGCGACGAACATGGCCGGACGTGGTACCGACATCAAGCTCGGCGGCAATCCGGACGACCTCGCCGAGGCGGAGCTGCGCCAGCGGGGACTGGACCCCGACGAGAACGTCGAGGAGTGGGCCGCCGCGCTGCCCGCCGCGCTGGAGAAGGCCGAGCACGCGGTCAAGGCCGAGCACGACGAGGTCAAGGAGCTCGGCGGGCTGTACGTGCTGGGCACCGAGCGCCACGAGTCGCGCCGTATCGACAACCAGCTGCGCGGCCGTTCCGGACGTCAGGGCGACCCGGGCGAGTCCCGGTTCTACCTCTCGCTCGGTGACGACCTGATGCGGCTGTTCAAGGCCCAGATGGTCGAGCGCGTCATGGCGATGGCCAACGTGCCCGACGACGTGCCCATCGAGAACAAGATGGTGACGCGGGCCATCGCGTCTGCGCAGTCGCAGGTCGAGCAGCAGAACTTCGAGACGCGTAAGAACGTCCTGAAGTACGACGAGGTGCTGAACCGCCAGCGCGAGGTCATCTACGGCGAGCGCCGCCGGGTCCTGGAGGGCGAGGACCTGCACGAGCAGGTGCAGCACTTCATGGACGACACCATCGACGCGTACATCCAGGCGGAGACGGTCGAAGGGTTCGCCGAGGAGTGGGACCTGGACCGCCTGTGGAACGCGTTCAAGCAGCTCTACCCGGTGAAGGTCACCGTCGAGGAGCTGGAGGACGCGGCGGGCGACCGGGCCGGTATCACCGCCGAGTTCATCGGTGAGTCGATCAAGGACGACATCCACGAGCAGTACGCGGGCCGCGAGGAGCAGCTCGGCTCCGAGATTATGCGTGAGCTGGAGCGCCGTGTGGTCCTGTCGGTGCTGGACCGCAAGTGGCGTGAGCACCTCTACGAGATGGACTACCTCCAGGAGGGCATCGGCCTCCGTGCGATGGCGCAGAAGGACCCGCTGGTCGAGTACCAGCGCGAGGGCTTCGACATGTTCAACGCCATGATGGAGGGCATCAAGGAGGAGTCCGTCGGCTATCTGTTCAATCTGGAGGTCCAGGTCGAGCAGCAGGTCGAGGAGGTTCCGGTCCAGGACGAGGCGGAGAAGACGTCGCTGGAGAAGGAAGCGGTGCCCGCTGGTGCGCGTCCGGAGATCCGGGCCAAGGGCCTGGAGGCCCCGCAGCGGCCCGACAGGCTGCACTTCTCGGCCCCGACCGTGGACGGTGAGGGCGGTGTCGTCGAGGGCGACTTCGAGAACGAGGACGGCCCCCGCTCCGAGGCGGACGGGATGACGCGCGCCGAGCGCCGCAAGGCACAGAAGGGCGGCCGGCGCCGCAAGAAGTAACGGCAGCGGCCGCGAGCCGCATGTCGTAAGGGCCGGGCCGTACACCGCTGTTTCCGCGGTGTACGGCCCGGTCCTTTCCGTATGGCTGACCGGTCATACGCCGACGCGTTCGCCGCCCAGCTCCACCGCGGCGCACCGCCAGCGCAGATCGGCGCCCTGTTCGAGCCGGAACGCCATCGCCTGTACCTGCTCGCCCGAGCCGATCCTGGCGAATGCCTCGATCACGCCGGGCGCCGGGACGAACTCGCCGCAGTGGCGTACGACGGGCCGCACCCCCGTGGCCCGCAGTGGTGTGCCCGGTGCCAGCAGCACCAACTGGTCGTAGGCCTCACCGATGGTGTGCCCGAGCATCCAGTGGACGGGCCGCTGCCCGCTGAGTACGGCGAGGAGCCGTTCGGCGAACCAGTAGTGCGGCTTGAGCCGTCGGCGCTGGATCGTGGTGGTGCCTGGCCTGTGCTGGTCGTGCCGGCCCGCCGGCCTGGTCCGCTGCATGTGGTGAGAGCCCCCGCTCTGCCGGGCCCGGTCGATACCGGGCGGTAGCTTCTGCTGCGCCTCTTCTACGGGGGGCGGCGGAGCCGTGGCAAGGGAGCCGGCGGCGTGCGGGCGGTGCCGTCCGGGTTCACCTATCCGGGTGACGGGCCGGAGCCACGGGCGGATGCGGCGCGTTCCCGGACACCGCCGGGTGGACGCCGTCCCGGGCTGCTCCCGGCGCCACGAAGGGGGACCCGATACGTATCCTGGGACCTTCTTCATCAGGCATCACCGGGCTCCGCCGGGCCGCCTTCCGGTCCTCCGGACGGATCCCGCGGCGCCCATCCGACGACGAAAGCGGCCGGCCATGCGTGTGTACGTCCCACTGACCCTCCCCGGTCTCGCAGCGGCGCACGCGGCGGGCGAACTGGGCCCAGGACCGCTGACGGCTTACGCCGTCACGCCCGGCCTGCGGGAGTGGTACGTCTCCGACGACATCGAGGAGCTGGAGTACGCGGCGCTCAACCGGGCCGCATCGGCCTCGCTGCGGCTGCTGGCCGGGGACCCGGGCATCGCCCGCCGCCGGGTGGTCGTCGCTGTCGACGTACCGGACCAGGACGCGGTGGCCGACCCGGACCGCGGTCTTGACGCGAGCTCGCTCGGTGAGGTGCGGATCGCCTCCGCTGTGCCGCTGTCGAAGGCGGCGGCCGTCCACGCCGACGCGGACGACGCCGAGCCGGATGTCGCGGCCGCGGCCGGTGCACTGGGCGCGGCCGACCATGGTGACGACGACGCGCAGTTCACGGTGGACGGCGCCGATGACCATGAACTGCTCTGGTTCGGTGTGCAGGAGATCCCGCACCTGATCGCCTGAGGGGCCGTTGTCAGACCCCCCGCGTACGGTTGTCGAAGTGGGGAGAGCGGGGGCGGGCGGTGCCCCGCCTGGTCCGGGAGAGGTTCGAACGGGGGGCTGGACATGAGCACGGAAACGGGCACGGGGCCGGATGCACCGGTGGGGACGCACACGGGGACGCACATCGTCTGGGACTGGAACGGGACTCTCTTCCACGACATCGACGCGGTGATAGCGGCGACCAACGCCTCGTTCGGCGAGGTCGGTCTGGCACCGATCACGCTGGATCTGTACCGGGATCTGTACTGCGTGCCCGTTCCTCGGTTCTACGAGCGGCTGATGGGCCGGCTGCCGACGGACGCCGAGTGGGCGGTCATGGACGAGGCCTTCCACCGGCACTACTGGGCGCTGGCCGAAGGGGCCGGACTCGCGCCGGGGGCGGCGCAGCTGCTCAGGGAGTGGCAGGCGTCCGGGCTGACCCAGTCGCTCTGTTCGCTGGCGCCGCACGACCAGTTGATACCGATCGTGCGGACGCATGGGATCGAGCGGCACTTCCTGCGCGTGGACGGCAGGACCGGCCCGTCGAACGAGGGGAAGGCGGAGCACATGGTGCGCCACCTCGCCGGGCTCGACGGTGTCGTTCCGGAGCGCGTCGTGGTGATCGGTGACGCGGTCGACGACGCGGTGGCGGCCGCGTACGCCGGGGCACGGGCCGTGCTGTACACGGGCGGATCTCACAGCCGGGCCAGCCTGGAGACCGCCGGGGTGCCGGTGGTGGACTCGCTGGCGGAGGCGGTCGGTACCGCACGCGAGTGGGCACTCTGAGCCGCACGCGGGCCGGTACTCCGAACCGCACGCGAGTGGGTCCTCCGGCCGGTTCGCACCTGGCCGAAGTGTCGAAGTGAGGTATGCCGACTTGTACAGATGCGGCCGGTGACGTCCACCGGTCCGGGCGAGATAGCCTAGGTCCGTGATCAGCGCGATATCTCGCGGGGGCATTGACGCCTCCGCCCTGCGCCCGGAGCACTACGGTGTCCGGGTCATCGCTGGCACCCCTCACCCGGACCGGCCTCCGGAAATGGCCAATAACGTCACGGGTATCTCTCATCGCGGCATAACGTCGACTTCGACCGGATACCTCGCGTCGTGGTCGTGGCGCTGTGCCGCTTCTTTCACCTACGTCACGCAACGGCGCGCGACAGGAGCCAGAGGACATGCAGACCAAGCTGGACGAACCCAAGGACGAACTGCTCGCACGCGCGGCCCAGGTGGCTGAGAACAGCCCGGCGGGAGGACAACTTCCGGGCGGGTCCACGAGCGGGGGGAGTCCGGACCGGGCCACGGTCCTTGCGTACCTTCAGCGCTACTACCTGCATACGGCTCCGGAGGACATTGAGAACCGCGACCCCGAGGACGCCTTCGGGGCGGCACTCTCGCACTACCGGCTGGCCGAGAAGCGCCCGCAGGGCACCGCGAACGTCCGGGTGCACACCCCGACCGTCGAGGAGAACGGCTGGACCTGCAGCCACACAGTCGTCGAGGTCGTCACCGACGACATGCCGTTCCTGGTCGACTCGGTCACCAACGAGCTGACCCGCCAGGGCCGCGGCATCCACGTCGTGATCCACCCGCAGCTCCTGGTACGCCGTGACCTGACCGGCAAGCTCATCGAGGTGCTCGGCAAGGACGAGACCGGCGAGGGCGTCCACGACGCCCTGGTCGAGTCCTGGATCCATGTGGAGATCGACCGCGAGACCGAGCGCGGCGATCTGAAGCAGATCAGCACGGACCTCCTGCGGGTGCTCTCCGACGTACGGGAGACCGTCGAGGACTGGGACAAGATGCGTGACGCCGCCGTGCGCATCGCCGACGAGCTGCCCGCCGAGCCGACCGCGGCCGATCTGCCGGTGCGCGAGGTGGAGGAGTCCCGCGAGCTGCTGCGCTGGCTCGCCGCCGACCACTTCACCTTCCTCGGCTACCGCGAGTACCGGCTGACGGACGAGGACTCCCTGACCGCGGTGCCCGGCACCGGGCTCGGCATCCTCCGCTCCGACCCGCACCACAGCGTCGACGAGGAGCACCCGGTCTCGCCGTCGTTCGGCAGGCTGCCCGCCGACGCCCGCGCCAAGGCCCGTGAGCACAAGATCCTCGTACTCACCAAGGCAAACAGCCGCTCGACGGTGCACCGCCCCAGCTACCTCGACTACGTCGGCGTGAAGAAGTTCGACGCCGAGGGCAATGTCATCGGCGAGCGGCGCTTCCTCGGCCTGTTCTCATCCGCCGCGTACACCGAGTCCGTACGCCGAGTCCCCGTCATCCGCCGCAAGGTCGCCGAGGTCCTCGAAGGCGCGGGCTTCACGCCCAACAGCCACGACGGCCGCGACCTGATGCAGATTCTGGAGACGTACCCGCGCGACGAGCTGTTCCAGACGCCCGTCGACCAGCTGCGCTCCATCGTCACCAGCGTGCTGTACCTGCAGGAGCGGCGCCGGCTCCGGCTCTACCTGCGCCAGGACGAGTACGGGCGCTACTACTCGGCGCTCATCTACCTGCCGCGCGACCGCTACACGACCGCGGTGCGGCTGCGCCTCATCGACATCCTCAAGGAGGAACTCGGCGGCACCAGCGTCGACTTCACCGCGCGCAACACCGAGTCCATCCTCTCCCGGCTGCACTTCGTCGTGCGGGTCCCCGCCGGCACCGAGCTGACCGAGCTCACCGACGCCGAAGCGGACCGGATCGAGGCCAAGCTCGTCGAGGCCGCCCGTTCCTGGGCCGACGGGTTCGGCGAGGCGCTGACCGCCGAGTACGGTGAGGAGCGCGCCGCCGAACTGCTGCGCCGCTACGGCCAGTCCTTCCCCGAGGGCTACAAGGCGGACCACTCGCCGCGTGCCGCCGTCGCGGATCTCGGCCACCTGGAAAACCTCCAGCCGGGCGAGAAGGACTTCGCGCTCTCGCTGTACGAGCCGGTGGGCGCGGCTCCCGGCGAGCGCCGCTTCAAGATCTACCGGATCGGCTCGCAGGTCTCCCTCTCCGCAGTGCTCCCGGTCCTGCAGAAGCTGGGCGTCGAGGTCACCGACGAGCGCCCGTACGAGCTGCGCTGCGCCGACCGTACGCACGCCTGGATCTACGACTTCGGACTGCGGATCCCGCAGATCGAGGGCGGCGACCACCTCGCCGATGACGCCCGGGAGCGAATCCAGGACGCGTTCGCCGCTTCCTGGACGGGCGAGGCCGAGAACGACGGCTTCAACGCGCTGGTGCTCGGCGCCGGACTGACCTGGCGACAGGCGATGGTGCTGCGCGCGTACGCCAAGTACCTGCGCCAGGCCGGATCGACCTTCAGCCAGGACTACATGGAGGACACCCTCCGCAACAACGTCCACACCACCCGGCTGCTCGTCTCGCTGTTCGAGGCCCGGATGTCGCCGGGCCGCCAGCGGGCCGGCACCGAGCTGACCGACGGGCTGCTCGAAGAGCTCGACGGGGCGCTCGACCAGGTGGCGAGCCTGGACGAGGACCGCATCCTGCGCTCCTTCCTCACCGTCATCAAGGGGACGCTCAGGACCAACTTCTTCCAGAGCGCCGACGAGAGCGGCGACCGCAAGGGCCGGGGCACCGAGCACAGCGCTTACCACCCGTACGTCTCCATGAAGTTCGACCCGCAGGCCATCCCCGACCTGCCCGCTCCGCGCCCGGCGTACGAGATCTGGGTGTACTCGCCGCGCGTCGAGGGCGTGCACCTGCGGTTCGGGAAGGTCGCCCGAGGCGGGCTGCGCTGGTCCGACCGGCGTGAGGACTTCCGTACGGAGGTGCTCGGCCTGGTCAAGGCGCAGATGGTCAAGAACACGGTGATCGTGCCGGTCGGCGCCAAGGGCGGCTTCGTCGCCAAGCAGCTGCCCGACCCGTCCGTGGACCGGGACGCCTGGATGGCCGAGGGCATCGCGGCGTACAAGACCTTCATCTCCGCGCTGCTCGACATCACCGACAACCTGGTGGCCGGCGAGGTCGTGCCGCCCACCGGGGTCGTGCGCCACGACGGGGACGACACCTACCTCGTCGTCGCCGCCGACAAGGGCACCGCGACCTTCTCCGACATCGCCAACGCGGTCGCCGAGTCGTACAACTTCTGGCTCGGGGACGCCTTCGCTTCTGGCGGCTCCGCCGGTTACGACCACAAGGGCATGGGAATCACGGCCCGCGGTGCCTGGGAGTCCGTCAAACGGCACTTCCGGGAGCTCGGCCACGACACCCAGACCCAGGACTTCACCACGGTCGGCGTCGGCGACATGTCCGGTGACGTCTTCGGCAACGGCATGCTGCTCTCCGAGCACATCCGCCTGGTGGCCGCCTTCGACCACCGGCACATCTTCATCGACCCGACCCCGGACGCGGCGACGTCCTACGCCGAGCGGCGCAGGCTGTTCGAGATGCCGCGCTCCTCGTGGGCCGAGTACAACACCGCACTGCTCTCCCCCGGCGGCGGCATCCACCCGCGCAGCGCCAAGTCGATCCCGCTCAACGCCCATGTCCGTGAGGCGCTCGGCATCGAGTCGGGTGTGGCCAAGATGACCCCGGCCGACCTGATGAGGGCGATCCTCAAGGCCCCGGTCGACCTGGTGTGGAACGGCGGCATCGGGACGTACGTGAAGTCCTCCGCCGAGTCCAACGCGGACGTCGGCGACAAGGCCAACGACGCCATCCGGATCAACGGCGAGGACCTGCGCGCCAAGGTCGTCGGCGAGGGCGGCAACCTGGGTCTGACCCAGCTCGGCCGTATCGAGTACGCCAGGTCGGGCGGCGACGGCACCGGCGGCAAGATCAACACCGACGCGATCGACAACAGCGCGGGCGTGGACACCTCCGACCACGAGGTGAACATCAAGATCCTGCTCAACGGGATGGTCACCGAGGGCGATCTGACCGTCAAGCAGCGCAACAAGATCCTCGCGTCGATGACCGACGAGGTCGGTGCCCTGGTCCTGCGCAACAACTACGCGCAGAACATCGCGCTCGCCAACGCCGAGTCCCAGGCTCCGTCGCTGCTCCACGCCCACCAGCGCTTCATGCGCAGGCTGGCCCGAGACGGACATCTGAACCGGGCGCTGGAGTTCCTGCCGACCGACCGCCAGATCCGTGAACTGCTCAACACGGGCAGGGGGCTGAGCCAGCCCGAGCTGGCCGTGCTCCTCGCGTACACCAAGATCACCGCTGCTCAGGAGCTGATCAGCACCGACCTGCCGGACGACCCGTACCTGCAGAAGCTGGTGCACGCGTACTTCCCCAAGCCGCTGCGCGAGCGCTACCCCGAGGCGATCGAGGGGCACGCCCTGCGTCGCGAGATCATCACGACGGTCCTGGTCAACGACACGGTGAACACCGGTGGTTCGACCTTCCTGCACCGGCTCCGGGAGGAGACGGGCGCCTCGATCGAGGAGATCGTACGGGCGCAGGCGGCGGCCCGTGAGATCTTCGGCCTGGCCGAGGTGTGGGACGCCGTCGAGGAGCTGGACAACAAGGTCGCGGCCGATGTCCAGACCCGCATCAGGCTGCACTCGCGCCGGCTCGTGGAGCGCGGTGCGCGCTGGCTGCTCGGCAACCGTCCGCAGCCGCTCGACCTCAGCGAGACCATCGCCTTCTTCACCGAGGGTGTGTCGAAGGTCTGGGGGGAGCTGCCGAACCTGCTCAAGGGCGACGACCTGGAGTGGTACCAGGGCATCCTGGACGAGCTGACCGCTGCGGGCGTGCCGGAGGAGCTGGCCGGGCAGGTCGCCGGGTTCTCGGGCGCCTTCCCCGCGCTGGACATCGTGGCGATCGCGGACCGTACGGACAAGGACCCGATGGCCGTCGCCGAGGTGTACTACGACCTCGGCGACCGGCTGGCGATCTCCCAGCTGATGGACCGGATCATCGAGCTGCCGCGGGCCGACCGCTGGCAGTCCATGGCCCGCGCCTCCATCCGCGCGGACCTGTACGCGGCGCACGCCGGGCTCACCCTCGACGTGCTCTCGGCGGGGAACGGCGCCTCGACGCCGGAGGAGCGCTTCCGGAGCTGGGAGGAGAAGAACGCGTCGATCCTGAGCCGTGCGCGCACCACGCTCGACGAGATCCAGTCCTCGGACGCCTTCGACCTGGCGAACCTGTCGGTCGCGATGCGGACGATGCGCTCGCTCCTGCGGACGCACGTCTGAGGCGTCGAAGTGTGATGCGGGGGCACGCCGTGTGCGTGCCAGTGTGACTCGGGGGCACGCACATGTGCTGCCCCCGCCGCAGCTCTGGCCCCGGCCCACCTGTTGTCATCAGGCGGGCCGGGGCCGTTGCGTCTCCCGGCGGCGCGCGGCGCCGGACGCCATGCGGCGCTGGACGCCATGCGGCTGCTGGGGAGCTACTGAGCGCCGCCCCTTGGGTCGCGGTTGCCGGGGGTCACTTCTTCGAAGTGAACTCCTCGTAGGCGGCGACTACTTCATCCGCCGGGCCGTCCATCCGCATCGTCCCCGACTCCAGCCAGATGGCCCGCTCGCAGGTCTCCAGGATCGACTTGTTGCTGTGGCTGACCAGGAAGACGGTGCCCGCCGACTCGCGCAGTTCGGCGATCCGGTCCTGGCTGCGGCGCTGGAACCTCGCATCGCCGGTGGAGAGCGCCTCGTCGATCATCAGCACGTCATGGCTCTTGGCCGCGGCGATGGAGAAGCGCAGCCGTGCGCCCATGCCCGATGAGTACGTCCGCATCGGCAGCGAGATGAAGTCGCCCTTCTCGTTGATGCCGGAGAAGTCGACGATCCCCTGGTAGCGCTCGCGGACCTCCTCGCGGGTCATCCCCATGGCCAGGCCGCCGAGGATCACATTGCGTTCGCCGGTCAGATCGCTCATCAGGGCGGCGTTGACGCCGAGCAGCGACGGCTGGCCCTGGGTGTAGACCCGGCCCGACGCGGCCGGCAGCAGCCCGGCGACGGCCTTCAGCAGGGTCGACTTGCCGGACCCGTTGGAGCCGATCAGGCCGATGGCCTCGCCCTTGTGCGCGACGAAGGTCACCCCCTTGACGGCGTGCACCTCGCGGGTGCCGGGCCGGGGCTTGCGGGAGACGATCCGGTTGAGGGCGGAGGTCGCGCTGCCCTTGCCGGATCCGGTGCCCTGGATCTTGTAGACGATGTGGAGGTCGTCGGCGATGACGGTCGGGGCACCGAGGTCCACCGGGGCCGCCGGGGCCGCCGGGGCCCCTCGCACGGTGAAGGGCGTCATGGTCGGGGGCAGGGTGTCCGTCGGGGTCAGGGCGTTCACCGGGTTCTCAGCCACGTCCGTACTGCTCCTCTGCCTTCCAGAAGTAGATGAAGCCGCCCGCACCCGCGACGACCGCCCAGCCGATGGCCAGCGCCCAGACGTGCGGGGGGAGCTGGTTCGCCTTGTAGCTGTCGATGAGCGCGTAGCGCATCAGGTCGATGTAGACCGCGGCCGGGTTGGACTGAAGCGCCAGCAGGACGAGGTGCGGCAGGTTGTCGTGCGCCAGCACCTTCTTGATGCTCCACATCACGCCCGAGACGTACATCCAGGTGCGCAGGATGAACGGCATCAGCTGCGAGACGTCCGGGGTCTTGGCGGCGAGCCTGGCCATGACCATCGAGAGCCCGGTGTTGAACAGCGCCTGGAGCACCAGGGCGGGGATCGCGAGCAGCCAGCTCATCTTCGGGTACTCGCCGAAGCAGACCAGGATGACGATCAGCGCGCCCATCGAGAACAGCAGCTGCTGGAGCTGCTGGACGGCGTATGCGATGGGGAGCGAGGCCCGCGGGAAGTGCAGGGCCCGCACCAGGCCCAGGCTGCCGCTGATGGCGCGGGTGCCCGTCTGGATCGAGTTGCTGGTGAACGTCCAGATGAAGACGCCGGTCACCAGGAACGGGATGAAGTCGGGAACGCCGTGGCTGGTGCCGAGCAGGACGCCGAAGATGAAGTAGTAGACCGCCGCGTTCAGCAGCGGCGTCATGATCTGCCAGACCTGGCCCAGCTTCGCCTGGCTGTACTGCGCGGTCAGCCGGGCGGTGGCGAAGGCGGTGATGAAGTGCCTGCGCCCCCAGGTCTGCCGGATGTACGTGAACAGCGGGGGGCGGGCACCGCTGATGGTCAGCCCGTGTGCGGCGGCCAGCGCGGCCAGATCCTGCCGGGGCTGCGGGGAGACCCTCGGAACAGCCGCCTCCGTGGCGGGCGCGTTCCGGGCTGTCGTGGGGATCACAGCATTCGCTTTCGACGGAGTTCGACGGGATTCACACGGGAGGGGCGGAGTGAACGCCCCCGACATACGTCGCAACGGATCCGTATCGTCGTAACGTCGAGGTTAGGACCGAACGACGTCGAAACGCAACCGTATCGTCGCGACGAATAGGTAAACTTCTGCCCATGGCATCCCCTGATCCCCGTACGACTGATCCCCGTACGAACCGCCGGGCCCCCGCCGGGGCCGCCGTGCTCCGCGAGGACGTGACGGAGGCGATCCGCGCCGCCGTCTTCGAGGAACTGGCGTCCGTCGGATACGCGCGGATGTCCATCGAGGCCATCGCCCGCCGGGCAGGCGTCGGCAAGACCGCGGTCTACCGCCGCTGGAAGTCGAAGCTGTACCTCGTCCTCGACCTGGTCACGGCGTTCGCAGCGCAGGGCCTGCCCGCGCCCGCGACCGGTTCGCTGTACGGCGATGTGCGCGCTCTCCTCGCTGTGGCGTCGACGGCGCTGCGGCACCCGGTCGCCTCGCAGGTCATCCCCGATCTGCTGGTCGAGGCCGCACGCCAGCCGGAGATCGCCGACGCGATCAAGGCGGCGCTGCTCGACAACCAGAAAGGCGTCGCCGCCGCGGTGGTCCGCGACGCGGTGGCCCGCGGCGAGCTCCCCGCCGGCGCCGACCCCGCGCGGGCGCTCGAACTGATCGTGGGGCCGCTCTACTGGCGGCTCGCGGTGGTCAGGGACGGCCTGCCCAAGGGCTACCTGGACGGGCTCGCGGCGGCGGCGGTGGCGGCGCTCAAGGCGTGACGGCGGGGTGGCGGCCGGACGGGTATCAGACCGGGACCGGCCGCTGAGCAGCGGTGAAACCGGGCGGATCCCCCCGAACGCCAGCCCGACCCGATGGAGCGGATGTTCCCGGCGATAGTACTGTGCACCCGCAACGAGAGATCGCCGGCGCAGAGCAGTGGGAAACGAGTGCACAGCATGACGATCAAAGTCAGCGTGATCATTCCGGTCTATAATCCGGGGCCCTACATCGAGGACTGCATCGCATCGCTGCTGAGACAGTCACTTCCTGACGACGCCTACGAGGCGATCTTCGTGGACGACGGCTCCACTGACGGTACCGGCGAGCGGCTGGACCGGCTCGCCGAGGAGCACCCGCTGATCCACGTCGTCCACCAGGAGAACTCCGGCTGGTCGGGCAAGCCGCGCAACGTCGGGATCGCCGCAGCGCGGGGCGAGTTCGTGATGTTCGTCGACAACGACGACTGGCTGGGCGACGAAGCGCTGGAGCGCATGTACGACTACGGCGTCAAGAACGGCGCCGACGTCGTCGTGGGCAAGATGGCCGGCAAGGGGCGGCCCGTGCCGCGTGAGCTCTTCCGCGTCAACCGGCCACGCGCCACGGTCAGGAACGCCCCGCTGATCGACAGCCTCACCCCGCACAAGATGTTCCGCAGGTCCTTCCTGGACGAGACGGGGCTGCGCTTCCTGGAAGGGCGCCGCCGTCTGGAGGACCACGTCTTCGTCACCGAGGCGTACCTGCGGGCGAAGAGCGTCGCCGTGGTCAGCGACTATGTCTGCTACTACCACGTCAAGCGGGACGACGCCTCGAACGCCGGCTTCCGGCGTATTGAGCCGGTGGGCTACTTCCACAACCTCAGCGAGGCGCTCGACGTCGTGGACAAGTACACCGAACCGGGGCCGCTGCGCGACAAGCTGCACCGCCGCTGGTTCCGCAACGAGATGATCGAGCGGATGCGCGGCGCCCGGCTGCTGGCCACGCCGGACGACGGCTACCGGCAGGACATGTTCCAGGAGATGCACAAGCTCGCCGTGGAGCGGTTCGCCCCCGGCGTCTCCGCGTCCCTGCTGCCCACCCAGCAGCTCGTCGGCGCGCTCCTCAAGGCCGACCGCTACCAGGACGTCGAGCACTTCGCCCGCTGGGAGCGCGGCATCGCCGCGCACGCCGAACTCACCGGGCTCGCCTGGGAGGACGGCACGCTGAAGCTGGCGTTCACCGCCGGACTCAAGGCGGGCGACGAGCCGGTGCACTACGTCAGGGAGGGCGGCGACGAGCTGATCGGCCTGCCCGAAGGACTGGGCAGCCCCGAGACTCTCGAACAGCTCGGGGTGAAGCCCCTGGCGGCCGCTGACCGGGCCAAGATCGAACTGGTGGTACGGGAGCGGTCGAGCGCCGCCGAGTTCTACCAGCCCGTCGAGTTCACCCGGGAGCGGGTGGACGGCCCGCGGGCCGAGTTCCGGCTGGTGCTGCGCGGCACGGCGGCGGTCACCCCCGGCACAGCGGCCGGTGGCGCACCGCTGGGCGCCGGTATCTGGGACGTACTGGTGCGTGTCCACCAGAGCGGATGGAACAAGAACGTCAGGCTCGGCTCGGTACGGACCGAGGAGGTCACGGCCGGCCGGGAGGCGGCCGTGGTGGGCGAGCCCGCCCAGGTCGTCGTGCCGTACTGGACGGCGTCGCACGGCAACCTCTCGCTCGATGTCGGCGCGACGACCAGCATCCTCCGCGGGGAGTACCGGAAGCTCGGCGTGCGGGAGGTCCGGGTGATGGACGAACCGCTGCTGCTCGAGATGCTGCTGCCGCTGCACACCGAGACCGCCGACGGAGCACCCGCCGAGCTCCACCTCACCGACCGGAGGGGCTCCGGCGACACCGTACGGGTGGCGGCGACGCTGACCACGTCCAAGGGGCGCGCGGGAACGGTTCTGTGCGCCGAGCGGCCCGCCGGACAACTGCCCGCAGGTACCTGGGAGATGGCGGTGAGCGTCGGTGGTGAGGACGCGGAGCGCACGCCGCTGCCGCTGGTGCTCGTCGCTTCCGGCGCCTCCGGCGCGCTGACGGTGCGGCGCCCGCGCGAGAGCCTGGCGCACCGGCGGGCCCGGCTGAGGCGGACACTCCGGCGCAGTGTGCTGGGGCGAGTGGTGCGCAAGATGCGACGGATGGCCGCGACGCGATAGAGGCGCGGCAGTGGGCGCGTGGTTCACGAGGGGGCGCGGAGGTCATCCTCCGCGCCCCCTCACGCCGTGCTCTTCTCTTCTCGTGCGGTGCGGCCGACGCGGCTTCAGTAGCCGCGCAGGGCCGCCAGTTCCCGGCGTACCGTCCGCAGGCCGGCGGTCCGGCCCCGCCTGCGGGCCAGCGTCGGCCAGATCCGGGAGCCGAGCAGGGCCTCGGGCTCGACGGCCTCGACCCGTTCGAGCAGCGCCTCCGGGACCTTCTGCGGGTCCGGGGTCAGCCACTCCTGGATGATCCCCTCGTACCCGTCCTTGAGGGCCGTGTTCGACCGGTCCATGCCGAACACCAGGAAGACACCCGTCGGCTGGGTGTCGACCTGGACGGTGATCAGATCCGGCCGGTGTCTGGCCACCACCGGGATGAACTTGTAGACGTCCCCGGTCCAGGGGCCGGACGGCGCGACCCGGTCGCGGACGGCCTCCGCGTTGTTGCGCGGCAGCATGTCGTCGAGCACCACCACGCTCGACCAGCCGGTGAACCGCTCGGTGTTGATGAAGTCCCGCAGCACGTACTCGAAGAGGTGCATCCCGTCGATGAACGCCAGGTCGACCTGGTTGGCGCCGGTGTACGCGCCGAGCAGCGGACGGCCCTTGCGCATGTTGCGCAGCGGGTTGCGGCAGCTCATCAGATGGCCCATCGGCTGCCGGCCGGCGAAGAAGGCGTCGCTGGTCGCCGTGATGAGCTGGAGGTCGCAGTGCAGCCGCGTCCGGATCTTCGGGGCCGGGTCGACCGCGATGCTGGGGACGCGGGAGAGGGCGAGGCTCCGCCCGTCGTTGGTCCCGATCTCCAGATAGGTGCGCGGCTTCAGCACCGCGTGCAGCCGCTGCAGGAATTCGTGCCTGTGCATGAGGGCTCTCTCACGTGGGGGGATGGCACATCGTGATCAAAAGGCCATGTCGGGCTTAACGAAGGCGCCCTGACGCAGTTGCGCCGGAGCACATCACGGCTGCCCGAACCACCCTTTCGGGCAGCCGCCCGCCCCGGCCCTGTACGTGGCGGACGGGCGGGCCCGCCCCGTACCTCTGGGAAACGGGCCCGCCCGCCCGCTGCCTGTCTGCCTACCTGCCGGCGTCCCACCTCGACGGCCTACTTCACCGCGCCCGCCATGACGCCGTTGACGAACTGCCGCTGGAACGCGAAGAACACCGCCAGCGGGATCACCATCGAGATGAACGCGCCGGGTGCCAGCACGTCGATGTTGTTGCCGAACTGCCTGACCTGCTCCTGGAGCGCGACCGTGATCGGCGGGTGCTTGGAGTCCGCGAAGATCAGGGCGACCAGCATGTCGTTCCACACCCAGAGGAACTGGAAGATCCCCAGCGAGGCGATGGCCGGACCGCCGAGCGGCATCACGACCCGGGTGAACAGCCGGATCTCCCCGGCCCCGTCCAGCCGCGCCGCCTCAAGCAGCTCCCTCGGGATCTCCGCGAAGAAGTTGCGCAGCAGGAAGATCGCGAACGGCAGCCCGAACGCCACATGGAAGAGGACCACCCCCGCCGTGGTCTCGAAGAGCCCGATCTCGCCGAAGAGCTTGGAGACCGGGATCAGGGCCACCTGGACCGGCACGACCAGCAGGCCGACCACGATCAGGAACCACCAGTCCCGGCCCGGGAAGTCCATCCAGGCGAAGGCGTACGCGGCCAGCGAGCCGATGACCACCACCAGGAGGGTCGCCGGGACGGTGATCATGACCGTGCTGAGCAGCGAGTCGGTGATGACCTTGTTGTCGAGGATCTTGGAGTAGTTGTCGAAGGTCAGCTGCGAGGGCGCGGTGAAGACCTTCCACCAGCCGGACGCCGCGATGTCGGACGAGCCGCGCAGCGAGGAGAGCAGCAGGCCGATCGTCGGCATCAGCCAGAACAGGCCGACCAGGACGAGGAAGACCCGCATCACGCTGCCGCCCGCGCGGGCGGCGATCCGGGAGGCCAGCGGCTCCTTCGGCTTCGCCGCCGGGGCTGCGGACAGCCGCTCGCCGGGGGCCCGTGGTGCGGGCACCTGGGCTTCGGTGGTCATCGGTGCCCCTCCTTCCGCATCCTGCGGATGTTGACGAGCATGATCGGGACGACCAGGAGCAGCAGCAGTACGGCGATGGCGCTGCCGGTACCCAGATCCGCGTCCGTACCGAACGACGAGCGGTAGAGCTGGAGCGCCAGGACGTTCGCGTCGTCCTGGGACGATCCCGGCGCCACGATGAAGACCAGGTCGAAGATCTTCAGTACGTTGATCATCAGCGTGACCAGCACCACCGCGAGGACCGGAGCGAGCAGCGGGACGGTGATCCGGCGGAAGACCTGCCACTCACCAGCCCCGTCCACCCGGGCCTGTTCGAGGAGTTCACGCGGGAGCCCGGCCAGGCCCGCCGCGATCAGGACCATGGCGAATCCGGCCCACATCCATACGTAACTGCCGATGATCGACGGGGTGACCAGGGTCGGCCCGAGCCAGTTGACGCCGTTGTACGGCTCGCGGAAGTTCGAGTCGGGGAGCCGGAGCAGCGCCCCGTCCGCCTTCGCGGGCAGGGTGAACGTACCGTCTGGTGCCGCCTTGGCGCTCGCCACCACCTTGCCGCCCTTGACCGCTTGGACCGTGACGCCCCTGAGCCCCAGCTCCTTGGGGTCGATGACGTTCGGCCTGCCACCGCCGCCCAGGGTGAAGTCCAGCCAGGCCGTGCCGGTCACCGAACCGGCTGCGGTCTTCGGGGCTTTGGCGGGCTTCGCCGACGAGGGCATCTTCGTCGGCAGTACGCCGACGAGCGGCAGCCGGACCGGGGTGCCCGCGTGCACCGGCTGCCTGGTGACGAACGAGCCGCCACCGCCGGATTTCAGCGGGGCCACCGGCAGCGGGTGCGCCCCCGGGTATCCCGCCGACTCGGCAAACGTGTCATGCACGCCCACCCAGACGGCGTTGGCCACCCCGCGCCCCGGATCCTGCTCGTACACCAGCCGGAAAATGATGCCGGCCGCCAGCATCGAGATAGCCATCGGCATGAAGACGACCAGCTTGAACGCCGTTCCCCAGCGCACCCGTTCGGTGAGTACGGCGAAGATCAGGCCGAGTACGGTGGCGACGGTCGGAGCGACCACGACCCAGATCGCGGTGTTCTTGATCGCGGTGCGGATCGCGTCGTCGGTGAAGAGGGTCTTGTAGTTGTCGATGCCGATGAAGCTGGAGCCTGCCTGGTCGAAGAAGGACCGGTAGACCGAGTACCCGATCGGGTAGACCACGAGCGCGCCGAGCAGCACCAGAGCGGGCAGCAGGAAAGCGGCCGCCAGCACTTTGCGTGTGCCTGTCACACTCTTGTGCGGCTTTCCGGCGGGGGGCGCCCCGTTGAGGACGCCCCCCGCGACAGCGGAGGTCATCGCGGCGTCAGTTCTTGTACGCCTTGGCCGCGTCGGACTCCAGCTTCTGCTGGGCCCCCGCGATGTCCTTCGGGTTCTTCAGGAAGTCCTGGAGGTCCTTCCACTCACCCTTGCCCGGTGTGCCGCCGAAGGACTGCGGTGCCTGGTCCGACATGTCGAAGCGGATGTTGTCGCCCGCCGCGACCAGCGCCTTGGCGATGGTGCGCTGCACGCCGTTGGGGTAGGCCGACAGGTCCAGGCCCTTGTTGGGTGAGACGAAGCCGCCCGACCCGGCGGCGATCTTCGCCGCGTCCGTGGAGGCCAGCCAGGTCAGCAGCGCCTGCGCGCCTTTGGAGTCCTTGAGGATCACCGCGGCGTCGCCGCCGGTCACCACCGGCGCCTTGGCGCCCACCGCGGGGAACGGGAAGACCTTTGCGTCGGTGCCCACTTTCGCCTTGGTCTGCGCGATGTTGGTCTGCGCGAAGTCGCCCTCGAAGACCATCGCACCCTTGGGCTGGTCACCGCCGGTGAAGGTCTGGGTGACCGACGCCGGGAACTCGGTCTGGAGCGCACCGTCCGCACCGCCCGAGATGAGCGACGGCTTGCCGAAGAGCTGCGCGAGCGTGGTCAGCGCGGCCTTGACCGACGGGTCCGTCCACTTGATCTTGTGCTGGGCCAGCTGGTCGTACTTGTCCGGGCCCGCCTGGGAGAGATAGACGTTCTCGAACCAGTCGGTCAGGGTCCAGCCGTCCGCGCCGCCAACCGAGACCGGGGTGATACCCGACGCCGACACTGTCTCCGCGGTCTTGAGGAACTCCGGCCAGGTCTTGGGCTCGCTGGCTCCCGCGTTCTGCAGCACCTTGGCGTTGTACCAGACCAGGGACTTGTTGGCGGCCTTGAAGTACACGCCGTACTGCTTGCCGCCGACCGCGCCGAGGTCCTTCCAGACCTGCGAGTAGTTCTTGTCCAGCTGCGCCTTCGCGGCCGGGCCCACCGGCTTGGCCCACTTCTTGGCCACGGCCTGGGTGATCGCGCCCACCTGCGGCATCATCGCCACGTCCGGCGGGGCGCCGCCGGCGATCTTCGTACCGAGGAAGTTGACGATCGGGTCCTGCGCGGGCACGAAGGTGACCGACGCTCCAGTCCGCTTCTCGAACTCCTTCAGCACCTTGACGAAGTTCGCCTGCTCGGGACCGGTCCAGACCGCGGCCACTTCGAGCTTCGTACCGCTCAGCTTGGGCAGTTCGACCCCGGAAGCACTGCTCTTCCCTGCGGGCTTGCCGCTCCCGCTGTCCTTCTTGCTGTCGTTGCCGCCGCTGCATCCGGCGGCCAGGACGAGCGAGCCCGCGGCCACCACCGCCAGAACGGTCCGGTGTGCCAGAACGGTCCTGCGTGAACGTAGAGCTGTACCTGTTGTGCGCATTTGCCCCGACCTCTCTCATGCGCGTGCGGTCGGCGCGCCCATGACGTCGGCGACGCCGTTGTCCCGTGAGCACAGTCCTACGCCGAGTGACTCCGGCGCCGCAATACCGGGCCTTGGTCCAACCATTCGGTTGTGATGGGCCTGTGACGTTAAGTCAGGCAGTCACCAGGCGGTCATCAGCAGTCATCAGGCACCTGCCGGGCGCTCGCCAGCCATTCACGTCCGCCATTCACGTCAGGCATTCAGGGCGGGTATGGACATCGCGTCGACGGACCTGGCGGCCCGTTCCAGGGCGCTGGCCAGCAGGGCCAAGTCCGTTGGCCCGTTGCCGAGTTCGCGGACGGGGCGGCGGTCGGGCGGGTCGCCCATCCGCTCCCACTCCAGGGGTACGACGGTGGGGCGCAGCGTCGCCGTACGCGGAATGCGGCCGGTCACCCTGCCGCCCTGGAACGGTGTCACCTCGCCGTCCGGGCGGCCCAGCCTGCCCCGCCCCGGCGCCGGAGCGTCCGGCGCGGGGGAGGCCGGCGGAGCGTCGAGCACCACCCGCAGTCTGCTGACCCTGGCCAGCTCGGTGTCGGCCGTACGGTCCGGCCGGGCCGAAGTGGCGATCAGATGGACGCCGAGCCGCTCTCCGTCCCTGGCCACCGCCTCCAGCGCCCGGACGACCGACCCCGCGGTGGGGCGCCCGGGGCTGCCGAGCGCCGGTGCGACCAGCGCGTCGAAGTCGTCGACGATCACCACGAGCCGGGGGAGCGGGGTGGGGCCCGGCATCGGGTCCGTACGCGCTCCGGCCGGGCGCAGTCGCAGGGTGCCGCTGGTCGGCGACTCGATGTCGCCGCTCTGCTCGGCCGGGCCGCCGGGCTGCCGCCGGCCGACCAGCCGCTCCGCCACCTCACGGGTCCGGTGCCACTCGGCGTAGCTGCCGGTGCCCAGCAGCTCGGCCCGGCGCTTCAGCTCGCCGCCGAGTGCCTGCGCGAACTCCCGCATCCGGACCGGGTCGTTCGCCACCAGATGGGTCGAGATGTGCGGCAGCTCCGTGCAGGCCCGCAGCCCCTCGCCGCGCTCACCGCCCGCACCGTCGACCAGGATCAGTCCGAGCCGGTCCGGCCGGGCTGCTGCCGCCAGCGAGGCCGCCGCGGCGCGCAGCAGCTCCGTACGACCGCTGCCCGCCGGGCCCTCGACCAGCAGATGCGGACCCTCGGTCGCCAGGTCCACGGTGACGGGGCCGCGAGGGCCCGCGCCGAGCACCGCGGTCGTCTCGGCCGCCGCCGCCCAGCGGGCCATCAGCGAGGCGGGGGTGGCACGGGCGAGCCCCAGCTCGTCGAGCAGCCGGGACGACGCGGGCAGCGCCGCGGCCTGCCGGGTGGGGGTGCCGGTCGCCGAGGCGTCGGCTCGCAGCGGTGCGAGCGCCCGGCCGAACCGCTCGGCCCAGGCCGCCGACACCGCGTCGACCACGGCGAACGTGCCACGGCTCGCGGACTGCCCGCCGGCCGCCGGATGAATTCCGCGCGCGGTGCGCAGCAACCGCAGCGAGGTGGCCACATCGCCGCTCAGCAGGGCGGCGGCGCCGCACTCGCGGAAGGCGAGCGAGGCGGCGCAGGCCGCCTCGTAGGTCGCTTCGAGCGGCGATGCGGGCGAGGCCGCAGCCGTCTCGGCGAGACAGAGGACGTGGACCCCGCAGGCGGCGCCCGCCGATGCCAGCCGCGCGGTGGTCTCGCGCAGGGCGGCCGATCCGGGGTCGCCGTCCACGATCAGCAGGGTGGCGGGGCCGTCGTACCGCCCGGCCGCCGCCGAGACCGCCCCCGGGTCGGCAGAGGCCCAGCTGGTGCCGAGCGGACTGTCGTCCAGCCGCCGCACCAGCTCGGCGGTGCGGGAGGTCGCCTGGTCCCTGTCGTACGCCAGCAGGAGCCGGCAGTCCTGGCCGTGCGCGGGCCGCACGTGCGGCAGCCAGCCGAGCCAGCCCCAGTCGGACCTGCGTGCTTCCAGCGGGCGGGCCCGGTCCGTACTGACCAGCACGATCTCCAGGTCGGTCGGCGGGTGCAGCGCGGCGAGCTGGGCGACCGCCGAACGGGCCAGACCGGCCAGCCGCTCGCGGGGGCCCGCGAGCCCGAGCGAGCCGGCCTCGCGCAGCGAGACCGTCACCGGCACCGCGGGCACCACGCCTGCCCCGCCCGGGCCGGGCCGGTCGGCGGTGCCGAGCCGGATGACGAGCGCCTCACGGTGGCCGGGGCCGCGCTCCCAGAGCCGGGGCCCCGGTCCCAGCGCGGTGAGCAGCAGAGCGGCCGGATCGGGCCAGATGTCCGCGCCGGGGGTCCCGGCAGCCGGGACCGGCGGTGTTTCGGACGGATCGGTGTACTGCTCCGCCGGCCTGTCGCGTACGGCGTCGGGCCGGCTGCCCGCGAGCCGCCTCGCCCAGGCCCCTATACCGCCGCGTCTGCGGGCGTTGTCGTCCGTCTCGGAGGCGGCATCGGCGCTGTAACGGGGGGCGGGGGCGCCGTCCACGCCGCTGCCGTCGTCGGCGTTGCTACGGGTACGGCCGGTGCCGACGCCGTCCGGTGTCCGTTCGTGGGTCTCCGTGCCCCGGGTCTCCGTGCCCCGGTCGGACCGCAGCCTGGTGCCGCGCGGGGGCGTGCCCTGGCGGCCGCGTGAAGTGAACCCGGGGTCCTGGGCGTAGGCCGCTGCGGCCTCGTCGTACAGATTGCTGTAGGGGTCGTGCGGCCGCTGGGCCCCGACCGCGCTGACGCGCCGCGAGCTCGGTCCGCCGCCGGATCCGGCGCTCGGGCCGCCGTCAGGGCTGCCGCCCTGCTCGGGTATCCGGGCCTCGGTGGCGACAGCCGGGGCCGGGCGCGTCCCGGGAACGGCACCGGCCGGGCGGGCCCCGGCGGACCCGGTGGCCTGAGCTGGCACGGAGGCGTAACGGGGCTCGCCCGCCCCGTGATCCGCCGCACCGGCGCCCGCCCCCGGTGACGTACCAGCGATGAAGCCGGAACCGGGACCGGTACGGGAACCGGCCGAGATCCCCGGAGCGGCGTCCGGGTCGGCGCCGCGGGCCACCCGCAGATGGCCCTCGCCGTCCGGGACCGCCGCAAGCACTTGGCCTTGCATGCCGCCCTGCGCGCCGCCGGTCGCCGTGGTGATCCGCAGCGCCGACTCGCCGACCCGGAGCAGGGACCCGGGCGTCATACGGACCGGGGCATCGCCGACACCGGAACCGTCAAGAGTCGTGCCGTTCGTCGAGCCGAGATCGGCGACCGTCACCCGGCCGTCCTGCTCCACCGTCACCGTGCAGTGCATCCGTGAGACGTCCGGGTCGTCCAGCGGGACGTCCGCTTCGGCGGAGCGGCCGATACGGATCCGGCCGCCGTGCAGCAGATGGACACCGCCCGCGTCCGGTCCGGCGACCACATGGAGCTGGGTCGCCGATCCGTCGCCCCGGTCGTCCTCCTCGGCGGGAACCTGGAGCGAGAGCACCGCTCCGTCCACCAGCGGGGGCTCGCCAAGCGGGGAGCGCTGCAGGTCGAGGCGGTGCCCGCCCGCGTACAGCACCACGCTCCCGGACCCCGTGCCCTCCGGACCCGCGGCCGCCGTGGCGAGGCCGGACGCGACCGTGGCCAGCGCGGCCCCGGCGGGTGCGGTGACGAGCACGTCGCAGGAGCGCGCCTCGGATGCGGAGCGGCCGCCAGGCGGCGCGAGGACGGTCAGCCGGATCTGCATAGCCGTCAGCGGTCCCTTCTGCGGAGGGTGCCTGGCAGGAGCCGCCCTGTGATCTCCCCCACCCGGCAGGTCGGCACGGCTTCACGGGACTCCCGACCCCACAACTCCGTGCTGAAGGCATCCTCGCATCTGCCACTGACAACACGCCCGGGGGTCACCGCTAAGTGATCTTGAATGGTCGGCTCTGGACGTAAAAGTGCCTGGTTGGGATCGCACCTGACCTGCCAGGAGGTGTCGGCAGGCGTGCCGTGGCAACCAACGGGTCGGTGTTCGCGTCTTCCCTTCGAACACAGCTGGAACACGACTGGCCCCTGGCTGGAACACAGTCGGCGGCCGGCCGGCCGGAACCTGATCCCGGGCACGGGCCGTCACACCGGCCGCACATAGGGAAAGCCGCTCCGGAAGATCGTCGGCCAGTGCCCCCGCGGGCGGCACTAGAGTGGGGCGGACATCCGGACGGGGGGCCGGTGGACCAGGCAAGGGACGACGATCACAGGGAGCGCATGACGTGCGGCCCGTAGGCAGCAAGTACCTGCTCGAGGAGCCGCTGGGACGCGGCGCCACGGGCACCGTCTGGCGTGCTAGCCAGCGCGAGACCGCGGGCGCCGAGGCGGCCGTCGCGGGTCAGCCCGGCGAGACCGTGGCGATCAAGGTCCTCAAGGAAGAGCTGGCCGAGGACCCGGACGTGGTGATGCGGTTCCTGCGGGAGCGCTCCGTCCTGCTGCGGCTGACCCACCCCAACATCGTGCGGACCCGGGACCTCGTCGTCGAGGGCGATCTCCTCGCGCTCGTCATGGACCTGGTCGACGGCCCGGACCTGCACCACTACCTCCGGGACAACGGCCCCTTCAGCCCGGTCGCCGCCGCGCTGCTCACCGCCCAGATCGCCGACGCACTCGCCGCCAGCCATGCCGACGGCGTCGTCCACCGCGACCTGAAGCCGGCGAACGTGCTGGTCAAGCAGGACGCCGACGGCCAGATGCACCCGATGCTCACCGACTTCGGCATCGCCCGCCTCGCGGACTCGCCGGGCCTGACCCGTACCCACGAGTTCGTCGGCACGCCCGCCTATGTCGCACCGGAGTCCGCCGAGGGCCGCCCGCAGACCTCAGCGGTCGACATCTACGGCGCGGGCATCCTGCTGTACGAACTGGTCACCGGGCGGCCCCCGTTCGCGGGCGGCACGGCCCTGGAAGTCCTCCAGCGGCACCTCAGCGAGGAACCGCGCAGGCCCACCACCGTCCCCGAGGCGCTCTGGACGGTCATAGAGCGCTGCCTCAGCAAGGACCCGGACCGCCGCCCCAGTGCCGAGAACCTGGCCCGCGGGCTGCGCACCGCCGCCGACGGGATCGGCGTCCACGCCACGCCCGCGCAGGTCGCCGCCGCCCTCGGGGTGGCCGCGCTGCTCGCACCGGACCCCGCGCCCGCCGAGGTCCCCGGGACGCCCGGCGCCGCCGACCCCACCCAGGTCCTGCCGAACAACGCGGGGGCGTACGACCCCAGCGCGCGCACCAGCGTGCTGCCGAGCACCGGCGCTCCTGGTCCGGACGGCCGTCCCGGCCCCGGCGCCGCGGACCCGACCGCTGTGCTTCCCCCCGTGCCCGGCCGGGCGCCCGAGCAGCCGCACCCCTGGCAGAGCCAGCTCAGCGCGGCCCGCGACCGCAATGAGCAGACCCAGGTGCAGTACCTGGCGCCGGAGCAGGACCCCCTGCGCCACCGGCCGCAGCGGCCCCAGCAGCCGCGGCAGTACCCACCGCAGCAGCAGCCGCAGCAGTACGCGCCCCAGCAGCAGCCCCAGCAGTACTCACCGCAGCGCCGGCCCCAGCAGCGCCCGCAGCAGCAGTACGCGCCCCCGCAGCAGCCCCAGGCGCCCGCCGCGCGCGAGCCCCGGGAGCCGAGGCGGCGCAGCGCCAACCCGGTGAAGATCCCCGGCCTCGGCTGCCTCAAGGGCTGCCTCGTTATGGTCGTGATCCTCTTCGTCGGTTCCTGGCTGATCTGGGAGCTGACCCCGCTGCAGGAGTGGATCGGCACCTCCAGGAGCTTCATCTCGGAGATCTCCTCCGGCTTCAACTCGGTCAAGGACTTCGTCCAGGGCCTCGGCGGAAGCGGAAGCGGATCCGGGGGAAGCGGAAACTGACGGGGGAGCCCCGGCCCCGGCAGCCGGTCTGTATACATGTCGACTTCTGCGCAATGAATTACCCCCGCAGAAGTGAGGGTTCCTGCCATCCGGGGCACTGAACACCCCGACGCCCGCGTATTTTGGGGGCCGGGGACCGCCCGGAACCCTGCGCCTGTCCAGGGACGCGCCCCCGGGCACGGCACAGCGCCCAGCCGCTGAGGGAGCAGTCTTGGCACGGAAGATCGGCAGCCGGTACACCGCGCACCAGATCCTGGGGCGCGGGAGCGCCGGCACGGTGTGGCTGGGCGAGGGCCCGTCGGGGCCCGTCGCCGTCAAGCTGCTGCGTGAGGACCTCGCCGCCGACCAGGAGCTCGTCGGCCGCTTCGTACAGGAGCGCACCGCGCTGCTCGGCCTCGACCATCCGCACGTCGTCTCCGTACGCGACCTCGTCGTGGACGGCAACGACCTCGCCCTCGTGATGGACCTGGTCCGCGGCACCGATCTGCGCACCAGGCTCGACCGCGAGCGCCGCCTCAGCCCCGAGGCCGCCGTGGCCATCGTCGCGGACATCGCGGACGGCCTCGCCGCCGCGCACTCCGCGGGCGTCGTGCACCGCGACGTCAAGCCCGAGAACATCCTCCTGGACATGCAGGGCCCGCTCGGCCCGGGCGGCTCCCACCCGGCGCTGCTCACGGACTTCGGCGTCGCCAAGCTGATCGACGCCCCGCGCCGGGCCCTGCCCGCGGGCCCGGCAGGCCCCGGCCGCCCGCAGGCGTCGAAGATCATCGGTACGCCCGACTACCTCGCCCCCGAGATCATCGAGGGCCTGCCGCCGCGCGCGTCCGTCGACATCTACGCGCTGGCGACGGTCCTCTACGAGCTCCTCGCGGGCTTCACACCCTTCGGCGGCGGACATCCGGGCGCGGTCCTGCGCCGCCATGTCACCGAGACCGTCGTACCGCTCCCCGGCATCCCGGACGACCTCTGGCAGCTGCTGGTCCAGTGCCTGGCGAAGGCCCCCGCCTCCCGGCTGCGCGCGTCGGAGCTCGGCGAGCGGCTGCGCGAACAGCTCCCGCATCTCGCGGGCATCCCGCCGCTCGACGTGGACGAGCCCGACGAATCGGAGCCGGGGGAGCAGTCGTACGAGGAGACCTCCTACGAACCGGTCACGCCCACCGGGACCCGCCGCCGCGGCGCGGTCCCGCTCGTCCCCGGCTCCTCGGCCGACTCCAACCGCGACACCCACACGAGCATGCGCGTTCCGGGCCCCGACGAGCTGGCGGGCGGCCCGCTGGGCACGGCCCGCGCTCCCCGCTCCCCGAGCAGACCTGGCTCCGCCCGCCACCGCTCCACGGCCGAGGTGGTGCGCAGACGCCGTATCAAGCTGGGCGCCGCCGCGCTGGGCGTCGCCATCGTGGTGGGCGTCGGCGGCTGGCTGGCCACGTCGTCGGGCGACGGCGGCGGACCGGCCCCGCAGGACAGCCACCGGTCGGCGCCGTCCGGACCGTAGGGGTACGGCGGGCCCGTCCGGCCCGCCCGGCGCTCCGCCCGGCCCCGTCCTCCCGACCCGATCGGAAGGGCCGGGGCCTGCCCCCTCGCCAAGCCGTTACGCTGGTGGCGTGGCAGTCGTCGATGTATCCGAAGAGCTGAAGTCCCTCTCCTCGACCATGGGGTCGATCGAGGCCGTCCTGGACCTCGACAAGCTGAGGGCCGATATCGCCGTGCTTGAGGACCAGGCCGCGGCGCCGTCCCTGTGGGACGACCCGGAAGAGGCCCAGAAGGTCACCAGCAAGCTGTCGCACCTGCAGGCCGAGGTCCGCAAGACGGCGACGCTGCGCGGGCGGATCGACGACCTGGCTGTGCTCTTCGAGCTCGCCGAGGCCGAGGACGACGCCGACACCCTCGCCGAGGCCGAGTCGGAGCTGCTCGCCGTGCGCAAGGCGCTCGAAGAGATGGAGGTCCGCACCCTCCTCTCCGGTGAGTACGACGCCCGTGAGGCGCTCGTCAACATCCGCGCGGAGGCCGGCGGCGTCGACGCGGCCGACTTCGCCGAACAGCTCCAGCGCATGTACCTCCGCTGGTCCGAGCGGCACGGCTACGGCACCGAGGTCTACGAGACGTCGTACGCGGAGGAGGCCGGCATCAAGTCGACCACCTTCGTGGTGAAGGCGCCGTACGCGTACGGCACGCTCTCCGTCGAGCAGGGCACCCACCGGCTGGTCCGTATCTCGCCCTTCGACAACCAGGGACGCCGTCAGACCTCCTTCGCGGGTGTCGAGGTGCTTCCGGTGGTGGAGAAGACCGACCACATCGAGATCGACGAGACCGAGCTGCGCGTGGACGTCTACCGTGCGTCGGGCCCCGGCGGCCAGGGCGTCAACACCACGGACTCGGCGGTCCGGCTGACGCACATCCCCACCGGCATCGTCGTCTCCTGCCAGAACGAGCGCTCGCAGATCCAGAACAAGGCCAGCGCGATGAACGTGCTGCAGGCGAAGCTCCTTGAGCGCCGCCGCCAGGAGGAGCAGGCGCTGATGGACTCGCTCAAGGGCGACGGCGGCAACTCCTGGGGGAACCAGATGCGTTCGTACGTCCTGCACCCGTACCAGATGGTCAAGGACCTGCGTACGGAGTACGAAGTCGGCAACCCGCAGTCGGTGCTCGACGGCGAGATCGACGGCTTCCTGGAAGCCGGAATTCGCTGGCGCAAGCAGCAGGAGAAGTAGATCGCCTTTCGGGCGTCGAACCAGCGCTTCATCTCGGTTTATCGACTTAGTCAGTAGAGGAACTGCCGTCCTGGGGGCGGCAGTTCCTCTACTGCGTCACAGTCGTATTCCCGTACGCCGGGCAAGTCATTGCAATTCAGGCATTGCGCTCGCAACGGCCTTGACGCGGTTCTTAAAAGTGGGAAAAGTGACACGCTGCATGCGTAATTCTGGGGCGCGTGTGATCGGGGGGACGGACCACATGATCCCTACGGCCTGCCTGCCCCGTGCGCTGCACCATTGACAATGAGCTACTGGGGGTAGCAGCCAGATGACCAAGAAGACGCGGATTCGCGTAGCGCGCATAGCTGCAGGCGCAGTGATCGCCGCAGGCGCCTCGCTGACCGCCGCGGGCGCGGCACAGGCCGCGGGCATTAATGTTTCTCTTCCCGGCGGCAGCGGCCTGTCGATCCAGGCGGGGGACGACGACGGCGGCTCGACTGGCGACCCGTGCTCCCCGCTTGACCCGACCTGCACGCCCGGTGGTTCGAGCGGTGACCAGTCGGGTGGTACGAGCGGTGACCAGTCCGGTGGTACGAGCGGTGACCAGTCCGGCGGCACCAGTGGTGACCAGTCGGGTGGTACGAGCGGTGATCAGTCCGGCGGCACCAGTGGTGACCAGTCGGGTGGTACGAGCGGTGACCAGTCCGGCGGCACCAGTGGTGACCAGTCGGGTGGTACGAGCGGTGACCAGTCCGGCGGCACCAGTGGTGACCAGTCGGGTGGTACGAGCGGTGACCAGTCCGGCGGCACCAGTGGTGACCAGTCGGGTGGTACGAGCGGTGACCAGTCCGGCGGCACCAGTGGTGACCAGTCCGGCGGCACCAGTGGTGACCAGTCCGGCGGCACGTCCGGCTCAACTGGTGGTCACACGAGCGGTGGTGGCGACAACGGCGGCACCTCCGGTTCCACCGGCGGTTCCCACTCGTCCACCACGGGCGGCGGTTCGTCCACGACCGGCGGTTCGTCCACGACCGGCGGTTCCGCCGGCACCATCACCCAGCCCGACAACGTCGGCTCCCAGCCGGTTGAGCAGGGCAAGCCCAAGCAGGAGCTCGCCGAGACCGGTGCGGGTGAGACCACGTTCCTGATCATCGGTGCCGCGACGATGATCGCCGGTGGCATCGGCTTCCGTATGCTGCCGCGTCTCGCCGGCCGCGGCGGGAACCTCGCCTGAGGGTGAGGGTTCAGCAGGTACGAGGAAGGGCCCCGGGTTCCGATCGGAACCCGGGGCCCTTCCCCCATGCTGACTGTCGGACGCTGAATCGATGGACGGTGCTGTCAGACGGTCTGCTGCGCCAGCAGGGCCAGCGCGGCCAACAGCACTATCAGCACGCTCACCAGCACCAGCGGGCTCAGTCCGCCGAAGGAGCCCTCTTCCTGCTGAAGACGCTCTCTGCTGGCCCGGCAGACCCGGCAGCGGCCCTCGCTGACAGGGGACGCGCAATTGGCGCACACCAATCGGTCGTAGGTCATGCGCACTCCTCCCATGCGGCGGAGCCGTTCCACGCGCTGTCACTCCCGACAACGCCCGGCGAACCGCAACTGTTCCCCTTACCACTCTGCCAGCTCCCGCGCGTTTCGGCGCGCCCCGCCGGATTCCACCCGGTCCGTACCAGGGCTCAACGCGGACATACCACGCATCGACGGATGCTGCATGCGGGCGCACTGCGGCTTCGCGTAATGTCACGCTCACCTATTCCCGGCCGACGTGGTGCACTCGTGATCCGATTCGACAACGTCTCCAAGACCTACCCCAAGCAGAACCGCCCCGCCCTGCGGGATGTCTCCCTTGAGATCGAGAAGGGGGAGTTCGTCTTCCTGGTGGGTTCATCCGGTTCGGGCAAGTCGACCTTCCTGAGGCTCGTCCTGCGCGAGGAGCGCACCAGCCACGGCATGGTGCACGTACTCGGCAAGGACCTCGCGCGCCTGTCGAACTGGAAGGTGCCGCAGATGCGCCGCCAGCTCGGCACCGTCTTCCAGGACTTCCGGCTGCTGCCCAACAAGACCGTCGCGGAGAACGTCGCGTTCGCGCAGGAGGTCATCGGCAAGCCGCGCGGTGAGATCCGCAAGGCCGTGCCCCAGGTCCTCGATCTGGTGGGCCTCGGCGGCAAGGAGGACCGGATGCCCGGTGAGCTCTCCGGTGGTGAGCAGCAGCGCGTCGCCATCGCGCGGGCCTTCGTCAACCGTCCCATGCTGCTGATCGCCGACGAGCCGACCGGCAACCTCGACCCGCAGACCTCCGTCGGCATCATGAAGCTGCTGGACCGGATCAACCGGACCGGAACCACTGTGGTGATGGCCACCCACGACCAGCAGATCGTCGACCAGATGCGCAAGCGCGTCATTGAACTTGAGAAGGGCCGTCTCGTACGCGACCAGTCGCGCGGCGTCTACGGCTACCAGCACTGAAAGGACGCCATGCGCGCCCAGTTCGTCCTGTCGGAGATCGGCGTGGGTCTCCGCCGCAATCTCACGATGACCTTCGCGGTCATCGTCTCCGTCGCCCTGTCCCTCGCCCTGTTCGGTGGCTCGCTGCTCATGCGCGACCAGGTGAACACGATGAAGGGCTACTGGTACGACAAGGTCAACGTCTCGATCTTCCTCTGCTCCAAGGGTGATGTGGAATCCACCCCGAAGTGCGCCAAGGGTCCGGTGACCGAGGAGCAGAAGAAGTCGATCGAGACCGATCTGAACAAGATGACCGACCTTGTCCAGAAGGTGAGTTACGAGAGCACCGACGAGGCGTACAAGCACTACCAGCAGGAGTTCAAGGGCGCCCCGATGACGGGCTCCATCACGCCGGACCAGCTCCAGTCGTCGTTCCGCGTCAAGCTCAAGGACCCCACCAAGTACAAGGTGATCGCCACCGCGTTCGCCGGCCGGGACGGCGTCATGACCGTCCAGGACCAGCGCGGCATCCTGGAGAACCTCTTCGCGCTCCTCAACGGGATGAACGTGGCCGCGCTCTGCGTGATGGCCCTGATGCTGGTGATCGCGCTGATGCTGATCGTGAACACCGTGCGCGTATCGGCGTTCAGCCGCAGACGCGAAACCGGGATCATGCGCCTGGTGGGCGCGTCCAGCTTCTACATCCAGATGCCGTTCATCATGGAGGCCGCGTTCGCCGGTCTGCTGGGCGGACTTGTGGCCTGCGGGATGCTGCTCGTCGGCCGCTACTTCCTGATCGACCACGGACTCGCCCTGCACGAGAAGCTGAACCTGATCGACTTCATCGGCTGGGACGCCGTCCTGTCGAAACTGCCGCTGGTACTGGCGATTGGGCTGCTGATGCCCGCGCTCGCCGCGCTCTTCGCGTTGCGCAAGTACCTGAAGGTGTGAGACACGCCCCGTGCGCCGTGGGCTGAACGCCCCCTACGGCGCAAGGGCGTCGGTCTACAGTGGTCGCCATGTCAGGCCCGGAATTCGTTGCGCCGCCCCGCAGCCTTCGCCGCGGGGCGGCTCTGACTTTGGTCTTCGTGAGCGTTCTCGCCACGGCGGCGGCCACCAACTCCCTGCCGGGAGACGAGCGGACACCCCGGCCGGCGCGAACCCGCAGTGCCGCGTCCACCGTCGACGGCGCGGAACTCGCCAGGGCGGCATCGGACGCGGACGCCGACGGCAAGTCCGGTACGAAGGCCGCCGAGGGGATAGTCAGCCGCAGTGGCGACCGCTGGGGCGCCGTCTACGACCGGACCGACTACGAGCAGTTCGCGGACGCGCTCGACGGCGAGTACACCGGCGTCGGGCTGTGGGCCAGGCGCGCCCGCGACGGCCGGATCGAGGTGGCCCGGGTCCAGCCGGGCGGCCCGGCTGCACGGGCCGGTCTCCGGGCCGGCGACCTGCTCCGTACGATCGACGGCCGCCAGGTCGGCACTCGCCCGGTGACCGACGTCGTCTCGCAGCTGCGGGGCGGCGACACCGCGTCCGTCCCGGGTACGCCGGTGGTCGTCGGGGTACGGCGCGGCGGCGACACCGTGACGAGGACCCTGCGCCGAGCCAGGCTCACCACGAACCCGGTCACCGTGGCGCGACTGCCGGGACGGGCGACGCTGATCAAGGTCACCGCCTTCACCAAGGGCTCAGGCGCCCGGGTGGGCGAGGCCGTCCGGACCGCTCCGGCGGGCGGCGGCATCCTGCTGGACCTCCGGGGCAACAGCGGCGGCCTGGTCGCGGAGGCCACCACGGCGGCCTCCGCGCTGCTGGACGGCGGCCTGGTCGCCACGTACGACGTGCACGGCGCACAGCGCGCCCTCTACGCGCAGCGGGGCGGTGACACGGACCGCCCGCTGGTCGTCCTGATCGACGGCGGCACGATGAGCGCGGCGGAGCTGCTCACGGGGGCCCTCCAGGACCGTGGCCGGGCGATTACGGTCGGTTCCCCCACCTTCGGCAAGGGCTCGGTGCAGATGCCGAGCGCGCTGCCCGGCGGATCCGTGGCGGAACTCACCGTCGGCCATTACCGCACTCCTGCGGGCCGCAGCGTCGACGGGCGGGGCATCACACCGGACGTGACGGCGGGCGAGAGGGCCGAGTCGCGGGCCGAGACAGTATTGAGTGGCCTCGGGGGAGGGGCTTAGTGCGAAAATGGACGCACTATGGCTAAGGAAACCGGGCGGAAAATGATCGCCCAGCACAAAAAGGCACGGCACGACTACCTCATCCTCGACACGTACGAGTGCGGGCTTGTCCTGACGGGGACCGAGGTGAAGTCGCTGAGGATGGGCCGGGCGTCCCTGGTCGACGGCTTCGTCCAGATCGACAACCACGAGGCGTGGCTGCACAACGTCCACGTCCCGGAGTACACCCAGGGCACCTGGACCAACCACAGCGCGCGCCGGAAGCGGAAGCTGCTGATGCACCGCATGGAGATCGACAAGCTGGAGTCGAAGGCACAGGAGTCGGGCCACACGATCGTGCCCCTGGCGCTGTACTTCAAGGACGGCCGGGCCAAGGTCGAGATCGCGCTGGCCAAGGGCAAGAAGGAGTACGACAAGCGGCAGACCCTGCGCGAGAAGCAGGATCGCCGCGAGACGGACCGCGCGATCTCGGCGGTCCGCAGGAAGCAGCGCGCCTGACCGACGTGCCACGGGGGAATACAGTGGCACCGTCGTGCGTTGGTCACGTACGATGGCACTGCACCCCACGGGGCGCGGTACCACCTTGAAAAAACAACATGGGGATGATCGGTTTCGACAGCGGCTGTTGAAGCAGGTGAAGCGAGCCGAGGAAGCGGCAATGATCTCGTAAACCATATGTCGCAAAAAATAATCGCCAATTCTAAGCGCGATTCCCAGTCCTTCGCCCTCGCTGCCTAATAAGCAGTGACTGAAGGACCCTAAATGGGTGTCAGCCCGGGGAAGTTCCCGACCCGGATCCTGGCATAAGCTAGGGAACTAAACCACCGGTCCCGGTCACGGGGATCGGTGGGAAATCAAACAGTGACTGGGCCTGTCGGAGACTTGTTCGCGAGATCTCCGGGGCCGAGAAAATCGCAGCGAACTGCGCTCGGAGAAGCCCTGGTTCTGCACCGTTGGACGCGGGTTCGATTCCCGCCATCTCCACCACCCCATGTGTGGCTCATGCCCTGCCGGAATTTTCCGGTGGGGCATGAGCTTTTTTTGTGGTCCGGGCTGCAGTGAGGGTGCCGCGCCAGAAGCGGGATTCAGGGCCAGTCGACCAGTCCACGGAACAGCAGGAAGACAAGGAGCAGGGAAACGGGGGCGGCCAGGGCGAGGAGCAGTCGGCGGTCGTTGTTGCGCTGCTGCCGCGGCAGGGACCAGCTCGCGAGCAGAAAGCCCAGAGGGAGCAGGAGCCCGAAAATGAATACGTCGAAGCCGGTGGAGTAGCTGGGGCTGAACCGGTTGAGTTCAGCTTCACTGCAGGAGTCGCAGGCCATGCCGGACAGCGCGGCCACGGTGAAGGCGACCAGGCCACACGGCAGTGTGACGAACGTAGAGACCAGCGGCGCGATCCACGCCGGTTTGGAGCGGGCGTTCTGCTTGGCGTTGGTATCGGACATACGGTCACTCAACCCCACCACTGGTCCGAGAACATGAGCTTCTGTACTCAGCGGCGGTGACGGATTTGCTCAGGATCTCCTGGGGGGTTGGATCAGGCTGAACCAAGTCGGATCGCGGAGCCGGTTCTGGTGTGCTCTGCGGCAATGCCCAGGGTGTCACGCCCCGCTTCCGGCCAGCCTTTCTGGCTGCTACCGGCCGAGCCGAGCGGTCCGGTGCTGAGTCCGGTGTGGTGATACGGAGCCTTCACAAGCTTGGGGCAGTCGCCTTGGCGGGGAGCACTGAGGGGCGGTCGCATTTGGCGTCTTTGTGGGAGGCCTTGGCGAAGTCGAGGGCCAGGTCAACGAAGTTCTGGCGGATTTGGTTGTCTGAGCCTTGCATGGGTTTGAGGGCCATAGCGATGACAGTCAGGTTGTACGGAGTTCCGGTTGCCCCCTGGTGGGCGTAGCAGGGGACATCTATCACTGCCAGAGTCGGGGCTGATACGCCCTTGATGCCTGCGTTGAAGTGGGTGATCTTACCCCCAGAGGTTGGCGGCACCTCTTCGGCTGCCCACTTACGCCAAGGCCTCTCGTAGCCAATTTTGGCGGTTTCCAGAAGGAGTTCTTTGTTGTCATCGCCGTGCACTGTGCAGCTGATGCTGTAGCGGTGGTTCGCACTGGGGGACGATGTCGTGCTGAAGTCGTAGTGACTGGCCCTTGGGAGAGTGGAGTTAAGAAGATCGGCCACAGCTTGATCATTGTGTGTATTGCTGCAGACATCGGCAGCTTGTATATGGCCGCGCGCCCCGTCGAATGCTCCGAGAAGGTAGGCCAGAAGGAGGCCGATGGCGGCAGCGGCAATGGTCGCAGCGGAGCCGTAGACGAGAGGCTTGTGGTTGCGTGGTTGAGTCACAGTAGGTCACCTGATCGCTCTCGAACTAGTTTGTAGAACCGTCTGCTTCGGTCTGGTGGATCAGACTGTGGGCATCGCGAAAGCCTTGGCCCGCCTGGTCTCCAGCCTGTGACTCGGAGTTTTCGGAGCCTGTGGCATCCTTTGCCGCTTCCTGGGCGGTCACGATTGTTGAGTGTTCCACGTCATCCAGCTCTTTCACGTTCTTGTAGACCTGCTGCTTGGCTTCTGTCCCGCCGTCGTCGCCGAACCCATTGATGAGGCCGTCGAACACCTTGCCCGAGGCTACTCCGGCAAGGCCGCCGGCTACGACGCCTACTGGTCCGGTGAATGGTGCTGTCGCGAGGGTCGTCACGCTGCCGACGACGGAACCGCCCCACGTGCTCGCTTGTCCCTTCCACGCATCGCCTCGTGTGGACGCGTCAGCATCATTTTTGTTGGCCTGGGACAGCCGGGCCTCTCCGATGACGCCTTGGAAGAGGCCGGTTTCGTAGGAAATGGAGTTGACAGTATTCTGGGTGCTTTCTGGATAGGCGTCGGGGTGCTTCACATGCTGCTCCGTCAGAGCGGCGGCGTAGACATGCTGGGAGACATTAAGTGTGTCGTAGCCCTCTTTGTTGCGGGCTACTGTGTGCAGAAATCGAGCGGCATCGTATTTATCGATTTTGGCGGTATCGCCAGGAGTGGGGAACAGCTGGTCGCCATTTTCGATGTCAGAGCTCAAGCTGCGGTGCAGATCCGGCATGTACTCCGCAGCCGCGTCGGCGAAGCTGTCCGACATGAACGGGTACTTGCGTAGGCGATCCGAGTCTGCTGAAACCGACTTGACGAGATCCGAGAACAGGCCGGCCTGCGCCTTGGAGTGCTTCACGTCGTCGGCGGTGGCCTGTTCGCCAGGGCGGTGGCCGGTGGTGGCTGCTTCGATTGCCCATGCCATCGAGTTGCGGCCGGTCACGCTCTCCTTGCCAGGTTGGCTGTCATTTGGCCACTTACGGTTCTCGAAGAGGTACGTGAAGTCGGACTCGGGTTTTCCGTCGCTTCCCTTGTGCTTGGCAGTGAAGAACTTGGTAGCCGCAGCCGGGCTGTTGGAGAGTGCCTTCATGTACCCGGTCATCGGATCGTAGCCCTGGTCGTTCCCCAGTTGGTTGAGCGTGCCCTCTCCGATGCCTCCTCCGCCCCAGCCCGAGCCGCGGAGCTGCTTGGACTTTTCCAGCACCCGTTTGTCCTCCGTGATGAGAGCCTTCCCGTAGTCAGTGAGGAACTTGTCGTCGTAGTCCCCGTAGCGCATCAGGTTGCTCATGACGAGGAACCCATGGGGGCCGCCGGAATCTCCATGCGGAGGGGGGCCTGGCTCCCTGATCGGTTTGTCGCCGATCTCGACCATTTCCTTCTTCCAGGCCTTCATGGTCGGGGTGTCGGAGTTCGTGGCCTGGGCGATGGTAAGGCTGAGGTTCTTCTGTAGCTCGTCGAGATCGCGCTTGCGCTCAAAATCCGGGCGGTATGCGGGGGCATCACTGAGCCCGCTCATTTTCTCCCAGAACTGCAGCGTCCCCTTCGGTCCGAGGGCCGCTGCGAACTTCTCTGCGAACGGGTACTGGTCGTTGTTCAACGCGAGGATAGCGTTCAGTTCATCGAACTCTGCGGGAGACAGATCCTTGGGGTCCTTTTTGGCGAGCTCCGCGCCGCGCTTGGCTTCTCTCGCTGCCGCCGCGATAGCGGCTCGCGAGACCTGCGACTCGGATATCTGGACCATTCCGTTGAAGTGGGGATAGGGTTCGTTGTCCGTGTTCATGCTCAAGTGGTAACGCTGCTTCAACAGGGGGAGTTCGTCCCTGGCCCAGTTCGCTACGTGTACGACATCGGAGAGGTCCTTCGTCCCCAGGCCGTAGTAGGCGAGCTGCGACTTGTAGTAGGACGCCCGGTTCGAGAGGTTCTCCTGATCCCGCTGTATGGAATCGATTGTTGCCTTGAGGGGCCCGGATCTATTCCGGAGAAGACACTCTGGGTACCCTCATTTGTCCTGGCCATGCGAGATTGCTTCCCCCGTGTCAGATGTGCAGGTAATGCCGAGATGCCCTCATGGTAGGTGCCTGTTGCGATTCATTGCCTGGGCTTCCTCGGGTGTGACCTTCTCCGGCATCCGGTCGAGTTCTCGCTGAATGTCCGCGATCACCTTGTCGATTCGCGTATGTACCGTTTTGCGACGGCCAGTGACGTCGCTATGCCATTTGTCGGCGTTTTTGCCGACCCAGGATTTTTTAGAGTCCCGGCCACCATTCCCGATGTCTGCTGCCGCCCGCTTCAACGCGCCTACAAGGTCGGCCCGCTCCTTTGTGAGCTGCTTCTTGATGCCCATCAGGCGCTCTCGGTCCGGGTTGTCCACCTTTGTGGTTTTACTGTCGTCTCCCATGCCCTCCCCATTCGCAACGGCCAATCGTCGCATGGGTGTTGGAACGATGAAACTGGTCTTCCATTCCTGGCGTGGCGTTGCTGCTTCGACTGTCCTGAGGGAGTGCTGAGGTCGCTGACCAGCTTGGTTCGTGGAGCGATCGGTCCGGCGGGTGGCTTTGGTGATCTCGCTGCGTCCAGGGCGCGATGGGCTTCCCGCCGCGGGAGCACAGGACTTCGGCTTGTTTGCGACCACGCCCGCTCGGGACCGTGCCACCCGTGGTGGTGTCACCCCTCGGTTACGGATAGCGTTGGGATCTTACTCGGCCTTTACCCTCCACCCCTCTGGGAGTCCTCGCGTGAACCGCCCGACCCGGCTCGTGACAGCCGCGCTCACCGTGTCCGCTGCCCTGTTGCTGGCTGCCTGCGGCCCAGAGGGCGGTAGTGACTCGACCTCGGACAAGATCAAGGGGGCTGACGGAGGCGGGAAGGCGTCGGCGCCGGCCGGCGATGCGACATCGGCGGCGCCCAGTGGGGCCAAGCGTCCGGTGATCACGTTCCCGAGCGACTTCCAGGTGGAATTCGAGGGCTGGACGAACAACGACCCGAAGCTCCAGGCGGTCATGGATGACGGCAAGGAGCGACTCCGCGGGACCTACGCCGCAGTCATCGAAGGCGATCCGCGAGCGAAGTACGCCGCCTTCTATAACTTGGGCAGTGCCCTGAGCACGGAGAAGAAGTGGATCAGTGGTTTCGCAGACAAGGACTTGACGCTCGTCGGTGAAGCTCGGGTGTCCCATCCGCAAGTCCGTATCAGCCCGGACGGATCGGGCACGCTCTTCTACTGTGTTGATGAGAGCAAGGGTTCCACGAAGAACAGGAAGACTGGGGAAGGCACAAGCACGCCGGCCGACAAGGCGCACGTGTTGTACCAAACCAAATTGGCCAAGACCAATGAGGGCATCTGGAAGACCACATCGGTCACGACGACGCAGGGCGGTTGCGGGTGATGAGGCGCAACCGTTCCGTTCTTGGCCTGACCACAGCGGCGTTGATGGCGACTCTGCTCGCACCTGGCTCGGCCTTTGCCTTTGGTGATGACAATGGTGAGTCAGCTGGGCGCCCCACAGGTCATTCCGGTGGTGGAGCCAGCGGCAAGGATCTGATGGCGAACGTCTCCCAGTCGAAGATCGTCGTCAAGCCAACCGCTGGCGCCGTGTCGGGGGCCTCTGCTGGGAAACTCACCCCTGTGGATCCCAACTGGGTGCCTCCAACCTGCTGGTATGAACCGGCTATGACGCCAGAACAGCTCAAATCCGGCGTGGACAGGTTGAAGACAGATGGTGGCTTGGGTGCGGTCAATGCCAAGCTCTTCTGGTCTGCGGGTCTATTCGTCGACCAGTACATGAAGGGTAAGGAGGCTGAAGGCTACAAGAACTACAACCTGGGCAAGAAAGGCATGTTCTGGCGCAGCGTCGTCCGCAAGGGTTTTGAGATGGACATCAGGGCATGGGATTGCAGTAAGATCATGTTCTGGCAGGATGCTGGCACTGTCCCCGACGATGTGAATGCGCCGACACCGGATGTCCTGGCGGCCTATGCATACGACAAGATCCGAGTGCCGGACACGCATGTCAAGTTGAAGCCAGCCGTGAAGTCGACAGTAAATCTCCCTACGTGGGTGTGGCTGGACAAGGGAACGTTCAAGCAGGTCAAGGTACGCGCCGTGTTGCCTGGTACTGGATTGTGGGCGGAAACCACGGCCAAGCCGGTCAGCCTGCATCTGGAACCGGGTACCGAGGATGCCCAGGTCTCCCCTTCATCGGGCGATTGCCTGATCAACGCGGATGAGTCGATCGGCGCCCCGTACAGCAAGGGGGACGCGGATAAGACGCCCCCGTGCGGCATCACGTATCTGCGGGCGACCGACGGCAAGCCGTATCAGTTGAAGGCGTCGGTGACGTGGCAGATCTCGTGGACGGGGTCCGGCGGGGCGAACGGGGATCTCCCGGACGGGACCTTCGAATCCACGCAGGACATGAATGTTCAGGAGATCCAGTCCGTCAACCGCTGACCCGCGGCAGGGACGCCTCGCTACGGTTGCCGGGTGAAGCTGTAGGCGGCCACCGCCGAGGTCTTTCCGTACGGTTGCAGAGTGAGCTCCGTCAGGTTTCCTCTCTGGAAGCTGAATTCTGTCGGCTTCTCTCCGCATTCCACCGTGGGGATGTCGCCCGCGTGTGGCCTCTTGGTTGTCCGCATCACGTCGAAACTTCCTTCGCCTGCGCAGGCCACGACGAATTTCACTCTCTTCGCGGTGGTGGCAGGGATCGGAACGAGCACCTCTGATTTGGTGACGCGAAGCCAGTTGCTTTCGATCAGCCGCTCGGAACCCGGCGGCGGCAGCGCCTTCACTGCCGCCGCCCGCAACTGCGCGACGCTGGTTTCCCGGGGCGCTGGGGATGTGCTCGTCGCCGGCCGGTGCCTGCCTTCCGAACTACCGTCCGCGCATCCGGTCGCGAGGATGACGGTCCCGAGGAGGCAGCAGCCTGTCCGCAGGAGGCGGGCGGCCGTTCTGGGCGCAGTCACGGTGTCGGCTGGTAGCCGGTCAACATGCCGAGCATGTGGTCCATCTCCGGGCGCCAGATGCGGTGCACGTTCATCTTGGTGGGCTTGGGCTGGCCCGGCAGTTGGAGGCGGAACGAGCTCCACAGCCAGCCGCGCTTGATGTGGCTGACCGCACTCATGGCCTCGGCCGGCTGGAGGGCGTGGACGATCTCATGCGGGCGGTTGCTCATACGGCTGGCCTTGTGGATCAGGACGGCCTGGTCGGTCACGGTGACGAAGTAATACGTGAGGAACGACTGGCCGATCACGCCCAGCAAGCTCATCAGTACCGGGTTCGGGCCCGCGATGGCCTGGATGGAGACGTGCGGGCGGTCGCTCGGGTTGGCCTGAGCGATGGCCGCGTTGATCTGTTCTTGGATGGTCGCCTTACGTATGGCCATGAGGCCCTCCCCCTGTTGTGATGAACGATGCAGAGTAACGGGGGAGAGCGGGGGGGCCTCCGGGCGGGGTGGCCGGGGGCGCGCATCCTCTGCGAACCCTCGCGCTCGTGCAACTCTCGCCGTCAGCTGCATGGTTGGCTGCCCGGAACGGCCGTACTTTCGGGCTATCGGGGGCGGAAGCGGCTCCGCTTGTTTGCCTCACGGACCCTGGCGAGCAGTTCCTCGCGGCGATGGCGGCGCTGTGCTGCGAATTTCTCCTCCGCCTTCTCCTCCTTCTCGGTCTCCTCTTCTCGTTGCTCGGGCCCACTGGTCATGTGGCACGCCGCCGCAGGACCTCCGCCAGTCGCCGGGCCACATCCGGGTTGCACCGTCCGAGTTCCACGAGCGGTGGCAGATAGTCGCTGGCGAGCGAAACCGGGTCGAGCCCCAGCGATGGCAGGAGGACGTCCGCCTCCGTCAGCGCCTCACGCAGTTCGTCCCGGGCCGATTCCGCGTCGCGTAGCTGTGCAACTGCCGTGCTGCGATGTGCAGTTCCCATGTCCGCCGTGCCTTTCGCTCTGCCTGTACCTTTCCCTCAAAGCATCGGTGTGTAGAGCTTCGGTCACCAGGGGTAGCGGTTTTCGGAGTGCTGGAACGAAAACGGGAGCGACAGTGCCTGCGCCGAAAGAACTCGACCCGTCCGCATCGCTCGCCGCGTTGTACGGCTCGAAGCTGCGCAAGCTCCGGATCCGTGCGGGATGGTCGCAGCGCGAGCTGGGCGACAGGATTCCCATTGCGCACAGCCGGATCGCGCAGTTCGAGCTGGGCAACGAGACCCCGCCGGAGGACGTCAGCAGGAAGCTGGACGCGCTGCTGGGTGCGGATGGCGATCTCGTGGACTTGTGGATTCACGTCAGACGGACTCCGTTCCCGGACTGGGTTCAGAAGTTTGTGACCTACGAGGCCAAGGCGATCAAAATGCTCAAGTACGTGGGGCATGCTGTGCCGGGCCTGCTTCAGACCGAGGCGTACGCGCGTGCCCTGCTGCGTATCAGTCGGCCGCGGGACACTGATGCCGAGATCGAGCGGCTGGTCGCTGCCCGAAGGGAACGGCAGGTAATCCTCAGCGGCGGTGCTCCCCCTCTGCTGTGGTGCATCCTGGACGAGGCGGTGATCCGCCGCCCCGTGAGTGGGCAGGCGGGCATGCGCGGGCAGTTGGCCCACTTGCTCCACATGGCCCGGACACCGCACGTGGTGCTTCAGGTACTTCCCTTCAGTCAGGGGGAACACCCGGTCATGGGTGGATCATTGACACTGCTGAGTTTTGAGCGCGGACAGGATGTGGCTTACACCGAGAGTTCGCACTCCGGGGAGCTGCTGGAGGCTCCGGACGAGGTGGCTGAAAATGCTTTGGACGATCTGCTGCAGGCCAAGGCGCTACCCCCGGACGAGTCCCTGGCCGTAATCCGTTCAGTGATGGAGGAGTACAGCTGATGCGCGCTGCACGAATCGACCTGGCCGAAGCCCGGTGGCGCAAGAGCACGTACAGCAACGGCCAGGGCGGCGACTGCCTGGAAGTCGCCGAGGGCGTGTGGGGTGTGGTCCCCGTCCGTGACAGCAAGAACCAGACCGGCCCCGCGCTGGTCTTCCCAAGGGCGGCGTGGACCGCGTTCATAGAGGCCGTACGTCGGGATTGAGCCGTCTGCAATCCGCCAAGGCTGGTGCTGTACACCCGCGTTCGCGCAGTTCGGCGCCGGGGCCCGAGATTCCGCGTCCCGGTGGGGCACGCTTCCCTTTAAAGCAACGGGAGAGAACCACTACCCAACCAACCCCCCCCAACTGCCCCCGTCACACGTACGGGTGATGGCGCAGTGGATTGTCGGATCGGTGCGGTACGGTCGGCCGCAGCAGCGCCAAGACCCATGCACCACCACAACCGAAAACAGACGGCCCCCGACAGGACGGCAATCCTGGCCGAGGGCCTGACCACCCAGGAAGAAAGAGCTTCCCGATGGCTGATCCGCAGTTTAGCGCTGGCATGTCCGCGCTCCCCGAGGGCGTTCCGCGTGCCGGAGTCCTCCACGTACGTCACCGTCACACCGACCGGTTCACGGTGATCGGCAACCACCTCGCCCAGCATCCGCGTCTCTCCGCGACCGCGATGGGTCTTGCCCTGCACATCCTGTCGCTCCCCGATGGCGCCTCTGTGACAGTCAAGGCGCTGACCTTGCGTTTCCCTGAGGGCGAGACGACCATCCGCCGGTCCCTCAACGAGCTTGAAGCAGCTGGATACTTGGAGCGTCGGCGGGTTCCGTTGGGCGGCGGGCGGGTCGCCACTCGTACCTTCGTCTATGACAAGCCGGGGTGTGCGTATGAGCCGGACCAGGACCCGCCGCCCTCGCCCTCGCCCCCGTCGCCGCCGATGGTCGTGCGGGCCGGTAGTCCGCTGCCCGCCACCGGTTCGGTGCGGCGTCCCGGCACCCCCGTACAGCCCCGGCCGCCGTCACTTCCAGCGTCACCGCCCGCGACCGGCCCCGCCGCTGATCTTCTGGCCCGGCTTCGGGTGGCCGACCCTCGGCTCCTTCTTTCCGCCCGTGACATCCAGCGCCTCGCCCCGGCTGTAGAGAACTGGTTCGCCCGCGATGCCGCGCCCGCCCAGGTCACGCGCACTCTTACCGCGAACCTGCCGCGCGAGCCCGAGCCCATCCGGCACCCGGCCCGCTTCCTGGAACACCGCCTCGCCACGCTTCTCCCACCACCGCTTCCGGCCGGCCCCGTGCCGCACACCCTCGCCCCGCTCCACACCTGCGACGGCTGCGAACGCGCACACCGCACCCATGACCCGGCCGGGCTGTGCGCCGACTGCCGTCCGGCAGCCCGTGCAACAGGCCGTGCCGCGGCCTGACGGCTGCCCTAAAGTGAGGAATACCGCATGAGCTCCGCATGCAAGGAGGAGACACCTTGGCAGGTCAGGCCCACCCCTCCATCCCCGTTCGCCGGGGGCATCTGCGTGAGGCCGCCGAGAGTATCGAGCAGGCCACAGGCATGCGAGTCGAGATCATCGGGGGGACTCTCGTGATGTCCCCGAGCCCCAGCGGCAAGCACGCGGGGATCGTCATCGATCTTCGGGACGCGATCAGGCCCGGTCTGGCTGCCGCGAGTGAAGCGTTCGAGAATGTGTCCGTTCCGATGGTCGATGACCCCGACGACTACGCGACTCCGGATCTGACCATCGGCCCGCGCGCGTTCAAGGACGCCGACGGGTGGCTGCTGGACGCGGACGCGGTCGAGCTGGCGGTGGAGGTCATCTCGCCGAGTGAACGGCTCAAGGGCATCCACGAGAAGACCGCTTGGTACGCCGCCGCAGGTGTCGCGCGGCTGCTGCAGATCGATCCGCGTACGGGGACGTGGTCCCTGTTCACCCGGCCTCGTGTGGATACGTACCAGGGGGTCGTCCATGGTTTGTACGGCGAGCCGGTACCGCTGCCCGCAGAGCTCGGCGGAGATCTCGGCACCGGTGGGCTCTCCCGGTACGGCCCCCACTAGGGACCGGTTCCAAGAACACGCCGGCGATCCGGGCACGCCCCGCCGGAGTGGGGCTGTGCCGGCGACGAGGGGGACGCAGGTCGTGGACGTAACACGCAAGGTGGTCACCCGTGATCACTTGGAAGGGGTCGCGCGCGCGGCTCTGGGGGACGGACGCCGCCTCGACGGCGTGGCACGGCTCCGAGGTGGCAGCAAGAAGGGGGTGTACCGCCTCACCTTCGACGACGGCTCCACTGCGATCGTCTATATCTGGGACGACGCCGAGAACTTCTGGCCCGCCACGGATGCCGGTGACGCCGACGGCCACACCGCCGACGACCATACGGACACGTTTTCGCACGCCTCCGGCATCGATCTGTTCCAGGCTGCCAACAGGCGTCTCGACGCCCTCGGGATCCGCACGCCCCGGATACTTCTGGCGGATCGGAGCAGGTGCCACTACCCAGCGGACATCGCGGTCGTCGAGGACGTTCCCGGTGAGAACTTTGAGGCGCTCCTCCGTCGCGAACCGCACCGTATGGAGGCGACCTTGGCGGTGCTCGCCGAGACGCTCGCTGTGATGCGGCGGCACACAGGACCGGGGTTCGGCAAGGTCGCCCTGATCGACGGCGGCGGTGTCGCCCGGGGCCGGTCGTGTGAGCAGGGCGTCCTCGACCGCGCGCTCGACGACCTCGCCGAGGCCGCCTCGCGCGACAGCCGGATCGGGCGTGTCCGCCGGCACCTGGAGGAAGAGGTTCGAGGGCTGGCCGCCGCCGTACGCCCACGCTCGGAGTACGGGCTCGTCCATGGCGAGCTGGGACCTGACCACGTGCTCGTGGACCGGCTCGGGCAGCCCGTCCTCATCGACATCGAGGGCCTGATGTTCTTCGACGTCGAATGGGAGCACGCGTTCCTGCGTATCCGTTTCGGGGAGCACTACCGATGGTTCGACACTCGGGATCTCGATGAACAGCGGCTTACCTTCTACACATTGGCGATGCGGCTGTCGCTCGTCGCCGGGCCTCTGCGACTCCTGGACGGCGACTTCCCCGACCGCGACGCGATGATGGGCATCGCCGAGCACAATCTCCAGCAGGCGCTTGCCTTCTTGTCTTCGGGTGACCGCTGAATCCTGAATCCTGAACCCTGAATCCTGGTGACTGGGTGACTGGGTGACTGGGTGACTGGGTGACTGGGTGACTGGGTGACTGGTGGCAGTGTGCTGCGCGTCCGATCCGTCGACGGCGGGGTCTGCTCAGTGGTCCTGCTGGTGTGCGGGGTCCAGAGCGAGAAGGCTTACAGCGACGCTGTCGCCGAAGATTTCCTCAATTCCGACACCGCAGGTCAGTGCCGGCCCCCGGCGCCCGGGCCGCCTTCTTCAGCTACTCGCCCCGGATTCCGCGGTCCGGGTCCCGCTCCGGTGCGTGGCCGCGCCCAGCAGCAGGGCTGTGGCTGCCGCCGACGTGGGGACCGCGTAGCCGGTGGTTGGGCTCAGGCGTTCCACCACCCAGCCCGCCGTTGCCGAGCCCGTCGCTATGCCGCCCAGGAGTGCCGTGACGGCCAGTGTCATTCCCTCGTTCAACTGGCCCTGAGGAGTGATGCGTTGGATTACCGTCATGCCGGTGACCATCGTCGGGGCGGTGGCCGCGCCCGCCAGGAGCAGGGCCGCCGACAGGGCGAGCAGGGAGCCGGTCGCCGAGGCCGCGATGAGCGGGCCCGTCATCAGTACGGTCATGGCGGCGAGGCAACCGAGCAGGCGCCGCCGCACGTTGCGGGCCGGGCGCGCCGACCCGTACAGCAGGCCCGCGGCGCACGAGCCCGCTGCCTGGAGTGCGAGGACCGCGCCCGCCGCCGAACGGTGCCCCTGCGCGTCGGCGAAGGCGATCGTGGTCACCTCCATGGCGCCGAAGACCGCGCCGGTCGCGAGGAACACCGCGATCAGGGACGGGTACCCGGGGGCGCGGAGCGGGGAGCGCGTCGTGGTCGTACGGGGTGCGGGGGGCGGTTCCGTGGCGCGTTGGGCGGCGAAGATCAGCACGCCGGTGACCAGGAGCACCGCGCCCACCAGGGTGCCCGCCTCCGGGAAGAGCGACGTGCAGAGGAACGCCGCCGCCACCGGGCCGAGCATGAAGCAGAGCTCGTCCACGGCCTGTTCGAAGGAGTTGGCGGTGTGCAGGGTGTCCGGGTCGCCGCGGTGCAGATGCGACCAGCGGGCCCGGGACATCCCGCCGGTGTTGGGGGTGGTGGCGGTGGCCGCGTAGGCGGCGAACAGCGTCCAGTCGGGCGCCCCGTATCGCACGCAGAGCAGCAGGGCCAGCGAGCCGAGCGCCGCGAGCAGCGTGGCGGGTACGGCGATCCTGGCCTGGCCGTAACGGTCGACCAGGCGTGCCGTCCACGGGCCGACGACCGCTGTCGCGGCTAGTCCGGTGGCGGTGACGCTCCCGGCGAGCCCGTACGAGCCCCGTGATCCGGCGATCATGATCACGGCGCTGACACTGAACATCCCCATGGGGAGCCGGGCGAGCAGATTGCCCGCGGTGAAGGCGCGCGCGCCGGGGGTGGCCAGCAGCCGGCGGTACGGGGCGAGGGCCCGGCCGCCTGCGGTACGGGGGGTGGGGTCGGCGTCCCGGGTTTCGGTATGGGGGGTCGGCCTGGCGGGTCTGGGTTCTGTGCGGGTGGGTTGCGGGTCCATGTACGTCAGACTCCCGGGGAGTCCCTTGCGCGGTCCAACACCTGTTCGGGGCCGATTGACGCGGTTCCGTTGTAAGTTCGGCGGATGCCTCAGCGCCCCCCGGATATCGAGCCCCGTCTGCTGCGTGCCTTTGTCGCCGTCGCGGAGGATCTGCATTTCACCCGAGCCGCCGCCCGGCTCTATGTGGCGCAGCAGGCGTTGAGCCGTGATGTGCGGCGGGTGGAGCGGGAGTTGGGGGCCGAGCTGTTCGTACGGACCACCCGGCAGGTCTCGCTCACCGCCGAGGGCGTGCGGCTGCTGCCGTACGCCCGGCGGGTGCTCGCCGCGTACGACGAGCTGGCGGCGGCCTGGACGCATGACCAGCGCCCCCTGCTTGTCGATGTGGGAGCCCCGGTCGGCACTGCCTCCCAGCTGCTGGCGCGGGCCCGTGAGCTGGCGCCCGATGTCGAGTTCGTGGCGCGTTTTCACAGTGGTCTGACGGGGGGAGCGGCGGAGATCGTGGCGGGCCGCCTCGACGTCTCGGCCGGCCGGATCGCCGGTCTCGCCCCGGAGGTGCTCGATCTGCTCGACCACCGGCCGGTCCGGTTCGAACGGATGGCGGTCCTGCTGCCCGAAGAGCACCGTCTCGCCGCCCTCGACGAGGTGCCGCTGGACGCGCTGGCGGGGGAGACGCTCTATGCGGCGGCGGGAAATCCGGCCACCGCGGAGTGGACCGATCTGGCGGCCCGGCTGTTCGCCGGGCGGGGGATCGGGCTGGCGGAGTCCTTCCCGGAGATCGACGGCGAGGAGGAGTTCGCGCGTGTGATTCGCAAACGCCGCTGGTCGGTACTGGCGAGCACGGTGTTCATCGGGGTCCCCGGAATGGTGCTGCGCCCTCTGGTATATCCCGTACCGCTGTCACCGGTCTCGCTCGTATGGCGAAAATCCTTGCGACACCCGGGACTCAGTGCCCTTCACCAGGCGATCGATGAGGGTGTGGCCGCCCAGGGCTGGCTGGACATGCCTGCCGGGTCCTGGCTACCTGCCGTGGACATGGCGATGTGCGGGCAGATCAGGGGTCTATATGAGCAACTGTGAACAATCGTCCTGAAGTGGCTTGAAGCTGCGCTAGATTCGCCCCCCGGACGAGCAGGGTAGAGGGCGCTCGGGCCTGAGTGGGGACTCGGTCCGGCCGCATCCGTCCGGTCAACTACGCGCAGTGAATCGACCTTGGGGGGATGTGTGGACAGCGGTGGAAAAATGGCGAGAAGGCGCCCGTTTCGGTCAGATCAATGAACCGCATGATGTGACGGTTCAACTCGATGGGCTGGGGAGGGAGTTGCCCGGCCCCGGTCCCGAGCCCTGCTCCGGCTCAGGCCGAGGCTCCTGCTCCGGCTCAGGTCCTGGCTCCGGTTCCGGCTCTGGAGAGCCCTCCGGATCAGGTGAGTTCCCTGGAGCGGGCGGGGCCGCCCCATCCGACGGTGCGGATGTTCCCTCGGTCACGGACAGCCCCGTCTTCGTGGACGCCAGTGGCCGCCGGGGCCGTAAGTACCGCCGTATCGGCTGGGTGCTCGCCTTCGCCTGCGCCTCCTACGCGGTGCTGCTGGTGTCCACCGTCGTCGGCGGGAGTTCCACCGCCCCCTGGCTGCTGATCCCCGGACCCGCCACCGGGAAGAAGGCGGACACGGTCAGGATCCCGGCCGGACCCGTGGCCTCCCCGGCACCGGGGAAGGGGCTCCCGGGAGTGACGTCGGCACCGGTACCGGTAACCGTCGGGTCCACCGGGGCGCCAGAACCGGCCACCGTCGTCTCCCACGGGGTGCGGGCCACGCCCGGGCCCCCCGGCGCCCGCAGCGCCCCGCCCGGCAAGGCTGCCAAGTCCGGGAAGTCCGGCAAGTCGGGCAAGCTCGCGCCGCCCGTCCGGGGCCCCGGGGGCGGCGCCACGCAGCCGGCGCCCGTGGTGTCCGCCCCGCCGGGTGGTGGTCACTCATCGTCCCCGTCCGCACCGGCCCCTTCGGGCAGCGCGACCGCGCCGACCGGACCCGGAACCGAACAGTCCACATCCCCAGAGAGCGCACCGTAAGAAAATGAGAACAGCCCGAGGGCTCAAGCGGACCGTCCGTCGCCGCAGGCCGCCCATGCGGTACCTCCTGCCGCTGCTCGTGCTCGTCGCGCTCTTCGGCATGCTCGTGATGCGCGGCTACGTCCACAGCGAGATCGTCGCCGACCACCGGGTCCGCCCGCCGGCCGCGACCGACGACGTCCCCGGCCACATCCTCGACGGCGGCCCGGTCATCGACGCCCGGGGCAAGGGCGAACCCACGAGCCTGCGCATCCCCGACCACCGCATCGTCCTGACCTTTGACGACGGGCCCGACCCGGAATGGACCCCGAAGGTCCTCGACGAGCTGAAGAAGTACCACGCGCACGCCGTCTTCTTCGTCACCGGAACCATGGCTTCCCGCTATCCGGCCCTGGTCAGGCGCATGGTCGACGAGGGCCACGAGGTCGGCGTGCACACCTTCAACCACCCCGACCTCTCGTACCAGTCGAAGAGCCGTATCGACCGGGAGCTCTCCCAGACGCAGCTGGCCCTCGCGGGCGCCGCCGGTATCCGGTCCTCGCTCTTCCGTCCGCCCTACTCGTCGTTCGCCGACGCGCTCGACGACAAGAACTGGCCGGTCGTGAAGTACATCGGCAGCCGCGGCTACATCACCGTGCTCGACTCCGTCGACAGCGAGGACTGGCAGCGGCCCGGCGTCCCCACCATCCTGCGCAACGCCACCCCCGGGGGCGGTCAGGGCGCGATCGTCCTCATGCACGACTCGGGCGGCAACCGCGCCCAGACCGTCGCCGCGCTCGGCCGCTATCTTCCCGAACTCCAGCACAGGGGCTACCGGTTCGCCAGCCTCACCGACGCGCTCGGCGCGCCGTCCGCGCAGACCCCGGTGAGCGGGGCCGAACTGTGGCGAGGCAAGGCGTTCGTCTTCGCCGTCGGGCTCTCCGACGACGTCTCCGGCGTGCTGATCGGCTGCCTCGCCGTCGTCGGTGTGCTGGTGTTCGCCCGCTTCGGGCTGATGCTGGTGCTCTCCTTCGTCCACGCCCGCACGGTCCGCGCACCGGGCTTCCGCTGGGGGCCGCCGGTCACCGAACCCGTATCGGTGCTGGTCCCCGCGTACAACGAACGCGCCTGCATCGTCAGTACGGTCCGCTCGCTCGCCGAGAGCGACCACCCCGTCGAGGTCGTCGTCATCGACGACGGCTCGTCGGACGGTACGGCGGACCTGGTGGAATCGTTGCGGCTGCCCGGCGTCCGGGTCGTGCGACAGCGCAACGCGGGCAAGGCCGCGGCCCTCAACAGCGGCATCGCGCACGCCCGGCACGACCTCGTCGTGATGATGGACGGCGACACCGTCTTCGAAGCGGTCACCGTGCGCGAACTGGTGCAGCCCTTCGGTGATCCGACGGTCGGCGCGGTCGCCGGGAACGCCAAGGTCGGCAACAGGGACAGCCTCATCGGCGCCTGGCAGCACATCGAGTACGTGATGGGCTTCAACCTGGACCGCCGGATGTACGACGTCCTGGGCTGTATGCCCACCATTCCCGGGGCCGTCGGCGCCTTCCGCCGTACCGCTCTCGCCCGCGTCGGCGGGTTGAGCGAGGACACCCTCGCCGAGGACACCGACATCACGATGGCCCTGCACCGCGACGGCTGGCGCGTGGTCTACGCGGAGAACGCCCGCGCCTGGACCGAGGCCCCGGAGAGTGTCCAGCAGCTCTGGTCGCAGCGCTACCGCTGGTCGTACGGCACCATGCAGGCGATCTGGAAGCACCGCCGCGCCCTGGTCGAGCGCGGGCCTTCGGGGCGGTTCGGGCGGGTCGGCCTGCCGCTGGTCGCGCTCTTCATGGTGCTGGCGCCGCTGCTGGCCCCGCTCATCGACGTCTTCCTGCTGTACGGGCTGATCTTCGGCCCGACGGAGCGGACCGTGCTCGCGTGGCTCGCCGTGCTCTCCGTCCAGGCCGTGTGCGCCGCGTACGCGTTCCGGCTCGACCGAGAACGGCCGCGCCATCTCGTCTCGCTGCCGCTCCAGCAGATCCTGTACCGGCAGTTGATGTACGTGGTGCTGCTCCAGTCGTGGATCACCGCTCTCACCGGCGGCCGGCTGCGCTGGCAGAAGCTGCGCCGTACGGGGGTGGTCGCGGCTCCGGGCGAGGCTCCCGGCGATAGGCGCTCCAGTGAGAACCGCCCCAGCTGGAACCGCTCCAGCGAGAACCCGAGGCCCGTCGCATGACCGCCACCACACCGGCGTCCGTCCCCGCTGCTGCCGGTCCCGGTCCCGGTCCCGTACTCGCCCCTCCCCCCGGCCGCGACCGCTACCTCGATCTGCTCCGGACCACCGCCCTGGTCCGAGTCGTCTTCTACCACCTGTTCGGCTGGGCCTGGCTGTCGATCGTCTTCCCCTCGATGGGCGTCATGTTCGCTCTCGCGGGCTCCCTGATGGCCCGCTCCCTGAGCCGCCCCGCCCTGGCGGTGATCCGTGGCCGGGTCCGTCGGCTGCTCCCGCCGATGTGGGCGTTCGGCGCGCTGATGGTCGGAATGATGGCGTACGCCGGGTGGCGGCCATCCGTCACCAAGGTGCTGCTCTATCTCGTACCGGTCGGCGCCCCGCCCTACCCCGACTCGCTCGGCTCCGCGTCCGGCTGGCTGGATCAGGACTGGCCCGACCAGGCGGTGGGCCCGCTCTGGTACCTGCGGGCCTACCTCTGGTTCGTACTGCTCTCGCCGCTGCTGCTGAAGGCCTTCCGCAGGCTGCCCTGGCCGACACTTCTCGCCCCGCTCGCGCTGACCGCGGTCGTCGGTACCGGCATGGTGACCGTGCCCGGCGAACCGGGCCTCGCCCTCACCGACTTCGCGGTCTACGGCTCCTGCTGGGTCCTGGGCTTCGCCCACCAGGACGGGCTGCTCAAGAAGGTGCCGCGCTACTTCCTGGTGTCCTGTGCAGTCCCCGTCATGGCCTTCGGCCTCTGGTGGGCGCACGGCCATCTCGGGCCCGACGGCTGGGACCTCAACGACATCCCGCTCGCCCAGGCCACCTGGTCGTTCGGGGCCTGTGCGCTGCTTCTCGCGTACTCGCCGTCCTGGCGCCAACTGCCTCCCCGGCTGGCCCGGTTCGACAGGGTGATCACGCTCACCAACAACCGCGCGGTGACCATCTACCTCTGGCACAACGCCCTCATCATGGCCACCGTGCCGGTCGTCGACCAGCTGTACAACGTGCCGTTCATCGAGGGCCACTTCGACTCGGCGCTGACCGCTACGTACAACGTGTGGATGTTCCTCGCGGTGTGGCCGCTGATCGGGCTGACCGTGCCGGCCGTCGGCTGGATCGAGGACCTGGCGGCCGGCCGCCGCCCACGGCTCTGGCCGGACGGCCGGAGCCGTACGGCTCCGGACCGCTGACGGGCGCGTCGGGCCGGTTGCGCTGCCCGCCTGCTGCGCCGCCTGTTGCGCCGGCCGCCGCGGGCTTGGTGCGCCGTGGCCCCACCGGTATACCGTCGCCATACGGCTCCGGTCCCGGCAACGCCGCAGTTCCACCCCGCCAAGTTGGGCCGTCACGCGCTCCTGGGAGGCTCGCGCACCATGCACGACACCGCACCACCCGAGCAGGGTCCACTCGCCGGGTTCACCGTCGGCGTCACCGCAGCCCGGCGCGCGGAAGAGTTCATCGCGCTGCTCCAACGGCGGGGTGCCGTGGTCCGTCACGCGCCCGCCCTGCGCACCGTGCCGCTCGCCGACGACAGCGAACTCCGTTCTGCCACCGAAGAATTGATCGGTGTCACGCCGGACATCGTGATCGCGACCACCGCGGTCGGCTTCCGCGGCTGGATCGAGGCCGCTGACGGCTGGGGCCTCGGCGAGGCTCTGGTCGAACGGCTGCGTGGGGCGGAACTGCTCGCCCGCGGACCCAAGGTCAAGGGCGCGGTCAGGGCTGCCGGCCTGCGCGAGGAGTGGTCGCCCGCCTCCGAGTCGATGGCCGAAGTGCTCGACCGGCTGCTCGCGCAGGGAGTGGCGGGCCGCCGGGTCGCGGTGCAGCTGCACGGTGACCCGCTGACCGGCTTCGTGGAGGCGCTGCGGGGTGCGGGCGCGGACGTGGTCGGCGTGCCGGTGTACCGGTGGATGCCGCCCGAGGACATCGGCCCGCTCGACCGGCTGCTCGACGCGACGCTCGCCGGGGCGGTCGACGCCCTGACCTTCACCAGCGCTCCCGCCGCCACCTCACTGCTGGCCCGCGCGGAGACGCGCGGGCTGCGTGAGGAGCTGCTCGCCGTGCTCCGCCACGATGTGCCGGCGGTCTGTGTGGGGCCGGTCACGGCGCTGCCCTTCGAAGCGCAGGGCATCGGCACGCTCCAGCCGGAACGCTTCCGGCTCGGGCCGCTCGTCCAGGTTCTCTGTGAGGAACTCCCGTCGCGGGCGCCCAAGTTGTCCGTTGCGGGCCACCGGGTCGAGATCCGGGGCCAGGCGGTCCTGGTGGACGGTGCGCTCCGCCCCGTACCCCTGGCTGGAACGGCCTTGCTGCGGGCCCTCGCGCGCCACCCCGGCCGGGTGATGTCCCGCGCGGAACTGGTGCCGGCACTCCCCGGCGCGGGCGGCGACGAGCACGCAGTGGAGGCGGCGATGGACCGGCTGCGGAGGGCGCTGGGACCGGCGGTTCCGATCCAGGAGGTGGCCGAGCGGGGGTACCGGCTGGCCGTCGACCCGGCGGCGGACACGACGTACGGCGACGAAGGCTGAGGCAGGGCACGTCCGGGGCACTGTGGCCCGCCGGTCGAGCGGCGGACCCCTGGAGTTACCGTGCCGGAATGATGACCGAAGGAATCCGGCTGCGCCTGGTCGAGCTCTCCGATGCCGAAGCCCTCGCCACCGTCCTCAGCCGCAACCGTGAGTACATGCGGCCCAGGGAGCCGGCCAGGCCCGAGTCCTTCTACACCGTCGACGGCCAGCTGGAGCGCCTCAGGGTCTCGCTGGCCGACCGGGAAGCCGGGCGGACGGTGCCCTGGGTGCTGGAGGAGACCGGCACCGGGAATATCGTGGGGACCATCACCCTCAACAACATCGTCATGGGGCCGCTCTGCAGCGGGGCCGTCGGCTACTGGGTCGACGCAGGCTTCACCGGACGGGGCGTGGCGTCAGGTGCGGTCGAGGAGGTCTGCCGGATCGCCCGCGACGAGCTCGGGATGCACCGCGTCGAGGCCGGGACGATGCTCGACAACGTTGCCTCGCAGCGGGTGCTCACCAAGTGCGGCTTCGAGACCTACGGGGTGGCGCCCCGCTATCTGCTCATCAACGGCGAGTGGCGCGACCACCGGCTCTTCCAGCGGATCCTGCACGACCGGACCTGAGCCCGGTATCCCGGTCCCGATCAGGAGTACGCATCAAGCGCGCCGGCGGCGGGGGTTACGGCACGGCACCTCGCCGGGCACTGTAAGAGGTATGGGTTCGCACGCGTACGAGCTGCGGTTCGACTCCGGGCGCATCTGCCTGGACCTGGTGGCGACAGGGACGGATTCCGTTGAACAACTCGACTGCGGGCGGCGGCTGGCCGCCTGGCTGACCGGTGCCGGGCTCGTCCCGGCCGGCACCCCGCTCCCGGTGCCCGGCGCCGACTGGCTGCGGGCCTTCACCGAACTCCGGTCCTACGTGGCCGAGTTGGTAAGAGCCGAAGTCGCGGGCCGCCGGGCGGAACGGGCGCTGGCCGAGGTCAACGTCCGGGCGGCGGGCCCGCCTCCGGGGCTGCGGGCGGTACGCGACCAGGGCGGCCGCCTCGTCAGGGAGCTGGCCGCGGCCCCCGAGCGCGACGCCCTGCTCGCCGTCGTCGCCCGCGACGCCGTCGAACTGCTCACCGATCCCGGGGCCCGCGCGCTGCTGCGCCAGTGCGAGGGCGACAACTGCCGGCGGCTGTATCTCGACACCTCCAGGGGGCACCGCCGCCGCTGGTGCTCCAGCGAGGTCTGCGGCAACCGCGAGCGGGTCGCCAGGCACCGCCGCAGGGCGGCCGTCGCGCCGGCGTCCGAGGGAAGCCCGGGGAAAGGCCGCAGGAAGCGCGGGGCAAGCCCGAGCGAAGGCCGCAGGAACGCCGACGGAACGGCGCCTGACATACGCTCCCCGTTCGCATAGGGTTGACGGTCGCCCAATGCATGCAAGAAGGGGGCCTCAGTGGCCGCGCAGGACGCCGCTGTCGACTCGGTCAGAGACCGCGAGATCGCGACCGAGCAGGAGCACCTCGATCAGGTGTACCGACGCCTTGAGGAGAAGATTCACGAGGCTGAATTCCTCATGAACGACGCCGCCCAGCGCGGCCAGGTCGGCACGCCTGGCGCACTCGCCGAGCGGGACGCCCAGGTCTTCCGGGCCGGTATCCACCTCAACCGCCTCAACAACGAGTTCGAGGACTTCCTCTTCGGACGTATCGACCTGCTTCAGGGCAAGGACGGCAAGAAGGGCCCGGACGGCGCGTACACCGCCGTGGAACCGGCCGATGACGCCGTACGCCCCGACGACACCGCCGATGTGGCCGAGACCCTGCACATCGGCCGGATCGGGGTCCTGGACTCCGACTACTCGCCGCTGGTCATCGACTGGCGGGCCCCGGCCGCCGCGCCCTTCTACCGCTCGACCCCGGTCGACCCCGGCCGGGTCGTACGCCGCCGGGTCATCCGCTCCAAGGGCCGCAAGGTCCTCGGGGTCGAGGACGACCTGATGCGTCCCGAGCTGACGGCGGCGCTGGACGGTGCCCCGCTGGCCGTCGTCGGGGACGGCGCGCTGATGGCAGCGCTCGGGCAGGCCCGCAGCCACACCATGCGCGACATCGTCTCGTCCATCCAGGCCGAGCAGGACCTGGTGATCCGGGCGCCCGCCGCGTCCGTCACCGAGGTGTCGGGCGGGCCCGGCACCGGCAAGACGGCCGTGGCCCTGCACCGCGCCGCGTACCTGCTCTATCAGGACCGCCGCAAGTACGCGGGCGGCATCCTGATCGTCTCGCCGACGCCGCTGCTCGTGGCGTACACCGAGGGCGTGCTGCCGTCGCTCGGTGAGGAGGGCCAGGTCGCGATCCGCGCGGTCGGCTCGCTGGTGGACGGCGCGGAGGCGACGGCGTACGACGATCCGGCCGTCGCCCGCGTCAAGGGCTCGTCGCGGATGCTCCAGGTGCTGCGCAAGGCGGCGCGCGGGGCGCTGGAGAACCCGGCGCAGCGGCCGGCGCGGCAGCGGACCCGGGGCGGTGCCGGTGGCCAGGGAGGAGGCGGGCAGCTGTCCTTCGGCGGCGACCAGCTGTCCTTCGGTGAGGCGGACGGGCCGGAGGAGCAGGGCCGGACGCAGGACCCGCAGGAAGCGTACTCGTCCCCCGTCACCCCGGACCGGCTGCGGGTGGTCGTCTTCGGCGGCCGGCTCGAACTCGAATCCGATGAGCTCCAGCGCATCCGCCACAACGTCCTCAGCGGCACCGCGCCCGTCAACCTGCTGCGCCCGCGCGCCCGTCGGCTGCTGCTCGACGCGCTGTGGGCGAAGTCGGGCGGCCGGGCCAGGGGCTCGTCCTCGTACGCGGGTGACCCGGAGCTGGCCGCCGAGCTGCGGTCGTCCTTCGATGACGACGTGTCGAACGAGGACAGCTTCACCGACTTCCTGGACGCCTGGTGGCCCGAGCTGACCCCGCGCGGGGTGCTCGCCGCGATGGCCGATGAGCGCAGGCTCGGCCGCTGGGCGCGCCGGGTGCTCAACCAGGGCGAGGTGCGCAAGCTGGCGCGTTCGCTCCGGCGCGAGGCGCTCTCGGTGCACGACGTGGCACTCCTGGACGAGCTCCAGGCGCTGCTGGGCACCCCGCACCGGCCCAGGAAGAAGCGCGAGTACGACCCGCTGGACCAGCTCACCGGTCTGGAGGAGCTGATGCCGCACCGCGAGGAGACCCAGTGGGAGCGGGCCGAGCGGCTGGCCCAGGAGCGCACCGAGTACGCGCATGTCATCGTCGACGAGGCGCAGGATCTGACGCCCATGCAGTGGCGGATGGTCGGTCGCCGCGGCCGCCAGGCGACGTGGACGGTCGTGGGCGACGCGGCCCAGTCGTCGTGGTCGGCCCCGGACGAGGCGGCCGAGGCACGCGACGAGGCGCTCGGCGCCCGCCCGCGCCGCCGCTTCACACTGACCGTCAACTACCGCAACCCCGCGGAGATCGCCCAGCTGGCGGCGAAGGTGCTCGCCCTGGCCATGCCGGGCATGGAGTCGCCGTCGGCGGTCCGCTCCACCGGGGTCGAGCCGCGCTTCGCGGGCGTGCCGGACGGGGACCTGGCCGGCACGGTGCGGGAGGAGGCCCGGCTGCTGCTCGACCGGGTCGACGGCACGGTCGGTGTGGTGGTCGCCATGAACCGGCGTGAGCAGGCCAGGAAGTGGCTGGCCGGTCTCGGGGACCGGGTGGTGGCGCTGGGCAGCCTGGAGGCGAAGGGTCTTGAGTACGACGCGACGGTCGTGGTGTCGCCCGCGGAGATCGCGGACGAGTCGCCGGCCGGGCTGCGGGTGCTGTACGTGGCGCTGACCCGTGCCACGCAGCAGCTCACGGTGGTCTCGGCGGCGGTCGACGCGCCCGACGGTGACGGCGTACCGGACCTGCTGCGGGACTGACGTGCCTGGTCCGCGCGGGTCCCGACGGTGGGCCAGGAGTCAATCCCCCGCAGGGGAATCACTTTCCCGGGTGGTTTGTTAACCTGGTCGTGGCACCGGCTCGATCCAAGCCCCCGGGCCCAACCTTCGTCGCTTCGAGCGACCACTTGCCGCGAGGCGAGCATGGCGGGCCGGTGTCACTCAGTTGAAAAAGGTCCGTACCGCCCCCGGGCGGTGCGGACCTTTTCTGTTGGGTGGTGCGTCCGGTTCGGTCTCCTGGTCCGTACGGTCCTGTTCGGGGGTCCGTACGGTGGGTGATATGACGCTCCGTGACCACCTGTTGTGACGTGCCGTAACCACCCGGGAACGCATCTTTCTGCGAACCGCCCTCCTGCGGGGCTTCCCCGACCAGGCACTTTCTCGTATGGTGGAAAACACTTTCCGAATCGGAGGTCTCATTACCAGCTACCGGCTGGTAGGTGCGACCATCGGATGCGTTTTACTGAACAACCAGGGAAAAGCAAAGGAAGTCGGCCATGGCAACGGCGCCCAGCGTCTCGTACTCGATCACGGCGCGTCTGGAGGTTCCCGCGAGCGGGACCGCGGTCAGCCAGCTCACCACGGCCGTCGAGTCCTCCGGTGGCTCGGTCACCGGTCTCGACGTCACCGCTTCCGGCCACGAGAAGCTGCGGATCGACGTCACCATCGCCGCCTCCTCCACCGACCACGCCGACCAGATCGTGCAGCAGCTCAAGGGCATCGAGGGGGTCGAGCTCGGGAAGGTCTCCGACCGTACCTTCCTGATGCACCTCGGCGGCAAGATCGAGATGGCGTCCAAGCACCCCATCCGCAACCGTGACGACCTCTCGATGATCTACACCCCGGGTGTGGCCCGCGTCTGCATGGCGATCGCGGACAACCCCGAGGACGCCCGCAGGCTCACCATCAAGCGCAACTCCGTTGCAGTGGTGACGGACGGCTCCGCGGTACTGGGGCTCGGCAACATCGGCCCGATGGCCGCGCTGCCGGTCATGGAGGGCAAGGCGGCCCTCTTCAAGCGCTTCGCCGGGATCGACGCCTGGCCGATCTGCCTCGACACCCAGGACTCCGACGCGATCGTGGAGATCGTCAAAGCCATCGCGCCCGGCTTCGCCGGCATCAACCTGGAGGACATCTCGGCGCCCCGCTGCTTCGAGATCGAGGCCCGGCTGCGCGAGGCCCTCGACATCCCGGTCTTCCACGACGACCAGCACGGCACCGCGATCGTCGTGCTCGCCGCCCTGACCAACGCACTGCGCGTGGTGGACAAGCAGTTCAGCGAGGTCCGGGTGGTCATGTCCGGCGCCGGAGCGGCCGGTACGGCCATTCTGAAGCTGCTCCTGGCCGCGGGCGTCAAGCACGCGGTCGTCGCCGACATCCACGGTGTGGTGCACGCCGGCCGCGAGGACCTGGTCGACGCCAAGCCCGAGTCGCCGCTGCGCTGGATCGCCGACAACACCAACCCCGAAGGCGTGACGGGCACGTTGAAGCAGGCCGTGGTCGGCGCCGACATCTTCATCGGCGTCTCGGCTCCCGACGTGCTGGACGGCGACGACGTCGCGGCCATGGCGGACGGCGCGATCGTCTTCGCGCTCGCGAACCCCGACCCCGAGGTCGACCCGGCGATCGCCCGTCAGTCGGCGGCAGTTGTGGCCACCGGCCGGTCGGACTTCCCGAACCAGATCAACAACGTGCTGGTCTTCCCGGGTGTCTTCCGCGGTCTGCTGGACGCCCAGTCCCGTACGGTCAACACCGAGATGATGCTGGCCGCGGCGGGCGCGCTCGCCGATGTGGTCGGCGCGGACGAGCTGAACGCGAACTACATCATCCCCTCGGTCTTCAACGACAAGGTCGCCGGGGCGGTCGCGGACGCGGTCAGGTCGGCTGCTAAGTCGGCCGGTGCGGCTGTGTCGTCGCCCACGTCCGCCTGACGCCCGGCGCGTCGCGGGACTCGCGGCCCCAAACGCCCCTCTAGGGTGGCGGGAAATGAGCCCCTGGGCGCCCACAGCCGGGTTTCACGGAGTCGACGGAGCGTCACCATCCCGGGACGGTGACGCGTTCGTGTGACTCCGGTGAGTGCCGGATTGGCTTTCCCGCCGTTGGTGGGGGCAGGATGCATATTCGGGCGCGAGGGTCTGACGTCAGACCCGGGTCCGGGGACTGTCCTAGGGCCCTGGCAGCATCGGCTTCGATCTCACGCCTTACAGGCAAGAAGAACACGGGAGTAACAACATGAACCGCAGTGAGCTGGTGGCCGCCCTGGCCGATCGTGCCGAGGTGACTCGTAAGGACGCCGACGCCGTTCTGGCCGCTCTCGCCGAGACGGTCGGCGAGATCGTCGCCAAGGGCGACGAGAAGGTCACCATCCCCGGCTTCCTGACCTTCGAGCGCACCCACCGTGCCGCTCGCACCGCGCGTAACCCGCAGACCGGCGACCCGATCAACATCCCGGCCGGCTACAGCGTGAAGGTCTCCGCGGGCTCGAAGCTCAAGGAAGCCGCGAAGGGCAAGTAGTCCCCAAGCGCAGAGCACGGAACGGAGGGCGGCCACCCGGTCAGGGTGGGCCGCCCTCCGGCATGTCCGGACCCGCGCGGCTGCTCGGGCCGGGCAGCGCGGTCTCAGCTCGGACGGGCGCGGTCCCGGACCGGGCCGGAGCGGCTTCCCGGGCCGGGCCGACAGCCTCGTGGGCCCGTACGACGGCAGGCCGACCGGCCTTGTGATGGCCACCTCGGGTTCCCTGGCTGCGTCCGCGTGGGACGTCAGCGTCGGGTCCACGGCCGTCAGGGACGCCACGAGGAGGGTGCGTGGCCCCGTGGCGATGCCAGGGACCGTGGGGCCGCCAGCAGGCGGCATCCGGCCGTCAGGGCCGCTGTGGCCCGGCCGGTGTGTCCTCCACGGCCAGGCGACGGCCGGGTGCACGCCAAGCGGCGCGGCTGCCGCCGGATACGGGAAGACGGCCGAGCGGGGGCGGCGGTAGCGGTCGCCGGACGCGGGTCTGCGCGCCGTCGGCCCGGCCGCCTCCGCACTCGGCTTCACGCCGTTCGCCGTCCGGATGGTGCGGATCGGCGACAGCGAGGGCTCAACCCAACTCTTCGTAGCCGCATCGGGGTTGAGCCTCTGATCAGCTGGGGGCCGCTGTCCCGTACAACTCAGGAACCGGCGGAGGGACTTCGGCCCCGTCCGCGCTCAGACCAGCGCCGCTCCCGGCAGTTCCACCTTCGCGCCCAGTTCGATCAGCTTGTCGAGGAAGTTCTCGTAGCCGCGGTTGATCAGGTCGATCCCGTGCACCCGTGAGGTGCCCTGGGCCGCCAGCGCGGCGATCAGGTACGAGAAGCCGCCGCGCAGGTCGGGAATGACCAGGTCGGCGCCCTGCAGCTTGGTGGGGCCGCTGACGACCGCCGAGTGCAGGAAGTTGCGCTGGCCGAAGCGGCAGTCCGAACCGCCCAGGCACTCGCGGTAGAGCTGGATGTGCGCGCCCATCTGGTTCAGCGCGGACGTGAAGCCGAGCCGGGACTCGTACACCGTCTCGTGGACGATGGACAGGCCGCTCGCCTGCGTCAGCGCCACCACCAGCGGCTGCTGCCAGTCGGTCTGGAAGCCGGGGTGGACGTCCGTCTCCAGCGCGATGGCGTTGAGCGGGCCGCCCGGGTGCCAGAAGCGGATGCCCTCGTCGTCGATCTCGAAGGCGCCGCCGACCCGGCGGAACGTGTTGAGGAACGTCATCATCGAGCGCTGCTGGGCGCCGCGCACATAGATGTTGCCCTCGGTCGCCAGCGCGGCCGACGCCCAGGACGCGGCCTCCAGACGGTCCGGCAGCGCCCGGTGGTTGTAGCCGCCGAGCTGGTCGACGCCGGTGATCCGGATCGTCCGGTCGGTGTCCATCGAGATGATCGCGCCCATCTTCTGCAGTACGCAGATGAGGTCCTCGATCTCCGGCTCCACAGCGGCGTTCGACAGCTCGGTGACGCCCTCGGCGAGCACGGCCGTCAGCAGCACCTGCTCGGTCGAGCCGACCGACGGGTACGGCAGCCGGATCTTGCAGCCGCGCAGCCGCTGCGGGGCCTCCAGGTACTGGCCGTCCGCCCGCTTCTCGATCGTCGCGCCGAACTGGCGCAGCACCTCGAAGTGGAAGTCGATCGGCCGACCGCCGATGTCGCAGCCGCCGAGGCCGGGGATGAACGCGTGACCCAGCCGGTGCAGCAGCGGGCCGCAGAAGAGGATCGGGATACGCGAGGAGCCCGCGTGGGCGTCGATGTCCGCGACGTTGGCGCTCTCGACGTGCGACGGGTCGAGGATCAGCTCGCCCGGTTCCTCACCGGGGCGGACGGTCACACCGTGCAGCTGGAGCAGCCCGCGCACGACGCGTACGTCCCGGATGTCGGGCACATTGCGCAGTCGGCTCGGACCGCTGCCGAGCAGGGCGGCGACCATCGCCTTGGGCACGAGGTTCTTCGCGCCGCGGACGCGGATCTCGCCCTCGAGCGGGTTGCCGCCGTGGACGAGCAGGACATCGTCGGTGCCAGTGCCGGTCATGAATCTCGCGTTCCGGTGGAGGGGGTGGACAGAGGGGCAGTCTCAAAGAGTAAGGGGCGGACACCCCCCTTCCATAAGGCAACGGGGGGCTGTCGTGCGTCATGACTTCGCTACAACACGCTCCGTACGGAATCGGTCACGGCGGGCTGCGGCCCCCGGCTGTCCGCTGAATCGCCCCGGCTGCCCGCGGGAGCGCGCTCCTCCCGCGCTGAGCTGCGCCGGGTACGCGCTCCCTGCCCCGTGCCCCACGGAGCGCGAAAGTGCGGGATCATGTCTGCCATGACGGAGGTGTCCTCGCTCACAGGGCGGCTGCTCGTGGCCTCTCCCGCCCTTGCGGACCCGAATTTCGACCGTGCCGTGGTGCTCGTCCTCGACCATGACGGGGAGGGCTCGCTCGGGGTGGTCCTGAACCGCCCGACCCCGGTCGGCGTCGGTGAGATCCTGGCGGACTGGGAGCAGCTCACCGGTGAGCCCGGCGTCGTCTTCCAGGGCGGCCCGGTCTCGCTGGACTCGGCGCTGGGCATCGCGGTCATCCCCGGCGGCGCCAGGAGCGGCGGCAGGGCTTTCGAGCTCCCTGGCATCGACGAGCCCACCCCCCGGCGCAGGCCGTGGGGCGACGCGGCCACGGGGCTGCGGCGCCGCGCCGACCGTAACGATCCCATCGGCTGGCGGCGGGTCTACGGCGCGATCGGCCTGGTCGATCTGGAGACCCCGCCCGAACTGCTCGCGGCGTCGCTCGGCTCGCTGCGGATCTTCGCCGGTTACGCGGGCTGGAGCCCCGGACAGCTGGCCGGGGAAGTGGCGGCGGGTGCCTGGTACGTGGTGGATTCGGAGCCCGGTGACGTGTCGTCGCCCCAGCCGGAAGGGCTGTGGCGGTCGGTGCTGAGGCGCCAGCGGAGCGGTCTGGCGATGATCGCCACGTATCCGGAGGACCCTTCGCTGAACTGAAGGTGAAATGAGTCAGTACCCTTGGCCCTCATGAGCACTCTTGAGCCCGAGCGCGGGGCAGGTACGGGAACCCTCGTAGAGCCGACGCCCCAGGTGTCGAACGGCGACGGCGACCACGAGCGCTTCGCCCACTATGTCCAGAAGGACAAGATCATGGCGAGCGCGCTGGAAGGCACGCCTGTTGTCGCACTCTGCGGCAAGGTCTGGGTGCCGGGCCGCGACCCGAAGAAGTATCCGGTCTGCCCCATGTGCAAGGAGATCTACGAGTCCATGGGCGCCGGTGGCGACAAGGACAAGGGCGGCAAGGACGGCGGCAAGAAGTAGCGTCCCGCCCCGCTCCACCGCCTCCAGCTCGTCCACGCTGTCCCGCTCCTCCGCAGGCGCACGGAACGGCCGGGCCCTCCTCCGGGAGGCCGGCCGCCGGTGCGCCTGTACGTCTGTGCCGCCCATCTCTCGCGGCCCTTCCGCACTCCCTTTCCTTCCCGGGATTGGTCTATGCCACTTGCGGTGGGTCCGGCAGGATGGGTGCATGGATCTGATTCCCGCGCCCCTCGGCGCACAGGAGACGCAGAACGGCGGCGCGTTCACCCTGGACGCCGGCACGGTCATCGACGCCGGACCCGGCACGGAGGGGGTCGCGCGGTGGCTGCGGCAGGTGCTCGGCGACGCGACCGGACTGCCGCTGGGCCCCGGTTCCGGGCCCGGTTCGAGTGCGGATTCCGGTTCCGGTTCCGGTTCCGGTTCCGGTTCCGGTTCCGGTTCGGGAGAGGGCGGAGACGGCGGCACCGTACAGCTGGGGATCGACCCCGCGACCGCCGCCGGCCCCGAGGCGTACACGCTGTCCGTCGACAGTGACGGCGTCCGCCTGCACGGTGGCAGTGCGGCCGGTGTCTTCTGGGGTGCGCAGACGCTCCGTCAACTGCTCGGCCCCGACGCCTTCCGGCGGGCGCCGCTGCGGCCCGGCGCCCCGTGGCTGATCCCCGCCTGCGCCATCGAGGACAGCCCCCGGTTCGCCTGGCGCGGCATGATGCTCGACGTGGCACGGCACTTCATGCCCAAGGACGGTGTCCTGCGCTACCTCGACCTCCTCGCAGCCCACAAGCTGAACGTCTTCCACTTCCACCTCACCGACGACCAGGGCTGGCGCATCGAGATCAAGCGCTTCCCGCGGCTGACCGAGGTCGGCGCCTGGCGCTCCCGCACGAAGTGGGGCCACCGCGCGTCACCGCTCTGGGACGAGAAGCCGCACGGCGGTTACTACACTCAGGACGACATCCGCGAGATCGTCGCGTACGCCGCCGAGCGGCACATCACCGTCGTCCCCGAGATCGACATCCCGGGCCACTCGCAGGCCGCCATCGCCGCCTATCCGGAGCTCGGCAACACCGACGTCATCGACACGGCCGCCCTCACCGTCTGGGACACCTGGGGCATCAACCCCAATGTGCTCGCCCCGACGGAGAGTTCGCTGCGCTTCTACGAAGGCGTCCTGGAGGAGGTACTCGCCCTCTTCCCTTCGGACTTCATCCACCTCGGGGGCGACGAGTGCCCCAAGGACCAGTGGAAGGAGTCCGCGGCCGCGCAGGCGAACATCGAAGGACTGGGACTCGGCAACGAGGACGAACTCCAGTCCTGGTTCATCCTGCACTTCGACCGCTGGCTCGCCGAGCGCGGCCGGCGGCTCATCGGCTGGGACGAGATTCTGGAGGGCGGCCTCGCCCCCGGTGCGGCCGTCTCGTCCTGGCGCGGCTACGCGGCCGGGATCGCCGCAGCCGAGGCAGGTCACGACGTGGTCATGTGCCCCGAGCAGCAGGTGTATCTGGACCACCGGCAGGACGGCGGCGATGCCGAGCCGATGCCCATCGGTTACGTCCGCACCCTGGAGGACGTCTACCGCTTCGAGCCCGTACCGCCACAGCTGAGCCCCGAGGCCGCCGCCCATGTACTCGGCACCCAGGCCAACGTCTGGACCGAGGTGATGGAGAACCAGAGCCGGGTGGACTACCAGGTGTTCCCGAGACTCGCCGCCTTCGCGGAGGTCGCCTGGTCGGCGCTGCCGGAACCAGCGGCCCGCGACTTCGCGGACTTCGGCCGGCGGATGGCCGCGCACTACGCCCGACTTGACGCGCTCGGTGTCCAGTACCGCCCGCCCGGCGGCCCGTTGCCCTCACAGCAGCGGCCGGCTCCCGACGGGATGACGCCCGCGGCTCTCGGACGCCCGATCGAGGGGGCGCCCCCAAACGTGTGAGCGTGCGGGCAAGGTGTGTACCGGGTTCCCGGCTCTCCGCAACCATGTACCGCCGGGCCGAACAACTCAGGCAACAGGTGCAGAAGAGCGGTAATCGGCACTTCGCGGCAATCGTGCGTGAATGCGGACGTTCAGTCTGGGAAGGGATGGATCTGCCCTTCGCGGACCCTCCCGTCGGGCAGTCCGGAAGATGTGCCAGAGTTGCCACGTCCGGGCTATGAGCACGTACCGTACGGCGCAACAGGCGGGACAGCCGGGACACCGGGACACCGGGAAGGGGCAGCTGGGTTGACCACGCACGCACCGCAGGCGGCGCAGTCCGTGACGCTGCCGACGTCGCTCGACGAGGCTGTGGCGGCACTGACGGCCATGCCTGCAGCCGTCCCCGTCGCGGGCGGCACCGATCTGATGGCGGCCGTGAACTCCGGGCTGCTGCGGCCCACGGGACTTGTCGGACTCGGCAGGATCAGCGAGATCCGCGGCTGGCACTACCAGGACGGCCACGCGCTGCTCGGCGCCGGCCTCACGCACGCCCGGATGGGGCGGCCCGACTTCGCCGCGCTCATCCCCGCGCTGGCCGCGGCCGCGCGCGCCGCGGGTCCGCCGCAGATCCGTAACGCGGGCACGCTCGGCGGCAACATCGTCACCGCGGCACCGACCGGCGACGCCCTGCCCGTCCTGGCCGCCCTGGAGGCCACCCTGGTCGTCGCGGGACCGGACGGCTCCCGCCGTGAGACCCCGGTGTCGCATCTGCTCGCGGGCCGGGACATGCTCCAGCCCGCCGAACTCGTGGGCTTCGTACGGGTACCGCTGCTGCACGCACCCCAGGTCTTCCTCAAGGCCACGGGGCGTACCGGCCCCGGCCGCGCCACCGCTTCGGTCGCGGTGGTCCTCGATCCGGCCAGGCGCGGGGTGCGCTGCGCGGTGGGAGCCGTCGCGCCGATGCCGCTGCGGCCGATGGAGGCCGAGCAGTGGATCGCCTCACTCATCGACTGGGACGGTGAACGCGGGCTGGCGCAGGAGGCGCTCACCGCATTCGGCGAGTACGTCGCCGCCGCCTGCATTCCCGACGCGGCGCCGCCCCCCGAAGGCGGAGAGGCGCAGCCGCTGCCCCCGGCCGTACTGCACTTGCGGCGGACCGTCGCCGCACTGGCCCGGCGAGCACTGGGGAGGGCACTGTCGTGACCACCAACGACGACCGGGGCGGCTGGCAGCCGGTCCCGCAGGGCGGCGAGTACGACGCCGAGGCGACGGCGTTCGTACAGCTCCCGGAGGGCATGGACCTGTCCAGCGCCCCGCTGGCCGCGCCCGGGCACGGCTACGTACCGCCGATGATTCTGCCGCTGACCCCGGCGGCGGGCACGGACCCGGCCGCCATGGGCCAGTGGACGGTGCCGCAGCCGCCGCAGGCACCGGAGCAGGCGCAGCAGGCGGATCCGTCCCACCAGCCGTACCAGACACACCAGTCCGGCCAGCCCTACGCGTCCGGCCCGCCCTACCCGGTCGATCAGTCCCACCAGCCCTACGAGACCCAGCACGTGCCGGAGACGCCGTACTGGCCGGAGCCCGTGCAGGATCCGCACGCCGGTCCGGGGTACCCGCAGGAGCCGATGGTCACGGGCCAGTGGACGTTCGGGGACGCGCAGGACTCGCCCGTCCCCGAACAGCCGCACCAACAGCAGCACGAGCAGCATCAGCATCAGCCGCACCAGCAGCACGGCGGGGACCTCACCGGCCAGTGGACGATCCCGGTCGCCGAGGGGGACGTCCCCGAGGAGTCCGGCGAGTACGCCGCCTCCTCGCTGACGCGTCCGGCCACGCTGCCCGGCGGTGCGCGTGCGCCGTGGGCCGTACCGGTGGAGCCCGAGCCGGACCACGGCACTCCGGCCGATGGCACCCCCGTACCGCAGGGCGAGCACGGGACGGGCGTCGAGCCGCCCGCACCCGCGGAGAGCGGACACGGAACTGCCGCCGGTGAGCCGGACGTTCCGGGGGGCGGTTACGAAACCGACCACGGCCGCGACCAAGGCGGATCCGCCGGGCACGGTGGCGAGGGCGACGTTCGCGACCCGCGAGAGACCCAGGCCCCCACCCAGGCCCAGGCCCCGCACCCCGCGCCGGACCGGCAGGACGTCCCGGCGCCCCGCGAGGCCGAGTTCGACGCGGCGCCCGGGGCAGGCCCGGAGGCCGCTCCTCCCGTAGCCGGTCCCGATAGTGCGCATCCCGACGCAGTGGACCCCGCTGCCGTGCACTCGGACACCGCGCACTCCGACACCGTGGCCTCCGAGCCCAGTACGGAAGACCCCGGCACGGAAGACCCCGGCACGGAAGACCCCGGCACGGAAGCCGCCGGTGCGGAAGGCGCCGCCGCGCCGCCCGCCGCCGCCGTGGCCCCCGCCGTCTGGGGCGAGCACACCCCTGCCTCGTACGTCCTGCGCGTGAACGGCACCGACCGCCCCGTCACCGACGCCTGGATCGGTGAGTCGCTGCTCTACGTCCTGCGCGAGCGCCTCGGTCTCGCGGGCGCCAAGGACGGCTGCTCGCAGGGCGAGTGCGGTGCCTGCAACGTCCAGGTGGACGGCCGGCTCGTCGCCTCCTGCCTGGTCCCCGCCGCCACAGCCGCCGGCTCCGAGGTCCGTACGGTCGAGGGCCTTGCCGTCAACGGCGAACCCTCCGACGTGCAGCGCGCGCTCGCCGAGTGCGGCGCCGTCCAGTGCGGTTTCTGCATCCCGGGCATGGCCATGACGGTCCATGACCTCCTGGAGGGCAATCACGCCCCCACCGAACTCGAAACCAGACAAGCCCTGAGCGGCAACCTCTGCCGCTGCTCCGGTTACCGGGGCGTGCTGGACGCGGTGGGCGAGGTGGTGGCCGGGCGAGCGGAGGCGGGCGCCGCGTCCGACGAGGCCCGTATCCCGCACCAGGCAGCACCCGGCTCCGGCAGTATGCAGCCGGACAACCCGCAGCAGCATGACGGAGGCATGGCGTGAGCAGCGACGCGGCCACCGCGGCCACCGCGAAGTCCCCGGAGGCGGACGGCCCGGAGGAGGCGCCGCCCGCGCACGGGCTCGGCGCGTCCCTCCCGCCCGCCGACACCCGCGCGAAGACCGAGGGCACCTTCCCCTACGCGTCCGACCTGTGGGCCGAGGGCCTCCTCTGGGCCGCCGTGCTGCGCTCCGCGCACCCGCACGCGCGGATCCTCTCCATCGACACGTCCGAGGCGTCCGCGATGCCGGGCGTCCGCGCGGTGGTCACGCACGCCGACGTCCCCGGCGACGCCGCGCACGGCCGCGTGGTCGCCGACCGCCCCGTCTTCGCCTCCGAACTGGTCCGCCACCACGGCGAGGCCATCGCCGCCGTCGCCGCCGACCACCCCGACACCGCCCGGCTCGCCGCGGCCGCCATCGCGGTCGAGTACGAGGTGCTGGAGCCGGTCACCGACCCGGAGCAGGCGTTCGAGGCCGAACCGCTGCACCCCGACGGCAATCTGATCCGCCACATCCCGCTGCGGTTCGGCGATCCGGAGGTCACCGGCGAGGTCATCGTCGAGGGCCTCTACCGGATCGGTCGCCAGGACCCGGCCCCCATCGGCGCCGAGGCCGGGCTCGCCGTGCCCCGGCCCGACGGCGGTGTCGAGATCTACACCGCGTCCACCGACCCGCACACCGACCGCGACCTGGCCGCCGCCTGCTTCGGACTGGAGCCCGACCGGGTCAAGGTCGTGGTGACCGGGGTGCCCGGCGCGACCGGCGACCGCGAGGACACCAGCTTCCAGCTCCCGCTCGGCCTGCTCGCGCTGAAGACCGGCTGCCCGGTGAAGCTGGCCGCGACCCGCGAGGAGTCCTTCCTCGGCCACGCCCACCGCCACCCGACCCTGCTGCGCTACCGCCACCACGCGGACGCCGAAGGACATCTGGTGAAGGTCGAGGCGCAGATCCTGCTGGACGCGGGCGCGTACGCCGACGCCTCGTCCGAATCGCTGGCGGCGGCCGTCTCGTTCGCCTGCGGCCCGTATGTCGTCCCGCACGCCTTCATCGAGGGCTGGGCGGTCCGTACGAACAACCCGCCGTCCGGCCATGTCCGCGGCGAGGGCGCGCTCCAGGTCTGCGCCGCGTACGAGGGCCAGATGGACAAGCTCGCGGCCAGGCTCTCCCTCGATCCGGCCGAACTGCGGCTGCGCAACGTACTGGCCACCGGCGATCTGCTGCCCACCGGACAGACCATCACCTGCCCGGCCCCGGTCGCCGAACTCCTGCGCTCCGTCAAGGACTTCCCGCTGCCCGCGCTGCCCAAGGACACCCCCGAAGGCGACTGGCTGCTGCCCGGAGGGCCGGAGGGCGCGGGCGAGCCGGGCGCGGTGCGCCGAGGCGTCGGCTACGCGCTGGGCATGGTCCACATGCTCGGCGCCGAGGGCGCCGACGAGGTCTCCACGGCCACGGTCAAGGTCCACGACGGGGTCGCCACGGTCATCTGCGCCGCGGTCGAGACCGGGCAGGGCTTCTCCACGCTGGCCCGGCAGATCGTGCAGGACACCCTCGGTATCGAGGAGGTCCATGTCGCGTCCGTCGACACCGACCAGCCCCCGGCCGGCCCCGCCACGCACGGCAGGCACACCTGGGTCTCCGGCGGCGCGGTCGAGCGGGCGGCGAAGATGGTCCGCACCCAGCTGCTCCAGCCGCTGGCCCACCAGTTCGGGATGTCCACCGAGCTGCTCCAGATCGCCGACGGCAAGATCACCTCGTACGACGGGGTGCTCTCCACGACGGTCACCGAGGCCATGGACGGCAAGGAACTCTGGGCGACGGCGCAGTGCCGTCCGCATCCGACCGAGCCGCTCGACGAATCGGGCCAGGGCGACGCCTTCGTCGGCCTCGCCTTCTGCGCGATCCGCGCGGTGGTGGACGTCGACATCGAACTGGGCTCGGTCCGGGTCGTGGAGATGGCCGTCGCCCAGGACGTCGGCCGGATCCTCAACCCGCGGCTGCTGACTTCCCGTATCGAAGCGGGCGTCACGCAGGGCGTCGGCGCGGCCCTCACCGAGAACCTCCGTACGACGCGGGGCGTGGTCCGCCACCCGGACCTGACCGGTTACGCGCTCCCCACGTCCCTGGACACGCCGGACATCCGCATCGTGAAACTCATCGAGGAGCGCGACGTGGTGGCCCCGTTCGGCGCGAAGGCGGCGAGCGCGGTGCCGGTGGTCACGTCCCCGGCCGCGGTGGCGGCGGCGGTACGGGCGGCGACCGGCCGACCGGTGAGCCGGCTCCCGATCCGGCCGCAGGCCGCGGTGGTCACGGGCTGAGGGTCGAACCGAGGTGCTTCGGGGGCCCCGTCGGCCGGGCCCCCGGTCTCAACCGCCTTACGGCGGTTGGTGTCCCGCTGTTGTCCGCAGCACACAAATCCCCGTTCCGCTCCCGGTTCGCGCCCACGTCACACATATGGGCATAGCGCGCTTTCCGGAGGATGCCCGTTCCCGCGCAGGGGTAGTGCTGCTCTGATCAGCGACCTCGTGGGAAAGGCCGAATGTCAGTGTCAAAGCCTTTTGAATTGCCGGAGTTCTACCTGCCGCATCCGGCCAGGCTGAATCCCCATCTCGAAGAGGCCAGAGCCCACACCAAGCAGTGGGCCAGGGACATGGGAATGCTGGAGGGATCGGGGGTCTGGGACGAGCGCGACCTCGACTCCCACGACTACGCCCTGCTCTGCGCCTACACCCACCCGGACTGCGGCGGACCCGAACTGTCGCTCGTGACCGACTGGTACGTGTGGGTGTTCTTCTTCGACGACCACTTCCTGGAGTTGTTCAAACGGTCGCAGGACCGGCAGGGCGGCAAGGCGTACCTGGACCGGCTGCCCGCGTTCATGCCGATGGATCTGGCCGACGGGTTCCCCGAGCCGCAGAACCAGGTGGAAGCGGGCCTGGCCGACCTCTGGGCGCGCACCGTCCCCGGTATGTCCATGGAGTGGCGGGAACGTTTCGCCGTGAGCACCGAGAATCTGCTCAACGAATCCCTCTGGGAACTCTCCAACATCAACGCGGGGCGCGTCTCCAACCCCGTCGAGTACATCGAGATGCGGCGCAAGGTCGGCGGCGCGCCCTGGTCGGCCGGGCTCATCGAGTACGCGACGGGCGCGGAGGTGCCCGCGGTCATCGCGGGTTCACGCCCGCTGCGTGTACTGAAGGACACGTTCTCGGACGGCGTGCATCTGCGCAACGACCTCTTCTCGTACGAGCGGGAGATCCAGGAGGAGGGCGAACTCAGCAACGGCGTCCTGGTCCTTGAGACCTTCCTCGGCTGCACCACCCAGGAGGCGGCGGACGCGGTCAACGATCTGCTCACCGCGCGGCTACACCAGTTCGAGAACACCTTCTTCACCGAACTGGGCCCGCTTTTCGCGGAGTTCGGCGTCGGACCGGAGGGCGTGGCCGACACGCTCACCTATGTGAAGGGACTCCAGGACTGGCAGTCCGGCGGCCATGAGTGGCACCTGCGCTCCAGCCGCTATATGAACGACGGCGGCGCGGCGGCGGAATCGGGGCCGGTTCTGCCGCTCGCGCCGCTGGGGCTCGGTACGTCCGCCGCGGACATCAAGCGGCTCATGGGGAGGACCGGCGCGGCCCGGCTGCGCAACCATATGCACGTGCCGCACCAGCACGTCGGACCGTCCCGGCTCCCGGAGTTCGACATGCCGTTCGAGCTCTCTCTGTCGCCGCATCTGGAGACCTCACGGCGCCATCTCGTCGCGTGGGCGCACCGGATGCGGATGCTCGACGACATCTGGGACGAGCGGCTGCTCACCGGGTACGACCTGCCGCTGTGTGCGGCCGGCATCGACCCGGACGCCACCGCGGACGAACTGGACCTGGCGTCCGGCTGGCTGGCCTGGGGGACGTACGCCGACGACTACTTCCCGCTGGTGTACGGGCGGACCCGCGACCTCACGGGCGCGAAGGCGCAGACAGAGAGGTTCTCGCTCCTCATGCCGCTGGAGGGGGAGGCGCCCCCGCCGGAGAACGCCATGGAGCGGGCGCTGGCCGACCTGTGGGCGCGCACGGCGGCCCCGATGGACCAGGCGGCGCGCCGCACTTTCCGTACGACGGTGGAGGACATGACGGCCAGCTGGCTCTGGGAGCTCGCCAATCAGGCGCAGCACCGCATCCCGGAACCGGTCGACTACATCGAGATGCGCCGGATGACCTTCGGCTCCGATCTGACGATGGCCCTGGCCAGGCTCGGCCACGGGCACCGGATCCCGGACGAGGTCTTCCGCAGCGGCCCGGTGAGGTCCCTGGAGAGTTCGGCCGCCGACTACGCCTGCCTGATGAACGACGTCTTCTCGTACCAGAAGGAGATCGAGTTCGAGGGGGAGGTGCACAACGCCGTCCTGGTCGTCCAGGCCTTCTTCAACGTCGACTACCCGACCGCGCTGGCCATGGTCGACGACCTGATGGTGTCGCGTATGCGGCAGTTCCGGCATGTGGCAGAGCACGAGATCCCGGTCGTCTGCGAGGACTTCGGGCTCGACGACGCGGCCCGCGAGGCGCTGGGGAGCTATGTGCGGGAGCTGGAGGACTGGATGGCGGCCATCCTGAACTGGCACCGCAGGACCCGCAGGTACACGGAGGCCGATCTGCTCGCGGGCGGGCCGGGCTCCCGCTTTCTGCCGTCTGCCCCGTCGGGGCTCGGCATGGCGGCGCTGGGGCTGGCGGAGCTGGTCAGCCGGGGGTGAGGCGGGGGCTGGGCGCCCGGATGCCCGGCCGTCCGGGCGCCCGGACGCCCAGGCATCCGGAGGGGGCGTCCGGGGCTGTCGGCCGGTACCCGGACGCCGCTACCGCATGTCGCCTTTGCGGCATATTTCCTATAGTGGGCTGAGTCCTGCACCCTGATGAGGAGTCAGCCGTATGAGCAATCTGTTCGTCATCGCCTACGACGACGTCGCCACTGCCAGCCAGGTCCGCGACAAGGTCGTGATGCTGAGCCGCCAGCACCTCATCGACCTGGAGGACGTGGTCGTGGTCGAGCGGCGCGAGTCCGACGGCAAGATCAAGCTGCACCAGGCCGTCAACCTCACCGCGGCAGGAACGACCGGGGGTGCGCTCTGGGGCGGGCTCATCGGGCTGCTCTTCCTCGCGCCACTGCTCGGCGCGGCCGTCGGAGCCGCGGCGGGTGCGGCGGGCGGCGCAGTCAGCGACACCGGCGTGAACGACGACTTCATGCGCGAGGTCAGCTCGAACCTCCGCCCGGGAGCCGCGGCGCTGTTCGCCCTTGCCAAGTCGGATGCGGTCGACAAGGTCGTGCACGAACTGGCACCGTTCGGCGGCCAGTTGGTCCAGACGTCGCTCTCGTCGGAGGACGAGGAGCACCTGAAGGCGATGGTCCAGGCGGCTCGGGCGGGGAACACGGAGCAGCCGGCGGGGTAGGGGGCGGGTGCGGTAGCGGATGCCTGGGCGTCGGGGCCCGGCGTGGCGCAGCCGGTACGCCGGGAAGGGGCGCGCGGTCGGTCAGCCGACCGGCACCTCCCGGCAGGCCGCTGCCTGCACGATCCGAGTGTCGATGGTGATGCCGCCACGCGGCCGCCCTCCGGCGATGTCCGCCGCCCGCAGGCAGAAGTGCACCCACATGTTGAACTGGATCTCCTTGGACACCCGGAGCCGGCAGTACAGCAGATCCGCCAGCCGGTCGCCCGCCCGGCACCACGCCTCGACCTCGAAGGAGAGCAGCCCGCCCTCCTCCCTGGCCCGGAACTCGATCTGGCCGGCTTCGAGATGGCCCTGCAGTGTCCCGAATCTGAACGACGCCTCGCCCCGGTGAAGCACGCGTACGGGTCCGTCCCACGGGCCGGGCATCCGCACGCGGTACTCGTCGCCGGGGCGCACGGTTCCCCTGTGGCCGGCCGTCTTGTCGAACACCGCGGCACCGTGCGGAGCCGCCTGGTTCAAGTCGGCCATGACGGAACGCATCAGCTCCCGCGGGCCCACTTCGCTGCCTTCGATCAGGACGGAGAAGCGCCGGTGGAGCATCGGGCCGACGCCGTCCTCCAGGCGCTTGCTACGCCCGTCGATGAACTCGGCCGGTACGACGGGCGGCAGATCGCTGCTGTCGCCGGCCGTCTCGCTGCGGTGCAGCGCGCTGATCCGCCAGAGGTAGTTCCAGGACATGATCGCCACCCCGGCGGGGAACCGCAGAAGAACCCCGAGTCGGCGCCGACGGGACATTTGCCACGGTTGCTCGGTGTGAACTGATGTCATAACGTCACAATAAGATCAAAAGCTGGCAGTTCATATTATTCAGTGCTTTTACGCCGCTGCGGCGGGATGTTGGAGGTACGGTGCGGATCTCACGGGCGCTGCAACGCACAGGTGTGCGTGGTGCATACATGGAGGCGGCCTCGATGGCCGCGGTGGGGCTCTGTATCGGGTTCTGGCTGCGCGCCAAGGGCTACGACCAGGATGAACGGGGCAATGCGGAGCGGCGTGCGCTGTTCGTCGGCCTCTGGCCTCCCATGTTGTGGCTGGTCGGCCAGTCCATCTGCGAGATCGACCGCATGGAGCAACCCCGGCATCTGGGCGGGCTCGGGCGGATGGACCTCGGGCGGCTCGGCAGGCTCAGCCGGCTCGGGCGACTCGGGCGGACGGGTGTCGGGCGGACAGGTGTCGGGCCGATGGGCAGGCTCGGGCGGATGGGGAAGTGCGGGTAGCCCGGGTGCGGTGGCGGTGGCGGTGGCGGTGGCGGTGGCGGTGCGGTCGGCGTCGCGGAGATCTTCACTGAGAGGCGTCCATGCTGCGTGAAAGGCGGCTCCACGGCGAGGGCGCTGCCTCTGCGCTGCACTCCCTGAAAGGGCTTCAGGTCAACTACTCGCTCCCGCCCGGCCATACGCCCACGCGGGAGGAGGGCTGGCACGTGGACTCGTTCCGTCAGCCGCTCGGCCATGAGCAGCCGGGCGACCCGGAGCCGGGCGGAACCTGGGACATCGCCTGTCGGCTCGTGCGCGACTACCAGTTCCCCGAACCGGGCATCCTCCGGGCGCTCTACCGCCGCGACGACGCGTTGCTCGGGCGGAACATCCTTCTGGAGGGGCACTTCCTCGGCCTCCGCTTCGACATGGGAGTCAGGATCACATCGGTCACCGACGAGCTGCGCGGTACGGGTGACTCCGCGGAACGGGTCTGGGGCTGGGGCTACCGGACGCTCGACGGACATTTGGAGGAGGGGGAGCTCCACTACCAGGTGATCAAGTACCCGCACACGGGTGCTGTCGAGTTCCTGATCACCGGTTACTCCCGGCGGGCGGCGATCAGCAACCTCGTCGTCCGCGCCGGCTTCATCCTGTTCGGCCGTATGACACAGCGCCGCTTCTACCGCGCCAGCGCGGCCCGGCTCCACAGCCTGACCCGGGCCGAACTGCTCGGCGCCCCGCCGGATGAACCGCAGCCGTCCCCGGCCGGCGACAGCCTGGTCGTGGTCCCGGGCACCGCGGGCACCGCGTAGCGGCACGGCGGCGTGCGGAGCTTCCGTAGGCAGAGGTACGCAGAGGCTGTGGCGGGAATCGAACCCACGTGCTGTGTCTTTCGGGGGGTGACCCCCGGGCCCCCAGCTGGAACCGCCAGGGCGGGGGCTTCCGTACGCTGAGGTACGCAGAGGCCGTGGCGGGAATCGAACCCGCGTGCTGTGTCTTTCGGGGGGTGACCCTCGGGCCCCCAGCCGGAACCGCCAGGGCGGGGGGCTTCCGTACGCTGAGGTACGCAGAGGCCGTGGCGGGAATCGAACCCACGTAACTCGCTTTGCAGGCGAGCCCCTAAACCACTCGGGCACACGGCCAAGTCACCGGAACCGCCCCGTTCGCCCGCTCGGAACCGATCCAGTACGCCGACCGTAGGCTCCCCACGCGCCCTGCCTCAAGGCCGCGGGCGGTCCCGCAACGTGACTGCCACACCCCGTTCATGGTCGTACGACCAACGGACCAGCCCGGCCCCGTCCTCCGACAGGGTCCATCCGGCAGTTCACCCCTTACTGTGTACCCATGACCGCCCTGGAACCCCGCGACGCCGAGCTCGCAGCCCCCGACCTGCCCGACGACGGTATTTCCACCCCTTTGACCGGCGGGATCCTCGGCAGCGCGCACCGGGCGCTCAGTATCGGCATCGTCACCGTCGTCCTGCTCATCGCCTTCGAGGCGACCGCCGTCGGCACCGCGATGCCCGTCGCCGCACGGGAGTTGCACGGCGTCGCGCTCTACGCCTTCGCGTTCTCCGCCTACTTCACCACCTCGCTCTTCGCGATGGTCCTCTCCGGCCAGTGGGCCGACCGGAACGGGCCGTTGCGGCCGCTCGCCACCGGGATCGCCGCCTTCGCGGCCGGGCTGCTGCTCTCCGGTACGGCGTCCTCGATGTGGATCTTCGTGTCCGGGCGTGCGGTACAGGGGCTCGGCGGCGGGCTGGTCATCGTCGCGCTGTACGTCGTCGTCAGCCGCGCCTACCCGGAGCGGCTGCGACCCTCGATCATGGCGGCCTTCGCAGCGAGCTGGGTGGTCCCCTCCGTCGTCGGGCCGCTCGCGGCCGGCGCGGTCACCGAACACCTCGGCTGGCGCTGGGTCTTCATCGCCATCCCGGTCCTGGTGGTGCCGCCGCTCGCCCTCGCGCTGCCTGCGATCCGCCGGACGGCGGCAGGCCCGGCCGACCTCTCAGGGCCGCCGCCCGCCTTCGACCGGCGGCGCGTCCGCCTCGCGCTCGGGATCTCAGTGGGGGCCGGTCTGCTCCAGTACGCGGGCCAGGACCTGCGGTGGCTTTCGCTGGTCCCGGCAGTGGGGGGAGCGGCACTGCTGGTCCCCGCCGTGCTCGGGCTGCTGCCGCGCGGCACCTGCCGGGCGGCGCGCGGGCTGCCTTCCGTGGTGCTGCTGCGCGGGGTCGCCGCCGGGTCGTTCATCGCGGCCGAGAGCTTCGTACCGTTGATGCTGGTCACCCAGCGCGGACTCTCGCCGACGCTGGCCGGGCTCTCGCTGGCGGCCGGCGGCGGGACCTGGGCGCTCGGCTCGTTCGTACAGTCCCGGCCGCGCATGGAGCCGTACCGGGAGCGTCTGATGGTCATCGGCATGATCCTCGTGGCGGCGGCCATCCTGGCCGCGCCGAGTGTCCTGATCCACTCCGTCCCGGCCTGGACGGTCGCGGTGGCTTGGGCGTTCGGCTGCTACGGCATGGGCACGGTCATCGCCTCGACGAGCGTGATGATGCTGAAGCTGTCGGCCCCGGAGGAGGCGGGCGCGAACTCGGCCGCCCTCCAGATCTCCGACGGCCTCTCGAACGTCCTGATGCTCGCGGCGGGTGGCGCGGCCTTCGCGGCGCTGGGCGGGGGAGCGGTGGGCGCCCTGCACGACGGGGCGTCGGCGCCGCACCCGGCGGCGTACGCGGCGGTGTTCCTGCCGATGGCTGCGGTGGCACTGGTGGGGGGCTGGGTGGCTACGCGGGTGCGGACCACTTGAGTGGTACCGGATTGACCCCGCCCTTGGTACTTCGACAAGGCGGCTTCGCTGCTCCAGTCGCTGGCCGTCAACCACCCCTTCATCCACGGGAACAAGCGCACGGCCTGGGTCTCCTGTGCCGTCTTCCTGGCCATGAACGGCGTGCAGCTACGGCCCGACATCGACGCGGCCGAGCGACTCGTGGTCGCGGTGGCCGCCGGGCGTACGGAAGAAGTCAAGGAGATCTCCCAGGAGCTGCGCGCCCTGGCGGAGTGAGCCGGTCCGCAGGGGCGTGAGCCGGGTCTCATCGTGCACGGGTGGTGCCGTTCGCACCGGGGCCCAACCCGGCCACAGGTAGGGTGGCCCGGTTGTCGTACCGCCGCCCCGTGCACCTCTGAGAACCGCACCCCTGAGAACCGATTCGGAGACCGTGACTACTACCGCCTCCCACCACCTCTCACCCGCCTTCCCCGGCCGCGCCCCCTGGGGCACCGCCAGCAAGCTGCGTGCCTGGCAGGAAGGCGCCCTGGAGCGTTACCTCCATGAGCAGCCCCGCGACTTCCTCGCGGTCGCGACCCCCGGCGCCGGGAAGACCACCTTCGCGCTGACCCTCGCGTCCTGGCTGCTGCACCACCATGTCGTGCAGCAGATCACCGTCGTCGCGCCGACGGAGCATCTGAAGAAGCAGTGGGCGGAGGCCGCGGCCCGGATAGGGATCAAGCTCGACCCGGACTACAGCGCGGGCCCGCTGAGCAAGGAGTACGACGGCATCGCGGTCACCTACGCCGGTGTCGGCGTGCGCCCGATGCTGCACCGCAACCGCTGCGAGCAGCGCAAGACGCTCGTGATCCTGGACGAGATCCACCACGCGGGCGACAGCAAGTCCTGGGGCGAGGCGTGCCAGGAGGCGTTCGACCCGGCGACCCGGCGGCTCGCGCTGACCGGTACGCCGTTCCGCTCGGACACCAACCCGATCCCCTTCGTCGCGTACGAGGAGGGCAACGACGGTATCCGGCGCTCCTCCGCCGACTACACGTACGGCTACGGCAACGCGCTCGCCGACGGCGTCGTCCGTCCCGTCATCTTCCTCAGCTACAGCGGAAACATGCGCTGGCGCACCAAGGCCGGCGACGAGATCGCCGCCCGGCTCGGCGAACCGATGACCAAGGACGCGATCGGCCAGGCCTGGCGCACCGCGCTCGCGCCGACCGGTGAGTGGATCCCGAACGTGCTGCGCGCCGCCGACCAGCGGCTCACCGAGGTCCGCAAGGGCATTCCGGACGCCGGCGGTCTGGTCATCGCCTCCGACCAGGACACCGCCCGCGAGTACGCCAAGATCCTCCGGAAGATCACCGGCGACCGGCCCGCAGTCGTGCTCTCCGACGAGAAGGCCGCGTCGAAGAAGATCGACCAGTTCGCCGCCGACGAGTCCCGTTGGATGGTCGCGGTCCGGATGGTGTCGGAAGGCGTCGACGTACCGCGCCTCGCCGTCGGCGTGTACGCCACCACCATCTCGACACCGCTCTTCTTCGCCCAGGCCGTGGGCCGTTTCGTACGCTCCCGCAGGCGCGGCGAGACCGCGTCCGTCTTCGTGCCGACGATCCCGATGCTCCTCGACTTCGCGAACGAGATGGAGGTCGAACGGGACCACGTACTCGACAAGCCGAAGAAGGGCAGTGACGAGGAGAACCCGTTCGCGGAGGAGGACAAGCTCCTCGCCGACGCGGAGAAGCTGGAGGACGAGGAGACCGAGGAGCAGCTGCCCTTCGAGGCGCTGGAATCCGACGCTGTCTTCGACCGGGTGCTGTACGACGGCGCCGAGTTCGGGATGCAGGCCCACCCGGGCAGCGAGGAGGAGCAGGACTACCTCGGCATCCCCGGCCTGCTGGAACCGGACCAGGTGCAGCTGCTCCTCCAGAAGCGGCAGACCCGGCAGATCGCTCACAGCCGCCAGAAGCCGGCCGAGGAGGCCGACCTCCTGGAGAAGGCCGCCGAAGCACGCCCGGTCGTCACGCACAAGCAGCTGCTCGAACTGCGCAAGCAGCTCAACACGATGGTCTCGGCCTACACCCACCAGAGCGGCAAACCGCACGGCGTGATCCACACGGAACTGCGCCGCACCTGCGGGGGCCCGCCGAGCGCGGAGGCGACGGCGGGCCAGCTGAAGGAGCGCATCGCGAAGGTCCAGGAGTGGGCCACGCGGATGCGGTGAGGTCCGGGGCTGTCGGCGACGGGGTACGGGCCGTCGGTTCAGTCCTCCTCCGTCCGGACCAGTACCAAGTCCAGGCCGTTCCCCCGGGCGGCCACCACCAAGTCGTACGTCGCACGCGTGACACCTTCCCAGGACCTGCCGCTTCCGACGCGGCGGAACCGCTGCAGCGGGTGGTCGCTGTTGGTGTACCAGCGCGCGTCCGGGCCCAAGGCCACGATCACATCATCCTCGATCGAACGGAGCTTGGGGTCTTCCATGAGGGCGTGATCAGCGCGACTGTCCGCCAGATCGCCGCCCAGCGCGCCCAGGACCCACCCGGTCGCCTCCGCCGAGGTGAACGGAGGCCGTCGCTCCAGATGCTCCGTCAGCTCCGAGGCATCCGTGACCTCAAGGGGACAGACTGGCTGGAGCAGTTGCCAGCACACTTCGCCGATGGACAGGCCGGACGCCTCCGCTCGCAGCACCGCGACCCGTACTCCGTGATCGCCGGAAGTCTCGAACCGCGCCAGCCGGTTCTTCAGCGGCGAGCGCTTCTTCGTCATGACGTACCTCCCTCGTGCTTTCGGGACCGGCAACTCACTGTTGAACGACCGCCCGCTTGTCGTGCGGCGGATATGCGGGGTTCCGCCCTACTGGAGGCTGGTATCCCACCGCTTCCAGGTGGGCGTTGAGCCGCTTGGCCATGTGATCCATCCACTGTGTGTAGGTCTGGCCCTCAGGTGGCATGAGCGAACAAGCGAGCCCCTCGACGGCTTCTTCTACACACTCCTCGGCGGGACAGATTTCGAGCAGTTCGCCGATCTCCTTGGCCGCAGCGGCGACCTCGTGCTCCGGCCCCCCGGCTCCGGCAGCCGTGTACTCGTCCAGCAGAGCGTCAGTCGGGAGTTCGGCGTCCTGGTGGAAGTAGCCACCGAGCAGGTTGTTGAGATTCGGCAGGCGCTCGCACCACTCCCAGCTGGTTTCCGGGATTGCGGGCTCGGCCACCTCGCCACGCTCGGTGAACGCGGCGAGGTGAGGAAGCATCGCAATCAGGCAGTCCTCGCGGGTGCGGCCGGGCGGAGTGATCATTGGCGGCATGGAAGCCAGGTTGGATGCCACATCGACCTCGTCGAGACCGTACTTGAGCACGTCCAGAATCTCGCGAGTCACCCGGAACGCACGACCTGGGTAGTACGTCGCCATCCGCAGATAGCTGCGCATCGCCTTTGATGTGATCTCGTCAGTGTCGGTGAACCGCTCCTCGCGGACCACCGACGAGTATGCCTCCAGCAGGAGGCGCAGCTCCGGCAGCCACTCGGCCCACGGCGCGTCATCGTCAAAGATATCCGGCTGCGTCATCGCCTTTGTCTCAAAACCTCTCCGCTTTCGATGCTGTGGACGTTGTCCATCACGTTTTGGTCAGCCTATGGGGTGGGTGGTGAGCACGTAGTAGCCGCCGGGGGCATCAGGGTCGGCTCGCAGCACTACCCGGGCGCCGTGGACATCCCGCGATCCTGTGCCATCCCGCCAGTCCTCCCGGGACAACGACCGTCCGGTGACCTCGCCGGTGTCCGACATGTCGAACTCCTTGGAACTGCCGTTCTTGGCGCCCTTCAGCCAGTTGCTGACCCGCTGTTTATTGGCGTCGATGGTTCGCTGAGAGAACCGCTGTGCATCACCGACGGTCCGGTATGTCGAAACCCCCTTGGTTCCCTTCTCCTGGGCGAGGCGATCACCCATCTGCTGGTCGCTGCGGCCTACATGCTTGGTTACTCCGTGGCCCCCGTACCCTTCGTCCTTGAGTGGGTCGGCTTCTCGCGGCTGGGGTGGCTTTGCTCCCTTGCGGCTGGCGCGATTCCAGGCGTTGTAGTCACCCTCGGACATCGCCGTTATGAAGTCGTCGAAGCCCTTGTAGGTCAGAGCGCCGCCACCCGTGATGGCTGCGCCACTGACGACATTCACGGGGACACCGGCAAAAGCACCGACGCCGGTGGCGTCGAGGGCTGCGCCGCCGAACTCGCCGCCAACGCCAACAGACATCAGCCAGACGCCGGCCGCAGTTTCGAAGACGCCGGTGAGAGAATCAGGGCTGAACGCCACCTGCATGACGTTGGCGACGTCGGTGCCGGTGTCTTCGAGAGGGTCGACCACCCACTTCTTCCACCAGGAGCGCTTCTTCGGTTTTGACTTCGGTTCCGGCTTGGCGCGCGTGGTGATTCCATTGAACGCGTCGACCGGAGAAATTCCGTCGCCGAAACCGTGGGGGCCTTTGGCATCGTCGAACATGCGCAGGCGCAGCTTGATTTCCACGGACATGATGTGCAGTTCCGCGCCGAGCGATCCGGGCAAGCCCGCGAAGGTGGGGACTGGTGCGGTCGGTACGAGTACCCCGCTCCCGGCAGAGGTTTCCTGGACGCGTTGAAGTTCCGGGTTGTGGGTGGCCTGCTGTCCCGGGTCGAGTGCCTGCTGCGCGTCGGTCAGGATCGAGCCTATGCTGCGGTGCAGAGCACCTGCACCGGCACCCGCTTTCTCCAGATCAGCCGCGAGCTTCGCTACTTCGCTCTCATCGAACCCTCTGAACCCCATCAGTGGCCGCTCTTGCGCTTGGCGGCGTGCTTGGCGCGCTCGTCGAGATTCCGCGCTTCGCTGTCCCAGCGCCGGGCGTCGGCGACGAGGTCACTCGCCATCCTGCGCAGCGTGCGACTGTGAAGCTGCAGCTTCGCAGTGGTGGATTCCGCGTAGGGTCCTTTCCATATCGCTATTCGCCCCTTTCCAGTGCCTGCAGCCTGCTTCACCTCGTTGTCGAGATAGCTACCAAGGCCGTGCGCGGCGGTACGCGCACGCCGCGCTGCTGAACGGAGTGTCTCGGCGCGACCCCTCAACTCGGCCGCCGTTTCTGATTCCCCCATGCTGTCTCCCTGCGTAGGAGCGGATGCGTATCGCGCGCAATCTTGAGGCTCGAGCCCCAGGAAAGAGTCGTGCGCGGCAGAGACTTCGCTGCGGGGGCTGTGCCACTGCCCGCAGTTGATCGTAGGTCACCGCAATGCGCCGGACTTCTTCCGGTTCCTCGATCAGCCGGCCGTGGTGGGCGCCCTCCGTGTGTGCGATCTCGGTGCCATCCGGCAGCTCAAGAACGAGCTATGCGCCGGCGTGGCCATCGTGCAGGGAATGAATCATGCTCCGCAGGATCCGGAAGGCGCCTGACTGCTCGGCCTCGGTCATGCCGGCCAGCATTCTGACCTCGACGGACCGCACCGCTACGGTCGCCTTCTCCAGGCTCCGTCGGCCGCGAGATGTGAGCCGCGCGGGAAGGACCTTCCCGACGGGCGCCTCCGCAGGCCTGGTCACGTAGCCCTCTCGTTCCAGTGTCTGGAGCAGCACGTTCATCGACTGCCGTGTCACGAACGCGCCGCGCGCGAGCTCGGAGTTCGACAAGCCCGGGCGTTGAGCCAGCAGTTCGAGGCAGGAGTAGTGCGTCACGCTCATCCCGAGTGGCCGCAGTACCTCCTCCATGGCTGCGCGCAGGGCGCTCGAAGCCTCTTTCAGCAGGTAGCCCAGTGATTTGTCCAGGTCGACGCCGACATCGTTTTGACTCATGTCAGGATTCTGACATACATTCCTCCGTGTCAGGATCCTGACACGAAGAGAAGGAGCAGCATCATGCCCGCCACAGGCCCCGACTTCATCTCGCTCCAGGCGCGCGACCTCGTCGTCTCGCAGGCGTTCTACGAGCAGTACCTCGGCCTCGTCCGCTCGCAGTCCGGACCTCCGCACGCCGTCGTCTTCGAGACGAAGCCGATCGCGTTCGCACTCCGCGACGTCGTTCCCGGCACCGATCTCGCATCCGTTGCCCAGCCCGGTATCGGTGCCGCGATCTGGCTCCACGCCACCGACGTCCAGGCCATCCACGACGCTCTCGTCGCCGACGGCCACGCCATCGTCTCCGCACCGATTGACGGCCCCTTCGGCCGGACATTCACCTTCGCCGACCCCGACGGCTACCAAGTCACTCTCCACGACCGCACCTGACAGTCGAACGCCACCGACGATCACTGTTCCCCCGAAGACAGCCGGTCGCGCTGAGCAGAGCCGGAGCCGGATGGCCAGGGCGTGGTGGCCCCTCCTCGGTGAGGCCTACGCCCCGCCCGTGGTCAGGACCGCTTCGGACGCGATCTCCGTCAGCAGGCCGGCGACGGCCTCAGGCTCGCTGATCATGAGATCGTGGCCACTGTCGATCTCCCAGAATCGGCCTTCGGTACGCGCCTTGGCTACCAGGCCCTGGTCATGGAAACCAAGACCCAGACTTGCGGTGGAGACGATCCGGTACTGCGGTATCGCGTCCAGTGCCGGCTCATTGTTCAGGACGAGCGGCTGCTCAAGAGTCTTCCAGGGGTGAGGGGTGAGGCGTGGCAGCGTCCACTCGATGTCCTTGGCGTCCGTAACCCCAAAAAACCTCACCAGATCCTCGCTGGGAAAGAGTATGAGCTCGACACCGTCGATGACTTGGCCGTTTCCCCTCTCCTCGAGGAGGACCGGGAATGCCTCGATCTGCGACCGGCCCTCGGGGGCATCGAGAAACACGAGCTGCCCGACCCGGTCGCTGACGCGGTCGGCGGCTCCCTGCATCACTGTGCCGCCGTAGCTGTGACCAACGAGCACCACATCTCTCAGGTCCTCGTAGAAAAGGAGGTTGGCCACTTCGGTGATGTGCATGTTCAGATCGACATCGGGGCTCACGAGGTGTGATTTGTCGCCCAGCCCCGTCAGGGTGGGGGAGTACACGGTGTGGCCCTCAGCCTCCAGCAGACGAGCGACCTTCTGATAGCACCAGCCGCCGTGTCCAGCACCATGGATCAGTACGTAGGTGGCCATGGCCGACCTCTCCTTCTGTTGTGTGTTGCTTGCGGATGACTCTTACGTGGGGTCAGCCCTTGTCGGCGCGGGGGCGTTTCCGTGATGTGCCGGAGGAGAGGCCCGGTCGCGTGGTGGGCTCGCTGGTGGCCTGGGCGAGCAGGGCGAGCGCGGCCCGCGAGGGCGAGCCCGCTTCTGTGGTGGCGACCACCACGTTGGGCCCCGGCCCGCTGCTCAAGGTCTGCAGGACGACGGTCAGGGGACCGACCAGCGGATGGCGCATCTCATAGCTGGCAACGGTGCAGGGTTGGACACGGTGTTCGGCCCACATCGAGGCGAACTCACCGCTCTTCGCGGACAGTTCACCCAGGAGCGCGTGCAGCGTCACGTCCTCCGGATGCTGGACCGCCACAAGGCGCAGATTCGCGACCACTGCCCTGGCTCTGCTCGGCCAGTCCGCGTACAGGTCACGGACATGGGGGTCGAGGAACAGCAGCCCGGCCATGTTGGGACGTCGCGCCGGCAGGTCAGGGGCGCCAGGGGCCAGATGCCCGGCGAACAACGCATGGCCAAGGCGGTTCCACGCCAGTGCGTCGCTGCGCCGGCCGAGCACCATCGCGGGAACGTCACCCACTGCTTCCAGCAATTGGCGCATCGCCTCCGTCACCCGTTCCGGCGCCGGCCGCCGGCCCCGGGTGCGCTGCTTGTCCACCCGGCCCAGGTCGTGCAGGTGTCGCCGTCCGGACTCGTCCAGCCGCAGAGCCCCGGCGATCGCATCCAGGACCTCGGGTGATGCGCTCAGGGACTGCCCCTGTTCGAGCCGGGTGTAATACGAGGCACTCACACCCGCCAGCATCGCCAGCTCCTCGCGCCGAAGCCCCGGCACCCGCCGGTGTTCCCCGTAGGTGGGTACCCCGACCTCCTCCGGAGCCAGCTGGGAGCGCCGTGCCCGCAGAAAGCTCCCGAGCTGCGTTTTTCCGTACATGGCTCCGAGTATCGGCGGCCTCTTTCCATCCATGGCTCCGAGTATCGGCGGCCTCGCAGTTCCTGGCCTGACCCAGTTGTGGATAGGCAACGGGGGGTCTGGCTTCTGGCCCGCACCGCGGAACCGGGAACTGGCGACGCCGAGCTCACGCGTATCTACCGCCGTGTCCTGGCCGGGGGTGAGCACGGAAGCGGGCCGGTAGCCCGAAGGTAAAAGGTCGGCATAAAGAGATTGAAGGTAAAGGAAGGCGGTCCGGTCGCAAACTTCGGTCATTTCGCCATAAAGGGTGCAAACTTCGCACAGACTGCCCGGATTCTGGACTTACCCTTCCGCTGAGCGGACCAGCTCGCTACTGTCCCGGCAACGCATACGCCCCGTGGCAGAGCCGCCGCGGAGCGCAGCCGGTGCCCTGGCCTGCCGGCGGCCGCTGCGCGCGCGTCGCCGACGGGAACCGGCGTCGTGACGTCCGTGGTGAGCCGCCGCGACTACCACGTAAGGAGTGGGCGTCGTGACCGCCGAGACTTCTCAGACGCTCGACAGGGGACTCCGCGTCCTCAAACTGCTTGCAGACACCGACCATGGCCTGACCGTCACCGAATTGTCCAACAAACTCGGGGTCAACCGCACCGTGGTCTACCGACTGCTCGCCACATTGGAACAGCACACCCTGGTCCGCCGCGACCTGGGGGGCCGTGCCCGGGTCGGGCTCGGTGTGCTGCGCCTGGGCCGCCAGGTGCACCCGCTCGTCAGGGAAGCGGCGCTGCCCGCGCTCCGCTCGCTCGCCGAGGACATCGGCGCGACGGCACACCTCACCCTTGTCGACGGTTCGGACGCGCTCGCCGTCGCGGTGGTCGAACCGACGTGGACGGACTACCACGTGGCGTACCGGGCGGGCTTCCGCCACCCGCTGGACCGGGGCGCGGCCGGGCGCGCGATCCTCGCCTCCCGGCAGGGCCTGCCCGACGGGCCCGGCTACACGCTCACCCACGGCGAACTGGAGGCCGGCGCGAGTGGCGCCGCCGCGCCGCTGGTCGGGGTGACCGGGGTCGAGGGGAGCGTGGGCGTGGTGATGCTCGCCGACTCCATACCCGAGCGGGTGGGGCCACGTGTGGTCGACGCGGCGCGGGAGGTCGCGGAGGCACTGCGATGACACGGCCGAGGTGACACGGCCGAGGTGACGCGGTCGCGGTGAGGTGCGGGTGCCGCCCCAAGTGCCGGGCGGGACTGATTTGCCCCGCCCGGTAGATTGGCTCCGTGCTCCTCCGCAATCCGCGCTCCCGCGTCCTCGCCGTCTGTGCCGTTCTGGCGCTTGCCCTGCTCGGTACGGCCGCCTTCGCGCCGCTGCCGTTCTCGGTGGCGCAGCCGGGGCTGACCGCCAATGTGCTCGGCGACAACAAGGGGCAGCCGGTGATCAGCATCACGGGCGCAGCCGTACGGAAGCCCTCCGGCGAGTTGCGGATGGTGACCATCGAGGCGACCGGGCCGTCCACCGACGTGGATCTGGGGCAGGCGATCGACGGCTGGTTCCGTACCGACCGGGCCGTCATGCCGCGCGACGCCGTCTACCCGGGCGGCGGCAGCGACGCCCAGATCGAGAAGCACAACCTCGCCGAGATGAAGGGCTCGCAGGACTCCGCGACCGAGGCCGCACTCTCCTACCTCGGCGACAGCTCCGACAAGGTCAAAGTGACCCTGCACCTCGCGGACGTCGGCGGGCCCAGCGCGGGGCTGCTCTTCTCGCTCGGCATCGTCGACAAGCTGGACGGCGACGGTGCGGGCGGCGACCTCACCGGCGGCCGGACCATCGCGGGTACGGGGACGATCGACGCCTCCGGGAAGGTCGGCGCGGTCGGGGGAGTGGCGCTCAAGACGCAGTCCGCCGCCCGGGACGGGGCCACCGTCTTCCTCGTACCGAAGGCCGAGTGCTCGGACGCCAAGTCCGGGCTTCCGCACGGGCTGCGGCTGATCCCGGTCACCACGCTCAAGGGTACGGTGTCGGTCCTGCAGACGCTGCAGAAGGGCGGCCCGGTCCCGAGCTGCTGACCGGCCCGGGTTGTTGTTCCGGTACCTCCCGGCCCAGTTCGCGGCCCAGGTCCCGGTCCCGCCCCGGTTCCGGCGACGCCCCGTTTCCGGACTGCCTCCCGGTCCCGCCCCGGTTCACCCCTTCCTGATGAACCCCTCCTTGATCAGCCACGCCTTCGCCACCTCGTGCGGGTCCTGCCCCTCCACGTCCACCTTCGCGTTCAGCTGCTGCGCGATCTGCGTCGTCAGCTTCTTCGTGATCGGGTTGAGCACGTCCGCGATGGCGGGGTGTTTCTTCATCGCCTTCGTGTACATCTCGGGCGCCGCGTTGTAGTTGGGGAAGAACTTCTTGTCGTCCGTGAGGACCTTGAGTCCCAGATGGGGGATGCGGCCGTCCGTCGTGAACACCTCGCCCAGCGTGCAGGTGCTGCCGCGGGAGACCTGGGTGTAGACCACGCCGCTGTCCATCTTCCTGATGTGCGACGGCGGGATCGAGAAGCCGTACGACTTCTCCACCCCGGGCAGCCCGTCGTTGCGCACCGCGAACTCCGCCTCGACGCAGACCGTCGCGGCCGACGGGTTCTGCTTCGCCAGCCGTGCCACGTCGGACAGGTCCTTGAGGTGGTACTCCGCGGCGTTCTGCTTGTTCGCCGCCAGCGCGTACGTGTTGTTGAGCCGCGCGGGCGGCAGCCAGGTGATGCCGTTTGCGAGGTCCGCGTCGCGCACCGCCTGCCACTGCTTCTGCGGGCTGGGGATGGGCTTCGTGTGGCCGAGATAGGTGATCCAGGCCGTGCCCGTGTACTCGTACATCCCGTCCGCCGAACCGGACTTGACCGCCTCGCGCGCCCCGATCGACCCCTGGATGTCCGTCCGGTCCAGGACCGACGCACCGGCCGCCTTGAAGGCGAGGCCCATCATCTGGCCCAGGATGATCTGCTCGGTGAACTGCTTCGACGTGACCGTGAGGCTCGCGCCCTTCAGCGGCAGCCCGCGGCCGACGGTCCCCGGTTTCACGTTGTCGACCATCGGGCTGCCGCTGGTGAGTCCGCACCCCGACAGCGCGGCCGACCCCACCAGGACCCCGGCCCCGGCCGCCGCGAGTGTCGTACGTACCCGCATCACGTCTCCAGTCCGCGCGGCCGCAGCAGCACTTCGGCGATCGACGCGAGCCAGTCCACCAGCAGCGCCAGCGCCACGGTCAGTACGGAGCCCAGGATCAGCACCGGCATCCGCTGGTTGGTGATCCCGGCGTTGATCAGGTCCCCGAGGCCGCCGCCCCCGCCGAACGTGGCCAGCGTCGCCGTGCCGACATTGAGCACCAGCGCCGTCCGCACCCCCGCCAGGATCAGCGGTACGGCCAGCGGCAGTTCCACCCGGAACAGCACGCCGGGCGCCGACATCCCGATGCCCCGCGCCGCGTCGATCAGGCCCGGGTCGGTGGCGCGCAGCCCCGCGATGGTGTTGCTGAGCACCGGCAGCACGGCGTAGACGGTGATACCGATCAGGGCCGGCTCCCGCCCCGTACCGAGCCCGATCACCAGCAGGGCGAGCAGGCCGATCGCGGGGGTCGCCTGGCCGATGTTGGCCAGCGCCACCACGTACGGCGAGGCCCTGCGCAGCGCGCTGCGGGTCAGCGCGATCCCCAGCGGGATCGCGATGATCAGCACGAAGAAGGTGGAGATGGCGGTGAGCTGGATGTGCTGCCACAGGGCCGTCCGGGTGGCGTTGTGGGCCAGCGAGTTCCGTGAGATCGAGTCCAGGTTCGTGTTGGTGATCCAGATCAGGGTGGCGCCCACCACGACGGCGAGCAGCACCGGCATGAAGAGCAGCTTGAGCCAGGTCAGCCGGCGCACCGGCGGCCCGGGTGGCCGCCGGGCGGCGGTCAGCCCCCGATCGGTCTCCTCGGCCCCGGCCTCGGCTCGTTCGTCCTGCTCGTTCTGCTCGGCCTGTTCGTCGCGGAACGCCAGCCCACGGACCTCGTGTTCGCCATCGGGCCGCTGCGGCGGGCGCCATCGGTCGGAGCTCACGACGGGTCCTCCCGTACGCCGGACACACCGCCGGTCACACCCTCCTGCGCCGCGTGGGTCTGCTGCGCCCGCAGATCCGCCAGGTCGTGCTGGTGCTCCAGTGCCGCGAGCCGGTCGGCCTCCAGCATCTCGTGCACCGAGTTCATCAGCGTCTCCATGGTGACCACACCGATGAACTCGCCCCGGCGGCCGGTCACCGCGGCCCGCCCGCCGCTGTCGGTCAGCACCGCCTCCAGCGCGTCGCGCAGCGTCGCGTCGCGGGTCACATGGTCGTGTACGAGCGTCCCGGCCCGCGCCAGCGAGCCGCGGGCCCGCGCCAGATCGCCGCGCCGCAGCCACTTGTAGGGCCGGTTGTGCTTGTCGAGCAGCAGCACCTCGTTCGTACTGCCGGTGCGCAGCATCGTGAAGATGGACTCCAGCGGATCGTCGATCGTCGCCGTCGGGAAGTCGGCGATCTCCACCTCCCGTACCCGGGTCAGGTTCAGCCGCTTGAGCGCCGCCCCCGCCCCCACGAAACCCGAGACGAAGTCGTCGGACGGGTTGGTGAGGATCGCCTCGGGGGTGTCGAACTGGGCGATGTGCGACTGCTCGCGCAGCACCGCGATCCGGTCGCCGAGTTTGATCGCCTCGTCGAAGTCGTGGGTGACGAAGACGATCGTCTTGTGCAGCTCCTGCTGGAGCCTGATCAGCTCGTCCTGGAGGTGGTCGCGGGTGATGGGGTCCACCGCGCCGAACGGCTCGTCCATCAGCAGCACCGGTGGATCGGCGGCCAACGCCCTTGCCACACCCACCCGTTGCTGCTGGCCGCCGGAGAGCTGGCGCGGATAGCGGCCGTGGTACTCGCGCGGGTCGAGCCCGACGAGATCGAGCATCTCCTCGACCCGGTCCTTCACCCGCTGCTTGGACCAGCCGATCATCTTCGGCACAAGGGCGATGTTGTCGGCGACCGTCATGTGCGGGAAGAGGCCGGACGACTGGATCGCGTAACCGACCTTGCGGCGCAGCTTCACCGGGTCGATGCCGGTGACGTCCTCGCCCCCGATCCTGATCACGCCGGACGAGGGCTCGATCAGCCGGTTGATCATCCGCAGGGTGGTGGACTTCCCGCACCCCGAAGGACCCACCAGGATCACGATCTCCCCGGCCGCGATGTCCATGCTGACGCTGTCCACGGCGGGCAACGGGGTGCCCGAGTAGTGCTTGCTGAGGTTCTCCAGCTGGATGGTGGCGCCGGTGACGGCGTTCTGTGTCTCGGGCGTCCTGGCCGTCTCTGCTGCCGCCGCGGGCTGCCCGGCTCGCTCCGGCCCGGGCCCTGGACCTCCGTACGGTGCGTGATCAGTCACGGATACCCCTCGAGATGGTCAGGCGTCCGATCAGGACGTACGCGGCGTCGAACAGCAGCGCCAGGATGATGATCCCGAGCGTTCCGGACAGCACCTCGTTGAGCGCGTTGGCGCTGCCGAGGCTGGAGATCCCGCGGAAGATCTGGTTGCCGAGGCCGGGGCCCGACGCGAAGGCGGCGATGGCGGCGATCCCCATCAGCATCTGCGTGGCGACCCGGATGCCGGTGAGAATCGGCGGCCAGGCCAGCGGCAGCTCCACCCGCAGCAGCCGGCTGATCCGGGACATCCCGATCCCGGTGGCCGCGTCCACCAGGTCCTCGTCCACCCCGCGCAGCCCGACGATGGTGTTGCGGACGATCGGCAGCAGCCCGTACAGCACCAGGGCGATCATCGTCGGCGCGACACCGAGGCCCACGATCGGGATCAGCAGGCCGATCATGGCCAGCGAGGGGATGGTCAGGATCGACGAGGTCGTCGCGACGGAGACGTTGGCCGCCCACTCCCTGCGGTACGACAGAACGCCGATCAGCACCCCCACCGCTGTCGCGATGACCATCGCCTGGAACACGGCACTCGCGTGCTGGCCCGCGTCGGCCAGTAACTGCTGGTAGCGGTTGCCGAGGTAATCCCAGAAATTCATCCCTCGGGGCCCCTTCCTCGGCTCGCCTGCTCCACCAGCGGGATGATCCGCAGAGGGACAGGGTTTTCCATGACGATCGCCGTGGAGGCGCGCACGATGCCATCGAAACCCACCACCAGGTCGATCACCCGTTGAAGGTCCGCGTTCGACCGGGCCACCAGACGGCAGAGCATGTCGCCGTGGCCGGTCGTGGTGTGCAGTTCGAGCACCTCGGGCACCCCGTCCAAGTGCGCCCGCACATCGGCCCCCTGGCCCTGTTTGATCTCCAGCGTCGCGAAGGCGGTCACCGGGTAGCCGAGGGCGGCCGGATCGACCTCGGGCCCGAATCCCCGGATTACTCCATGCGACTGGAGCCGGTCGAGCCGGGCCTGTACGGTCCCGCGCGCCACGCCGAGCCGCCGTGACGCCTCCAGCACCCCGATCCTGGGCTCACGGGCCAGCAGCACGATCAGCCGGCCGTCCAGTGCGTCGATCCCCACGCTTCGCTCCCGCCGCTCACGGATGCCACCTCTCTGTGGTCACCCTGTACAGATGGACCGCCCATCCTGGTCCCGCACTGCACAGATTGCCCAGCGATGCGGCGAACTATTGCGCACCTTGCGATACGGCGGGACGCTTCCCCCATGACTGAGACCACCCAGCACACCCCGGACACCGCGCGTGAGGCCGACCCCTTCCCGGTGAAGGGAATGGACGCGGTCGTCTTCGCCGTCGGCAACGCCAAGCAGGCCGCGCACTACTACGCGACCGCCTTCGGCATGAAGCTCGTCGCCTACTCCGGACCGGAGAACGGCACCCGCGAGACCGCGAGTTACGTCCTGACGAACGGCTCGGCCCGCTTCGTGTTCACCTCCGTCATCAAGCCCGCGACCGACCACGGCCGGTTCCTCGCCGGCCATGTCGCCGAGCACGGAGACGGCGTGGTGGACCTCGCCATCGAGGTGCCGGACGCCCGTGCCGCGTACGCCTACGCGACCGCGCACGGCGCCACCGGCCTCCAGGAGCCGTACGAGGTCAAGGACGACCACGGCACGGTGGTCCTGGCGGCCATCGCCACGTACGGCACCACCCGCCACACCCTGGTCGAGCGCACCGGGTACGACGGCCCGTACCTGCCCGGGTACGCCGCTGCCGACCCGATCGTCGAGCCGCCGGCCCGGCGCACGTTCCAGGCCATCGACCACTGCGTCGGCAACGTCGAGCTCGGCAAGATGAACGAGTGGGTCGCCTTCTACAACAAGGTCATGGGCTTCACCAACATGAAGGAGTTCGTGGGCGACGACATCGCCACCGAGTACTCCGCCCTGATGTCTAAGGTCGTCGCCGACGGCACGCTGAAGGTGAAGTTCCCGATCAACGAGCCGGCGGTCGCGAAGAAGAAGTCGCAGATCGACGAGTACCTGGAGTTCTACGGCGGCGCGGGCGTCCAGCACATCGCGCTCGCGACGAACGACATCGTCGCCTCAGTCCGCGCCATGCGGGCGGCGGGCGTCCAGTTCCTGGACACGCCCGACTCGTACTACGACACGCTGGGGGAGTGGGCGGGCGAGACCCGCGTCCCCGTCGAGACCCTCCGGCAGGAGAAGATCCTCGTCGACCGTGACGAGGACGGCTATCTGCTGCAGATCTTCACCAAGCCGGTCCAGGACCGGCCGACGGTCTTCTTCGAGATGATCGAGCGGCACGGGTCGATGGGCTTCGGCAAGGGGAACTTCAAGGCGCTGTTCGAGGCGATCGAGCGGGAGCAGGAGCGGCGCGGGAACCTGTAGGGACGCAATGGCCCTGTAGGGACGCAATGGATGTGGGCGGGAGCGGCGACGCCGCTCCCGCCCACATCCGGCCGCATCAACGTTCGTCCTCTTCCTCGTTGTCTTCCTCGTCGTCTTCTTCGTACCCCTCTTCTTCACCCTCCTCGCCGTCTTCGCCCTCCTCTTCGTCCTCGTACTCCTCGTCACCCTCCTCCTCTTCCTCACCGTCCTCTTCTTCGTCGGTGCCTTCGTCCTGGTCCTCGTCGTCCTTCAGGCCCTCTTCGTGGCTGCGGACGACCTCCCCGTCGCGGATCTCACCGCGCCAGCCTTCTACTTCGTCGTCGTCCCCGGTGAGGGTGACGAACCGCTGGAAGTGCTTGAGGTCCAGCCGCAGTCGGCGTCCTTGCGCACGCCATATGTTGCCGGTCTTCTCGAAGAAGCCGGACGGTGTGTACTCGACGACTGCGATGACACGCGTCAGGCTGGGGGCCAGCTCGTGGAAGGTGATGGCGCCATGGGTCGTCCCCTTGCCGCCCTCGGACGTCCAGATGATGCGGTCATCCGGCACCTGCTCCTGCACGGTGGCCTTCCAACTGCGGTTGGAAAAAGCGATCTTGAGCTTCCAGTCGCTCTCGATCTCATCCGACGCCTTCACGCTGGTGACGCCCTTGGTGAAGGAGCTGAACTCCTCGATCTCGGCCCATCGGTCGTACACGGTGCGCAAGGGCTTGCCGACGTCTATGATCTCGATGATATTGGTGACCTTGACGTTACCGGACTTGCCGCCACCGCCGCCAAAGGCGCCCTTCACCGTATCCACGGCCTTGTCCTTCATTTCGCCGGCCTTCTCGCCCACGAAAGCCTTGACGGGATTCTCTCCGCCGATGACCCTTTTCCCGACGTCGAGGATATCCCCGCCGCCATCTCCATCGGAGTCTCCAAGGCCCTCAGCCAGATCCGAGAGTTTCCCCGTGGCTGATTCGACCAACCGCTCTCCCCGGGCCCCGAGATAGGCGGAAAGCTCGTCCTTGACCTTGTCGAGGGCGGACGGGCTCTTGTCCGCTGCGTCGTCCTCCTGCTTGGCCATGAGAGCTACCTCCTACGGCTGTTACGGCTCGAAGCCTTTTTGGCGGCAGCCTTCTTCGGCGGAGACTTCTTCGCCGCTGTCTTCTTCGCTGCTGTCTTCTTCGCTGGCTTTTTCTTGGCAGGCGGGGACGCGGACTTCTTGGCCGGTGCCTTTTTGGCGGGCGGCTTCTTCGCCGCCGACCGCTTCGCGGGACGACGACGGCGAGGCGGCTCTTCCTCTTCCTCCTCGTCCTCGCCCTCCTCCTCGCCTTCGTCCTCAGGTTCCCCTTCGTCTTCCTCGTCTTCCTCCTCTTCCTCTTCTGCCGCGTGCTGCTCGTCCTCGTCCTCGTCCTCGTCACCCGGCGGTTCCCGCAGAGCGTTGGTCCGCTGCTGGAGGGCGTCGGCGAGGGATTCGAGGCGGCGGTTGGCCGTTGCGGTCAGCGCCGTGCGTCCCGCATTCAGCACTTCACCGCGCGCTTGCTCTATCAGGGGTGCGACCTGCGGGCTCTCTGCCAGCTTGCGGACGCACACGGTGACGATTTCGCGCGGATTCAGCGGCAGTTGCTGGCCGGCCACCACGGAGGCGACGCCGAGGGCCAGCTTCCCCTTCTTGGTCCGTCCCAGGATGTATCCGGCCGCGACAGCGGCAGCGAGCGAAACTTTCTTACTGCTTTCCATGAGTGCCTCTCAGAGCGAGAGAAAAGCGGTCCGGGCACGCCCCGGCGGGGCCGGGCGCCTGTCTCCTTCTCCGGCACGGGTCAGCGGACCCGTGCGCCGCCACCGCGGTCCTCGTCCTCGTCCTCGTCCTCGTCCGAGCCGGCCAGGTGGACGTCGAGCACCTTGATGTTGATCTCGACGACTTCCAGGCCCGTCATCGTCTCCACCGCGTCCGTGACCCGGCTGCGTATCTCCTTTGCCGCGTCCGCGATGGGTTCGCCGTACTCCACGATGATTTCCAGGTCGATCGCGGCCTGCTTCTCGCCGACCTCGACCTTGATTCCCCTGCTCGGCGACGGCGACTTGGAGACCCGGTCGCGAACCGACCCCAGGGCCCGTGAGGTGCTGCCGCCCACGGCGTAGATTCCGTCGGTCTCGCGTACGGCGATACCCGCGATGGTCGCGACGACCGTGTCGGCGATGGTGGTGGTGCCCCGTGTACCGGGGTCGGTGGTGCTTTCGGTGCTGGCCATCGGAGACCCTCCAGTCCGAAGAAGACTTTTGTCGGCGAGCGGCACCAGGATGCTCAGCGGAGGTCGGCCCCCGGCTGTTCCGCGCATCGTGCTGCGCATCTCTCCTTCCAATGTCCTCCCGCCTCCGGCATGCCGCCATTCGCGTGGTTTTCGACGGGTGCGCCGGACGCGGATATGCGGTGCGCCGGGCGGCGAATGCGCGGGATACAGCGGGTGAAAGACGTCGTTCCGTCCCGGTCGGCGCCGTCATCAGCCGTTCGGTCCACCCAGAATGCGTGATCGTCCGGCGGTCAACAGAATGACGGACATGGCAGAGCAGCGAACCCGGCAAAGCGGGACTTCCCAGTCCGCCGGCACCTCCTCGGGAAAGAAGCACGTAAAGGGAGCGGAAGAGGCTGCCGAGCGCGCCTGCGGGAGCCTGAACAGGCTGATCAACCACCGTACTGAAGGCGTTTCCGCTGTCTCACGGACCGAGGACGGCTGGCATGTCGACGTGGATGTGCTGGAACTCCCGCGCATCCCGGATACGACCAGCATTCTCGCTACATACGAAGTGGATCTCGATGAGGGCGGCTCCCTGGTGCAGTATCGCCGGGCCCGTCGCTATCGCCGCGGTCAGGCGGACACATGAGCGCCCGCGGCCCCTACGGAGAGACGGTCATCCCTTTGAGTACATACAGCGAGGAGGTCGTCCGCGTCCCGCGCGCCGGCAGCCTCTACGACGTCCTGGAACTCATTCTCGACCGTGGCATGGTCATCGACATCTTTGTGCGTGTATCGCTGGTCGGCATCGAGATCCTGAAGATCGACGCCCGGATCGTGGTCGCCAGCGTCGATACCTATCTGCGGTTCGCCGAGGCGTGCAACAGGCTCGACCTGGAGCACGACGTGACCAGCAGAACGGTCCCCGAGCTCTTCGGCGGCAGCATGTCCAAGAGCGCCGGCAAGGCAGGTGCGAAGAAGGCAGCGCACTCCGTGGGCGACAAGGTGAAGAAGGCCGTCGGCGCCGGCGATGACGACGGTGACGACGACGAGGAACGGGAGGAAGCCCCGCGCCGGCGCAAGGCATCCCATTCCAAGAGCAGCAGCGGCGGCGGACGTTCGCGCCGTCACGAGGAGGAGAGCTGACCGATGGCCGCATCAGGCATCTATGTGTACGGCATCGTGGGCGGCTCACACCAGCTCCCCGCTGATGCCAGGGGCGTCGGCGAACCGCCCGCCGAGATCCGGCTGTTGCCGGCCGGGGATCTCGCCGTCGTGGTCAGCGAGACGTACCCGGAGCTCAGGGCCCGGCGCCGCGACCTGCTGGCACACCAGGACCTGCTCCTGGCGCTGGCCGAGACCGGGCCGGTGCTGCCGATGCGCTTCGGAATGGTCGCACCGGACGAGGCCACGGTGCTGGCCGACGTCGAAGCGCGCCGGAATGAGCACGCCGCGGTACTGGAACGGCTGGGCGGCCGCGTCGAGATGAACGTGAAGATCACGCCGGCGCAGGACGGTCTGGCGGCGCTGGTCCGGGAGGACCCCGTGGTCCGGAAGATCCGCGAGGAAACCCGCCGCAGGCCCGGTTACGAGGCCAACATCCGGCTGGGCGAGGCGGTGGCGGCCGGCCTCCGGCGCAGAGCAGCGGTGGCCGCGGCCCGGCTGCCGGTCGAGTTCACGGATGTCGCCGACGAGATGTGTCCGGGGCCGGAAGTCGAGGGCTGTGTACTCAACGCCTCGTTCCTCGTCCCGCGGGACAGCGAAGCGCTCTTCCGTACCGTCGCCGAGCGTTTCGCCGCGGCTCACCCGGACCGCCTCGAACTGCGGCTGACCGGGCCACTGCCCTGCTACAGCTTCGTAGGCCCGGTCCCCGCCCCGGCCACGGTCTGACATGGGCCTGCTCTCAGGTGTCCTGCTCCTTCCGCTGGCGCCGGTACGGGGCGTGGTCTGGATCTCCGACCGGCTCATCGACGCGGCCGAGCAGGAACTCCACGACCCAGGGGTGATCCGCGCCCAGCTCGCCGAACTCAACCGCTGCCTGGACGACGGCGAGATCACCCTGGCCCAGTTCGAACGCGAGGAGGAGCGGCTGCTGGACCTCCTCGACCGGAAGCCGCTGGCGAGAGCAGGGGGATCACCGTGACAGAAGTCGACAGTTGGGGCTCGGCACCCCCGTCGCACGCACCCGCGACGGCCAACCTGGCCGAGATCCTCGAACGCGTCCTTGACAAGGGCATCGTCATCGCGGGCGACATCAAGATCGATCTGCTCGACATCGAACTCCTGACCATCCGGCTGCGCCTGTTCATCTCGTCCGTGGAGACGGCGAAGAAGGCCGGTATCGACTGGTGGGAGACCGACCCCGCCCTCTCCTCCCGGGCCGCGCACGACGCCCTGGCCGAGGAGAACAAGAAGCTGCGTGAACGCCTTGAGGCGCTGGAGGGCGACGACGCTGGGGAATCGGGTCGCCCGAGGGAGGTACGCCGCCGATGACGTCCACCCCGGAACACCCGCCGGCCCCGCGCCACCCGCTCGGTCAGGCCGACAGCCCCGGCGCCGCCCCGGCCACGTACGTCTTCGCCGTCTGCGGGCCGGACCGCCCCGCGCGGGTGGACCCCGCCCACGGACATCCCGGGGGCGGGCCGCTGCGCTTCCTGCCCGTGGGCTCGCTGCGGGCCGTGGTCCAGGACGTACCGGCGGAAGCCTTCTCGGAGGCCTCCCTGCGTGAGCGGCTCGCCGATCCCGCCGAACTCGAACGCTGTGCGCGGACCCACCACGACGTCGTCACCGCCGCCGCCACCGGGGGCCCCACTGTGCCGCTTCCCCTGGCGACGCTCTATCTCGGGGACGAGCGCGCCGCCGCCGCCCTCGGCGCGGAGCAGGAACGCTTCCGGGCGGCGCTCGACCGCATCGCGGGACGGGCCGAATGGGCCGTCAAGGTCTATCTGACGCAGTCCGGGGCGGGGGACGGGGCCGCTCACAGCGGGGATGGGGCCGCACCGTCCGAGACGCCCGCGCCGCCCGCGCCGCCCCCGCCGTCCGTGCCCGGGGAGGGCGCGGGCCGTGCGTACCTGAACCGGCTGCGCGGCATCCGCCGGCTGCGCGAGGAGCGCCAGGATCACGCCTTGGCCGCAGCCGAGCAGGTGGACGCCGCCGTACGGGAGTTGGCGGTCGGCTCGGTCCGACGCCGTCCGCACGGCCCCGAGGCGACCGGCGAAGGCCGCGCCCAGGTCATGAACGCCGCCTATCTGATCGCTCAGGAAAGGAGCGAGGAGTTGGCAACCACGCTGGGGCTGCTCCGCGGCTCTCCGGGTTTCCACGGCATCGACATCGAGATCTCGGGCCCCTGGGCCCCGTACTCGTTCACGGACGGAGCGAACCTTGCCGGGCACCCGTAGTCCCGTCCCCTGGCAGGGCCCGGAGGCCGCCGCTCCGATCGGTGTCCCCCTGGTCGACCTCCTCGACCGAGTCCTCGGTACCGGCGTCGTCATCAGCGGAGACCTGGTGATCGCCATCGCCGAGGTCCCCCTGGTCCGGCTCTCCCTGCACGCCCTGCTCGCATCGGTCAGCGAGCGGGTGCCCGCCCCGTGGGCCGACGGAGGGCCGCTGTGAGCGACACCCGAGTGGACATCGACCCGCACAGTGCGGGCCGCGATCTGGCGTCGCTCGTCCTCACCGTCGTCGAACTGCTCAGACAGCTCATGGAGCGCCAGGCGATCCGGCGGTTCGACAGCGGAGACCTCACCGAGGAGCAGGAAGAGCGCGTGGGAACCACACTGATGCTCCTCGACGAGCGGATGACGGAACTCTGCGCACAGCACGGTCTGCGCCGCGAGGACCTCAACCTGGACCTCGGGCCGCTCGGCACCCTGCTCTCCCACGAGTCCCGCTGACCGGCCACCCCCGGCGCCGCCCTCTCCGCGCCCACCGAGGTCCGCCCCTTCCCAGCAGCCGTCCACCGATGCCAGGCTGGGATCATGAATGATCTGCTCGAACACCTGCGCACCGGACTCCCGGCCGAAGCCCTGATCAGCGACCCGGACGTGATGGCCTCGTACGCCAGGGACACGGCCGGCTTCTGCGACGCCGGGGCCCCCGCCGCCGTCGTCCTGCCGCGCACCACCGAGCAGGTCCAGCACGTCATGCGCACGGCGACAGCCCTCCGTACGCCCGTCGTACCGCAGGGGGCCCGCACTGGCCTCTCCGGCGCGGCCAACGCCATCGACGGCTGCATCGTGCTGTCCCTCGTCAGGATGGACCGGATCCTGGAGATCAGCCCCGTCGACCGGATCGCCGTCGTCGAACCGGGCGTCGTCAACGCCGTGCTCTCCCGGGCCGCCGCCGACCAGGGCTTGTACTACCCGCCGGACCCGTCCAGCTGGGAGACCTGCACCATCGGCGGGAACATCGGCACGGCGGCGGGCGGCCTGTGCTGTGTGAAGTACGGGGTGACAGCCGAGTACGTACTCGGCCTGGAGGTCGTACTCGCCGACGGGCGGCTCCTGACCACCGGCCGCCGCACCGCCAAGGGTGTCGCCGGATATGACCTGACCCGGCTCTTCGTCGGCTCCGAGGGCAGCCTCGGGGTGGTCGTGAAGGCCGTACTCGCACTGAAGCCCGCCCCGCCGCGCCAGCTCGCCCTGGCCGCCGAGTTCTCATCGGCCGCTGCCGCCTGCGACGCCATCTGCGCGATCATGGAGCGCGGTCACACACCCTCACTCCTCGAACTCATGGACCGTACGACCATCCGCGCGGTCAACTCGATGGCGCAGATGGGCCTCCCGGAAACCACGGAAGCTCTGCTGCTCGCCGCGTTCGACACCGCGGACCCCGCGGCCGACCTGGCGGCGGTCGGCGAGCTGTGTGCGGCGGCGGGCGCCACCGAGATCGTGCCCGCCGAGGACGAGGCCGAGTCCGAACTGCTCCTCCAGGCCCGCAGGCTGTCCCTCACCGCGCTGGAGACGGTCAAGCCGGCGACGATGATCGACGACGTGTGCGTACCGCGTTCGAAGCTCGGCGCCATGCTCGAAGGCACTGCGGCCATCGCCGAGAAGCACGACCTCACCATCGGCGTCTGCGCCCACGCCGGCGACGGCAACACGCACCCCGTCGTCTGCTTCGACCACGCCGACCCCGAGGAGTCGCGGCGGGCGCGTGAGTCCTTCGACGAGATCATGGCGCTCGGCCTTGAGCTGGGCGGCACGATCACCGGCGAACACGGCGTGGGCGTACTCAAGAAGGAGTGGCTGGCGCGCGAACTGGGCCCGGTGGGCGTCGAGATGCAGCGCGGTGTCAAGCGGGCTTTCGACCCGCTGGGCCTGCTCAACCCGGGCAAACTCTTCTGAGGACCTCCCGCTCCGGTACGCCCGGTGGGCACCGGCCGTCCTCGTGGTCGCCGTCCTCCTGGTCACCGGCCGTCGTCGTCGGACTCGTCCGCGGGCCAGGGGTCGCGCATCCACAGATCGTCCGCCGGCAGCGGGGTGAGCAGCGCGGCCAGACCCTCGTCGATGCCCAGATGCGTGCTCTCCGAGCCGGGCGGCACGGCCCGCAGGGTCCGCTCCAGCCAGGCGGAGATCTGAGCGGTCGGCGCCTCAAGGAGGGCGTTCCCGTCGGGCGAGGAGAGCGCGATGCAGACGACGCTCTTCGAGTCCACCTTGGTGGGCCAGATCCGTACGTCGCCGTGGCCGCAGGGCCTGAACACCCCCTCGACCATCAGTTCACGGGCGAACGACCAGTTCACGGGGGTGTCCGAACAGATGTGGAAACTGACGTGCACGGCGTAGGGGTCGGCCGTGCTGTAGGAAAGCCGGGCCGGGACAGGGATGCTGCGCTCGGGCGACAGCACCAGCTTGAGCTCCAGTTCACGTTCCACCACGGTGTTCATGGCGAGCGGTTCCTCTCCTCGTACGTACGCCCAACGGCGGGCCGTACAGGGTGAGAGCACCCTGCCCGGCATTCATTACGCGGGTTTCGAGGATGATTTGGCGATGACCGGAAAGTGGTCGATGCGGCAGGACCGGTCCGTGGCCCCACGGCGGTCTGATAGATGTGGAGCCTTGAATTGCGGCTCTCAAGGAGATACGGGACCACGGTGATGAGCGCCCCAACCCCGGCAACCGGCGACGGCAGCCCCACGCCTGGCTACTACCCAGATCCATCGATTCCCGGATATGTGCGGTACTGGAACGGTGCTTCGTGGGTACCGGGCACGAGCCGTCCGGCTCCCGCCGACGACAGCCAGGCCCTGCCGGTACCCCCGGGCGGCGCGGCAGCCGCGCCGGCCGCACCGCTGCCCGCCGTGCGCAGACCGGCCGAGGCGCCCGTGGTGCCGCAGGCGGAGGAGACCGGGCCGGTCTTCTTCGACGAGGAGCCGGAGTACGACAGTCGGCAGGAACCCTCCTCCGTCTGGCAGGCCGACGCCTCCCGCCAGGGCGGCTTCGGCGGCGAGCGCGACCGCCGGGTCTCCTGGGGCGGGCCGGACCCCCGTACACCCGCGGAGGCCCCCGCCCGGTCCGGCGACGCCGCACAGCCCGAGCCCGGCCGCCCGGTCCCCGAGCCGCGCCGCGCCGAGCTGCCCGCCGGACCGGAGGCCTCCCGGCCCGCCCTCCCCACCGGCAGTCAGGCCCCGCCGCCGGACGGCACGGTCACCCTGCGCGCGCTGCGCCCCGGAAGCGGGACAGGAAGCGGTCCCGGCGATGCGGGTCCCGGTGCGGGTGGAAGCGCGGGCGACGACGCGGGCCGTACGAGCAGGACGGACGGCACCATGTCCATCCGCGCCGTACGCCCGCAGGCTCAGCAGCCCCAGCAATCTCAGCAATCCGTGCCGCCGCAACAACCCGTGCAGCCCCAGCCCCAGCCGCAGTTCCAGCCTCCGCCGTACGTCCCGCAGCAGGGCCGGCCCCTGCCTGCCCAGTCGCAGCCCGTCCAGTCGCAGCCTCAGCCCGTCCCGCCCCAGCAGCCGTATTCGGAAGCGGGCAGTCCGCAGGCACCTTCCTGGCCGCAGCAGGTGCAGCAGCTCGCCAGGTCCGGCGAGGGGACCGACCAGGAGCGGCTGCCGCCGTGGAAGCCCCCCGTCGAGGACCCGTTCCAGGCAGCCGCCCGCGCCCAGGCTTCCGCCCGGCCGGCGGGCCTCGGCAAGCGGTTCGCCGCCCGGCTGATCGACACCGTCGTGCTGGGCGCGGTGGCCGGTGCGGTGGCCGTACCGTTCCTGACGGAGGCCGCCGACCACATCAACAGCAAGATCGACGAGGCCAGGCTCTCCGGGACCACCGTCACGGTCTGGCTGCTCGACGGGACCACGGCCGGCTGTCTGGCGGCCGTCATCGGGGCCTTCCTGGTCCTGGGGCTGCTGTACGAGGCCCTGCCGACCGCCAAGTGGGGCCGCACCCTCGGCAAGAAGCTCTGCCGGGTCCAGGTCCGCGACATGGAGTCCTACGAGCCGCCCTCCTTCGGCGGTGCGGCCGTCCGCTGGCTGCTGTACGGGGTGCTCGGGATGCTGGTGGTGGGCGTCGTCAACGTCCTCTGGTGTCTGTTCGACCGGCCCTGGCGGCAGTGTCTGCACGACAAGGCCGCACGGACGTTCGTGGCAGCGGGCTGACGCGGCCTCACTCGTACGGTCCTGACCGGATGCGGGGCCCCGCCGGGCGCGGTCGACTCGGGCCATGAGCACCGATCAGCCGCCGCCCGGACAGCCCCCGGAGGACGACCCCTTCCTCAAGAAGCCGCAGGGCGGATCGCCGCCGCCCCCACCGGGCGGCGGCAGTCCGTACGACAGTGCGCCGCCCCCGCCGCCCCCGCCCCGGGGTGGCGGCGGTCCGTATGGTGGCAGCACACCCCCGCCGTACGACCCGAACGCCTACGGCAGCGGCAGCGCGTACGGCGGTGAACAGCCGCTCGCCGGGATGCCGCCGCTCGCGCCCAGCGGCAAGCGGGTGCTGGCCCGCATCATCGACATCCTGATCGTCGCCGTAGTCGTCTGGCTGATCTCACTGATCTTCGGCGGGCTGCGGTACAACACGGACCACATGAACTACGGCCGGTCGCTCGGCCAGAGCGTGATCGCGGCGATCCTCTACATCGGCTACGACACCCTCATGACGGTCAGGCGCAACGGGCAGACCGTGGGCAAGGGGCTGTTCAACCTCCGGGCAGCCAATCTGAACGACGGCACCACCCCGACCACACAGGCGGCCCTCGTCAGGGCGGCCGTGCTGTGGCTGCCCGCGGTGTTCTGCTGCGCCTGTGTGTGGACCGCGATCTGCGGTGGCTGGAGCTTCTTCGACAGGCCGTACAAGCAGGGGCTGCACGACAAGGCGGCGAAGACCGTGGTGGTGGTCACGGCACCGTCGTAGATCCGCAGCGGGCCGCTCCCCGCGGGTCGTTCAGCCGCGCAGTGAGTGGCCGCCGACCCGTTCGCCGGCGGCGGTCCGGCTGGGCGGAGCGGACATCCGCAGGCCCGATGACGTGGCCGTCGCGTCGTCGGCGGTGGTACGGTCCGCACCGGCATTCTCGCCTCCGGCCGGGGCGGCCTGGCGGGACCGTTTCGGCATGGGTACGGTCACCGCGACCAGGAGACCGAGGACCAGCGCCGCCACGACGATGACCGCGACTCCGACGCCCGATGAGGTGCGCGAGAGCAGCAGCATCGCAAGGGTCGAGAAGACGACGGTGGCCGAACCATACGAGAGCTGTGCGGCAGTCGGACGCGTCATGGCGGTATCCGTCCTAGGGACAGCGGTGGGTGGTCGACTCGGCGGAGCATGTCGGTACATACATCGAGTGGCACGTACGTCGAGCGCGACTCTAATCCGACGGATGCCCGAGCGGAACCATTAGTAAGCGTCGCCTAACCCACAGTGCCGGTGCACGGGGGGCGCACGGAGTCATGCCCGCAACCAGTCGGCCGGACCGACGCGCCCGTTGACCCTCCGTGAGGTTCACCGCAGAGTGTCGGAGCCGGCTGTGCGGCCGCTGTGAGCCGTCCGGATATCGGAAACGGTGCTCTACATAATGCAGTTGCTATGTTCAAGTCAAGATCTGTCTTTTCTCTTGCACCTCCGGTCGAATGTCGTCACTTGCGACGCGTTCGGGGAGGACAGCACCAAGTGGATATCAAGAGACGGGCAACGACCCGGGTGGCCGCAGTGCTCGTGGCCATCGCCGCGACCACCGCCACCGCTTCGGCCTACGCCACCGCCCAGGCCGACACCAAGGCCCCTGCGGGCAGCGCGACTTCGAAGAAGATCGACCGCCGCGACCCGGCGACGCAGCTCAAGGGCCAGAAGCACAATCTGGACGGCCCGTTCAGTAAGCAGCAGAACAAGGAACGCCAGTCGGCGCTGCAACAGGTCATATCCGGCCACAAGAAGGTGCAGTCGCACGGCGGTTCCAAGGTGGTGCGCCTCGACGACAAGAAGTACGTCGAGCTCGGCCGCGAGAAGACCGACAAGATATTCACGATCCTGGTGCAGTTCGGCGACACGGTCGACAACACCACGATGTACGACCCGGACGGCCCCGACGGGCCGAAGCCGCCGGTGAAGAAGTACGGCGGCACTCCCGGTCCCGCGCACAACAAGATCGCCCAGCCGGACCGCACGAAGGACAACAGCACCGCCTGGCAGGCGGACTACAACCGCCAGCACTTCCAGGACCTCTACTTCGGTACCGGCAAGGGCAAGGACTCGCTCAAGTCGTACTACGAGAAGACCTCGTCCGGCCGCTACTCCGTCGACGGAGAGGTCGCCGACTGGGTCACCGTCCCGTACAACGAGGCACGTTACGGCTCCAACTACTGCGGCTCCAGCATCTGCGCCAACGCCGGTGACCTGGTCCGCGACGGCGTCACCGCGTGGGCCAAGGCCCAGAAGGCGGCCGGCAAGACCGACGCCGAGATCAAGGCGACCCTGGCCAGTTATGACCAGTGGGACCGCTACGACTACGACGGCGACGGCAACTTCAACGAGCCCGACGGCTACATCGACCACTTCCAGATCGTGCACGCCGGCGAGGACGAGTCCGCCGGCGGCGGCGCCGAGGGCGCCGACGCGCTCTGGGCGCACCGCTCCTACGTGTACGGCACGGACACCGGCAAGACCGGCCCGGCCGACAACAAGGCCGGCGGCACGCCGATCGGTGACACCGGCATCTGGGTCGGCGACTACACCATGCAGCCCGAGAACGGCGGCCTCGGAGTCTTCGCCCACGAGTACGCCCACGACCTGGGGCTGCCGGACGAGTACGACACCACCAACACCGCTGAGAACGGTGTGGGGTTCTGGTCGCTGATGTCGGCGGGCTCCTGGCTGAGCACCGGTGACAACGCCATCGGCAACAAGCCGGGGGACATGTCCGCGTGGGACAAGCTCCAACTCGGCTGGCTCGACTACGACACGGCCAAGGCCGCGAAGAAGTCGACCCACAAGCTCGGCGTCTCGGAGTACAACACCAAGAACAAGCAGGCGCTGGTCGTCTCACTGCCGGACAAGCCCGTCACCACGACGATCACCAAACCGGCCGAGGGCAGCAAGCAGTGGTGGAGCGGGATGGGTGACGACCTCTCCAACACCCTGACCCGCTCGGTCGACCTGACCGGCAAGACCAAGGCCTCGCTCGACCTTTCGGGCTGGTGGGACATCGAGAAGGACTACGACTTCCTCTACGCCGAGGTCTCGACGGACGGCGGCGCCAACTGGACGGCCATCGACGGCAAGGCCGACGGTGCGCAGATCCCGCGCGACGGCGGCGACAAGCCCGCGCTGACCGGATCGTCCGCCGCGTACAAGACGCTCTCGTACCCGCTGGACGCCTACGCGGGCAAGAAGATCGACCTCCGCTTCCGCTACTCGTCCGACGGCGGTGTCTCCGGCAAGGGCTTCGCGGCCGACGCGATCTCGGTGAACGCCGACGGGGCCCCGCTCTTCACGGACAACGCCGAGACGGACGACGCCGGTTGGACCGCGAAGGGCTTCTCGCGCATCGGTGAGTCCTTCACCAAGGAGTACCCGCAGTACTACATCGCGGAGAACCGCCAGTACGTGTCGTACGACCGGACGCTGAAGACGGGCCCGTACAACTTCGGCTTCTCGAAGTCCCGTCCGGACTGGGTGGAGTACTACCCGTACCAGCGCGGCCTGATGATCTGGCAGTGGGACACCTCGCAGCCCGACAACAATGTCAGCGCCCACCCGGGCCAGGGCCTGATCCTGCCGGTCGACTCGCACGCCAAGCCGCTCAAGTGGGCGGACGGCACGGTCATGCGGAACAAGATCCAGCCCTTCGACGCGCCGTTCAGCCGGTACCCGACGGACGGCTTCACGCTGCACAGCGGGGATGTCGCCAAGCGGGTCCTGCCGCAGCTCGGCCGGCCGGTTTTCGATGATCACCAGGGTACGTACTGGTACAAGGACAATGAGACCGGAAGCGTCAAGGTAACTGACACCAACACCCGGATCTCGATCATCCACCAGCCGCGGGACGGCTCGACGATCACGGTCCAGGTCGGCGCCTCGCACCACTGAGTCACATTTTCGCAGGTCAGAGCGTGATCGGCCGTCGCCCTCTAGCGGGCGGCGGCCGATCGTGTTTAGGTGCCTCTTGCACAGTCCTTATTGACACAACGTCTCACGGGGGAGATGAACGGTATGCCTGGTGGCGGATTCAGCAGACTTCCGAACGGCAGTGTGGTGGTCGCACTCACCCTGCCGAGCCCGGACCGGATGACCCATGTCCGGATCCTCGTCCACGCCGCGAACCGAGCGCGCGCCCTGACCCGGGTGCGCAATCTGGGGATGCGGGCGGTGTATCTGCGCGGTAACACGCAGCCACCGACACCGGACGAGGTCACGGCCGTCCTGCACCATCCGGACGGGCTGCTGTGGCGCGCGGCGCCGCAGGAGGAGGCGGAGCTCTGGCATCCGATCAGAGCGCTGCTGGGCGAGGGCGTCTGAGGCGTCCGGGCAGAGCGCTGCTGGGCGAGGGCGTCTGAGGCGTCCGGGCCGGCGCCGGGAAGGGGCGGTGCAGGTGCCTACGCTGCTCGGAGCGCCCTACACCACCGGCTTGCCCGTCAGCTCCACGCCGGCCGCCCGCATCTCCTCCAGCGCCCAGTCCGTCGTCGCCTCGGCCACCCCGGCCGTCAGGCCCAGCAGCACATGCGTCCCGAACCCGGCCCGTACCGCGTCGAGCGCCGTCGCCCGCACGCAGTGGTCGGTGGCGATACCGACCACGTCGACCTCTTCGACCTCGCGGGCCCGCAGCCAGTCGGCCAGCCGTACCCCGTTCTCGTCGAGGCCCTCGAAACCGCTGTACGCCGCCGCGTAGGCGCCCTTGTCGAAGACGGCGCTGATCGCACCGGACGCCACAGCCGGGGCGAAGTGCGGGTGGAACCCCACCCCCTCCGTACCGGCGACGCAGTGCGGCGGCCAGGAGTGGACGTAGTCCGGGTTCCGGGAGAAGTGGTTGCCCGGGTTCACATGGTGGTCACGGGTGGCCACCACATGCCGGTAGCAGGCCGTGGACTGGCCGATCAGGTCGGTGACGGCGGCAGCGACATCGGCGCCCCCCTCGACGGCGAGGCTTCCGCCTTCGCAGAAGTCGTTCTGCACATCGACGACGATCAGGGCGCGGTGCATGGCGGGATCCTTGTCCTGGTGGGAGAAGGGGTGGCGGAAGGACGGCGTGCGCCGGTGCGCGAGGGCGCCCCGGCAGCCGTTCCATTCCCGCTCACCTGTGGTTCATGCGTACGGGACGGGGTCGTGCGTACGGGAGCGTCTCCGGGCACGGGTGGTCCCTGCGGACGCGAAGTCACGGCCCGTCCCGGCCGCGAACTCACGGCCCGTCCCGGCCGGACGGCTCAGATGTACTCGGTGGGGATGACCGGCTCGCCCCGGGAGAGCTGGAAGGCCGACATGGGCAGGGTGGCCCGGACGGCCAGATGACGCTCGCGCACCGTGTCCAGCGATTCACGTTCGATGACCTCGCCGCCCTTGATCAGCTTCACCAGGAGCTCCTGGTCCGTCAGCTCCGGCGGCACCTGGCCGGTGCCGATCACCTCGGCCGCGGCGATCCCGTCGGCGTCGGCCCTGCGCGCCGCCCACTTGCGGCCGCCGCGTGACGTCTTGGCGCCCAGCGACTTCTTCGCCACCGGCTGGAGTGGGGCCTGCGGGTCGGCGGACGTGGCGCGGGCCACCAGCTTGTAGACCATGGAACAGGTGGGGTGCCCGCTGCCGGTGACGAGCTGGGTGCCGACCCCGTACGCGTCGACGGGCGCGGCGGCCAGCGAGGCGATGGCGTACTCGTCCAGGTCTGACGTGACCACGATCTTCGTCTCGGTGGCCCCCATCGCGTCCAGCTGCTGGCGGACCTTGTGCGCGACGAGCAGCAGGTCCCCGGAGTCGATACGCACCGCGCCGAGACCGGGACCGGCCACCTCGACGGCGGTACGGACCGCTTCGGCCACGTCGTAGGTGTCGACCAGCAGGGTGGTGTCCCCGCCCAGCGAAGCGACCTGGGCGGTGAACGCCTGCCGCTCGTCGTCGTGGAGCAGGGTGAAGGCGTGGGCGCTGGTGCCGACGGTGGGGATGCCGTACCGGAATCCGGCCGCCAGGTCCGAGGTGGTGGAGAAACCGCCGACGTACGCGGCGCGGGCCGACGCGACGGCCGCCAGCTCGTGGGTACGCCGGGCGCCCATCTCGATCAGCGGCCGGCCGCCGGCCGCCGCGTTCATCCGGGAGGCCGCCGCCGCGATGGCCGAGTCGTGGTTGAGGATCGAGAGGATCACCGTCTCCAGGAGCACGCACTCGGCGAAGGAGCCCTCGACCCGCAGGACGGGCGAGCCCGGGAAGTACACCTCGCCCTCCGGGTAGCCCCAGATGTCGCCGCTGAAACGGTAGGAGGCGAGCCATTCGGCGGTGGGCCCGTCGACGATCTTCTGCTCCCGCAGGAAGCGGAGCTGGTCCTCGTCGAAACGGAAGTTCTCGACCGCGTCCAGGACGCGCCCGGTGCCCGCCACGACGCCGTACCGGCGCCCCTCGGGCAGCCGCCGGGTGAAGACCTCGAAGACCGACCTGCGGTCGGCGGTGCCCGCCTTCAGGGCGGCCTGGAGCATCGTGAGCTCGTACTGGTCCGTGAAGAGCGCTGTCGACGGCACATGTACCGGCAGGCCAAGGTCCGCAACGTTCACAACGGTCAACCTCGCACTTTTTCGTCCGGGCCGGTCCGGCTCCGCCGGCCGGGCCTTCCGGGGCTGTCCCCCGCTCGATGGGGCGTACGAATGATGCTACCCCCTATTTCGTCAGAGTGACGAGATCTGTGGGCCGGTGTGTGCGCAGCCACTCCGCGGGTGGCAGCATGGGTCGCGTGAGTGTCGCCCCTGTAGAGATCGAACGTCCCGAATCGGCCGAGGAGACCTTCGCGGTCCCCGAGCCCGACGTGCCATGGGTGACGCTCGTCCACAACGACCCGGTCAACCTGATGAGCTATGTGGCCTATGTCTTCCAGAGCTACTTCGGTTACTCGAAGGCGAAGGCGCACAAGCTGATGCTCGATGTGCACCAGAAGGGGCGGGCCGTGGTCTCCAGCGGCAGCCGCGAGGAAATGGAACGCGACGTGCAGGCGATGCATGGTTACGGCCTGTGGGCCACTCTCACCCAGGACCGCAACTGATGGCCGGACAGTTCGAGGCTGTCCCGGGCGGGGGCGCCGCCGTGACGCTCGACGAGGTCGAGATGTCCATCCTGCGCTCGCTCGCCGTACAGCTCCTGGAGCTGGTCGGACCCGGTGAGGAGCCGGTCGACGGCGAGGATCCGCTGGCCTCACTGTTCGCCGAGGGGCCGAGCAAGCCGCCGGACGACCCGGCGCTGGCCCGCCTCTTCCCCGACGCGTACGGCGACGAGGAGCCCGACTTCTCGTCGGAGTTCCGCCGCTTCACCGAGAACGACCTGCGCGCCCGCAAACGTGAGGACGCGCTGGCGCTCGTACGGACGCTCGATGAAGCGGGTGCGGCGGGTGAGGCCGGTGCAACAGGTGCGGCAGGCGAGGCGGGCGCCGACGGTGCGCACCGCAAGGGCCGCCGCAAGCGCGCCCCCCTCCCCGATGGCACCGTGCAGCTCACGCTCTCGGCCGACGACTCGCGCCACTGGCTCGGCGCGCTCAACGACCTCCGGCTGACCATCGGCACCCGCCTCGACGTCTCATCGGAGGACGAGAGGGAGGACGGTGGGCTGTACCGGCTCCCGGACGACGACCCCCGCAAGCCGATGGTGATGGCCTATCTCTGGCTCGGCGCCCTCCAGGAAACCCTGGTCGAGACCCTGATGCCGTAACGGGCCCTCCTCGGGCTCGACCGGATCACCGTCCGCTCAAAGGACGCTCAAATCCGGATAACGATGACGTCACCGTGGTGGCCTATTTTGCCCCTCCTGGTGTTTTTCGTCCGGTTCTCCCAGTGGCGTGAGTCACATTCGGCCGGGATGATCTCTGATGCCGCCGTGATAAATCTTCACGACCGCCCGGGGACACCACCCCCGTCCCCGGGGCCGCCAGTCAGGCCGACCGCCGACAGCACTCCACCATCCGCGGGTTCTGCCCTCCAGGATCGTCACAGTCGATCCGAGCCTCGTCAGGCCGGATCGGCATGGAGAAAGGCGCAACACCATGACCTCAGTGCAGGTCGATCAGGAATACGACGGCAGTGAGGCCGAGGACGCCGGATCGGGCGAGGGATACAAGCGTGGCCTCGGAGCCCGCCAGATCCAGATGATCGCGATCGGCGGTGCCATCGGCACCGGGCTCTTCCTCGGCGCGGGCAAGGCCATCTCGAAGGCCGGGCCGAGCCTCATCCTCGCCTACGCCGTCGCGGGCCTGGTCATCTTCTTCATCATGCGGGCCCTGGGCGAGCTGCTCATGTACCGCCCGGTCTCGGGCTCCTTCTCGGAGTACGCGCGAGAGTTCATCGGTCCCTTCGCGGGCTATGTCACCGGCTGGACGTACTGGCTCTTCTGGGTCGTCACCGGCATCACCGAAGTCACCGCCGCCGCCACCTATATGACCTACTGGTGGAACATCCCGCAGTGGCTCTCCGCACTGGTCTTCACGATCATCCTCTACGGCGTGAACCTGATCTCCGTGAAGCTCTTCGGTGAGCTGGAGTTCTGGTTCTCGATGGTGAAGGTCACCGCGATCATCGGCATGATCCTGATCTGCGCCGGGATCCTCACCGTCGGCTTCTCCGACGCCGGCGACACCGCGAGCGTCACCCACCTCTGGGACCAGGGCGGCTTCTTCCCCAAGGGGATCACCGGCACCCTGATGACCCTGCAGATCGTGATGTTCGCCTTCCTCGCCGTCGAGCTGGTCGGCGTCACCGCGGGGGAGTCCAAGAACCCCAGGAAGGTCCTGCCCAAGGCCATCAACACCGTGCCCTGGCGTATCGCGGTCTTCTACATCGGCGCGCTGATCATGATCCTCTCGGTCGTCCCGTGGACCGACTTCAGCCCCGGTGTCAGCCCCTTCGTCGCCGCCTTCCAGAAGATGGGCCTGGGTGTGGGCGCGGGCATCGTCAACTTCGTCGTGCTGACCGCGGCCCTTTCCTCCTGCAACTCCGGCATGTACTCCACCGGCCGGATGCTGCGCGACCTGGCACTCAACGGCCAGGGCCCGAAGGCGTTCACGTCCCTGACGAAGAGCGGCACCCCGCTCCTTGGCACCAGCGTCTCCGCAGCGCTCATGCTCGTCGGGGTCTGGATCAACTACCAGTGGCCGGGCCAGGCGTTCAACTACGTCGTCTCCTTCGCCACCATCTCCGGCATGTGGGCCTGGATCGTGATCCTCGTCTGCCAGATCCGCTACCGAGCCAAGTCGGACCGCGGCGAACTCCCGGAGTCCAGCTTCCGGGCGCCCGGCGCCCCCTGGACCAGCTGGTTCTCGCTCGCCTTCATCGCCCTGGTCATCGTGATGATGGGCATCGACAAGGACACCCGCGTCTCGCTGTACGCGGCTCCCTTCTGGGCTGTGCTCCTCGGCGTCACATACCTGGTGCTGAGGGCCCGCAACCCGGAGGGTGCCGCCTTCGCCAAGCGGATCAAGAGCTGATGAAGCGCCGACGAGTGCTGATCAAGCACTGAACAGGTGCTGACGAAGCGCTGACCGGGCGCGTTCCCGGCACATTCCCAGCCGAGATCTCAGCATGTGGGCCGCCCCGTACCGCACTCCGGTACGAGGCGGCCCACCCGTCGCCCACCGCAGCCCTGCCTGACGCGCTGCGTGCGGCCCCCTCGGCCCTCCTGCTTATCCTGAACGGCATGCTGACCCTTACCCAGGCCCTGTACGACCAGATCGTGGCGCACGCCCGCGCCGACCACCCCGACGAGGCGTGCGGCATGGTCGCGGGCCCGGAGGGCTCCGGCCGCCCCGAGCGGTTCATCCCGATGCTCAACGCCGCCCGCTCGCCCACGTTCTACGAGTTCGACTCGGTGGACCTGCTGAAGCTCTACCGCGACCTGGACGACCGCGACGAGGAACCGGTGATCGTCTACCACTCGCACACCGCGACCGAGGCGTACCCGTCCCGCACGGACATCACCTATGCGAACGAGCCCGGCGCCCACTACGTCCTCGTCTCCACGGCCGACACGGACGGGGCCGGACCCTTCCAGTTCCGCTCGTACCGCATCGCCGACGGCGTGGTCACCGAGGAGGAAGTGACCGTCGTTCCGTAGCCGGCCCGCCCTCCTGTCCGGCAGCCGGACACATTGATCCCGCATACCGAGACCGCACCTCGGATCGGGGGCCGGGAATCGATACGATGAGCGCATGGTTTCCCATGACGTGAGCGAAAAGACGCCGGGCGCGACGCCCGTCACGCTGCGCTCCGCGTCCACGCTCTTGCTGGGAGCCTTCGGATGGGGAGCCGCCCGGCTGCACGTCGACCTGTGCCGCCTCGACAGCGCAATCTGTCCGCGCCGCGCTGCCGTCTGAGCCGCGGCCCCGCGTAAGCACCCCGCCCCACCACCGGCATTACCGGCACCACGCGCGCTGCCGCGCCCTCCGCCTCACCACCCGACAGGAGCCCAGCCATGGCCATCGAGGTCCGCATCCCGACCATCCTCCGCACCTACACCGACGGCGCCAAGGCCGTCGAAGGCAGCGGTGACACCCTCGCCGCCCTGCTCGCCGACCTCGAAACCCGGCACAACGGCATCCGCGAGCGCATCGTCGAAGGCGAGCAGCTCCGCCGCTTCGTCAACGTCTACCTCAACGACGAGGACGTACGTTTCCTCGACGGCATCTCCACCAAGCTGGCCGACGGCGACAGCGTCACGATCCTTCCGGCCGTGGCCGGCGGCATGGTCTGAGCCCCCTGATGCGATACGACTCCCCGCTCGCAGCGGTGGGCAATACCCCGCTCGTACGGCTCCCGCGCCTGTCCCCCTCAGACGACGTCCGGATCTGGGCCAAGCTGGAGGACCGCAACCCGACCGGCTCGATCAAGGACCGCCCCGCACTCCACATGGTCGAACAGGCCGAGAAGGACGGCCGGTTGACCCCCGGCTGCACCGTCCTGGAGCCCACGTCCGGCAACACCGGCATCTCGCTCGCCATGGCGGCCAGGCTCAAGGGCTACCGCATCGTCTGCGTCATGCCGGAGAACACCTCGCAGGAACGCCGCGACCTGCTCACCATGTGGGGCGCGGAGATCATCTCCTCACCGGCGGCCGGCGGCTCCAACACGGCCGTACGCGTCGCCAAGGAACTCGCAGCCGAGCACCCCGACTGGGTGATGCTCTACCAGTACGGAAACCCGGACAACGCGGGCGCGCACTACGCGACCACCGGCCCGGAGATCCTCACCGACCTGCCGTCCATCACCCACTTCGTGGCAGGTCTCGGCACCACCGGCACCCTCATGGGCGTCGGCCGCTATCTGCGCGAGAACGTCCCGGACATCAACATCGTCGCCGCCGAGCCGCGCTACGACGACCTGGTCTACGGTCTGCGGAACCTGGACGAGGGCTTCGTCCCCGAGCTGTACGACGCATCGGTGCTCACCACCCGCTTCTCGGTGGGCAGCGCGGACGCGGTGACCCGCACCCGTGAACTGCTCCAGCAGGAAGGCATCTTCGCGGGCGTATCGACCGGCGCGGCCCTCCACGCGGCGATCGGCGTCGGGAAGAAGGCCGTCAAGGCGGGAACCCCGGCGGACATCGTCTTCGTCGTGGCGGACGGCGGCTGGAAGTACCTGTCGACCGGCGTCTACACCGCCCCTACGACGGAAGCGGCCATCGAAACGCTCCAGGGTCAGCTCTGGGCCTGAGCTGTCGGCTGTCCGGGCGGCGGCCGGACCACTCAGGTCCGGCCGCCGCCCGTTGTCACACCCCGCCGTACCCGGCGCCGTACCTACCCAGCCAGATGCCGCACCCGGTTCCACACCGCCGGGTCCACCTCGCCCGCCCATCGGCGGAACTCCCGCACCCCGACATCCCGCAGCTCGTCCGTCTCCAGAAAGCTCCGCCGGTCCCGCGCGTCGCCCACGGCCCCCGCCGGCAGCGCGATCACCCCGGGCCGCTCCTCGTGGTGCTTACTGGTGATCTTGGCGACCAGGGCCGCGTCACCCCGTACCGAGAGCACCAGACACGGCCGGTCCTTGCCGCCGGGCCCGTCCTCGTACGGCACGAGGGCCCACCAGATCTCGCCCGCCCGCGGCACCCGCCCCGGCCGCCCGGCCCGCTTCGACGGCCGCCCCGCCGGTGCCCGCGGCTCCAGGCCGCCGGTACGCCCCGGCGGCCGCTGCCGCCCCCGCGTCCGGCGCCCGCCGCGCGCCCGCCCGTCGACGACCGAGGCGACCAGGGCAACCACCACCACAGCTATCAGCGCCAGCAACCACGTCGTATCCATACCCAGGACCGTACCGGTGCGGTCCCCAGCCCCCTGCGCACCGCCGTAACAGGGCCGCGCAGTGCCGCGCCGCCCACCCGAACCGGTGACAGCGCAGGTGAGTTCCCCCACAACAGGGTCCTGTGGAGGAGCGGCCACCGCTCCCGCGCCTTAGGCTCGACGGACCGCTTCGGCGTCCTGCCGGGCGTGCGGGGCCCGGCCCGTCCACGGAGGTTCCCACTCCATGAAGCTCACCGTCGTCGGCTGCTCGGGGTCGTTCCCATCCGCGGAATCGGCCTGTTCGAGCTACCTCGTAGAGGCCGACGGCTTCAGGCTGCTCCTCGACATGGGCAATGGCGCCCTCGGCGAGCTGCAGCACTACTGCGGTCTCTACGACCTCGACGCCGTCTTCCTCAGCCATCTCCACTCGGACCACTGCATCGACATGTGTGCGTACTTCGTCGCGCGCTACTACCGGCACGATGGCGGTCGCTGCCCCGCGATCCCCGTGTACGCGCCCGAGGGCGCGGCGGAACGCCTGACCACGGCGTACGCGGACACCCCGTCCTCCTCGTCGATGGGCGAGGTCTTCGACTTCCGCACCCTGAAGTCCGCCTCGTTCGACATCGGCCCGTTCTCGGTACGCACCGAGAAGGTCCGCCACCCGGTCGAGGCCTACGCCATCCGGATCGAACACGGCGGCAGCTCACTCACGTACTCCGGGGACACGGGCGTCTGCGACCCGCTGCACGAACTGGCCGTGGGCGCCGACCTGTTCCTCTGCGAGGCGTCCTTCACGCACGGCAAGGAGGACGTCGCCGACCTCCACCTCAACGGCCGCGAGGCCGGCGCACACGCGGCGCGCGCCGGGGTGGGCCGCATGGTGCTGACCCACATCCCGCCGTGGACGGACGCCAAACGAAATCTGGCGGACGCGCGGGCGGTGTTCGACGGGCCGGTGGAGCTGGCCAAGCCCGGCGCGGTGTACGAGATCTGAGGCGTACGAGAACTGACCCGCGGCGCGCGCTCACGCCTTGGTGACGTCCTCGACGTCCTCCTCCGGCTCGCGCCCCGGCGTCAGCACGTTGAACTTGGTGATCACGAACCGGAAGACCACGTAGTACACCACCGCGAAGCACAGGCCGATCGGGATGATCAGCCAGGGTTTCGTATCGAGGTGCCAGTTGATGACGTAGTCGATCAGACCGGCCGAGAAGCTGAACCCCGCATGGACCCCCAGGGCCCAGGTGATCCCCATCGACGCACCGGTCAGCAGCGCGTGCAGTCCGTACAGCAGCGGCGCGGCGAACATGAACGAGAACTCCAGCGGCTCGGTCACCCCCGTCACGAACGACGTCAGCGCGACCGAGATCATCAGACCCATGACCTGCTTGCGCCGCTCCGGGCGCGCACAGTGCGCGATGGCCAGGGCCGCCGCCGGCAGACCGAACATCATGATCGGGAAGAAGCCCGACATGAACTGCCCGGCGTGCGGGTCGCCCGCGAAGAAGCGGGTCAGGTCGCCCTGCACCACCGAACCGTCTGCCTTCGTGAAACTGCCCGCCTGGAACCAGAAGAACGTGTTCAGGAACTGGTGCATACCGATCGGAATGAGCAGCCGGTTGGCCACACCGAAGAGCGCCGCCCCCCAGGCGCCCAGATCGATCAGATGCTTGGCGAACCAGGTCAGCGCGTCCCCCACCGGCTGCCAGAGCAGACCGAACACCACACCGAGCGCGGCACAGATGAAGGCCATCAGGATCGGCACAAGCCGGCGGCCGTTGAAAAAGCCCAGCCAGTCGACCAGCCGGGTGCGGTGGAACCGCTGCCAGACGATCGCGGTCAGCAGTCCGATGAGGATGCCGCCCAGAACACCCGGATTCTGCGGCAAACCGGCCGGAAGCGCCTTCGTCACCGTCCCGCCGATCGGGAACGCGCTCAGGACGCCGTGGTAGACGAGGAAGCCGGCGACCGCGGCCAGCGCCGTCGAGCCGTCCGACTTCTTCGCGAAGCCGATCGCGACACCGATACAGAAGAGCAGCGGCAGACCGAACGCCCCGTCAAGGATCGCGGTGCCGCCCGCCGTGAAGACCTTCGCGGTCTTGTCCCAGAAGGCGCCGTGCAGATACGCGGTGAAGAGGTTGCCGAGACTGACGAGCAGACCGGCCGCAGGCAGTACCGCGACGGGCAGCTGCAGACTGCGGCCGACCTTCTGCAGGCCCTGGAAGAGGCCGTTCCACCACTTCTTCGCCGGTGGTGTCTGTGGCACGGCCGCGCTGCTGGTGCTCATTCGGCGTCCTCCTGGCGTCGGCCCTGCTGGTGGTCCCCGTACATGGCTACGGACCACCTACGGCGCGATCAGATGCTGTGCTCCGGGCGCTGCACCAGTGATCGCCATCTTCCGAGTCGGCACGGTTGCCCGCCCGTATAAGTGGGCCAATCGTGCGTTACCTTGACGAAACGGACCGGAGAGACGGGCCGCCAGGAACACTGCCGCCAAGAACACTCAGGAGTCAGACATGGCCACTAAGGCTGAGAAGATCGTCGCGGGGCTCGGCGGCCTCGACAACATCGAAGAGATCGAGGGCTGCATCACCCGGCTGCGCACCGAGGTGAAAGACGCCTCCCTCGTGGACGATGCCGCGCTCAAGGCCGCAGGCGCCCACGGCGTCGTCAAGATGGGCACCGCGATCCAGGTCGTCGTCGGCACCGACGCCGACCCCATCGCGGCGGACATCGAGGACATGATGTGAACGGATGAGGCGCCGCCGTCCGGGACCGGTGGCGGGCCCCCGCCCCGTCGCCGGTCCCGGGCGTCCCTCCCCACCGCGGCCGATAGGCTCGGCCCCATGTCTCGTATCGACGGCCGCACCCCCGAAGAACTCCGCCCGGTCACCATTGAGCGCGCCTGGAGCAAACACGCCGAGGGCTCCGTCCTCATCTCCTTCGGCGACACCAAAGTCTTCTGCACCGCCTCCTTCACCGAAGGCGTACCGCGCTGGCGCAAGGGCAGCGGAGAGGGCTGGGTCACCGCCGAGTACTCGATGCTCCCGCGCTCCACCAACACCCGGGGCGACCGCGAGTCCGTCCGCGGCAAGATCGGCGGCCGCACCCACGAGATCTCCCGCCTCATCGGCCGCTCGCTGCGCGCGGTCATCGACTACAAGGCGCTCGGCGAGAACACGATCGTGCTCGACTGCGACGTCCTCCAGGCCGACGGCGGCACCCGCACCGCCGCGATCACCGGCGCTTATGTCGCCCTGTCCGACGCGGTCACCTGGGCACAGTCCAAGAAGCTCATCAGGTCCGGCCGCAAGCCGCTGACCGACACGGTCTCCGCGATCAGCGTCGGCATCGTCGACGGAACGCCGCTCCTCGACCTCCGTTACGAGGAGGACGTACGCGCCGAGACCGACATGAACGTCGTCTGCACCGGCGACGGCCGTTTCGTCGAGGTCCAGGGGACGGCCGAGGCCGAGCCCTTCGACCGCAAGGAGCTCAACGCCCTGCTCGACCTCGCCACCGGCGGCTGCGCCGACCTCACCGCGCTCCAGACCGAGGCGCTCGGCAAGTAACGGAGCACCCCGTTCCGCGCCTCCGGCGCCATGAGGAGACGGAAGGGGGGACGGACGGGGCGCGCGGTATGCCGCCCTGTCCGCCCCCTGATACTGGACGTATGACCCGTCTGATCCTCGCCACCCGCAACGCCGGGAAAATCACCGAACTCGAAGCGATCCTCGCCGACGCGGGCCTGCCTCACGAACTGGTCGGCACGGACGCGTACCCCGAAGTCCCAGACGTCAAGGAAACGGGCGTCACCTTCGCCGAGAACGCCCTGCTGAAGGCCCACGCCATGGCACAGGCCACCGGCCTGCCCGCCGTGGCCGACGACTCGGGCCTCTGCGTGGACGTACTGAACGGCGCCCCCGGCATCTTCTCGGCCCGCTGGTCGGGCACCCACGGCGACGACGAGGCCAACCTCCGCCTGCTGCTGGCCCAGCTCTCGGACATCGACGACCCGCACCGGGGCGCCCACTTCGCCTGCGCGGCGGCCCTGGCCCTCCCCGACGGCACGGAACGAGTGGTCGAGGGCCGCCTCCCGGGCACCCTCCGCACCACCCCGGCGGGCAGCGGCGGCTTCGGCTACGACCCGATCCTCCAGCCGTCGGGGGACACCCGCACCTGCGCGGAACTCACGGCAGCGGAGAAGAACGCGATCAGCCACCGGGGCCAGGCGTTCCGCGCTTTGGTACCGGCGGTTCGGGAGCTGCTGGGCTGACGGCAGAAGGGTGTGACCTCCACGGGGGAGGTCACACCCTTCTGTCCGGTGCGCCCGATCGGATTCGAACCGATATACACGATCACCTAAAAATCGTCGCTCACCGGGTGGCGTACGGGCGCAGACCAGAAGAACTTTACTTCGTTCCGCGGAGTGATGCGGAGCGGTTCGCGAACGTAACCGTCTGGCTGTGACATGACGGGCACAAGTACCGGAGGTTCTCGCGGCGATTGTCCAGCCGGTCGCCGTTGGTGTGGTCGATCTCCAGCACCAGTCGTCTGCCCTGCCAGATGTCACCGATCCCGCACTCGGCGCAGATGTGCGGGACGTCCAGGTCGTCGAGCGCGCGGCGTAGTTTCACGGTCTTCGTCCGGGGCGAACCGGGGGCCTGCTGTCGCAGGATTTCGTCGGCCGATCCCCGGAAGGGCGAGACTGTGCCACGCGCGTGCCCCTGGCCGGTGAAGTGCTCAGTGGAGATTTCGTGCGCGGCAAGGCTTCTGCTGACGCGGGTCCTGGCTGCGCCCGAGTTCTCCTGCCCGAGCCCTCTGAGGACGCCGGCCAGACTGACGGACTGGGCGACCACTGTGGCGAGTGGCTCACGGGGAAGCACGGGCGGGCCGTGTTTGCGCCCGCTGCGGAAGTGCGATGTGTCGATGCCGTAGCGTTCGAGTTTGGTGCTGATAAGTCCGTACGGGCTGTCGCTCGGCGGATAGCCCAGGTACTCCATCATCTCCCGGATGCTGTACGAGTGTGCGGCCGCGTCTTCGAGCAATTGCCGTGAGTAGCTGCGTCTTTCGCGTGCAGGGAGCGGCTCGTCGGTGAAGTGCGGGGTGCCGATGCCGTAGTACTCCAGCCGGACGCGCAGGTAACGCAGGGTGCGGGCGTCCATGGGGGAGCCCAACCGGCGCATCAGATCAACGAGGCCCGTGGAGACGGCCGCGGTCCTGGCCAGCAGATCTCGCGAGTACCTCGACGTGCTCATGTTGCTGCTCCCCGCCTGCGTCCGCGATAAGTGTCCGTAACCGCATGGCAGTTAGGACACATGAGCCGCAGGTTCCCGGGATCGTTGTTCCACCATTCGCCATTGATGTGGTCGACTTCGAGACGGAGCGGGCGGTTGTTCCATTCCGGGCCGGTGCCGCATCGCGCGCAGCGCTCTGGTATCCCCATCCGCAACAGTTCGCGGCGCAGGCGTTCACCTGGGACTCTGCCTTCGTCGGGGGGCCGGACCGTCAGGACCTGGTCTCGCGGGCGCTGAGGGCCTCCGCTCCGGCGCTTCGCGAAGTGCGAGATGTCGATTCCGTACGCCTTGATCCGGCGCCCGATATGGGTATGGTTCCCGCCGACGGGGCTGATGCCGAGACGGCAGAGCACCTCCCGGATGCTGGTGGAGGCGGCGACTGCCGTCCGTAGCTTCTCCTCGGTGTGGCGCACCCACCGGTCCGGGAAGTGGGAGGTATCCACCCCGGCCTCTGCCATCTTCCTGCGCAGATAGCGTCTGCTGCCCGGCGTCGCTGTGCCGCCGCACCAGCGCACCGCGTCGTCCCAGTTGTCTGCCTCGCGAGCCGCTTCCTCCAGCAGTTTGCGGGTGTACCTCGCCGCCATGGCTCCACTCCGTTCCCGGTCACGCGTTCGTGACCTCGTACGGAGTAACGAACCGCTTGCCCGACCGTCACGTACGGGAAGCGGAGCGGCCCGTACCGGCTGGGGGCCGGTACGGGCCGTCGGGGGAGCCGGGGGTGTGGCTTCCGGGGGTGGGTCAGAAGCGGGGTTCCGGGGCCTGGGCCTCGACCATCTCCGCCGCCTCCTCCTTCGTCTCCACCGAGGGAGGCGAGCCCTCCAGGGGCTGCTGGGCGGTTTCCTTCATGCAGAGCACCGCGATCACACCCACCAGCGCGGCCCCCATGGCGTAGAACGCGGGCATCAGGTTCGTGCCCGCCAGGCTGATCAGTGCGGTGATCACGAACGGCGTCGTGCCGCCGAACAGGGACGTCGAGAGGTTGTAGCCCACCGACAGCGACCCGTACCTGACCTGCGTCGGGAACAGCGCCGGGAGCGCCGCCGACATCGTGCCCAGCATGCACACCAGCGAGAGGCCCAGCATCGCCATGCCGATGATGATCGCCGGGACGGAGCCCTGGCGGATCAGCAGGAAGGCCGGGAGCGACAGGACCAGGAAGCCGAGCATCCCCGCCATCAGGAGCGGTTTCCGGCCGAAGCGGTCGTTCAGTTTGCCGACCCGGTTGATGATCAGCATCAGGGCGACCATGACGCCCAGCAGGATCAGCAGGCCGTGTGTGTCGCCGTAGCCGAGCTCGTCCGAGAGGTAGGTCGGCATGTACGACAGCAGCATGTAGTCCGTGATGTTGTACGCGCCGACCAGGCAGATGCAGAGGACGAGGGCGCGCCAGTGGTCCCGGAAGATCGCCTTGAGGTCGCCCTTGGCGGTGGTCTCGACGGCGTCGGCGGCCTCCCCGGCGCCCACGTTCTCGCCGGTCAGCCGCTGGAAGGCGGGCGTCTCGTCCAGTCTGAGCCGCAGATAGAGCCCGACCATGCCCAGCGGGCCCGCGACCAGGAACGGGACGCGCCAGCCCCAGCTGTCCATCCCGCCGGAGCCGACGAGCGTGGTCATCAGGGTGACCAGGCCGGCCGCGCCCACATATCCGGCCAGCGTGCCGAACTCCAGGAAGCTGCCGAAGTACCCACGGCGCTTGTCCGGTGCGTACTCCGCGATGAAGGTCGACGCGCCGCCGTACTCGCCGCCGGTAGAGAAGCCCTGCACCAGGCGGAAGAAGATCAGCAGGACCGGTGACCAGAAGCCGACCGCCGCGTACGAGGGAAGCACCCCGATCGCAAAGGTTCCGATCGCCATCATGATCATGGTCATGGCGAGGACCTTCTTGCGGCCGATCTTGTCGCCCATCGGGCCGAAGACCATGCCGCCGACCGGCCGGATCAGGAACGCGACCGCGAAGGTGGCGAACGACGCGAGCAGCTGGACCGTACTGCTTCCCCCGGGGAAGAAGACCCGGCCGATCGTGGCCGCGAGGTAGCTGTAGATGCCGAAGTCGAACCACTCCATGGCATTACCCAGGCTGGCCGCCTTCACCGCCCGCTTGATCGCTGCCTCGTCCGTCACCGTGATGTCGGTGCGGCGCAGTCGCGGGTTCTTCCGCCGGTCGATGACGCGGAAGAGATCGCGGTGGCGTCTGACCGCCGCGGGGTCGGCGGCGGGCTGGTGGCCAGTGTCCGCCATGGTTGTCGTCCTCTCTGTGGGCATACAAAAACACGCAGGAGGCTCTTCTGCACAGCGATGGCGATCGCAAACCAGGGCTCCGTAGAAATGGGACCTTGGTCACGTATTTTCCGCGGATACCGGCCGCTTCGGCAACTTGTCGGTCCCGGCGGGCTGCCGGGACCGCCGGGTCGCCGGGCCCGTCGGGGGGTCTCAGATGCCGAGATCCTTGATGATTTTGGCTACGTGGCCGGTGGCCTTGACGTTGTAGAAAGCGTGTGCGACCTTGCCGTTCTCGTCGACGACGAGCGTCGACCGGATGACCCCGGTCACCGTTTTGCCGTAGAGCTTCTTCTCTCCGAATGCGCCGTACGCGGCGAGGGTCTCCTTGGACGGGTCGCCGACCAGTGTGACCTTGAGGGATTCCTGCTCGCGGAATTTCGCGAGCTTCTCCGGCTTGTCCGGTGAGATCCCGATGACGTCGTACCCGGCACCGGCCAGAAATTCCAGATTGTCCGTGAAGTCGCAGGCCTGCTTGGTGCATCCAGGGGTGAGCGCCGCCGGGTAGAAGTACACGATGACTTTGCGGCCCCGGTGCGCGGCGAGTGAGATCTCGTTGCCGTCCGCGTCGGGCAGGGTGAAGTCGGGGGCGGTGTCGCCGGGCTGCAGTCGCTCGCTCATCAGGCTCTCCTCGGGAGGATCGGTGACCGTGAGGTACGGATGGGGCAGAGCGTAATAGGGGTGCCGCGGGGTGCGTTCCCGCTGGAGCTGACAGACTGTCGAGCAACGACTACCGGACACGACCACGGAGGCAGCGCAGTGTCGGATGCCACGGATGCCAGGACCCCGGCGCAGATCGAGGCGGACATCGAGACCCGGCGTGCGGATCTCGCGGACACGCTGGACGAGATCGGTGTGCGGCTGCACCCCAGCACGATCATCGGAGACGCCAGGGCCAAGGTCACATCGGCCGTCGACCAGACCGCGGGGCGCGCGTTCGTCGCGCTGAACCGGGCGGCGAACGGTGTGCGGGCGCAGTTCGTGACGGCGGACGGCGCACCGCGGCTGGAACGCGTGATCCCGGTGGCGCTCCTCACGGTGGGTGTGGTGGGTCTCTGCGTAACGGCGAAGCGGCGGCGGAGCTGCTGACCCGTCCGGCCCGGTGGCCGGCGGGTGGCCCGCGGTGCGGACCCTTCGGTGAACGCGGCGCTCCGGGCCAGGTAGGTTCGAGCCTGTGAGCGAGAACACCCACGACGACAAGCTGCCCATCCGGATGCTGCACGACCGCGTGCTGGTCAAGTCCGACAGCCCGGAGGGCGAGCGGCGCTCCGGCGGCGGCATCCTGATCCCGGCCACCGCCGCTGTAGGCAAGCGGCTGGCCTGGGCCGAGGTGGTGGCCGTCGGGCAGAACGTGCGGACCGTGGTGCCGGGGGACCGGGTGCTGTACGACCCGGAGGACCGGGCCGAGGTGGAGGTCCGGGGGGTGGCGTACGTCCTGATGCGGGAGCGCGATCTGCACGCGGTGGCTTCGGAGCGGGTGTCCGACGATTCCACCGGGCTGTATCTGTAGCGCGGCCCGCCGCTTTCCGCCTGCTGCTCCGCCCGTGGTGTCCCGCACGGTTTTGCTATCGTGGGACGGACCCCGACGAGACGCGCCGTACCGGGCAGATCGACTGTAAAGACGACGCACCCTGCTGATCCGTCTCGCGGAGGTGCCGTCATGGCCTGGATTCTGCTCGTCGTCGCCGGTCTGCTCGAAGTGGCCTGGTCGATCGGGATGAAGTACACCGAAGGTTTTACGAGGCTGTGGCCCAGCCTCTTCACCGGCGTGGGCATTGTCGCGTCCATGCTGCTGCTGTCGCAGGCGGCCAAGACCCTGCCGATCGGTACGGCGTACGGCGTCTGGGTGGGCATCGGCGCGGCAGGTGCGGCGGTGCTGGGCATGGTCGTGCTGGGGGAGCCGGCCACCGCCGCCCGGATCTTCTTCGTCTGCCTGCTGCTGGTCGCGGTCGTCGGCCTGAAGGCGACGTCCGGGCATTAGGGCCCGTTCCGCAGGGCCGGGGTCTCAGGTGCGGCGGGCCGTGAACGGTCCGTCCGTTCCGAAGGCCAGCTCGGCGAAGCGTTCGCCGATGCGACGGTGGGCCGCGGCGTCGGGGTGGAGCTGGTCGGGCAGCGGCAGTTCGGCGGAGTCCGCCTCGCCGTACAGCTCGTTGCCGTCCAGGTAGTGCAGATGGGGGTCGTCGGCGGCCCGCTGCTCCACGATGCGGGAGAGCTCCGCACGGATGATGGTGAGCGTCAGCTTTCCGGCGGCGCGCTCCGCCGGGTCGCCGGTGGCCCGGAAGCCCAGCGTCCCGTTGCTGAAGTCGGGGGCGGAGGGCCCCGGGGTGTCCTCGTGGATGGGGCAGTGGATCGGTGAGACGACCAGCAGCGGTGTGGTCGGGTGTCCCTCGCGGATCGTGTCGAGGAAGCCGTGCACGGCGGGGGTGAAGGCGCGCAGCCGCATCAGGTCGGCGTTGACGATGTTGATCCCGATCTTGACGCTGATGAGGTCCGCCGGGGTGTCCCGCAGGGCGCGGGCCGTGAACGGGTCGAGCAGGGCGCTGCCGCCGAGCCCGATGTTGATGAGCTCCGCGTCGCCGAGTGAGGCGGCCAGCGCGGGCCATGTCGTGGTGGAGCTCTCGGCGTTGGAGCCGTGGCTGATCGAACTGCCGTGGTGCAGCCACACCTTGCGGCCGCCGGCCGGTACGGGCCCGACGGGGGCATCGGTGCGCAGCGCGACAAGTTCGGTGACCTCGTTGTACGGCAGCCAGATCTCGATGTCCTTGAGCCCGGTCGGCAGACCGGTGAACCGGACGGTGCCGGCCGGCCCGGGGTGGGTCTCCGCGGCACCGGTGACCAGGTCGACCAGCCGTACGTTGCCGCCCGTCACGCTCGCCCGGTCGGTCAGGCGGCCGTCGACGAGCAGGTCGTACAGCCCGTCGGGGCGGGGCGGGGCGCCCTGGTAGGCCATCTTGGTGCGGAGCGTGTCCAGTTCGACGGTGGCGGCCCGGGTACGGATGACCAGCCGCACACCCGACGGCTGGGCCTCCGCCATGGCCAGTTGCCCGTCGGAGTACTGGGCTCGGGCCCGGGCGGGCAGCCGGTGCGGCAGGAGGCCGTGCTCGGTACGTTCCAGGTCGAGGGCGCCTCGTATCAGGTCCGCGGTGATCGGCGTGGTGACGAGCGTGCTGATGGGCGTGTTGATCCGTGCGGCGTCGCTGTGCGCTTCGTTGTGCTGGGAGTTCATGGTCCCAGCCTGTCAACCGGGTTGCTGATCCGCATCCTTTTCAGCCGCCCGTGACGCCGGCGGGTGTGCCACCGGCCGCAGTGGGTTCAGCCGCCCGTGGTTCCGCCCCCCGGGCCGCCGTCCGTGCCTCCGCCCGTGTCCGTGCCGCCGTCTGTCAGCCCGCCGATCACGCCGGGGCTCTCGCTGCTGGGAGTCTCCGACGGCTCCGGGGACGATGAGGTGGGTGTGGTGCTGGGCGGCGCGGACGACGGTCCGGTCGGTGCCTCGCTCGGCGAGGAGGACGAGGCCGATGCCGACGGGGAGGCGGAGCTCTTGGCCGGAGTGGGCAGCGTTTCCTGGTGCGCACCGGACTGGAGGTCGAGGCGGAAGGGTGTGCGCGGGGTGCCGGCGAGCGCGGCCCCCGTGTACTGGCCCCAGATCTGCGCGGGGGCGCCGCCGCCGTTGACGCGGGGCAGGCCGAGCGCCCCGTACAGCGGCTTCTGCACGCCGGTGGCCGGGTCCTGGCCCATCACGGAGATGACGGTCGACAGGTCGGGCGTGTATCCGGCGAACCAGGCGGCCTTGTCGTTCTCGGCGGTGCCGGTCTTGCCGGCCGCGGGCCGTCCGGCGGACTTGGCCGCGGTGCCGGTGCCGTTCGCGACGACGCTCTTCAGGATCGACGTGGTGGTGTCCGCGGCCTGGCGGCTGATGCCCTGGACGGTGTGCTTCTTCGGCAGGGAGAGCTTCTTGCCGTTCTTGGTGGCCTTCTCGACGATGGTGTACCTCCCGTGCCTGCCGTGGCCCGCGAGTGTCGCGTACGCCTCGCTCATGTCCAGCACGCTGGCGGTGGAGGGGCCGAGTGCGATGGAGGGGTACGGGTTGAGGTCGGGGGTGTTCTTCGGGATGCCGAGGTCGACTGCGGTCTGCTCGACCTTGGACGGGCCGACGTCCTCGGCCATCTGCGCGTACACCGCGTTGACGGACTTGTCGGTGGCGGTGGCGACGGTGATGTGGCCGTACGACACGTCGTCCTCGTTGCCGGGCGCGTAGCCGGTCGATCCGTTCGGGCCCTGCACCGTGCGGTGGTTGGTGCCGTCGTAGATGGTGCTCGGGGTGATCCTCCGCCCGTCCTGGGTGGTCGAGTCGTTCTCCACGGCCGAGGCGAATACGTACGGTTTGAAGGTCGAACCGACCTGGTAGTCCCGGCGGGTGGCGTTGTTGACGTACTGCTTCGTGTAGTCGACGCCGCCGTACATCGCGACGACCTTGCCCGAGTCGGGTTCCACGGACGCGCCGCCGACGCGGACGTTGCGGTCGGCGCTGCGGCTCTTGCTGAGCTTGCTGTTCACCTGGTCGTTCACCGCGGTGGCGAGCGCCTTCTGCTTGCTGCGCTGGAGTGTGGTGGTGATGCGGTAGCCGCCGGTGGCGAGCGTGTCCTCGTCGATGACCTTGTTGCTGGTGAGGTCGTCCTTGACGGCCTGGACGATGTACCCGCGCTGACCGGAGAGGCCGGACGAGGGCCTGACCTTTCCGGGCACCGGGAACTTCTCCGCGGCGCGCGCCCCGGGGGTGAGCCACTTCTTCTTGACCATGCCGTCGAGCACGTAGTTCCAGCGGGCCTCGGCCCGGCCCGTGTTGGCGGGGTGCACCACGACGTCGTACGCGCTGGGGGCGTTGAGCAGGGACGCGAGGTAGGCGCCCTGGGCGATGTCGATGTCCTGGATGTTCTTGCCGTAGTACGCCTGGGCGGCGGCCTGGATGCCGTAGGCGTTGCGTCCGAAGTAACTGGTGTTCAGGTAGCCCGCGAGGATGTCGTTCTTGCTCTCCTCGCGGTCGAGCTTGATCGAGATGAAGAACTCCTTGACCTTGCGGCTGATGGTCTGTTCCTGGCCGAGGTAGTAGTTCTTGACGTACTGCTGGGTGATGGTCGAGCCGCCCTGGGTGCCCTTGCCGGTCACGGTGTTCCATGCGGCGCGGACCATGGCCTCGGGGTCGACGGCGCTCTCGGAGTAGAAGTTGCGGTCCTCGGCGGAGAGCGTGGCGTGCTGGACGCCGATGGGGATCTGGGAGAGCTGCACGCTCTCGCGGTTGACCTGGCCGTCGCGGGCCAGTTCGGTGCCGTCGGAGTAGAGGTAGACGTTGCTCTGCGCGGTGGCCGCGGTGTTGGCGGTGGGGATGTCGACGAGGTTGTAGCCGGCGATGAGCCCTCCGATGACCAGCACGAGGATCACCAGAACGGTGCCCAGGACCATCCGCCAGGTGGGGATCAGCCGGCGCCAGCCCTTGCGCTTGGGGCGCTTGCGCTTCTTGGCCGCTTTCCCGGGGCTCGCGGAGGCACCTGCGTTTGCGGAGGCCCAGGCGTTCGCGGAAGCGCCGGCGCCGCCGTGCTCGCTGCGCCGGCCGTGCTGTGGCTGCTCGTCGCTCACTGTCTCTCCAGCGTCCGGCACAAGGGTGTCGTGAGGGTGGCGTATGGGGCGTCGTAAACGGTGCTTTAAGGGTGCTGTATGGGCTGAATCGTGTTCTACGCCCATAAAACACTGTTGGGGCGCCCGGTTCGAACTGGGCGGATTATTCGGTCGCGGCGTGTGCTCCCGCTGGACTAGGGTCTTGCGCTTTGGTGCTTGCGCGGGGGAGAGCGGCCCCCGGCGGGCCGGACAGGGCGGAACGGACCGGGGGAGGAGGCTCGTATGCGGCTGTACGCGGTCGTGGCCGCAGGGGGGTTCCGGCGCTTCGCGACCTACCGGGTGGCGACGGCGGCCGGGGTGTTCACCAACACCGTCTTCGGCTTCATCATGGCGTACACGTACATCGCGCTCTGGGACGAACGCCCGCACCTGGGCGGCTACGACCAGCCGCAGGCCCTCACCTATGTGTGGCTCGGCCAGGCGATGCTGACGACGATGGCGCTGATGGGCGGCGGCCTGGAGGACGAACTCATCGAGCGTATCCGCACGGGCGACATCGCGATCGACCTCTACCGCCCCGCGGATCTGCAACTGTGGTGGATGGCGAGTGACTTGGGGCGGGCCGGGTTCCAGCTGATCGGACGCGGGGTGGCGCCCATGGCGCTGGGGGCGCTCGCGTTCCACCTGGCGCTGCCGACCGACCCTTTCGTGTGGCTCGCGTTCCTGGTCGCGCTGCTCTTCGGGGTGATTGTCAGCTTCGCGATCCGGTATCTCGTGGCGCTCTCCGCGTTCTGGCTGATGGACGGGGCGGGCGTCACGCAGATCGCGGGGATCGCCGGAATGTTCTTCTCCGGAATGCTGCTGCCGCTGAACCTCTTCCCCGGGGCGCTGGGCGAGCTGGCCCGGGTGCTGCCCTGGTCGGTGCTGCTTCAGGTGCCGGCCGACATCATCCTGGGCCGGCGGACCGGCTGGGACCTGGCGGCGGCGTACGCCTTCCAGCTCGGCTGGGCCGTGGTGCTGCTCGGCGCCGGGCGGCTGCTGCAGTCCGCCGCGACGCGGAGGGTGGTGGTGCAGGGTGGTTGAGGGGCTGCGCGCGTACTGGCTGATCGCCGGGATGTGGATCCGCTCGACGATGGCGTACCGGACGTCGTTCGTGATGACGGCCCTCGGCAACTTCGCCGTGACCGGGCTCGACTTCGCCGCGATCCTGCTGATGTTCTCGCACGTCAACCGGCTCGGCGGCTACTCGCTGGGCGAGATCGCCTTTCTGTACGGGACCGCTTCGACGGCCTTCGGCCTCTCCGACATGGTGATGGGCTCGATGGACCGGCTGGGCCGCCGGGTGCGCGACGGAACGCTGGACACGCTCCTTGTGCGCCCCGTCCCGGTCATCGCCCAGATCGCCGCGGACCGCTTCGCCCTGCGCAGACTGGGCCGGATCACCCAGGGCCTGCTGGTCCTCGGGTACGCGCTGGCGGTCGTCGATGTCCACTGGACGCCGCTGAAGGTCCTGATGGTGCCGATGATGGTGATCAGCGGTGCGGTGTTCTTCGCCGCGGTGTTCGTGGCGGGGGCGGCGTTCCAGTTCTGGGCGCAGGACGCCTCGGAGGTGCAGAACTCCTTCACGTACGGAGGGGTGACGCTGCTTCAGTATCCGCCGACGGTCTTCGCGAAGGACCTGCTGCGCGGGGTGACCTTCGTGATCCCGCTGGCCTTCGTGAACTGGCTGCCCGCGCTGTATGTGCTGGGGCGGCCGTACCCGCTGGACCTGCCGGAGTGGCTGGCGTTCCTCCCGCCGCTGGTGGCGGGGGTGTGCTGCGCCCTGGCGGGGGCGGCCTGGCGGGTGGGGCTGAGGTCGTACCGGAGTACGGGGAGCTGACCCTCCGGCGGACCCCGGTGGCGGGCCGGCGGACTGCGGTGAACCCTCGCGGTGAGTCCCGACCCCGCCGGTGTCGGTGTCGAGGGCGGCGTTGCAGCCCTTGAGGCCCGCCCTGACGTGCTGTGATGGGCCGTTCCACCTTGGCTGTTTGGGCCGGGGGAGCGGGATGCCGTGCTGCCTGTTCGATCAGCGTGCGCAGCGCCGGGGGAGCGTGACCGTACCGGGCCTGTGCCGGAACGTGTCCATCATGAGCCACTCGTCCAACTCGGGGTCGAAGAGGTTCTGGACGCCGAATTGCAGCACCTGCCAGAACGTACTCCGGTCGTTCTGGTCGACGTAGATGTCGCCCAGCGCAAGGGGGAAGCGCAGAAACTTCCCCGGAGGCCGCTTCGGCAGAACGACGCCGACCCTCCAGTGGTTCACGTGACGGTCCGGGCTCCCCTGGAGGATCTCCCGCCCGACGAACCGTGAGCCCCGGAAGGCCTGGTTCAGCTGGTCGAGGCCGAAGCCCGGGATCCGTGAGCATGAGTGGTCGGTCAGGCCGGGCCACTTGTAGGTCAGCGTGTAGAGCGTGCCGTGGTGGATCAGGTTGGTGAACCAGATCGGGTACTGCGGCCCGCCCGCGACCATCTGGCTGTCGCCGTTCCTCCCCTCCCAGGTGAACGGGACCGTGACACCCAGGTCCCGGACGACCCACTTCCCCTTCCCGCGGAAGTCACGGGGGAGATGAGGAGGGCGGGGCGTCGGCGAACCGGGCCGTTCCGCCGTCATGGTGGTGGCCGTCCGGGCGGCCGGGGTCCGTGTCCCGGCCTGGGCCGGTGGCAGCACCGTCGTGACGATGGCGATCGCTCCGGCCACTGCCGCTGAAGCGGTCGCCCGACGCGTGAGTGTCCAGCCCATGGTGTACCTCGACTGTCGTGTCGGGCGCCGTCGTGGCGCGGGGTTCGAAAGCGGGAAGGCCATCCGGTCGCCGGCTCCGGGAGCAAGAGCGCACCGATGGGGAAATGTCATATCAGGCGACAGGGGAGTTGGCGCTCAGGCGAGTCGCACGCCCCAGGACTTTCCCCTGTACGGCGGGGCAGCGGTGCGCGGCGTGCGGTGCCTGAAAAGTCCCGTGCCCGCGCCCGTCTCCCCGGGCATGATGGCTCTTCCGCCTCCACACCACCCGGAGTCGGTACGGGAGCGCACAACGGGAGTTGAACCACTGTGACCGGTACGGCCACCGACTTCATCGAACTCGAAGCCCTGGAAAAGGTCTTCGACGTACGCCGCAAGTCCGGCTTCCTGCGCCGGGAGAGACACCAGGTGCGCGCCGTCGACGGCATCAGCTTCCGGGTCCCCCGGGGCGAGATGGTCGGCTACATCGGTCCGAACGGCGCGGGCAAGTCCACCACCATCAAGATGCTCACCGGCATCCTCACCCCCAGCGCCGGCCGTATCCGCGTCGCGGGCCTCGACCCCTCCCGCGAGCGGACGAAGCTCGCGCAGCGCATCGGCGTGGTCTTCGGCCAGCGAACCACCCTCTGGTGGGACCTGCCGCTGCGTGACTCGTACCGGCTGGCCCACCGGATGTACCGCATCCCCGACGACCGGTTCCGCGAGAACATGGACCGCTGTGTCGAACTGCTCGACCTCGCGGAGCTGTTGGAGGTCCCGGTACGCCAGCTCTCGCTCGGCCAGCGGATGCGCGGCGACATCGCGGCGGCCCTGCTGCACGATCCGGAGGTCCTCTACCTGGACGAGCCGACCATCGGCCTCGACGTCATCTCCAAGGCCAAGGTCCGCGGCTTTCTGCGGGACCTGAACGCCGAGCTCGGCACCACCGTCCTGCTCACCACACATGACCTGACCGACATCGAGCAGCTCTGCAAGCGGGTGATGGTGATCGACCACGGCCGGCTGATGTACGACGGCGCGCTGGCGGGGCTGCACGAGGTGGGCGAGAGCGAACGGACCCTGGTGGTGGATCTGGAGCGGGAGCTGCCGCCGATCGACATCCCGTCGGCACGCAATGTCCGGGTGGAGGGGCCCCGGCAGTGGCTGGCGTTCCCGGCGTCGGCGTCCGCCGCCCCGCTCGTCGCGGCCGTCGCCGCCGAGTACCCACTGGTCGACCTCGCGGTACGGGAGCCGGACATCGAGGCCGTCATCGCGAAGATGTACGCGGACCGGGACTTCCGGTAGGCGCCTCCGGGAGACGTTTGCGCCGGGAGTTTCCGGCAGGACATGGACTGGACCGGACGGCGGGGCCAGCGGCGGGGTCGGACGGTGCTCAGGCGCTGGCCGGGGCGGACTTGCTCAGGGCGTCCAGGTCCAGGGTCATCGCCATCCGGCGGTAACCGGCGTCGCTCGGGTGCAGGTGGTCGCCGGAGTCGTACCCGGGCCGGAGCCTGCCCGGGGCGTACGGGTCGCGCATGGCCTTGTCGAAGTCGACCACCGAGTCGAAGACACCGCCCGCCCTGATGGTCGCGTTGACCTGTTGGCGTACGGCCTCCAACTGCGGAGTCACCCCGATGTGGCCGCCGAACGGCATCAGCGTCGCCCCGACCACGTGCAGCCCCCGCGCCCGCGCCTCCTGGGCCAGCTTGCGCAGCCCGTCGGTGATCTGCGCCGCGCTCAGGTTGTGCGGCAGCCGCAGGATGTCGTTGACGCCGAGTTCGATGACGACCGACTTCACACCGGAGCGTGCCAGCACATCCCGGTCGAAGCGGTCGAGGCCGCTCTGCCCCTTGCCCGCGCGCAGGACGCGGTTGCCGCTGATGCCTTCGTTCAGTACGCCGTAGTGGCCATCGAGCCGGGCGCCGAGTACGTCCGTCCAGCGCTGGTTGGTGTCCGCGGTGGAGGTGATGCCGTCGGTGATCGAGTCGCCGAAGACCACGACCGAGCCGCGGGCCTCATGGGTGAGGACGTCCACGGCGGTGAGGTAGCGCCAGTAGGGCGTCTCGACGGTGTGGCCGCCGAGGCTGGCGTACGAGACCTGCCGGGCGTGCGGGTGGTACGTGACCGGGCCGCTCGGCGTCGGGGTGGTGAAGGAGACCGTCACATCGCCGTTGCTGGGGATCGGGATGCGGGCGGCGTCGCTGATGGTCTGCCCGCCGGCCGGGATCGTGACGTAGTGGCGCCCGTCGAACGTCACCGCCTGGATCGAGCCGTCCGCCGATACGGACGCCTCGGTGACCGTCAGCGGCTGGGTGCCGAAGAGGTTGGAGAGGGTGATCCGGGCCAGCGAGCCGCCGATGCTGGTGTGTACGACGTTACGGATGGTGCTCCCGGGGAGGCCGTTCGGCGTACCGGGTTCGGGCCCTACGGGCGCCGCCGACCAGGTGCCCGTCCAGTTGCCGGACGCGGGCACCCCCGACGAGACCCGCGAGGGGGCCCCGGCGGAGACCGTGGTGGCCGGCGATTTCACCATGGCGAAGATGCCAACGGAAACGAGCGTCACCACTGCCGCCAGCGTGGCGAGCAGGGCGTAACCACGGCGCCTGGTCATGAGCGGTCGGTCTCCTCGGGAACTCGACGTGCGTCCCAGGAGTAGCTCAGGCAGGGACAATACGTACGGGGGCGGAACAGGTGCGGAAACGGGCGGAGCAGGCGGAGCTGATGGAACGTACGGGCAGGGAAACGGAAGCCGGAGCCGGACCTGGGACGGAAGGCGTCACAGGCACCGCGCCACTGGGCTCCGTTGCCTACAGCGCGGCCGATGAGGAGAAGCGCCGCGGGGTCCGCCTCATGAAGACGACGGCCACCGGACTTCTCCTTCTGGTCGCTCTCATTTTCGTACTCGCCACTTGGGCTTCGCACACCGGGGCCGGGTCGTGGGCCGGGTATGTCGCCGCGGCGGCTGAGGCGGGCATGGTAGGTGCGCTGGCCGACTGGTTCGCGGTAACGGCACTGTTCCGCCGGCCACTCGGTCTCCCCATTCCCCATACCGCAATCATCCCCAACAAGAAAGACCAGCTTGGGGAGTCACTTGGTTCCTTTGTCGGGGAAAATTTTCTGTCGGAATCTGTCGTACGGGCAAGATTGCGGGCCGTCGGCATCGGCGGACGGCTCGGATCCTGGCTCGCGGAGCCGGAACACGCCGACCGGGTGACGGCGGAGCTGTCGACGGCGCTGCGCGGTGCGCTGACCGTGCTGCGCGACTCGGACGTCCAGGCGGTGGTCGGTGAGGCGATCACCCGGCGTGCGGAGGCCGCCGAGGTGGCACCCGGTCTCGGGAAGATGCTGGAGAAGGTCGTCGCCGACGGGGGCCACCGGCGGGTCGTCGACCTGGTCTGCGTCCGGGCCCACGACTGGCTGACCGTCCACTCCGACTCGGTGATGGACGCGGTGCAGGGCGGGGCGCCGGGGTGGACGCCGCGGTTCGTCGACAAGAGGATCGGCGACCGCGTCCACAAGGAACTGCTGCGCTTCATCACGGAGATGCGCGACATGCCCGAGCACCCGGCGCGCGGCGCCCTCGACCGCTTCCTGGCGGACTTCGCTTCCGACCTCCAGTCGGACACCGACACCCGGGCGCGGGTGGAGCGCCTCAAGTCGGAGCTGGTGGGCCGCTCGGAGGTGCAGGACGTCATCGCCTCGGCGTGGGCCTCGGTGCGCGCCATGATCATCTCGGCGGCGGAGGATGAGCAGAGCGAACTGCGGCTGCGCGCCCGCGCCTCGCTACTCTCCCTGGGCGCCCGGCTGGCGACCGACGCCCGCCTCCAGCGGAAGCTGGAAGGGTGGCTGGAGGACGCGGCGGCGTACGTCGTGACGACGTACCGCGGCGAGATCACATCCCTGATCTCGGACACGGTGGCAGGCTGGGACGGCGAGCAGACGTCCCGCAAGATCGAGGCACACATCGGCCGTGACCTGCAGTTCATCAGGATCAACGGCACGGTCGTCGGCGCGCTCGCGGGCCTGGCGATCTACGCGGTGTCGCACGCGTTCGGGGCGTAGGGGCGCGGCGGGGGGTCCCCCCTCCCACCCGGCCGCCCGGCGCTTGGCGTGTCTACGCCCGGCGTGCGACCACGGTCGAGGCCACGGCCACCGCGCCCGCCACGGAGAACACGGCGGGCCAGGCGCCGATCTTCTTCGCGAGCGGGTGGGACCCGCCGAACGCGGCGAGGTAGACACCGGTGAGGGCGGCGGCCTTGGCCGTACCGGCCTCCTGCTGCCACTGCCGGGCGGCGACCGCACCGGCGGCGGCGAGCGCCACGCCCCCGAGAGGACGCTTCCTGGTCCAGCGGGCCACGGCGAAACCGCCGACGAGACCGGTGGCTGCTACGGCTGCTGCGGGAATCTTTGCCATGAGGACGAGGCTAACGGCGCGGATTCGGGGGGTGGTGGCGGGGTGGGGCCGCCAGGCCGGAGGAAGGCAGCCGGAGGGAGGAGGTGTGGGCGTCGGGCGCGGGGCACCGCTGGGGCATGGGCGGAAAACCTTCGGCGGCCGACCCGCCCCCGCTGGTACCGTCCGCGCGTGGACCCCGCCGACCCCGCCCCCGCGGCATTCGCCCTGGCCGCAGTGGAGTTGGCCGACTTCTTACGGACCCGCCGCCCGGCGCAGCTGCCGGTGATCCTCGGCCCACTGACCGCGCGGGCGCAGGCACTTCGACGCTTTCGATGACACCTGGTCCACCCAGGTGGTGACGAACCGGGTCCCGTCCGACCGCGCCCACGGCTACGCGCACACCTCCGCGATGGCCGCAGTGTCCCAGTAGAACGGCCGGACCTCGCTGATACGACCGTCCCGTACCGCGATCGTCTGAAGGATCGGGAAGGCGATCTCCCGGCCGGTGGCGCGGGAGGTCGCCTGGATACGGTGGAGCACCACGAGGGCCTTGCCCGTGGCGAGGATCTCCTGCTCGGTCATCCGGAAGGACTCCCAAGTCCGGCTCATGGCACGGAAGAAGCGGGCCATGCCGTCGTGACCGCGCCAGGTCCCTCCGTACGGAAGTCCGGCCGCCTGATGCAGTACGACATCGGGGGCGAAGAACGGCGCCAGGATGTCGAAGCCGACCGCGTCCGGGCCGCCGACAGCGAGGTAGCGGGCCTCGGCCGCGTACATGCCCTGGAGAACGGCCAGCGGTTCACGTTCTGATGCGGGCTCTGCGGTGTCTGCAGGCTCTGCGGGCTCTGCGGTGTCTGCGGTCTCTGTCATGAATCCGAGCCTGGCGGCCGGGGGCGCGCAGCGCTGGCGGCCATCGGACATCGCGTCGGCCGGACGGTGGTCGCGGCAGCCCGTGACGAAGGGGTGAAATCGTTCGGGGCGTCCGGTGCCGTGGCCGCTCGGCGGCCCGCGACGCCGGACTCGAACCGATCGAGGCGGGCACGCAGCCGCAGGGGGTGGAGCGCCGGCTGGGCGGTTGTGGCCGGACCGGCCCCGGTAATCCCTGCCAGTGGGAATCGGTAGGCCCTACCGGGGCGTCTGCCGAGCCGGTGCGGCCACCGCACTGTACGTACGTCCACCCGCGACGAAGTCACCGAGCGGACACATGCCGAAGCCGTCCACATGGACGCGCCACGACGCCTGGTTCTCGGCCTCGATGAAGGCGACCACGGCGTCGGCCCGTCCCTGGGCGGCCTCGACCGCCAGGTCGAACAGCCCCCTGGCCACTCCACGCCCCCGGAAGGCGGCGTCGACCACCACCGGCCCGTACATCAGCCAGCGCAAGGCGCTCAGTGGCTGCCCCTGCCAGCGCAAGGAATCCTGGGCGTCGAGCAGGGCGCGTACGGGCGGCGGCGGGTTGGGCACCTGCTCGGGCGAGGACAGAGCAAGAAGCCCCGCCACACGGCCCGCGCCACCCGGGCCCTCGGCGCCATCCGCGCCATCCGCGTCATCCGCGCCATCCGCGTCATCCGCGCCATCCGCGACGAGGAGACTTCTGCCCCGGACCATCGCACGCAAGGCGGCATCATCGAATTTGCCCTGCACAAATCCCTGCACGGAGCGTTGCTGCTCAGTGAGGGCATCACGGCGGTTGGCGGCGAAGAGCTTCGCCATGGCGGGCACATCGGCCTTGGTGGCATAGCGGTACTGCATGGTGCCGATGGTCCCACGACCGGAACCGCGACGAAGGCGGCGACGTCACCGAGGCATCGGACGGCCCGGCACACTCAGCCGTTCGGTTCGCCCGGCGGTTCGATCGCCGGGCCCGGAGCCGTCTGCCGTTCTGCCTGCGGATACGGGACGAACATGCTCAGGCGATAGGTGACCGGCTGCTCCGCGTGACCGCGACCGGGACCATGACCGCGGCTCCCCAGCGTTTCCACGCGCAGCATTGACGCATCGGTAAGCCCGAGCTCGCTCCGGATCCGCGGCACCGAGCTCTGCCACTCCGCCGCGTCCTGGGTCTCGAAAACCACTTCCCACCGCCCCGCACCGGCACCCCGCAACGGGCCGCCCCGCTGCTGATTCCTCCGCTTGCGCTGCTGTCCTGGCACGGGCCCAGCATGTCCTCCTCCCCGCCCAGCAGGCAAGAAAGCCCCTTGGCGGCCCGGTACGGCCATGGGACGCTGGGCCCGTGATCGCAGAGCGTGGGCTACCCGTTGACGCCGAGGCTCTGGGCAGGGGAGGCCTGGACTGGCTCGTCGGCTCGGCACAGGAGACCGGGCCCGGCCTGGCCTGGAAGGGCACCCCGACGGACGAGGAGCCCGACCCCGACCTCTACGGCGGTGCTGCGGGAATCGTGCTGGCCCTGCTCGAAGGCCGGAACCACTTCGGCGACGACCGTTACGCAGACGCCGCCTCACGGGGCGCCCGGATCCTGGCGGCGACCGTCGAGGAGTGGGACAACTGCTCGCTCTATCTCGGCCTGACGGGAATGGCCGTCGCCCTGCGCGCGGTCCACGAACTGCTGGGGGACGAGGCCGCCGGTGCCGCCGCGGACCGCGCGGTGGAGCGGGTGCGATCCCGGTTCGACGGGACGCGATGGGACGACCGGTGGTTCGACCTGCTCGCCGGCAACGCGGGCATCGCCCTGGGCGCGCTCGGCGTGGGCGACATCGAGCTGGCCGTACTCGCGGCGACGCCCTACCTCCGTACGGCGGAACGGACCGCTGGAGGCGTGCAGTGGGAGGTGCTGTCCGGCGCCCCGGCCCGCTTCCACCACGTCTCGCACGGCACGCTGGGCATCGCGTACGCGCTGGCCGCAGTCGGCCGGGCGGCCGACCGCCCCGACCTGACCGAGCTGGCAGTGGCCGGCGCATCGGACGTGGTGGCCCGTAACGAGGCGGGACCCGCGGGCTTCCTGGCCCCGCACTCCGACCCGCAGCACTCACCGGCTCTCACCGAGCGCTACAGCTACGGCTGGTGCCACGGCCCCACTGGCGACGCTCAGGCGTTCAGGCTGCTGGGATCGGTTGTCGAGGACCCGGCCTGGCCGGCTCTCGCGGACCGGTGCTGGCATACGGTGACCCACTCCGGACTCCCGCAGCGGCTACGCCCCGGCTTCTGGGACAACAACGGCCGGTGCTGCGGGACGGCGGGGGTCCTGGCGCTGGCATGCGACCGTCACGTCGAGGGCCGCGAGGGACTGGACTTCGCGAACACTCTCGTCGCGGACCTCGCGTCCCGGGCGACCGAGGACGCCGACGGAGTGCGCTGGTCGAACGCCGATCACCGAGCCACCCCGACCGAACTCGCACCACGACCGGGCTGGGCCATGGGCAACGCCGGCATCGTCCGCGAACTGCTCCGCTTCGCCCGGCTCACGACAGGCCGGGACGGCGCGTACGCGGTCGACTGGCCGGACCATCTGGCTGCGGAACCTTCTCCGGGGCGCGGGGCCGGGCAGCTCTGAGCGGGGGGCCTGGGCCCGAGTGTCCGGCGCCCGGTGCTCGGGTCAGAGCTTGGGCACGACGGTCTCTGGCAATTGAGCAGCCCACTGGGCGAGGGTGCCGGCCGCGTCCGCGTGCAGATCTCCCCCGACCGGGACTTCGTCCAGGAGCGTGCGTTCCGCGTTCGGCAGGGTCAACTCCCGGTAGAACTGCAGGTCCTCGAAGCCGTTCACGGCGGCATCCCGGCTGTTTGCCGCGTACACCACGCGCGGAATGCCTGCCCAGTAGCAGGCAACCAGGCACATCGGGCAGGGCTCGCTGCTCGCGTAGAGGACGGCATCCTCCATCAGATGACGACCGAGCGTCTCGCCTGCGGACCGCAGTGCCATGACTTCAGCGTGCGCTGTCGGATCATTGCGTTCCACGACGGAGTTGGCACCGGCTCCCACCACCTCGCCGTCAACGACGACGACCGCACCGAAGGGACCTTTCCCTCCGTCGTCCAGCGCACGCCGTGAGAGCGCGATGGCCTGCTCAAGGAATGCCCGGTCCTGTGGTTCCTCCTGGGAGAAGGGCAACTGAGTTCCTCTCCTTCATCTCTTGTGTGGACTGGGGCAAAGGGCCGACGGACCCGTCACTGAATTAGTTTTGCGGATCCACCTCGTCGCTCACCGGGCCACCCCGAGCGAGCTCCAACCACGGCCGAGCTGGGTAAGCGGGAGACGGTCCCCCGGTCAGAGCTTGGGGACGACAGCAACCGGCAGCTGCGCTGCCCACTCGGTGAGGGCCCCGGCCGCGCTGTCGCGCAGATCTCCCCCGACCGAGACCTCGGCCATGAGCGTCCGCTCGTTGTTCGGCAGCGTCAGCTCCCGGTAGAACTGCAGGTCCTCAAAGCCGTTGACAGCGACATCGTGGCTGTTGGCCGCGTACACCAGACGCGGGATCCGTGCCCAGTAGCAGGCGACCAGGCACATCGGGCAAGGCTCGCTGCTGGCATACATGACGCCGTCCTCCATGAGGTGACGGCCCAGTTCCCTGCCTGCCGAGCGCAACGCCATGACCTCGGCGTGCGCCGTCGGGTCATTGAGTTCCACGACGGAACTGGTGCCAGTTCCCACTGGCTTGCCGTCCACGATGACGAGGGCGCCGAAGGGCGTTTTGCCCTCGTCGGCCAGAGCATGCCGCGAGATGGCGATGGCCTGCTCCAGGAACGCTCGGTCCTGTGAGTTCTGCGGGGCGTAAGGCAACAGGATCTCCCTCTTCCTTCTCACATGTGGACTGAGGGGTCCCCATCACTGAAGGGGCCTTCGAGATCCACGTCGTAACCAGTCAGGGGCGTGGTGGCGCCGCGGGCACCGATGGTGCTCAGTGCAAGAGCTGTGTTCTGCGGATCGGACCACTGGCCGTCCGCAAACAGATCGACCATATCCGTTACTGGGGCGTCCGCCTGATCGCCAGCGATGATCAACCGGTGTATGCCGGGAGCAGGGCCGGAGAGCAGCGCACCGGTTGCGGCGAGCCGGTAGTTCCACTCGTCGAACGCTCTCCGTACGGTGTCGGCGTCGGGAGCCTGGCTGACCGCCGCCGGAAGGTTGTGCAGGATTACACGAGTGACCGCGAGTGACGCCCCGCGCCTCAACTGCGCTGCCAGGACGGACTGATCTATATCGTTGCGAAGGCTCACGTGCTGGGGCCGTAACCAATCGATTCCGCATTGGACGATGAGGGCACGCTCGACAGCGGGGTCCAGCAGCCGGGCCATGAGCTGTGGCCAGTGAGCGGCGTTCATGAGGCCGCCGGAGCCTGGGTGCCCACGAGCTGCAGAACCTGGAACCCCGCGACGATGATCTCTGTCCGGTCGTCGGAGGTATCGGCCGGGATGGGGAGCACGCGCGCGGCGAGAGCGGAAGCCGACTTCAGTACGGCTGAGGGCAGCCGGGCAAGAAATGCCCGCAATTCAGTATCCGGGTCCCCGACGGCGAGCGGCGCCAGACGGCAGGCGATGGCGAGCACCATGGCAGCCGGCCGCTCCTCGGGTTCGGCGCGTGGCGACGGGCTCGGAACTGGGCTCTCGGCGGTACGGTCCCGTACCTTGCGCCATGGTGAATTCGCGTGATCTGTGCGGGCCATGAGGGTGAGGAGCTCATGTTGGGCCTGCGCGGCGGTCGTAAACCAGCGGTGCGAGGCGAAGGTACGCAGGTACGCGCCAAGCAACTGTGGATCCGGTGCGAACTCCGGACGGATGAGCTCCGGCGGGTGGGTGATCCGGGCGTCACGGAAGGTTGCGATAGCTCCTACCGAGGCGAGACACCAGAAACGGTCGAAGCCGACGACTGAGCCGAAGGCTTGCCGTGCGGCGTCGGGGGCTTCACCGGCAGCGTGGCCCTCCGTGCCGTACAGGGTTTCTCGCATCTGGGTCAGGACGGAAGCACCGTCCCAGTAATTGCCCATGAATTTACGACCGGTGAGGAACTGGTAGACGCCGTAGAAGGCGTTGGCCTGGTGCGCTCCGTGGAACTCGGTGTAGTCCCGTACCCAGAGCAGTACGCCCACAGGATCGCTCAGTACCGAGGCGACCTCGTCCGGGCGGCCCACAGTCTTGGGGTCCGGGTCGACTGAGAGGAGGATGCGCAGCCGACAGTCGACCGACATGGCGACGAGCTCTCGTGCGGCCCTGCTGGAGGCGATACCACGCACGGACATGAGCAATGAGGTGCTGGCGAGCCAAGCGAGGTATCGGCTGGTCGCACCCAGCGCCGCTGCCGCGTCCGGCAGATCACGGGCCTGGGCGAGAACGGAGCTGATGAGGGCCTCTGCACTCCCGGTAACGACGACGGGGTCTGCGCCCCGTACGAGAGCGGCCCGGCATAGCCGGTGCAGTACCTCAAGGTGGAGAGCGACGGAGTTCCCGTTCGCGGGAGCCGGGACTCGGACCACGATGAGCTGGCCCACCAGGTTGCGTATGCCGGCCGGATCGTTCTTGCTGATGGTCTGGTCGAGAGCGCCGAGATACGCGGCGACGACGGGATCGTCACTCAGCTCCTCGTCGAAGTCGATCTCTTGGCCGTGCAGCTCCGTGAGGCCGTGGGCAAGGGCGCCCATCAGCAGGCGATTTCGGCCGCCTACGCTGGCCAGGCCGAAGAGCCGTATGAAGGAGAAGACCCCGAAGACGTTCGCGAGGAGGAAGAGCAGTGCGCCGTAGGTCGCGCTGGTCTCGTTCTTCCAGAGCAGACCGCACCCAGTGAACATCGCGGCGACCCACCCGATGAACACCCATTCCCGGAAGGCGATGTGGCTGTCGATGGCGCGGAGCGACGGCCAGGAGCTCTCGGCGGAGAAGGTGAGCGCGAAGATTACGGCTTCGCCGGTCAGTAGTGTGGCGAAGAACGCTACGGAGAACTGGGAAGCGTCAACCACTCTGTCCTTGTCGACGGGGACGCTCCATGCCAGCCAGACGAGGCCAAGTGAACAGACGAGAAGCGCAGTCTGCCGCCGTAAGTGACCCATGCCGCGTCTGCCCCCCCTGAGACTCACCCGTTGTCGATCAACTGTGTCAGGGGGCTGGGTGGTTGCCAAGGGCGCTCAGCGGAATCCCCCCGCCTTGCAGGCCGGCTACGAAACTGGTCCAGGCGGGACCGTCGAACATGAGCTGGGGGCCCAGGGGGTTCTTGCTGTCCCGCAGGGCGGTCACTCCGGACACCACCGCGGCTTCGACGCACTCGCTGGTATTGGCCCCACTGTAAGAGGACTTGAACCAGGTGCCGGGCGGTATGAACGGGTTGCCGGTGGGGCTCTGCATCACATCTCCTCAAGGACTCGCTCGATCATGGCGGATGACGCTGCCATGTCCAACGCTTGGGCCCTGAGGTAATCAAACGCAAGTCTGTACCGGTCCAGTTCGTCGTCCTTCTCCATGAAGAGGGAGCCGAGGTGGATATCGACGTAGACGACGTCCAGGCTCGGTTCCACGCCGCCGAGGATCACGAAACTGCCCATGGCCGCCGAGTGGGCGCCCTTTGAGAACGGCAGGATCTGGAGGGTGATGCCGGGAGACTCATTGGCCTGAAGCAGTTGGCTGAGCTGCCCCTTCATCACCTCGCGCGAGCCGACTACCCGGCGGACCACTGACTCGTCGAGGATCGCCCAGAGGTGCAGCGGCTTGTCCCGGGAGAGGATCTCCTGGCGCCTCATGCGGATGTCCACGAGCCGCTTGGTCTCTTCGGCTGGCAGCCGCATCTCGGACGCGTGCTGTACGGCTTCTGTGTACTGACGGGTCTGGAGAAGCCCGGGCACGTAGAGGCAGTTGAAGTGGTCTTCGCGGAGTGCTTCGTCTTCAAGGGTGAGCAGGAGGTTCATGGTCTCCGGAATGGAGTCGGAGTAAGTGTTCCACCAACCCTGCTTCTTGGCGTCTTTGGCGAGCGACACGAGGGCGTTGCGTTCGGCGTCGCTGGCTCCGTACTCGCGGCAGAGAGCGTCCACGACGGGCCACTTCACTGGCCCTTCCTGAGTCTCATACCGGCTGATGGTCGCCTTTGAGACCGCGACCAGCCGCCCGGCCTCCTCCAGAGTCATGCCCTTGCGTGCACGCAACTTGCGCATCATCGAACCGAGTTGGCGTCGCCTCGTAGTGGTCCTCACTGGCATGGGAACAGCCCTCCGCTGCGTTTAGGCCGACGGCCCGGCCGGCAACAGGCTATGACGCCGCGACGCCCCTGGTCCGCCAGATTCACCCGGACGGTTTTCATGAGAAGTTACACAACGAGATTTCTAACTGCCATACTCGCTGCCGTAGCGCTACGCAGCGCAGTCGTACGGATACGGCTCGGCGCAGGCTGACGTGGCGCGGGAGGGAGTGTGGCCATGTATGGCTTCGATGTCACTGAACCCCGGCTCCGCTGCGTCCTGCCGTTCGCGGCAGAGCCGACTCAACTGCGCCCGCTGAGAAGGGCCGTGTGGGAGCGGCTCTCTTATTGGGGCGTTCCCGCTCTCACGGATGAGGTGCAGCTCGTGGTCACGGAGCTGGCGACGAATGTGATCAAACATGTTGGCCCGGGGGTGGCGGCGACGCTTGTGCTGGAGTCTGCCTATGGCCATCTCCGTGTCGAGCTTCACGACACGAGCCACGTGGTGCCGGCTCTGGCGGACCCGCAGTGCGGTGACGAGTGCGGCCGGGGGCTGCATCTGCTGGCCGCACTGGCGGTGGGCTGGGGAACCCTCGTCACAGCCACAGGAAAAGCGGTCTGGTGTGAGCTGGCGCTGCCAGCCGATCGGCGCTGCCGTCGCATTCAGCGGGCGTCGGCTGTGCTTGACGGCTACGGCCGTATGACAGGAGCGCCGACGCTGGCCGGCGGCGGCCGACGGTCAGCCCTTGAAGAGTCAGCGACGGACCTCATTGCTGATCTCCTGCACTGGCATGCGGCGCAGGGTGGAGACCCGGACGAGATCCTGGACCGGGCACAGACGCACTTTGAAGCGGAGGCCGCGTAATGCACTGGGGACATGGACCAAGGCTCCAGCAGCTATGCGGTTCTGGGAGAGCGGGTGAGCTCCGCAATCTCGGCCCGAAGGGCAGCCGGGGTACGCCAGGATGCCCCGCGATGGTTTCTGTGGCACATGCGGTGACAGTTGGCACAGAGGAAGGCGAGGTCTTCCAGCTTCGTTTCCCGGGGTCCGGAAATATGGAGGGGGAGCGTGTGGTGGACCTCGATGTACCCCTCGCCGAGCGCCCCGTATCTCTCTCCGAAGTTGAACGTGCACACCGTGCACTGGAGGGGGTGCCCGAGCCTGCGGGCTTGGCCGATCTTGCGCCTGCGCAAGGCAGGGTTGCGCTCACGGGAGATCGCCCACCGGGCCAGCAGTCGGCCCTCGGCGGCGGGGACTCCGTCCTCGGCCACTTCGTCCGGCTGTTCCGGGATGAGGAAGAGTTCGCCGGACGAGATACCGTCTTCGATTGCCTGGGCCGCGAGAAGCATCTCGGCCTCGCGCTCGATGAATGCCTGAGTGACGAGCGCGGTCAGCCTCCCGCCTCTGGTAGCCGGGCCCGCGTAGTCCGGCCGGCTTGTAAGCAGGTCCGCGCTCTTGCGGCTGATGCTGGCAGCCGAGCGGAACTCGGGCACCTGACCGGCGGCGTCCCCGTGCAGCGGCAGAGAGCGGAGCAGCTCGGCAAGCTCCTGTGTGGACGCCTGGTAGGCCCTGAGCTGCCGCCATCCGTCGTTCACCACGCGAGAGCAGATCAGCAACAACTCGTCCCAGGTCCAGTCAGGGCTACGCATGGGCCATATCGTATGAGTGTCCACTGTGGCGTGGCTGCCATTCTGAGCAGGGTGGGGAGTGCTGCACACTATGGAGCACGATTGTCAGTGGGTCATGTCACCCTCTGTGAGGGCGGGTCGCAAAGAGTGCCTGCCGTGCATGTTGGTAAGGAGGGTGCATGACCAGCACTGAGAGGAAGTTCACCTCAGTTGAGATCTGCGCTGGGGCGGGAGGGCAGGCTGTCGGCCTTCACAACGCGCTGTTCCGACACCTCGCGTTGATCGAAGTAGATCCGCATGCGTGCGAAACCCTCCGGAAGAACGTGGTCGGCAACAAGGAATGGGGCGGGTGTGAGGTCATGGAGGAGGACCTCACCCAGCTCAAACCAGTGGAGCTGCGGCGTCATCTCAAACTGAACAGGGGGGACCTGGATCTCCTGGCAGGGGGCGTTCCGTGCCCGCCGTTCTCTGTTGCCGGGAAGCAGCTGGGGGAGAATGACGAGCGGGATCTGTTTCCCGTCATGCTCAAGCTTGTGGAAGAACTCCAGCCCAAAGCTGTGATGATCGAAAACGTCAAGGGCCTGCTGGACCGGAAGTTTGAAGGCTACCGGGACAGCATCTTGAAGCAGCTGGAAGAGTGGGGGTACCAGAAGTGCTACTGGCGGCTTCTGGAAGCAAAGGACTACGGCGTGCCGCAACTCAGGCCGCGTGCCATCCTCGTTGCGATGAAGGCCGAGTACAAGAAGCACTTCCTGTGGTCTGCGCCTGAGATGCGCCCCGTTGTGACGGTTGGGGAAGCGCTCGGTCGTTCCATGCAGCACCGGTTTGATGCCGTTGACGATCCTCGTGCTGAGGCCGCGCTCGCTGATTGGCGGGAAATGGCTTCGAAGGGAGTGGCGCCGACGCTAGTGGGCGGATCAAAGAAGCATGGTGGTGCCGATCTTGGTCCAACTCGGGCGAAGAAGGCATGGAAATTGCTCGGTGTATGCGGCCTGGGTGTCGCGAATGATCCGCTTGAGATGAAGGACCCGGAACGTGACCTCTTTGCTGCTGCGGGCCCGAAACTCACCGTGAGCCAAGCGGCTATCATTCAGGGATTTCCTGAGACGTGGAATTTCAGCGGCCGTAAAACTGCGGCATATCGGCAGGTGGGAAATGCCTTTCCGCCACCCGTCGCGCAGGCGGTTGGAGAGCAGATCATCGCGGCCCTTGAAGCGAAGGGTAAAGCCGAGACCCTCTTCGATGTGCCAGCTCCGTCAGCGCCCGTCAGGACGAAGCCTCTCAACCGTAGAGGCGATCTTGAACGCGCAGGCGTCCGGTGATTCATGCTCCCAGAACCGGAGCACGGTCCAGCCGGCCTCTGTGAGCTGGTGATCGGTATCCCGGTCGCGCGCCATGTTCCGGGCAATCTTGTCCGACCAGTACCCGGGGTTGGTCTTGGGTGAGATGTAGTGATCCGGGCATCCGTGCCAGTAACAGCCGTCAACAAAGACGGCGACCTTCGCCCGGCGGAAGACCAGGTCTGCTGTCCGCCGGAGGTCAGGCAGGGGCTTAGCTGCCACGCGGTAGCGAAGTCCCTGCGCGTGCACGAGCCGACGGATCAGCCGTTCTGGTTTCGTATCGCGGCTCCGGATTGCCTGCATGTTTCTGCGCCGCGCGGCTGAGGATGCCCAGGAACCCTGCGGAGGTTCCCAGTCGTCGTTGGATGTCACGTGCATCGTTCCATTACCAGCGGATCAGAGTGGGTGCGAGCTCTTCGTACGGCAGTACCCGCCGCTGTTCTACGCACTCATGCCAGTCGTCCTGTTGCTGTCTGTTTCCGACGACTGACACAGCATGCGCCATCGCATCGAAGGCAATGTGGTACACGGCATCGACCTCGCCCGTGCCCCGGGCGATAGCCGCGATTCTACTCGGCAGAGGCTCTGCAGTGACTGTTACAAGGTGAGGCTGACGGCCGCGACGATGCCGGATCATCTGAATGAATTCGTGCCGGATGTTCTGGACTCGATCCGAACGGATGGTCCACTTACAGGAGACTGCAGCATGCAGAAATGGGTCAGGGCTGTGAGCTAATGAAGGGTCGCTGAGGCCCACGGTGACATCAGGCTTAATCAGATAGTCGCGCCCAATCGCGACACGGAGTTCGGGGCTCTCCTTCACGAGTTCATCAACGCGGCGCAGGTGTGAGTACTGGGCGAATGAGGTGACAAGTTCTTTTCGGTCGAGCTTCCAGGTGCGCGTTGGGTCTGCCTCAGGAAGGATACGTGAGAGATCGGACATCACCTTCTGTTCCAGGACGGGGCCGGGTTTAGGTGGTGTGTCTGGCGTTACTACCCGCAGGGCGCCTAGGGAATCAAGAACTGATCCGGCTAGAGCGATTGACTGCTCATTATCGGAATCGGCGCTATTCGGGACGATTCTCCCGGTTTTATCGGCCTTCTTCCAGCCCAACAGGTCAGTCGCAAAGGTAGCGCTCATGAATACAAAATCCAATATCTATTTGGTGTGGGAAGGGAGCGAAGGGCCCGGTTCGATGGCATCTTCTGGCTGTGCGCAGCACCACTTGGTGCCATCAAGGGTAGCGCTGGGCCGGTCAGGCTGATGGCCAGAAGAACGTGTGACTCGCACGCTGACGAACTCGCCTTCACGTGGCGAAAGAACGCCCAGGCCCTCAGCGATCCTGCGATGACTCTCGTAGTCGCCCATGATCAGTATCCCTTCGCTCTGGAGGGCTGATCGCGCCCCACCGTTGCCGCGGACTCGCTTCATGTAGTCCTTCTGCTGGGCCACTGCGCGAACCACGTTGCGTCCGATGCGACGTTTCTGGACAAGGCGAAACAGCTCAATAAGGCGGGCCTGGCCAGATGAGTGCGCGAAAACAGTCGCGCGGTCTACGGGATCCATGTGGAGAAGGATGTTCTCTGGCAGTTCCGCATCGCGCCATAGCCAGAGAATCTTCTCCCTGTGAGCCGCTTTGACCGTGAGTTTCATGTCACGGTTGCTCCCGCCGTTGAGCCACTCTTCCCGGATGCGGAGAAGACCCGCACTCCAGCGGCTCTTGGAGTCGTCTGCCCATACGAGGAGACAAATGTGCCCCATGGCTTCGGGAGGGATCATCCAGCCCCCGAACTGCTGCGAGTACTTGCAGTCGACGTCCGAACCCGCGATCTTGTAGTCCATGTCGGTTCCATCGGCAAATTTGAATTCCCTTTGCAGGTTGATCTCAACGACCGTTCCCGCGTGGGTCTTCTCCGTCTTGAACAGAGTCTTCCAGTCGTATCGTCCTGTGGCCTCGCCATTCAATAGCTGATCGATGGTGTCCCGCAGTACGGTGGCGAAGCGCAGGCCCGTCGGGTCAAGGCGCTGGATTTCATCACGCACGGCGAGTAGTGCGTAATCCTCAGCCCATTGGGGGGCGCCAGAGATGCCGGTAGCTGCGTTCAGGTCGCATGGTAGCAAGAGGTCGTCCTTCTGGCTGTTGAGGAAATTTTTATCGAGGCGGATCTTATGGGTTCACATCCACGTTCGCTTTACTCTCATAAAGTGAGCTCTTTGTCCGGAAACGGACAAGGCGTCAGTGTCCGAGAGCTTCAGGAGGATAGTTCTGACGCCCGCCCACCGTCATGGCGACATCCAGATCCTCATCATCCGTCCCCATGCCGTCGTCGATGACGAGCAGGCTGGCGAGACGGTCGTCTTCCCGCAGGAAGCTGACGACTACGTTCTGGGAACGGGCGTCCACTGAGTTGTCGATGAGGTCGGCGATGGCTGCCGCAAAGCTGTAGCCCTGGTGGGTCAGAGAGTCGACGTAGCGCGCTGCAGAAGGGAGCAGCTGTTTGCTGCCGGAGGTAGGGACCTCGAACTGCCAGTCAACGGTGGGCTCACAGGGCATGTGTTCCTCGCGCACACAGAGGACTGGGCCTGCGTGGGGGATAGGGCGGCCAGTCGAGTCAGGATTACCAGATGTGAAGATACTGCAATGGGCTACTGGCTGGCATGTGTACTCGTCATGTTGGCCGAAAGAGGCAAGGGTCCGCCCGTCCTTCGTCGTTCGGGGGCGGACTACGCAACAACCCGAGTGGGACCGCCCGTCAAAGAGTTGGCCAGCCCTTGCTTCAGATGCGGACCGTGATCTTGTTTGGCAGGGCGGTGTGGGACAGTCCGGCCATGTTGATCATCGTGAGTTGTGCGGACTGGCAAGGAGGCGGTGGTCGCAGGTCACAGCATGGTTGCGTGCTCGACCGACCGGGCTTGCGCGCCGCTTTCTGGGTAGCTGCGGGTTACAGGAATGCCGATCTCTCTCGGTGAGCGGCGTGCGGTGCGGCTGTATGGCCTCCCGTCGAGTTGCCCCCGGGAGTAGTCCCCGGCCCCGACCAAGTGGCGGTATGGGAGAAGTCACAGGCCGACGGCTGGCGAAGCCGGGGCGCAGTGACAAGGGGATGTCGCATGGCCGATATATCCAACTCTCCGAGTGGATCCTCGGAGCAACCAAGACTCCGGCGGGACATGGGCCGGGTCGGTCTGTTGTTCGCTGGTGTGGGGTCGATCATTGGCTCGGGCTGGCTCTTCGGTGCGCTCAATGCGGCCAAGCTGGCTGGGCCCGCCTCGATCTTCTCCTGGGCGATCGCCGCCGTGATGATCCTGCTCATTGGGCTGTGTTTCGCCGAGCTGGGGACCATGTTTCCGGTATCCGGTGGTGTGGTGCGTTTTCCGCATATCTCCTTCGGGTCGTTCGCCAGTTACACCATGGGGTGGATCAACTGGATCGCCGCGGCGACCGTCGCCCCCATTGAGGTGGAAGGCGCCCTGCAATACGCCACTAAATGGGCAGACTTCACCCAATTCCATCCGAAAACCGGGACTCATACGCTGACGTCACTCGGTTATGTCATCGCGGTCATCGCGATGGCGTTCTTCGTGGCGCTGAACTACTTCGGTATCCGCTGGTTCGCGCGGGTCAACAACGTACTGGTGTGGTGGAAGCTGGCAGTCATCATCATGGTGATCGTCGCCTTCGCCATCACGGCGTTCCATGGCCGGAACTTCACCGCCGCGGCGTACGGCGGGTTCGCGCCGGGTGGGATGAAAGGCATCTTCACTGCCATCTCCACCGCTGGGATCACCTTCTCCTTCCTCGGTTTCCGCCAAGGTGTCGAGCTGGCGGGAGAGACGGACAACCCCAAGCGCAACGTCCCGTTCGCGATCATCGGTTCGGTGCTGCTCACCGGAGTGATCTACATCCTGCTGGAGATCGCCTTCATCGCCTCGGTCCCCGGCCACGATCTGAAGTCTTCCGGCGGCTGGCTCAACCTGGCGTTCGCCAACGACTTCGGTCCACTCGCCGCGATCGCCGGCGCTATCGGGCTCGGCTGGCTGGCGTACATCCTGTATATCGACGCCGTGATCTCTCCTGCGGACACCGGTCTGGTCTACACCACGGTTACGGCCCGTATCTCGTACGCCATGGGGCGGAACGGGAACGCGCCGGAAGCGCTGACGAAGACGACCTCGCCTGGAGCGCCGATGATCAGTCTGATCGTCACGTTCGTGCTGGGGCTGATCGTCTTTCTGCCCTTCCCGAGCTGGCAGCAGCTGGTCGGATTCATCACCTCCGCGACGGTGCTGTCCTTCGGTTCCGGTCCGGTCGTGCTGGCTGCGATGCGGCGCCAGATACCGGACTGGAACCGGCCGTTCCGGGTGCCCGGCGGTGATGTGATTCCGTTCCTCGGGCTGTACTCGGCGAACCTGATCGTCTACTGGGCCGGCTGGAACACCAACTGGAAGCTGTTCGCGACCATCGGTATCGGCTTCGTCCTTCTGGCGATCTTCGAGATCACCGGCAAGGGCCGTGCCCCGAAGCTGGACTGGGCGTCGGGCCTGCCGTGGGTGGCGCCGTGGCTGGTGGGTCTGGCCCTCATCAGCTGGGTGGGCGATTACGACGGCGGCCTCGGTTACATCGGGCTCGGCTGGGGCTTCCTGGTCAACCTGGCACTCGCCGCGATCGTCTATGTACTGGCCCTGCGGTCCAAGCTGCCCACGGTGCGGGTGGAGCAGCACATCGAGGAAGCCCGTCATGAGGCCCGGGTCGAGGAAGAGGAGCTCGGGCTGCCGGCGTAACGGGCGTCCGCCTGCGGTGGTGTGAGCGTTGCCGAACGTGTGCCGCTCACACCACCCGGCCGACTGCGAAGGGGTCGCCCGGCCCAGGCGAGGTCAGTGGAGGCAGGGCGCCACGCGTACCGTGCCTGTATGAGTACAGGCACGCCACCAGCCACACCACCGGCAACGCCACCAGGCACGTTGACGCTGCATATCGGGCACGAGGAACTGGCCATCCGGCGGCGCTACGAGGTTGCCAGCATCCTCAACGACATCCTCGTCGCCGTCTGGTTCATCGTCGGCAGCGTGATGTTCTTCTCCGAGCGCTGGACCGTGACCGGGACGTGGTGCTTCCTCATCGGCAGTATCGAACTGCTGATCCGCCCGGTCATCCGGCTCTCCAGGCACCTGCACATCCAGCGCGTCCGCTCCTCCCGTGAGAACGGGCAGGCCGCTGACTCCACGCAGGACTACTAGGGTCACGGCCTGGCCGGCGTCTCCCCGCCCGTAGCGTCACCGGTAACGCCCGGTGGCGGCCTATGCCCCATGGCACCCCCGATACGCCACCCCCGACCCGCACCAGCAAGCTGTGTTCCGGGCCGGCGGCCAGGGCACGGCACGGCCGCGCGCCGCCAGTGTCGTGGCGTACAGGGGGAGCAGTTCCGTTTCTGATGGGGACGCTGACTCCGAGGCGGCGAAAGCCTCGTACGACGGGATGCTTCCCGTCACGATGCCCAGGTTCGTCGTGCCCGCCGCCGACAGTTCCCGCAGCGCCGATTCGATTTCGATCAGGTGGGTCGTGTGCGAGGGGTACTCCGACCCCAGGGCCGGGTACGCCGCCAGGAGTTCGGCGAGTTCCCGGGCCTGCCAGTGCAGTACCGCCACCGGGAACGGGCGGGACAGCGCAGCCCGGTAGGTGCCCAACTCCGACTGGAGGCGGGCGATTTCCGCTCGCAGGACGGCCGGGTCATTCGAACCGAGCGCCCACAGGCGGTTCGGGTCGTGGAGTTCGTCCAGGCTGATGTCGCCCATGTGCAGGGAGTCCGCCAGGGCGTCCCACGCGTCGTGCTCGTTGCCCAGGGCCCTGCTCACGCGGTGGCGGCCCGTGAGGAGGGCCTGGGCCGCGTACGGGACCTCTTCCGCCGGATCGACCAGCAGCGTCAGGGCCTTGGTGAAGGTGGCGTGGGCCGCGTCCGGTTCGTCGTGGGCCTCCAGGGTCTCCGCGACGATCGCCCAGGGGGCCGGGTCCTGCGGTGTGGAGGCGCGGATGCCGTCGATCATGGCGCGGGCTTCCGCCTCGTGGCCGTACTCCCACAGGTTGGCCGCCTGCAGGGCCTTGATCAGGGCGAGGTTCTCGGCCGGGCCTGCCAGCAGCCGGTCGTAGAGCGTCGTGGCGCGGGCGCGGTCGCCGGCCAGTTCCAGGTGGGCCGCGGCCTGGAGCAGCAGCGGCTCCTGGTCCTCCGGGTACTGCTCGGCGGTGCGCAGCAGCCGCTCGGCTTCGGCGTGGTGATCAGCGGGAGTGTCGGGGCGCATGATGCCCACCGTACTGCCGTGCGGGGCTCTGGAGACTTCTGGATCCAGCGCTTATGGTGCCGCCCGTGCAGCAGCCGATGCGGGACACGATTCCGGTAGTGGTGCGGCGGGCGGCCTCACGGCGCCGTACCGTCCTCGCGCGCGGGCTGTGGACCGGTGCCGAAGTGACCGTGACGCTCGGGCTGATCGTGCTGCTGTTCGTCGTGCAGCAGCTGTGGTGGACCAACCGGGAGGCGCGGCAGGGCGCCGCCCGTCAAGTGCAGGCGCTGGAGCGGCAGTGGGACGGCGGCCAGGGGCGCGGAAGCGGTGCGGGGGACGGGGATGTGACCCCCGCCACTCCGGCGCCCGGTCCTGCGGCAAGTCCCGGCGCCGGTCCGGGTGGCCGGTCGCGGTCCGCGCCCGGGGGCGGGGGCGGTACGGCCGTCCGGCAGGTGGCCCGGGCGCCCGTCTGGGACAAGGCGTACGCGGTGATCCGGATCCCGCGCATCGGGATCACCGCGCCGATCGCTCAGGGGGTCAGCAAGCAGAATATTCTCAACAAGGGTTATGTGGGGCATTACGTACAGACCGCCGGGCCCGGCCAGGCCGGGAACTTCGCGCTCGCCGGGCACCGCAACACCCATGGTGAGCCCTTCCGTTACATCAACCGGCTGCGGCACGGCGACACCGTCACCATCGAGACCGGCAGCGCCGTGTACACCTACGTCGTCGACAAGGGCATCCCGCAGACCTCCGCGCGCGACAGCGGGGTGATCGCCGCCGTGCCGCGCAGCACCGTCAAGCCGCAGTACGGCTACAGCACGCCCGGTTACTACCTGACCCTGACCACCTGCACCCCCGAGTACACCTCCCGCTACCGGCTCGCCGTCTGGGCCACCCTGCGGTCCATGCGGCCTCGTTGAGCGCACGGCGACGGGCTCGCCGCCGCCCGATTGCCGGTGGGGCTAAGGTCGCTGACGTGCTCAGACGTCGTCCTCAGTTGTTGTGGCTGCTTGTCCCCTTTGTGCTGTTCCTGGGGGCAGTACCGTTCGTCAATCGCGTGCGGCCCGTTCTGCTCGGACTGCCCTTCCTCTTCCTCTGGTTGATCGCTGCGACGCTCCTCACACCGCTCGCCGTCCGGCTCACCCACCGCGCGGACCGGCGTGCGGAGCAGCGCGCGGACCAGCGGGGCGGTCGCCCGTGAACGCGGCCGTCGCCACCTCCATCTTCGCGGTATTCATGGTCGCGACCGTCGTCCTCGGCCTGGTCGCCGTCCGCGGCGGCCGGACCGGCGGGCTCGCCGAGTGGTCCGTCGGCGGGCGCAGCCTCGGCCCGGTCTTCATCTGGGTCCTGATGGCCGGCGAGGGCTACACCAGCTTCAGCTATCTCGGCGCGGCCGGCTGGGGCTACAACTACGGGGCCCCGGTGCTGTACGTGGTCGCGTACATGTCCTGCGGATACGCCCTCGGTTACGTCGTCGGGCCGACGCTCTGGGCGTACGCCAGACGGCACGGCCTCGTCTCGGTCACGGACATGATCGCGCACCGGTACGGCAGGCCCTGGCTCGGCGCGGCCGTCGCCGTCCTCGCGACCGTCTTCCTGCTGCCGTACATCCAGCTCCAGATCACCGGCATGGGTGTCGTCGTCTCGACCATCTCGTACGGGGCGATCAGCCTCAACTGGGCCTATTTCGTGGCCTTCGCCGTCACCACCGGGTTCGTCGTGATCAGCGGACTCCGGGGGAGCGCCTGGGTCTCCGTCCTCAAGGACGCGCTCGTCATCGGCACCCTCGCCTTCCTCGCGTTCTATGTGCCGCTGCACTACTTCGACGGGTACGGGGATTTCCTGCACCGCCTCGTCACCGAGAAGGGCGACTGGCTGACCTTCCCCGGCCACGGAGGATCCGGACCGGGCGGCAGCGGCCTCGGGCAGGCCTGGTACGTGACGACCTCGCTGCTCAACTCGCTGACCGTGGTGATCTTCCCGACCACCGTCGCCGGATACCTCGGGGCGCGCAGCGCCGACGTACTGCGCAAGAACGCGGTCTGGCTGCCCGCGTACAACATCCTGCTCTTCGTCCCGATGTTCCTCGGCCTGGCCGCCCTGTTCGTGGTGCCGCACCTGACCGGCGCCGGCTCCAATCTGGCGCTCTTCAAGCTGGTGGTGGACTCGCTGCCCGCCTGGGCCGTCGGCGTCATCGGGGTCGCCGCGGCGCTCTCCTCGATCGTGCCGATGGCCATCTTCATGCTGGTGATCGGCACGATGTGGGGGCGCAGCGTGCTCTCGCTCGTGCCGCGCTGGCGGGAGCGGCAGAAGGGCGCGTCGCAGTGCGTGGTGGTCGTCGCGGGCACGCTGGCGCTGGTGCTGACGTACACCGCGCCCAACACACTGGTGCGCCTTTCGCTCATCTCGTACGAGGGGATGGCGCAGCTTCTGCCGATGCTGCTGCTCGGTCTTGTGTGGCGCCGGATGACACTGCTCGGCGCGTGCAGCGGGCTGGTCGTCGGGGTGGGGGTGGTCTGCGCCTTCGTGTTCAGCGACCACGATCCGGTGTGGGGTGTGAACGCGGGGATCGTCGCGCTCGGCGTCAATCTCGTGGTCGCGCTGGCCGTGACGTACGCGGGGCCGCGCGACCACGATCGACGGCCGGACGGAGAGCTGCTGGCTCGCGACCCGATCGGGGGAGCGGGCGATGGGGCCGTTGCCGGCCCAGGCGGTGGTGGGTACTGACCGAGGACGGGGTCGCCCGCTGGCCTGTCCTGCGCTCCCTCGGCGCGTGGGGGCGCGACCACGTCCCGGGCACCCGCCCCATGCGCACCCTCCACCACGGTACGGAGCTCGGCGCGTACGGCGAATGCCCGGCCTGCGCTGTGGCCGTACCGCCAGGGGGATGTGGAGATGCGACCTGCCGCGGGGCTTGATCCGGACCCGGGCAATCCGGTCAGCCGTGCGCTCCTTGAGCCGCGGCGGCTGCTGGAGCCCATCGAAGCGAGTCGTGTATAACGGCTGAAGATACGTTTTTCAGCATCAGCATGCAGCGATCACAATTCAGCGATCAGAATTCATTGATCCGAATGCATTGATCAGCGACTGCGCCGACCGGAAGAGGGTGGGAGACATGGCCGCACGGCCCATGCGTCTGTCCCGCCCCGCCGTGGCACTGTTCTTCTTCCTGCTCGCCGAAGCACTGCTCGTCGAGGGCGGCACGCTCTCGTCCGCCGTCGCACTGGCCGCCACCGCCGCGGTCGGGTCCGCGCTCGCCGCCTGCGCGCTCCTCACCTCGCGCAGTGTGCCCGCCGTGCCGCGCACCCGGATCCGTACGGCCATCCGCGACCGTGAGCGTCGTACGGCCTTCCTGCCGCAACGCGATCCCGACGCCTCGGGCAGGCCCAGGCCCCGAGCGCCCGGCCGTCCCGTCCCGACGGCCGCGTAGGACACCCTCCGCCCCACGTACCACCCCGGTTTCCGCTGCGGTCCGTCACGCCGACATGTCTTCCTGTCCGGCCGCGACGAGACCCCCGGAGGGTTTTCCCGTGTTCTCTTCCTTCTTCACAGCCTTCGCCAGCCTGGTCACGCATATCGCCGACCTGCTCCAGCCGCTCTTCCACGGTTCGGCGACCGCCGTCGCGATCATTCTCTTCACCGTCTGCGTACGGCTCGCAGTGCACCCCCTCTCGCGGGCCACGGCCCGTGGCCAGAAAGCCCGCACCAAGCTCGCCCCACGCGTGGCCGAACTGCGGAAGAAGCACGCCAAGGACCCGCAGAAGATGCAGAAGGCCATCATGGAGCTGCACGCCGAGGAGAAGATCTCCCCGCTCGGCGGCTGCCTCCCGAGCCTCCTGCAGATGCCCGCGTTCTTTGTGACGTACCACCTGTTCTCCAGCCCGCGGATCGGCGGCTCGTCCAACTCCCTGCTCGGACACACCCTCATGGGCAGCCCTCTCGGCGGCCGGCTGAGGGACGCGATCGGGCACGGCGGGCTCCTCGGTGAGCAGGGCGTCATCTACCTGGTGCTCTATGTGATTGTCGCCGCCGTGGCCACCTTCAACTACGGCCGCACCAAGCGGATGATGGCCGCCGCTCCGACCCCCGCCCCCGAGGGGCCCGCGGCCGGGGCGATGGGCGCGATGACCAAGGTGATGCCGCTGATGTCGTTCGCGACGCTCCTCACGGTGTCGTACGTGCCGCTCGCGGCCGCGCTGTACGTCGTCACCAGCACCACCTGGACCGCCGTCGAGCGCGCCTTCCTGTACCGGGACACGCTGCCCGCCGCGGCAGCCGTCGCCAGCCCGGTCTAGTCGCCCCGCGTGATCCAGCACCATGACGGACGGTGCGGCGATCTGACCGGTCCAGCGGCCTGAGCTGCGGCTCGTCCGGGTGCCTTCGGGAAGCCGGGTGGTCCAGCTTGTGAACGGGGTCTTGCGGCCTGGACCTCGAACTTGGAGGATCAGCCAATCCCCCGATGGCCGCAACCCATCGGCCGGACCGGTCCAATCGTTGGGAGACTGACCATGAAGCTGCTGCGTGTCGGAACGGCCGGGGCCGAGCGCCCCGCACTGCTCGACGCCGACGGAACCCTCCGTGACCTCTCCGCGCTGGTTGCGGACATCGACGGCGGGCTGCTCGCCGACGAGGCGACGCTCGACCGGATACGGGCTGCCGCCGCGGCCCGTGTGCTGCCCGCCATCGAAGGCGAGGCGCCGCGGATCGGGCCGCCGGTCGGCCGGATCGGCAAGGTCGTCTGCATCGGGCTGAACTACCACGACCACGCGACGGAGACGGGCGCGGCCATCCCCGCCGAACCGATCGTCTTCATGAAGGCGCCGGACACCGTGGTCGGCCCCGACGACACCGTGCTCGTACCGCGCGGCAGCGAGAAGACCGACTGGGAGGTCGAGCTGGCCGTCGTCATCGGGCGTACGGCCCGTTACCTCGGGTCGGCGGAGGAGGCGCTCGGCCATGTCGCCGGGTACACGATCGCGCACGACGTATCGGAGCGTGCCTTCCAGATCGAGCGCGGCGGCCAGTGGGACAAGGGCAAGAACTGCGAGACGTTCAATCCGCTCGGCCCCTGGCTGGTGACCGCCGACGAGGTGGCCGAACCGCAGGCGCTCCCGCTGAAGCTGTGGGTGAACGGCGAGCTGAAGCAGGACGGCACGACCGCCGACCAGATCTTCCCGGTCGGTGAAGTGGTGCGGTACCTGAGCCAGTTCATGACCCTGTACCCGGGCGATGTCATCAACACCGGTACGCCTGCAGGGGTCGCGATGGGACAGCCCGAACCCAAGCCGTATCTGCGGGCCGGGGACGTCGTGGAGCTGGAGATCGAGGGGCTCGGACGGCAGCGGCAGCCGCTCAAGGACGCGTAGCGGGCGGTCCGGCCGCTCTGTCCTGTTGTCCCTGCCGTTCCTGTCGTCCCTGTTGTGGGGCCGGCCGCGGGCCGGTGGTCACCCACTGGCCCGCCGGGCCTTCGCGGGGGTGCGGCGGCCCTTCGGCAGCAGCAGTGCCGGTACGGCTGCCAGGGCCAGCAGCCCGACCGCCCACCAGTAGCTGAACTGGAAGGCGTCCGCCCGTCCTGCGCCGGCCCCCGGCGGACCGGACGGGTGGGACGCCAGCAGCACCGAGACCAGCGCCGTCCCGGCCGATGTGCCGACCTGGGAGACGATGTTCAGCACCGTGCTCCCCGACGGAACGTCGTCGGGCGCCAGCCCGCGGGTCGCCACCGTGTTGACGGGCATCATCACCATGCCGACGCCCGACCCCATCACCAGCATCGCCGCGCACAGCCGCCAGTACGGCGTGTCAGGACCGACCTGCACAGCGAACAGTGACAGGCCGAGAGCGGACACAGCGATGCCGGAGACCACGATCAGCCGAGGGGACACCCGGTCGGTCCGCCGGGTCGCGATCTGCATCGAGATGCCGACGGTGACCGCGAGCGGAATGCCGAGCAGCCCGGCCCGGGTGGCGCTCAGACCGCGAGCCGTCTGGTAGTACATCGGCGTGAGCAGCATCGAGCCGAAGTAGCCGCAGGGGAACAGGGCCATCGTGGCGATGCCGGCGGCGAACGTACGGTCGCGGAACAGGCGCAGCCTCAGCAGCGGATACCGGGCGGTCAGCCCGCGTGCGACGAAACCCGCGGTCAGCAGCAGCCCCGCGACGGCCGGCAGCAGCGCCCCCGGTGCGGTGAAGTCGCCGTGCGCGCCGCCGGTGGAGAGACCGTAGATCAGCAGGGCGAGACCCGGCGAGAGCATCAGCAGTCCGGGTACGTCCAGCGGCTGCGCAGGCTGCGGCTCGTCGCGGCGCAGCAGCCGCGCCGCGAGCACCAGGGCCACCGCGCCGATCGGCAGGTTGACCAGGAAGATCCAGTGCCAGGACGCGGTGTCGATCAGCCAGCCGCCGAGTACCGGACCGCTCACCGGCCCGATCAGGACCGGGATGCCGAGCAGCGCCATCGGGCGGCCCATCCGTTCGCGGTCGGCGGCGCGAACGACCATCGCCATGCCGACGGGCATCAGCAGCCCGCCGCCGAGCCCCTGGACGACCCGGAAGAACACCAGCGTTTCGATGTTCCAGGAGAGCGCGGCCAGCCCGGAGGCGAATGCGAAGAGCGTGATGGCGGTGAGATAGGTGCGTTTGGCGCCGAAGCGGCGCATGGCCCAGGCGGCGAGCGGGATGACGGCGGTGAGGGCCAGCGTGTAGCCGGTCGACACCCACTGGACGGTGCTGACCGGGGCGCCGAACGCCACGGCGAGCGGGTGCAGGGCGACGTTGACGATGGTCACGTCGAGCACGGCCATGACCGAGCCGACGATGACGACGGCGAGGATGCCCGTCAGCCCGTGAGCCGCCCCGGCGGCGGGCACCTGCGCGTCGGCCACCTCTGCGTCAGGTACCCCCACGCCGGGCGTGGCTGGGCCTGGCATGTCTGCGGTAGGCACGGCAGGCCCGGTCAGCTGCCGTACGGGTGGTCGGTACGGGCGGCGCGCAGCGCGCGGCCCCACCAGACCAGCTGGTCGACCATGCCCTTGGCGGCGCCCGTGCAGACCGCCTCGTCGAGCGGCTTGCCGTCCGCGCCGAGCCCGGACCACGGCCCGTGCAGGCTCACGGAGTCCCGCACGGTCATCGCGTGCAGCTCGGCGAAGACCTGCCGCAGCTGCTCGACCGCGCGCAGCCCGCCGCCGAGACCGCCGTACGAGACGAAGCCGACCGGCTTGGCCTGCCACTGGGTGGCGTGCCAGTCGATGAGGTTCTTGAGCGAGGCCGGGAAGCTGTGGTTGTACTCGGGCGTGACGACGACGAACGCGTCCGCCCCGGCCAGCCTCGGGCTGACACCGGCCAGCGCAGCCTGGGTTTCCGCGGTTGCGGCGGGCAGGCCGTCCCAGCCGGGCATGTGCACCGGGAGTTCCAGCTCCGCGATATCGATGACGTCCAGCTCGATGTCCGTACGGTTGCTGACGGCGCCGGTGAACCAGTCGGTGACCGTCGGCCCCAGCCGGCCGCCCCGGACGCTCCCGACGATGACGGCGACCCGGAGGGCGGAGTCCCGGCGGGTGGCGCCGCCGGCCTCGCCGCCGCTCCCGGGACCGCCGGCCTCGCCGGCGGTCCCGGGAGCGGCCTCGGCAGCGGTCCCGGCCCTGGAAGCGTGCGCAGTCTCGATATCGGTCTCGGGCATGGGAGTCCCCTTGGTTCGTCGGGTGGTTCTCGTGGCGGGCCGCGGTGTGCGGCCACATCCAGTAAGCTACAACGTGCGTTGTAGGAAGTGCAACGGGCGTTGTAGATATGGTGATGTCCATGACGGAGGAGCGCCGATGACCAGCACGGGTGCCGAAAAGAAGGCGGCGGCCGCGCCGCGCCGCGCCAGGACGAACAAGGCGGCGTCGATCTCGCACGCCGCCTGCGAGGTGTTCGGGCGGGACGGCTACTCGCGCGCGAGCATCGACACGATCGCCGCCGAGGCCGGCGCCTCCACCCGCACTCTGTACAACCACTTCCCGGGCGGGAAGGAGGAGCTCTTCCGTACGGTGGTGCAGTGGAGCTCGGGACAGGTGCGGGACGCTCAACTGGCCCTGCTGAAACGGTATCTGGACATGGACCGGCTGCCGCGCCCGGCGGATCTGGAGCGGGACCTGCTGGCCCTCGCCCGTGCGTGGGTCGGCCTGATGGCGGAGTTCCGTAACCACTTCTCGCTGGTGCGGCACATCTACGCGGAGGCCGGGCATGTCCCAGCCGAGGTCCTGGATGCCTGGCAGGAGGCGGGACCACGCGCGGTGGGGCGGCAGTTCGCCGTCGCGATGGCCGCGCTGGACGCGGCGGAGCTGGTCGACGTACGCGGCGACCCGGCCCAGGCCGCCGCGCACTTCATGACGCTGACGTCGACCGACGTCGTGCACCGCTCGTACTGGGGTGTCAGTCCGCTGCCTCCGGAGGAGACCGACCGGATCACGGCAGTCGGGGTACAGGTCTTCCTGCGGGCGTACGGCCGCTGATCCGGTGCGGGGGCGGCTCGGTCCGTACGGCGCTCACAGGTCCGCTGTGACCACCTCCACCGTGACGCCGTCGCGTGCGGAAGTCCGCGCGGCCTCGATGACGGCCAGCGTCGCCGCCGCCTCGTCTGCCGTGACCGGCGGCCGGCCGCCGTCGCGCAGGGCCTTCGCGACACCCGCGTAGTACGCCGGGTAATCGCCGGGCACGGTCGGTACGGGCGAACCGCCGCCGGTCAGCGGGGACTCACCGGCGCCGATGCGGCCCCACAGCGACTCGGGCTCCTCGCCCCAGTGCTCCGTGGTCGCGGGTCGCGCGCCCTCGCGCAGCGCCGCCTCCTGGGGGTCGAGCCCGTGCTTCACATAGCCGGCGGCCGAGCCGAGTACCCGGAAGCGCGGGCCGAGCTGCGCGGTGGTGGCGGAGGCGTACAGATGGGAACGGACGCCGTTCGCATGGGTGATGGCGATGAACGTGTCGTCGTCGGCGCGTGCGCCGGGGCGGCGGACGTCCGACTCCGCGTACACCCGGACCGCCGGGCCGAAGAGGACCAGCGCCTGGTCGACGATGTGGCTGCCGAGGTCGTAGAGGAGCCCGCCGATCTCCGCCGGGTCGCCGGATTCGCGCCAGCCGCCCTTGAGCTGCGGGCGCCACCGCTCGAAGCGGGACTCGAAGCGCTGAACGTCGCCCAGTCTTCCGTCGGCGATCAGCCCCCGCAGAGTCAGGAAGTCGTTGTCCCAGCGGCGGTTCTGGAAGACGGAGAGCAGCAGCCCGCGTTCATCGGCGAGCGCGGCCAGCTCGCGGGCCTCGGCGGCCGTGCCCGCGAGCGGCTTGTCCACGACGACCGGCAGCCCGGCCTCGATCGCGGCGGTCGCGAGCGGCACATGCGTCCGGTTCGGGGACGCGATCACGACCAGATCCAGCTCGTCCGCGTACGGCCGGAGTTCGCCCGGGGCGCCGGCGAACCGGACGCCGGGGAACTCGGCGCGCGCCTGCTCCCGGCGCTCCTCGTCCGAGGTGACGATCGTGTCGAGAACCAGGCCGTCGGTGGCCGAGATCAGCGGTGCGTGGAAGACGGAACCCGCGAGGCCGTAGCCGACGAGTCCGACGCGGAGCGGGGCTGCAGTCATGCGAACCACTTAAGCAACGGTGTTTCCAAAGTGCAAGTGTGCCGCACAATGGGGGCGTGAACAGGAGTGAAACCGCCGGGTCCGGCGCCAATCTGCCCGCGCTGCGCAGCCACAACGCGGCGCTCGTGCTCGAACTGCTGCGTACGGCGGGGCAGGCCGGAATCAGCCGCCTGGAACTCGCCGAGCGGACCGGCCTCACCCCGCAGGCCGTCAGCAAGATCACCGCCCGGCTGCGGGCGGACGGTTTCGCGGCGGAGGCGGGCCGCCGTGCCTCCACGGGGGGCAAGCCGCGCACGGTACTGAGGCTGGTGCCGGGCGCCGCGTACGCGGTCGGGCTGCATCTGGACCGGGACCGGGTGAGCGCGGTGCTGGTGGACCTGGCGGGGGCGGTCGTCGCCGACCGGAGTGCGGAACTGGACTTCGGGGCGGGCGCCGACGCGGTGGCCGGGGCGGCGGCCGATGTGGTGTCCCGGGTGGTGGCCGACGGGGTGGCGGGCGCGGGCGGTGCGGACCCCGTCGGCGGTCACCGGGCCCCGGTCCTCGGCGTCGGGGCCGCCGCCCCCGGCCCCCTCGACCACGACACCGGGGTGCTGCGCCGGGTCACCGGATTCCCGCAGTGGGACGGCTATCCGCTGCGCGACGCGCTCGCGGAACGGCTCGGCCTGCCCGTCGTCCTCGACAAGGACACCAACGCGGCCGCCCTCGGCCTGGCGTTGCGCGGACCCGGCGACTCGTTCGCCTATCTGCATCTCGGGACCGGGCTCGGCGCCGGTCTGGTGCTCGGGGGCGCGCTCTACCGGGGGCCGCGCACCGGCGCCGGGGAGTTCGGACACCAGACCGTGCAGCTCGACGGCCCGCCGTGCGGTTGCGGCGGCCGGGGCTGTGTCGAGGCGCTCTGCCTGGCCGCCGTCGCCGGGGGCGACCACGCCGCCGCCGCCCGCTTCCTCGGCGTCGGCACGGCCAATCTCGTACGGCTGCTCGACGTCGACCGGGTGCTGCTCGGCGGCCGTACGGTGGACGCCGCCCCGGACGTCTTCGTACGGGGTGTGGGCGCGGTACTCGCCGAGCGGGCCCGGCACGCGGGCGGCGGGGAGGCGGTCCCGGTGGAGGTGGCGGGTGGTGGGCGGCGGCTCGTCGCCGAGGGGGCGGCGCAACTGGCGCTGGCCCCGGTGTTCGGGCACTTCGGGCGGGCGGCGGTGCCGTTCAACGCCCGCCGGACCTGAGGAGGCCCGGACCTGCGCCGAACTGGAGGACGTCGGACCTGAGGACGTCGGACCTGAGGACGTCGGACCTGATGACAATGGGCTGATCGGGCGGGAGGGTACGGGGCATTCGGCGGTACGCGGTCGTGGCGGACCAGGCCGGACGGGGCGGTGCGGTTCGGTGTACGAGCCCGGACCTACGCGATCAGCAAAGGCGTCCCCCATGCGACTGCGCAGTGCGCTCTGCACCGGAGCGGCCCCGGCCGCCGCCACCTCTGCTCTGGCCTCGCTGCTGCTGCTCGCGGCCGCACAGCCGGCCACCGCGCAGGCCCCGGCTGTCCGGGACGGAGCCGTCCGGGACGGAGCCGCCTCCGCGCCCGCCTGCGCCGACCGGGACGGTTCCGCCTTCCCCGTCGAGGCCAGGATCCACGGCGGTCCGACCTCATACGTGCCCGGTGGCGCGTACGACACCTGGTCGCTCGAACTGACCAACACCTCCGACGGCGACTGCCGGGACATCCACCCGGTCGTGGTCCTCGTCGACCGGGGCAGGAAACTGCGGGACCCCCAGATCCAGCTGGAGTTCAACGACCCCGCCGCACACCGCTGGCGGCCCGTGCCCTTCACGACCACCGACGAGGACGAGCACATCGGCCCGTTCGGGGACGGGGCCGACGCGGTCGACAAGGCTGCCGGGGCCGACGGGACCGACAAGGCAGACGGGGCCGGCGGGTTCGACGTTCCGGCGGGCCGGACGGTCTCCGTCCCGGTCCGGCTCGCGTTCGCCGATGGCACCACCCCGGACGACGTCACCGCCAACGCCGCCGTCGTCCGGCGGCACGGCGACGACGGTGACTGGGTCGGGGAGTCCAGCGACTACCGCTTCACCATCACCGGCGCCCCGCCCGCCGACCCCACCAGGACGGACGTCCCCGGCGAGCGCGTCCCCGGCGAGCGCATTCCGGGCCGTGACCACAACGGGGACATCGGAGGCCGGATCGGTGTCGGCCCCGAAGTCGGCCCCCGTAACGGCGCCCACCGTTTCGTCGGTGAGCTCGCCAGGACCGGCTCGCACCGGCTGCGCACACTGGGCACCATCGCCTGCACCTGTGTCCTGCTGGGCGCGGCCCTGGTCGTGGGATCACGGCGTCCGAGGATCCAACGCCGCCGGTAGCAGCACCACTCCCGGCAGCGGCAGCCGCCACCACCGCCGTGGCGTGCCCGTTCACCCGGATCTGGGACCATCGCCCCGTGGACTACCCGCACGGCCAGGCACCTGGCGCACCGATCCGCTCCGGCATCCCGGAGCACGGCCGCATCCCCAAGTACTACGCGGTCAAGGCCCATGTCTCGCTGCTCATGGAGGAGTTGGGCGAGGGCGAAGCGCTGCCCACCGAGCGCGATCTGGCCGTACGGTACGAGGTGTCCCGCGAGACCGTACGGCAGGCGCTGCGCGAACTGGTCCTGGAGGGGCGGCTACGGCGGCAGGGGCGGGGGACCGTCATCGCGGGGCCCAAGCTCGAACAGCCGCTGTCGCTCGCGAGTTACACCGAGGGCGTGCGCCGCCAGGGCCGGACCCCCGGGCGCCATCTCATCTCGCTGGACCGTTTCCCCTGCCCCGACGCGCTCGCCGCCGAGACCGGGCTCGGCCGGGGCGAACCGGTCTGGCATCTGGAGCGGGTGCTGCTCGCGGACGACGAACGGGTCGGACTGGAGAGCACCTATGTCGCGGTGGCCCGAGTTCCTTCTCTGGACAGTGAGTTCGACCCCGACTCCTCCTTCTACGGCTTCCTCCGCGACCGGCTGGGCATCGGCTTCGGTGACGCCGACGAGCGGATCGAGACGGTCCTGGCCACCCCGCGCGAGGCGCTGCTCATCGGGACACCGCCCGCGCTGCCGATGCTGCTGATCCACCGGATCTCCCGTGACACGGAGGGGTTGCCCCTGGAGCGCGTACGGACGCTCTACCGGGGCGACCGGTTCAGCTTCACCACCCGCCTCGCCTCGGGCTGACCCGGGAGGGGGTCGGACCGGAGACCATTTTCATAACAGAAAGATAACGGGTCTAGTCCAGTCTTGCGGGGCTGTTCACCGTGCCGTTGCCCCCGGGTCGGCGCCGGGACACCAGCCCCCAGCAGCGTTGCCGTCGTGAGAGTCATCGTCGTAGGAGCTGGCGTGGTGGGAACCATGCACGCCTGGCACGCAGTGGAACGCGGCCACGAGGTCGTACAGATCGAGCGCGAGACCGAGGCGCGGGGCGCCTCGCTCCGTAACTTCGGGCAGGTGTGGGTCAGCGGGCGGGCCGGCGGGGAGGAGCTGGCGACCGCGCTGCGTGCCCGGGAGCTGTGGGAGGAGATCGGCGAGCGGGTGCCGGGCATCGGCTTCCGCGCCACCGGGTCGCTCACCCCCGTGCGGAACGCCCTGGAACGGGACGTCGCTGAGGCCGCGTTGAAGCGGGACGACGCGGCGGCCCGCGGGTACCGGATGCTGACCCCGCAGGAGGCCCGCGAGATCAACCCGGCCCTCCGGGGTGAGTTCGAGGCGGCCCTGTGGTGCGGGCAGGACGCGGCCGTGGAGCCGCGCACCGCCCAGCTGGAGCTGAAGAAGGCCCTGCCGGCGTCCGGGAGGTACACCTACCTCGGCGGACGGGAGGTCCGTGCGGTTGTCGGGACCGGCTCGGTGCGCGACGACCACGGCGATGTGCACACCGGCGACCTCGTCGTCCTGTGCACCGGCGCCTGGCTCGGCGGTCTGGTACGCGAACTCGCCCCCGAGCTGCCGGTCCGGCGGGTCCGCCTCCAGATGATGCAGACCGAGTCGCTCGGCGAGCGCCTCACCACGTCCGTGGCCGACGCCGACTCCTTCCGCTACTACCCGGCGTACGCCTCCGAGGCCCTCGACGCGCTCAACGCGCGGCAGGCCCAGGACCCGGTGGCCGCCGAGCACCGGATGCAGCTGCTGATGGTGCAGCGCGCGGACGGCGGGCTGACCATCGGCGACACGCATGAGTACGAGCACCCCTTCGCCTTCGACGTGCGCGAAGAGCCGTACGAGCACGTCGCCCGCGTCGCCGAGTCCTTCCTCGGGCGCCCGCTGCCGAAGATCCGCCACCGCTGGGCCGGGGTGTACGCGCAGTGCACCGACACCACCCGCGTCGTCCACCGCGAGCAGGTGCGCGACGGCGTGTGGCTGGTCACCGGGCCCGGCGGGCGCGGCATGACCTGTTCCCCGGCGATAGCCGAAAAGACCGCGAACGACCTGGGCTGGTGACCGAAGTGACCGAAGTGACCGAAGTGACCGCTGCGAACACTGCGAACTCTGCGAACTCAAACAAACCGATCAACCTCGTGGTGCTGGACATGGCGGGCACCACCGTCGTCGACGGCGGTCTCGTCGAGCGGGCGTTCGCCGCTGCGGCGCGGCGGATGGGCGCCGAGCCCGACGCCATGCTCGGCCATGTCCGGGCCACCATGGGCGAGTCCAAGATCTCCGTCTTCCGGCACCTCTTCGGCGACGAGGAGAAGGCCCGGCAGGCCAACACCGCCTTCGAGGAGGCGTACGGCGAGCTGGTCGGCGCCGGACACGTCGCCCCCGTCCCCGGCGCGCGCGAAGCCATCGAGCGGATGCGGGACGAGGGCCGGACGGTGGTCCTGAGCACCGGTTTCGCCCGGACCACCCAGGACGCGATCCTCGCCGTCCTCGGCTGGCAGGACCTGGTCGAGCTGACGCTCTGCCCGGCCGACGCGGGCGGTCGCGGGCGGCCCTACCCGGACATGGTGCTCGCCGCGTTCCTCCGGACCCGGGCCGTGGACGGAGTGGACCAGCTCGCGATCGCGGGCGACACCTCGTACGACATGCTCAGCGGCGTACGGTCCGGGGCCCGTGTCGTGGCCGGTGTCCTCACCGGCGCCCACGACCGGGGGCAGCTGGAGCGGCACGGCGCCACCCACGTCCTGGATTCGGTCGCCGAACTGCCGGACCTGCTGGCCCGGTTGGTCCCGCCGGTGGAGATATGACCAGCGGCGCCAGTAGCACCAGAGCCACCAGCGGCATCCGCTTCGACGGGGTCTCGGTCGCGTACGGCGCCAAGGGCAGGAGCGGCGGGACCACCGTCCTGGACTCGCTGGACCTGACCGTCGAGCCCGGTGAGGTGATGGCCCTGCTCGGCCCCTCGGGTTCGGGCAAAACCACCGCTCTGCGCGCCGTCGCCGGCTTCGTCCAGCCCTTCGCCGGGCGGGTCCTCATCGACGGCCGCGACGTGACACGACTGCCCCCGCACCGGCGGGGCGTCGGCATGGTCGTCCAGCAGTACGCGCTCTTCCCGCATATGCGCGTCGAGGACAACGTCGCCTTCGGGCTGCGGGCGCAGAAGGTGCCCAAGGGCGAGATCCCGGAGCGCGTCGCCGAAGCGCTCGGGATGACGGGCATGGCCTCCTACGCCAAGCGCTACCCGCGCGAACTCTCCGGCGGCCAGCAGCAGCGCGTGGCCATCGCGCGGGCCCTGGCCATCCGGCCCGGGGTGCTGCTGCTCGACGAGCCGCTCTCCGCACTCGACGCCCAGCTGAGATCCGGGATGCTGGCCGAACTGGCCCGGCTGCACCGTGAGTTGCCCGATGTATCGATCCTGTACGTCACGCACGACCAGGTCGAGGCGCTCACTCTGGCGGACCGTATCGCCGTGATGGACCGCGCCCGGCTCCAGGACTGCGGGACCCCGCAGGAGCTGTACCGGCGCCCCCGCACCGAGTTCACCGCATCCTTCGTCGGCAACGCCAACCTCCTGCCGGTCACGGTACGGAGCGCGGCAGCGGGCTCCGGCGGCGCCGTGGTCTCCTTCGCCGGTACGGAACTGACCGTGACCGGCGCGGACGGCGCCGCCGACGGCGCCACGGCCACCCTGTGCGTACGCCCGCATCTGGTCGCACTCGGCGAGGGCCCGAACGTCCTGCGCGGCAGGATCGCCGAGGTCCAGTGGCGCGGCTCCACCCACCGGCTGCTGGTCGACGTGGACGGCCACCGGGTCAAGGCCGATGTGCGCGAATTGCGCGACACCCCGGCGCTGGGCGACACGGCGACGCTGCACTTCGCCGCCGACGACGCGGTGCTGCTGACAGCGGGCGTGACGGCGGACGGGACGCCGGATGTGACGGCGGACGGGGCTCCGGATGTGACGGCGGACGGGGCTCCGGGTGTGACAGCGGACGGCGTGGCACCGGCGAACAGCGGAGCGGGAGCGTCCGCCGGGGCGGGAGCGTCCGATGGCTAGCACCACCGCTGTCGTGGCGACCGCCCGGACCGCGCCGGCCGCGCCCCGTTCACTGCCCCGCTGTGTCTGGGCGCTGCCGCCCGTCGTCGTGCTGGCGCTGGTCTTCCTCTACCCGCTGGCGCTCGTCGTCCAGCAGTCCTTCACCCTCGACACCGGCGGCACGTCCGTCGCCCCGTACACCCAGGTCTTCGCGTCCGACGCCTTCCGCCGGGCACTGACGACGACCGTCTGGCTGGCCGTCGGCTCCACCGTCGGCTGCCTCGTCCTCGGGTTCGTGCTCGCCGTGGTGATCGCTTTCGTGCCGTTCCCCGGCGGGAAGGCGGTCGCCCGGTTCATCGATGTCTTCCTCTCCTTCCCGTCCTTCCTGATCACGCTCGCGCTGCTCTTCGTCTACGGCTCGGTCGGCATGGCCAACGGCGCCTGGACGGACCTGACCGGCGCGCACCAGGGGCCGTTCCAGTTCCTCACCACTCCGTGGGGCGTACTCCTCGCGGAGATCACCTACTTCACGCCGTTCGTGATGCGGCCGCTGCTCGCGGCCTTCTCCCAGCTCGACACCGCGCAGCTGGAGGTGGCCTCGTCGCTGGGCGCGGGACCGGCCCGGATCGTACGGCGGATCATCCTGCCCGAGGCGCTGCCCGCGCTCGCCGCCGGCGGCAGCCTGGTGCTGGTGATGTGCCTCAACGAGTTCGGCATCGTGCTCTTCACCGGGGCCAAGGGCGTGACGACCCTGCCGATGCTCGTGTACAGCAAGGCGATCCTCGAATCCGACTACCCGGCCGCGTGCGTGGTCGCCGTCGTCAATGTGGCGATCTCCGTCGGGCTCTACTCCCTCTACCGGATGGTGGCGCGCCGTGCTGGTGCATAGCCGTACGGGCAAGTGGACCACCTGGGTCGTCTTCTTCGCCCTCTTCCTGCCCCTGTTCGCCCTGCCGCTCCTGGTGATCCTGCTGGCCTCGTTCGCCACCAACTGGTCGGGGGCACTCCCCTCGGGGGCGACCGTGAGCCATTACGCTGCCGCCACCAGCGGGGACTCCCTTCAGGCCCTCACCACCAGCCTGATCACCGCCGCCTGCGCGAGCGTGCTCGCGCTGACCCTCGGGACGTGGGCGGCGCTCGCCGGCGCCGCACTGAAGAAGCGCGGACGGCGGTTCATGGACGCCCTGTTCATGCTGCCGGTCGCGGTGCCGCCGGTGGTCGTGGGCCTCGCTGTGCTGGTGGCGTTCAGCAAGCCGCCGGTCCTGCTCAACGGCACCTCCACGATCGTGATCCTGGCGCACACCATTCTTGTCACGGCGTTCGCCCACCGGTCGGTCTCGGCTGCCATCCTGCGTCTCGACCCGGTGTACGAGCAGGCCGCGGCCTCGCTGGGGGCCCGCCCCTCATACGTCCTGTGGCGGGTCAGGCTGCCGCTGCTGCTGCCGTCCCTGACAGCGGCGGCCGGGCTCTGCTTCGCCCTGTCGATGGGGGAACTGAGCGCCACGATGATGCTCTACCCGCCCGACTGGACACCGCTTCCCGTCCAGATCTTCGCGACCACCGACCGGGGCTCGCTCTTCACGGGCGCGGCGGTCGCGGTGGTCCTCATGGCGGCGACACTGCTGGTGCTGTCCGGGGTCTCCCGTATCCGGACCAGGGCGTTGTACCGCTGAACCCCCCTGCTCTCAACCTGACTTGACCTGAACTCCGAGGCTGAATACCGAACCCGAACACCGAACCCCGAACTACCCCAGGAGTCACGGAACGTCATGCGCCACTCCATCAAGCCGCTCGCCGCCGTCGCCGGGGCCCTGGTCCTCGCGAGTTCCCTCTCCGCCTGCGGTGGTTCATCCGCGGCGTCCGATGCCAAGGTCGTCACCGTCTACAGTGCCGACGGCCTCAAGGGCGAGAACAACGACGGCTGGTACGACCGGGTCTTCAAGGACTTCCAGAAGCAGACGGGCATCAAGGTCAATTACGTGGAGGGCGGTTCGGGCGAGGTCGTGCAGCGCACGGTCCGCGAGAAGTCCAACACCCAGGCCGACGTCCTTGTCACGCTCCCGCCGTTCATCCAGCAGGCCGACGCCGAGGGGCTGCTCCAGAAGTACACGCCCAAGGGCTCGGACCAGGTCGCCCCGGCCGACAAGGGGGCCGACGGGACCTGGACCTCGGTCGTCAACAACTACTTCGGCTTCATCTACAACAAGAAGGAGCTCAAGACCGCCCCCACCACCTGGGACGAACTGCTCGGCGGTAAGTACAAGAACAAGCTCCAGTACTCCACGCCGGGTGTCGCGGGCGACGGCACCGCCGTGCTCATCAAGGCGATGCACGACTTCGGCTCCAAGCAGGCGGCCATGACATTCCTGGGCAGGCTCCAGGCGAACAACGTCGGCCCGTCCGCTTCGACCGGCAAGCTCGCGCCCAAGGTCGACAAGGGCGAGATCCTGGCCGCCAACGGCGATGTCCAGATGAGCTACGCGCAGTCGAAGACCATGCCGAACCTGGGCATCTGGTTCCCGGCGAAGGCGGGTGGCAAGCCGACCACCTTCGCGCTGCCGTACGCGGCCGGTCTGGTCAGCAAGGCGCCGCACTCGGTGAACGGCAGGAAGCTGCTGGACTTCATGCTCGCCGAGCAGGCCCAGAAGCAGGTCAGCGAGATCAGCGGCGGCTTCTCATCCCGCAAGGACATCAACGCCAGCGATGCCAACGCGACCGCGCTGAGCGCACTGATGAAGGGCGTCGACGTCTTCGCACCCGACTGGAACGACATCTCCAAGAACCTCACGTCGTACGTCGGGGACTGGCAGTCCGCCACCCACAGCTGAGCACCGGCACCGGCGCCAGCTCCTGGACCGCCGAAGAACCGCCGAAGCACCGTCGGGGAACCGTGTGTTGGGGAGAACTTCACCGCACGCCTCTGGCCGTCGGCGATCTATTGCGAAAAGATAACGGGTCTAGTCCTAAGCCCAACGCCCCTGCTTCGCCAGGGGCGTTGGGCTGCCCGCTCGCTCACCCCACCCCTCACCGGAGGATCACGTGTCTTCGCAGCTGTCGCGCCGCTCCCTCCTCATCGGCGCCGCTTCCCTCGCCGTCGCGGCGGGCCCCCTCGTCCAGGTCGCCCGCGCCGCGGACAGAAAGCCCAAGGTCCTGGTCATCGGCCTGGACGGCACCCTGCTCAGCAAGATCGAAGTGGCGGACGCACCGCACCTCAAGGCGCTGCGGGCCGCCGGTCTGACCGCGGCCTCCCCGCTGTACGCGGCACCCTTCGCCCCCACGCTGTCCGGCCCCGGCTGGTCGACGATCATCACCGGCGTCTGGCCCGACAAGCACAAGGTGATGGACAACACCTTCGCCGGGCAGAACTTCGCTCAGTACCCGGACTTCCTGACCCGCGTCGAGAACGCCAGGCCCGCGCTCGGCACGTACGCCATCGCGTCGTGGAACCCGATCACCACCACGATCTTCTCCTCGAAGGTGGACACCCGCGTCAACACCCCGAGCGCCGAGTACGACACCGGGACCACCTCGCGGCTCGTCAGCCAACTCGCCACCGGCAGCTCCGACGCGCACTTCGTCCAGCTCGACGGCGTGGACGAGGCGGGCCACGAACACGGCGCCGCCAGCCAGGAGTACCTCGACGCGATTCACGCCGTAGACACCTCGGTCGGACAGTTCGTCGCCGCGATCGAGTCCCGTAAGACGTACGCGTCGGAGAACTGGCTGATCATGGTCACCGCGGACCACGGCCACACCGACCCCGGCGGCCACGGCGGTTCCAGCTGGCAGGAGCGCCAGACCTTCCTGATCGCGCGGGGTGCCGGGATCGGCGCCGGTTCGACGCGGTACGACATCCGGATGCCGGATGTCGCCGCCTCCGCCCTCGCTCACCTCGGTATCGCCATCGACCCCGCCTGGGGCCTCGACGGCAGGCCGCTGCAGCAGCCGGGCGACGACGCGTTCGACGTGCTGCGGCCCCGGCTGACCGGGCCGGTCGACGAGAGCGGCATCGGGGCGGGCGTCATCGGCTTCACCCACACCCCGCCGCCGGGCTGGTCGGTCGACAACTCCGCGATGGGTACCGGCGGCGTCACCGAGTGGCGCGGCTGGTCCTTCACCACCGACGAGTTCTGGACGAAGGCCGAGCCGAACCAGCAGCGCGAGTCCAACGTCCGGGCGCGCGGTGTCTTCGCGGTCGCCGACGGGGACGAGTGGTCGGACAAGACCTTCACGGGGACCTGCGACTCGACCCTGATCAGCCCGGCCTACCGGGTGCGGGGCGGGCGCACGGCGACCCTCACGTACACGACGTACTACCGTCAGGAGGCCCCGCAGCGCGGCGAGGTGCTGGTCAGCTACGACGGCGCGGCCCCGGTGAGCGTGCGGACGTACACCGCGGACACCTCGTCCCGCGTCGAGAACCTCACGCTCCAGGTCCCGGCCGGGGCCACCAGCGCCCAGGTGCGGTTCCGCTACACCGGGGGCAACAACTGGTTCTGGACGGTCGACGCGGTCAGGATCACCGCAGGGTGACGCGCCGGGGGCGCCGGAAGCACCGAGCGGTGCGGCCGGCGCCCCCGGGATCTGTCCGATCAGACGAGGTCGACCAGGTCGGCGATGGAGTCCACGACTGTGGTCGGCCGGTACGGGTAGCGGCCGATGTCCTTGCGGCTGGTCAGCCCGGTGAGGACCAGGAAGGTCTCCATCCCGGCCTCGAGCCCCGCCAGTACGTCGGTGTCCATCCGGTCGCCGATCATGGCCGAGGTCTCGGAGTGGGCACCGATCGCGTTGAGTCCGGTGCGCATCATCAGCGGGTTGGGCTTGCCGACGAAGTACGGGTCCTTGCCGGTCGCCTTGGTGATCAGGGCGGCCACGGAACCCGTCGCGGGCAGAGCGCCCTCCGGCGAGGGACCGGTGTTGTCGGGGTTGGTGGCGATGAAGCGCGCACCATTGTTGATCAGGCGGATCGCCCTCGTCAGCGCCTCGAACGAGTACGTCCGGGTCTCCCCGAGGATCACGAAGTCGGGGTCCGAGTCCGTCAGGACGTATCCGGCCTCGTGCAGGGCTGTGGTCAGCCCGGCCTCGCCGATGACGTACGCGGTGCCGCCGGGGTGCTGGTTGTCGAGGAACTTCGCGGTCGCGAGGGCGGAGGTCCAGATGTTCTCCACCGGCACTTCCAGGCCGATCCGCTGGAGCCGCGCGTGCAGGTCACGCGGGGTGTAGATCGAGTTGTTGGTGAGCACGAGGAACGGCTTGCCGGTGTCCCGCAGCTTCTTGATGAAAGCGTCGGCTCCCGGCACGGGGACGCCCTCGTGCATCAGTACGCCATCCATGTCCGTGAGCCACGATTCGATGGGCTTGCGCTCTGTCATGCGGGCTGGCTCCTGGCGGCTCGGCGGGATGGTCACCGGAGATCCGAAAGGTACGGGGGCTCCGAGGCGGCCATCCTATTCACGTCACGCCGGCCGGGAAGCACCCCGATCGGACGTACGTACGGCTTTCCGGGATGCGGGACGGATCCCCAGGCGGCAACCTTCGTAACAGGAGGTTCACCATGCGTCTCATATCCGTCACTCTCTGTGCCGCAACGGCGGCCGCGGCTGCCCTGTTCCCCGCCGCCGCGATCGCGGCCCCGGCCGAGGGGTCTTCGGGGACGGTCACGGTCAGCCCGTCCGTCATTGCTCCCGGCGAGGAGGTGGACCTGAGAGTGAGCTGCAGGAGCGGCAAACCGTTCGGCAGGTCCGACGCCTTCGACTCGCAGGCCGAGTTCTCGCCCGCCGCCGACCGGGGCTCCATGTACGCCGCCGCGCGGATCCGCACCGACGCCGCGTCCAAGGACTACACGGTCCAGGTGAGGTGCGGGCGCACCGTCGTGACCGGCACGATCACCGTCGTACGGGAAGGTGGCAGCCACCACCGTCCCATGCCTCTGATCAGCCCCACGGCCCCCGTCCACGCGGGCGGCGGGGCCACGGCCACGGTCGCCGCCCAGGAAGCGGCTCCGGGTACCGGGCACACCGCTGTCGGCCTGGCGCTCGCCGGGATCGCCGCCGCGGCAGTGGCCGGGCGCAGCCTGCGGCGCCGGCGCAGCAGCTGACATGACGTCCGAGGGTTCGTCATCGGGAAGCGGTCGGCTGCTGACCGGGGTCGCCTGGGCCGTACTGCTGCTCGGGCTGTGGCTCTGGGGCCGCCAGATCACCGAAGGCCCCGAGGGGAGCTCGGGGCCGAAGACCGGCGATGTGGCAGCGGTGGGACGTCCGCTCGGCGTCACGCTGCCCCCGGCCCATGCCCCGCTCGCGGGAGAGCGGCCGCGGCGGGTGCAGATCCCATCAGTGGGGATCAACGCACCGGTCGTGCCGCGCGGGCTCGACGCCCATGGTGCGATCGACCCGCCGCCGTTCGAGGCGCCGGACGAGGTCGGCTGGTTCGGCGGCGGCACCCGTCCGGGCGCGGTCGGGGCCGCGCTGCTGGTCGGCCATGTCGACACGAACACCAGGAAAGCTGTCTTCTACGGCCTGAGCGCGGTCCGTCCCGGCGAGAAGGTGCGGGTGACGGGCTCCGACGGCGCGGTCAGCGAATTCACCATCGACGATGTCCAGGTCTTTCAGCGCAGCCACTTCAACGCGAAGAAGGCTTATGGGGAGCGGGTGCAGGGCCGCGCGGAGCTGAGGCTGATCACCTGCGGCGGCTCGTTCGACCGTACGACGCGGGCTTACAGCGCCAATGTGGTGGTCTCGGCCTACCTCACGGGTGTGCCGAAGAAGTGAGCGGCGGGGTGCGTGGGGCTGTCTCCGTCCGGCCTGTCCTGCTTGCCCGGCCTCTGTGACCTGTTTGATCTACTCGGCCGAATTATTTCGCTTGATCCGCTTGAGGTCCACCGTGGGGATTCACCGGAGGGGCGCCCGGCCGGGCGCCCCTCCGGTCTGCCGTGTGCGGCGGCGGGGAGCGAAGTGGGGTGGTGGGGTCAGCGCATCGGCCGGGCGCCAACTCCATGTGGTCCAGGCGGCATTGGGGCGGACCGGGGCCCGGGGGGAGGAGAGGAGGGGAGGAGATGAACGACCGAAGCCCCCCACTGTGAGGTGGGGGGCTTCGGTATCGCGTGCGCCGCCAGGGACTCGAACCCCGGACCCGCTGATTAAGAGTCAGCTGCTCTAACCAACTGAGCTAGCGGCGCCTGCTGACCTGGAGAACTTTACCGGACCGGCGGAGGTGCTCCGGACCTCATGGCGGCGACGGGTCATATGTTCGTTTTCTCCCATTCATCCCGTCAAAATGCGATTCATCCGCATAGTTGAGAAGCTGACGATCATGCAGATGCGCCTTTGCGCAACTTCAACAACGCGGAGGGGACACGTATGACGGTTCCGGTCTTCGAGGAGTACGAACCTCCGAGCGACTGCGGCTGTGCGGGGTGCGCCGAGTGGCGCCGCTCGGCTTCCCACACCCTCTCGCTGAGAGAGGGCGGACACCCGGCGGCCCACGGCGCGCGGCGCGCGCTCGTGCTGGTGACCGCCGCCGGAGTGGTACTCGGCGGGGGGACGGTCGCGGCTGCCTCTCCCGGCCCCGGCGGTCAGGGCCAGGAGCCGGCTGCGGCGCCCGTCGAGCCCGCGAAGCTGCCCGCCACCACCAGGTCGGCGATCATCAGCCGCGCCGCGAAGTGGGTGGCGGCCAAGGTCCCGTACCGCATGGACAAGAACTGGAAGGACGGGTACCGGCAGGACTGCTCGGGCTTCGTGTCGATGGCCTGGGGGCTGGACGGGAACGAATGGACGGGAAACCTGGCCCAGTACGGGAGGCGGATAAAGAAGAGCGATCTCCGGCCCGGCGACATCCTGCTGTTCCACAACCCGGCGAACCCGAACAAGGGCTCCCACGTCACCGTCTTCGGCGGCTGGACCAACTCCGCCCACACCTCCTACCTTGCGTACGAGCAGACGCGGCCGCACACCCGCGCGCAGTCCACGCCGTACGCCTACTGGTCCCACTCCGGCCGCTATGTGCCCTACCGCTACAAGGGGCTCAGGACCGGCGGCGGCGGTTCCCGGCCGGTCACCGCCTACCCCGGGGCGAAGTCCTTCGGGAAGGGGGCGAAGAACGCCAACGTCACCCGGCTCGGCCGGATGCTCGTCGCGCGCGGTGGCGGCCGTTTCTACCGGCGGGGTCCCGGCCCGAGGTGGGGCGAGGCCGACCGACGGGCCACCCAGGCGTTCCAGCGGGCCCAGGGGTGGACCGGCTCCGAGGCGGACGGGCTGCCCGGCCGAACCACCTGGAACCTGCTGGTGAAGGGCGGCGGCAAGAACATGCCGGCCGCTGGGAAGAGCAGGACCACCGGCAGCAGCCGTCCCACCACCGGGGCCGGTGGGAAGGGGAACCCTGCTGGTACCAGCAGCTCCACCGGTGCGAGCAGTCCCGCTCGTACCACCAGCTCTGCCGGCACCAGCAGCCCCACTACTGCGAGCAGTCCCGCCGGCACCATCACCTCTGCCGCCCCCGCCGACCACGCGAGCCCCGCGGCCCCCTCCAGCACCAGCAACCCCGCTGGCATCAAAGCCCCCGCCGGCCCCAAGACCCCAGCTCATACCGGCACCACCCCGGCCCGTCACTCCAGCACCCCCGCCCGCCATGCCGGCGCACCGCCTGGCGCGGCCTTTCCCGGTGCCAGGTTCTTCAAGCGGGGGCAGTCCGGGCCCCACGTGGAGCAGCTCGGCAAGCAGTTGGTGAAGAAGGGCTTCGGCAAGTACTACACGGCAGGTCCCGGGCCCCGGTGGACCGAGGCGGACCGGCGCAATGTCCAGGCGTTCCAGCGGGCCCAGGGATGGACCGGCAGGGCGGCCAACGGATATCCCGGCCCCGAGACATGGAGGCGACTCTTCGCATGACCGAGACGACAGCAGCAGCCGGTGAGCGCACCGGGCTCGGCAGGCAGGCCGATCCTGCCGGACCGACGGGCCGGCCCGCGGGGCATCCCGGGAGCCCCGCCGGGCCGAAACGGCGTCCGGCCCGGACGGACAACCGCGTCCAGAGCTCCGCCAGGTCCGCACCGTCCGTCGACCCCCGGCTCGCCGAGCGCCCCGGCCCTTCGCTGCCCGGACCAGTCGCGCTGCTCGGCGGCGCCCTCGCACTCGCCGGTTTCGCGGTCGTGCTGTGGAGGGCCGGGGCGGTTCCGGCCCCGGTGGCCGCACTGCTGCGGCTGGACACGGTGCCGTACGACGGGATCGGGCCCGGCGCGGGCGCGGTGCTCGCCGTGCTGGGTGCGCTGGCGCTTCTCGCTTTCGGCGGGCTCGGACGCGGGCGGGTCGGCCACGCGTGGGTCCTCTCGCTCTTCGGCGACTACCGGGGGAGCGTGCGCCGGACCGGGCTGGTGTGGGTGAGCCCGCTGGTGCTGCGCCACCGGGTCGACGTACGGCTGCGGCACTGGCGCAGCGAGCCGCTGCCCGCCGTCGACGCCGACGGCACCGCCCTGCGCGCCGTCGTCCTGGTGGTGTGGCGGATCAGGGACACGGCCCGGGCCGCGTACGCGGTGGAGGACCACGAGGCGTATCTGGGCGAGCAGATGGAGGCGGCGACGGCCCGGGTGCTCTCGCAGCTGCCGGCCGACGCCTTCCACGAGGACGGTCCGACGCTGCGAGACAGCGAGGCGGTCGGTGACTCGCTGACCCGGATGGTGAGGGCGGAGCTGTTCCCGGTCGGCATCGAGGTGTTCTCGGCGCAGCCGACCCGGATCGAGTACGCCCCGGAGGTCGCGGGCGCGATGCAGCGGAGCCGGGTCGCCGCGATCGACGCCCGGCACCGGGACGCCGTGCTGACCTCGGTGGTGGACGCGGTGGACGACACGGTGACCCGGCTGACCGCGCGCGGGCTCGTCGAGCTGGACGCGTATGAACGCAACGCGCTCGTCAGGGATCTGACGGTCGCCTTCTACTCGGGACGCAGCGGCACTCCTTCCTGAGCCTCCTCCAAGGGGCCGCCGTCCTCGCGCCTCGCCGCACTTCCCCACTCCCCCGGACTGCCTGCCCTCGGAATTGGTGCAGGCCTCTGTTTGATAGGGACGCGTGTTTGATATGGACACGGCGAACCGACGTCCATACTCTGAGCCTTGGTCTAGACCGCAGCTCGGCACATCGAACTCCCCCAAGTTCCGAGGAGTGCAGCATGCGCAAGAAGTTAGGCGCGGCCGTGGTCGGCCTTGCCGTGGCGGGTGTCTCCCTGTTCGCCACCGGCAGCGCCAGCAGTCACGGATACACCGACCAGCCCATCAGCCGCCAGAAGCTCTGTGCCAACGGCACCGTCACCAACTGCGGTGCCATCCAGTACGAACCGCAGAGCGTCGAGGCCCCCAAGGGGTTCCCCGGCGCCGGGCCCGCCGACGGGAAGATCTGCTCCGGCGCGCATGACGACTTCGCCCAGCTGGACGGGGCGAAGACGCCGGGCGGCGGCGCCTGGCCCACCACCAAGCTCACGGGCGGCCAGGGGTACACATTTCGCTGGCAGTTCACCGCCCGGCACGCCACGACCGACTTCGAGTACTTCATCACCAAGAACGGCTGGGACGACTCCAGGCCGCTCACCAGGGCCGACCTCGAACCGCAGCCGTTCATGACGGTCCCGTACGGCGGTCAGCAACCGCCGGGAACCGTCTCGCAGCAGGGCACCATCCCCACCCAGAAAACCGGCCACCACATGATCCTGGCCGTGTGGAACATCGCCGACACGGGCAACGCGTTCTATGCCTGCTCGGACGTCAGCTTCTGACGGTGCGGTGCCGGCGGCTCGATGCGGTGCGCTGTCGGCCATTCAGTTCTGACGGCCTGTCAGTTACCCTGCTCCGCCATGAGGAGCGCAGACACCTTCGCGGAGCTCGTACAGCGTCAATGGGGCGACCGGCGGCCGGGCCTGAGCTCCGGTGAACTGGTCCTGAGCCACCATCAAGTCGCCTCGGGCGCTGCCGCGCGGGCCGCGCTTCTCGTGGATCTGCTCCCGGCCGGAGCCGAGCCCCACATCGGGGTGCTGCTCCACAACACCCCGGAGTTCCCGCTCTGGCTGAGCGCGGCGGCCCTCGCGGGGGCCGCCGTCGCCGGGATCAACCCGACGCGGCGCGGGGCCGAACTGGCCCGCGACATCGTGCACACCGACTGCCGGGTACTGATCACCTCACGGGAGTTGCTGCCGCTGCTCGACGGCCTGGAACTGCCGGGCGTACGGATGCTGGTCACCGACTCCGACGCCTACCGCGAGCTGCTCGCCCCGTACGCGGACGCCGTCCCCGGCGAAGCGGTCGCGGCGCCGGTGTCCCCGTCCGCGCGGATGCTCCTCTATTTCACATCGGGTTCCACGGGCGCCCCCAAGGCCGCGATCTGCACCCAGGGGCGGCTGGCGGCGGCCGGTCAGTCGCTCGTCACGCACTTCGGGACCGGCCAGGACGACGTCCACTACATCTGCATGCCGCTCTTCCACGGCAACGCGGTGATCGCCAACTGGGCCCCCGCCGTGGCGGCCGGCGCCGCCGTCGCGCTGCGCCCCCGCTTCTCGGCCTCCCGCTTCCTGGACGACGTACGGGCCCACGGCGCCACGTACTTCACCTATGTCGGCCGCGCGGTGCAGTACCTGCTGGCCACCCCCGAGCGCCCCGACGACCGCGCGCACCCGCTGCGGACCGGTTTCGGTACGGAGGCGGGGGCGGTGGACGCTGCGCGCTTCGCCGAACGGTTCGGCGTGCGGCTGATCGAGGGCTACGGGTCGTCCGAGGGCGGCGCGGCCGTCCAGCACACCCCCGGCACACCCCCGGGTGCGATCGGCCGTCCGGCACCGGGTGACGATCTGGCGGTGGTCGACCCTGACACGCTCGACGAGCGCCCCCGTGCCGTCTTCGACGAGCGTGGCCGCCTCACCAACGGCACTGATGCGATAGGGGAGTTGGTCAACCGGGGCGCCAACCCCTTCGAGGGGTACTGGCGCAACGAGGCCGCCGACGCGGACCGCAGGCGCGGTGGCTGGTACTGGACCGGCGACCTCTTCTACCGCGACGCCGACGGCTTCCTCTACTTCGCGGGCCGTACGGACGACCGGCTGCGCGTCGACAGCGAGAACCTGGCCGCCGCCGTGATCGAGAACATCCTCGCCCGCTGGAAGGACGCGGCGGCGGTCGCGGTCTACGCGGTACCCGACCCGGTGGCCGGCGACCAGGTGATGGCGGCGCTCGCCCTGCGCGAGGGCGCCGCCTTCGACCCGGTGGCCTTCGCGGACTTCCTGCGCGAACAGCCCGACCTGGGCACGAAGATGGCGCCGTCGTACATACGCGTCGTTCCCGCGATGCCGGTCACGGCGACGAACAAGGTGCACCGTGTGGGGCTGCGCCGGGAGGGCATCCGCTGCGGGGACCCGGTGTGGCGGGCGGCGGACGGGGGATACGGCCGGCTGACAGCGGAGGACGTGGAACGGCTGATGGCGGAGTACGGGGCGCAGGGCCGAGCCGACCTGCTGACCAGGTAGCGGTTCCGGCCCCTCCAGCAGACGGGCCCCATCTCCCTCATCCACCCCGAGTCCCGTCCCGCCGGGCCTACGCCGCCAGCTCCGCCGAAGCACCGGCCGCCTCCCGTCCCACCGGGTTCTTCCGTCCCCGCAGCAGCACCACGGTCAGGACCGCCCCCGCCAGCAGCAGCGCCGCGCCGCCCGCCGCCGCGAAGTGCATCCCGTGCACGAACGCCTCCCGTGCCAGATCCACCATGCCCGGGCCCCCGGCGGCCCGCGCCCCGCCCAGCGTCTCCCGTACCTGGTGGGGCGCCGACGCCGGAATGTCGGCGCGGTAGACCGCCGTGCCGATCGAGCCGAGGAGCGCCATGCCCATCGCCCCGCCGAACTCCTGCCCCGTCTCCAGGAGTGACGCGGCCGAACCCGCCTTCTCGACGGGGGCCGATGCGAGTGCCATGTCGGCGACCAGCGCCATTACGGTCACGATGCCGCAGCTGCTGATGGCGGCACCGGCCAGCAGCAGCCACAGCGAGTCCGTACCGGTGAGGTTCAGCACGACGAACCCGGCCGCCGCGATGACGAACCCGGCGGCCACCACCGATGACCGCCGCACCCGCTGGGCGACGGCGGTGGCGGCCGGCGCGGCGATCCCCACCGAGACCGACGGGGCCAGGGACCAGAGCGCGGCCTCCATCGTGCTCATCCCGAGGACCGACTGGAGGTACTGCGTGGTGAAGTACGAGGACCCCATCATGGCGAACGCGGCCAGCGCGTTGAGCGTGATCCCGGCGCCGAAGCCGCGCTCCTGGAACAGCGCGCGGCTGATCATGGTGGAGCGGCCGGAGCCCTGCCGCCGTACGAAGACCGTGCCCACGGCCAGTCCCGCCAGGACGCACAGCAGCATCGCAACACTGATTCCGTGCGCGGCCGTCTCCTTGACGCCGTAGATCACCGGAAGCACGGACCCCATCGACAGCGGCACGCTCAGCAGATCGAACCTGCCGGGCTCCGGGTCCTTGAACTCCGGTACCAGGAGGGGGACCAGGGCCAGCAGCAGCACCATCGCGGGCACATTGATCAGGAAGACCGAGCCCCACCAGAAGTGCTCCAGCATGATGCCGCTCATCACCGAACCGAGCGCGATCCCGCCGGCCATGGCGCCCGACCAGATGCCGACCGCCTTCGAGCGCTGCTTGGTGTCGGTGAACATGTTCCGGATCAGCGCCATGGTGGAGGGCATCAGCGTCGCTCCGCCGACACCGAGCAGGGCCCGTGCGGCGATGAGCATCTCGGCGCTCTGTGCGTACGCGGCCCCGATGGAGGCCACACCGAAGGCCGCGGCTCCGAACAACAGCAGTTTCCGGCGGCCGATCCGGTCGCCCAGCGAGCCCATCGTGATGAGCAGCCCGGCCAGGGCGAAGGCGTAGATGTCGAAGATCCAGAGCTGCTGGGTGCTGCTCGGGTCGAGCTCCCGGGTGATGGACGGGATGGCGAAGAACAGGACGGACACATCCATCGAAACCAGCAGTAGCGGCAGGAGCAGGACGACGAAGGCGGTCCACTCCTTGCGGCCGGCGCCGGCTGTCGGCAGTGGGCGTGGGGTGCGGCTTGGGTTCGTCGAACTCGCGTCGTTCGTCGGCTGACTCATGGCGGCGACTGTACGAGCGCCATAGACACTTGTCTAGTACGTGTGTGTAATACAGTTGTATGGCGCGCGGGGCGGCGGGGAGGTGAAGGTGGTCCCGGCAGGAAGGTGAGGGTGCTCCGGGCGGAAAAGGACACGAAAAAGCCCCCCGCTTCCGCGAGGGGCTTCTTCTGTCGGTGCGCCGCCAGGGACTCGAACCCCGGACCCGCTGATTAAGAGTCAGCTGCTCTAACCAACTGAGCTAGCGGCGCCTGCTGACTCGGAAATAGTAGCTGGTCCGGCGGGGTGCTCCAAACCAGGTCGGGATCACGTCGGGGACGCCCCGGCAACCGGCCTCGGATGGTGGGCCATCGCCCCCGGAACCGGCCTCAGATGGTGAGCGAGAGCACTACGGGAGCGGCCTGCCGGTTCAGCGAGTCCGCCGCCGCCCGCAGCCGGTGGGCGTGCTCGATCGGCAGTGAAAGGGCCAGGCATCCGACGGTGGAGCCCGCGGTGAGCGGCACCGCGGCGCAGACCGTGCCCACCGCGTACTCCTGGATGTCCAGCACCGGGACCGTGGCCGGCTGGGCGTCCAGCTTGGAGAAGAGGACCCGCTCGCTGGTGATCGTCTTCGAGGTGAGGCGGGCGATCTTGTGGCGTGAGATGTGGTCGCGGCGGCCGTTCTGGTCGAGCTGGTTCAGCAGGCACTTGCCGGCCGCGCTGGCGTGGGCCGACGAGCGGAAGTCCACCCACTCCTGGACCGCGGGCGTCAGTGGCCCGTCGGCAACTTGGGTGATCTTCATTTCGCCGTCGATGTACCGGCTGATGTAGATGGCGGCACCGACCGAGTCCCGCAGCTGGTCCAGGGTGTTCTGGAGCTTGGCCTGCAGCGCCGTCTCGCGGGTTGCGCCGGAGCCGAGAAGGACGAGCGAGTCGCCGATGACGTACGCACCGTCGCTGACCTGCTCGACGTACCCCTCGCGGCGCAGCATCAGCAGCAGGGCGGAGAGGTGGAAGGTGGGCAGGCCGGTCTCACGTGCGATGTCGGCATCGGTCACGCCCCCGCCGTACCTGGAGACGGTCTCCAGTACGCGGAGCGCGTACTGCACCGAATGGAACGGCGCGGTCGGCTCGGGCTTCAGCGCCACGGTTCCCCCTACAGGTTGTGACCGCTTGCTCGCGTACCACGATAGCCGCCAAGGGCCCGTTGTGGGGGGCCTGTTGATGACTTACCGGCGCGCCCCATGCCGTCAAGCTGGGGCGCGCCACCATGGCATATGCCAGAGTCCTGGTTCCGTCCGGGAGTCTCAGGTCAGAGCACTGCGCTGAGGAACTCGCGCGTACGTTCGTGCTCCGGGTCGCTGAAGATTTTTTCCGGAGAACCGGACTCGATCACCTTCCCGGAGTCGAACATCAGCACGTCGTCGGAGATGTCCCTGGCGAAGTTCATCTCGTGCGTGACGCACAGCATGGTGATGTCGGTCGTCCGGGCGATGTCGCGCAGCACGTCGAGCACCCCGGCCACCAGCTCCGGGTCGAGCGCGGATGTGACCTCGTCGAGCAGCAGCACCTGCGGACGCATCGCCAGCGCGCGGGCGATGGCGACGCGCTGCTGCTGGCCGCCGGAGAGCTGGTTGGGCTTGGCGTCCGCGCGGTCACCGAGTCCGACCAGGTCGAGCAGGCCCTTGGCGCGTTCGGCTGCCTCGTCCTTGGACATCCCGAGGACCCGGACCGGGGCCTCGGTGATGTTGCGCAGCACCGACATGTTCGGGAACAGGTTGAACTGCTGGAACACCATGCCGATGTTCTTGCGCACCTCCCGGATCTGCTTCTCGCCCTTCGAGGGGTAGAGCTGATCGCCGTTGACGGTGATCACCCCTTCGTCGGGCTTGAGCAACGTCATCAGAAGTCTGAGAATCGTCGTCTTCCCGGAACCGGAGGGTCCGATCAGGGTGACGTGCTTGCCCGGCTGGACCGAGAAGCAGAGGTTGTCGAGGACGGTGTTCTCGCCGAACCGCTTCGTGACGTTGGTGAAGCGGATCAGCTCGTTCGTGGTGACCGGCTTCGCCGGGGTCTTGATGGCCTCGGCCGCCTTGCCGGCCCCGGCAGTGTCGGTGCTGCCGGTGCTGCCGGTGCTGCCAGTATTGATGGTGTTGTCGGTGTTGTTGGTGGGCTCGGGACTGTTGGCGTTCGCGTCAGCGGACAAGGCGGCGCTCCAGGGCTCGTACAAGAAGAGATGCCGGATAGGCGATGACGATGAAGGCGACGCCGACGACGGTGAGCGCCTCGTTGTACTGGAAGGTCATGCCGCCCTGCAGGCGGGCCTGACCCAGCAGATCCAGCACGCTGATCGCGACGACCAGCGGGGTGTCCTTCAACATCGCGATGACGTAGTTGCCGAGCGCGGGAAGCACCCGGCGGATCGCCTGCGGCAGGATCACCGCGGTCCAGGTGCGCGCGCGGGGCAGGGAGAGCGCGGTGGCCGCCTCCCACTGCCCGACCGGTACCGCGTCGATGCCGGCCCGGTAGACCTGGGCGGTGTACGTCGAGTAGTGCACGCCGATCGCGACGGTGCCGGTGGTCAGCGCGGAGAACTGGACGCCCCACTCGGGAAGCACGAAGAAGAGGAAGAACAGCTGCACCAGCAGGGGGGTGTTGCGGATGAACTCGGTGATGAAGTTCACCGGCCACCGTACGAAACGTGTCTTCACCCGGTAGCCGAGCGCCCAGACCAGACCCAGTGCGAAGGAGAGCACCGAGCCGAGCACCAGAATCCGGAGGGTGGTGAGCAGCCCGTCCCAGAAACGTGGCATGAAGTCCGCGACGGCGGACCAGTCCCAGCTGTTCATCGGGCACCTCCGGTGGCCGTGAGGCCGAGATTGGCCCGGGTCTTGCGCTCAAGTGCCCGCATCCCACGGGTGAGTACGAACGCGATGACGAAGTAGATGACCAGGACCACGGAGTAGATCTTGGAGCTCTCCTGCGTGGCGAGCCGCACCAGGTAGGCGGCGAACGACACATCCCCGACACCCAGCAGCGAGACCAGGGCCGTGCCCTTGAGCAGCTCGATCAGCAGGTTCGAGAACGGCGGCATCATCTCGGGTATCGCCTGCGGCAGCAGGATCAGCCGCATCCGCTGCCACGGGGTGAAGTTGAGCGCGACACCCGCCTCGCGCTGAGCGGGGGCGACCGCGTTCAGCCCGCCGCGGACGATCTCGGCGCCGTATGCCCCGTACGAGAGACCCAGGGCGAGCACCGCGGCCCACATCGGCACCAGCGCCCAGCCGAACAGGTTCGGCAGCACGAAGAAGATCCAGAACATCAGCACGAGAGACGAGGTGCCGCGGAAGATCTCGGTGTAGAAGCCGGCCAGGAAGCGCACCAGGCGGGAGCGGTGGTGGCGTGCCATGCCGATGCCGAAGGCCACTGCGACGGCCAGAGCGGCGCTGTATATGGTGAGTTGGATGGTGATCCAGATGCCCGGAAGCACCCAGTGCTGCCACAGTCCGGACGTCATGATGCGCACAGCTCCTTGGCCGTCAGCGTGGTCATCTCGTCCTTGGTGAAGCCGAACGGCCGCAGCACCCGGAAGAGTTCGCCGCTCTTCTTCATCTTGTGGATCTCGACGTTGAAGGCGTCACGGAGCGAGGTGTCGGTGCGGCGGAAGGTGAACCCGCCGCCGTCGACCTTCTTCTTGCCGTCGATCGTGGTCGCGAAGGCCTTGGTGGACTCGGCCTTGTGACTCTTCTTCACCACCTCGCGGACGGTCAGCGCGGTACCGGCGAAGACATCGACCCGGCCTGACTCGACGGCGTTCAGACCCGCCACCTGGTCCTGGAGAATGACGATGTCCTTCTCCTTGTAACCGGCTGCCACGGCGTAGGCGATCTCGGCGTACGCGGTACCGGTGGCGAACTTCGCCTTGGCCTTCACGCAGTCCTCGTAGGTGTGCAGGTCCTTCGGGTTGCCCTTGCGGACGATGAAGGCATCCAGCATCTGGTACTCGGGATCGGCGAAGATGACCTGCTGGCAGCGGTCCTTGTTGATGTACATCCCGGCCGATACGCAGTCGAACTGCTGCGAGTTGAGCCCGGGTATGAGGGAGGCGAAGTCCGTTGCCACCGGCTGAACATGGCCGACACCGAGCCGTTTGAAGATGATCTTCGCGAGTTCCACGGCCTCGCCGGTGAAGTCCCCCTGCTCATTGATGTACCCGTACGGCACCTCACCCGCGATGCCGAGCCTGACCGTGCCCTGTGACTTGAGCCTGGCGAGGGTGTCCCCGGTCGGTACCCGGGCGCAGCCGGCTGCCCCGAGCGCCCCCGCGGCGCCCAGACCGGCCATGCCGAGCAGAAGTGAACGGCGGCGTATGGACTCGATGGGTCGAATGAGGCGTCTTGTGGTGCTTCCTGAGTCGTTCCCTGGTGGTGAAGCCATGGGCGCGCGGCTACCCGCCCCCCGCCGAGGTATGCCGGTCAATTTCAGCCCCGTGTTACGGAGAGGCGGCCTTGACCGCGTGGGGGCCCAGGGGGAAACCATGGGGGGATGAGCGATCGATTCGTGGAACTGTCCCTCGACAAGCGCGGTGTGAGCTGCACGGCGAAGCTCCTCGACGACAAGGCGCCGGTGACCTGTGCGGCGGTGTGGGACGCGCTTCCGCTGGGCGGGGACGTCTATCACGCGAAGTACGCACGCAACGAGATCTACGCCCTGGTCCCCGGCTTCGCGCCGCAGGAGCCGCCACTGGAGAACCCGACGGTTACCCCCATTCCCGGGGATCTGTGCTATTTCACCTTCTCCGAGACGGTGTTGGGCACGGATTCGTACGGATACGAGACAGCGGCCGACCACCGCGGGCGCACGACGGTGGTCGACCTGGCCCTGTTCTACGAGCGGAACAACCTGCTCATCAACGGGGACACGGGCTGGGTGCCGGGGATCGTGTGGGGCACGGTGGTGGAAGGGCTCGACCGGATGGCGGAGGCATGCCAGGACCTCTGGCGCTCCGGCGCGACCGGCGAAACACTCAACTTCCGCCGGACATAGGCGCCTTCGGGGTGCTGCTCAGGGCCCTTGGTCATCGAACCCCGGACGGGCTGGATTGAGCCACCCCCGCCTCGTACAGCGCATGGGCGGCCCGCAGGACCACCGCGTCCGCATGGCGTGCGCCCACCAGCTGCACCCCGACCGGCAGCCCCGCCGCGTCCGTCCCGCAGGGCACCGAGGCCGCGGGCTGCTGGGTCAGGTTGAACGGGTACGTGAACGGGGTCCACCCCGTCCAGCGCCGGTGCCCCGAGTCCCGGGGAGCCTCAAGTCCCGCCTCGAAGGCGGTGACCGGCACGGTCGGAGTGACCAGCAGGTCGTACCGCTGGTGGAAGAGGCCCATGCGGCGGCCCAGTTCCATCCGTACGTCCACCGCCGCCAGATAGTCCAGCGCCGAGTACCGCTCGCCCTCCTCGACGACCTCCCGCAGCCCCGGATCCAGCAGCTCGCGCTGCTCGCGGCTCAGATGCTCCGCCACCCTGGCCGCCCCGCTGAACCACAGCGTGTGGAAGGCGGCCACCGGATCGGTGAGGTCGGGATCGGCCTCCTCGACGTACGCGCCCAGCTCGGCGAGGCGGCTGACGGCGTGCCGGACCGCCGACGCCACCCCGGCGTCGACAGCGACCTGGCCGCCGAAGGCCGGTGAGTACGCGATCCGCAGCCCCTTCACCCCGCCGTCGAGACCGGTGCGCAGACTGCCGTCGGGCGGCGCCAGCTGCGACCAGTCGCGCGGATCGGGGCCGCCGATCACATCCATCATCAGTGCGGCGTCCGCCGCGTCCCGGGTCATCGGCCCGACGTGCGCGAGCGTCCCGAAGGCGCTCGCCGGATACAGGGGGACCCGTCCGTACGTCGGCTTCAGGCCGAAGATCCCGCAGAACGACGCCGGGATACGGACCGAACCCCCGCCGTCCGTCCCCAGCCCCATCGGCCCTGCCCCCAGCGCCACCGCCGCCGCCGTACCACCGCTGGAGCCGCCCGCTGTGCGGCTGGCGTCGTGCGGATTGCGGGTCACCCCGTGGAGCGGGGAGTCCGTGACGCCCTTCCAGCCGAACTCGGGCGTCGTCGTCTTGCCGATGAAGACCGCGCCGTGCTCCCGCAGCCGGGCCACCGACGGCGCGTCCTCGTCCCAGTTCCCATCCGGCCGTACGGTCTTCGACCCGCGCAGCGTCGGCTCCCCGCGCAGCAGCAGGATGTCCTTGACCGTGACCGGCACGCCGTCGAGGAGCCCCTGCGGCTCACCGGCGCGCCAGCGCCCCGCCGACGACTCGGCCTGCTCCAGGGCCGCGGCCGAGTCGATCCGGACGAAGGCGTTCACCCCGGGCTGGACCACCTCGGCCCGGTGCAGCACGGCACGGGCCGCGTCGACCGGGGTGAAGGTGCCCTTCCGGTAGCCGGCCAGGAGTTGTCGGGCGGTGAGGTCGCAGAGGTCAGTCATGGCTGTGGACGTACCCACGTTTCTTGTCGACCACGTTCGGCAGGGGCTCTCCGTTCGCCCACTTGTCGTAAAGATCGAGGAACTGCTCGCCGAGGTCGTCGCGCCAGCCGACGGTGTCGCCGCTCATGTGCGGCGAGATCACCAGGTCGGGGACGTCCCAGAGCGGGCTGCCGGGGGGCAGCGGTTCCTCCGCGAAGACATCGAGCGCCGCGCCGGCCAGCCAGCGCTTCCCGAGCGCCTCGGCCAGGTCGTCCTCGACGACGAGCGCTCCGCGCCCCACATTGATGAAGCGCGCGGACGGCTGCATGGTGCCGAAGGCGTGCGCGTCGAACATGCCGCGGGTGGCGTCCGTGAGTGGCGCGGCGCAGACCACCCAGTCGGCGCGGGGCAGCAGCAGGTCCAGCTCGTCCGTGCCGTGCACCCGGCCGCGCGCGGTCCGGCCCACCAGCGCCACCCGGACCCCGAGCGCCGTCAGCGTGGCGCCGATCGCCCGGCCGATGGGCCCCGAACCGACGACCACCGCCCGCGTCCCGGCGACGCGACGTGTCTCGCGGTGCTGCCAGCGCCGGCGGCGCTGGAGCTCCAGCGTGCCGGGGAGGTCCTTGGCGAAGGCGAGGACGAGGCCCGCGACATACTCCGCGATCGGCTGGTCGAAGATCCCGCGGGCGTTGGTCACCACGGTGTCCGAAGCAGCCAGTTCGGGGCAGAGGAGGTGGTCCACCCCGGCGCTCGCGGTATGCACCCAGCGGGGGCGCGGGCCCTCGCCCGGCCATGCTCTGCGGACCGCGTCGGAGAGGAAGTCCCAGACCAGCAGGACGTCCGCATAGGGGAGTTGGCCGCCGATGGTGTGGGCGTCGGCGTGCACGATGTTCGCCCGGCCGGCAAGTTTTCCGAGGCGCGGCGGCGGGTCGGCGTCCAGCACGAGAAGGGTCGGTTCGGCGCTCTGTTCAGCGATTTCGGGCATCTGCGCGGTCCTTCGACAGGGGGCGGCCGGGTTTCGCCGGAGTAAGCAGATTGCAACGTCTGACATGTACTGATTGACCGGGCTCGCGCCGTGACCCTACCGTCGACAGCAGAAGCACAACGGCCTCACCCACATCACTTGGGGGGCAGTAATGGACATCTCCTTTCTCGGCGGACCACAGCCACAACGCGGTGTGGGTGTCGTCGCCCCTTTTGACTTCGCTCTCGACAGGGAGCTGTGGCGGTGGGTGCCGGACGACGTCTCGCTCCATCTGACACGTACCCCCTTCGTACCGGTCGAAGTCTCCCTGGATCTCGCCCGGCTGGTCAGTGAGCACGAGACGCTCCGCGAGGCGGTCCGGGCGCTGGGCGCGGTCGCCCCGCAGGTCGTGGCGTACGCCTGCACCAGCGGCAGCTTCGTCGGCGGAGTGGCCGGTGAACGGGCGATGTGTACGGCGATGACCGCGGCGAGCGACCTGCCGTCGATCACCACGTCGGGCGCTCTCCTGGAGGCTTTCCGGGAGCTCGGTGTCCGGCGGATCGCGCTGGTCACGCCCTACACTGAATCTGTGACGTCCTCCCTGGAGGAATACCTCGGCGAAGCGGGGACAGTCGTCACCGGGCGGGCCTTTCTCGGCCTGACCAGGCACATCTGGAAGGTCCCGTACCGGGATGTGGTGGACATGGCTCGGCAGGCGGTGATCGGTTCGGCGGACGCGCTCTTCATCAGCTGTACCAACCTTCCGACGTACGACGTGATCCCGCAGCTCGAAGCGGAGCTGCGGATGCCGGTGCTTTCGGCGAACCAGGTCACGATGTGGGCGGCGCTGCGCTGTATCGGTGCCCACGCCGTCGGTCCGTACCAGCGGCTGCTGATCGAGTCCGCGCCCGAGCCGGTGCTCGAGGCGGTGCCCGAACCGGCACCGGCACCCCTGGCCGCGCCGGAGCCCGCCACCGCACTGGCAGAAGATCCGCCCGAAGAGCAGGGAGGCTGGACATGACAGCGGTCGGGTTCCTTTACCCGGGGCATTCCGCGGAGGACGACTACGAGCGCATCGAGCAGCTCCTGGCGTCCGACGTGAGACTGTCCGTCGTCCACACCGACATCGGCGAGGACGCGCACCGGGTGGACGCGCTCATCGAGATGGGTGCGACGGACCGGCTCGCGGCAGGCGTCGAGGAGCTGCGGCTCTCCGGGGCCGAGGCAGTGGTGTGGGCGTGCACGAGCGGCAGCTTCGTCTACGGCTGGGACGGCGCGCAGAAGCAGGTCAGGGATCTGGCACTCGCGGCCGGAATGCCCGCTTCCAGTACGTCCTTCGCCTTCGCGCACGCGATCCAGTACCTCGGGGCGAAGAAGGTGGCCATCGCCGCGACGTATCCGGAGGACGTGGCGGCGTACTTCGCCGCCTTCCTCAAGGCGGCGGACGTGGACGTCACGGCGACCCGCGGCAGCGGCATCATCACCGCGGCCGAGGTCGGCACCTGGGGCCGGGACGAGGTCATCGAACTGGCGCTGTCGGGGGACCACCCCTCCGCTGAGCTGCTGCTGCTGCCCGACACCGCACTGCACACGGCGGCTTACGTGCAGGAGCTGGAGCAGGTCCTGGGCAAGCCGGTGCTCACGGCGAACCAGGTGTCCGTGTGGGAGGGGCTGCGGCTGGCGGACCGGAAGGTCCCCGGGGAGCGGCTCGGGAAGCTGTTCGCCCGCCCGGATGTGACCCGGGCCGGGCGAGTGTGACCCGGGAAGGCGTGCCCCGGGTGGCGTGCCCCGCGCGAGTGTGACCCGGAAAGGCGTGCCCCAGGTGGGTGCGCGCGGGAATAACCGGAGACCGTCCCCTGTTGCTGCCGCTGTACCTGGCCGACAACCAGAAAGGCCCAGCGCGGTGGACTCGATTCAAGGCAAGGCGGCCGGAACCGCCCCCGTACCCCTCTCCGTACTGGACCTCGTGACCGTGGGTGAGGGGCGCACCGCCACCCAGGCCATCCGTACCGGAGTGGAGATCGCGCAGCTCGCCGAGCGGCGTGGTTTCCACCGGTACTGGGTGGCCGAGCACCACTCCATGCCCGGGGTCGCCTCCTCGTCGCCCGCCGTGCTGCTCGCGCACCTCGCCGCCCACACCGACCGCATCAGGCTCGGCTCAGGCGGTGTGATGCTGCCCAACCACGCGCCCCTGGTGATCGCCGAGCAATTCGGCACGCTGGAGGCGATGGCCCCGGGCCGGGTCGACCTGGGCCTCGGCCGGGCGCCGGGCACCGACGGGGCCACCGCGGCCGCGCTCCGCCGCTCCGACCGGCTGCACGAGGGAGCCGACGAATTCCCGCAGCAGCTGGCCGAGTTGATCAGGTTCCTGGACGACAGCTTCCCGGACAGCCACCGGTACGCCCGGATCCACGCCGTGCCGGGACCGGTCCAGGGCCCGGCGGGCCGGCCGCCGGTGTGGCTGCTCGGCTCGTCCGGCTTCAGCGCACGGCTCGCGGGCACGCTCGGGCTGCCGTTCGCCTTCGCGCACCACTTCTCGGCGCAGAACACCATCCCGGCGCTCGACCTCTACCGCGAGACCTTCCGGCCGTCGGCGGTGCTGGACAGCCCGTACGCGGTGATCGGCGTCGCCGCCCTCGCGGCCGACGACGAGAAGGAGGCCCACCGGCAGATCCTCACCGGCGCGCTGTCGATGGTCCGGCTGCGCACCGGTCGGCCGGGGCTCGTGCCGACGCCCGAAGAGGCGGCCGCGTACGAATTCAGCCCGATGGAGCGGGAGTTCGTGGACGGCTGGCTCAGCAACATCATCACCGGGACCGCCGACGAGGTCCGCTCCGGTCTCGACGACCTCCAGAAGCGCACGGGCGCCGACGAGTTGATGATCACGGCCAACGCGCACGGCGGCGAGGCGCGGCTGCGCTCGTACGAGCTGATCGCGGACGCGTACGGGCTGCCCGGGTAAGGCCCTGTCCGGCCGGCTGGGGCTGTCTACCGGGCCGGCGGGCCCTGCGCTGTCTGCCGCCGCGTGGCGCCGATGGTGCCGAGCAGGGAGAGCGCCTGGGCGCTGGGGCTGCCGGGTTCGGCGTGGTAGATGACGAGTTGCAGGCCGGGTGCGTCGCGGACGTCGAAGGCCTGGTAGGTGAGGGTGAGCGGACCGACGTCGGGGTGATTGAGCTGTTTGGCGTCCCGGGTTTTGCCGCGCACGGTGTGCGCCCGCCACAGGGCGGCGAAGTCGGCGCTCTGCTCGGTCAGTACCTCGATGAGCACACGCAGCCGGGGGTTGTCGGGATCGAGGCCGGCCGCCTGGCGCAGGTTGGCCACGGTGGCCTGTGAACTCCGTTCCCAGTCGGCGTAGAAGTCCCGGCCTGCGGGGTCGAGGAAGGTCATACGGGCGAGGTTGTCCGCGGGGTCGAAAGGCGAGTACAGGGCGTCGGCCAGAGCGTTGCCGGCCAGGATGTCCAAGGCGCTGTTGAGGACGAACGCAGGGGTGTTCGGATACCCGTCCATGAGCTGGCGCAGTGCCGCGCTGACCACGTCCCGCTGCTGCGCCGGCCGGTAGGCCGGTGCGGTGCCGGCCAGCTGGTGGGCGTGCGCGCGGGCGTCGGTGTCGAGGTGCAGGGCGCGGCTGAGGGCGTCAAGGACCTGGGCAGAGGGGTGGCGCTCGCGGCCCTGTTCGAGCCGGGTGTAGTAGTCGGCGTTCACTCCGGCCAGAACCGCGACTTCCTCGCGGCGCAGCCCGGCGACTCTGCGTACGCCATAGCTCGCCATGCCGACGTCTTCGGGCCGCAGGCCGGAGCGCCGGGCGCGCAGGAAGTCTCCCAGGGCGTTGTCAGACATATCCCCAGCGTAGGCGATACCTGCGAGGTGCTGCCTGGGTGCCGCACACCCAGGCGGCGGACGTCCTGGTTGGCGGCCGGCCGGACGCCCAGACTCGGGTGAGGGGACGGCGCGCGATGCCGCCAAGGCACTGCTTCCGTCCACCCGCAGACCTCAGCAGAGCCTCTGACAGGGAGAACAAAGATGGCGACAGACACCGGACGGCGTACCGTGCCGGGTGACGACGCCTTGCGCGACACGGTGGCGGTGGTGACCGGTGCCGCACGTGGCGTGGGCAGAGCCACTGTGGCGTGGCTGCATACCCGTGGGGTGCGGGTGCTGGCCGAGGACATCCGGCCCGAGGTGGAGAACCTAACCGCGGAGTACGACGGCGTGGCCACCCTGGTCGGTGACGTCTCCCGGGAGGACACGGCCCTGCGGGCGGTGGAACTGGCCCGGGAGCGTTTCGGCGGGCTGGACATTCTGGTCAACAACGCGGGGCGGACGCTGAACAAGCCGTTCACCGAGACCACTGCGGAGGACTGGGACGCCCTGATGGCCGTCAACGCCCGCGGCGCGTTCCTCCATGCGCGGGAGGCGTTCCGCACGATGCGCGAGAACGGACGAGGCGGGGCGATCGTCAACGTCGGCTCCTACACCTGCACCGTCGGGCTGCCCGAGGGCTCGGCCTACACCGCGTCGAAGGGAGCCCTGTCCCAGCTGACGAAGGTCATCGCCCTGGAAGGCGGCCCCCACAACATCCGGGCCAACGTGGTGGCACCGGGCGTGATCGAGACCGACCTGCTCGACAACATCCGTGACGACAGCCGTGCCTACCTGCGCTCCTTCGCCGCCGCACACCCGCTGGGCCGCGTCGCGCAGCCGGAGGAGATCGCCGAGATCATCGGGTTCCTCGCCTCGGCGCGCTCCAGCTTCATGACGGGCGCGGTTGTCACCGCCGACGGCGGCTTCACCGCCGCCTGACCGGACATCCCCCCGCTGTACCGAGACCACGATCAAAGAGGAAGAGCACCACCATGACTGGACAACGACTTGACGGCAAGGTCGCACTGATCACCGGCGCTACGGGCGGGATCGGCGCGGCGACCGCTGAGCTGTTCGCCCGCGAAGGCGCCCGCCTGGTCATCACCGATGTGGCCGTGGAACCCCTCAGCGCGCTGGCACAGCGCATCGAGGGGGCCGGCGGGGAGGTGGCGATCGCGGTGCTGGACGTCTCCTCCGCCCAGGAGTGGGACACAGTGCTCAGCACCGTACGCGAGCGGTTCGGCACGCTGGACGTTCTCGTCAACCTCGCGGGCATCGTGGACTGGCCGGGTGTCGAGGACACCCGGGAAGAGATGTGGGACCGGGTCATCGACATCAACCAGAAGGGGACCTGGCTCGGTATGAGGGCCGCCATGCCCCTGCTCCGCTCCACCGGTAATGCCTCGGTGATCAACACCTCGTCCGTCCTGGGGATCGTGGGCAGCGGAGCCGCCGCCGCCTACCAGGCGTCCAAGGGCGCCGTGCGCCTGCTGAGCAAGACCGCCGCCGTCGAATACGCCCGCCAGGGGGTACGGGTCAACTCCATCCATCCGGGTGTCATCGCCACGCCCATGATCCAGGAGCTCCTGGACGAGCAGGGCGACCAGCAACCGGACATCGTGCGCACCCCCATGCGCCGTGCGGGCCGCGCCGAGGAGATCGCCTCGGCCATGCTTTTCCTCGCCGGCGACGAGTCCTCGTTCGTCACCGGCTCCGAACTCGTGGTCGACGGTGGCCTCACCGCCCACTGAGCCCTTTCCGCGGAAGTGGCTCCTTTCACGTAACCGGGCCCTTTCCGCAGCGCGGACAGGAGCAGGTGCGTCAGCTCAGGCGCCGCGCGGCGGCGCCCGCCACCAGGGCGCCGATCTCCTCCGGGGCCACCGCCCGTGAGTACAGATAACCCTGCCCGGTGTCGCAGCCGATCCTGCGCAGCCGCGTCGCCTGCCCCGCGGTCTCCACGCACTCCGCGGTGACCGTGAGCCCCAGCCGGTGCGCGAGCTGGACCAGCGCCTCGACGATCATCTCGTCGGCCGGGTTCGGGTGCGCGCCCGCGTCATAGCGGAATCCGTGGACGAACGACCCGTCCAGTTTCAGTACGGACACCGGCAGCCGGCTCAGATACGCGAGGTTCGAGTAGCCGGTGCCGAAGTCGTCGATCGCGATCTGCACGCCCATGTCGCTGAGGTCCTGGAGCGCCTGGAGGGGACGCCCGGCCGACCCCATCACCGCCGACTCGGTCAGTTCCAGCTGGAGCAGGTCGGGCGCGAGACCGGTCTCGGCGAGAATCCCGGCGACGTCGGCGACCAGATCGGAGTCCCACACCTGCCGTACGGCGATGTTGACGCTCACGAACAGCGGCGGGCGGGAGGGGTGTTCGAGCTGCCACGTTCTCGCCTGCCGGCAGGCGGTACGCAGCACCCACGCGCCGAGCTGGACGATCGAGCCGTCCTCCTCGGCCAGCCCGATGAACCGGTTCGGCGTCAGCCGGCCGAACTGCGGATGGTCCCAGCGCACCAGCGCCTCGACCCCCTTGAGCTCGCCGTCCGCCAGATCCACCAACGGCTGGTACTCCAGCACGAATTCACCGTCGTCCACGGCGGGCCGCAGCGTGGACGAGAGCGCCTGCCGGGTCATCCGGTGCGCGTTGCGCTCCGGGTCGAAGAGCGTCCAGCGCGCCTTGCCGTCCGCCTTCGCCCAGTACAGCGTGGTGTCGGCGTCCTGCATCAGGCCGGTGGCGGTGGTGCCTTCGGTGAGCCGCTCCACCACCCCGATCGACGCAGACACCGAGAGCCGCTGGCCGCCGAGGTCGAACGGCTCCTGGAGCGCGGCCAGTACGGAGGCCGCCAGATCGGCGAGCTGGTCCGTACCGGTGGAGTTCTCGACCAGCAGGGCGAACTCGTCGCCGCCGAGCCTGGCGACCAGATGGCCGCTGCCGCATCCGTAACCGGACTGGTCGGCGCAGTGGGTCAGCCGGGCGGCGACGACACCGAGCAGCCGGTCGCCGAAGCGGTGGCCGAGCGTGTCGTTGACGGCCTTGAAGCCGTCGAGGTCCAGATAGCAGAGCCCGATCCGGCCGGTGCCCGGCTGATCGCACGCCGACGGGTCGAGCGCCGCCGACAGCCGCTCGAAGAACAGGGTGCGGTTGGGCAGCCGGGTCACCGGGTCGTGCATCTGGAGATGGCGCAGCCTGGCCCGGAGTTCGCGCCGGTCGCTGACGTCGGCGACCGAGAGCAGCACCTGGGAGCTGTCAGGGAAAGGAGCGACACTGACCTCGGCCCAGAGCGAGTGGCCGTCGGCGTGCTTGAGACGGCGGGTGCAGCGGAAGCTGGAGCGGCGGCCCCGGAGCACTTCGCGGTACGCGTACCAGGTGCGGGTGTCAGCCGCGAGGTCCACGAGGCAGGCCGCGGCCTGCCTGGCCAGCGCCGCGGGCTCGGTGCCGAGCAGTCCGCCGAGCGCGGCGTTGGCGGAGACGACCAGTCCCTCGCGGTCGACGACGGCCATACCGAGCCGTGCGGTGTTGAAGGCGGCGCGGTAGTCGTGCAGCTCGGCTGCGGTACGGCCGACGGTCTGACGCTCCGTGACCGGTGGCCGGACGGTTCCCGGCACCGGAGACGGTCCTTCAGGGGTTCCGTTCACGGCTGGCTCCCGCGGTGCAGTCGTCTCGAACAGGTGGGGCCGGGGTTCGTCGGCCGAGTGGTGGAGGACCGCCGGATGCGCGTGTCCACATGGGAAAGTGTGCCGATCATAGAGGTTGAAGCAAGGACCGTTCCAGCCTCGTTGGCGCACAGTGATCCTTCCCGCGCCCGAGGGTGATCGTTTCTGCGCGGCTGTGGTCCGGGGTCTTTCTGACGTGATCGGTTGTGACTTTCCGTAAAGGACCGGGGTGTCGGGTCGATCACTCGCCTGGGGCAGCTGGACAGGACATAAACATATAAACGGACCAGGGTGGGTGGGGTGTCCCGCACCCCGAACCCGGAGGTCCACGTGCAGCGTCCGCAGGCGCCCGGGCGAGTGGACCGGCGCCGTCTGCGGCAGGCCGCCGCCATCCTGGTCTCGTTCATGGCGTTCACCGCGACGTCCCTGGTGGCGGGGCCGGCGGTCGCGACCGTGGGCGGCGCGGGGCCGTGCGCGCTGCCGCGCACCGACGTCCACCACTCGGTCGGTCTCGACAGCTGGAACTCCGCCTACCCCCGGCCGGTCGGAGCGCTCAACGCGGTCATGATCTTCCTGTCCTTCCCGGGGTCCGCGCCGGACACCACCCCGCAGGAGCTGGCGGCCGACTACTTCCCCTCGACCACCACCTTCTTCCGGCGGGCCTCGTACGGGAAGTTCACCCTGCGGCCGCACCCGATGCGGCAGTGGACGATGATGCCGAAGCCGGCCTCCGCGTACGCGATACGGCGGGACTGGAGTGCGGACGAGCGCGACGCGTATCTGCAGGACGCGGTGGCCGCGGCCGATCCGGCGGTGGACTTCAGCAAGTACGACCTCGTCTATCTGATCGCAGACCCGGACGCACCGGGTGTCGACTCGGACGCCACGAAGGTGGTCAACCTGGAAACCCCGCTGCACGCCGACGGTACGGAGATCCGGCGCTTCGTCACCGGCTTCGAGCGGCACCCGCCGGACCGCGATGTGCTGGCCCACGAGACCGGGCACGTCCTCGACCTGCCGGACCTCTACCACCGCCCGTCCGACGACAAGGGCGACTGGGACACGTATGTGGGCGACTGGGACGTCATGGGTAGCCAGTTCGGGCTGGCCCCCGACTTCTTCGGCTGGCAGAAGTGGAAGCTGGGCTGGCTGGACCGGCGGCAGATCGGCTGTGTGCGCGGCACCGAGGCCCGGATGTACACGCTGGAACCGCTGGAGGAGACCCCGCCGCCCGGCACCGACACGGCCGGGACCCGGCTCATCGTCCTGCGGACCGGGCTGGAGAGCGCCCTCGTCATGGAGGCGCGCACGGCGGCCGGCAACGACGCGTCAACCTGCTCGGAGGGCATCCTCATCTACCGGGTGACGGCGGAGCAGGCCTCAGGTGACGGCCCGGTCCGGGTGGTCGACACCCATCCGCACAGCTCGGGCTGCTGGGGGCAGTCGGTCTACCCGCCGCTGGCCGACGCGCCGCTCGGGGTCGGGGAGACGTTCACGGTTCCCGGCAACGGGACGAAGGTGGAGGTGGCGGACCGTACGCCGTCGGGAGCCTGGACGGTCAAGATCACGCCGGTCGTGTGAGGTGGTGTGCGTGATGTGCGCAACGAAGAAGCCCCCCGCTTCCGCGAGGGGCTTCTTCTGTCGGTGCGCCGCCAGGGACTCGAACCCCGGACCCGCTGATTAAGAGTCAGCTGCTCTAACCAACTGAGCTAGCGGCGCCTGCTGACGTCGTAGACCTTAGCACCCTGATCGGCGCGGGGAAAAATCGATAAGGCGTCCGCCTTCGTCGCCGGTGCCGCCGCCGCACGCGCCGCGCGGACACAGGCCCAGAGCATGACCTCCGGCCCCGGCAGCCAGGGATGACGGGTGTCGGGGGCCACCAGCCAGCGCGGGCCCGACCCGGGAACGGAGGAGGTCAGCGACGGTACGGTCACCGCGTCGCCGGTGCCGTGGCAGAGCAGCGGCGGCACCGCGTCGCCCCACTCCTCCCAGTGCAGCAGGGACGGCAGCCGCTGGGCCGTGCCCGGGGCGGCGAAGAGCAGCATCCGGCCCCGGTGACCCGCGACCGGGCCCGATCCGGGGCCCTCCGACCACAGGGTGTCCAGCATCCGGCGGCCGAAGATCGCGGGGACGTTGACCACGTCGAAGACCGAGCCGCAGTCCAGCACGGTCGGGGCGGTGGGCCGGGACTCCCAGAGCGAGAGCGCACTGCGCGGGTACGGGGCGGCGGAGGCGAGCCAACCCGCACCGGCCGGGGTGACCGCTGTGGCGTGCTGCCCGCCCTGTTCGATCTGCTCGTCGAGGATCCGGCTGAGCGCCGCGAGCCCCGCGGAGGGCCTTTCGGCCGGGAAACGGACGGCCGTGGAGCCGCTGGTGCCGGGGCTGCTCATGCCTGAGCCGGTAAGGCCCGAGCCGCTGATGCCCGAGCCGCTGATGCCCGCCCCTCGGATGCCTGAGCCCTGGATGTCGGAGCCCCGAGGACCGGAGCCTCTGCCGGACCGGATTCCTGTGCTGTCGTCGTCTCGCTGCCATGCGCTCATACCGGGCAGGTCTACCCGGAGTGAGGGTGCCGTTCCGCTGGGTTGGCAGAAACCGGGACAGGCAGGGGCGGGGAGGCGTATCTTGCCCATCGGCCTTGCCGACGGGCCCTGACCATCGGCATATGCCCGGGGGGCTGGGCGGGCTGGGGCACGGTGGGCGGGTGTGTGCCGGCCGGCTGGTCAGGTCGGCATTCCGCGCAGCAGGTCCCGGCCGAACTCGACCATCTTCTTCGCGTAGTCCTCGGTCCACTGCGCGCGCTCGGCGATGTCCGCCACCGTCAGCCGGTCGAAGCGGCGCGGATCGGCGAGCTGCGCGGCGGCGACCGCCTGGAACTCGACCGCCCGGTCCGTCGCCGCGCGGAAGGCCAGTGTCAGCTCGGTGGCGCGGGTGAGCAGCGCCGCCGGATCGTCGATCGACTCCAGGTCGAAGAAGTGCTCGGGGTCGGCGGTGGCATCGGAAGGCTCGAAGAGCAGCGGCGCAGGCCGCAGCTTCCGCTCGCGTTGTTCGGGCTCCGCCATGTGTGCCTCCTGCTGTGCCGTGCTGCCTGTGCTGTTCGGCTGTGCCGTACTGCGTCTTCCCCGGAGGTCCGGCGGGTCCGGTCTCCGGGTGGTGCGGTGGTCGGATCCTCGCCGTGGGATTCCGGCCACCGTCCATTGTCCCGCCCCGCGCAAGAGGCCGTCCCGGCAGCGCCCCGCACCACGTCACAGCGGCCGGTACGCCACCCGGTGTTCCGCGAGATGAGCGAGGACCGCGTGGTTCGCCTCCCAGCCGTCAGGGCTGTGTCTTCGGCCGCCTGCGGCGGCGTGCCGGACTCCGTCCGGCGGTCACAGCGGCCGGTACGTCACCCGGTGTTCCGCGAGATGGGCGAGGACCGCGTGGTTCGCCTCCCAGCCGTCAGGGCTGTGTCTTCGGCCGCCTGCGGCGGCGTGCCGGACTCCGTCCGGCGGTCACAGCGGCCGGTACGTCACCCGGTGTTCCGCGAGATGGGCGAGGACCGCGTGGTTCGCCTCCCAGCCGTCAGGGAACTTCACCGTCACTCCCAGCTGCACCGGCTCCGTCGACGGGTGCTCGTCGAGCAGCCCGGCCACCCCCTCCCGGCACACCACGATGCAGGCGTGCCGGTGCCGTGACGCCAGGACGCAGAGCCTGCCCGTCTCCAGATGGAACGCCGTCGCGTCCGGGCGGCCCGACAGCGGATGCAGAACCACCGTCACGTCGAACTCCCGGCCCTGGAGGCGGTTGGCCGTGTCGACCGCCACGCCCGTCACCCCGAGCTCGGTGAGCGCCGACCGGACCGCGGCCGCCTGATCGCGGTGGGCCGTACCGACCGCGATACGGTCCGCCGTCAACGGCACCGGATCCGGCGACTGCTCACTCACCGCCGCGCCACCGCGGTCCAGCAGCCGCCGGACCACCAGGGCCACCGCCCGTACCGCCTCCGGGTCCGTACGCGGTGTGTGCCGGGCGGGAAGTTCGAGCAGACCCCAGCCCGCTTCCGCCGCCTCGTCCAGCACCCGGTCGGGGCCCGAACCGTCCGACGCCACCCCGAAGGTCAGCCGCCGGTCCCCATGGTCCGTACCGCTGCGGAACGGCGTGTACGGGTAGAACGCGTCCGAGACCAGCGGCGCCGCCGACGCGGGCAGCCGCCAGGAGACCGGCAGCCGGTGCTGCGGCAGCTCCGGATTGTGCGCGAGCAGGGTCGAGACCGCGCTGGACGACGGGTCGTACGCCAGCCCGGCCCACTGCTCGGCGCCGACCACGCTGAACGGGTCGAGCTGGCCGGGGTCGCCCACGAACAGAGCCCGTTCGAACAGCCCGGCCACAGCCAGCAGGGCGTCCGAGCGCATCTGGTACGCCTCGTCCACGATCGCGTGCCGCCAGGGCTCGACGCCCTTCACATGCGCCCACTTCGCGGCCGTCGAGATCACCACGTCGAGCCCGGCGAGATCCGCCGCCTTGGCGGACTTGCGGACGTTCGGCAGGTCGTCCAGCGCCTTGTCGTACGGGTCGGGGTCGCTGCTGTGCAGCCGGCCGACCGGCAGCTCGGGGTCCTTCCCGGCAAGGCGGATGACCAGGTCGTCCACCTGGGCATTGGTCTGCGCGACCACCATCAGCGGCCGTCCGGCGGCGGCCAGCTCACGGGCCGCGCGCACCACGAGCGTCGATTTGCCCGCGCCCGGCGGGGAGTCGACCACCACTCCGCGAGCGGTGCCGTTCAGCGTGTCGTCGAGGATCGCCCGCGTCGCACGGGCCGCCTCCGCGCCGGGGTCGAAGGTCACAGCAGGTCCTCCGGGGTGACGGGATCGGGGCTCGTCTCAGGGCCGGATGCAGCGGAGGCCGCGGACACAGCAGCCGCGCCGGACACCGTGGACGAGCCGTCCGACGGGCCGGCGGCGCCCGGTGGGCCGCCGTGTGTCCAGGGGGTGTCCTCCTGCGCGGGCAGCTCGGGCCCGCCCCGCGAGCTGTGCTCGAACAGCGTCCAGCACAGCCGGTCACCCTTCTCCGGCACGGTCCCCGGTGCCGGTTCCCTGGCGCGGCCCATGCCGTTGGTCAGCCGCAGCACCACGGAGCCGTCCTCCTCGTACCGCACGAACTCGGCCGTCTGCGCCTTCGGCGGGTCGCCCGGAAGCGCGCGGTGGACCTTGGCGCGCTCCCCGATGTGCGGTGTGTCTTCCGTGCGGAGCGTCACCAGGGGGCGGGGGCTCGGGCGCTTCGACTCGCTCCACGCCATCACCACTTCCGTCACCTCACCGGCGAACGCCTCACCGGCGAGCCGCCGCCCCGCCATCACCAGCGGGTCGTCCAGGGCCTCCTGTGCCTCCAGCTGCGTCTGCGCGGTCTCGCGGGTGGCGAGCTTCTGCGCCGCCGTCACCGCGTCGTCCCGGCGCGGCTGCGGCGGCTCGCCCGCCCGCACCCGGTCCCGGTGGCCGGTGAACGACCAGCGGTCCCGGGTCCACCGCTCGCCCGCCCTGGCCCCCTCGGGCAGCTCGCGCAGCAGCCCGAGCCCGTGCCACACGGCGTCCCAGGTGGGCCGGAGCTGCCCGGCCAGCAGCCTGCGGATCTCCCGCTCGGCGGCTGTCAGCTCACCGAGCCGGTCGTCGGCCGCCGGCCCGTCCTCGGCGGCGGCCAGTGCCGAACGCGCCGCGTCGTACCGTTCCACCGCCGGGGCCAGCAGCCTGTTGTCGAAAGCCGGATCGGTGGCGGGCCCGGCGGGCGGGCAGAGCAGCTGCCCGTCCCGGTCGCGGCCCAGCTCGGCCCGGAGCGCGGCCTCGGCCCCGGACGTCCCGTCTGCCGGGTCGATCCAGGCGAGCAGCGCGCCGAGGTGCTGGTCCTCCAGGCTGCTCTGGCCGGTGGCCCAGTGACGGTTCAGCAGGTCGGTCGCGGCGAGCAGCAGCGAGGACCCGGGGACCCGGGCGCGCTCACCGTAGTGCGTCAGCCAGCGGCCGAGCAGCGGGACGCGGGGCGGCGCCGGGTAGGGCGTCTCCGGATCCTCGTCAGCCGTACGCCGGAAGCGCATCGACCGTCCGAGGAGCCGGACGAAGTCGATGCCCGCCCGGCCCGGCACGATCAACTGCGGGGCGTCCGCGCACAGCTCGGTCTCGACCTTGACCTTCTTCTTGGTCTCCGGGTCGGTCTCGGAGCGCTCGGCGGCCTCCACGTCGTCGGCGTACCCGTCGATGTACGGCAGGACGGCCTCGGCCAGCTCGGCCAGGAACGCGAACCGCAGATCCCGGTCGCGCGGCTGGGCCACGACCAGCAGCCTCGGCTCCGCGGGGTCCGTCCCGACGAGCGCCCCGAGCGGGGCGCCGGCCTCACCCGCCGTGGTGAGGGGGACGAACACCAGTGGGCGCGCGGAGAGATGGCGGTGCCGGACGGTCGCGGTGGGCTCCGCACGGCCGGACCGTACGGCTTCCAGCCGGGCGAGCGTACTGATCAGCGACATACCGGCGAGCCTTCCTGCTGAGGCGTTGGCTGCTGATGCACCGGCTGCTGGCCGGCTGTCTGCTGCAGAACCGGCTGCGGCGCCTCTGCCAGTGCCTCCGCCCGCAGCGCCGCGGCCCTGCGCAGCGCCGCCACCGTCGGGTCCGACGGATCGCCCTGCTCCCCGTGCGCCGCGGCCAGCACCGCGTCGACCGTCGTCAGCCCGCCCAGCTCGCCGCGGACCCCCCGGCCCAGCGCCTCCACCGCGCCGGTGTCACGGGCCCGGCCTCGGCAGTGGAAGGCCAGCTCGCACGCGGCCAGGCACTCCGGGGCGTACGCAGCGCCGACCGATTCGACCGCCGCCGTGAGCTCGGCGGGCGGCAGACCCGGGTCGAAGGTGGTGCCTTCGGGCAGGGCCGCCGCGATGTCCTCGATACGGGTCAGCCGGGCCAGCTGACGCCGGGTCACCGCGAGTTGCTTGCGTACGTCGACGGCCGAGCCTGTCGGCAGGTTGGAGAAGTCCTTGGGGCACACCAGCAGGATCCGGTCGTGCACCGATGCGGTGCCTGCGCTGCCTGCCTTGCCGGCCTCGCCTGCGCTGTCCGAGCTGTCCGCCCTTGTCTCTGAGCTGTCCGAACTGTCCGCGCGGTTGACGTGCGCCGCGATCCGCTCCAGCGCCAGCACGTACACCGCGGACTGCCGGGCGGCCGCCCCCACCTTCGCCGCGTCCGCCGACCCGTCGATCATCGGGAACGACTTGATCTCGATCACCGTCCAGCGCCCGGCCGGATCCACCACCACCGCGTCCGGCTCCAGATAGGCGGGCGAGCCCGCCACCTCCAGCGCCAGCATCGGGTGGTCGAACAGGGTCCACCCGCCGGCCTCCGTGGCCTCACGCAGTGCCAGCGCCGTGCGGGCGGCGCGGCCCTCGGGGCCCGCCGCCGTGAGATCGGGGACCGCCACGTCCACCGGTTCGGCCGTGCCCATGTGCTCCGCGAGGAGCCGCATCAGGTCGGCGCCGCCGTCGGCCTTGACCCTGGCCTCGAAGGCATTGCCCCGCATGAAGGCGAACTGGGACTGGCCGAAGGCCGAAGGGGAGCCGAGGGCCTGTGCGAGAACCGTCTTGTTCACCCCGGCGCCGTCGAGCAGCGCACGCCGCTCGCAGCCGGGGTTGGCCGCGAGGGCCGCCAGCGCGCGGGCGTCCAGCGGCTGCGGCGCGACAGACGGGCCCCGCAGCTCAGCGAGCCGCTGTCGGAGTGCCGTCGTCGACTGTGTCGCCTGCGGTGTCGCCTGCTGACGCGGAAGAGGCGGAGGAGGTCCGCTGCCCGGGGAATCGCTCACCCGGGGAAGTCTTGCACCCGGCACCGACAATCGGGGACGGACCGACAGCCGCACGGGAGGAGAACCGGTCCCGTATTCGGTCGGCCGAGCGCACCACGGGCCGGGCGAGCAGCAGCCCCACACCCATCACCGCGACCCCCGCGATCGCGTCGAGCAGATAGTGGTTGGCCGTGCCCAGCACCACGAAAGTGATGGTCAACGGGTAGACCACCCCGAGTATTCGGGCCAGCGGCGTACGGCCGTGGCGCCACAGCATCACCCCGCACCACAGCGCCCACCCCACATGCAGGCTCGGCATCGCGGCGAACTGGTTGGTCATCCCGCCGAGTCCGCGCGGCGCACTCGCGTCGTCGCCCCACCAGCCGTACGAGCTGTACTGCGCCATCGTGTCGACAAAACCCTCGGCATGGTCGAGCAGCCGCGGCGGACAGGTCGGGGTCAGCGTGAAGCCGATCAGGCCGAGCAGGGTGGAGACCATCAGCCAGGTGCGCGCCATGCGGTACTGGGCGGGGCGGCGGTGGAAGAGCCATATGAGGATGCCCGGTGTCACCAGGTAATGCAGCGAGGCATAGGCGAAGTCGGCGGGTATCCCGATGGCCGGGGTGTGCGTGAACAGCCTGTTCAGCGGGTGCTCGATGTTGATGTGCAGGAACTTCTCGGCGCGCAGCAGCGAAAGACCGTGATGGACCGCGTCCTCGGTGCTGCCGCGTGCGAGCAGCCGGCCCGACGAGTACGCGGTGTAGACGACAGCGATCACTAGGAGCTCTGCCCACCAGCGTGGCCGGTCACGGTTCGCGGTGTACGGCATCCGAATGCTCTCCATCGTCTGTTCAAACGGGGCCTGTCACCCGGCGTACCACCATAGGGCGTATGGAATGACGAGTTCAGGCGGCCCCTCTTTGCCGGGGCACGGTAGGAGTGACGCCGGAGCCGTCCGCCGGGTTGCTCCCGGAACCGGTACGCGATGATGGGAGAAGCATCACCGCACGGAGGAGAGACCGTCATGGCACCCCGCATGCTGCTGGTCCGGCATGGACAGACCGCATGGTCGCTGTCCGGGAAACACACCGGCAGGACGGACATCCCGCTGCTCGACGAGGGACGCGAGGGGGCCAAGCTGCTCGGCGAGCGGCTGCACAGGTCGCCGTGGGACGCGGTGCCGGACGCCAGGGTGCTCACCAGCAGACTGCTACGGGCGAGCGAGACATGCGCACTTGCCGGGTTCGCCGACCGCGCGGAGGAGTGGGACACGCTCCTGGAGTGGAACTACGGGGCGTACGAAGGACTCACCCCGGCCGAGATCCAGGCGGTCAGTCCCGGCTGGTTCATCTGGCGCGACGGCGCTCCCGGCGGTGAGTCCGTGGCCGATGTCACCGCGCGCGCCGATGAGACGGTCGACCGGATCCGTACCGGCGGCCGCGACGTCCTGGTCTTCGCGCACGGCCACATCCTGCGGGCGCTCGCCGCACGCTGGCTCGGCTACGACCTGACGTTCGGCGCCCGGATCCGGCTGGCCCCGGCGTCGCTCTCGGTGCTGGGCTGGGCGTACGACGCCCCTGCGGTCGAGCGGTGGAACGACACCGGGCACCTGGAGCCGTAACGCCTCCGCTCAGGCCTGCCCTTCGGAACGAACCGCTCAGGCCGGTCCTCCGGAACCGATCAGACCAGCCGCGGAGTCGACGCGTGCCGCTCCAGGAAGGCCGGCACCCCGGCCGCCCGGCGCTCCGGCAGCAGCCTGCGGGCCGTGCCCGCGAGCATCGCCTGGATACGGGACGACTGGACCTGGTCCAGCAGGTCGAGCACCTGGTGTCCGGCGGCCGCCGCCCGGTCGGGAGCGCCGGCCCTGGCCAGGTCGTCGGCGAGCTGCGCGCGGTAGAGCGCCAGGTTGCGGGCGAAGTGCGGATCCTGCAGCTCCGCCGCGCGCTCGGCGTGCTGGGCCGCGCGCGGCCAGTCGCTCAGCGCCGACCAGCACTGCGCCTCCAGCATCTCCAGCTCCGCCTCGACGAAGAAGCTCATCCACTCCGGATCGGCGTCCGATGTGCCCTGCGCGAAGAGGGACTTGGCCCGTACCAGCGTGTCCGAACAGGCCGTACGGTCGCCAAGACCCGCCCAGCCGCCCGCCTCCCGCAGGGTCAGCAGCGAGAGCAGCCGGGGCGACGACAGCTGCTTCGCGGCGCGCTCCCCGGCCTGCGCGGCCCGCACCGCCTCGCGCGGGCGCCCCGCGTCCCGCGCCAGGAACGCGGTGTTGCAGAAGGCGTGCGCCTCCAGCGCGGGATCGCCGGAGACCCGCGCGGTCGCCAGGGCCTCCGCGTAGTGCGACCGCGCGTCGTCGAAGCGGCCCGAGTCGTGCGCCAGCCATCCCACGGAGATGGCCAGTTCACCGGCGCCCGCGTGCAGCCGGTTGGCCGTGGTCCGGCGGGCGGTGCCCGCGTCGAGCAGGGCGTACGCGGCTGCCAGCGGCTGCGCCGCCCGCTGGTAGAGACCGGCGGCGCCATGCCGGTCGTCGAGCAGCCGGATCTGCCGTACGGCCGCCTCGACGGCGCTCACCTCCGCCTCGCCGACACGGCGCTGGGACGGTACGGGGGCCGGGCCGAGGCCCAGTGAGACGGCGGCCAGAGCGGCGGAACCGCCGGCCATGAATGCGCGACGCAGCACGTCGCTCTCCTCGTTGTTCTGGCTGGTGTGGGACTGGCTGGTGTGGATCTGGCCGGTGTCGATCTGGCCGGTGTGGAACTGGGACGGCTGCTCGGCGCCGGGACACAGGCCCCGGCCACGTACCGCTCCCCGGTCCGAGAACCCCAGGTCCTTCAGGGTCGAACCGGGGAACATGTGCAGGAAGACCCGCTCGTACGCGTAATTGGGGCAGCGGATCTCGCCGGCCTCGACGCGCCCGATGTACCGTGCGTCACAGGCGACTTGCTCGCCGATCTCGCGCGCGGCCCGGCGGATCGCCGACGCGAACTCACCGGGCGAGCGCTGTCCGCGCAACTGCCGGAAAGCCGGGTTGCGTACCTCCCGTGACGTCGCCATGGCCGAGCCCTCTCTGGCGGATGGTGCTGCCGGCCCGGACCGCTCCGGCGCGCAAAACGTACCGTCTGTGATGAGACACACACTGCCGGTATAGCTACAAAAGGGATATCTCACCCGCGATTTGCCATGAACTGCCATCCTTTACGGCGGTGCTGCGCCGTAGCCCTTGACGTCCGCAGGCGTTGAACCTTGCGGAGAACGAGGAGGGGTTGCCTTGTTGGAGACCGGTATCGAGATGAGCGGTTCGAGAACGACCGCCCGGCACACACCCAGTCAGGAGTTCAGCGCACCGCCGGACGGTGTGGGCGAACCGTGCGATCTGGTGACGGTCCCCGCGCGGCAGGGACTTGAGGCGGTGGACATCCTGCGCAGGGGAGCGGACTCGGCCGGAGTCGGCCCCGTCCTGCACGACGGCGCCTGCGACACCCTCGGCTTCCTGGTGCCGCCCGGCACGGCCGACGGCTGGGACCTGCCGGGCAGCGCGTGTACGCAGACCAACGGGCGCGGGCTGCGGATCCCCGACGAGCCGCCGGTCCGGGGCACCGGCTGGCTGCTGCCGCCCGAGTCGGCGCCGGTCACCGACCCTTCGGTGCTCAGGGCGGCGCTCGGCGAGGCGGCACGGCTGATCGAGGCGGCGGACAACCGCCGGTGAAGCAGCCGCCAGTGAGCAGCCTGGCTCGCTGAGCGCTGTCGCTGAGCGCTGTCGCGGTACGGGAACTCGGTACGGGAACTCGGTACGGAAGGACGCGACAGGGGCACGCGATACTGGGGGAGTGGCGAAGAACAAGCGGCAGGGCCGTTCCGCACCGGAGTCCGTCGTCGAGCAGGTGGACGGCGGGATCGCCGAACTCAGGCCCGACCGCGACCGCCCGCGCGCCTGGACCCTGCTGATCGACGGCGCCCCGCAGTCCCATGTGGACCTCGACGACCCCACCTACCTCGACTTCGAGTATCAGCGCAGGCTCGGTCATGTCATCGACCTCGCGGGACCGCCCAGGCAGCCGCTGCACGTCGTGCATCTGGGCGGCGGGGCGTTCACCCTGGCCCGTTACGTCGCGGCGACCCGTCCCCGCTCCACCCAGCAGATCGCCGAGGTCGACGGCCTGTTGGTCCAGCTGGTGCGCCGGGTGCTGCCGCCGGACCCCGGCGCCCGGATTCGCGTCCGCTCCACCGACGCCCGCGCCGCACTCGCGAAGATCCCCGACGGCTGGGCCGATCTGGTCGTCGCCGACGTCTTCAGCGGTGCGCGCACCCCCGCGCATCTCACCAGTACGGAGTTCCTCACCGAGGTCCGCAGGGCGCTGAAGCCGGAGGGCTGGTACGCGGCGAACCTCACGGACGGGCCGCCACTGACGTATCTGCGCGGCCAGATCGCGACCGCGGCAGCCACCTTCCCCGAACTGGCCCTGGCGGCCGAGCCTGCGGTACTGCGCGGCCGGAGATTCGGGAACGCCGTACTGGTGGGGTCGGCGCTCCCGCTGCCCATCGCCGAGCTGACCCGCCGGGTGGCGGGGGACGGGCACGCGGGGCGGCTGGAACACGGCCGGGGCCTCACGGACTTCACGGGCGGGGCGAAGCCGGTACGGGACGCGGACGCGGAGCCGTCACCTCCACCGCCGCCTGCGGTCTTCGGGTAGCCGACGGCCCGGCAGACGCAGCGCCCCCCGGTGCCCCTCAGCTGTCGTCCACCTGGACCGACGGCTTGTGCCCGTTCCATGTGCAGAACACCGACACCGACCGCTGCCCCTGGGTGAACGTCACCCGGATCCACTCCGGCTGCTTCCAGACCTGCATCTGATAGCCGTCCGCAGGCGTCGCCGACACCAGACCCGCCGAGGTCGCGCCCAGCTCGAAGACGACCCGGCCACCGGAGGACGTATAGCTCCGTACGTCACCGGATGAACCTGATGTACCGGACGTACCGGAAGAACCCGAAGAGGGCGGCGAAGCGGGACCCGGCGCCGAGTGGGACGGTACGGATGACGGCGGGGAAGCGCTCCGGGACGAATGTGCGGGGGAGGACGACCCGCCCTCCGGTGGCTGCCCCGCCCCCGGGGACGCGGAATCCGCTTCCTCGGGCCGCTGGGTCGCCGACGAGAGCAGCTCCGGGCTCCCCGCCACGGGAAGCGCCCGGGGCAGGTCGTAGGCCGTGCCCGCCATCACCGAATGGACCCCCCACCAGGTCAGCGTCGTCGCCGCACCGGTGGCGAGCGACCATGCCAGGGCCTGTGTCAGTCGCCGGATCATCGCGCCATACTGCCCCACCCGCCCCATCGATGTCGTGACACGGTGAGACGGCCACCGAGCACCCCCGAATGGCGTACGGTGCCGCCCATGGCAAGTGTGCTCGTGGTCGAGGACGACCAGTTCGTACGCTCCGCCCTCATCCGGCACCTCACCGAGGCCTCCCACACCGTACGGAGCGTCGGCACGGCCCTAGAGGCGCTGCGTGAGGTGGCCCATATCGGCTTTGACCTGGTCATTCTCGATCTGGGTCTGCCCGATCTCGACGGGGCGGAAGCGCTGAAGATGCTGCGCGGCATCACTGACGTACCGGTGATCATCGCCACCGCGCGGGACGACGAGGCGGAGATCGTACGGCTGCTGAACGACGGCGCCGACGACTACCTCACCAAGCCCTTCTCCGTGGAGCATCTGGCGGCCCGGATGGCGGCCGTGCTGCGCCGCTCCCGCGGCAGCTCCGGCGTCGGGCCGCCGCCGCGGCTCATCCGCGTCGGCGGGCTCTGCGTCGATCCGCTGCGCAGGCAGGCGGAGCTGGACGGGGCGCGGCTCGATCTGACCCGGCGGGAGTTCGACCTGCTGACCTTCCTCGCCGGACGTCCCGGTGTGGTCGTCGCGCGCAAGGAGCTGCTCGCCGAGGTGTGGCAGCAGTCGTACGGTGACGACCAGACCATCGACGTCCATCTCTCCTGGCTGCGCCGGAAACTCGGCGAGACCGCGGCGAGCCCGCGCTATCTGCACACACTCCGGGGTGTCGGGGTGAAGCTGGAGCCGCCCCGATGAGGTGGGCCCTGGTCAAGGTGGCGCTGGCCGCCACCGCCATGGTCGTGGTGGCCTTCGCCATTCCGCTCGGTCTGGTCATCAAGGAGATGGCCAGTGACCGGGCGTTCGCGGGCGCCGAGCGGAACGCGTCGGCCCTCGCCCCCACCCTCTCCATCACCACCGACCGCCTCGCGCTGGAGAAGGCGGTCGCCTCCACCCCGGCGGGCGCCGCAGGCCGCGTCGCCATCCATGTGCCGGCGTCGGGTGAACCGGGCAGCCGGCCGACCGAGACCGGCCACGGGCGGGCAGCGGCCAAGGACGTCGAGGCGGCCCGCCGCCAGGCCGTGATCACCGCGGTGCCCGGCGGCTCCGTGCTCCTCCAGCCGACCGCGCTGCCCACCGGGAGGATCGCGGTCGTCGAGGTGTACGTACCGCAGGGGGAGGTCTCCAACGGCGTCGGCACCGCCTGGCTGGTTCTCGCGGGCGTCGGTATCGGGCTGGTCGTCGGCTCGGTCGCGGTGGCCGACCGGCTGGGCGTACGGATGGTGCGCCCCGCGCAGCGGCTCGCGCGGGCGGCGCACGACCTGGGCGAGGGCAGGCTGTCCGTACGGGTCATCGAGGAGGGCCCGGTCGAACTGCGCTCGGCCGCCGTGGCGTTCAACTCGATGGCCGACCAGGTCGTCCAACTCCTGGACAACGAACGCGAACTGGCCGCCGACCTCTCGCACCGGCTGCGCACCCCGCTCACGGTCCTGCGGCTCAACGCGGCCTCGCTGGGTGAAGGACCGGCCGCCGAGCAGACCCGCGCGGCCGTCGAGAAGCTGGAGCGGGAGGTCGACACGATCATCCGCACGGCCCGCGAACAGCGACCGCGGCCCCAGGGGGCGCACAGCGTGGCCGCGGGCTGCGACGCCTCCGAGGTGATCCGCGAACGGATGGCCTTCTGGTCGGCGCTGGCGGAGGACGAGGGCCGTACGGTACGGCTGGCGGGCGTGGGCCGGACGGCCCGCATCCCGGTCGTACGCTCCGAACTGGCCGCCGCGCTCGACGCGTTGCTCGGCAACGTCTTCCGCCACACCCCCGAGGGCACCCCCTTCTCGGTGGACGTGCACCATGCGGAGGACGCCGTCATCGTGCTCGTGTCGGACGCCGGTGAGGGCATCGCCGACCCGGCGGCCGCCCTGACGCGCGGCAACAGCGGTGGACGGACCGGCTCCACGGGTCTCGGCCTCGACATCGTGCGCCGGGTCGCCGAGTCGACCGGCGGCGACGTACGGATCGGCCGCTCGGTCCTCGGCGGCACCGAGGTCCGGCTGTGGATCGCCCTCGACGGCGGCCGTGCGCTGCCTGCTCACGGCCACCGGGTAAGGGGCCGCAGGCGCGGGGGGCTCCGGGGGTCGGTACCGGGCTGATCCGGGACAGTGGCGCCCCCCTCCATCCACCCGGATTAACCGCTCCCTTTGTCTTCCTTAAGCCCACCCTAAGATCCTCGGCTTCCTTCCTGAACTGCCCAATTGTCCGGTTCGGAATCGCTAGCGTGCTGCCACACCCCCCATTTCCGTAACGCAGAGGCAGGCACGGCATGAGTACGACGACCCACCGGCGCAAGGTGAGCGGCAAGACCAAGGCGATGGGTGCGGTGGTGGCCGCAGCCGTCGCAGGGGGCGGCGCGTTCGCACTGACCGGCACGGCGCACGCCGCCGACGTGGGCGCCGCCTACAGCAAGACCAGTGACTGGCACGGCGGTTACACCGGCCAGTACGTCGTCAGCAGCGCCGCGGGCAAGGCGCTGACCGACTGGAAGCTGGAGTTCGACCTGCCCGCGGGCACCAGGCTCAGCTCGCTCTGGAACGCCGAGTCCACGGTCGACGGACAGCACGTCACCGTGCGGCCTGCGAAGTGGGACAAGGCGGGTATCGCCGCGGGCAAGTCCCTCACCATCGGCTTCGTCACGTCGTCGGGCGCCACCGCCGGCGACCCCACCGGCTGTGTCATCGACGGTGCCAAGTGCTCGGTGGACACCGGCGGTGCGCCCGCGCCGAGCGGCCGGCCCGCCGAGCCGTCCCGGCCGGCCGACCCGTCCAAGGCGCCGCAGCCGTCGGCCAGGCCCACGGCAACCGCATCGTCGAAGCCCGCACCCACGCCCACCAGGACCACCGGCGCCGGAACGGGCACCTCGTCCGGCGCGGGCTTCGCCCCGTACATCGACACCTCGCTCTACCCCGCGTACAACCTGCTCGACACCGTGACCAAGACCGGCGTGAAGGAGTTCAACCTGGCCTTCATCACCTCCGGCGGCAGCTGCGCCCCGCTCTGGGGCGGTACCACGGGCCTCGGTGACGACAAGGTGGCCTCGCAGGTCAGTGGGTTGCGGGCCAAGGGCGGCGACGTCCGGGTGTCCTTCGGCGGGGCCTCCGGCACCGAGCTGGGCGCGGCCTGTACGTCCGCCGACGCGCTGGCCGCCGCGTACGGCAAGGTCATCGACACCTACAAGCTCACCAAGGTCGACTTCGACATCGAGGGCGGTGCACTGCCGGACACCGCGGCCAACACCCGGCGCGCCCAGGCCATCGCGCAGCTCCAGAAGTCCCACCCGGGGCTCGACGTCTCGTTCACGCTGCCGGTGATGCCCGAGGGGCTGACCCAGCCCGGCGTGGATCTCGTCGCCAACGCGAAGAAGAACGGCGTCGACATCTCCGCCGTCAACATCATGGCGATGGACTACGGGGCCTCGTACAGCGGTGACATGGGCGACTACGCCACCCAGGCGGCGACCGCCACGCAGGCCCAGATCAAGGGGGTGCTCGGGCTCTCGGACGCCGCTGCCTGGAAGGCCGTCGCGGTCACGCCGATGATCGGCGTCAACGACGTCAACACCGAGAAGTTCACGGTGGACGACGCGAAGAAGCTGGCCGGGTTCGCCAAGGCGAAGGGCCTGGCGCGGCTCTCGATGTGGTCCGGCGCACGGGACAAGGAGTGCCCCGGCGGTGCGAAGAACTCGGCCGACCCGACGTGTTCGTCCGTGGTCCAGGACGAGCTGGCGTTCACCAAGGCGTTCGCCGCGAACAGCTGACGCCGCCTCCTGACGGACGCCCCGGCCGGCTCACCCCCCACCCGGCCGGGGCGTTCGCTGTTTCGCTAAAAAAAGGCGCGGCCCGTCCGGGACGGTCCCCTCTCCCAGCCTCCGTTCACCTTTCGGTGTACGCCCGCGCTCCCGGTCCCGGCCCGGCCCCTTTCGGCACCGCAGCCGGGCATTCTGCGTTCATTACCGCGCTGAGCTGCAGGAATTGATCCCGCTCTGACGACGGTCCGCCCGTGGCAAGAGCCGTGCCGGACACGTTCTCGTGACGTGCGGGACACGCTCGGGCAACGGAACCGTCTTCAACTCTTGATACCCACCCCTCCAAGGCAGCAACCTTCCGGCATCAGCGCATGGGAGCGCTCCCATATCGCTCCCGCATCGCACGGGCTGCCCGTACGGACCAAGGAGTAGTGGAATGCGCATCACCCGCACCGCCGGCGGTCGCCGCCGCAGAGCCGCGGTCCTCGCCACCACGGGCCTGACGGCCACCGCCCTGTTGCTGGCCGGCTGCAGCAGCGGCTCGTCGGACTCGGGCAAGAGCTCCGACGCGAACGGGAAAATCACCCTGACCGTCGCGGACTACGGGCAGTTCGGCTACAAGGAGGCCGGGCTCTTCGCCCAGTACCACAAGCTGCACCCGAACATCACGGTCAAGGAAGACGTCACCGCTGATGAGAAGGTCTACTACCCCAAGCTGCTCCAGGAGCTGAACTCCGGTAGTGGCCTGTCCGATGTCCAGGGCATCGAGGTCGGCCGTATCAAGGAAGTGGTCGACACCAAGGCGGACAAGTTCGCCGACCTCAGCAAGGTGATCAACGTCAGCGACTATGTGTCCTGGAAGGAGAAGCAGGCCACCACGTCGGGCGGGCAGGTGATCGGCGCGGGTACCGACATCGGCCCTATGCCGCTCTGCTACAACACGGACCTCTTCAAGAAGGCCGGCCTGCCGACCGACCGGGACAAGGTGGCCCAGAAGGTCGCCGGCGGATGGATCGACTACCTCGCGCTGGGTGAGGAGTACAAGAAGAACGCGCCCGCGGGCACCTACTTCATGGACTCGGCGAGCGCCATGTTCAACGCTGTGGTGAGCTCCAACACGCAGCAGTACTACGACTCCAGCGGCAAGCCGATCTACAAGACCAGCTCCAGCGTCAAGGACGGCTGGAAGCTGGCGTCGCAGGCGGCCTCCGAGGGACTCTCGCACGGTCTCGCGCAGTTCGACCCGCCCACCTGGCCGCCGGCGCTGCGCAAGAACAGCGTCGCCACCGTCGTCTGTCCCGCATGGATGGCGGGTCAGATCTCGACCAACGCTGGCCCGGCCAACAAGGGCCACTGGGACATCACCACGGCCCCCGGCTCGTCCTCGGCCAACTGGGGTGGCTCGTTCCTGGGCGTCCCCAAGAGCGGGAAGCACGTGGCCGAGGCCAGCGCACTGGTCAAGTGGCTGACCTCGCCGGCCCAGCAGGCCGCCGTCTTCAAGGCGATCGGCGCCTTCCCGTCCAACAAGAACGCGTACATCCTTCCCGAAGTGAAGAACGCCAAGCTTCCTTACTTCAACAACGCGCCGATCGGCAAGATCTACGCCCAGGAGGCCGGCACCATCCCGGCTGCCGTTCTCGGCCCGAAGGACGCCGACATCAAGGATGCGTTCTCCACGCAGATCAGCAACATGGAGCAGCGCCAGACCAGTTCCAGCAAGGCATGGAACGACGCGATCAACAACATCGACAAGACGGTCGGCTGATCATCACCGGTGCGGGCGGCCCCCGGGCCGTCGGCGCCGGTACCCGCGCGGGCGGCGCCCAGCCGATCAGGCCGGACGCCGCCGGGGCGGTACGAGCGTTCCGACACCGCCACACCGGGCCGGACGGGTCCGCTCATCGCGCCGGGTCGGCGCATCCCAGGGAAGGACTCCCGCCTGTGGCAACCTCGACCCCCACCCGGGACACTCACGCCCCGCCTCCCCGCGGTTCGCAGCAGATGTCGGCCCGCCGGCAGACGTGGCGGAGCCGGCTCTGGCGGTTCGACGACAAAGCATCCCCTTACGCGTACATCGCTCCCTTCTTCCTCGTCTTCGGGGCCTTCGGTCTGTATCCGCTGATCTACACCGGCTGGATCGCCATGCACCGGGTGGAGATGACCGGCCTCGACCAGATGCAGTGGGTCGGCTGGGACAACTTCGCCAAGATCCTCCAGGACTCCGAGTTCTGGACGGCGGTCAGCAACACCTTCCTGATCGGCGTGATGTCGACGGTCCCGCAGCTGCTGGTGGCGCTGGGCCTCGCGCATCTGCTGAACTACAAGCTGCGGGCCAGTACCTTCTGGCGCACGATCATCCTCACCCCGTACGCCACGTCGGTGGCCTCCGCGGCCCTGGTCTTCGCACTGGTCTTCCGGGCCGATGGCGGACTGCTGAACTGGGTGCTTCACTTCATCGGCCTGGGGCACACCAACTGGGCCAACGGGCACTGGACATCGAAGATCGCCATCTCGGTCATCGTCATCTGGCGGTGGACGGGTTACAACACCCTGATCCATCTGGCCGCCATGCAGGCCGTGCCGACCGATCTGTACGAGGCCGCCTCGATCGACGGAGCCTCGCGCTGGCAGCAGTTCCGCAAGGTGACCATCCCCTCGCTGCGGCCGACGATCCTCTTCACGATCGTCATCTCCACCATCGGCTCCATGCAGCTGTTCGGTGAGCCGCTGCTGCTGGAAGGCGGCAGGCTCGGAGCGATCGGCGGAAACGAGAACCAGTACGAGACGCTCAGTATCTATCTCTACAACTACGGCTGGAACCTGGGGCATCTCGGCCCGGCCGCCGCAGTCGCCTGGGCGATGCTCGTCCTGCTGCTGCTCATCGCCGCGATCAACTGGCTCATCAGCCCGCTTCGTACGCAAATCCGCGGCCTGACCGGGAGCGAAATCCATGACTATGACCAGCCCCACCCACGCGCCCGGTCTCACCACCCCGCCGGCCGCCGCCCCGCCGGCGCAGCGCCGCCGCTTCCGGCCCGGCGCGGGCCAGCAGCTGAAGGGCGGCCCGTTCGCCTATCTCGCCCTGGCCCTCGTGGGCATCGGCTCGATCCTGCCGCTGTACTGGACCCTGGTGGCCGCGTGCCCACACCCAGGACGAAGTTCTGAACACCCCACCGCCGTTCCTGCCGGGCGGGCGGCTCCTCCACAACCTCGACGCGGCCTGGAACCAGGCCCATCTGGGCAAGGCGATCGACAACTCCGTCATCGTCTCCGGCTGTATCACCGCGGCGACGCTCTTCTTCTGCACGCTGGCCGGTTACGCCTTCGCCAAGATGCGGTTCCGGGGCCGCGGCGGGCTGATGACCGCGGTCATCGCCACCCTGACCATCCCCCCGCAGCTCAGCGTCGTGCCGCTCTTCATGATGATGTCCAAGATCGGCTGGGGCGGGAACCTGGAGTCGGTGATCTTCCCGACCCTGGTGAGCGCGTTCGGTGTCTTCTTCATGCGGCAGTACCTGCTGGAGGCGCTGCCGTACGAACTCATCGAGGCGGCGAAGATCGACGGTGCCAACAACCTCCGCATCGTGCGCAGCGTGGTCCTCCCGGCGGCCCGCCCCGCGATGATGGTGCTGGGGATGCTGACCTTCGTCCAGGCGTGGAACGACTTCTTCTGGCCCTACCTCGCCCTGAACCAGCAGAACCCCACCCTCCAGGTGGCACTCGGCCAGCTGAGCGCCTCGTACACGCCCGACCAGAGCATCGTGATGGCGGGCGCGCTGATCAGCACGCTGCCGCTGCTCGTGGTGTTCGTGGTCTTCGGCAAGAAGATCGTCGGAGGCATCATGTCCGGCGCCGTCAAGGGGTGACGCCCGCGTCCCCCGCCCTCCCCGGTGCGTCCCGTACGGCCCGTTCCTGACCGCAGGCTGTACGGGACACCAGAGCCCCCTCTCCTCTCCAACTGCCCCTGTCCGCCCACCCCTGGGAGCGTTCCCGCATGACCGCCGTACGATCAGAGACCACCACCCGTGAGCAGGCGCCCGAGACGACGGACTTCCCCGTGGGCTTCGTCTGGGGCGCGGCCACCGCCGCCTACCAGGTGGAGGGCGCCGCCGCCGCCGACGGCCGCACCCCGTCCATCTGGGACACCTTCAGCCACACCCCCGGCAAGATCCACAACGGTGACACCGGCGACATCGCCGCCGACCACTACCACCGCTACCGCGACGACGTGGCGCTGATGAAGGAGCTGGGCCTCAAGGCGTACCGCTTCTCCATCTCCTGGTCGCGGGTGCAGCCCACCGGCCGGGGCCCGGCCGTGGAGCGCGGCCTCGACTTCTACCGCAGACTCGCCGACGAACTGCTCGAAGCGGGCATCACCCCGGTCGCCACGCTCTACCACTGGGACCTGCCGCAGGAGTTGGAGGACGCGGGCGGCTGGCCGCACCGGGCGACCGCCGACCGCTTCACCGACTACGCGGCGATCATGGCCGGCGCACTCGGCGACCGCGTCGGCATGTGGACCACGCTCAACGAGCCGTGGTGCTCCGCCTTCCTCGGTTACGGCTCCGGGGTGCACGCCCCGGGCCGCACCGAACCGGCCGCGACCCTGCGGGCGGCCCACCATCTCAACCTCGCCCATGGCCGGGCGACCGAGGTGCTGCGCGGTCAACTCCCCGCCACCGCGCAGCTCTCGGTCACCCTCAATCTCCACCAGGTCCGCCCGTTGACCGGCAGCGCGGCCGACGCGGACGCCGCGCGCCGGATCGACGCGGTCGGCAACCGTATCTTCACCGGTCCGATCCTGGACGGCGCCTACCCCGACGACCTGCTCGCCGACACCGCGCACCTGGTGGACTGGCAGCAGCTGGTACGGGACGGCGACCTGGCCTCCATCGCCGCGCCCATCGACGTGCTGGGCGTCAACTACTACACACCGACGCTGGTTTCGACGCCGGAGACCGGTACCGGGGACACCCGCGACGACGGCCACGGCAGCAGCGACCACTCGCCCTGGACCGGCTCCGAGCAGGTCGCCTTCCATCTCGCGGAGGGCAAGAAGCGCACCGCGATGAACTGGGCGATCGACCCCGACGGGCTGTACAGCCTGCTGACGGACGTCAGCCGGGACCACCCGGGACTGCCACTGATGGTCACCGAGAACGGTGCGGCCTTCGACGACTACGTATCACCCGAGGGCCGGGTCGCCGATCCCGAGCGGATCGACTATCTGCGCGGCCATCTCGACGCCGTACGGCGGGCGGTGGCCGACGGCGCCGATGTGCGCGGCTACTTCCTCTGGTCCCTGATGGACAACTTCGAGTGGGGGTACGGGTACTCGAAGCGGTTCGGCGCGGTCTACGTCGACTACGCGTCCCAGCGCCGGATTCCGAAGGCGAGCGCGCACTGGTACGCCGACGTGATCCGCCGCCACGCACTGCCGCCGGTGGACTGACCGCGCCCGGCCCCGGCGGACGGACGGGACCCGGGCCAGTTGCCCGGTCCCGTCCGTATTCCACATTCCGTTTTCCGGTGGCCGTGCCCGCCCCGTACAGTGGGAGCGCTCCCGATGGTGCGCGCGTACGGGGCGGACCATTCCTGAGCGTGTTCGAGGAGCAGGCGACCGGGCTTGGTCCGGTCGTCCGGCGTGTGAGAAATTGACCGCGAACGGGAGGCAGTCATGGCGGCAGCGCGAGTACGGAGCGGCGGGCGGCCCACGCTCGAAGAGGTCGCGGCACGGGCCGGGGTCGGACGCGGCACTGCCTCCCGGGTCATCAACGGATCGCCCCGGGTCAGCGCCCGCGCCCGCGAGGCCGTCGAAGCCGCGGTCGCCGAGCTGGGATACGTGCCCAACCGGGCGGCCCGCGCGCTCGCCGGGAACCGTACGGACGCCATCGCACTCGTCGTCCCCGAGCCGGAGACCCGTTTCTTCGCCGAGCCCTACTTCTCGGACATCGTGCGGGGCGTCGGCGCCGCACTCGCCGACACCGAGATGCAGCTGCTGCTCACGCTCGTCGGCAGCGACCGCGAGCGCGACCGGCTCGCCCAGTACCTGGCCGCGCACCGGGTGGACGGGGTGCTGCTCGTCTCCGTACACGCCGACGACCCGCTGCCCGACCTGCTCCAGCAGCTCGACATCCCGGCCGTGGTGAGCGGCCGGCGCTCCGACCGCGAGACGCTTCCGTCGGTCGACTCGGACAACTACCAGGGCGCGCGCAGCGCCGTCGGACACCTGGTCACGCGCGGCCGGCGCAGAATCGCGACGATCACCGGGCGGCTCGACGTGTACGGCGCGCAGTGCCGCCTCGACGGATACCGCAAGGCTGTCGCCGCGGCGGGTGCCGACGGCGACGAAGCGCTCGTCGTCCAGGGCGACTTCTCCGAGGAGAGCGGCCGCCGGGCGATGGAGCTGCTGCTCGACCGCCGCCCCGATCTGGACGCGGTCTTCGCCGCGTCCGACGTGATGGCGGCCGGCGCCCGCCAGGTGCTGCGCGAGCGCGGTCTGCGGGTCCCCGACGACGTCGCCCTGGTCGGCTTCGACGACTCGGTGATCGCCCGTCATATGGACCCGCCGCTGACAAGCGTGCGACAGCCGATCGAGGAGATGGGCCGCGCCATGGCCCGGCTGCTGCTCTCGGAGATAGAGGAGCACCGGTCGCCGGGGCCGGCCGCCGCCGAGCGGACCCAACTGGTGCTCCCGACGGATCTGGTGCCACGGCTCAGCTCGTAACCGGGCTCGCCCGCAGTGCGGGAGTCTCAGGTGGTGTAGTCGGCGTTGATCTTCACATAGCCCTCGGTGAGATCACAGCCGTAGACGGTGAACGCGCCTTCGCCGATTCCGAGGTCCACCCGGATGACGATTTCGTCGCCGCTGAGGTACTCCGCGGCCTTCTCCAGCAGGGCGTCGCCCGGTTCCTCGGGGTAGAGGACAAGGTCGTCGAACTGGATACGGACGCGGTGCGGCTCGATGTCGGTTTCGTCGCTGAGCTTGCCGACAGCCATCGCGACACGGCCCCAGTTGGGGTCGGATCCGTGGACCGCGGTCTTCACCAGCGGGGAGTTGACCACGCTCTTGCCGACCCGCTTGGCCTGGGCGTCGTCACGGGCCCCGGTGACGTGCACCTCGATGAGCTTGCTCGCGCCTTCACCGTCCGACGCGATGTCGCGTACGAGGTGGAGGGCGCAGGTGTGGAGGGCCTGCTCGAACTCGGCCAGGTCGACGGAGCCCGCGAGCCCGTTGGCGAAGATCGCCGCTGTGTCGCTGGTCGAGGTGTCCGTATCGATGCTCAGCGCGTTGAACGTCCGGTCCATCACCCGCCGGAAGAGAGCGTCGAGTTCACCGGCCGGGATGTCGGCATCGGTGAAGAAGAACGTCAGCAGGGTGGCCATGTCCGGTTCGATCATGCCGACGCCCTTGGCGATACCGGTGAGGACGGAGTCGCCGACGCACACGGTGAAGTGCTTGGGGCGGGTGTCGGTCGTCATGATGGCTCTGGCCGCGGCGGCATAGTCCGCCTCGGGAAGGGCCAGGCCAGAGCGGAGAGGCTGTCCCGGATCTGCTCCATGGGATAGGGGCGGCCGATCACTCCGGTCGAGCCGATGACCAACTCCTCAGGGGCGATGCCCGCGATCTCGGCGACCTTGCGGCGTACCTCGGCGGCGTTGTCCGCTCCGGTCCGGCCGGTGGCCACATTGGCGTTGCGGGAGATGACGACCATGCCGCGGCTCCGCTGCCGGGACGCCGCATAGATGGTAAATACCGCTATGTGCGGAGCTTTGCGCCACAAAGTTAACTGAATAAATATGCGCGTTGGATCGAAATCCCGCAGGGTCAGGCCATGGCCCGGCCGGCCGGCGCAGAGAACGGAAGAAGCCCCTGACCGGCGTTTCCGCAGATCAGGGGCTTCCCTGGAGAGGGTGAGTAACGGGACTCGAACCCGCGACATCCTGGACCACAACCAGGTGCTCTACCGTCTGAGCTATACCCACCATGACCGTGTCGTTTCCGACCGGCCGAGAAAAAGTGTACAGGGTCCGGGAGGGTGCTCGCTCCCGCCTTTCGGGCGGGTCTCCGGCAGTTCTCCCGGAGCACCCCGGCGGTCTAATCCGCAGGCAGGACGTACTTGGCCGCGATCTTCTTCGCGGTGTCCGAGTCCGGCCCCGGCTGCGGTACGAAGACGGCCTCCCGGTAGTAGCGCAGTTCCGCGATCGACTCACGGATGTCCGCCAGCGCCCGGTGGTTGCCGTTCTTCTCCGGGCTGTTGAAGTAGGCCCGGGGATACCAGCGGCGGGACAGCTCCTTGATCGACGAGACGTCCACGATCCGGTAGTGGAGGTAGCCCTCGAGATCCTTCATGTCGCGCAGCAGGAAGCCCCGGTCGGTACCGACCGAGTTCCCGCAGAGCGGCGCCTTGCCCGGCTCCTTCACGTGCTCGCGTACATACGCCAGCACCTGTGCCTCGGCGTCGGCCAGCGTGGTGCCGCCGTCCAGTTCGTCGAGCAGGCCGGATGAGGTGTGCATCTTCCGCACCACGTCGGGCATGGTCTCCAGCGCGTCGGCGGGCGGGCGGATCACTATGTCCACCCCTTCGCCGAGCACGTTCAGCTCCGAGTCGGTGACCAGTGCGGCCACCTCAATGAGTGCGTCGTCCGTCAACGAGAGCCCGGTCATCTCGCAGTCGATCCACACCATGCGATCGTTCATACGCCCTACCTTAGGGCCTCTCGTCGGACCGGTCGGCGCTCGCGCCTGACGGAGCCGGGGGCCGGCCCGTGCGGACCGGCCCCCCCGGGGTTCCTACGTCGCGCTCCGCTGCCCGGGGACCGTGGGGCGGCCCGGTGCGTATGTGTCCGAGCCGGGCTTTCCGGGGTCGGACAGGGCGGGGGAGCCCTGCGCCGGCGCCGGGGTGCCGCCCGGTGCGGGCGCGCGGCGCGACTGCTGGTCGCCCCCCGCCGGGGCTGCCGTTACCGGCTCGGCACCCTGCGGCCTACGGGCCCGGTACGCAGTCCGGTACGCGGCGGGCGACGAGCCCAGCTGGCGCCGGAAGTGGCCGCGCAGCGCGACCGGCGAACGGAAGCCGCAGCGGCCCGCGACCTCGTCCACCGAGTAGTCCGACGTCTCCAGGAGACGCTGCGCCTGGAGCACCCGCTGTGTGATCAGCCACTGGAGCGGCGCACTGCCGGTCAGCGAGCGGAACCGGCGGTCGAACGTCCGGCGGCTCATGTACGCGCGGGCCGCCAGGGTCTCCACGTCGAACTGCTCGTGGAGGTGCTCCAGCGCCCAGGCGACGACCTCCGCGAGGGGGTCGGAGCCGATTTCCTCCGGTAAAGACCTGTCGAGGTAGCGCTCCTGGCCGCCGCTTCTGCGCGGGGGGACCACCAGCCGTCTGGCGAGCGCTCCCGCCGCGTCCGCGCCGTGGTCCGTCCGCACGATGTGCAGACACAGATCGATGCCGGCCGCGGTACCGGCCGAGGTCAGGACGTCGCCGTCGTCGACGAAGAGCTCACGCGGGTCCACGTGGACCGACGGATAGCGCTTCGCGAGCGTCGGGGCGTACATCCAGTGCGTGGTCGCGGGCCTGCCGTCCAGCAGTCCCGCGGCGGCCAGCACGAAGGCGCCGGTGCACAGGCCGACGATGCGGGCGCCCTCCTCATGGGCCCGGCGCAGCGCGTCCAGGGCCTCGGGCGGCGGCGGCGAGGTGATCGACCGCCACGCCGGGACGACGACGGTGCCGGCCCTGCTGATCGCCTCCAGGCCGTACGGCGCGGTGAGTTCCAGCCCGCCCGTGGTGCGCAGCGGGCCTTCCTCGCCCGCGCTCACCAGCAGCCGGTAGCGGGGAACTCCGGCGTCCTGCCGGTCGATGCCGAAGACGGAGAGCGGAATCGAGCTCTCGAATATGGGCCCGCCGCTGAAGAGCAGTACCGAGACGATCTCCTTGCGGCGGCGCCCGGAGAGCTTCCTTCCGGTCTCCGCCACGGCTGTGGAGTCCTGGCCCTGACTCATGGTGCTAAGCCCCCCTCGGTGCTCACGGCTCCCTGATCCTGTCGGGACTGTCGCTCCTGCAAACTGCTTTTAATCGTCACAGCCCCTCGGTCCAGCACGAGATCCCCCGCCTCTTACCCAAGATCGAATCTACTGTGTCCCGTGCTGCCGGCGTGACAAGTTCGACTGACGGCGTTATGTCGACATGGCAACTTGGCGCGAAGCATTCGATCAGGAAGCGTTTCACTCAGGAAGCCGCCAGGGAAGTGGGCATCCCGCGCATGGCCCGTCCCAGTAGGGTGCGTGGGCCGCCGTTGGTCCTTTCATCCCTGGTGGCACGGGGGTTGACGTATCGTTCCGCCAAGGTCGGGGTAGGTCACATAAGTTGGCTGAAAACGATCGGGCGTGCGGGTGGGATTCAGTCATTGGACCGGCGTGCGCTGCTCAGACTGCCACCGGAAACTGTGCGCTCCCGGCACGTCGGGCCCGCGCGGCGGGTGAAGGGCGGCCGGGCGGCGGCCGTACGCCCCCTGCCTGCGCCGCGGTGAACGGGGGGTGTCGGCCCGGCGTCGGGCAGGTGTGCCGGGCCGCGTGGAGGAGTTACGGACGGGAGGCGCGCGACGGTCGGTTTCCGGCGCCGGCGGCCCCGGGCGGGAAGCTGTAGATACCACCAGGCATTGCCATTTACCGGCCTGCTCGGGCATGCTCCCTGGAACGCCGGACTGGACCGGCGGGCAGTGGGCATGAGAGGAGTGTCGCCGTACTCTGGAGGGTATGGGCTTGGGAAGATGATTCCCGGACACAGCTCCGCCGGACACGCTCCACCGTCAACTGCCGTTCCCTCCCAAGAGGAACTTCTTCGCCGAGACACCGATGGCCGGTTACGAATTCTCCGAACCCGCGGACCGCAGGCAGATCGCCGATCCATCGGCCGAACTCCATGCGGCGGACGAACTACGTCACGCATGTGATCCCGCTTTCAGGCACGGGGTCGTCGTCGGTTTCGACGGCTCGACCTCCAGTGAGCGGGCTCTCGCCTATGCCATCGGCATGGCCGTACGACTGGGCTCAGGCCTGATCATCGTCCATGTCGCCAACCGGTTGCCGACCACGGTATGGGCGGGCTGCGAGCCCCCCGTCTTCGTGGACGTGCCGGACCACAGGACCGAAGTGCTCGGCCTCGAACTGGCCTGTGCGGACTATCTCGCCGACGTGCCCTGGATCCTCGTGGAGCGCGGCGGCGACATCTGCTACGAGCTGGAGGAGGTCGGCCGGGAGTACGAGGCGAACGCGATCGTCGTCGGCTCGACGCACGGCATCGTCGGGCGGATCTTCGGCTCGGTGGCCGGACGCCTCGCCCGGCGCGCCCAGCGGCCCGTCATAGTCATCCCGTAACCCGCTCGCCCGCCCGGCCGGGCATCCGCCGCCACGCAACACCGGCCGCCCCCGGGGCGCTTGCCACCGGGAGCAGCCGGGACGGCCGCCGCTCGGACGGTTACTCGACCGTGACGGACTTCGCCAGGTTGCGCGGCTTGTCGATGTCCCGGCCCAGGGACAACGCCGTGTGGTAGGCGAGCAGTTGCAGCGGGATCCCCATCAGGATCGGGTCCAGCTCGTCCTCGTTCTTGGGCACCACGATCGTGTGGTCGGCCTTCGGCTGCTCCTGGTGCGCGACCGCGAGGATGCGTCCGTCGCGCGCCTTGATCTCCTCCAGCGCGGCACGGTTCTTCTCCAGCAGGTCGTCGTCGGGCACGATCGCGACCGTCGGCATGGCGGGCTCGATCAGCGCGAGCGGCCCGTGCTTCAGCTCCGACGCCGGATAGGCCTCGGCGTGGATGTACGAGACCTCCTTGAGCTTCAGCGAGGCCTCCCGCGCCACCGGGTAGCCGCGCACCCGCCCGATGAACATCATCGACCTGGCGTCCGCGTACTCGACGGCCAGCTTCTCGATCTCGTCCTCCCGGGCCAGGATCTCGGCGATCTGGCCGGGCAGCTTCCGCAGCCCCGCGATGATCCGCTTGCCGTCGGACACCGACAGGTCGCGGATCCGGCCCAGGTGGAGCGCGAGCAGCGCGAAGGAGACCACCGTGTTGGTGAAGCACTTGGTGGAGACGACGCAGACCTCCGGGCCCGCGTGCACGTACACCCCGCCGTCGGTCTCGCGCGCGATGGCCGAGCCGACGACGTTCACCACGCCCAGCACCCGCGCGCCCTTGCGCTTGAGTTCCTGCACCGCCGCCAGCACGTCGTACGTCTCACCGGACTGCGACACGGCGACGTACAGCGTGTCGGGGTCCACCACCGGGTTGCGGTAGCGGAACTCCGACGCGGGCTCGGCGTCCGCGGGGATCCGGGCCAGCTCCTCGATCAGCTGGGCGCCCATCTGGCCCGCGTGGTACGAGGTGCCGCAGCCGAGGATCTTCACCCGGCGCACGCCCCGCGCGTCCCGGGCGTCCAGGTTCAGGCCGCCCAGGTGCACGGTGGAGAAGCGGTCGTCGATCCGGCCGCGCAGCACCCGGTCCACCGCCTCGGCCTGCTCGGAGATCTCCTTGTGCATGTACGTGTCGTGGCCGCCCATGTCGTACGACTCGGCCTCCCACTCCACGGTGGTCGGCGTCGACGAGGTGGTGGAGCCCTCGGTCGTGTACGTACGGAAGTCGTCGGCCTTGAGGGTGGCCATCTCGCCGTCGTCCAGCGTGACCACCTGGCGGGTGTGCGAGACGAGGGCCGCCACGTCGGACGCGACGAACATCTCCTTCTCACCGATGCCCAGGACGACCGGCGAGCCGTTGCGGGCGACGACGATGCGGTCCGGGAAGTCCGCGTGCATGACCGCGACGCCGTACGTGCCCTCGATCAGCCGCAGGGCCTCGCGGACCTTCTCCTCCAGCGTCTCGGCGGTGGAGCGGGCGATGAGGTGGGTGAGGACCTCGGTGTCGGTCTCGGAGAGGAACTCCACACCGTCGGCGTTGAGCCGGGCGCGCAGCTCGGACGCGTTGTCGATGATGCCGTTGTGGACGACGGCGACCTTGTTCTCCGCGTCCAGGTGCGGGTGGGCGTTGTGATCGCTGGGGGCGCCGTGGGTAGCCCAGCGGGTGTGGGCGATACCCGTGGTGCCCGCGAACCGCTTGGGTACCCGGGCCTCCAGCTCGCGGACCCGGCCCTTCGCCTTGACCATCTTCAGCGCGGCGGACTTGGGCGAGGAGATGACGATGCCCGAGGAGTCGTACCCCCGGTACTCCAGCCGCTGCAGCCCCTCCAGCAGCAGCGGGGCCACATCACGCTTGCCGATGTACCCGACGATTCCGCACATATCGCTCCTTGGTTCCTAGCCGTAGATCATGCGGCGCAGCTGCCGCAGGGAGAGCTCGGGCGGTGCCACCGCACGGTGAGGCAGCTCGTCCGAGATCTGTTGGAAAATATCCGGATTCGTCTGCCCACGGGCCTGTAGTTCGCGGTGGCGCCTGCGGACGAACTCCTCCGTTGTCTCGTCGAAGTAGGCCAGCACATCGAGGACCACCCGGGCGGCTTCGCCGCGCTGGAGGGCGGAGCTGCGCACCAGGTGGTCGATGAGGTCGTCGTACGACGGCCGGGACGATGCGGGCACCCGTTGATATTGGAGTGATGCGGGGCCGTGCGCAATATTTCTGCCCGCTATCGGGCAGATGGAGGCGCCTTGGCTGCTTCGGATTCCGTTGTTCCGCCCGGGAGGGAGACCCGAAGTGGTCTATACCCTTGACCTTCCCCGGGGCTCGCGATACCCATGGGGCACGTTCGGTTGCCCAGCACCACAGTTGCGAGACCCTCCGGAGGGAATCCGCTTGTGAGACTGCACAGAACACTCGAATCCAGGTCCCTGCCCCGGCTTCTCGGTACGTTCCTCCTCGTCGCGGCCGCCGGATTCGCCGGCACCGGAGCGGCCCCGGCCGCCACTCCGGCCGCATCCGCCGCCCCCACCGTCCGCCCACTCGGCGCGGTCATCCCGGCGCCCTCCTCCGTCCAGGCCGGCGGAGCCCCGTACGCGATCAGCGGCAGGACGCACATCCGGGCGGACTCCAGCGCAGCGCGCCAGGTCGGCTCGTATCTGGCGGGGCTGCTCAGGCCCTCGACCGGATACTCGCTGCCGGTCACCGGCGGCTCGCACGGCGGCCGGGGTGACATCACCCTGACACTCAGCCCCCGTGAACACAGCCTCGGCGACGAGGGGTACCGGCTGGTCAGCTCCGCGAGCGGGGTCACGATCACGGCCGGGAGGTCCGCGGGGCTCTTCCACGGCGTCCAGACACTGCGCCAGCAGCTGCCCGCCACCGTCGAGGCGAACCGGCGGCAGCCCGGCCCGTGGCAGGTCGCCGGCGGCACCATCACCGACGTTCCCCGGTACGCCTACCGGGGTGCCATGCTCGACGTCTCGCGGCACTTCTTCACCGTCCGGCAGGTCGAGCGGTACATCGACGAGCTGGCGCTCTACAAGATCAACAAACTGCATCTGCATCTGAGCGACGACCAGGGCTGGCGCATCGCCATCTCCTCCTGGCCGAAGCTGGCCACATACGGCGGCTCGACCGAGGTCGGCGGCGGCAAGGGCGGCTACTACACCCAGGCTGACTACCGGGAGATCGTGCGTTACGCGGCCTCGCGCCGTCTTGACGTCATCCCCGAAATCGATCTTCCCTCGCACACCAACGCGGCCCTGGCCTCCTACCCCGAGCTGAACTGCGACGGAGTCGCGCCCCCGCTCTACACGGGGACCAATGTCGGCTTCAGCTCGCTGTGCGTGCCCAAGCCGGTGACGTACGACTTCGTGGACGACGTGGTGCGCGAGCTGGCCGCGCTCACCCCCGGCCAGTACCTGCACATCGGCGGCGACGAGGCGCACTCCACAAGCCAGGCCGACTACAACGCCTTCATGGACAAGGCGACGGCCATCGTCGGCAAGCACGGCAAGAAGGTCGAGGGCTGGCACCAGATCACCGCTGCCACCCCGGTGAAGGGCGAGATCGCCCAGTACTGGGGGTACGACGGCACCGGCGCCGCCGAGCGGACGCAGGTCGTGGACGCGGCGAAGAAGGGCACCAAGCTGGTGATCTCACCGGCCGACCGCGCGTACCTCGACATGAAGTACACGGCGGACACCAAGCTGGGCCTGTCCTGGGCCGGGCTGGTCGAGGTGCAGCGTTCGTACGACTGGAATCCGGCGACCTATCTGGCGGGCGCGCCGGCCGGTTCGGTCCTCGGGGTCGAGGCGCCGCTCTGGTCGGAGACGCTGACCACCGGCAAGGACATCGACTACATGGCGTTCCCCAGGCTGCCCGGGATCGCCGAGCTGGGCTGGTCGCCGCAGTCCACCCACGACTGGGGCGCGTACCGGACCCGGCTCGCCGCGCAGGCGCCCCGGTGGGACGCGCTGGGCATCGACTATTACCGGTCGCCGCAGGTGGACTGGCCGGCGCAGCAGTAGCCGCATGAGCGGTCCGGCGTACGGAGAGGACCGGTCTCCGTACGCCGGGCACCCCATGGCGGCCTGTCGTGTCTCAGGCGATCGGGTTCTTCAGGGTCCCGGAGAGCTGGAGCGCACTCGACGGGTCCTGGAGGTCCACCATCTGCTGGTTGTCACGCAGCTGCAGCCGGTTGAGGCAGGACAGCGCGAACTCCGGCGCGAACAGGTCGTACTGGCGGAACTTGTCGGCCAGTTGGGGCACCGAGCTCTGGTAGTCCCGTACGCAGGCGCCGACGGTCCGCCAGAACTCGTCCTCGCCGAGCACGCCCCCGGTGGCCAGCGTCGCGCTGAGGAAGCGGAAGAAGCAGTCGAAGACATCGGTGAAGAGCGACAGGAGTTTCATGTCGTCGGGCACATCGGCGCGGACCCGCTCCACGTCCGGCGGCAGCACCGCGTCCGGGTCCATCACCGCGATCTCCTCGGCGATGTCCTTGTAGACCGCCCGCCGCACCACACCGCCCTCGATGACCAGGATCACGTTCTCGCCGTGCGGCATATAGGCCAGGTCATAGGCGTAGAAGCTGTGCAGCAGCGGGGTGAAGTACGCGTCGAGGTAGCGGCGCAGCCAGTCGGCCGGATCGAGACCCGACTCGGCGATGAGCGCACCCGCGAACGAGGCGCCTTCCCGGTCGGTGTGCAGCAGCGAAGCCATGGTGGCGAGGCGCTCGCCCGGCTGGAGCGCGGGCACCGGGCTCTCCCGCCAGAGCGCGGCCAGCATCTTCCGGTAGGGCGAGCCCTTGACGGTCGCCTGCTCGTACTGCCGGTGGTGGTAGCCGATCGACGCCCGCTCGCGGATGATCGTCAGGCCGGTGGCCCTCAGCACCGGGTCGCTCTCGATGAGCTGCCCGAGCCAGTCGTTGATCGCGGGCGTGGCCTCCATGTACGCGGCGGAGAGCCCGCGCATGAAGCCCATGTTGAGCACCGAGAGCGCCGTCTTGACGTAGTGCTTCGCCGGGTCGCTCGTGTTGAAGAAGGTGCGGATCGACTGCTGCGCGAGGTACGAGTCGTCGCTGTGCCCCAGCAGCACGAGCCGCTGCTTGGCCACCTCGGCGGCGAAGGTGACGGACAGCTTGTTCCGCCACTGCCAGGGGTGCACCGGGATCAGGAAGTACGCGTCGAGGTCCAGCCCGAGACCGGTCATGGTCGCGGCGAACCGCTCCAGGGTCCCCACGCCCAGTTCGGCCCGGATCAGCGACTCGTAGTCGAGCCCGGTGCCCGCGCTGAAGGTGGCGTGGTCGCGCCGGGCGGCCAGCCAGATCAGCCGGACCGGGCTCGCCGCCTCCGGCGCGTAGCTGAGGTACTCGTCCGAACCGAAGCCCAGGCGACCGTTGTTGGCGACGAAGCAGGGATGCCCCTCGGTCATCCCGGTCTCGATGTCCTGGAAACCGGACGCGGCCAGCCCGGCGGCGGACACGGGGTGTTCGGCGTGCCGGGCCAGTTTGTACGCCGTGCTGGACAATGTGGAGGAGATCTCCTCCAGATAGACCGGCAGGATCGCCTCGCTCAGCCCCAGCACACCGCGCAGCTCGATGAAGAACTCCAGTGCGTCCAGCGGGAGTTCGTCGGTTCCCCGGTGGCGGGTGATGGACTCGGCCGGGATGTGCCAGTGGTCGAGGGCGAGGATCCGGGCACGGAACCGGTACTCGGTCCCGCCGTCGTCACTGCGTACGGAGAACGGGGTGTCCCCTCCGGCGGGACCGAGACGTGCGGGCCCCTCGCCCAGCGGCTGTGGGGACAGCAGCCGCTCATGCGAGAACTCCGCCAGCGCCTTGCGGATCAGAAGCCGCTCGGCCTCGGCCCAGAGTACGGGGGTCAGATGGGCGCTCATCGGCGGGCTCCCTCGAACGCGGCGCGGGTGCAGACGCTCAGCAGCGCGGTCTTCTCGGGCTTCGCCAGTTCGCGTACTGCCTCGAAGCCGACGGCCTTGTTGAGCTCGTGGACCGCCGTGTTGCGGATGTCGGGCTCCACCACGACCCGGCGAGTCGCCGGGTCCGCGAACAGCTCCGTCATCACGGCCGTGATCACCGCCCGGGTGAAGCCGTGCACGGGGGTGTCGGTGGGCGCGACCAGGAAGTGCATCCCGACATCGCCCGCTTCGGGCTCGTAGAGGCCCTTGAGCTCGACGTACGCGGGGTCGTAACGCTCCATCAGGAAGGCCGGGGTGGAGCCGTGCAGTCCTATGAAGGCGTCGTGATGCTCCGCTGCCGCTATCGCCATGTACTCGCGCTCGACATCGGTCAGGCTGAAGTCCTGCATCATCCAGTAGACGGACTTGGGGTGGGTGACCCAGCCGTGCACCAGCTCGGCGTCGGACGTGGGGCCTCCCCTGCTCGAACGTGGGGAAGGGTCGAACGGACGGATGGTGAACCGGTTCATGCGGCGAACTCCTGGAAAGCGATGGTCTTTTCGACCGGGTAGTACTCATGGCCGTCGAGCAGCTCGCGGATGATGCACGAGTTGCGGTACGCGGCCATCCCGAGGTCGGGTGCGACGAAGCCGTGCGTGTGCAGCTCGGCGTTCTGCACGTAGATCGTCCGGTCCTGGTCGATGCTGTAGTTGCGGTGGACGTCGAAGCGGCCCTGCTCGTCCCAGTCGATCCGGTCGTGCACCGGGGCGAGGAATTCCGGCACCCGGTACTTGTAGCCGGTGGCGAGGACCAGCCCCTGCGTGGCGAGGGTGAAGTCCTTCTCCTGCTCCTCCTGGCGCAGCCCCAGCGTGTAGGTGCCGTGGTCGTAACCGGCGCTCTCCAGCGAGGTGTTGGTCATCAGCCGGGTCGCCACCGGGCCGCGCCGGTTCTTCGCGTACAGCAGGTCGAAGATGGCGTCGATCAGCTCGGAGTTGATGCCCTTGTAGAGGTTCTTCTGCGACACGTTGAGCCGGTCGCGGGTCCGGGGCGGCAGGCCGTGGAAGTAGTCCACGTACTCCGGGGATGTCATCTCCAGGGTGAGTTTGGTGTACTCCAGCGGGAAGAAGCGGGGCGAGCGGGTGACCCAGTTGAGCGCGTACCCGTGCTGGTCGATGTCCTGGAGCAGGTCGTAGTAGATCTCGGCGGCGCTCTGCCCGCTGCCGACGACGGTGACCGACTCCTTGGCCTGGAGGGACTCCTTGGCCTCCAGGTAGCGGGAGTTGTGGATCAGATCGCCGCCGAGGTCCCGGCAGGGCTCCGGCAGGTATGCGGGGGTTCCGGTGCCGAGGACGAGTCTGCGTCCCCGGTACACGGCGCCGCCGGCGGTCCGTACCGCGTAGAGCGCGTCCCGCTCCTCGTACGTCACCTCCGCCACCGACTCGCCGAAGCGGATCGCGGGAATCTTCGCGGCGGCCCACCGGCAGTAGTCGTTGAACTCCTCGCGCAGCGGATAGAAGCTCTCGCGGATGTAGAAGGAGTACAGCCGCCCCGATTCCTTCAGGTAGTTGAGGAAGGAGTACGGCGATGTGGGGTCGGCCAGGGTGACCAGGTCGGACATGAAGGGCGTCTGGAGCGTGGAGCCCTCCAGGAACATCCCGCTGTGCCAGTCGAAGTCCGGCTTGGACTCCAGGAAGAGGCCGTTCAGCTCGTCGACCGGGTCGGTCAGACAGGCGAGCCCCAGATTGAACGGTCCGAGCCCGACCGCGATGAAGTCATAAGGCGCGTGGGGCTCAAGAGGCGTGGACAAGGGTCTCTCCCAGGTACTGGCCGGCGTGCTCGGCGAGGAGTTCGAGGACGGCCGCGATGTCGGCGAGGGTGGTCTGCGGGTTGAGCAGGGTGAACTTCAGATAGGCGCGGCCGTTGACCGTCGTTCCGGCGACGACGGCCTCGCCGGACGCGAACAGGGCTTTGCGCGCGTACTGGTTGGCCCGGTCGATCAGCGCGGGGCTCGTGACATCGCCGGGGATGTAGCGGAAGACGAGTGTGGAGAGCTGCGGCTCGACGGCCACATCGAAGCGCGGGTCGGCGGCGAGGAGCTTCCACCCCTCCTCGGCGAGGTCGACCACTTCGTCGAAGAGCCCGCCCACCGCGTCGGCGCCCATCACCCGCAGCGTCATCCACAGCTTGAGTGCGTCGAAGCGCCGGGTGGTCTGGAGGGACTTGTCGACCTGGTTCGGGATGCGGGCCTCGGCGGCGGAGCGCGGGTTGAGGTAGTCCGCGTGGTGTGTGGCGTGCCGCAGGGTGACCCCGTCCCGTACCACCAGCGCGCTCGAACTCACCGGCTGGAAGAAGGACTTGTGGTAGTCGACCGTGACCGAGTCGGCCTGCTCGATGCCGTCGAGACGGGCACGCCTGCGGGAGACCAGCAGCCCGCAGCCGTACGCCGCGTCGACGTGCATCCAGGCGCCGTACCGCGCACAGAGCTCGGCGATCGCGGGCAGCGGATCGATGGAGCCGAAGTCGGTGGTCCCGGCGGTGGCGACGACGGCCATCGGGACGGCGCCCTCGGCGCGGCAGCGCTCCAGCTCACGGGCGAGCGCCAGAGTCTGCATCCGCTTGTCCTGGTCGCAGGGGATGGAGACGACCGCTTCGGGGCCGAGGCCGAGCAGTTTCGCTGACTTCTGGACGCTGAAGTGGCTGCACTCGGAGGCGAACACCCTGAGCGCGGAGGTGTCCTCGGACTTGGCCTCCTCGCGGGCCAGCAGCAGTGCCTGGAGGTTGGACTGCGAACCGCCGCTGGTGAAGACCCCGTCGGCGCCCGGGCCGTAGCCGATCCGGCCGGCCGTCCAGTCGACGAGCCGCTGCTCGATCAGGGTGCCGCCCGCGCTCTGGTCCCAGGTGTCCAGCGAGGAGTTGACGGCGGAGAGCACGGCCTCGGCGACCACCGCCGGGATGACGACCGGGCAGTTCAGGTGGGCCAGGTAGCGGGGGTGGTGGAAGTAGACGGCGTCGCGCAGATAGACGGTGCCGAGTTCGTCCAGGGCCGCGTCCGTGCTGCCCAGCGGCTTGTCCAGGTCGACGGAGTCCAGGACGGGGGCGAGTTCCTGGGGGGAGGTCCCGGTGAACGGCTGTTTGGTGGAGGCGAGTTGGGCCGCCACCCGCTCGACTGCTGCGGTGGCAGTGAGTCGGTACTGCTCCGCGGTCGTGTCGTTGAGCAGGTGTGAGCGCATGAACGGTCCTCCGGGGAAGGAAGAAAAAAGGGGGGTGAGGTCACCGCGACGTCGTGGCCGAGTAGATCGTGGTTAGGTAAGCCTAACCTAACTAATCCGAGCGTCGCAATGACGCCTCACCCCCTTGGGGACGCAATTGGTCAGGCGGCGCGCGCCGCGGTCTCCCTCAGCTGTTCCTCGCTGACCCCGCGGCGCCAGTAACCGACGAACGTGACCTGCCTGCGGTCGACTTGGCGCTCCCGTACGAGATGACGGCGCAGTTCCTTCACGCAGCCGGACTCACCCGCGATCCAGGCGTACGGGTGCGCGCCGGGCAGCTCGGCCGCGCGTACGGCGTCGATGGCGGCCGGGGCGCCCTCGTCCCGTACGAGCCAGGTGATCCGCGCGTCCGCCCCGGTCCGCAGCGGCTGCCGGTCGGCGGAGTGCTGGACCTCCAGCCAGACCTGGGCCCTGGTGCCGGCTGGCAGCCACTCCAGGATGGCCGACGCGGCGGGCAGGGCGGTCTCGTCCGCCCAGATCAGCACCGAGTCGGTGCCGGTGGGCGGCTGGAAGCGGACGGCGGTGTTGTGCTCGACGGCGGGTCCCAGGACGCGGACCCGCTGTCCAGGGGCGGCCTGCCTGGCCCACCGGGAGGCGGGGCCGCTCGCCGCGCCGGCGGCTGACGCATCAGTCCCGTGCAGTGCGAAGTCGATGTCGATCTCGTCGGGGTCGCGGCGCTGTTCGCGCACGGTGTACGAGCGCAGCACGGCCCGTACGTCATCGGGCAGCGCCCGCCATTCGGCGAACCAGTCGTCGCCGGAGGGCAGTTGTGGTTCCCGCTGCCCCGGATGCGGCAGGAACAGGGAGAGGCTCTGATCACGGCCTCCGGCGGCGAAGTCCCTGAGGTCGTCGCCGCCGAACGTGATGCGGACCATCGACGGGCCGAGCCGCCGCGTCCGTACGACATGCAGGCCGAAGAAACGGAAGGGGGCGATGGCGGCCGTCGACATGGGTCAGCTGACCTTCTTCGCGGTCTCAATCGCCTTGGCCAGCGCCTCCAGAGCCGGGGCGCACTTGGCGTAGGAGAAGATCGGGTCCGTCGTCGAGCGGGGGATGACCTGTCCTGCCTTGACCGCGGGCAGCTCGCCCCAGGTCGGCTTGGACTTCAGCGCGGCCGGCTGGAGGGCGGAGGTCCGGTTGTCCATCATGATGATGTCGGCCGGGTGCTTGTCGGCGTTCTCCCAGCTCAGATCCTCGAACCAGCCGTCCTTGTCGACCTTGTCCGGTACGACGATGTTGACGCCGAGCTCCTTGAAGTACCGCAGGTCGGCGGAGGGTTCGGGGGTGGAGATGTAGAGCAGGTCGGCGCTGGCCGAGCCGATGAGCACCTTGATCTTCGGGTTGGCCTTCGCGGCGGAGCGCAGCCGGGCCGCGGCTTTCTCGAAGCGGGCCTTGGCGTCGGTGACCTTCTTGGCCTTCAGGTCGGCGCCGAGGGACTCGGCCAGTTCTGCGTGGCGCTGGAGGGCGGCGGGCATCGAGGTGCGGGCGACCATCAGGGCGACGCTCGGGGCCAGCTTGAGGATCTTGGACTTCGACTCGTCGGGGACGTACCAGAGGGCGCCCTTGTCGTACATGCCGGTGATCAGCAGCTGGGGGCCGATCGCGGCGTACTTCTCGATGTTGAACTCGCCCCAGACGTTGCCGAGTATCTCGACCTTGCTGATGTCGAGATCGCCGGCCTGCACATCGGCCTTGCCGTCCTTGGTCTTGGTCGGCCCGAAGACCCCCGCGACCTCGACGCCGTAGTCGTACAGCGCGGCGGCGGTCCCGGTGAAGGCGACGATCTTCGTGGGGGTTGTTTCGGCCTTGGCGGTGATGCCACGGTCGTCCTTGAAGGACCAGGGGCCGGAGTCCGATTTCGCAGAGCCCGAGCTCTTCGAGTCGCTGCCGCCGCAGGCGGTGAGGGCGGCACCGATTCCGATGACGCCGCCTGCGGCGAGGATGCCGCGACGGGAGAAGTGGGAGGCGCGGGCGTTGGGCATGGCTGGACTCTGCTTTCCGTACGTGCCGGGACGGCCACTGGGGGATTCCTGGTCAGGTTAGCCTAACCTGACTTGCTGTCCAGGGGGCAGGGGGATCGGCCCGGTGGCCTGGTGTGGCCTGGTGTGGCCTGGTGTGGTTCAACCCGGAGACGGTGCTTGTGCAGAGGTGTGTGTGCGGTGCGCGGGGGAGTGGCTACGGGGTCCTCTCGGCCAGTCCGTACCGCCAGGCCCAGGCAATCAGTGAGCCGCGGTCCTCCAGCGCCAGTTTGGCCAGCACGTGATTGAGGTGCGTCTTGACCGTCGCCTGGCTGACGACCATCTCCTTGGCCACCTGCCGGTTGTTGAGCCCCTGGGCCACCAGCCGCACGACGTCGACCTCCCGCCGGGTGAGTCCCTCGGCCTCGGCAGGGACCCCGGCCGAGGCTGCGGGGGCGGGCGCGGGCGCCGCAGTGGTGGAGTCCGGTTCGCTGACGACCAGTTCGACCAGGCGGCGCTGGACCGCGGGGTCCAGGACGGTGTGTCCCGCGGCCACGTCGCGGACCGCGGCGAGTACCGCTTCGCCGGTGGCGTCCTTGGTCAGATAGCCGGAAGCGCCCGCCCGCAGGGCCGGCATCACCGCGTCGTCGTCCGCGTACGTGGTCAGGATGAGCACCCGGACGCCGATGTCAGCGGCGACGACCCGGGCCGTCACCTCGGCGCCGGTCAGCCCCGGCATCCGCAGGTCGACGAGGGCCACGTCGGGCCGCGACTCCGTGGCCAGCCGCACGGCCTCGTGCCCGTCGCCCGCCTCGCCGACCACCGCCATGTCGTCGGCCGATGAGAGCAGCAGCACGACCCCGTCCCGTACCACTGCCTGGTCGTCCGCCACCAGAACCCGAATCGTCATGCGTCGGCCTTCCCGCCCGTGTGCGGCGCCCGGACGCCGGCTGATGTGTTCACGACCCCATCTTCCCTGTCCGGTCCGCGCCGCTCCCGGCCCCCGCCACTGGTACGCGCAGATCGATCCGCCAGCCCGCCCCGCCGGGCACCGGCCCGGCGGACAGCTTCCCGCCGACGGCCTCGATCCGCTCGGCCATGCTCCGCAGGCCGGTGCCGCTCCCCTTGACGCCCGACGGCCCGCGGCCGGCCGGCAGCCCCTGGTCGCGGACGTCCACCCGCAACTCCCGCTCCGACCACGCCACATCAACCTCGATGGCGCTCCCGGTCGCGTAGCGCGCCGCGTTGGTCATGGCCTCCTGCACCGCCCGGTACACCGCGTGACCCGCCTCGGGGCCGAGCGGGCAGGACCTGCCGGTGACCCGCAGGTGCGCATCGCCGGGGAAACCGCCGACCAGGCCCTTGAGGTCGTCCACGCCCCGGAGCGGCGCGTGGCGCAGCGCGCCGACCGCGGCCCGCGCCTCCTGGACGCCGTCGCGCGCGAGGTCGGCCGCCCGGTCGATCGGGCCGGTCAGCGACGCGGGCGCGCCCTCCCGGCCGGCGATGGCCCGCACCGCCTGCAACTGCACGGACAGACCGGCGAGGCTGTGCGCCAGGACGTCGTGCATCTCCCTGGCGATACGGCTGCGTTCCTCGACGGCCGCCGCTTCCTGAAGGGCCTGCCGGGATGCCTCGACCTCGGCCAGCAGCGCGACGGCCCGGTCCCGCTCCGTCTGGAGGGCGGTGTGCTCCACGGACCGGTCGGCGAGGAGCCAGGCGCCCACCCCGGCCAGCAATCCGGCCAGACTCCCGGTGATCACCATGATCGCGATCCCGTAGGCGGCCGACACAACCGCGACGCCGGACGTCCGCACGGGCCCCGCGGGCAGGCGCAGAGGGAGGACGGAGAGGCCCGCGAGCGCCGCGACGGAGCCGAGCCCGGCCGGCACCAGGAGCGTGATCGCGAGGCCGGAACCGATGGCGACCGCCGCGCCCAGGGCGCCCAGAACAGACGGCAGGGTCCGCCGGCCCAGCAGCATTCCCAGCTCAGCGAGGACTCCCAGCGCACCGATGACGATCCTGAGGCCCGTCCCCTGGGCCTCGGCCACGGTGACTGTCATACAGGCCACCAAGGCCGCCGCGCCCCTGAAAGTGCCCCGGTCCAGCGTCTGCCAGCCCGGCGCTTCCCAGACCGGCGTGCTCCAGTCCACCGGATTCCTCCACCAGCGCCCGCTCATCCCCGCACTCCGTTCTCCGCCGGCCGCTCCGCCCAGGTCAGACGTAGGTGTCGGGACGGGGCGCCGGTACGGCGGACGGCGATCCGGCGCGGTCGTTGCGGTTGCCCCCGTTGTTGCGGGCCATCAGGAGCCCGCCCCGGGCGACGATCGTACCGAGCCGGACGACGACCTCACCGAACGCCATCAGGACGAGAGCGACCACCCACGCCTGGCCGCTGGTGATGTCATGGGTGACGGAGAAGTGCGCGAGGTGGGCCTGGCCGGAGGAGTGGCTGGACCAGATGGTGAAACCGAGCCGGAAGCCCATGCAGATCACCCAGAGCGCCGCGGCGCTCACGGTGGCCTTGATGCGCACGTGCCCTTCCGCGTAGCGGACACGGGTCAGCAGGCCGGAGACGAGGCCGAAGACGATCCCCACACCGGCGAACACCGCGATCAGGGTCACGTCGTTCCCCCGGGTCGGGAAGGAGTGCAGGTAGTTGTAGCCGGTCCAGCCGATGATACCGAGGGGCAGCAGGACTGTGCGGGCGGTGAGCCGTTCCTCCCGGAACTGCCGGAAGACGATGAGAAGAAGCAGGATGTCGATGATCCAGTCGGTGAGCGTCATGGCTTCGACTATTCGCTCCGGCGCCCCGGATGCATTCAACCCACGGGTGGAACAGGGGTGGAAGCCGGGTGCAGCCGGGCCGATCCGTACGACGACTCCTACAGCACCGACGCCCCTTACAGCACCTTCGCCAGGAAAGTCCGGACCCGCTCGTTGTCGTTCTCGTCGGAGAAGAACTCCTCGGGCGGCAGATCCGCGGCGATCCGGCCCCCGTCGATGAAGACGACCCGGTCGGCCACCTTGCGGGCGAAGCCCATCTCGTGCGTCACCACGACCATGGTCATCCCCTCCTTGGCGAGGCCGGTCATGACTTCCAGTACGTCCTGGACCACCTCCGGGTCCAGCGCGGACGTCGGCTCGTCGAACAGCATGAGCTCGGGGTCCATGGCCACGGCCCGCGCGATGGCGACCCGCTGCTTCTGCCCACCGGACAGCCGGTTCGGGTAGACGTCGGCCCGCCCGAGCATCCCCACCCGCTCCAGCAGGGCGCGCCCCCTGGCCTCCGCCTCCTGGCGGGTCCGGCCGAGCACGTTCATCTGCGGCAGGACCACATTGCGCAGCGCCGTCATGTGCGGGAACAGGTTGAACTGCTGGAAGACCATGCCCATACGGGCCCGCAACCGGTCCAGGTTCGACTCGGTGGCGCTGAGCTCGTCGCCCGAGAACACGACGCGCCCCGAGGTCGGCGTCTCCAGCAGGTTGAGGCAGCGCAGGAACGTCGACTTGCCGCCGCCGCTGGGGCCGATGACAGCCACGACCTGACCCGGCTCGATGGTGAAGTCGATGCCGCGCAGCACCTCGTGGTCGCCGAACGACTTGGTGATGCCCCGGGTTTCGAGGAGTGCCATCAGACGTACACCGCCATCTTCTTCTCGATTGCATGGGTCGCGAAACCGATGATGTTGGTGAGGACGTAGTAGAGAAGGCCGATGAAGAGATAGACGGTGAGGGCGTCGAACGTCCTGGATATGACCACCTGGCCCACCAGGAACAGCTCGCTGATCGTGACGAACGAGACCAGCGTGGAGTTCTTCGTCAGCGACACGAACTCGTTCCCCAGCGGGGGGAGCATCCGCAGGAACGCCTGCGGTACGACGACGTGGCGCATGGCCGACGCGTGGGACATACCGCAGGACCTGGCGGCCTCGATCTGGCCCCGGTCCACCGACTGCACGGCCCCGCGGAAGATCTCGGTGACGTACGAGCCGCTGTACAGGCCGAGGGAGAACACACCCGCGACCATGGGCGACAGTTGCAGCCCGAGCTGGGGCAGCCCGAAGTAGATCAGGAACAGCTGGACGACGAACGGCGTGCCGCGGATCACGGAGACATAGGCGTTGCCCAGCCAGCGCACCGGCGCGATGTCGCTCAGCTTGGCGAATCCGCCCGTCATGCCGAACAGGAGACTCAGGCACAGCGACATGAGGATCACTTCGATGCTCACCAGCAGGCCGTGCCAGATCTGACCCCAGGAGTCGATGATCGTCTGCGGGTTGAGGAGCGCGTGCTTCTTCTTCGCCTTTTCCGTGCTTCCGGCTCCGAACCACTTGTGGGTCAGCTTGCCGTAGGAATCGTCACTCTTCATGTCCTTGAGCGCGCCGTTGAACGCGGCGGTCACCGCGCTGTCCGTCTTCGGGAAGGCGTAGCCGTAGTCCTCGCCCGTCAGACGTTTGCCGACCTGCTTGAGGCCGCCCTGCTGGGCGATGAAGTACTGGCCTGCCGGGGCGCCGGTGACGACCGCCGAGGCCTGGCCCAGTTTCACGGACGAGAACATCTGCTGGTTGGTCTGCACCGTGACCAGCTTTGCGCGGGGCTGGTTCTCCTTGACCCACTCGACGGACTTGGTACCGACCTGCACCGCGACCCGCTTGCCCGCCAGATCGGCCAGCGAGTGGACCGTGCTGTCCTTGGCGCCGGTGAACATCGCGAGACCGCCCGGGTAGTACACGTCCGAGAAGTCGATGACCTTGGTCCGCTCCTGGTTGATGTAGATCCCCGAAGCGCCCATGTCGATCTGATGGGCCTGCAACGCCGGGACGATGTTCCCGAACGGCATCTGTGTGAAGGCGACCTTCTTGATGCCCGCGCGCTTGGCGAGTGCCATGACCAGCTCGATGTCGAAGCCGACCCGGCCGCCCTTGGTGTCGGTGAACTCGAAGGGCGGGAACGTGGCGTCCGTGCCCACGCGCAGCGTGGCCCGGCCCGAGCGCAGCTGTTCGAGCTTCTGAGCCCCCTTGTCCGCCTGCGGCGCTGCGTCGGCGGGCGAGGCTGCCGCCAGCAGAAGGAAGGACGAGAGGAGCCCGGCCAGAACGGCTGCGGCCTTTCGTCCCACGGGTGCTCTTACCATGTTCCACTCCATTCGGACCGTGTGTGATGCGCGAGTTCAGGTGAGGGGGCCCGCGTTGCGTAACGCCGGTCGCCGGGCACACCTCCTCGCCCTGGGCAGGCCCTGGTCACCGGCGGCCCGCGGACTGTCACCGTCCCGGGCCGTCACGGCAGCGGCTCGTCGAGGCGGCCGATGTCCTGCGCCGCGGCATGGGTGAGGGTGAGCAGCGCCTGGTGGTTGCGGCGCCCCCGGAACTCTGGCGCCATGGTGCTGACGGTTCCGGTGAGCTGCCCCTGCCGGTTGAGGACGGGGACGCTGACGCCCCACACGCCCTCGTCGACGACTCCGGTGCTCATGGCGTAGCCCCGGTCGCGGATGCGGGGAAGGTCGGCGGTCAGCGCCTCGGCCTCATCGGGGCCGAGGCGGTGCGCCGCGCAGATATGGGCCACGCGTGCGGCCGGAAGATGGGCGAGGATCGCCTGGGCGCTCGCCCCGAAGGTCAGCGGCTGACTCAGCCCGGGCGAGAAGCTGCACTTGATCACCCGTGACCCCTCGGCGGCCTCGACGCACAGGACGTGCTGACCGCTGGGGATCAGGAAGGCCGCGAGCTCCTCGGTGTCGGACGCCAGGCGGTCCAGACGGCGCTTCACGCCCCCGCCACTGAGCATCTCGCGCCGGTAGTTCACCGCCATCTGCACCGCGAGCGACCCCGCGCAGTACCGGCCGCGCGTCCGCGTCGGACTGACCAGACCCAGTTGCGTCAGATCGCCCAGGTGGCGATAGACGGCGCTGACCGGAATGCCGGTGCGGCGGGAGAGGTCCTGGGCGGTCACAGAGGCCTGCTCGGCGAGCACGGCCAGGATGGCACCGGTTCTGCGAGCCGGACCCGGAGCGGTCATTCCGGTAATCACCCGGCAGACCTTAGGGAACAAATCCAGCCACGACGAGACCGTTGTCTCACCCACTGGGAACTTGCTTATCAACCAGTGGGAGATGTGTGATGTGACGGAGTTGTCAGCCGCTCGCGTGAATTGCCCTCAGCTGTATGGATATTGTTGGTCAGCCGGACGGTCTGTCCGGCTGACCAGGTGTGGGCGATGGCTCACGGCGCCGATTGGCGCGCTGTCACGGCCATGGCGATCACGGCCAGCAGGCCGCCGACGCTGCCGACCATGAGCACCCCGCCCCAGAACGCGCCGTCTGACGTCACTTTCCAGCCGCGTGCTGGCCGTGCGCGCGCACCCGGGCGGCGGGCGTGACGCCTCATGTGCGGTGTTCCTGCCGCTGGTGATGGCGGAGCAGCACGTTGAAGTCGGTTTCCTTGCTCCCGTCGAACTGTGCGCGGGCATAGTCGCGCTGTTCAGCGAGACCTGCGCAGGTCTCGCACCCCGGTGCGGGGAGGGGAGGGCGGCTCACGTCGAAGTGCGGCAGTGTCGACGCGTCTCGGGTGCGGCCGTTGGCGGCCCGTACCCCGGCGCTGATCCGTTCCGCCGGGGTGGCCGGGCGGATGCGCTCCGGATCGGCCTGCCACACCGGCCCGCCGCCCAGGGGCCGCAGTGTCGCGTACGCCACGCTGCCCCGGAACTCCCCGACGCGCCCCGTCGCCGGGTCGTAGACGAGCGCCCCACGCGTCGGGGGAGTCGCCCCTGCCGCCTCGTCCGCCTGCCGTGCCATATATCCCTCCATGGATTATTTATGCCGGTTTATCCGTTTGCGCCCGCGCGGCCTGGTTCGCCAACTACTGTGCGTATGTGAAGCGTTGCCCGCTGGAGTGGCCGGGCGCAATGCTGATCGCGTGCCACTGGACAACTGTCACGAAGCGCGGAGGGGGGCAGCGTGAATCGACGAAACGCGCCGGGGGGTGCGGCCGCGACCACGGCGGCCGTGTTCGGTGAGGTCTTGAAGCACTTCCGGGAGGCGGCGGGGCTTACGCAGGAAGGCCTGGCGCGCAAGATTCCGTGTGATCGCTCGCAGATGGCACGCGTGGAGGCGGGCACGCGGGTGCCGCAGCTGGATTTCGCGAAGAAGTGCGACCAACAGCTCAGCATTGGCGGGGTGTTGTCCCGCATGTGGGAACGCATCGACTGGTACGCGGAGGTGGAGCATCCGGACTGGTTCCAGCGCAGGGCCGACATGGACGCCGTGGCCATCGCCTTACGCGAGTACCAAACCCAGGTGATGCCGGGGCTTTTGCAGACCGAGGACTACGCGCGGGCGCTGTTCGCCCATGTCGCGAGCGGGGAAGAGGTGGAGGAGCGTGTCAGGGCGCGAATGAGCCGGCAACAGCGTTTCCTCGCGTCTGACGGCCCTTTGTATGTTGCCGTACTCGACGAGAGTTGCCTGCGTAATGTTGTGGGCAGCGCGGGTGTCATGCGTGACCAGTGTGCGCATCTGCTGGACGTTGCCTGGCGGCCCAATCTCCGCATCCAGGTTGTCCCGGCCGATTTGGTTGGGCTCGTGCGCCCCACGCGGCCCTTGTCTCTGATCGCCTTGCCCGATGGGCACCAGTGGGTCTATTCGGAGTCTTTGGATCGTGGCCATTTCGGCGATGATCCAACCGTCTTCGCACGCCACAGCCGCACCTATGATGTGCTCAGGGCGGATGCTCCGTCATCTCACGAGTCCGCCGCTCTGATCAGCGAGGCGATGGAAGGGTACGGGCAGCATGAACAGGCACGATCTCAGCGTAGCGACGTGGGTCAAGAGCAGCTACAGCGACAACAACGGCGGCAACTGCGTAGAGGTGGCCCCCGGATTTCCCGGCGTCGTTCCCGTCCGGGACAGTAAGCGGCCGGCCGGCCCGGTCATGGTCTTCGAGCGGGCGGCCTGGGCGGTGTTCGTCTCGACGTGGAGCAGCTGATGTGGGTGAAGAGCAGCTACAGCGGCGACAACGGCGGCAATTGCGTAGAGGTGGCCCCCGCATTCCCCGGCGTCGTCCCCGTCCGGGACAGTAAGAACCCGGACGGCCCGGCGCTGGTCCTTGAGCAGTCCGCATGGTCCTCGTTCGTATCAGCCCTCCAGCGCGGCCAGTTGAAGCGCTGACCTCAAGTCTGCTTGTCCCGGTCGTCATCGGATGCGCCCCGTACGAACAGCGCAGCGACAACGGCAGCCGTGAGGAAACCCGCGGCGCCGACAGACACCGCCATGTGCAGCCCGCCCAGGAAATTCCCCGCCACCAGCGTGCCGAAGACCGCGACGCCGAAAGCGCTGCCGATCTGGCGTGCGGCGTTGAACGCCGCAGCCGCGGCCCCGCTGCGGCTGTCGGGGACGGCCTCCATCACCGCCGCGGTGGAGGCCGGCATCGTGAACGCGGTACCGAATCCCGCCGCGGCCATCGGCGCGACCAGGGCCAGGTACGACGTGTGGGGGCCGGCCAGGAGCCAGCCGGCCAGGCCCGCCGCTCCCACCGTCAGACCGACCACCATGGGCAGGCGCGGCCCGGTGTGCGCCGTGATGCGTCCGGCCACCGCGGAGGAGAGGGCGACGACCCCCACCAGCGGCAGAAGCGCGAACCCGGTGCGCAGGGCGCTGTAGTGGTGCACCCGCTGGAAGTACAGCGGGGCGAGGAACAGCAGCCCGTAGAAACCGATGTTGAGCAGCACGCCGATGACCACCGACGCGGTGAAGTCCCTGCCGCGGAAGAGCGAGAGCGGCAGCATCGGCGCGGCGGAGCGCCGCTCAAGCAGGACGAAGGCCAGGCCCCCGGTGACGGAGACCGCGAAGGCGCCGAGTACGACGGGGTGCGTCCAGTGCAGCGCCCCCGCCTCGATGAGCCCGCCGGTGAGGCCGGTCAGCCCCACGGCCATCGCGGCCTGCGCCGGCACGTCCAGTCCGGGCCGGGCGGTGGAGCGGGCGGTCCGCGTGGCCGGTACGTACCGCGCGGTCAGGGTGATCGCGACCGCCCCGACGGCGATGTTGACGAGGAAAACGGACCGCCAGCCGAACCCGGCGACGAGAACACCACCGACGACGGGCCCGGCCCCGGCGGCGAGACCCGAGACCGCGCCCCAGACGCCGAAAGCGCGGGCGCGTGCGGCCTTGTCCGGATAGGAGGATTTCAGCAGCGCCAGCGAAGCCGGGACCATCAGCGCCGCCCCGACGCCCTGGATGAGCCGGGCGAGGATGAGGCCCCACACGTTGGGAGCGGCCCCGCAGCCGGCGGAGGCGAGCGTGAACACCAGCAGGCCGGCCAGGAAGACCGGCTTGCTGCCGAGCTTGTCACCCAGCCCGCCGCAGAAGAGCAGCAGCCCGGCGAACACCATGCTGTAGCCGTCCACCACCCATTGCAGCCCGGTCACCGAGGTGTGCAGGGCGGTGCCGATGACCGGGACGGCCACGGTGACCACCGTGACATCCAGGATGACCATGAAGTAGCCGAGGCAGATGGCCACAAGGGGCAGCACCGGCCTCCGGGGCCCGCCCGTCGGCTCTTCCGTCAGCTCATCTCTCGTCGCCATGGCGCCAGTGTGGTGCCGGAACATTACGCCGACGGGCGAAACGTGCTCGACATACCCTGGGGAACATGACGAAGGCCCGGACCGAAACAGATGTGGCGCACGTCGCGGCAGCGATCGGCGACCCCTCCCGTGCCAAGGTGCTGATGGCCCTCGCGAGCGGCGGCGCTCTGCCGGCCAGCGCGCTGGCGGCCGAGGCAGGAGTCAGCAATTCCACCATCAGTCGCCATCTGGCCAAGCTCTCCGAGGCCAGACTGCTGACCGTCGAGCTCGACGGCCGTCACCGCTACTACCGGCTCGCGACCACGGACGTCGCCCGCGCACTCGAACAACTCGCGCGCATAGCCCGCCCGTTGCCCCCGAAGTCCCTCAGCGCCGACACCCGGGCGAAGGCGCTGCTGCGGGCCCGGCTCTGCTACGACCACGTGGCCGGACGCCTCGGTGTCGCCCTGATGGATGCCATGCAGGAGCAGGACATCCTCGCCGCTGAGGAGACACGGAGCGGCGACGGCTCCACGGACCTCACCTATCTGCTCACGCCCCGGGGCCGCCAGGAACTCGGCACCCTCGGCGTGGACATCGATGCCCTGCCGCGCAGGCGCGCCACGGTCCGCTACTGCGTCGACTGGTCCGAACAGCGCCATCACCTCGCCGGGGCACTCGGCGCCGCGATCGCTGACCACATGTTCGCCCTGGACTGGCTCCGCCACGGAAAGTACCGCCGCGTCATCCGCCTCACGGACACGGGCCGGGAGCAACTGGAGACGGTGTTCGGCGTACGGGGCGACCAGGTCGTGTGACACCGCAGCCTGCCCAGGACTCCGCCTGGGCCTCACCCCGTAGCCAGCCCCAACTCCCTCGCGATCAGCATCCGCTGGACCTCGCTCGTGCCCTCGCCGATCTCCAGGATCTTGGAGTCGCGCCACATCCGGGCCACCGGGTACTCGTTCATGAAGCCGTACCCGCCGTGGATCTGTGTCGCCTCGCGGGCGTTGTCCACCGCGACCGTGGATGAGTACAGCTTCGCCAGCGCCGCCTCCTTCTTGAACGGGTCGCCGCTGACCAGCCGGGATGCCGCGTCCCGCCACGAGACGCGCGCCGTGTGGGCCTTCATCTCCATGTCCGCGATCTTGAACTGGATGGCCTGGTTGTCGCCGATCGGGCGGCCGAACGCGTGGCGCTGCTTCGCGTACGCCAGGGACTCGTCCACACAGCCCTGCGCCAGGCCCGTCGCCAGGGCGGAGATCGCCACCCGGCCCTCGTCGAGGATGCGCAGGAACTGGGCGTAACCGCGGCCCTCCTCGCCGAGCAGGTTCGCCGCGGGGACCCGGACGTCCGAGAAGGACAGCTCACGGGTGTCCGAGGCGTTCCAGCCGACCTTGGAGTACGGGGCCGCCACCGTGAAGCCGGGGGTGCCGGAAGGGACGATGATCGCGGAGATCTGCGGGCGGCCGTCCGGCTTGCGGCCGGTGACCGCGGTGACCGTGACCAGGCCCGTGATGTCCGTACCGGAGTTGGTGATGAAGCACTTGGAGCCGTTGATCACCCAGTCGTCACCGTCGCGCACCGCCGTGGTGCGGGTGCCGCTAGCGTCCGAACCGCACTCCGGCTCGGTCAGGCCGAACGCGCCCAAAATCTCGCCCGAGCACATCCGGGGCAGCCACTCACGCTTCTGCTCCTCGGTGCCGAAGCGGAAGACCGGCATCGCGCCCAGCGAGACGCCCGCCTCCAGGGTGATCGCCACCGACGAGTCGACGCGGGCCAGCTCTTCCAGGGCGATGCCCAGGGCGAAGTAGTCGCCGCCCATCCCGCCGTACTCCTCCGGGAACGGCAGCCCGAACAGGCCCATCCGGCCCATCTCGCGGATGATCTCGTACGGGAACTCGTGCCGCTCGTAGAAGTCGCCGATCTTCGGTGCGACGACGTCGTGCGCGAACGCCTCGACCGTGCGGCGGAGCTCTTCGAGTTCGGTGCTCAGACGGTGGTCCATCGTTACTGCTCCTGGTGGGAGAGGGCGCGTACGGTGCGGGACGGGCTGGGTCGGCCCAGTTGTCCGGCCATCCACACGCTGGTGGCGGTGAGACGGCCGAGGTCGACGCCGGTCTCGATGCCGAGTCCTTCGAGCATCCAGACGAGGTCTTCGGTGGCGAGATTGCCGGTGGCGGACTTCGCGTACGGGCAGCCGCCGAGCCCGCCCGCCGAAGCGTCGACGGTGGTCACGCCGTGCTGGAGGGCGGCCAGGGTGTTGGAGAGCGCCTGGCCGTATGTGTCGTGGAAGTGGACTCCGAGCGCATCCGTGGCGACGCCCGCCTCGTTGAGGCCGGTGAGCAGGGCCTGTACATGGCCGGGCGTCGCCACCCCGATGGTGTCGCCGAGGCTCAGCTCGTCGCAGCCGAGGTCCAGCAGGCGCCCGGCGACCGAGACCACCTGGGCGACCGGGACCGGCCCCTCCCACGGGTCGCCGAAGCACATCGAGAGATAGCCGCGCACATGCAGCCCCGCCGCGCGGGCCTCCGCGACGACCGGCGCGAACATGGCGAGCGACTCGTCCACGGTGCGGTTCAGATTGGCCTTGGCGAAGGACTCCGTCGCGCTGCCGAAGACCGCGATCCGGCGGGCCCCGAGCGCCAGGGCGCGGTCGAGCCCGCGTCCGTTCGGCACCAGGACCGGCAGGTCCACGCCTCGGACGTCCGCGAGTTGCGGGAACAACTGCTCGGCGTCGGCCAGTTGGGGCACCCACTTGGGGTGCACGAAGCTGGTCGCCTCGATGGTGGTCAGGCCCGCGTCGGCCAGGCGGTGGATGAACTCCGCCTTCACCTCGGTCGGTACGACCGTCTTCTCGTTCTGCAGCCCGTCGCGGGCGCCGACCTCGTGGATACGGACCCGTGGCGGGAGCCCGTCAGCCCGTACGGACATGGGCAGGCCGTTGGTCATGAGTCCTCCTGCGGGAATCCGGCGGCCGGGGTCGCGATCGGGGTGTCGGTCGGGATGCCGATCCGGGGGCCGGCCGGTACGTCGGCCGGGATACCGTTCGTGATGTCATCCGGGAGGTCGGCCGGGGTGCCTGCCGAAACGTCATCCGAGGTACCGGCCGGGGTGACGACCGCCAGTACCTGGTCCATCGCGACCGTCGTGCCCGGGGCGACGTCCAGTTCGGTGACGGTGCCCGCGTGCGGGGCGGTGATGACATGCTCCATCTTCATCGCCTCGACCACCAACAGGCCCTGACCGGCGACCACTTCGTCACCGGTGGCGACCTTGACCACGGTGACGGTGCCCGGCATCGGCGCGGTGAGCGAACCCGCGCCGCCCCGGCCCGCCGCCGCGTCCAGCGTGGTCTGTACGGGGTCGTGGTCCTGGACGTGCCAGGCGTCGCCGTCCCGGCCGAGCCAGTCCCCGGCGCGGTGGAAGGTGTGTACAGTCCCGTCGACCGTGACCGTCACCGTGTCCGGTGTGACCCGGCCCGCGCCCCCGGCCGGCACCGCCTCGTGCCCGGGGATCTGCAGCCACTGCTTCACCGGCAGAGCGGCGCCGCCCAGCCGCCAGCCGCTCGGCACCGAGAACGGGTCGGTCCAGCCACCGGCGTCCGGTTCCGGGGCCAGCCCGGCCGCCCGTACCGCGGCCGCCGCCGTGTACACCTCGGGCGGCACCGTGTCCGGCACCAGGCCCTCCGCCTCCCGCTCCACCAGGCCGGTGTCCAGCTCGCCCGCGACCACCGCGGGATGGGCGAGCAGCCGGCGCAGGAAGCCCGCGTTGGTCGGGACGCCCAGGGTGACCGTGCCGGCCAGCGCCGCCCGCAGCTTGCGCAGCGCCGTCGCGCGGTCCGGGCCGTACGCGATGACCTTCGACAGCATCGGGTCGTAACGGCTGCCGACCTCCACGCCCTCACTGAGGCCCGAGTCGGTCCGTACGCCGTGGCCCTGCGGTTCGCGCAGCGCCAGCACCGTGCCGCCCGACGGCAGGAAGCCGCGCGACGGGTCCTCCGCGCAGACCCGCGCCTCGATGGCGTGCCCGGTGAGCGTGATGTCCTTCTGCTCGTACGGCAGCCGCTCACCAGCGGCGACCCGCAGCTGCCACTCCACCAGGTCGAGGCCGGTGATCAGCTCGGTCACCGGGTGCTCGACCTGGAGGCGGGTGTTCATCTCCATGAAGTAGTACGAGGACGGGTCGCCGCCCGGGACGATGAACTCCACCGTGCCCGCGCCCGTGTACCCGCAGCTGCGCGCAGCCTGGACCGCGGCCTCGCCCATCGCGGCCCTGGTCGCCTCGTCCAGCAGGACCGACGGCGCCTCCTCGATGATCTTCTGGTGGCGGCGCTGGAGGGAGCACTCGCGCTCACCCAGGTGCACCACGTTCCCATGGGCGTCCGCGAGGACCTGGATCTCGATGTGGCGCGGGCGGTCGATCCACCGCTCCACCAGCAGGGTGTCGTCGCCGAAGGAGGACCGCGCCTCGCGCCTGGCCGAGGTGATCTCGTCGGCCAGCAGTGCTTCGTCGCGGACCAGGTGCATACCCTTGCCGCCGCCGCCCGCTGACGGCTTCAGCAGGACGGGCATCCCGATCTCCCGTGCGGACGCGGCCAGTTCGGCGTCGGAGAGCCCGCTGCCCGACGACCCGGGCACCACCGGGACGCCCGCGGCCCGTACGGTCGCCTTGGCGCGGATCTTGTCGCCCATCAGGGAGATCGCCGAGGCGGGCGGACCGATGAAGACCAGGCCCGCGTCGGCGCACGCCTGCGCGAACTCGGCGTTCTCGGCGAGGAAACCGTACCCGGGATGGACGGCCTGCGCGCCGGAGTGCGCCGCTGCTTTCAGCAGCCGTTCCACCGACAGATAGCTCTCGGCGGCGGGCGCGGGACCGAGCCGGACCGCGGTGTCCGCCTCCTGCACGTGCCGGGCGTCCGCGTCCGCGTCGCTGAACACGGCGACCGAGCGGATGCCCAGTTCCCGCAGCGTACGGATGACGCGTACGGCGATCTCGCCCCGGTTGGCGATCAGAACGCTGTCGAACATTTCCACCCTCATCACATCCGGAAGACGCCGTAGCCGGGCGTTGCCCGGTCCTTCTGGGCCAGCGGGGCATTGGCGCAGGCGGTCAGCGCGAGGCCGACGACCTGGCGGGTCTCCAGCGGGTCGATCACACCGTCGTCCCAGAGCCTGGCCGTCGCGTAGTAGGCGTTGCCCTGCTCCTCGTACTGCGCGCGGACCGGGGCCTTGAACGCCTCTTCGTCCTCGGCGCTCCAGTCGTCGCCCAGCTGGTCGCGCTTGACCGTGGCCAGTACGGAAGCGGCCTGCTCGCCGCCCATCACGGAGATCTTGGCGTTCGGCCACATCCACAGGAAGCGCGGCGAGTAGGCCCGGCCGCACATCGAGTAGTTCCCCGCGCCGTACGAGCCGCCGACGACCACCGTCAGCTTCGGCACCCGGGTGCAGGCCACCGCCGTCACCATCTTGGCGCCGTGCTTGGCGATCCCGCCCGCCTCGTAGTCCCGGCCGACCATGAAGCCGGAGATGTTCTGGAGGAAGAGCAGCGGGATGCCGCGCTGGTCGCACAGCTCGATGAAGTGCGCGCCCTTCTGGGCGGACTCGGAGAAGAGGATGCCGTTGTTGGCGACGATGCCGACCGGGTGGCCGTGGATCCGGGCGAAGCCGGTGATCAGCGTCGTCCCGAACTCCGCCTTGAACTCGGCGAACCGCGAGCCGTCCGTGATGCGCGCGATCACCTCGCGTACGTCGTAGGGCGTACGGGAGTCGACCGGCACCGCGCCGTAAAGACCGGCCGGGTCCACCTTCGGCTCCTCCACCGGTTCCACGGACCAGGGGAGCGGGGGGCGCTCGGGCAGCGTGGAGACGATGGTCCGGACGATGCGCAGCGCGTGCGCGTCGTCCTCCGCGAGATGGTCGGTGACCCCGGAGGTCCGCGAGTGCACCTCGCCGCCGCCCAGTTCCTCGGCCGTGACGACCTCGCCGGTCGCGGCCTTCACCAGTGGCGGGCCGCCCAGGAAGATCGTGCCCTGGTTGCGGACGATCACCGCTTCGTCGCTCATCGCGGGGACGTATGCGCCGCCCGCCGTGCAGGAGCCGAGCACGGCGGCGATCTGCGGGATGCCCAGGCCCGACATCCGGGCCTGGTTGTAGAAGATCCGGCCGAAGTGCTCGCGGTCCGGGAAGACCTCGTCCTGCATCGGCAGGAAGGCACCGCCCGAGTCGACCAGGTACACACAGGGCAGCCGGTTCTCCAAGGCCACCTCCTGGGCGCGCAGATGCTTCTTCACGGTCATCGGGTAGTACGTGCCGCCCTTGACCGTGGCGTCATTGGCGACCACCACCACCTCACGCCCGCTGACCCTGCCGATCCCGGCGATGACCCCGGCGGCGGGCGCCGACCCGCCGTACATACCGTCGGCGGCCAGCGGCGCCAGCTCCAGGAACGGTGAGCCCGGGTCCAGGAGGGTGTCGACGCGGTCGCGCGGCAGCAGCTTCCCGCGTGCCACATGGCGGGCCCGGGACTTCTCGCCGCCGCCGAGGCGCGCGGCTGCCAGCCTGGTCCGCAGCTCGTCTGCTAGCGCCTCGTGCGCCGCCTCGTTGGCCCGCCAGGCCTCCGAAGCGGGATCGGCCGCGCTCGCCAGGACTGGTGCCTGCTGCATCGGTCGGGCCCTCTCTGCTCTGTGTGCTCTGCCCTGATGTGGTTTTCGACCATCCCTACCCGGTCGGGGCGGTCAGTGATCGGCGGGGATCGGTTAGTGATCGTTAACACCTGCGGCCAGGTTAACGCTCGCTAACCCCGCTGTCTAGAATGGAGCCATGAGCACCAGGACGGACGCCCCGACGCGGCGCGAGCAGATCCTCAAGGAGGCGGCCCGCCTCTTCGCCGAGCGTGGTTTCCACGGAGTCGGCGTCGACGAGATAGGCGCAGCGGTGGGCATCAGCGGCCCCGGCCTCTACCGCCACTTCGCGGGCAAGGACGCGATGCTCGCCGAACTGCTCGTCGGGATCAGCGAGCGGCTGCTCGACGGCGGCCGGCGGCGGGCGGAGCCGGCCGAGGGCGGCCCGGCGGCGGTACTCGCCTCGCTGATCGACGGGCACATCGACTTCGCCCTCGACGACCGCCCGCTGATCACCGTCCACGACCGGGAGCTGGACCGGCTGCGCGACAGCGACCGCAAGGCGGTCCGCAGGCTCCAGCGGCAGTACGTCGAGCTGTGGGTCACCGTCGTACGCGAGCTGCACCCCCGCACCCCGGAGCAGGAGGCCCGCGCGGCCGTGCACGCCGTCTTCGGCCTGCTGAACTCCACCCCGCACCTGGGCACCGGCGGCCTGCCCGGCCGGACCACCACCGCCGCACTGCTGCGCCGCCTCGCGCACGGGGCTTTCGAGGCACTGGACCGGGCACCGGGGGGGGTACCGGGCGGGGCGCCGGCGGCGAGCTGACCGGCCGTACGGTCCCGGTGGCCCCGCCCGGTCCCGGGCCACCGCGGATACCGGACTGACGGCGGCAGGATCTGGCGTCCACAATGGGCTCATGCCGATACCCAGCCGCGCCGAACTCGTCGACCACCTCGTCCGCACCCGGATCGCCGGGCACGTCGCCACGCCCCGCGACAACAACCTCTCCCACTACCGCAAGCTCTCCAACGGCGACCGGCACTTCTGGCTGGGGCTCGAACTCGGTGACCGCTGGGCGGACGAGCAGGACGTGCTCGCCGTGATGGCCGAGCGCTGCGGCGTCAACGACGACCCCGGGCACCGGCACGGCCAGGACACCATCGACCCGGAACTGACGGTCGACGCCCTGGACCGGATGGCCGCCCGGCTGCGGAAGGCCGCCGACGGCAAGGAGAGGGTGCTCTTCGCCACCGGTCACCCCGGCGGGCTCCTTGACGTACACCGGGCCACCGCGGAAGCGCTGCGTGCGGCGGGCTGCGAGATCGTACGGATCCCGGGCGGGCTCACCGCCGACGAGGGCATGGTCTTCCAGTTCGCCGACGTCGCGGTGCTGGAGCGCGGCGCGACCCTCTGGCACACGCACTCGCCCGAGCCGATGCGGGCGATCCTCGACGGCCTGGAGCGGGCCGGCAGACCGCTGCCCGACCTGGTGGTCGCCGACCACGGCTGGGCGGGCTGCGCGGGCCAGCGGGGCCTCGACTCGATCGGCTACGCGGACTGCAACGACCCGGCGCTCTTCCTGGGCGAGGCCGAGGGCACACTCCAGGTCACGGTCCCGCTGGACGACCACGTCACGGACCCGCGCTTCTACGACCCGATGACGGCGTACCTGCTGGATGCCGCGGGGCTGGGGTGAGGGCGGGTGGGGCGGCCGGGCCCGCCGTCAGCTTGATGGCATCCAGGACGAACCAACGCAGGACGGAATTGTTTCCGGTGCCGCGGCGCGCCGGTTTGAAGTAATCGCCAGACGGTTACTCAGAAAAGCGTGCCGTCATCCCTGCAGGTCCAGCCGCATCATCTTTGCCTCGGCGGGACTCACTCTTTCCGGAGTCCTGTTGATCTCTGCCTGCACCACCGGGATCAGGTTTCCGAGCTGGGTCAGCATGGCCTTCCGGCGCCCTTCGATATCGGAGTGCCAGGTCTTCGCGTTCGGCCCTGCCCAGGATCGCTTGTCGCCAACGTCAGAGGATGCCTTCTTCAGTAAGCCCGTGAGGACATGCATCTCGTGCTCGATGTCCTTCTTCAGCCTCACCAGGGCTTGGCGCCGAGGGTTTTCGGCCTTGGCTGGATCCCCACCCATCAGATTCCCCCTCCCGTCAGAGGGATGAGTCTTCCACAGAACGAGTCCAATGGGGGCAACAGCGCCAGAGGTCGGCCCTCAACTCTTCGCGAGGCAGCCGCCGTTCAAGCCACCAGTGTGTACTCCTGCCACGACTGATAGCGTGCCGTAGCCGTATAGTCGCATGGGGGCGGGGACAAGGCATGAGTGATCCGGGTGGCCGCGGGGACGCCTTCTGTGGAATCAATCCTGAGGCGCTGCAAGGCACGATCACTTCTCTGAAGGCGGACGCAGACCGGTTACATGGAAGCGCGTTACGGTTCAAGACTCGATTCGATCGTCTCGGGATCGACGCGCAGCCCCTGACGAAGCTCGTCCACATCGCCACCTGGGCCAACGACCAACTGCCCATGCTGCGCAGGCGTCATCATCTGGCCGTGCTCATCGATGAGGGTGGAAATCCGTTCTCGCACTATCCCAACCACCCTGAAATGGTCATGGTTGATGAGGGCGAGGTCGCCGAAGGGCCGCCCAGAGCCAGCGATCTCCCGACTGGCTCAGACCCCAGGCTGAATTCAGACTGGTGGGATTCCCTCAGCCCGGGGATGAAAGCCGAGGTGCAATTCCTCTACCCAGGTCGTATCGGAGCAATGGATGGTCTGCCGGCTGTAGTCCGCGACAGGACCAACCGCGTTGTCTTCGGCGAGCTTTACGGGACGGCCAAGGCGAAGCTGGCGAAACTGAACGCCCAGGAGCCTGCCCAGTACGAACAGGGAAGCAACCCCTTCGGCGAGGCGCTCGAGGCCTCGGCGTGGCAGGACTGGAAGGAGCAGAGGGGGCGGCTCGAAGGACAGCTCAAGGGCATGGACGCGATCCATTCGCGCCTTGGCCGAACGGGCGCCGGCGGCCTGCCGCGGGCGTACCTGCTGGGGATCGACACACACCATCTTGGTCATGTCATCATTGCCAACGGCAACCCGGACACTGCCGATCACACCGCGGTGTACGTCCCCGGCACGACATCGAAGCTGGCGGGGGCGGGCGGCGATATCAAACGCATGGAAAGTCTCTGGAGGACGTCCAGGATGATGGCGCCTGGACAGAGCGTCTCTACGATCACGTGGATCGGTTATGACGCTCCGCAGAGCATTGTCCCGGAAGCCATGTCGACGTCATACGCCGACAAGGGGGCCCCTGTGCTCAATCGCTTCCTCGACGGCCTTCAGACTGCGCAAGGCGGAGCGAACGCGAGTCATGCCACGGTCATCGGCCACAGCTACGGCAGCACCCTTGTCGGCGATGCCTCCAAGCAACACGGCCACTTCGCTGCCGATGACATCGTGGTGGCCGGAAGCCCGGGCATGCTTGTCGGAAACGCTGATCAGCTCGACGTCGGCGCCAAGCACACCTGGTCGGAAGCTGCCGCAACCCAATACGACCAAGTACCAGCGGGCGGTAAGGTCGCTGGCCTGGGTGGCAGCAGTGTGGAGGTCCGTACATGGCACGGAATTCCTTACGATGCAGCCGTCAACGTGGATGTTGTGCCGTCCGACAGGGCATTCGGGGCAAATATCATGCAAACGGATTCTCATGGCCACGGGGGCTATTGGGATGCAAGTACTCATGGGGGTAATTGGGAAGCTTCTACCAGCCTCAAGAACCAAGCGGCCGTAGTCACTGGCAACTATGATGAGGTGAAGCGTGGCTAATCGAAGGATGGCCAGAGCGGTCCGCCGCCGCGTGGTCGTGACAATTTCTAGCGCCGCGACTTTATCCATTCTGACGGGATGCTCGGGTATGCCAAAATCCCACGATCTCGGTTACACCCCTGAAGTCCGAGATGTCTCCAGCGTGAAAAACGAGGCGCAGGGGCTTTCGAGTCAGCTGCACCATCTGATGGCATTGGACGGCAAGACGACGAACACGGGTCCTGGAGTTGATCTCTGCGACGATGAGGATCCGGATCACCTGTACGTTGTTCGTCACCCCTGGTCCCTCTACGGAGTCCCCGTCGAGGATATGAAAAAGGCTATGGAGCAGCTTAAGGTCGAACTTCCGCGCCATGATTGGAAGATCGTAAAATTTGGTCCGGACAGCAGTCCGTCCAAGAGCCTTGAAATCGTCGCCAACTCCACGAAGGGGAAGTTCTCAGTGAACATTACCCTCTACGATCGGCGAAAGAAGAGTGGCAACGCTCCGAGTGCAAGCAAGGTCTCCATCATTGCTGTCGATCTCGCATCTGCCTGTTTCCGTGTCCCGCACGGAAAGACGGTCGATCAAAGCTGACATGGAAGCTGAAGGGGACCAGCCTGGCGCCGGGGAGTCTTCACTTCGTTGGTCGACGAGACAACAGGGGGCCTGCCCGACGCCGCGTCCGCTGGGTGAGGGCGGGGGAACAGGCCGTACCCCGGCGTCCCTGTATCCCTTGCCGGGCACGGCTTCTGTCAGGAATGCCCGGTCACGAGCTCTCCGGATTTGGTGGCAGGGGCGCCGATCAGCAGCAGCACCATGCGTAAACGGCCCGGCTTCTCCTGGATCACCTCGAACTCGGTGCCGGGAATTCCAACCCCAAGAAAGCTTCGAAGGTCTCCTTCGGCTTCCTCACCAAGTCGCGCATGAACATGGGGCCCGCCTGCGCCCGTGCCCCGGCCGGTTGGCCGATCCCCGCCAGGTCGCCGGGGAGCCGGAGTCAGTGACGGAAACTGTCAGGGTCCGCCGCTTGCCAGTTCCGCTGCCCACTCCTGCGGGGGCTCCGACGTGAGCTGCCCGGGAATGAGCCAGTCGTACAGCTCTCCGCAGGAGAGAACGGTGCGTGGGTCCAGCCGGCGGCGCAGCTGGTGCGGTCGGTCCCAGTTCGCGTGGGTTCTGCACCCCCATGGCCGCCATGATCTGCGGGGCGCTGTTCACCATGGCTGCCTGGTAACGGTGTACACGCCGGAACTTGTCGTTGACGTCCAACGCGCGTGTGCGCCGAGGGCCCTGGGTGGTCACCCCGACCGGACAGGTGTTGGTGTGGCACTGCTACGCATCTCATACCGGGCCGTGCCACGACATCGCGCTCACAGTCGCCGGCAGTGCGCCGGCCAGGGCCCGCCCACCGTCACCTCGGGACCCGGATCACGCCCTCCTGGATCACCGTGACCGCCAGCTGCCCGTCCTGCGTGTAGATCCGGGCCTGTCCGAGGCCGCGTCCGCCGGATGAGGACGGGGACTCCTGGTCGTACAGCAGCCACTCGTCGGCCCGGAACGGGCGGTGGAACCACATCGCGTGGTCCAGGCTGGCGCCGACCACGTCGCCGACCGCCCAGCCGCCGCGGCCGTGCGCCAGCAGTACCGAGTCGAGCAGCGTCATGTCGGATACGTACGTCGCGAGGCAGACGTGCAGCAGCGGGTCGTCCGCCAGCTTGCCGTTCGTGCGGAACCAGACCTGCGAGCGCGGCTCGCGCGGGGTGCCGACGCTGCCGAACGGCGGGGCGTCGGCGTACCGCAGGTCGACCGCCGCGCGGGCCTCGATCAGCCGGTCAACGACCCCCGGCTCCAGGAAGTGGTCCGCGTACCGCGGCAGCATCTCGGCCGCCGTCGGCAGCGTCTCCGGGTCCGGGGCCTGCGGCATCGCGAACTGGTGGTCGAGCCCTTCCTCGTACGTCTGGAACGACGCCGAGAGATGGAAGATCGGCTGTCCGTGCTGTACGGCGACGACCCGGCGCGTGGTGAAGGAGCGGCCGTCGCGGATGCGGTCGACCGTGTACACGATCGGCGCGCCCGGGTCGCCGGGGCGCAGGAAGTACGCGTGCAGCGAGTGAGCCGTCCGGTCGTTGGGCACGGTGCGTCCGGCGGCGACCAGGGCCTGGGCGGCGACCTGGCCGCCGAAGACGCGCGGTACGACGGCGGAGCGGCTCAGACCGCGGAAGATGTCCTGCTCGATCCGCTCAAGATCGAGCAGATCGAGCAGGGACTCAAGTGCCTGGTTCATGAGGCCATTTCTACAAGATGCCGGTGTCTTTACAGGCCCATGCTCTTGGCGATGATCATCTTCATGACCTCGCTGGTGCCGCCGTAGATCCGGTTGACCCGGTTGTCCGCGTACAGGCGGGCTATCGGGTACTCGTTCATGTAGCCGTAACCGCCGTGCAGCTGGAGGCACTTGTCGATCACGCGGTGCGCGACCTCGGTGGTGAAGAGCTTCGCGGACGCGGCCTCGGCCGCCGACAGCTCGCCCAGGTCGTGCGCCTCCAGGGCGCGGTCGCAGACCGCCTCGGCCGCGTCCACCTCGGCCTTGCAGGCGGCCAGCTCGAACTTGGTGTTCTGGAAGGACGCGACGGTCTTGCCGAAGACCGTGCGGTCCTGGACGTACTCCTGCGCGAACCGTACGGCGGCGGCGGCCTGCGCGTACGCGCCCACCGCGATGCCGAGGCGCTCCTGCGGGAGGTTCTGGCCGAGGTAGGAGAAGCCCTTGTTCGCCTCGCCGAGCAGGTCGCCGACCGGGACCTTGACGTCGGTGAAGGAGAGCTCGGCGGTGTCGGAGGTCTTCAGCCCGAGCTTGTCGAGCTTGCGGCCGACCGCGTACCCGTCGGACTTCGTGTCGACGACGAACAGGGATATGCCGTGCCGGCGGTCCTCGGGGGTCGGGGCGGCCGTGCGCGCGCAGACGATCACGCGGTCGGCGTGCACACCGCCGGTGATGAAGGTCTTGGCGCCGTTGAGCACGTAGTAGGTGCCGTCGTCCGAGAGCTTGGCGGTGGTCTTCATGCCGGCCAGGTCGGAACCGGTGCCCGGCTCGGTCATGGCGATGGCGTACATCGAGGCGCCGCTGACGAAGTCGGGGAACCAGCGCTTCTTCTGCTCGTCGGTGGCGTACGCCTTCAGGTACGGCAGGCAGAGCGCGACGTGCACCCCGGAACCGCCGAAGGAGACCCCGGCTCGGGCGCACTCCTCGGAGATGATCGCCTGGAACTTGAAGGACTCCTCGCCCGCGCCGCCGAACTCCTCGGGCACCTCGATGCCGAAGATCCCCAGCTCGCCGAGCTTGTAGTAGAACTCGCGCGGGGCCTGGCCCGCCGCCAGCCACTCGTCGTACACGGGCACGACCTCGGCCTCGATGAAGGCCCGGATGGTGTCCCGGAACGCCTCGTGGTCCTCGTTGTAAACGGTACGGCGCACGGAAGGCTCCTCTGCGGTTCTGGCTTGGCCCCGGGGTCTGATCGGCCCGGTCGGCCGCTCCTGCTAAGCGCTTGCTCAGTCGAAGTTACCGGGTGGTCACCGGGACTGTCCAGGGTGAGCCTGCGCACGCTTGGGGGGCGCGGCTCTTGGTCCTCGTGTGTGGTCGGACACCTTGCCACACGACCGGTCCGGCGGAGCCCTCCTGGAGCGGCGGCTGCCGCGGCTACTTGTCCGAACAGGCAGATCAAGGGATCGACCGGGCAGAGTCCTGTGCCCGCGTATCGTCCCCTCAACTCTTGCGGCGCCGTCAACCCCCGCGCGATGATGCCGATCACGCAGCACCAGCACTCGCTGCCGACAGGACCAGCCGGAAAGAGCGCAGCGTAGTAATGATCCGCGAAGTGAACGAGAGTCTCAGAATCGCACTCGACGGCGGCTCGCCGACGGACTCCGGCCTCCAGGTGCCCGTCGGCGCTCCCGCACCGGGCCGGGCAGCCCGGCGTCCGGACGCGCGATGACAGCCCCGCAAGGCGGCGAGCCGGCCGGCACCGGCACCGCGTCCGATGACCAGGACAGCTCCGCCGTGCACAGCACTTCCGGCCACAACCCGGCCCGTCCCCTGCGCGACCGGCTCGCCGCCCAGCGCGAGCGGGTCGCCGCCCTGGTGCGGGAGCGCTCCGCCGATGACCCCACGGCCGACGACCCGCTGCGCGGGCTGTATCTGTCAAAAGACGCCGTGAATCACCTTCTGGAGAAGTCCGGCCCCGCACGGGAGGATTCCGCGGAGGGAGTTCTCGTCGGCGGGAGCACGCCGCTGGGTCCCGCCGACCGGCTTGCCGGCCTGGCCGCGCGAATGCGGCTGACCGATCTGGAAACCACGGTCCTGCTCCTTGCGCTCGCCCCGGACCTCGACCGCGACTTCGAGCAGCTGTACGGCTACCTCAACAACGACGTCAGCCGTCGGCGGGCGACCGTCGGGCTGGTGCTCGACGTGTGCGGCCTGCCGGCCCTGGACGCGACAGTCCGCGATCTCTTCCATCCGACCGCGCCGCTCTCCTGGCTCGGTCTGTTGCGGGTCGAGGAACCGGACGCTCCCTTCCTCGGCCGTGCCCTGCGCGTACCCGACCGGCTGGCCGCCCACCTGGTCGGCAACGACACCCCTGACGCCGCGTTGGAGGGGCATGTCCGCGCCGTGCGGGCCTCTCCCGCCGGCGCGGGTGATCCGCTGACTGGCAAGTTGGCCAAGCTCCTCGCCGAACCCGAACCTCCTGTGATCTACCTGCGCGAGCGTCGGGAAGGCGACGGCCTGGCCTGCGCGGCCGCGGCCCTCGCCGCCGCGGGCCGACCCGCGCTGCACCTCACCACCGCGGCGGAGACACGCTCACGGGAGACCGGCGAGCAGCGCGACAGCGGCGAAGAACGGCCCGGCGGTACGTACGCGCACTCCCACAGTCCGCTGCCGCAACTGCTGCTGGAGGCCCGGCTGCGCGGCTGCGCGATCGTGGTCTCGCCGCTGCCGGAGCAGCCGGCCGACCTGATCCGCTCGCTGGACGCAGGCGACGTGCCGCTGATCCTCGCCGGATCGGAGCCGTACGACCCTCAGTGGTGCGATCCCGACCCGCTCGTCCTGGACGCACCCGGTTCGACGTCGGACACGGTCGGGCTCTGGGCCGCCGCCCTCGGAGTGGAGTCGGCGCAGGACCTGGGTTTCGATCTGGCCGGAACGGTCGCCACCTACCGGCTGGGCGGCGACCGGATTCGCCGGGCCGCCCACTCGGCGCTGGACCTCGCCGCTCTGGACGGCACCGATGTGACGGCCGAGCACCTGCGAGTGGCCGCCCGACAGCAGTCCGCGTCGGGGCTGGAACGGCACGCCCGCCGGATCATGCCGGCCGTCGGCTGGCACGACCTGGTCCTGCCGAAGGCTCCGCTGGAGCATCTGCACGAGTTGGCCCAGCGCGCCCGGCACCGCGAACGGGTGCTCGGGGACTGGCAGTTGAGTGCCGGGGGCGGCCGGGGCCGCGGCGTCCTCGCGATGTTCGCCGGGGACTCCGGCACCGGGAAGACGCTCTCCGCGGAAGTGGTCGCCGCCGACCTCGGCCTGGACCTCTACGTCGTGCAGCTCTCGTCCGTGGTCGACAAATACGTCGGTGAGACGGAGAAGAACCTGGAGCGGATCTTCAGCGAGGCCGACCGCACCGACGCCGTGCTCCTCTTCGACGAGGCCGACGCCGTGTTCGGGAAGCGCTCCGACGTGAAGGACGCCCACGACCGGTACGCCAACCTCGAAAGCGCCTACCTGCTGCAACGTCTGGAGTCGTTCAGCGGCGTCGCCCTGCTCACCACCAACCTGCGCGCCAACATCGACGACGCCTTCACCCGCAGGCTGGACCTGGTGGTCGACTTCCCGTTCCCGGACGAGGACCAGCGGCTGGCCCTGTGGCGGCACAGCCTGGCCCACGTCCCGTGCGCGGACGACATCGACCCGGGACCGTGCGCCCGGGACTTCGAGCTGGCCGGCGGCTCGATCCGCAGCGCCGTGGTGACCGCCGCCTACGCCGCGGCCACCCGCGGCGGTTCTGTCACATCGGACGACCTGCTGGCCGGTGCGCGGAGGGAATACCGCAAGGCCGGGCGCCTGGTCGTGGGCGACGTCAGCTGGTGAGCGGACGGGCCGGTCCGCGCGCGGCCGTTGGGCCGTGAGCGGACCGGCCGAGGTGTGACGGCCTTGTCAGTCACGGCCCCGGAAATACGACCGTCGGGCCGGGCTCAGGGAAGGGCTGCGCGAACTGCGCGAACGCCGCCCCCTCAGACGCTCCCGCTCCCAGTCGTCGTACTCCGGAACGACACCGGCATCCAGTCCCGAAACCACCTGACGCGCCGCGGCGTACTGCGCCTGCCTGCGGATTTCGTTGGTGTGCGGGAGGTCTCCCCGCCGTTCGCGCTCTGCGGCCGTCCGGGGGTCGAGGGGATCGAGCCTGGCCGTGAACGCTTCGCTGCCGAAGGGGTCATGGGGCGACCTCATCGAATAATCCATCTCACGGTAGACACTGCTTCGGCCGACCCGTCGGCTCATACCGGCTTGCGTGATCGGAATTCCGTGCATATCGACCGGGGTGGCATACCGCGAGACCCGCGAGCTCTGGTAGGGCGGGATGCTTCCACGCACATCCACCATGGGTGTCTGGTGCCCCGAGTTGGCGTACTCCCAGCGGCGGTGCGAGAGGTTCGTGCCGTCCGTCCCGGGGGCCAGGTTCGATGACCGCTGAGGTGAGCCGTACACCGGGTCACCGTGGCTGTAGGCGGCTGAGAGGTGCAGGTGGGACACAGGGCCGCCAGGGTGCACGCCGGCGTCCCGCAAGTGACGGGCCGCCGAGCGGTTGCCCATCACACTGTTCTGGGAGGGGTACCGCCGGCGGGGCTGGTTCCCCAGGTAAGCCGGGTCGATGTAGCTCGCTTCCGTGTGGTCGTAGTCCCGCGGCTCCGGGTAGTACTCCGGCCCGTCGTCGTCGTAGTACCTACTGCTCCGTCGGCTGCTACCGGCCCGCTGCACGGTCGGGGCGCTGCCACCCGTCGTGCTGGTGGTGCCGCCTCGCCCTCTGCTCAGAGCGGCGGTGAGACCGGCGTTGCCGACGCTGCGCTGGAGAACGTGCATCGACGCGGCGGTGGGGTGCGCCAGGGTCGCGGCGGCCTGTGCCGTGTCGTTGGCGTGGGTGGGGGGGGAGGACGCCTGCAAGGGACGCCGCACTGGCCCTTTGGCCTTGGTCCAGTCGGCATCCCCTGCCGGGCCTACGTGAGAGTGCATGGAGTGGCCTCTGCGATAGGGGATTTCGAACGATCAGTCCTGGCAGCGTACTTCGCTCACTTGAGAGCCGTACAGCGGCGTCAGGGTCCCTTGCTTCGAGAGGTCGGGCGCGCCCGAGAAGGGCTGGACCTCAACGGTGCGAACGTGCCCGCCGCCGACATGGACCGGCTGGGAACAGGCTTGCTGGACTAGCCGCGCTGCTGTTCCTGCAGGGACCCTCCGCGCTGCTTCAGAGGTCATCGGGCAGTACTCGAAAAGCCTGGTGACCGGTCAATGGTCGTACCGCCCTGAAGTCTCGGCGGTCCAGAGTCAGAACGCAGTCGGTCTCATACGCCTCGGCAAGGACGACGTTCACCGCGTCAGCGAGATCCAGCACCAGCGCGCTGTAGCGGTTCTGGATTCCCCGCGCCTTGCGCAACGTCTCGGCGGACACCTCGGGAATGAGTACACGAAGTGTGCGCTCCTGCCCGAGCAACCAGTCGTTCACCGAGTGCGCTGCGCGCCTGTTCACGTTCCGGGTTGTGATGTGTTCGATCTCCATGAGGACGAGAGGGGACACCACCGTCGTCGATGCTTTCCGCAGTGCTTTGCGGGCCGCTTCGTGTTCGGGATCCGACGTGTTGAGGGCGGCCACCAGGCCCGAGGTGTCACCGATGACGATCAACGCTTGTCCGCCACCCCATCGCCCACGGCCTTGTCGATGTCCTCCGCCGAGACCGGGCCGCCGAAGTCGAGACTCGGAATGTCCCAGTCGTCATCCCAGCGCCGGGATCTCAGCGCCGCGATGTGGAATGCCTCGCGGAAGTACTCCGCTTCGGGTTTGCCTTCGCGCTCCGCGGCTTCCTTGACGGCCCGGAGGTCTTCCTCCTCGACCATCACCGTCGTCTTCTTGAGTGCCATGTGGTTATGGTACCTCCGCCATAACTATGGCGTGAGAGCTCGGAGTGCCGCCGCACCCCACCCGCCCCCCTTCACCCCCGCCGCAGCGCGACCCACAGCTCCGTCCGTACGTCCATGTCGTCCAGGTCCGAGCCGAGCAGGGTCGCGCAGCGGCCGATGCGCTGGCGGACCGTGTTCCGGTGGATGCTCATCGCCACCGCCGTACGGTCCCAACTGCCGTGCAGCGCAAGCCAGGTGCGCAGGGTGTCGAGCAGCGCCGCGGGCGGCGGGTCTCCGAGCGGGGCGAGGAGGGTGCGGGCGTGGGCCGCGGCCTCGGACGGGTCGAGGAGGGCGGCGAGGCCCGTCGCGCCGTGCCGGGACAGCGGGGCCCGGGTCGCCTCCGCGTGGCGCAGGGCCCGGCCCGCCTGGGCATCGGCCGCCGGGAGGTCTCGTAGCGCGGCCGGGGCGCTCAGCCCTAGCGTCCAGCCGGGGTGGCGGGTCACCTCGCGGTCGGCGGGCAGCAGGATGCGTACGGGGTCGGCCGACGTGTCCACCAGTGGGCTGCCCAGCGCGGGCGGGCTCCCCGTGCCGTGGGCGTGCACCACCGTCCAGGGGCCCGCGCCCAGCAGTGGCGCCACGTCGGCGGGTGCGGAGCCGAGCAGCAGCCGGACCAGCGCCGACGAGCGCGCCGCCTCGTCGGCGCCCTGCCGGTCCGCGGTGAGCAGGGAGAGCAGGACGACGGCGACCCCGGCGATGGTGTGGTCGCCCGGTTCGCGTGAGGTGGTGGCCACGCCGAGTACCAGGCCCTCGCCGCCCGCCACCGCGTATGCCGCGAGATGTGCGGAGCCCGCCGTGTCCGTGGCGGACGCGGGCGCGGGGCGCGGGCCGGCCGGACCGGCCCCGGGTGCGGGGGAGGGGTACGGCTGCGCCCCCGGCCGTACGACCCGGGCGAGCGTCGCCAGTGCCTCGCGGGCACCGGGCTCCGGCTCGCGGCCCGCGGCCTGGAGCACCGTGCCGTCCGCGGCGAGCAGTACTGCCCGGCCGCCGAGCCGGGTGGCCAGCTGGCGCAGCACCGCGGGTACCGGATCCGGGCGGGCCGCCGCCGCAGCCAGGCCCTGCTGGGCCTGGGTCACCCGGCGCAGCTCGTGGTGGCGGGCCTCCGCCATCAGGCCCCACACCGCGCGGGCGACCGCCGTGAACGGGGTCCTGGTCGGCACCTCCACCAGCGGCAGGCCATGGCGGTCGCACGCGGCGGCCAGCGCATCCGGCACCGTGTCGTACACCGGCGCGAGCCCGAAGCCGAGCGCCGCTCCGCCCGCCGCGACGACGCGGGCCGCGTACCGGTCCGGGTCGTCGGCGAGCTGCACCCCGGCGGTCAGCAGCAGCTCGCCGCCGAGCAGATACGGATACGGGTCGGCCATCTCACTGGTGTGCACCCAGTGCACCGCCGCACCGTCGCCTTCCCCCGCCGGAGGGCCCGCGACCTGGCGCAGCCCGAGGTCCCGGCGGGCGAGCAGGGCCGACAGCTGGACGGGGGAAGTCGGTGGAGCGGCGGCGTCCGGCATGGATGTTCCATCCATCAGGGGAGGGTTTCAGTGGATAGAACGTACACTTCAACGTCGCTTTCAGGCCACCTAGGGTCAACGTTCGAAAGCAGTCCGGCGCAGGTGGCAGAGGTGCAACGGCCCCCGCGAAAAGAGGGAGCGCGCATGGCAGTCGACTACGCGGTGATCGTGGCCTATCTGGCAGGCATGCTCGCCATGGGCTGGTGGGGCATGCGCCGCGCCAAGTCCAAGTCGGAGTTCCTGGTGGCGGGCCGCAGGCTCGGACCCGCCATGTACTCCGGCACCATGGCCGCGATCGTGCTCGGCGGCGCCTCCACCATCGGCGGTGTGGGCCTCGGGTACCAGTACGGGCTCTCCGGCGCCTGGATGGTCTTCACCATCGGCCTGGGGCTCCTCGCGCTCAGCATCTTCTTCTCCGGGCGCATCGCCCGGTTGAAGGTCTACACCGTCTCCGAGATGCTCGACCTGCGCTACGGCGGCCGGGCCGGGGTCATCTCCGGCGTGGTCATGTGGGCGTACACGCTGATGCTCGCGGTCACCTCGACCATCGCCTACGCCACGATCTTCGACGTCCTCTTCGACATGAACCGGACCGTGGCGATCATTCTCGGCGGTGCGATCGTCGTCGCGTACTCGACGCTCGGCGGCATGTGGTCGATCACCCTCACCGACATGGTGCAGTTCGTCGTCAAGACGATCGGCGTGCTCCTCCTGCTGCTGCCGATCGCGATCGTCAAGGCCGGCGGCTTCTCCGAGATGAAGGCCAAGCTGCCCACCTCGTACTTCGACCCGCTGGGCATCGGCGCCGAGACGATCTTCACGTATGTCCTGATCTACACCTTCGGCATGCTGATCGGGCAGGACATCTGGCAGCGGGTGTTCACCGCGCGCAGCGACAAGGTCGCCCGGCTCGGTGGCACGGTCGCCGGTACGTACTGCCTGGTGTACGCGGTCGCCGGGGCCGTCATCGGGACGGCCGCCAAGGTCATGTACCCGAAGCTGCCGAGCTCCGACGCCGCCTTCGCCACCATCGTGAAGGACGAACTGCCCATAGGCGTACGGGGACTGGTGCTCGCCGCCGCGCTGGCAGCGGTGATGTCCACCTCGTCCGGGGCGCTGATCGCCTGCGCCACCGTCGCCAACAACGACATCTGGTCGCGGCTGCGCGGGATACGGGGCGGCGGGCGCGCAAAGGGCGAGGACCACGACGAGGTGCGCGGCAACCGGGCCTTCATCCTCGTCATGGGCGTCCTGGTCATCTGTATCGCCATCGCGCTGAACAACGTCGTCGAGGCGCTCACCGTCGCGTACAACCTGCTGGTCGGCGGGTTGCTGGTGCCGATCCTGGGCGGTCTGCTGTGGAAACGCGGCACGGTGCAGGGAGCGCTGGCGTCCGTCGCGGCGGGCGGGCTCGTCGTGCTGGGCCTGATGGTGAAGTTCGGCGCCCTCGCCAACGAGCCGATCTACTACGGGCTGCTCTGCTCCCTGGTCGTGTACGTCGTCGTCTCGCTGGCCACCAAGCCGACCGACAGGGCGGTGCTCGCGGCCTGGCGGGAGCGGCTGGCCGGGCGTGACGGATCCGGCGCGGAAGCAGCCGCCGGGCCCGGCTCGGAGCCCGGCTCCGCCGCCGATTCCGTAGCGGCCCACAGCTAAAGTTCCGACGCGTCACAAGCGCAGCGAAGACACGTCAAAAGCGCAGAAGCACAGAGAACGCGTCAAAAGCGCAGAAGCACAGAGAAACAGAGAAGAAGGGCACCCCAATGAGCAGCACCGAACAGCCGCGCGGCCCCGTCGATTCGTCCCGCGTCCCCCGGTACGCCGGCCCCGCGACCTTCGCCAGGCTGCCCAGGCTCGACGAGGTCGGCACGGCCGATGTGGCGGTCGTCGGTGTGCCCTTCGACTCCGGTGTCTCCTACCGGCCGGGCGCCCGCTTCGGCGGCAACGCCATCCGCGAGGCGTCCCGGCTGCTGCGCCCGTACAACCCGGCGCAGGACGCGGCGCCGTTCGCGCTGGCCCAGGTCGCCGACGCGGGCGACATCGCGGCCAACCCGTTCAACATCAACGAGGCCGTCGACACCATCGAGGCCGCCGCCGACGACCTGCTCTCCACCGGCGCCCGGCTGATGACGCTCGGCGGTGACCACACCATCGCGCTGCCGCTGCTGCGCTCGGTCGCCAAGCTGCACGGCCCGGTCGCGCTGCTGCACTTCGACGCGCACCTGGACACCTGGGACACCTACTTCGGGGCCGAGTACACCCACGGCACGCCGTTCCGCCGGGCCGTCGAGGAGGGCATCCTCGACACGTCCGCGCTCTCGCACGTGGGCACGCGCGGCCCGCTCTACGGCAAGAAGGACCTGGACGACGACGCGAAGATGGGCTTCGGCATCGTCTCGTCGGCCGACGTCATGCGGCGCGGGGTGGACGAGATCACCGACCAGCTGCGCCAGCGCATCGGCGACCGGCCGCTGTACATCTCCATCGACATCGACGTACTGGACCCGGCGCACGCGCCCGGCACCGGCACCCCGGAGGCGGGCGGGCTGACCTCCCGCGAGCTCCTGGAGATCGTCCGCGGGCTCTCCTCCTGCCACTTGGTCTCCGCCGACCTGGTGGAGGTCGCGCCGGCGTACGACCACGCCGAGATCACCTCCGTAGCCGCCTCCCACACGGCGTACGAGCTGACCACGATCATGTCGCGTCAGATTGCCGAGGCGCGGGCGAAGTGACCCACGACCACCACCACGAGACCCCGCGGTTCACCGCTGAGCAGACCGCCGCCGCGCTGAACCCTCCGGCAGGGCGCAACGGCGGCGACCTGGTCGTCGAGACCCTCCAGGGGCTGGGCGCCACCACGGTCTTCGGCCTCCCCGGCCAGCACGCGCTCGGCATGTTCGACGCGCTGCGCCGCTCCGCGCTCTCGTACGTGGGGCTGCGCGTCGAGAACAACGCGGGCTTCGCCGCCGACGCGTACGGCCGGATCACCGGCGAGGTCGCCCCGCTGCTGCTCTCCACCGGCCCCGGCGCGCTGACCTCGCTCGCCGCGCTCCAGGAGGCGGCGGCGGCCAGCGCGCCCGTGCTCGCGATCTCCAGCCAGGTCCCGACGGCCGGGCTCGGCGGCGGACGCCACGGATACCTGCATGAACTCCGTGACCAGAAGGCGTCGTTCCGCGACATCGTGAAGTCCGTGCACACCGTGCGCACCGCGTCCCAGATCCCCTCCGCCATCGCGGCGGCCTGGGAGTCCGCGCTGACCGCCCCGCACGGGCCCGTCTGGGTGGAGATCCCGCAGGACGTGCTGCTGGCCGCGACGACCCTGCCGCCCGTCACCGCGATGGACGCGACCCCGCGCGAGCTGGAACCGCGCCCCGAACTGACGGCGGTGGCAGCACACTTGCTCTCGCACGCCGAGCGCCCGGTGATCATCGCGGGGGGCGGTGTCGTACGGTCCGACGCGGCCGGCAAGCTGCTCGCGCTCGCCGAACGGCTCGACGCCCCGGTCGTCTGCACGGTCGGCGGGAAGGGCGCTCTCCCCTGGGAGCACCCGCTCTCGCTCCAGTCGTGGATGGAGGACCGGCACACCACGGACTTCCTGGAGGCGGCGGACGTCCTGCTGGTAGTCGGCTCCGGGCTGGGCGAACTCTCCTCGAACTACCACACGTTCAAGCCACGCGGCCGGGTCGTCCAGATCGAGGCGGACCTCGGCAAGCTGGAGTCCAACCACCCGGCGCTCGGCATCCACGCCGACGCCCGGATCGCGCTGTCCGCCCTGCTCGAAACGGTGGAGGAGCGCACCGATCCGGGCGCGGCCGACTCCGTACGCACCGTCCTCGCCAAGGTCGCGGAGCGGATCGCGGGCCAGGACCTGGACCGGGAACAGCGGATCCTGGCCTCGGTCAGGGCCGCGCTGCCCGCGTCGTCACCCAGCTTCTGGGACATGACGATCCTCGCCTACTGGGCGTGGTCCGCCTGGCCGGGCGCGCTGCACTCCGCGCAGGGCGCGGGCGGCCTCGGCTACGGCTTCCCGGCCGCACTGGGAGCGGCGGTCGCCGACCCGACCACGCCGGTCCTCGCGGTGTCGGGCGACGGCGGTGCGATGTACTCGATCGCCGAACTGGCGACGGCCCGCCAGTACGGCCTGCCGGTCACCTGGCTGATCGTGGACGACGGCGGCTACGGCATCCTGCGCGAGTACATGGAGGACGCCTTCGGCGAGGCCACCGCGACGGAACTCACCCGTCCGGACTTCGTGGCCCTGGCCGAGTCCTTCGGGGTCCCGGCACTGCGTACGTCCCCGGAGACGCTGACCGATGACCTGGCCAAGGCCCTCGCGGAGCCGGGCCCTTCGGTGGTCGTGCTGCCTGCGGTGCTGAAGATGTTCGCGCCGACGCATCTGGGCGACAGCTGATCACCCATTCGGCTGCCCGCGGCCTCCGGTGCGGGATATCTTCCCGGAGGCCGTACGGGTTCCCGGTCGGGCCGATGTCGGACCCGGCGGATAACCTGGGCGCGGAGAGGAGGAGGGTGTGCTGCTGAGGTTCCGTGTCGCGAACGTACGGTCTCTGCGAGACGAGCAGGAGCTGTCCTTCGTCGCGCCCGAAGGTGAGGAGAACGGGGCAGCTACCGAGCTGGAGCTGGCAGGCGGCGGATCCGTAGCCGTATACCCCCTGCTCGGCATCTTCGGCGCGAATGCCTCTGGCAAGTCGAACGTCCTGGCTGCTCTCGGCGACATGCGCAACGCAGTCCTCAACTCCTATGCACGCTGGGCCTCTTACGACGGCATCCCGCGCCAGGCATTCGCCCTGAGCCCGAAGAGCGAGGGTGAGCCGTCCTTCTTCGAAGCCGATCTCGTGATCGACTCGGTGCGCTGGACGTACGGTTTCGAGCTCGGCCCCTCCCGTGTCGAAGCCGAATGGCTGCACAGCTACCCGCGCGGACGCCGCCAGGAGTGGCTCGACCGCGACGCCTCCCGTGTCGAGGTCTTCAAGTGGCCGGGCGGCCGGGTCCGCGACCGCGCCCAGCTCGTACGCCGTACGAGGCCGAACGCACTCCTGCTGTCCACCGCCGGCACGGACAACCACCCGCAGCTCTCGCCACTCTTCCACTGGTTTCGCCGCAACCTCTGGTCGATCAACCCGGAGGCCGAGCGGACGCAGCGTGAGGAGTTCACCACACGTGAGCTCGGGGGCGCGCGGGCCTCCCGTATCCAGGCGCTCCTTCAGGTCGCGGACCTGGGCATCTCCGGGGCGGCGATCGTTCCCGACGGACCGGGCAGAAGCACGGTGAAGCTCACTCATCGTTCGGCCGCCGGGGATGTGGCCTTCGACTGGCATGAGGAGTCCTACGGCACCCGCTCCTGGTTCGCCCTCCTGGGCCCCCTGCTCCTGGCTCTCGACGAGGGCGCGGTGCTGCTCATCGACGAGCTGGATGCGAGCCTGCACTCCCGCTTCGCCGCCGAGGTTGTCCGCCTCTTCCATGACCCGGACGCGAACCCGCACGGCGCGCAGCTGGTCTTCACGTCACACGACGCGACGATGCTCACCACCCCGATCGGCGAGCGGCTCCTGGAGCCGGGCCAGGTGTGGCTGACACAGAAGGACAAGGACGGCGCGAGCGAGCTGTACCCGCTGACAGACGCGGACCCCGGCGAGGACGAGGACCTGACCAAGTCGTATCTGGCCGGGGCGTTCGGCGGAGTTCCCGCACTCCTGGAGGGACAGATCGCCCGGCGGCTGCGCGCTTCACGGACGACGGGCGCATATGACGAGGTGGGGCAGGACTGATGGCGCGGGCAAGGAGGGGGAACGACTCGCTGGCCCGTCCGGCGAGGGGGACCGGGCAGCGCAGGCGCGAGGTCTACATCTTCACCGAGGGCAAGGTGACCGAGCCGGGCTATCTCGACATCGTCAGGGAGAGCGGCCTCCCGAAGGACCCGGCCCTGCAGGTCGACATGCACATCATGAATCGCAAGCTGAAGAGCGACCGTAAGCCGCTCGATCTGGTCGACATGGCGGTTGCGCTGAAGCGGGAGAAGGACCGCGAGGCCAAGCGAGCCAAGGTCACTCTGAAATCCGACCTCAGACCCCAGTTCTGGTGCGTCTTCGACCACGACAACTACCCGCATCTCGCAGCCGCCATGAAGCAGGCCAAGGATGATGGGATCGAGGTTGCCTTCTCGCACCCGTGTTTCGAGGTGTGGCGCCTCGCCCACTACCAGGTGGTCAACGGCAGGTTCTCCGGCGTGTGCGGTGGAGCGGCCGGCCGGTTGCCGTTCGCGCCGGGCACCGTGGATGCGAAAGACCCCAAGGTTGTCCTCCCGCACCAGATCGTCGGCCGCTACGAGACGGCGAAGAAGAACGCGGAGCAGATGAACGGCCGGCACGGCGAGCAACTGCAGAAGATCGACAGGGACCCTTACACGGACGTGTACGCCTTGGTGGAGCGGGGTCTCGGGATCTCCACGTACTGATTGATTTCGGTACGGACCTGGACGGCCGTAGGGTTTGCCCGTCATCTCAGGTCGTAGGGAGTCGTACGTGGCCAAGCTCACGCTCGCCCAGTTGGAGCGGCATCTGTTCGCCGCCGCGGACATCCTCCGAGGCACGATGGATGCCTCCGAGTACAAGGACTACATCTTCGGGCTGCTCTTCCTGAAGCGGGCCAACGATGAGTTCGAGGCGGCGGGGGAGCGGATCAGGCAGTATGCGTCCGAAGAGCTGAAGCTCGGCGCCGATGACCTGCCCGGCTATCTGGAGCAGCCCGCCCCGTACCGCCAGCGCGATGTCCTCTTTGTTCCGGAGAAGGCCCGGTGGCAGCTGGTCTCCGCCGCCTCCCACAACATCAACGAGATGACCCTGCGGCCCGCGCTGCTGGCGCTCGAAGGCCAGAACACGAAGCTCAAGGGTCTCTTCGACCACCTCGACTTCAACCGCATCGGCGGATCGGGCGCAGCGACGGGCGCGGCCAAGCTCGCCGACCAGCGGCTCAAGCTCCTCATCGCGCATTTCGGGCGCATCCGGCTGCGTACGGAGGACTTCGAGTTCCCGGACCTGATCGGGGCCGCGTACGAGTACCTGATCAAGGAGTTCGCCGACTCGGCCGGCCGCAAGGGCGGCGAGTTCTACACCCCGCGCGCCGTGGTCCGCATGATGGTCGAACTCCTCGCCCCCACCGAAGGCATGAGGATCTACGACCCGTGCGTCGGCTCGGGCGGCATGCTCATCCACGCGGCGGAGTATGTGGAGGAGCACGGCGGCGACACCTCGTCGATGTTCTTCGCCGGGCAGGACGCCAACAGCGGCTCCTGGATCATGTCGACGATGAATATGGTCCTGCACGGGGTCCGCCGGTTCGACCTGACGACCGGGGACACACTGTCGCAGCCGACGCATGTGCCGAGGTCGGACGCGGACCGGTTCGACGGGGTGCTGAGCAATCCGCCGTTCTCCATGGACTACGTGCTGAGTGACCTGCTGCACGCGACGGAGCGTGCGGAGTACGGGGCGACGAGCGAGCGCGGCAAGGCCGACCTGATGTTCCTCCAGCACATGCTGTGGGAGGCCAAGCAGGAAGGCCGGGGTGGGATGGTCATCACCGTGATGCCGCATGGGGTGCTGTTCCGTGGTGGCGGTGAACAGGCCATCCGCACAAAGCTGTTGGACAAGGACGCGGTGGAGGCGGTCATCGGCCTCGCTCCGAACCTCTTCTACGGGACGGGCATCCCGGCCTGCATTCTGGTGCTCCGCCCGCCGGGCCGGAAGGACCCGGAGCGAGCGGGCAAGGTGCTGTTCATCAACGCGGACCGGGAGTTCCACGCCGAGCGGGCGCAGAACGTGCTGCTGCCCGAGCATGCAGAGAAGATCGTGTCGACCTTCCATGGGTACGGGGAGGTGCCGGGGTTCTCGCGGCTGGTCAGCCGGGAGGAGCTCGCCGCCAACGACGACAACCTCAACATCCGGCGCTACGTGGACAACACGCCGCCGCCCGAGCCGCAGGATGTGCGGGCGCATCTGATGGGCGGGGTCCCGCGCGCGGAGATCGAGGCGAAGAAGCCGCTGCTCGACTCGTACGGGATCGGGCTCGACGACCTGTTCGTGGAGCGCGAACCGACGGACCCGGAGTATGTGGACTTCCGGGGTGAGGCGGCGGGCGGCCGTCCGGAGCTGGGCGAGCTGGCTCGCCCCCGTGAGGAGGCGCTGCGGGCGGAGTTCAGCGGGTGGTGGGAGGCGGAGGCCGCACGCCGGCTGGAGGCGGTTGCGGCGACGCCGGAGGTGCTGGAGTCGTCGACACCATCGGAGCGCAAGGCTGCGCTGATGGCGGTGCGTGGGCAGTTGATGGGGTCGTTCGTGGAGCGGCTGAGCGGGGTTGGGCTTCTGGACCGGTATGCGCTGGCTGGTGCGGTTGCGGGGTGGTGGTACGAGGCGAAGTACGACCTCCTGGCTCTGTCGGAGAACGGGTTCGAGGGCGTCGTTGCGGGGTGGGTCGAGAACGTAGACACGATGCTCGCTCCTGAGCAGGACGCGCGGACACGGAAGTTGCGTACGCGGTCTGCGGCGGAGCGACGGCAGGCGTACGACCACAAGGTGGTCGCGGCGATCGCTCCGGACTTCCTGGAGAAGCTGGCGGAAGCGGATGCCCGGAAGGCGGAGGCGGACGCGCGGCTGAAGGAGCTGAACGCGAGGCTCACGGGGGGCGGGGAGGAGTCGGAGGGGGACGGTGACTCAGAGGCGGAGGCCGAGTCCGACTCGGATTCCGGCTCCGAGGGAGTCAACCTCAGCGTCGAGCAGCTGGCGGAGATCACGGCCGGGCTGGCGAAGGTGAAGAGGGCGCGGACGAAGGCGAACGCGGACATCAAGCGCCTTGAGGCGGACTTCCACCGCTATCCGTACCCGAGCAGCCCGCCCATGCTGGGTGAGGAAGCGCCGGGACTGTTCCGGGCGCGGGACGAGCTGGGTGAGGAAGGCGAGCGCCGGGTGGTGCTGGACCTGCTCCGGGCCGACCTGGCGGCCAAGCTGGAGGGCCACGTGGTGCGGTGGCAGCGGGAGTTGGCTGCTTCGTACGAGACGTGGGAGCAGAAGTACGCGGTGTCGTTGAGGGAGATCCGGGCGGGGCGGGAACTGGCGGCGGGGAAGCTGGATGGGTTCCTGAAGGAGTTGGGTTATGCCAATTAGTGAGATCCAGTGGCCCGAAGTCCGGGATGTCGGTGACGTCCGTATGGGGAAGCAGCTTTCACCGGCCAGCCGGGATGCTGCCGGGCAGTTCCCTTACTTGCGCGTCGCGAACGTTCATCTGGGGCGGATCAACTACGCGGACGTGAACACGATGGGGTTCACGGGCAAGGAGCGTAAGACGTATGGCCTGATGCCCGGAGATATCCTGCTGAACGAGGGTCAAAGTCTCGAACTTGTCGGGCGCAGCGCGATTTATGACCGGTCAGAGGGGGAGTTCTGTTTTCAGAACACTCTGGTCCGATTCAGGCCGGGGCCTCAAGTTTTTCCCGCGTATGCCCAAGCCATCTTCGAGCGCTGGTTGGCGACAGGCGTCTTCGCTGCGATTGCCAAGCAGACGACGAGTATCGCGCACTTGGGGGGTGACCGATTCGCTTCGCTGCGGTTCCCTCTCCTGCCGCTTGAATCGCAGCGGCGGATCATCGATGTGCTTGATTCGATTGACATGCAGGTTGCATGGACTTTGCGCGAATGTAAAAAGCGAGAATTTGTTGAACATGGGGCGCTGTCCAACTTCCTATATCCGTGGGATTCTGACTCTGGGGGGCAGTGGGTACACGGTAAGTTCGGAGACTTTGTGCACCTCCAACGTGGTTTTGACATCACAGTGGCCGAACAGCGCCCTGGAGAGGTGCCAGTCGTTTCATCGTCTGGCATTTCTAGCTTTCACGACGTTCCAAAAGTTAGAGGGCCTGGGGTCGTCACTGGGCGGAAGGGGAAACTTGGAGGCGTCTATTATGTTGAGGGTAATTACTGGCCTCATGACACGAGCTTGTGGGTTACCGATTTCAAGGGAAACGATCCGTATTTCGTTGCCATTTATATGAGGGCGATGCGTCTGGAGCGGTACGATGCCGCAACATCAGTTCCTACCCTTAATAGAAATGTGGTCCATAGGCTCCCTGCGTCCTTCCCGGATCCAGTGAGGCAACAGAAGGTGGTCGCTTTGGTGCGAGCTCATGCAGAGAATTCGACTACACTGCGGGGTGAGATTGCCAAGTTGCGCACCCTTAAGCAGGGTGTGGTGGATGACCTGTTGTCCGGGCGGGTTGCCGCTTTGTAAGGGTGATACTGATCCTGCCATCACCGTGAGATGCGGGCGGGATGAAGCGAGGTGCTTATGCTGCCTTCGCCATGTTCACTTCTCGGATGCGGTCCGCGAGTTCGCGGACTGGTCGGGCTGTGGAGTGTCGGCGAAGTTCTGTGCGCATGGTCCGGAAGTGGCCGTCGCCTCGGTTCGTCGAGACGTGCTCGTACTCGTCCAGGAAACGTGACCAGCTCTCGCAGGCCGCTTCGAGGTGCCCCAGGCGCAATTGGCGTTGTGCCAGGACCGCGTACGCGTGTACACGCCCTTGGCGTTCCTGCTTGGGCTGGAGTCGGATGGACTGCTTCAGAGTCTTGATGGATCCTTCGAAGTCCTGCTCCTCGTACAGGACATGCGAAACATGGAAGAGGTAGGCGGTCTGGTCGTAGCCGCCGATTGCATTCCTACGGTTGTCTGCCTTTGACAGCGCTTCTTCGGCCTCCCTGAGCCGAGTGTGTGCTTGGTCCTTCAGGCCGACCATGGACGCGGAATGCGCTTGCTGGCCGCGAAGGAACGCGACAAGTCGGGGGCCTCCTGAAGGAGCTGCTTCCGCTGCTGAGTTGGCGAGTTCCAGCGCCTTGGGGCCATGTCTCAGGTTGGACGCTTGGAGGGACATACCGCGCAGGGTCCTGCTATAGGTGACGCGGTCCTCTGCCTCGCGGGCCAAGCCGAGGGCCTGGACGTAGTAACGCTGCCCCAGTCCGTGAGCCTTCTCGTACATCGCCATCCAGCCGGTCAGGTAGGTGAGGTCGGAGGCGGCCGCCAGCATCTCTTTGCGTACGGATTCGGTCGCCTGGGCCTGGAGCCAGGGGCCGACCGTGTTGACGAGGAAGGCAGAAGCCATGGGCATGGCGTGCCCGGCTCCGAGCTCGTCGAGGATGTCCGCGATGCGGTCAGTCATGGTGCGAATTGACTGGACCTGGGAGGCGCCGACTCGAACCGTCCTCTTGCCGGGAGTGACGGGCTGGTCCGCCCCTTGGGCAGGGAATGCGAATGCGGGGACCGATAGGGCGGCGGAGAAGACGGTGGCGGCCAGCAGGCTGCGGCGGGACGGATCCATTGTTGCCCTTCCGAGGTCGATCAGCTCCTCGACAGTGTCGCCATGTTGATCCTCGCCGATTGACGTAGTGCATACGAGCCCGGCTTCCGCGTGTGTGACCGGCCTGCCGAGCCGTGCGGAGAGGGCTTCGACGATCAGGGCCCTGACCTCAGGTTTTGGCTGGACGCCTGCGATCCAGTGCGCGACTGCCGTGCGGTCGTACGTCAGGTTGAGTCCCGCCTGAGGGCCAAGGTGATTTACCTGCTGCGCAAGCTGCGTCCGAGTCCATCGCGCCTGGTCGAGCAGGTAGTCCAGAGCTGGGTTGGGTGTGCGTTTGCGTGCCATGTCCTCAACTCCCGGCAGCTTCCGTGGCTTTCGGCGGCGGCGTTCACGGTGTTCACGGTCCCCCCGCCCTTCAACGGTACCTGCGGAGGGTGCCCGAGCGGTTACATATTGCGCGGGATCCAAACGATCTCGGCCGAAACGAAGACCCCGCGACCGATGCGACGGCCCGGGGCATGGCCACCAACTTCAGGGAGTTGCTGACGTGTTGAACCCTATCGGCCGCCTCTTCGCAACGCTGTTGCGGTTCCTCTGGCCGGCCTCCGGGCGACATCGGCAGCGCGGGGTGCCAAGGCCGTCGCTCGCCCCCGCCGGGGCCACCACCCGACGCCCCTCCCCGTACGCCACGCCCCTCGGAGGCGAGGACACCCTCCTCGTTCGCCCCTACCTCCTCGCCCACGAACGCGAGCAACGCGCGCACGCCCAGCAGCAACGCGCCCGTCGCCGCGCCCTCTGGTTTGCTGTGCACGGTGTCGATGTCGGGCCGCGCTGGATTCACGGGATCGAGGTCGCCGCATGATGTATCAGAGCCGGAACCCGACCGGCACGAACGCCCGCCTCCTTCCCTGGGCGAACCTCAACGGCGACCCCTGCTACCTCCTCGGCGACGCCGACGGAATCTCCACCAGCCACATCACCCGCGTTGCCGACAACATCGAGTCCGTCCAGCTCGGCATGGCCGACGACCTCCTCGACCACGCCGCCGACCTCCTCGGCGACCACCAGGCCACCGCCCACCAGCTACGCTTCCTCGCCGCCCGGCTGACCGAGTCCCTCCACGACATCCACCGCATCGCCCGCAGCCGGGGCGGCCGGCTCCCCGTACCCGAGGTGCCCGAGATGCCAGAGGTGCCCGACGACGAGCATCCCGGGGAGCACCCCGGCGACTGACCCGACCTGCCCCACCCCCACGTGCCCTCTCCCTGTTCCCCTCCCGCTCTCCGCCCCCAAGGCGCAGAATGGATCTCCGGGGAACACAGAGGCGTACGGCGAGAGGCGCGGGGCAGTGGTGGTGCAGGTCGAGCGGGACGAGGTGGAGCGGCCTCTCGTCGCACAGCTGGAAGCCATGGGGTGGACCCACGTCCCAGGCGGTGAGCTGGACACCCTCGACGCCGACATGCCCCTGCTCGTCGACCAACTCGGGCCCACCCTCCACCGGATCAACGTCCGGGGCAGTGACGGGCAGCCCTGGATGGACGCCGGTGACATCCGGCGGTCGGTTCAGGAACTCGCCTCCGTCTCCCTGGGCAAGGGCGTCGTCGCCGCCAACCTCGCCGCCACCCAACTGCTCCTCCACGGCTGGACGCTCCCTACCCCCTCCGCCGCACACGGCGGCGCCTCCGCCACCGTCCAGTACATCGAGTGGCACCCCGACCGCCTCACGCTGAACACCTTCACCGTCGTCGACCAGCTCCGCGTACGTGACCGCTCGGGCGAGCTGTCCATACTCGACGTCGTCCTCTTCGTGAACGGCATCCCCCTCGCCGCCGTCGAGTGCAAGAGCCCCGACCTCGCCGAGCCCGTCCGCAGCGCCGTGCTCGACCTGCGGTACTACGCGGGGCTCCCGGTGGAGGACCTCGACGATCCTCAACCACCCGCAGGCGTGCCGGAGTTATTCCGTACCGTCCAGCTTCTCGTCGCCGCGACCGGCGAGACCGCCCACCTGGGCACCGTCACCTCCGAGCCCGAACACTTCCACCCGTGGCGGAGTGTCGAGCCGGAGAACGAGAGTGCCCTGCGGCGCGAGCTGCGTACCGCCGGGCTACTCGCCGACGGAGCCGACCCCAAGCGGCCCCTCAGCGAGCAGCAGAAGCTCGTCGGCGTGGTGCTGCGGCCGGCGGGGCTGCTCAACGTCGTACGGCACTACGTGATCCCGATGACCGTTGAGTCCGAGTCGGCCGGCGGAGCCGCCCGCACCGTGAAAGCCGTCGCCCGGCACCAGCAGTACCGGGCCACCGAGAAGGCCGTGCGCAGGCTGCTGACGGGGCGGCTGCGCGCCGGGGAGGGCACCGAGGACGAGCGTGGTGGCGTCATCTGGCACACCCAGGGCTCCGGCAAGTCCCTCACCATGACCTTCCTGGTGCGACGGGTCCATCTGCACCACCGGCTCAGCGAGTTCATGGTGGTCGTGGTCACCGACCGCACCCAGTTGCAGACCCAGCTCTCGCGGACGCTGAAGCTCAGTGAGTCCGATGTGGAGACGGCGAAGACCCGTACGCAGATGGAGGGCCTGCTGCGGGACGGCGGGCGGCGCGTCGTCTTCGGGATGATTCAGAAGTACGGAACCGGGTTCACCTTCGCCGGAGACGCCGAAGGCAGCGGGGACGACCGGGATCTCGTGGCGGGGGAGGAGTCCCAGGAGCAGGAGGCCGAGGAAGTCGCCGGTCCGGTACCGGTCTTCTCCGAGTGCAATCCCTCGCCCGACATCCTCGTCCTCATCGACGAGGCGCACCGCTCGCACACCAGCGTTCTGCACTCAGCCCTGCGCAAGGCGATCCCGAACGCCGCGAAGATCGGGTTCACGGGCACGCCGATCATCACCGGGCGCGAGTCGGACACCCGCCGGATCTTCGGGCGCGGTGACTCCGAGCGCGGCTTCCTCGACGAGTACCGGATGGAGGACGCCGAGCACGACGGCGTCGTCGTACGTATCCGCTACGAGGGCCGGACCGGTGAGGGCGCGGTCATCGAGGGGGAGACCCTCGACAGGCAGTTCGATGACCTGGTCCGGGACCGCACCCGGGAGGAGAAGGACCGGCTCCTGCGCAAGTGGCCCACGGATCGGGACGTCGCCGAATCCATCCCGATGATCGAGGCGAAAGCCGCGGACATACTGGAGCACTGGGTCACCACGGTCCTGCCCGGCGGGTTCAAGGCACAGGTCGCGGCCGTCAGCCGAAAGGCGGCCGTGCGGTATCACCGAGCACTGCGCAATGCCCGGGACGAGCTCCTTGCCGAACTCGCGACCTTCGACCCGGAGTCGGTGACCGGGACTCCGCCGGAGAAGCTGACCAAGAAGCTGCGCTATCTCCATCAGGCGTACCAGTTCCGGGCGTTGCTGCGCCGGATCGATTTCGTACCGGTCATCTCACCGGGGGCCGGGAGCAAGCGTGGCGAGTGGCGGGAGTGGACGGACTCCGGGCGGCAGGAGGCGTACACCGGGCGCTTCCAGAAGGCCTTCCCCGCTCTGGCGCCCGACGAGGAATGGGTGGCGGTGACGCCCTTCAACCCGCCGCCCCAGCCCGCACCGCCGACCGATGCACCGGATCTTTCGAATCCGTGGTCCGCCACGTCCGACGCCGAGCTGCCGCCGCTTCCCGCCTCGGTGCCCGACCCGGTGCATCCAGAGAGCCCCATCGCCTTCCTGATCGTGAAGTCCATGCTGCTTACGGGATTCGATGCTCCACGTGAGCAGGTTCTCTACCTGGACCGGCCGATCCGGGACGCCGAGCTGCTCCAGGCTGTCGCCCGGGTCAACCGGACTTCACCGGGCAAGAAGGTCGGTTACGTCGTTGACTACTACGGCGTCTTCGAGCACCTCTCCAGCGCCCTCGCCGGGTACCGGAACGTCGATGTCGACGACACGATGCGCCCGCTGTCGGACGAGGTGAAGAAGCTCCGACCCGCCGCTGATGAAGTCCGCGGCTTCCTGCGCAGCAACGGCATCGATGACGCGGCACTCGACCAGCTCGCCAAGCTGGGCCCTGCGGCGCTTGCGCTGCAGTCCGAGGAACTGCGCCTCGACTTCGACGGGAAGCTGAACGAGTTCCTCGCTGTCCTGGAGCGCGCCCTTCCGCATGAGGCGGCTCTTGACTACGTGGCCGACGCAAGGCGCTGGGGCCTGCTCCAGAAGCGGGTACGACGCCTGTTCCGGGACGCCGGGGGCGGAACGTTCACGCTGCGCCGCTACGGCCGCAAGGTCCAGGCAATGATCGCGGACCATCTGGAGGGTCCGGAGATCGACCAGGTCATCCCGCCCGTCTCACTCACCGCGCTCACCTTCGACGACGCCGTCCGGCGGCTGCCTCCGGAGGAGGCCGCGGCCGAGATGGGCCATGCACTCCGCTTCCACCTGGAGGAGCGGACCCGGCATGAGGACCCTGCGAAGTACACACAACTCTCGGCACGCCTTGAGGAGATCCTGCGGACGATGCCCGGTCGCTTCGACGATCAGGTCGCCGCGTTCGGTCCGCTGATCGCGAAGGCCAGGGAGCAACAGGAGGAGACTCCGGAGCTCGCGGGCCTGAGTCCGATCGAGCAGAAGGTGTTCCGGCTCCTGGAGCAGACCTTGGGCGAGACAGAGGGAGTCCGGCTCACCGACGGCGGTGACATCAGGCAGCTCACGGGCGCTGTCTGTGACGTCGCCACCGTCACCATGGCCAAGGCTTCATATCAGGGCCAGAGCCAGGACCTCAGCACGTTGGCCAGCGTCATCCACGGCGCTCTGCTCGGGGGCGGTGTGCGGCCCGTCGGCGCCGACTGGGCGCCGGTCGACAGCGTCGCCGAGCGACTCGCTGCCTTCGCTCAGAACAACCAGCGGCAGTTCCGGGGCAGGGCAAGGGGAGAATAGGGCGCGTGACCGCGCTCGCCGACCTCTCGACCTCCTCCGGCCCCGATGACCTGATCACTGTGGACGGGTTGGCGCTGCGGGTCCGTACGAGCACGCGCCGGAAGCGCTTCGCGCTGACCGTCGAGCCCGATGCGACCCTCACCCTGCACGCCCCTTCCGGGTGTTCTGCCTCCGACGCGGAGCAGTTCGTACGAGCCCATCGGGCCTGGCTGCTCACCAAACAGCAGGAGCGGGAGCGCACGCGCCCGCTCAGTCCCGCCAAGCAGCTCGCCGACGGGGAGGTCTTCCGCTACCTGGGGCGGACGTACCGTCTGGCTGTTTCCGGAGAGGAGGAGTCGGCAGGCGGGCGAGTCCGGCTGATCGCCGGGCGCCTCGTGATGGGCAGGGAGACGGCAGCGGACCCTCGGATGGGGCGGGCCGCGCTCGTCGACTGGTACTGCCGGGCGGGAAGGTCCTGGACGGTGCAGCGGCTCCAGCCCTGGGCCGCGAGGATGGGCGTGGCCGAACCAGAGCTCGACGTGCGAGACCTGGGCGACCGGTGGGGTTCGTACCGGCCGCCACAGGGAGAGCCGGGCGGCAAGGGTCTGATGAGTCTGGGATGGCCGCTCTTCCAACTGCCCATGCACCTGATCGACTACGTCATCGCGCACGAGCTGGCCCATGTGAAGGTGTCCGGTCACCGCGACGACTTCTGGCGGCTCGTGAAACTTGGGCTACCCGAGTACGAGGATCGTCGGGCGGATCTCGACGAAATGGGGCGGCGTATGTGGATGGGCGAGATCCGTTGATGCGCCCGGAGACGCTGACCGATGACCTGGCCAAGGCCCTCGCGGAGCCGGGCCCTTCGGTGGTCGTGCTGCCTGCGGTGCTGAAGATGTTCGCGCCGACGCATCTGGGCTGAGGTGCGGTGATGCGCCCGGGCTGGGGCGCGCTCGCACTCCGGGCGGGGGCGCCCCAGCACCCCGGGCGGAGGCCCGGCCCGCTGCACCGCTCAGGCGGCGGGCGTGTGCGCCCTGAACCCGACGTTGGAGACGTCGTCGACCAGCTCCAGCTGGAGCGACGTGTCCAGCGCCCGCGCCAGGCGGGCGAGCAGCGGAAGCGTCGGGACCGTACCGCTCAGCTCCAGTTCGGAGATCTGCGGCTGCGTCATCCCGGCCCGCCGGCCCAGCTCGACCTGTGAGATCCCCAGCCCGGCCCGCCGGTCGTGGACCGCCTGGCCCATGTCCCGGGCCAGTTTGAGTTCCTCGCGCCGTGCGCCGGGCGGGTGTCGCAGACGGAGTTCTCTCACCCGGCCGGGCGGCCACCGCAACGATTCCTCGCACGGCTTTCGCCCCCGCCCTCCCGCAGGTCCTAGGTCCGCAGACCGGCACCCCGTGGACTTCCGGCCGACTTCCGGGCCCCGGATGTTGCAGCGGGATGAAATCCCCAGGTCGCCGCGTTGGATCCTTCCGGTGGTATGAGACAACGGGAGGCACCAGTGGCGGACGCCGCGCAACAGGACCCCGCGCAGCAGGCCCGCGCGCAGCAGCACAAGGCGCAGCAGGACAAGGCGCACGACGGCGCGCAGCACGACAAGGCGCAAGACGACGCCCCTGGGGCCCCGGCCGGGGGCGTGCAGCGGCACGGCTGGGCTCGGCGGATCGTCGGGTATGCCTGGCGGTACCGGCGCAATGTGCTGCTGGCCCTCGGGTCCTCGCTCGCCGGGATGGCCGTCATGGCGCTCGTCCCGCTGGTCACCAAGGTGATCATCGATGACGTCATCGGCAACGGCACCCGGTCCCTCGCCGTCTGGACAGGGCTGCTGATCGGCGCTGCCGTCGTCGTCTACGTCCTCACCTACATCAGGCGCTACTACGGCGGACGCCTCGCGCTCGACGTGCAGCACGACCTCCGTACCGAGATGTACGGAACGATCATGAAGCTGGACGGGCGGCGGCAGGACGAGCTGTCCACCGGGCAGGTCATCGGCCGCGCCACCAGCGACCTACAGCTCATCCAGGGGTTGCTCTTCATGCTGCCGATGACCCTCGGCAACGTGCTGCTGTTCCTGATCTCGCTCGTCATCATGGCCTGGCTCTCCCCGCTGCTCACCCTGATCGCCGTGGCGGTGGCGCCCGCCCTGTGGATCATCGCCAAGCGCAGCAGGACCCGGCTCTTCCCCGCCACCTGGTACGCCCAGGGGCAGGCGGCCGCCGTCGCGGGCGTCGTCGACGGAGCCGTCACCGGAGTCCGCGTGGTGAAGGGGTTCGGCCAGGAGGACCAGGAGACCGGCAAGATCCGCACGGTCAGCCGCAGGCTCTTCGCCGGGCGGCTGCGCACCATCAAGCTGAACTCCCGCTACACCCCGGCGCTCCAGGCCGTCCCCGCCCTCGGGCAGGTCGCGATGCTGGCGCTCGGCGGCTGGCTGGCCACCCGCGGCGAGATCACCCTCGGCACATTCGTCGCCTTCTCCTCCTACCTGGCGCAGCTCGTCGGCCCGGTCCGGATGCTCGCCATGGTGCTCACCGTCGGCCAGCAGGCCCGCGCGGGTGTCGAGCGCGTCCTGGAGCTGATCGACACCGAGCCGTCCATCGAGGACGGCACGAAGACGCTCCCGGCGGACGCCGAGGCCACCGTCGAGTTCGACAACGTCTCGTTCGGGTACACCGACGACCGGCCCGTGCTCGACGGCTTCTCGCTGACCATCGCGCCGGGCGAGACCGTCGCCGTCGTCGGCTCGTCCGGCAGCGGCAAGTCCACCGTCTCGCTGCTCCTGCCGCGCTTCTACGACGTCTCGCACGGCGCGGTCCTCATCGGCGGCCACGACGTACGCGAGCTGACCCTGGAATCGCTGCGGTCCGCCATCGGGCTGGTGCCCGAGGACAGCTTCCTGTTCTCCGACACCGTCCGCGCCAACATCGCCTACGGCTTCCCCGACGCCACCGACGAGCAGATCCGCACCGCGGCGCGCGCCGCCCAGGCCGACCGCTTCATCGCCGAGCTGCCCGCCGGATACGACACCACCGTCGGCGAGCACGGCCTCACCCTCTCCGGCGGCCAGCGCCAGCGCATCGCGCTCGCCCGCGCCATCCTCACCGACCCCAGGCTGCTCCTCCTCGACGACGCCACGTCCGCCGTGGACGCCCGCGTCGAGCACGAGATCCACGAGGCGCTGCGCGGGGTCATGGCGGGCCGGACGACCCTGCTCATCGCGCACCGCCGCTCCACCCTCAACCTCGCCGACCGGATCGCGGTCATCGAAGGGGGCCGGCTCGCCGACGTCGGTACGCACGCGGAGCTGGAGCAGCGCTCGGCGCTCTACCGGCAGCTGCTGACCGACCCGGACGAGCTGGGCGGCGTCTCGCCCGGCCACACCGGGCCCGCGGCGGACGAGCCCGAGGACACCTCCGTACGCGCTGAGCTGGACGCCGAGTTCGACGTCGAGCGGGGCATCACCCCGCCGCTCTGGGTCCGCAGCGAGGCCCCCGGCACCGCCGCCGAAACCGACGGCGCGCCCGCGCCCGGCGGGATGCCCGCGACGCCCGAACTCCTCGCCCAGGTCGCCGCGTTGCCCCCAGCCACGGACACCCCGGACGTGGACGAGGCGCACGCCGTCGCCGCCGAGACCTCGTACGGGCTGCGCCGGCTGCTGCGCGGCTTCGGGCCGGTCCTGCTCATCAGCCTGTTCCTGGTCGCAGTCGACGCGGGCATGGGGCTGCTGCTGCCCGTACTGATCCGGCACGGCATCGACCAGGGAGTGACCCGGCTCGCCACCGGCGCGGTGTGGACGGCGGCCGGGCTCGGTCTGGTCACCGTGGCCGTCCAGTGGCTGGCGCAGACCGGCGAGACCCGGATGACCGGGCGTACCGGCGAGCGCGTCCTCTACACCCTGCGCCTCAAGATCTTCGCGCAGCTCCAGCGGCTCGGCCTCGACTACTACGAGCGCGAGCTGACCGGCCGGATCATGACCCGGATGACCACGGACGTGGACGCGCTCTCCACCTTCCTGCAGACCGGCCTGGTCACCGCGTTCGTCTCGGTCGTCACCTTCTTCGGCATCCTCGTGGTGCTGTTCGTGATCGATGTGCAGCTGGCCCTTGTCGTCTTCGCGACGCTGCCGTTCCTGGCCGTCGCCACGTACTTCTTCCGCAAGAAGAGCGTGCAGGCGTACGAGCTGGCGCGCGAGCGGGTCTCCGTCGTCAACGCCGACCTCCAGGAGTCCGTCTCCGGGCTGCGGATCGTGCAGGCGTTCCGCCGCGAGTCCACCGGTGTGGGCCGCTTCGCCCGCCGCAGTGACCACTACCGGCAGGCGCGGGTGCGCGGCCAGTGGCTGATCTCCGTCTACTTCCCGTTCGTCCAGCTGCTCTCGTCGGTGGCCGCGGCCGCCGTGCTGATCGTCGGCTCCCACCGGATCGAGGCCGGCACCCTGACCACGGGCGCCCTGGTCGCGTACCTCCTGTACATCGACCTGTTCTTCGCGCCCGTGCAGCAGCTGTCCCAGGTCTTCGACGGCTACCAGCAGGCCACCGTCTCGCTCAAGCGCATCCAGGAACTGCTCACCGAACCCACGTCGACCGAGGCGAGCTCCGTGCCGCTGGAGGTCCCCGCGCTCCGCGGCGACCTCGCCTTCGAGGGCGTCTCGTTCGCGTACGGCCAGGCCGAAGGAGCCGACGGAGCCGCTGAGCCCGGCGCGGCGCTGAGCGGTATCGATCTGCGGATCCCGGCCGGGCAGACAGTCGCCTTCGTCGGGGAGACCGGCGCGGGCAAGTCCACGCTGGTCAAGCTGGTCGCACGGTTCTACGACCCGACAGCGGGCCGGGTCACAGCCGACGGTATCGATCTGCGGGACATGGACATGACCGCCTACCGGCACCGGCTCGGGGTCGTCCCGCAGGAGGCGTACCTCTTCGCGGGTACGGTCCGCGACGCCATCGCGTACGGGCGGACGGACGCGACCGACGCCGAGGTCGAGGCGGCGGCGCGAGCGGTCGGTGCGCACGACATGATCGCGACCCTGGAGGGCGGCTACCTCCACGAGGTGGCCGAGCGCGGCCGTAACCTCTCGGCCGGTCAGCGCCAGCTGATCGCGCTGGCCCGCGCCGAGCTGGTCGACCCGGACATCCTGCTGCTCGACGAGGCGACGGCCGCACTCGACCTTGCGTCCGAGGCCCAGGTCAACCAGGCCACGGACCGGATCGCCGGGCGGCGGACCACGCTGGTGGTCGCCCACCGGCTGACCACCGCGGCGCGGGCGGACCGGGTGGTGGTGATGGACCACGGCCGGGTGGTCGAGGACGGCACGCACGAGGAGCTGCTGGCCCAGGACGGCAGCTACGCACGGCTGTGGCGGACCTTCGTGGGGGAGCCCGCCGAGGTGGTCGCGTAGGGCCTCTCGTCCGGATCATGCCGGGACCTCATGACCGGGCTCCGAGGGCGGGATGAGAGCGTTACCGGGGCCGCACGTCCGCCGCCGGGACAACTTTTTCTCCCGTTCGGCCCTCTTCCATGCCGGGATGTGCAGCCCCGACAGCGCACAGACCGGAAGCGGGAGCTGAGATACGGTGCCGACGATCAGCCAGCGGATGCACTTGGTGCTGCTCACCGCCTGGACGGTGCTGTGGTTCGCCGTGGTGGAGCCGCACGGCGGCTTCTCCTGGCACTATCTGCGCGCCGGCGGGGAGCTGATCTACCAGGACTCCGGCGGCACCGGCGGGCTCAACCTCTACGCCCACCATCCCGAGCTCCAGATGGGCCCGGTCAGCTTCCTCGTCGCCGGACTGTTCAACCCGTTCCCGGAAGCCACCGGCCAGTTCCTCGCCGCCGCGCTGATGTCCCTGCTCGGCCTGGTCATCGTCGTCCTGGCCGGGCGCAGCGCCGCGCACCATCTGCTGGGCACCGGCACCAACCACCAGCGGCTGCGCCAGCGGGTGCTGATCGCCGGGCTCGCCTTCATCCCGATGTGGATCGAGGTCGCGGTCCGCTTCGGGCACCTGGACGACGTACTCGCGCTGTTCTTCACCGCACTCGCGGTCCGGGCCGTCACCCGGGGCAGCCCGGCCGCCACCGGCGCGTTCCTCGCCCTGGCGATGGACTCCAAACCCACCGCGCTGGCCTTCCTCCCGCTGCTGCTGGCCCTTCCCCGGCGGCACTGGCTGCGGGCCGCCCTGTGGTGCGCGGGCCTGGTGGCGGTCGCCTGGCTGCCGTTCTTCGTCGGCGACCCGCAGTCCTTCGCCGCGGCCAAGTTCGCCATCCCCAACCATCCGGCGTCCGCTCTGCGCTGGCTCGGGGTCGGCGATCCGGAGACGCCGGGCTGGGACCGCCCCGCGCAGGCCGCGCTCGGCCTGGTGCTCGGCACGGTCGCCGTCTGGCGGGGCCGCTGGCCGGCGGTGGTCCTGATCGGTGCCAACGCCCGGATCGTGCTCGACCCGAGCGTCTACACGTACTACACGGCGTCGGTGCTGCTCGGCACCCTGCTGTGGGACGTCATCGGGCAGCGCCGACTGGTGCCGTGGTGGAGCTGGCTGGCACTGCTGACTCTGTACGGGAGCGTCTTCGTCGTCCCGGACGACGCCATGCGCGGGCTGCTGCGGCTGGCGTTCGTGGCGGTGTCCACGGCGTACGTGCTGCTGTGGCCGGTCCGTGAACGCGGCGGCAGGGGCGGGGTCCGCGGCCGCCGTAGACCCCGCGCCGGGACGACGGTTCCGGCGGCGGAATCGGGCCGGTGACGGCTCGGCCGGTGTACGACGGGTCCTGCTGGCCGTAAACGGAAACACGGTCCGTAACAGATGGCAGGGGTGGTATCGAACCTGTCACCCTCTGTCCGCTTCTGTGGCGCAACCGGCGGACTGCCCCATGCGTCCGTACACACATACGCCTATGCGGCCGAAGGGGAAGAAGTGTTCGAGTTGTGGCGAAAGCCGGGGAGCGGGGCGGGGCTCGCGCCGGTGCGTCCGCCGGTGCGCGGGTCCGTACGGGTACCACCGCGCGGCCGGGGAGCCGGCCGCTGGGCCGCAGGCCTGACGGCTGCGGCCGCGGTGGCGCTCGCGCTGGTGGTGCCGGGTGCTCAGCCGGCGAGCGCCGCGTCCGGGTGCCCCGGGCACGAGGTCAGGTCCGTGGGCTTCGCCACCGGCCGGCTCCAGGTCTACCGGACCGGCCAGTACGTCTGCGCCGTCACCCTCGCCAGGAAGCCGGGCGCCCGGAGGCAGATGTCCGTCCAGCTCCAGGTGCGCGGTGGCCGGCCGGTCTCCGACAGTGGCCGGTTCACCCGTCTGGCGGGGCCGGTGAGGGTCCGTGCGGTGAACCGCTGTGTCCGGGCCGTGGGCGCGGTCTCCGGCAAGAAGGGGGCGTCGGGCTGGTTCCTGTGCTGAGCGGGTGATCTCTCCTGATGGTCAACTGGGTCTGGCGTGCCTGGTGTTACCCCGGCTAGGTTCGCGGCTACTCGTTGTGATCCCCAGGGGAGGGCTGAATGCGCAAGGCGCTCAGATGGCTGCTCGCGTTAGTGGTGCTCATAGGCACCTTGAGTGCGGCGGGGGCATCAGCCGGTGCGGCCACCGCCGCGGGACCGGACAGTACGGACATCAAGGCCCGGATCCTCGCGATTCCCGGCATGAGCCTCATCGATGAGAAGCCCTACCCGGGCTACCGCTTCTTCGTCCTCCAGTACGCCCAGCCCATCGACCACCGCCACCCGTCGGACGGCACCTTCAACCAGCGCTTCACCCTGCTGCACAAGGACACCAGCCGGCCGACGGTGTTCTACACCGGCGGGTACAACGTCTCCACCACGCCCAGCCGCACCGAGCCGACCCGCATCGTCGACGGCAACCAGGTGTCACTGGAGTACCGCTACTTCACGCCGTCCAGGCCGCAGCCCGCCGACTGGTCCAAGCTGGACATCTGGCAGGCCGCCAGTGACCAGCACCGGCTGTTCACGGCGCTCAAGAAGATCTACACCCGGAACTGGCTGACCACCGGCGGTTCCAAGGGCGGCATGACCGCCACCTACTACGAGCGCTACTACCCGAAGGACATGGACGGGGTCGTCGCGTATGTGGCGCCCGACGACGTCGTCAACAACGAGGACTCGGCGTACGACCGGTTCCTGAGCACCGTCGGCACCAAGGAGTGCCGCGACCGGCTGGAGGGCGTCCAGCGCGAGGCGCTCATCAGGCGCGGTCCGCTGGAGAAGAAGTACGCCCAGTACGCCAAGGACAACGGTTACACCTTCAGCACCGTCGGGTCGCTCGACAAGGCGTACGAGGCCGTGGTGCTCGACTACATCTGGGGCTTCTGGCAGTACAGCCTGCTCTCCGACTGCGACACCGTCCCCGCCGACGCCCCGCACGCCACCGACCAGGCGATCTGGGACTCCGTCGACACGATCTCCGGGTTCTCCTTCTACACCGACCAGGGGCTTGAGGCGTACACGCCGTACTACTACCAGGCGGGCACCCAGCTCGGGTCGCCGGACATCCAGCAGTCCTGGCTCGGCAAGCTGAGCCGCTACGGCTACCAGCCGCCGCGGCACTTCGTGCCCAGCTCCATCCCGATGCGCTTCCAGCCGGGTGTGATGGCCGACGTGGACAACTGGGTGAAGCACCACGCCGACCACATGCTGTACGTGTACGGGCAGAACGACCCCTGGGGCGCCGAGCGCTTCAGCGTCGGCAAGCATCCGCACGACAGCTACGTCTTCACCGCGCCCGGGATGAACCACGGTGCGAACGTCGACGGCCTCGCTCCCGCCGAGAAGGCGCAGGCCACCGCGCGCATTCTGGCCTGGGCCGGGGTCGCACCGGCAGCGGTGCAGGCCGACCCCCAGCGGGCCAGGCCACTCGCCCCGTACGACGCGACGCTCGACCGCAAGAGCCTGAAGCGGGAACGGGCTATGCGGCCGTGACCCCGGCCCCGGCCGGCACCCGGGCCTCCAGCGAGGGCGGTTGAACTGCGCCCGCCGCGAACTCCCGCGGCGGGCGCAGCCCTTACGTGTGCGACGGCGGCTCAGTAGCTCAGGCCGTGCCCCACCGGATACAGCGCCTTCGTGGGATCGTCCGCACGCTGCACGGGGACCGGCAGCACCCCGCGCGGCGCGACCTGGCCCGCGATCACCCGAGCCGCCGCCCGGAGTTCGACGTCCGTCCAGCTGTACGTGGCGAGCGAGGCCCGGACTCCGGAGAGCTCCGCGATGTCGTACGGATTGCGGATCGCGATCTGCACCACCGGGACCCTGGTGGCGACCAGCGCCGCCACCAGCTTGGACTGCGGGTCGCCCGCGGCCACATCGTAGGTCCCGATGATCACCGCGTCCTTGCCCGCCGCCGCGGCCACCGCGCTGTCGATCAGCGCGGCGGTGGGCGCGGTGCCGGTCGGGAGGACCGTGGTGGTGAAGCCGAGGCCGGTCAGCTCCTTGCCGAGCACGGTCGTCGGCGGGCCCGTCGTCCCCGAGGGCGACGCCGGGTCGGCGCCGACGATCAGCAGACTCCTGGCGCTGCGCCGGGAGAGCGGCAGCAACCGGTCCTTGTTCACCAGGAGGGTGGTGGTCCGCTCGGCGATCCCGTCGGCCGCCTTCAGATGAGAGCGGATGCCGACCGTCCGGTCCACCCGGACGTCCGCCACGTACGGGCTGCTGAAGAGCGCGCGCCGGTCCTTGAGCCGCAGGATCCGCAGGATCGATTCGTCCAGCCGCTCCTCGGTGAGCTCCCCGCTCTTCACCGCGCCGAGCACCGCATGCCAGGCGGTGTCGAGGTCCGGCGGGTTCAGCAGCTGGTCGACGCCGGCCTTGAGCGCGAGCACCGGCACCCGGTCGTCGCCGTACTTGTCCCGTACGCCCTGCATACCCAGCGAGTCGGTGACGACGACGCCGTCGTATCCCAGCTCCTGGCGGAGGATGCCGGTGAGGATCGGCCGCGACAGGGTGGCCGGGTCGTTGCTCGGGTCCAGTGCGGGGAACTGGATGTGCGCCGTCATGATCGCGTCGATCCCGGCGGCGACGGCGGCCTTGAAGGGCGGCGCGTCGATGGTCTCCCACTGCTCGCGGGTGTGCGTGATGACCGGGATCCCGGTGTGGCTGTCGACGGCCGTGTCGCCGTGGCCGGGGAAGTGCTTGGCGGTGGCGGCGACCTGGGAGCTCTGGTACCCCTGCACCTCGGCGGCCACCAGCCGGGCCACGGCGGCCGGTTCGGAGCCGAAGGAGCGGACGCCGATGACCGGGTTGGCGGGGTTGACGTTGACGTCGGCGTCCGTCGAGTAGTCCTGCCGGATGCCGATCGCCCGCAGCTCGGCCCCGGAGATCCGGCCGACCGTACGGACGTCCTCGCGCGAGCGCCCGGCGCCGAGCGCCATCGCACCGGGGAAGAGAGTCGCCGGGTAGCCCACCCGGCAGACGATGCCGTGCTCCTGGTCGGTGGCGATCAGCAGCGGTACGGGGGTGCGCTGGGCGAGACCGGCGCGCTGGATGCCGTTGGAGAGGGAGGTGATCTGGTGCGGGTCGCGGGTGTTGTGCGCCCAGCTGAAGTAGATGATGCCGCCGACGTGGTACTTCGCGATCAGCTCGGCGGCGGTGCGGACGCCGATCTCTTTCAGGTTGGCGTCGATGTCGGCCTGGTCGGGCGCGGTGGCGGAGTGTCCGTACACCCGCATCACGAAGAGCTGGCCGACCTTCTCCTCGATGCTCATACGGCCGATGAGCTTCTTGAGCCGCCGGTCGCGACCGCTTGGGTCGGGACCGGGGCGGTGGGGATCGGCGTGTGCGGTGGCTCCCGTGGCTGCTGTGGCGACCGCGGCTGCGGTAGCGGTGAGCAGGGAGCGTCTGGAGGTGCGGTACTGCACTGGTGCCCCTTCCGGCCATGCTGCGCAAGGAATCTGAAGGAAACTTCCAAGGAGCACGGATATCCGGAAAATAACTGTCAGGTCAAGGGTGCGGGCCGGATCGGGGCGGCATTGGCCCGTTTGGCAGCAAGCCGGGCCGGACCCCGGAGCGGATGGCGGAGGCCTGGCCCGGCTCGCCGCACTGTTGGGGCCGCCCCCGGCTGTGCTGCCGGACCGTCAGGCCGCGGCGCCGTCCCCGGTCACCAGCCGCTCCAGATGCTCCCTTCCCGCCGTCAGCAGCCCCGGCAGCTCGTCCGCGTGCGGATACCAGCGCTTCTCGTACTCCCAGCAGAGCCACCCCTGGTCCGGTGCGAGCAGTTCCACGCACTCGGCGAGCGGCAGTACCCCGGCGCCGAGCGCCAGCGGGGTGGTGTCCTCGGCCGACGCGATGTCCTTGACCTGTGCGTAGCCGAGGTGCGGCGCGAGTACGGCATGGCTGGCCGCCGGGGACTCGCCGCCCAGCCAGGTGTGCATCACGTCCCACAGCGCGCCGACGTTCCGGTGGCCGACCGGGCCGAGTACCCGTGCCGCGTCGGCGCCCGTACGGTGCGAGTCATGGGTTTCGAGCAGGATCCGTACGCCCTTGTCGGCGGCGACCTCTGCGGCCGCCCCCAGCCTGCGGGCCGCTGCCGCGTCGGCCTCGGCCGGTTCCTGGCCGCCACCGCCGGGGAAGACGCGGACGAACGGGGCGCCGAGGTCGGCGGCGAGGAAGACCAGCTCGGCGAGGTCGCCCTCGATCTCCTTGTCGTCGCCGGGCGCGGCCACCCTTACGTATCCGGCCACCCCGAGGATCTCGACGCCGCCGCGGACGAACTCCTCGGCCGCCGCGGTCCGTTCCCGCAGTCCGGTGCCGGGGTGCACCGCCTCCTCGGGGTGCGCGCGCAGTTCGACCCCCTGGTAGCCGCTGTCCGCTGCGAGCCGCACCACGTCCGGGACGGTGATTCCTGGTACTCCGAGGGTGGAGAACGCGAATTTCAACGGACTGTTCCTTCCTGAAGGCTGAGAGCTGCTGATGCCAGCACATCATTGGCGCACTCGGTGCCTTCCCGGTACCCCGCCTCGCGGGGCGGGACCGCGCTCCGCCCCGGCCGGCGCACGCCCGGCCCGTCACCGCCCCGGCGGGGCCGTCGACGCGCGGGTCACCAGTTCGCCGTGTATCACCGCGACGCCCCCCTTCGGCGCCGCCTCGCGGCCCATCGCAAGCCGCCCGGCCCGCGCCCCCGCCTCGTACAGCGGCAGCCGCACCGTCGTCAGCGCCGGTACCGCGTCCACGGAGAACGGCAGATCGTCGAAACCGGCCACCGAGACGTCATCGGGAATCCGCAGCCCCCGCTCCCGCAGCGCCGCGCACGCCCCCAGCGCCACGGTGTCGTTCGCCGCGACGATCGCCGTCAACCCGGGCTCTCTGCTGAGCAGTTCCAGGGTGGCGTGGTAGCCGGAGCGGCGGTCGTACGGGCCGTGGACCGTGAGCGCCGCCCGGTCGTCGGGCAGTCCGGCCGCCGCCATGGCCAGCCGGTGGCCCTCCAGGCGGTCGCGGGTCGTCGTCCGTTCGGCCGGACCGGCCACGTAACCGATCCGCCGGTGGCCCAGGCTCAGCAGATGCTCGGTGAGGCGCTGTCCGCCGCCCCGGTTGTCGAAGGGCAGCGCGGCCACCGCGGACTCGCTGCCGGGGATCGACGGGCGCCCGCAGAGCACCACACGCGTCCCGGCGCCGGTGAGTTTCGCGAGCTTCGCGGAGACCGCGGTGGTGTGCTCCGGGTCCTCGATGGCGCCGCCGGTCAGCACGACCGCGGCGGCGCGCTGGCGCTGGAGGAGCGTGAGATAAGTGAGTTCGCGCTCCGGGGAGCCGCCGGTGTTGCAGACCACGGCCAGCTTCTCACCGCCCGCGCGCCCGCTGCCCTCCTGGCCGCTGATCTCCGACTGGGCCGCGCCCGCCATGATGCCGAAGAACGGGTCGGCGATGTCGTTGACCAGGATGCCGACCAGGTCGGACGTGGCGGCGGCGAGTGAGCTGGCCGGGCCGTTCAGTACGTAGTCCAGCTCGTTCACGGCCGCCAGTACGCGCTCCCGGGTGGCCGCCGCCACCGGGTAGTTGCCGTTGAGCACCCGGGACACCGTCGCCGGGGAGACCCGTGCGCGGGCCGCGACATCCGAGAGGGTCGCCGTCATGTCTGCCTCCGTGCCACTCGCCCGCATCTCCTGTCATGTGTCATGTGATCTCAGCCCGTGCGCCTGACCACACCTCTTGCCGGGGCCTCTTGCCCGCCTCTTGCCCGCGCCTCTTGTCGGGGCCGGTGTGCGCAGGTTAGCTTCATAGCGCGTAGAAAGCGCTTGCTATGACCGTGTGGAGGGATCTTTCGTGACACGTAAGACAGTGCGGATCGCCATGAACGGCGTGACCGGCCGGATGGGCTACCGCCAGCACCTGGTCCGCTCCCTCCTCGCGATCCGCGCGGAGGGCGGCCTGGACCTCGGCGACGGCACGGTGCTCTGGCCCGAGATCGTCCTGGTCGGCCGACGTGAGCACGCCCTCCGGGCGATGGCCGAGAAGCACGGGCTGGATCAGTGGTCCACCGACCTCGACGGCGTCCTGGCCGACCCCGCCATCGACATCTACTTCGACGCCCAGGTCACGTCCGCCCGCGAAGAGGCGCTGCGCAAGGCCATCGCCGCCGGGAAGCACATCTACACCGAGAAACCGACCGCCACTGACCTCGACGGCGCGCTGGAGCTGGCCCGGCTGGCAGCGGCCGCCGGCATCAAGCACGGTGTCGTCCAGGACAAGCTGTTCCTGCCGGGCCTGCTGAAGCTCAAGCGGCTCATCGACGGCGGCTTCTTCGGGAAGATCCTCTCCATCCGGGGCGAGTTCGGCTACTGGGTCTTCGAGGGCGACTGGCAGGAGGCGCAGCGCCCCTCGTGGAACTACCGTGCGGAGGACGGCGGCGGCATCGTCGTGGACATGTTCCCGCACTGGGAGTACGTCCTGCACGAGCTGTTCGGCCGCGTCACCTCCGTACAGGCGCTCACCGCCACGCACATCCCGCAGCGCTGGGACGAGCGGTCCGAGCCGTACGAGGCGACCGCCGACGACTCCGCGTACGGCATCTTCCAGCTGGAGAGTGGCGCGGTCGCCCAGATCAACTCCTCCTGGGCGGTGCGCGTCAACCGCGACGAGCTGGTCGAGTTCCAGGTCGACGGCACGGAGGGCTCGGCCGTCGCGGGCCTGCGCAACTGCCGTGTGCAGCACCGCAGTTCCACCCCAAAGCCGGTCTGGAACCCGGACCTGCCCGCCACCCACGCGTTCCGCGACCAGTGGCAGGAGGTCCCGGACAACGGCGATTTCGGCAACGGCTTCAAGGTCCAGTGGGAGCTGTTCCTGCGCCACATCGTGCTCGACGAGCCGTACCACTGGGACCTGCTGGCCGGTGCGCGCGGAGTGCAGCTCGCCGAACTGGGGCTGAAGTCGTCCGCCGAGGGCCGCCGTCTCGACGTCCCGGAGATCTCGCTATGACGATCCTGCTTCCCGGCGCGGGCGAAGGCGCAGGCGCGGGCGTGGGCGCCGGCGGTACATACGCCTACACGCCCCGCGCCGAACCCGCCGCGTTCACGGTGGGCGGTGCGCCGCTCGCCTCCCGTACGGTCTTCTCCGCCGCGCACGTCGTCGCCGACCCGTACGCCGATGTCTCGCCGGACGGGCCGCCCGCCGTCGACTGGGACGCCACCCTCGCCTTCCGTCGCCACCTCTGGTCCCACGGGCTCGGTGTGGCGGAGGCCATGGACACCGCGCAGCGCGGCATGGGCCTGGACTGGCCGGTCGCGGCGGAGCTGATCCGCCGGTCGGCGGCCGAGGCCAGGTCGGCCGGCGGGGCCATCGCCTGCGGTGTCGGCACCGACCAGCTCCCGGCCGGCGAAGTGACGCTGAACCAGGTCGCCGACGCGTACGAGGAGCAGCTCGCCGTCGTCGAGGAGACCGGCGCCCAGGCGATCCTGATGGCCTCGCGCGGGCTCGCGGCGGCGGCCAAGAGCCCCGACGACTACCTGGAGATCTACGGTCGGCTGCTGCGCCAGAGCGCGGAGCCGGTCATCCTGCACTGGCTCGGCCCGATGTTCGACCCGGCGCTCGACGGCTACTGGGGCTCACCGGATCTGGACGCGGCGACCGGGGCCTTCCTGGAGGTCATCGCGGCCCATCCGGACAAGGTGGACGGCATCAAGGTGTCGCTGCTCGACGCCGGGCGCGAGGTGGAGCTGCGCCGCAGGCTGCCCGACGGGGTCCGCTGCTACACCGGGGACGACTTCAACTACCCCGACCTGATCGCGGGCGACGAGCGCGGCTTCAGCCACGCCCTGCTCGGCATCTTCGACCCGCTCGGCCCGCTGGCCGCCGAGGCGGTCCGCGTCCTGGACACCGGGGACAGCCAGGGGTTCCGCGACCTCCTCGACCCCACGGTCGAGTTGTCCCGCCATCTCTTCCAGACCCCGACCCGCTTCTACAAGACGGGCGTGGTCCTCCTGGCCTGGCTGGCCGGACACCAGTCGCACTTCACGATGGTGGGCGGCCTCCAGTCGGCGCGCTCGCTGCCGCATCTGGCGCGGGCGTACGAGCTGGCCGACCGCCTCGGCCTCTTCCCCGACCCGGCGCTCGCGGAGAGCCGGATGAAGTCCCTGCTCGGTGTGTACGGAGTCGCTCAGTGACCGCAGACCTCGCCCGCTTCAGCATCAACCAGATGACCGTGAAGCAGCTCGGCCTCCCCGAACTCGTCTCCGCCTGCACCGACTTGGGCGTCCCGGGGGTCGGCCTCTGGCGCGAACCGGTCCAGCAGTACGGAGTGGAGGCGGCAGCCGCACTCGTACGGGACGCGGGCCTGAGCGTCACCACGCTCTGCCGGGGCGGGTTCCTGACCGCGACCGATCCGGCCGAGCGGGCGGCGGCGCTGGCGGACAACCGCAGGGCGGTCGACGAGGCGGTGACGCTGGGTACGGACACGCTGGTGCTGGTCTCGGGCGGCCTCCCGGCGGGCTCGAAGGACCTGCACGGCGCACGCGAGCGGATCGCGGATGCGCTGGCCGAACTGGGGCCGTACGCGGCCGAGCGCGGGGTGCGTCTCGCGATCGAACCGCTGCACCCGATGTTCGCCGCGGACCGCTGCGTGGTCTCGACCCTGGCCCAGGCACTGGACCTGGCAGAACGCTTCCCGGCCGACCAGGTGGGCGTGGCCGTGGACACGTACCACATCTGGTGGGACGACCAGTCTCCCGCGCAGGTGGCCCGGGCGGGAGCGGGCGGTCGCATCTGCACGTTCCAGCTGGCGGACTGGACCACGCCGCTGCCGGCGGGCGTCCTGAACGGGCGCGGCCAGATCGGCGACGGGTCGGTCGACGTGCGGGAGTGGCGGGAGCGGGTGGACGCGGCAGGGTACACGGGGCCGGTCGAAGTGGAGCTGTTCAACGAGGAGCTGTGGGCTCGGGACGGCGTGGAACTGCTGCGGGAGACGGCTGAGCGGTTCGTGCGGTACGCGATGTAGCGGTCGTGGACCGGCAGCGTCACAGCAGCACAGCAAGAAGGGCGACCAGCCAGGCGGTCGCCCTTCTTGCTGTGCTCCTTCGCGTCGCTCGCACTGTCCGGATTTCGTCGGTCATCCGATAAACCCGATGCGGGGCGAGATCGCTGCATCGAAGTAACTCGGCTGTCCACCCGGGCGGGTTGGACGAACGGGCCCTTACGGTTCTCGTGAATCTGGACGGATTGCCTGCGATTCGCCCCGCTTCATTCCTCTTTCATCGGTCGGCGCGTGCGTTGCCGATCACCGCCGTCGCAAAGGAGAACTCGCCTGATGACAGTTGAGACCGGCCCGGAAACAGAGCCGGCGCCGTCAGGGCAGTCCAGCCTGAGCACAGCGGCCGCCCGCAACCTCGCCACCACCACCAAGTCCGCTCCGCAGATGCAGGAGATCACCTCGCGGTGGCTGCTGCGGATGCTCCCCTGGGTGAAGACCAAGGGCGGCACCTACCGGGTGAACCGCCGTCTGACCTACACCGTCGGCGACGGACACATCGAGTTCGTCCAGGACGGTGCGGGGGTCCGGGTGATCCCCCGCGAGCTCGGCGAACTGGCCCTGCTGCGCGGCTTCGACGACGTCGACGTGCTCACCGCGATCGCCGACCGGTGCGTCCAGCGCGACTTCCGCGCCGGCGAGGTGCTGGCCGAGCGGGGGAACCTCGCCGAGCAGATCCACCTGGTCGCGCACGGCCGGATCAAACAGACCTCCGCGGGCAAGTACGGCGACGAGGTCTCCGTCGCCCTGCTCGCCGACGGTGACCGGTTCGGGGAGAACGCCCTTCTGGACACCGACGCCAGGTGGGACTACACAGCCACCGCCGAGACCTCCGGCACCCTGCTCACCCTGTCCCGCGCGGACTTCGACGCCGTGGTGTCCGGCGCGCCGAGTCTCCAGGCCCACCTCGATCAGTTCAGCTCGCTCGCGCTCCGGCCGCAGACCCGGCACGGCGAGGCCGAGATCGCGATGTCGGCCGGTCACACCGGCGAAGCCCAGCTCCCGGGCGCCTTCGTCGATTACGAGCTCAACCCGCGTGAGTACGAACTCTCCGTCGCGCAGACGGTCCTGCGCGTCCACACGAGGGTCGCCGACCTCTTCAACGGGCCGATGAACCAGACCGAGGAGCAACTCAGGCTCACTGTCGAGGCGTTGCGTGAGCGCCAGGAGCACGAGCTGATCAACAACCGGGAATTCGGCCTGCTCCACAACGCCGCCTTCAAGCAGCGGATCCAGACCCAGTCCGGCCCGCCCACCCCGGACGACCTCGACGAGCTGCTCTGCCGCCGCCGGGGCACCAAGCTCTTCCTCGCCCATCCCCGGACGATCGCGGCGATCGGGCGCGGGTTCAACGCCTGCGGGCTCTACCCGGACCACGTGGACCTCGGTGGCCAGCAGGTCCCGGCCTGGCGCGGGGTTCCGATCCTGCCCTGCAACAAGATCCCCATCAGCAAGGACAACACCAGCTCAATCCTTGCCATGCGCACCGGCGAGGACAACCAGGGGGTCATCGGACTCCACCAGACCGGCCTGCCGGAGGAGTACGAGCCGGGGCTTTCGGTGCGTTTCATGGGCATGAACGAGCAGGCGATCATCTCGTACCTGGTCACCACCTACTACTCCGCCGCCGTCCTGCTGCCCGATGCGCTCGGCGTGCTGGAGAACGTACAGATCGGCCACCGGAGCTAGTGCCGCGGCAGGCACCTGGTCCCGGGGCAGCCCACCCACCTGACCAAGGAGTTACGGATGCCCGATCCCGGGCCTTCACTTCTGCAGCCGAGCGCTGCTCTGCAACGGATCCTGTGCGGCCCCAGCGGTCTGGGCACGTCGGGACTGCACCTGGGACGGCGCGCGGAACCTCCGGCTCCTGCCGAGCCGGAGGCCGGGCCCGAGGCCGATCCTCCGGTGGAGGGCACACCGGTCCCGGGTCTCTACCACCATCCGGTGGCGCCCCCCGACCCGGCTCGGGTGGAGGAGGTCAGCCGGCGGATCAAGGTGTGGGCGGTGGACGAGGTCCAGGCGTACCCCCCGGAGTGGGAGGACCAGTTCGACGGCTTCTCCGTCGGCCGCTACATGGTCGCCTGCCACCCGGACGCGCCCACCGTCGACCATCTGATGGTCGCCACCCGGCTGATGGTCGCCGAGAACGCGCTCGACGACTGCTACTGCGAGGACCACGGCGGGTCACCCGTCGGACTCGGCAGCCGACTCCTGCTGGCCCACACGGCTCTGGACCCCCTGCACACGACGCCGGAGTACGCGCCGGAGTGGGCGGAGTCGCTCCAGTCGGACGCGCCCCGGCGCGCCTACCGCTCCGCGATGGAGTACTTCAACCAGCAGGCCACCCCCTCGCAGACCGACCGGTACCGGCACGACATGGCCCGGCTGCACCTGGGTTACCTGGCCGAGGCCGCGTGGGCCCAGGCGGACCACGTACCCGAGGTGTGGGAGTACCTGGCGATGCGCCAGTTCAACAACTTCCGCCCCTGCCCCACCATCACCGACACCGTCGGCGGCTACGAACTCCCCGCCGACCTGCACGCCCAGCCGGCCATGCAGCGGGTCATCGCACTCGCGGGCAACGCCACCACCATCGTCAACGACCTGTACTCGTACACCAAGGAGCTCAACGGCCCCGGCAGACACCTGAATCTGCCCGTGGTGATCGCCGACCGGGAGGGCGTCTCCGACCGGGACGCCTATCTGAAGGCGGTCGAGGTCCACAACGACCTCATGCACGGCTTCGAAAGCGAAGCCGCCGCGCTGGCAGCCGAGTGCCCCGTCCCGAGCGTGCTGCGTTTCCTCAGGGGAGTGGCCGCGTGGGTCGACGGCAATCACTACTGGCACCAGACCAACACCTACCGATACAGCCTGCCCGATTTCTGGTAAGGAGCGGACTTCACCATGACCAGCACCGAGCTCACCACTGACGCCTCCGTTTTCATCCCGGCCCCGGCGTCGCCGTACCAGGGTGACATCGCCCGATACTGGGACCGTGAGGCCAGGCCAGTGAACCTGCGTCTCGGCGACGTCGACGGGCTCTACCACCACCACTACGGCATCGGCGACGTCGACCACGCCGCCCTCGGGGACGCTCGCGACGGCGAGTACGAGAAGAGGCTCATCGCCGAGTTGCACCGCCTGGAGTCGGCGCAGGCCGAAGTCCTCCTGGACCACCTCGGCTCCATCGGGCGTGACGACATGCTGATGGACGCCGGCTGTGGCCGGGGCGGTTCGATGGTGATGGCGCACCAGCGGTTCGGATGCAAGGTCGAGGGCGTCACGCTGTCGGCCAAGCAGGCCGAGTTCGGCAACCGGCGCGCACACGAACTCGGCATCGACGACCACGTCCGCGCCCGGGTGTGCAACATGCTCGACACGCCCTTCGAGACGGGCCGGGCCGCGGGCTCGTGGAACAACGAGTCGAGTATGTACGTCGACCTGGACGACCTCATGGCCGAGCACTCCCGGGTCCTCGGGGTCGGCGGCCGTTATGTGACCATCACCGGCTGCTGGAACCCGCGTTACGGCCAGCCCTCGAAGTGGGTCTCGCAGATCAATGCGCACTTCGAGTGCAACATCCACTCCCGCCGGGAGTACCTGAAGTCCATGGCCGACAACCGTCTCGTACCGCAGACCATCATCGACCTGACCGCGGCGACGCTGCCCTACTGGGAGCTGCGGGCCACGTCCTCGCTGGTCACAGGCATTGAAGAGGCGTTCATCAACTCGTACAAGGACGGCTCGTTCCAGTACCTCCTGATCGCGGCCGACCGCGTCTGACCGGGCCGCCGCGGGAATGCGGAGGGGACCCGGTCCAGTGGTCCGGGCCCCCTCGGCACGTCGTGGCCGGGTCATCCCCCCCAGTCGGCCGTCCCGTTCAGAAGAAGACCCCGCACCGCAGCAGCACATTCGCGTACGGGCGTGCCTCTCCGGTGCGGACCACCAGGCGGGTGGCAGCCGACAGGTCCTTGAGGTCGTCGTGCGGGACCAGCCGCAGGTCCGGGAAGCGGGCGTCCAACAGTTCCGCTGTCGCCGGGTTCGCCTCCCGTACCTCGCGGGCGGCCGTCGCGCCCTCCACGACCAGTTCCGCGAGCAGCCCGTCGAGCACCTCCGCGAATGACGGGGTCCCGGCCCGGAACGCCAGATCGACCAGGCGGGGCCCGTCCGGGACCGGCATCCCCACATCGCAGATCAGCACACCGTCGCCGTGGCCCAACTCGGCCAGGGCGCCCGCGAGATGGCGGTTGAGGATTCCGGACTTCTTCATTCCGCCCGTGCCTCTTCCTGTGCCTCGTCCTGTGCCTGGTCCTGTGCCTGGTCACGCGTCTCTTCCCGCACCTCGTGGGCGGTCGGGTAGGACTCCTGCGCGCCGGGCCTGGTGACGGCGGTCGCGCCCACCCGGGCGGCGAACGCGGCGGCCTGCGCCAGGTCCTCGCCCTGCCCCAGGCGCCAGGCCAGCGCCGCAGTGAAGGCATCGCCCGCACCGGTGGTGTCCACCGCGTCGACCTTGAGGCTCGGTACGTGCGCGCTCGTCCCCTTACGGCCGTCGGCGACCAGCGCGCCCGCCGCGCCCAGGGTGATCACAACGGAGCGCGGCCCGAGCGCGAGCAGCGCCCGCGCCCACCCCTCGGGGGAGTCGCCCGCCGCGTCGCCCAGCACCGTCCTGGCCTCGTGCTCATTGACCACCAGCGGGTCGCAGGCCGCGAGGATCTCGTCGGGCAGCGGCTGCGGCGGAGACGGGTTCAGTACGAACCGGGTCCCGGCAGGCAGCGCCCGTACCAGCTCGGTGACCGTCTCCAGTGGGATCTCCAGCTGCGTCGACACCACCCGGGCCGCCTCCAGCAGGCTGCCCGCCGCGCGGATGTCGGCCGGGGTGAGCCGGGCGTTGGCACCGGGGGATACCACGATGCTGTTGTCGCCGGACGGGTCCACCGTGATCAGGGCGACACCGGTGGGCGCGCCGCCGACGAGGACGCCGGCGGTGTCGACGCCCGCCGCGCGCTGGGACTCCAGCAGCAGCCGTCCGTTGGCGTCGTCCCCGACCCGGGCCAGCAGGGCGCTGCGGGCACCGAGCCGGGCCGCGGCCACCGCCTGGTTGGCGCCCTTGCCGCCCGGGTGGATGACGAGGTCGGAGCCGAGCACGGTCTCGCCGGGCGTGGGGCGGCGTTCGACGCCGATCACCAGGTCGGCGTTGGCCGACCCTACGACCAGCAGGTCGTAGTCGTACATATCAGTCCTGCTTTCGGAGTGGGCGGTCTCTCGGAGGGCCGGTCTTCCGGCGGGGCCGGCGGGCCGTCAGGAGAAGTCGGCCGCGTTCTTCTCTGTGACGACCTTGACCGGCACCTTCACCATGCTGCTGACCTTCTTGCCGTGCGAGGCCCTGACCGCGTTCTGGACCGCCAGCTTGCCCAGCTCAGCGGGCTGCTGGGCGACCGTGGCGTACAGGGTGCCCGCCTTGACGGCCTTCAGCCCGTCGGGCGTTCCGTCGAAGCTGACCACCGGGATCGACGTGCCCGCCTTGGAGCCGAGGGCCTTGATGGCGCCGAGGCCCATCTCGTCGTTCTCGGCGAAGACCCCGGTGAGCCCGTGGTTCGCCTGGAGCAGGTTGGTCATGACGTCCAGGCCCTTGGTGCGGTCGAAGTCCGCGGGCTGCCGGGCGACGATCTTGATCCCGGGGTACGCCTTCATGCCCTCTTCGAAGCCCTGGCCGCGCTCGCGGCTGGCCGAGGTGCCCGCAGTGCCCTGGAGGACGACGATCCGGCCCTTGCCGCCGAGCTTGGCCGCCAGGGTCTTCGCGGCGAGCTTGCCGCCCGCGATGTTGTCGGACGCGACGAGGGTCGCGGTGTCCGCCTTGTTGACGCCGCGGTCGGCCGCGACCACCGGGATGCCCGCCTTGTCGGCGGCGCGTACGGAGGGGGCCGCCGCATCCGAGTCCACCGGGTTGATGATCATGGCCTTGACGCCGGCACTGGTGAAGTTCTCGATCTGGTTGGCCTGCTGGGAGGCGTCGTTCTGCGCGTCGGTGACGGTCAGGTCGACGTTCTCGGCCTTGGCCTCCTGCTGGGCGCCCGCCTTCATCTGGACGAAGAACGGGTTGTTCATGGTGGAGAGGGAGAGCCCGACCTTGGTCCTGCCGCCCGACGACGAACCGGAGTTGAAGTACGTCACGGCGCCGATGACGGCCGCCACACAGACGACGGCGATGCCCGCCTGCGCCGCCTGCCTGCCCTTGCCGCCAGAACCGCCGGCCCCGGCACCCGCACCTGCCTGACCGGCACCGGCGCCCGCACCGGACCCGGCGCGGCGGCGCAGCGTGTCGAGCAGGACGGCGAGCGCGATGACCACGCCGATCACGACCTGCTGCCAGAACGCCGACACCGAGAGGAGGTTGAGGCCGTTGCGGAGCACGGCCAGGATCAGCGCGCCGATCAGGGTGCCGGACGCCTTGCCGACACCGCCCGCCAGGCTGGCCCCGCCGATGACGACGGCCGCGATGGCGTCCAGCTCGTACCCGTCGGCGGCCTGCGGCTGCGCGGAGGAGAGCCGCGACGCGAGGACGATGCCCGCGGCGGCGGCGAAGAGTCCGGAGAGCGCGTAGATGGCGAGCTTCTGCCGCTTGACCCGCAGTCCGGAGAGCCTGGCGGCCTCCTCGTTGCCGCCGATGGCGTACATGGAGCGGCCGATGTACGTACGGGCCAGGATCAGCGCCGTGATCAGCCCCATCGCGATCATCACGATGACCGGGACCGGGAGCCAGCCGCCGAGCGTGTCACCGAGCGAGGAGACCGAGCCGGGGAAGGCGATCGGGCTGCCCTGCGAGATGACCAGCGAGAGACCGCGGCCGATGGAGAGCATGGCCAGCGTCGCGATGAACGGCGGGAGTTTGCCGTACGAGATCAGTACGCCGTTGACCAGACCGCAGGCGATGCCGGTGGCGACGGCGAGGATGATCGTGATCCAGACCGGTATCCCCTCGGAGGTCGCCGTCCACGCCAGTACGGTCGCGGAGAGCGCGGCTACCGAGCCGACCGAGAGGTCGATGCCCGCCGAGACGATGACGAAGGTGACACCGAACGCGAGGATCGCGGTCACGGCGGCCTGTACACCGACGTTGAGCAGGTTCTGGGTGGTCAGGAAGTCGCCGGAGAGCAGCGACATCGCCACCACCAGGACGACCAGGGCGCTGAGTGCGCCGTTGTCGAGCAGGATGCGGCGGACGACCGCAGAGGCGCCACTCGCGCCCGTATTGCTCTTGAGCGTGTCAGTGGTCACGGGAACCCTCTGCTTCCTTCACTTCGTTGTGGGAGGTGGCCGCGCTGACGGCGAGTGCCATCACCGCGTCCTGGGTCGCTTCGTGCGCGGGGAGTTCACCGGCGATCCGGCCCTGCGCCATCACCAGCACCCGGTCGCTCATACCGAGCACCTCGGGCAGATCGCTGGAGATCATCAGGACCGCGTGGCCGGACGCCGTCAGCTCGTTGATGAGCTGGTAGATCTCGACCTTGGCGCCGACGTCGATACCGCGCGTCGGCTCGTCCAGGATCAGGATCTTCGTGTCGGCGAGCAGCCACTTGCCGATGACGACCTTCTGCTGGTTGCCGCCGGACAGTGTGCGTACGTGCTGGCCGAGCCCGGCCATCCGTACGCCGAGCTGTCCGGCGACCCGGGCTGCGGCGGCCTGCTGGCCCTTGATGTCGACGAGGCCCGCGCGGGTGGCCGAGCGCAGCGTGACCAGGCCGAGGTTCTCCTCGACCGAGGCGTCGAGCAGCAGGCCCTGGCCCTTGCGGTCCTCGGGGACCAGGCCGATCCCGGCGCCCATCGCCGCGTTCACGTCGTGCCGGGGCAGCCGTCTGCCGATGACGTCGACGGTGCCCCTGTCGTACGGGTCGGCGCCGAACACCGCACGGGCGACCTCGGTCCGGCCCGCCCCGACGAGTCCGGCGATGCCGACCACCTCACCGGCCCGCACCTCGAAGCTGACGTCGTGGAAGACGCCGTCCCGGCCCAGACCGCGTACGGAGAGCAGCGGGGCCGGGGCATCCCCGGCCGTGGGGTCCTCGGGGCGGGCGGCGGTTGGACGCTGCCGGGGGTACTGCTGCTCGATGCTGCGGCCCACCATCAGCCGGACCAGTTCGTCCTCGGGGGTGTCGGCGGGCACCTGGTCGATGCTGCGGCCGTCGCGGATCACCGTGACCCGGTCGCCGAGCGCGGCGATCTCTTCGAGGTGGTGGGTGATGAAGACGATGCCGACGCCGTCGTCGCGCAGCGCGCGGACGAGTCCGAACAACTTCTCCACCTCGCCGGATGTGAGCACCGCGGTCGGTTCGTCCATGATCAGAACGCGCGCTTCCAGGCTCAGCGCCTTGGCGATCTCCACCATCTGGAGCCGGGCGATGCCCAGTTCACGGACCTTGGTCCGGGGCGCGATGTCGAGGCCGACCCGGGCCAGCAGCCCGGCGGCGTCCTGCTCCATCCGGGCCCGGTCGATCATCCCGAAGCGGCGCGGCTGGCGGCCGAGGAAGATGTTCTCGGCGACCGTCAGATCGGGCACCAGGTTGAACTCCTGGTAGATCGTGGCGATCCCGAGGCGCTCGGCGTCCTGCGCGCCGTGGATACGGACCTCGCGGCCCTCGGCGAAGATCCTGCCGCTGTCGGGGCGGTAGGCACCGGAGAGCATCTTGATGAGGGTGCTCTTGCCCGCGCCGTTCTCGCCGAGCAGGACATGGACCTCGCCGCGGCGCAGGTCGAAGTCGACGCTGTCGAGCGCGACCACTCCGGGGAAGGTCTTGCGTATGCCTTCGATACGCAGCAACTCTTCGGGGACGCTCACCGGTTGCTCCTGTTCGGCGTGGGGGCGGGGGACGTGGGGGGCGGGGAAGCGGGCGGCGGTGGCTCGCCGCACGAGCGGCGGACCACCAGCCGCGCGGGGAGAATCGCGGACTCCGGTTCGCGTCCCTCAAGCCGGTCGATCAGCGCGCGCACGGCGGCCCGGCCGAGTTCGCCGGTCGGCTGGGCGATGGCGGTGATCGGGGGTTCGGTGTGCACGAACCACGGGATGTCGTCGAAGGCCGCCAGCGCGATGTCCTGCGGGATGCGCAGGCCGTGGGCGCGGATCGCGTCCATCGCGCCGAGCGCCATCAGGTTGTCGGCGGCGAAGATCACGTCGGGGGGCTCGGCGAGCGCCAGCAGCCGGGTCGCCTCGCGGCGCCCGCTGCCGGCCTGGAAGTCGCCGTGCCCGATCCGGGCGTCCGGCAGCGGTAGTCCGTGCTCGCGCAGCGCCTCGCGGAAGGCGTCCACCCGTTCGCTGCCGGTGGTGGTCGTGGCCGGGCCCGCGATGATGGACAGCCGGCGGTGACCCAGCGCGTACAGGTGGGCGACCAGGTCGCGGACCGCGCCGCGCCCGTCGGCCCGTACGACGGGGACGTCCACGCCCGGGATCCAGCGGTCCACGAAGACCATCGGCACGCCGGCCCTGACCGCGTCGAGCATCAGCGGTGAGCCGCCATCGGTGGGGCTGACCAGCAGGCCGTCTATCCGGCGGTCGACGAGGGTGCGGATGTGGTGGTCCTGGAGGGCGGGCTGCTCGTCGGCGTTGCCGATGATCACGCTGTAGCCGTGCGCCCGCGCCTCGTCCTCGACGGAGCGGGCCAGCTCGGTGAAGTACGGGTTCAGCACATCGCTGATGACCAGGCCGAGGGTGCGGGTCTGCTGGGTGCGCAGCGACCTGGCGACCGCGTTCGGCCGGTAACCGAGGGCCTCCACGGCGGCCATCACCCGGGTGCGGGTGTCGGGCCTGACCGACGGATGACCGTTGAGTACCCGGGACACCGTGGCGACGGAGACCTCCGCGCCGGCCGCGACGTCCTTGATGCTCGCCATCGCTGGACCACCTCCTTGTGGGCCGCATGGAATCGATTACACGGGAGATTGGAATCGATTACATGGGTGGCGGTCAAGAGGAGTCCCGCACTCCGTAATCCGATCGTGACGGTCGGGCCGGGGTGCCGCGGACGGCCGGACGGGCCTCCCGTACCGGGCTGTCGGACTCCGGCGGTAACGTCGTGCCATGTCCAACATGGCAGTGCTGGAAGGGGTCCTGGAGCGGATCACGTACGCCAACGAGGAGAACGGCTACACGGTCGCCCGCGTCGACACCGGCCGCGGTTCCGATCTGCTGACAGTCGTCGGCTCGCTGCTCGGCGCCCAGCCCGGCGAGTCGCTGCGTATGGAGGGCCACTGGGGCTCCCACTCCCAGTACGGCAAGCAGTTCACCGTGGAGAACTACACGACGGTCCTGCCCGCCACCATCCAGGGCATCCGGCGCTACCTCGGCTCCGGGCTGATCAAGGGCATCGGCCCGGTGATGGCCGACCGGATCACCACGCACTTCGGCCTGGAAACGCTCGACGTCATCGAGCAGGGGCCCGAGCGCCTCATCGAGGTGCCGGGGCTCGGCCCCAAGCGGACGAAGATGATCGGCGCCGCCTGGGAGGAGCAGAAGGCGATCAAGGAAGTGATGATCTTCCTCCAGGGGGTCGGGGTCTCCACCTCCATCGCCGTCCGGATCTACAAGAAGTACGGCGACGCCTCGATCTCCGTCGTGAAGAACGAGCCGTACCGGCTGGCGGCCGACGTCTGGGGCATCGGCTTCCTGACCGCCGACCGCATCGCCCAGGCGGTCGGCATCCCGCACGACTCGCCGGAGCGGGTCAAGGCCGGACTCCAGTACGCGCTCTCCCAGTCCACCGACCAGGGCCACTGCTTCCTCCCCGAGGAGCAGCTGATCTCCGACGCGGTCAAGCTGCTCCAGGTCGACACCGGCCTGGTCATCGACTGCCTGGCCGAGCTGGCAGCCGACGAGGGTGTCGTACGGGAGCGGGTGCCGGGGCCCGAAGGCGGCGAGGAGCAGGTCACCGCGGTCTATCTGGTCCCGTTCCACCGGGCCGAGGTCTCGCTCGCGTCGCAGGTGGTCAGGCTGCTGCGTACCGAGCAGGACCGGATGCCCGCCTTCCGTGACGTCGACTGGGACAAGGCGCTGCTCTGGCTGGCCGGGCGCACCGGCGCCGAGCTGGCGCCCGAACAGCGGGCGGCCGTCCGTCTCGCGCTCACCGAGAAGGTCGCGGTCCTCACCGGAGGCCCCGGGTGCGGCAAGTCCTTCACGGTCCGCTCCGTGGTCGAGCTGGCCCGTGCCAAACAGGCCAAGGTGGTCCTTGCGGCACCCACTGGCCGCGCGGCCAAGCGGCTCGCCGAGCTGACCGGGGCCGAGGCGTCCACCGTGCACCGCCTGCTCGAACTCAAACCGGGCGGCGACGCCGCGTACGACAGGGACCGCCCGCTCGACGCGGACCTGGTCGTCGTGGACGAGGCGTCGATGCTCGATCTGCTGCTTGCCAACAAGCTGGTCAAGGCGGTCGCCCCGGGTGCGCATCTGCTACTCGTCGGCGATGTGGACCAGCTGCCGTCCGTCGGCGCTGGTGAGGTGCTGCGCGATCTGCTGTCGGCCACCAGCCCGGCGCCGAACGTCCGGCTGACCCGGATCTTCCGCCAGGCCCAGCAGTCCGGGGTGGTCACCAATGCCCACCGGATCAACTCCGGGGTGCACCCGGTCACCCAGGGCCTGCCGGACTTCTTCCTCTTCGTGGAGGACGAGACCGAGGAGGCCGGGCGGCTCACGGTCGATGTGGCGGCCCGCCGCCTCCCGCAGAAGTTCGGGCTCAACCCGCGCCGCGACATCCAGGTGCTGGCCCCCATGCACCGCGGCCCGGCCGGCGCGGGCACGCTCAACGGGCTGCTCCAGCAGGCGATCACCCCGGCCAGGCCCGGCCTGCCCGAGAAGCGGTTCGGCGGCCGGGTCTTCCGGGTCGGCGACAAGGTCACCCAGATCCGCAACAACTACGACAAGGGTGCCAACGGAGTCTTCAACGGCACGGTGGGCGTGGTCACTTCACTCGATCCGGAGGGCCAGAAGCTGACCGTGCTCACCGACGAGGACGAGGAGGTGGAGTACGAGTTCGACGAGCTGGACGAGCTGGCGCACGCGTACGCGGTGACGATCCACCGCTCGCAGGGCAGCGAGTACCCCGCCGTGGTCATCCCGGTCACCACGGGGGCCTGGATGATGCTCCAGCGCAATCTGCTCTACACGGCCGTCACCCGGGCCAGGAAGCTGGTCGTCCTGGTCGGCTCCCGGAAGGCGATCGGCCAGGCGGTCCGCACGGTCTCCGCGGGCAGGCGGTTCACCGCGCTGGACCACAGACTGGCCGGGGGCGGGGCGGACGACAGACCATGGGAATCGTCACCCCGGGGTTCCGGAACCGGGGCGAAGAGGGCAGGATAAGCAGGTTGGCGGCACTGAGTGCCGCCAAATAGCCCAACGGGCGACCCCGAGTGCACTCTGCTGAGCCAAGTGGGGGATGGTAGAGACAGTCAGGGCACCTCGAAGAAGAGGCACTACGTCGGTGAGGGATGACGTGAGCGAGAACGCTAACAAGGCTGTAGTACTGCGGTACGGCGATGACGAGCACACCTACCCGGTGATCGACAGCACCGTCGGCGACCAGGGTTTCGACATCGGGAAGCTCCGAGCCCAGACCGGGCTGGTCACACTGGACAGCGGATACGGCAATACCGCCGCCTATAAATCCGCGATCACCTACCTCGACGGCGAGCAGGGCATCCTGCGCTATCGCGGGTACCCGATCGAGCAGGTGGCCGAGCAGTCGACCTTCCTCGAGACGGCCTACCTGCTGATCAACGGCGAGCTCCCCAAGGTCGACGAGCTGGCGACCTTCAAGAACGAGATCACCCAGCACACGCTGCTGCACGAGGACGTCAAGCGCTTCTTCGACGGCTTCCCGCGTGACGCGCACCCGATGGCGATGCTGTCCTCGGTGGTCAGCGCCCTGTCCACGTTCTACCAGGACAGCCACAACCCCTTCGACGAGCAGCAGCGGCACCTTTCGACGATCCGCCTGCTCGCCAAGCTTCCGACCATCGCGGCGTACGCGTACAAGAAGTCGATCGGCCACCCGTTCGTCTACCCGCGCAACGACCTCGGGTATGTGGAGAACTTCCTGCGGATGACCTTCTCGGTCCCCTCGCAGGAGTACGTGCCGGACCCGGTCGTCGTCTCCGCGCTGGACAAGCTGCTCATCCTGCACGCGGACCACGAGCAGAACTGTTCGACCTCCACCGTTCGTCTGGTCGGCTCCTCGCAGGCGAACATGTTCGCCTCGATCTCCGCCGGTATCAGCGCGCTGTGGGGCCCGCTGCACGGTGGCGCCAACCAGTCGGTGCTGGAGATGCTCGAAGGCATCAAGCAGTCCGGCGGCGACGTCGACACCTTCATCCGCAAGGTGAAGAACAAGGAAGACGGCGTGAAGCTCATGGGCTTCGGGCACCGCGTCTACAAGAACTTCGACCCCCGGGCGAAGATCATCAAGGCGGCGGCGCACGATGTCCTCTCGGCCCTCGGCAAGGATGACGAGCTGCTCGACATCGCGCTGAAGCTTGAGGAGCACGCGCTGGCCGACGAGTACTTCGTCGAGCGGAAGCTCTACCCGAACGTGGACTTCTACACGGGTCTGATCTACCGCGCCATGGGCTTCCCGACCGAGATGTTCACCGTGCTGTTCGCGATCGGCCGGCTGCCCGGCTGGATCGCCCAGTGGCACGAGATGATCAAGGAGCCCGGCAGCCGTATCGGCCGCCCGCGTCAGATCTACACCGGTGAGGTCCTGCGCGACTTCACGCCGGTCGAAGGCCGCTGACCCCGGTCGCCTGCCTGGCGGCCGTACCGCACGGCGGTCGCACCACGCCGTAGGCGCACCCGCGGTGGTCACAACCGCAGCAGTCACCGCGCACAGCGCATCGAAAAGCGCCCCGCCGCCGATCCCCCCACGGGTCGACGATACGGGGCGCTTCCCGTTTCCCCGGGCGGATTCCCCCCACGGGATCCGGTCCGGGCGTCTGTTGGGCGCGGACGCCACTCCGCGTACTGCTGCTGCCACGGCACGCGATCTGCCGGGGTACGTACTCGACGGGTGGGCCGCTCAAGCTCCCCGTAGCACGTGCCCCGGCCAACGCTTGCCCGGAACATCCCCCAAGATGTTCCGCCGGACGTCCCCCAAGACATCCTTGGCATCGTTCACTTAGACACTCGGGGCGCCGTAATGGTTACCCCTCAAATCCTGTGATCTAAGTCTCGTTGTGAACGTCCTGTGAAGGTACGCAATTACGGGCCGTTTGTCACTACGAACAGCGAAGAGTTGGCCATGGCAATACCTGCGGACAGGGCTTCGGGCGGCCCGGTCGCCAGAAGATCTCCACGTACGGGCGCGGATCGGGCCCGGTCATTGGTGATCAGGCCCGGCCCACGAGTTCGTAACCCGCCTCGCCCAGCACGGAACGCACCGTCCGGTCGTCCAGCGGGGCGAGCGAGACCACGGTCACCTGTCCGGTGGCGGCGACTGCCGTGACGCCCGTGACGCCGGGAAGCTCGGCGAGTTCGAGCGAGACAGCGCCCTCGCAGTGCTCGGAGGCCATCCCGGACACCTGGTAGACGGCGGTGACCGAGCCTGCGTCCGCGTCGGAACCGCCCCCGCAGCACCCGCCGCCGCAGCAGCCGGATTCGGGGGCGGCCTCGGCGGGCGGGCCGGACTGGGGAATTCCGAGATAGGCGGTGTTCTCTCGCTCAGCGGTCATGCTGGTCTCCTCTGCCGTACGGATGCGCGTGTACCCATCCATCGCGTGTACCCATCCATGGTGCGCCCGGGGCTCCTGACGGTCACCGGGGCCCGGGGTGTCGCCGGGGCGTTCGACCCCGGTGCGGCGGCGGCCGTTCTCCGGGGGTCAGCGGCCTCTGTTCCTGGGCCTGCGCGACACCCAGAGCCGGACGGTCTCCGCGTACCAGTACGGCTTCCCGTTCTCCACCTGGTCGGGAGGCGGCAGCAGTCCGTGCTTCCGGTACGAGCGGACGGTGTCCGGCTGCACCCGGATGTGTGCGGCGATCTCCTTGTAGGACCAGAGCTTCCGGTCGGTCATGTCCAGCACCTCCCTGCCTGCCGCGCGACGCCGGCCGGAAGGCCGGCGGGGGAGTCGCGGAGCTGCGCATTGGTGATCAATTCACCCTCTCCCCGGACAACGGCGTCCGAAGGGGGCAGGAGAGGGGCTGTCGATCTCCTGTGACCGAAAGGCCGCGTAACGCGGACATGCGTGACGGAAAGGTAACTCCTGTGGCTCAAGCGGCACATGAGGGGACAGAGGCGCACACCGTGAGCAACCGCCGGTCCTTCAGGCCCAGCTGCCCCAGGCCCCGCTGTCTCAGGACCCGCAGGAGCGGAGGAACGCACGGGTGCGGCGGGCGATCGGCAGCGGCCGGTCGGGCGGGCACGGATACATGTCCTGCTCGACGACCGCGAACAGATCGGTCTCCAGCTTCCGCGCCGCGTCGAGCACCGGCTCCAGCGCCGGGACGCCGCCCGGCGGCTCGCACATCACTCCGCGTGCCACGGCGGGGCCGAACGGCAGCCGTTCCGCCCGCACCTGCGCCAGTACCTCCGGGTCCACCTGCTTCAGATGCAGATAGCCGATCCGCTCCCCGTACGTCTCGATGAGCCGCACGCTGTCCCCGCCGCAGTACGCGTAGTGCCCGGTGTCCAGGCAGAGCGAGACCAGCTCCGGGTCGGTCGCGTCCAGGAAGCGGGCGACGTTCTCCTCGGTGTCGATGTGGGTGTCCGCGTGCGGATGCACCACGATCCGCAGCCCGAACCGCTCCCGCACCTCGTGGCCCAGACGCTCGGTCAGCCCGGTGAGCTGCCGCCACTGGCCGGCGTCGAGAGTGTCGGGTTCCTTGACCTCACCCGTCTTGTCGTCGCGCCAGAACGACGGGATGACGACGAGATGCCCGGCGCCGGCCGCCTGCGCGAGCGCGGCGACACCGGCGACATGCGCCCAGGTCGCGTCCCAGACGTCCGGCCCGTGGTGCAGCCCGGTGAAGACGGTCCCGGCCGACACCCGCAGCCCGCGCCGGGCGGTCTCCTCGGTGAGGCGGACCGGATCCGTGGGCAGATAGCCGTACGGGCCCAGCTCGATCCACTCGTAGCCGGACGCGGCGACCTCGTCGAGGAAGCGGGTCCAGGGGACCTGGAGCGGGTCCTCCGGGAACCACACCCCCCAGGAGTCGGGTGCGGAGCCGATCCGGATCTGCGTCATGGACCAAGGCTTCCGCCAGGCCCGGAAAGCTGTCAAGTGTTCGTCCGAATGTCCGGACAATGCGTTGACATGGGTCCGAGGGGGGAGTTAGACCTGAGGGCCCGATACCGGCCCCGCCGCCCGGCCCGTCACCCGGTCGGGGCCGCCCGCCGATGGAGAGGACGTGCACGGTGTACGACCTGATCACGATGGGCCGGATCGGGGTGGACCTCTACCCCCTCCAGGCCGGTGTGCCCCTGGCACAGGTCGACACCTTCGGCAAGTTCCTCGGCGGCTCGGCGACGAACGTCGCGGTCGCGGCGGCGCGGCTGGGGCGCCGGACGGCGGTCGTCACCCGGACGGGCGCCGACCCGTTCGGTGAGTATCTGCACCAGGAACTGCGGGCGTTCGGCGTCGACGACCGCTGGGTGACCCCCGTACCAGGCCTGCCCACGCCGGTGACCTTCTGCGAAATGTTCCCGCCGGACGACTTCCCGCTGTACTTCTACCGGCAGCCGAAGGCGCCCGATCTGGAGATGTACGGGGAGGAGCTGGACCTGGGGGAGATCCGGGCCGCGCGGGTGTTCTGGATGACCGGGACCGGGCTCTGCGCGGAGCCCAGCCGGACGGCGACCCTGACCGCACTGGCGGCCCGCGGCGACACCCTCCGGGAGCCCACCCCTCCCGGGCCCCGCGCCACCGTCTTCGACCTGGACTGGCGCCCGATGTTCTGGACCGGCGACCCGAAGCCGCACTACGTCCGCGCACTGCGCCACGCCACCGTGGCCGTCGGCAACATCGACGAGGCCGAGATCGCCACCGGTGAGCGCGAACCCCGCGCGGCGGCCGAGGCGCTGCTCGCCCAGGGCCCCGAGCTGGCCGTCGTGAAACAGGGCCCGGGCGGCGTCCTCGCCGTCCACCGCGACGGCCGCACCGCCGAGGTGCCGCCCGTGCCGGTGGAGGTCGTCAACGGCCTCGGCGCGGGTGACGCGTTCGGCGGGGCGCTCTGCCACGGCCTGCTCGCCGGGTGGGAGCTGGAGCGCACCATGCGGTACGCCAACGCGGCGGGCGCCATCGTCGCCTCCCGGCTGGCCTGCTCGTCCGCGATGCCGTACGCGGCCGAGGTCGACGCGGCCCTCCGGGGAGTGCGTCCGTGACCGGCGCCGCGGCGGTCTCCGTCGGTGATCTGGTGGCCACCAGGACCCGCCACCCGGAAGCGATCGCCGAGGCCGCGGTCCGCCGCGTCCGCAGACCGCTGCTCGGCGACCGCGGCCGGCTGATGATCGTGGCCGCCGACCATCCGGCCCGCGGCTCGCTCGGCGTCGGCGGGCGGGAGCTCGCCATGGCCAACCGGCACGACCTGCTGGAGCGGCTCTGCCTCGCCCTCTCCCGGCCGGGCGTCGACGGCGTGCTCGCCACCGCCGACATCCTGGAGGACCTGCTGCTTCTGGGCGCGCTGGAGGACCGGGTCGTGATGGGCTCCATGAACCGTGGCGGCCTCGCCGGGGCCTCCTTCGAGCTGGACGACCGTTTCACCGGCCACCGCGCCCAGGACCTGGCCCGCCTCCGCTTCGACGCGGGCAAGCTGCTGCTCCGGATCGACTACGAGGACCCCGGCTCACCGGCCACCCTGCACTCCGCCGCCCGAGCCATCGACGAGATGGCCGCCCGCGCGCTGCCGGTCTTCGTCGAGCCGTTCATCTGCCACCGGGTGGGCGGGCGGCTCCACAACGACCTCACAGCCGACGCGGTCACCCGCTCCCTCGCCATCGCGTCCGGGCTGGCCGGCACCTCCGCGTACACCTGGCTCAAAGTGCCGGTCACCGCCGACCCCGACGACATGGCGCGGGTCATGGAGACCACCACACTGCCCGCGGTGCTGCTCGGCGGCGAACCGGGCGGCGACCAGGACGCGACCTACGAGAAATGGCGCACAGCACTCCGACTGCCCACGGTGCAGGGCCTGGTGGCCGGGCGCTCGCTGCTCTACCCGGCGGACGGGGACGTGGCGGGCGCCGTGGACATCGCGGCGGGCCTGCTCCAGCCGCCCGGGAGGGACGTATGAACGACAGTCGTCCGCACGACGAGGCCCTGGTGGTACGGGCGGGCAGCGCGGCCCGCGCCCCGTACGCCCTGGACATCGGCCCCGAGCGGGCCGGCTGGGACCGCTCGGCGCTGCGGATCCTGGAACTCGCCCCCGGAGGTTCACACCGCCTTTCCACGCAGGACAGCGAATGGATCGTGCTGCCGCTCGCCGGTGGCTGTACGGTCCTTGTTGACGGAGAGAGCATCGAACTGCGGGGCAGGGCAGGGGTATTCGCCGGAGTCACCGACTTCGCCTACGTGCCGCGTGACGCCCGCGCTCAGATCTCCTCCGGTGCGGGAGGCCGCTTCGCCCTGGCAGGAGCGAAGTGCGGGCGACGTCTCCCCGCCCGCTACGGCCCCGCGCCGGAGGTCCCGGTCGAACTGCGCGGCAGCGGCAACTGCTCGCGCCAGGTCAACAACTTCGCCGCCGCCGACACCTTCGAGTGCGACCGGCTCATCGCCGTCGAGGTGCTCACCCCCGGCGGCAACTGGTCGTCGTTCCCGCCGCACAAGCACGACGAGTACCGGCCGGGCGAGGAGTCGGTCCTGGAGGAGATCTACTACTTCGAGATCGCGGACGGCGGCACCGGCTACCACCGGGTCTCCCCGTCCAGGCCCGGCGGCACCGACCTGCTCGCCGAAGTCCGCAGCGGGGACACGGTGCTGATCCCGGACGGCTGGCACGGCCCGTCGATGGCCACCCCCGGCCACCACATGTACTACCTCAACGTGATGGCGGGACCGGGCGCGGAGCGCGAGTGGCTGATCAGCGACCACCCCGACCACGGCTGGATCCGGCAGGCCTGGGAGACGCAGCCCGTCGACCCGAGGCTCCCGCTGTACGGCAACGGAGCACAGGAGAACCGCCGATGACTGCCCGTCAGCCGGATGTCCGGCACACCGCCACCCGCCGGCTGACCACCGCCCAGGCGCTGGTGGCCTTCCTGGCGCGCCAGTACACCGAGCGCGACGGCCGCAGGCAGCGGCTGATCGCCGCCACCTGGGGCATCTTCGGCCACGGCAACGTCGCCGGGATCGGCCAGGCGCTCATCGAGTGCGGCCAGGACACGATGCCGTACCACCAGGGCCGCAACGAACAGGCGATGGTGCACGCGGCCGTCGGATACGCCCGGCAGTCCGGCCGGCTCTCCGCGCACGCCGTCACCACCTCCATCGGCCCCGGCGCCACCAACCTGGTCACCGGCGCCGCCCTCGCGAGCGTCAACCACCTGCCGGTGCTGCTGCTCCCCGGCGACACCTTCGCGGCCCGCCCGGCCGACCCGGTGCTCCAGCAGCTCGAAGTCCCGTACGCGGGCGATGTCTCGGTCAACGACTGTCTGCGGCCGGTCTCGAAGTACTTCGACCGGATCACCCGCCCCGAGGCGCTGATCCCGGCCGCGCTCGCCGCGATGCGGGTCCTGGCCGATCCGGAGCTGACCGGGGCGGTGACGCTCGCGCTGCCGCAGGACGTGCAGGCCGAGGCGTTCGACTGGCCGGAGGAGTTGTTCGCCGAGCGGATCTGGCGGGTGCCCGTACGGCGGCCGGACGCCACCGAGTTCGCAGACGCGGTCACCGCGATCCGCGCCGCGCACCGCCCGCTGATCGTCGCGGGCGGCGGCGTCCGCCACAGCGGCGCCCAGGACGCCCTGCGCGCCCTCGCCGACGCGACCGGCATCCCGGTGGCCGCCACCCAGGCCGGCAAGGGCGCGCTGCCGTACGACCACCCGGCGGACGTCGGAGGTATCGGCCACACCGGCACCGCCACCGCCGACGGGCTGGCCCGCGCCGCCGACCTGGTGATCGGCGTCGGCACCCGCTACACCGACTTCACCACGGCTTCCGGGACGCTCTTCCAGCACCCCGGGGTCCGCTTCGTCAACATCAACATCGCCGGGTCCGACGCGCACAAGCTGGCCGCCCTCCCGCTCGTCGCGGACGCCCGCGCCACCCTTGAGCGGCTGACCGGCGCGCTCACCGGCCACCGGGTCTCCGCCGCGTACGAGGGCGCGTACCAGGCGGCGAAGGCGGAGTGGGAGGTACGGGTCACCGCCGCCTACGCGGGCAGCGAGGACGCCGCGCCCACCCAGGCCCAGGTGCTCGGGGCGCTCGACGCGCTTGTGACCGGCGACGACATCGTCATCAACGCGGCGGGCTCGCTCCCCGGTGATCTGCACCAGCTGTGGCGGACCCGCTCCGCCGACCAGTACCACGTCGAGTACGGCTACTCCTGTATGGGATACGAGATCCCGGCCGCGATCGGGGTCCAGCTGGCGGCGCCCGGCCGGCCCGTCTGGGCGCTGGTCGGCGACGGCACGTATCTGATGAATCCCACCGAGATCGTCACCGCGGTCCAGGAGCGGCTCCCGGTCAATGTCGTCGTCCTGCAGAACCACGGGTACGCCTCGATCGGCGGCCTCTCGGAGTCGGTGGGCGCCGAACGCTTCGGCACCGCGTACCGCTTCCGGGCGCCGGACGGCACGTACACCGGCGACCCGCTGCCGGTCGATCTGGCAGCCAACGCGGCCAGCCTCGGACTGACCGTCCTGCGCGCCAAGACCCTGCGTGACCTGCGCGAAGCCCTGGCCGCCGCGCGTGCGTCGGACCGTCCCACATGTGTCTACGTGGAGACCGAAACGGCAGACACAGTGTCGGGGCCGCCCCCGCCGCAGGCGTGGTGGGATGTTCCTGTGGCCGAGACCGCCACCCGCCCCTCGGCGGTCGGGGCCCGGGAGGAGTACGACCGGCAGGTCGCAGCCCGACGCCGTCATCTCTAAGGCTTTAGGAGCGTTCACCATGAAGACCGTCAACCACTGGATCGGTGGCAAGGCCGTCGACGGCACGTCGGGCAACTGGGGCCCGGTGACCGACCCGGCGACCGGCGCCGTCACCACACAGGTCGCGCTGGCCTCCGCCGCCGAGGTGGACGCCGCGGTCGCCTCGGCGAAGGCCGCTTACGCGACCTGGGGGACCTCCTCGCTCTCCGCGCGCACCACGGTCCTCTTCCGTTACCGGGCGCTCCTCGACGCCCACCGCGACGAGATCGCCGCGCTGATCACCGCCGAGCACGGCAAGGTGCACTCCGACGCGCTCGGCGAGGTCGCCCGCGGGCTGGAGATCGTGGAGCTGGCCTGCGGGATCACCACCCAGCTCAAGGGTGAGCTGTCCACCCAGGTCTCCAGCAGGGTCGATGTCTCGTCGATCCGGCAGTCGATCGGTGTCGTCGCGGGCATCACACCGTTCAACTTCCCGGCCATGGTGCCGATGTGGATGTTCCCGCTGGCCATCGCCTGCGGCAACACCTTCGTACTGAAGCCCAGCGAGAAGGACCCGTCGGCCGCGAACCTGCTGGCCGAGCTGGCCACCGAGGCCGGTCTGCCGGACGGTGTGCTGAACGTCCTGCACGGTGACAAGGTCGCCGTGGAGGGCCTGCTGAGCCACCCGGACGTCGCCGCCGTCTCCTTCGTGGGCTCCACCCCGATCGCCCGCCACATCCACGCCACCGCCACCGCGCACGGCAAGCGCGTGCAGGCACTCGGCGGCGCCAAGAACCACATGCTGGTGCTGCCCGACGCCGACCTGGACGCCGCGGCCGACGCCGCCGTCTCCGCCGCGTACGGTTCCGCCGGCGAGCGCTGCATGGCGATCTCGGCCGTCCTCGCTGTCTCCTCCGTCGCCGACGAACTGGTCGCGAAGATCCGTGAGCGCGCCGAGAAGATCACCATCGGGCCCGGCAACGACCCGTCGTCCGAGATGGGCCCCCTGATCACCAAGGCGCACCGCGACAAGGTCGCCTCGTACGTCACGGGCGCGGCCGCCCAGGGCGCCGAAGTCGTCCTGGACGGCACCGGGTTCACGGTCGAGGGCCACGAGGACGGCCACTGGATCGGCCTCTCGCTGCTCGACCGGGTCTCCACGGACTCGGACGCCTACAGGGACGAGATCTTCGGACCCGTGCTGTGTGTGCTGCGCGTCGACACGTACGAGGAGGGCGTGGCCCTGATGAACGCCTCGCCGTTCGGCAACGGCACCGCGATCTTCACCAGGGACGGCGGCGCGGCCCGCCGCTTCCAGCTGGAGGTCGAGGCCGGCATGGTCGGCGTCAACGTGCCGATCCCGGTCCCGGTCGGCTACCACTCCTTCGGTGGCTGGAAGGACTCGCTCTTCGGCGACCACCACATCTACGGCAACGACGGGGTGCACTTCTACACCCGCGGCAAGGTCGTCACCACCCGCTGGCCCGACCCTGCGGACGCCCCGGCGGGCGTCGACCTGGGCTTCCCGCGCAACCACTGAGGCGGGTACGCCCGGGCCCGCCTGGGTCCGGTTCGCCGTCGACGGCCGTATGGCCCGGCGGTGAACTCTCGGGGAACTCCCGCCGGGACGGCTCCCGTACGGCAGTTCGGGGGCGGAACGGATGCCTAGCATGAGCGGCGTCCGACCGCCCCCGCTCGCCTGCCGTACGAACGGAGCCACCCTGTGCCCACCCGCGCTGCCGGCCCCGATCCCGGCTCCGGCTCCGGCTCCGGCTCCGGTGAGGCTCCCGCCGTCGGCCGCCGTATATGGGTGGCGGTTGCCGTCACCGCGACCGCCGCCGCGGTCGCCCTCGGTGCGCTCCTGACCGTCGACGGGCCCGGCGCGGCGGCCGGGCACCCGGCCACCGCGTCCGACGGGCTGCGCCACACCGCCGTCGAGGTCGCGCCCGGCTCCTGCGGCCGTGGCTGGACCAGGCCGCACCCGGGAACGCAGGTCTTCGACCTGACCAACACCTCCAACGGTCCGGCCGAGGTGGACCTCACCGACCCGCGCACCGGCGCCGTCTACGCGGAGACCGAAGGGCTCGCGCCCGGGACGACCCGCGCGATGCGGGTCACGCTCGGCGGCGGCTCGTACGCCTTCACCTGTCTGCCCGACGACACGGACGCGGTACGCGGCCCGACCGTGCACATCGCGGGCGGCGCGCGGGGGAGCGGCCCGCACTCGGTGCCGGTGACCGAGCACGATCTGGTCCCGCCGACCCTCGCCTACCAGAAGTGGATCGGCGCCAGGGCCGCCGAACTCGCCCGGAAGACCGGCGTACTGAGGAAGGCCGTGGACAGCGGTGACCTGGTCGCGGCCCGTGCGGCGTGGCTGCCCGCACATCTGGTGTACGAGCGGATGGGCGCGGCATACGGCACCTTCGGCGAGGCGGACACCGCCATCAACGGCACCGGTGCGGGACTGCCCGGCGGCCCCCACGACCCGGACTTCAAGGGTTTCCACCGCGTCGAGTACGGGCTGTGGCACGGCGAGTCCGCCGCCTCGCTGCGCGGCCCCGCCGACCGGCTCGACGCGGCGGTCCGCGCACTGCGCGACGGCTGGCCGCAGCAGCGCATGGACCCGGCGGACCTGGGGCTGCGCGCCCATGAAGTCCTGGAGAACACCGTCCAGTTCGAGCTGACCGGACGCACCGACCGCGGCAGCGGCACCAGCCTGGCCACCGCCCGCGCCAACCTCGACGGCACCCGTGAACTCCTCTCCGTACTGCGGCCGTTGCTCACCTCCCGCGATCCGGAGCTGGCGCGTCTGGACTCCTGGCTCGACCGCACCCGGCGCGCCCTGGACGGATTCGGCCACGGTGGCAGCTGGACCCCGGTGGACCGGCTGAAGACCGCCGACCGGGAGCGGCTCGACGCCGACGTCAGCCAGACGACCGAGCTGCTGTCCTCGGTGGCAGCCCTCTGCGACCTGCGCAGAACGGCATGAGTACGTGGATGGGACGGCGTGAACAAGCGCATGGGCGGTGTCTTGCGGGACGGCGTGCGGCACGAAAACATGCGGGACTGCGGTATGCGGTGCGGCCGTCCGTCGGACGGGAGCTCGCGGCACGGCACGGGAACAGCAGGAGGAGCGGTATGAGCGGGAACGGCGGGACCGGCGGGACCGGCGCGAACGACGTGCGCAGGCGCGGATTCCTGCGGAGTGCGGCGCTGAGCGTGGGGTCCGTGGCAGCGGGGGCCGCCCTGGTGGGCGCCGACCGGCCCGCCGCGCTGTCCGGTACCCCGGCCGCCCCGGCCGCATCCCGTACGGACTTCCACGGCGCCCACCAGGCGGGAATCCTCGGGGCGCCGCAGCGCGCCACCGTGTTCGCGGCCTTCGACGTCACCGCCGACAGCCGCAGGGAACTCACCGAACTGCTACGCACCCTCACCGCGCGGGCCCGGTTCCTGACCACCGGAGGCACCCCGCCCCCGCTCGGCATCACCGCCCCGCCCAGCGACTCCGGCGTGCTCGGACCGCAGGTCCCAGCGGGCGGGCTGACCGTCACGGCCGGTGTCGGCGCGTCCCTCTTCGACGGCCGCTTCGGGCTCCACAGCCGCAAGCCGCTGCGGCTCAAGACCATGCCGTCCTTTCCCGACGACGACCTCGACCAGGCCCAGTGTCACGGCGATCTCAGCGTGCAGCTCAGCGCCGAAAGCCCCGATGTGGTGCTGCACGCGCTGCGGGACATCGCCCGGCACACCCGGGGCGCGATGCAGGTGCGCTGGCGGATGGACGGCTTCAGCAGCCCGTCCCGGCCCAGCGGGACCCCCCGTAACCTGCTGGGATTCAAGGACGGTACGGCCAACCCCGACGCACACGACGCCGCCGCGATGGACCGGCTGGTCTGGGTGGGAGGAGGCGCCGAGCCCGACTGGACGGCGGGGGGCAGCTACCAGGTGGCGCGGCTGATCCGGATGCTGGTGGAGTTCTGGGACCGGGTCTCGCTGACCGAGCAGGAGCGGATGTTCGGCCGGGCCCGCGACACCGGCGCCCCGCTCGACGGGAACCACGAGTTCGACTCCCCGCAGTACGCGCAGGACCCGAAGGGGGATGTGATCCCGCTGGACAGCCATATCCGGATGGCCAATCCACGGACACCCAGGACCGAGGGGCAGCGGCTGCTGCGCCGGGCCTACAACTACGACCGGGGCATGGACTCCAACGGCAACCTCGACATGGGGCTGCTCTTCTGCTGCTACCAGCAGGACCTGGCACGGCAGTTCGAGACCGTGCAGAAGCGGCTGGCCGGGGAGCCGCTGGTGGACTACATCAAGCCGTTCGGCGGGGGCTACTTCTTCGCCCTGCCCGGCGTACGCGACCGTACGGACTGGTTCGGCCGGACGCTTCTCGCCTGAACCTGCCCGGCAATCGCGGCCGGCAGTCCCGAACTTCCTTCTCCCAAGGAACGGTCAAGTCTTCCCCCGGACTTCGTGACTGGCTGTTCACCCCGGCGACACGGACGCGCAGCCACCCGGTCGTGGCGCCCGCGCAGCATCCTCCGCGTGAGCGATAAGCCGACAGCCAACAGCGGAGGCACGGAGAGCATGGTCAGCACAGGGAGAACGGCGGGGCCCGGACGGCGGGCGATACGGTGGGGCGCCTTCGCCGGAGCTGCGGCGCTCACCGTCCTCGGGGGTTCGGCCCCCGCGTTCGCGAGCCCCCAGGGGCCCGGACACGGTCAGCACGGCGGCAGCCACTCGACCGCCACCCCGGTCAAGCACCTGGTGGTGATCTTCCAGGAGAACGTCTCCTTCGACCACTACTTCGGTACGTACCCGAAGGCGGCCAACACCGACGGTACGAAGTTCACGGCGGACCCGCGCACCCCGAAGAACATCAACACCCTGAGCAACGCCGGGCTGCTGAAGAACAACCCGAACCAGTACACGCCCCGCAGGCTCTCCTCGTCGCAGGCGCTGACCTGCGACCAGAACCACAACTACGGGGCCGAGCAGTACGCGGCCAACGGCGGCAAGGCCGACCAGTACGTCCAGAACACCGACTCCGGCAAGTGCTCGGGCAACCTCTTCGGCGAGCCCGGCCTGGTCATGGACTACTACGACGGCAACACGGTCACCGGACTGTGGAACTACGCCCAGCACTACACGCTCGGCGACAACTCGTACAGCTCCAACTACGGCCCCTCCACGCCCGGTGCGCTCAACCTGATCTCAGGCCAGACGCACGGCGTGACCTCCGTCGACCCGGCGTCCGGCACGGAGCACCCGGACCAGACGGCGAAGCCCGACGCGTACACGGTCGTCTCACCGGACGCCAAGGGCGTCGGCACGGTCATCAACGACCCCGACCCGGCATACGACGACTGCTCGAACAGCGACCACACCAGCAAGAACACGCTGGCCGCGATGCACGGCAGCAACATCGGTGACCTGCTGAACAAGAAGAACGTCAGCTGGGGCTGGTTCCAGGGCGGCTTCCGGCCCAGCACCGCCTGGAGCGGCAAGCAGGGCGACTACGCGAAGTGCGCGGGGAACACCCACACCAACGTGGGCGGCGCCGCGTCCGTCGACTACAGCCCGCACCACTCACCCTTCCAGTACTACAAGTCGACGTCCAACCCGCACCACCTGGCCCCGAAGAACGTCGGCGAGATCGGGCACAGTGGGCAGGCGAACCACAACTACGACCTGACCGACTTCGACAGCGCCCTGAAGGCGGACCGGCTGCCCGCGGTGAGCTTCCTGAAGGCGTCGGAGTTCCAGGACGGCCACGCCGGGTACTCGGACCCGACCGACGAGCAGCACTTCCTCGTCGGGCAGATCAACAAGCTCCAGAAGTCCCCGGAGTGGAAGGACACCGCCGTCGTCGTCGCCTACGACGACTCGGACGGCTGGTACGACCACGCGTACGCAAAGCCCCAGAACGGCTCGAAGGACACCACGACCGGTTCCAACGGCAAGGCCACCGACAGCCCGGCCTGTCAGGCCGGCCCCCGGTCGGCCGGCGGCTACGCCGACCGCTGCGGCCCCGGCACCCGGCAGCCGCTGCTTGTCATCTCCCCGTACAGCAAGGTCAATTCGGTCGACCACACCCGCACCGAGCAGGCGTCGGTCACCAGGTTCATCGAGGACAACTGGCACACCGGCCGTATCGGTGATTCCTCCTTCGACGCCCGCGCGGGTTCCCTGACGTCGGCCTTCGACTTCAAGCACCCGAACAACCAGCAGGTGCTGCTCAACACGGACGGATCGGTGCAGTCGGTGCGGCATATCCCGGCGCAGCCGTCGCGTCCGTCGCACCCACACGGCTCGGTGGCCGCGACCCGCTCCGACCTGGCGTCCAGTGACGTCGCGGCGAGCGCCCCGTCGTCGGCCGCCCTGCCGGCCGGGATCGCGGCGGTGCTGGTGGCAGCGGGAGGCGCGGCCTTCGTGGTGCGCCGCCGCAGGGGCCGTACGGAGGGCTGAGCCCGGAAGGCACGCACCCGCCCGTCCGTCGCGGACGGGCGGGCGGGTGCATGCCTGCTCAGCGCATCAGGGGTGCCGTCTGTCCCGACGTGTCCATCTGGCCCGGCGGGCGCGTCTGCATCTGCCGCAATGTGTCGCTCAGGTCCGCTGTGTCCGAGGCCGACGGCGTCTGCACAGGCTTCGCGGGACCGAACTTCTTGAAGTCGACCAACACCTTCATGGAGTCGAGGTCCTCCTTCATCCTGACCGGCATGTCATGGTTGTCGACCCAGACATCGAAGGTGATCGAGTCCACCGAGCCGGGGAACTGCTGGAGCAGTCGCTTCTTGTCATCGGACCCGAGCGCGGATCCGGCCGCTCCGAGATCGTCCTTCGACAGCGTGGCGTGGTAATGGGTCGTTTCCCTGCCGAGCACGGTCTCCTTTCCGACTCGCCTGACATTCCGGGTGTACTTCAGGGACTTGAGCCCCTGCGTCGGATCGTCACTGCCGCCGGTCAGCGCGGCGGCACCGGATTCGCCCACGACGGCCGACAAATCGACCCGCACCCAGTGCTTGCCCTTCAACTGGCCACTCGCCCGCGGAACGACGTGGTAGTAGTACGCGCCGTTCACCAGCAGCATGTTGACGCTCTTGCCGGACGTCAGCCCGTCCAGTCCGGTGGACTTCGCGTCCGTCTGCACATCGAAGGAGAGGCCGTCGCCCCAGGAGTACGTCCCCTCCATCGTGATCGGCTCATTCTCGGAGGACGATCCCACTATGGTCGAGTGCGCGGGGAACGATGTGGTCATGCGCACCTCGGCCGAGCCGTACTTCTCCGTGCTGTCCATCGCGCGCTGAAGAGCGGCCAGCGGCTGGACGGCGACCTTCGCCACCCCCTCGGCCGTCTTCTTCGCCGTGTGAGCGGAGCAGCCGGTCATCCCCACGACCGTCGCAACCGCCGCCGCGCACAGCGCGACTCTGCTCACCTTCGTACTCATGTTTATGTCCCCACCCCTTGAATTCGCTTGTGACCGGAGGAGTTTAGACCGCTGGTAATCGGGATGCGGGTGGCCTTTGTCCCCGGATACGTTGGCGCGACGGACCGTGCGACGGGACGGCGCAGCAGGAGGAGCGCGATGGTGACAACAGGACAGGCCCCCGGCAACCGGGCCCGCCTGATCGCGCGCTTCGGGCCCATGGCCGACCCCTGGTACGACGCGCTTCCCACGCTCGTGGACGGCCTCGCCCGCCGCTGGGGCCTCGACGTCGGAGAGGCCGGCGGTGGTGGCACCTCCCGGGTGTACCGCTGCCTGCGCGACGGGGGCCACGAGGGGACCGCACCCACCGTGTGGCTGAAGCTGACGCCGGATCCGGTCGTCGCCACCCAGGAGGCAGAGGCGCTGAACGCCTGGTCCGCCACGACGTCCGTCGTCCGGCTGCTGGCCAGCGATCTCGGCGCCGGGGCACTGCTGCTGGCCGGGGTCGAACCGGGCACCCGGGTGCGGGAGAGCGGCTGGCGGACGGCGGACATCGCCCGGCTCCTCACGGACCTGCGTACGGCACCACACACCCGCACACCGCGGCTCCCGCCGCTCAGTGAACGCATCACCTTCATGTACGACATGGCGGCCCGGCGTGCTGCCCACGGCCCGGAGGTACTGGCACGCGGACGCGCCGCCGCGCTCGCTCTCGCGCGGACCGGCCCGGCCGACGGCCTGGTGCACGGCGATCTGCACCCGGGGAACGTGCTGGCCGGCCCGGGGCGGCGGCTCGTCGCCATCGACCCCCGTCCGACCTTCGGCGACCCGGACTTCGACGCGGCCGACTGGGCCATCGAGGGGGTGAAGGACGAGGAGGCGCTGCGCCGCCGGATCGCCGCACTGACAGCGCTGGTGCCCGGGATGTCAGCGGACCGGGTGCTCGACTGGTGCCGCGCCACCGCGCCGCTCACCGCGGGCGCTCCGGCGTTCCTGCTGTCGGATGGCCGGACGGCACGGGTGGAGTGAGGGGTATCCCCGCGCCGCCGCTTTCCGCTATTCGGGCTGTCTCAGAACCAGTTCGCCGGGTTCGCGTGCTTGGCCAGGCTCTTGGCGCCGTCAGCGATGCCGCCTCCCATTTTGGATGCCTTGTCGCCTACCCAGTCGGCAGCCTTCCCGGCGCCCTTCTTGATGTCGCCCCAGTGCTGGACGATCTTCGCGCCACCGTAGACGACCCCGAATCCCACGGCGAGGCCGATGGTGACGGGGTTGGGCGCGATCATGGCAGCAGTCATCGACGCGTTGAAGCCCGCTTCGGCGACATCGGCGACGTAGCCGGCGCCCTCCCTCTTGAAGGCTGCCACGGGGTTGCCCTGGGCGATGACATTCGCGGTGCTGAACCCGGTGGCGGCCACGCTGCCGACGATGCCGACACCCCGCAGGGCTCCTGCGACCTTCCCAGCACCGGCCAGTCCCTTCGCCAGTGATGTGGTACGGCTGAAGTTGAGGCTGCGAGCCTTCGAGTAGACATTGCCGGTAACCCTCAAAAGGTTGGCATTGCCGGCTCGTGACACCGCCTGGCCTGCGTGGGTGGTGCCTCCGTATCGTGCCGCCAGGGAGTCCGATCCCACTACGAAATCGATGGCCCGGTTGACGGAAACACCCTTCCAGAGGGGCGACTTCATGAGGGAAAGGCGGCGCACAACGTCGTAGCCCTCGCCTGTCCAGTCCCCGATGGTTCCTCGCGTTCCCGGAATCTTCTGTGCCCACTGGCTGAGCTTGCTCGGGAACCAGCTTCCTGGCGCGCCGAGTGAGCGGATCTTCGGGGAGTAAGCGACGATTTTGGGCCCGGCCCACTTGAACAGGCGGTTGCTGGAGTTCGCAAGTGCCGTGCCGATGCGGTCCTTCCAGGGCGCAAGGACCCCCGCTTTGAGCGAGTTGCCCACCAAGACCTTGGTGAGCACCGTTCCCTGCATGGTCACGGTCGCCGTGGTGCCGCCGACCGACTTCCAGTCGCCATACAGGTCCATGATGCTGACGATGGTCGCCGCATGCGGCTTGAGCCCGGGTATCTGTTCCAGTGCATGGGCCTTGATCCGGCCGATCCAGTGGCTCAGTGACTCGTTGGACTCCCTCTTGAACGCCGACGCCTTGGGGCTCGTGCTGTCGGCGACAGAGTTGGCGAGCAGGATCTCGTCCGGTGACAGCCCTGTGCCGTCGTGCTCCTTGAGATATTCCTCAAGGTCCTTCGACGAAAACCCGGCCCACCGCATTCCGGCTTCTGGATCACCGCTCTCCAGTCTGGCGATCGACGCCCGCTTGCGGAGATCCGGGCCGGTGTCATGGGTCCAGGAACGCAGCGGTTTGAGTGATGCCAGATGGCCGGAGACGCCTAGTTGAGATGCCCTGGTGAACGCCTCATCCAAATTGTCCTGTACGCCACCTTTCCCGTCCAGGAGCTTGGCGAGCTGTTCCAGATCATCGGGATTGGCCATCCTCATGTGGGCTGATTTCCTCGGGGGGTTCAGTTCGCCGGGCATGGGTCGGCGGCGCCCGGACTTGAGAATGCGTGAGGCCCAGCTCATCGGCTGACGGAGCGGGCCACGCGCCGTGCTACTTGTCGCCGACGAGGGCGAACGCGAAAGCCAGACGGCGGTCGATCCAGGCAGCACAAATATTGATCTTCGTGCTGCCCAGGGATGTGATGACGACCTCGTCTCCGGAGCGCCACTCCAGGGGCCGGTATCTGCTCCCAGGCTGATCGCCTTGGCCCGGGTTGAGCAAGTCGTCGAAGACGCCGGTGACAAACCTGCCCGCAGCCCGGCCTGCCACTTCCTTGGCGCTGCCACTCGCCATCTTGTTGCGTCCGACGATCTCCGGACGTCCTGGCTGATCGATCCGCCAGGTGTGCTTGAACGGGCGCTTGGGCGGAACGCGCCGCAGGGTTCCGATGACGTCCCCCCGCGCGTCCCGCACCACGTGATGCCTTTCGCCCTTCACTTCCTGTGGGGCATCGAGGTAACAGAGCAGTTGTTGCTGCTCGATGTCCTCGTAAAGAGTCAGACCGGGTTCAGAAGGGAATGTGTGCTTCTCCGCGGTCGCCACGTAAGCGCAAGGAGCGAGGACTTGCATGTCCTTTTCGCCCTGCGGCACTCGTACGGCGCGAGGGCCGAATCCAGAACGTGTGCGCTTCGCTGTCTTGGGTCGTTCGACTGATCCAAGAACGAACTCGTTGACATCCGCCCAGGGAACTGGCTCCACCGGAGGTTCCGCGACCTTCTTGTCCCTGCCGAATCCCACCGTTGCCTCCTCCTGAACCCCACTGACGAGCGAGACGATCTGAGCCCGGACCGATCCTATGGTGGTTGAGACGACGCCCCGCGCCGTACTCCGTCATGCTCCACATTGCTGGACAGGGGCGGAGCCTCCTGGGTGGCTACTCCCCCCGCGGTACGCCGCCCCGGTCGGCTACTCCGCCAGTACACCCCGCAGTTCCACCCCGTGGCCCGCCGCACTGTCCGAGCAGGCGCTTAGGGTTCAGGCATGAAGCTACGCAAACCCCGCGGCCGGGTCCTCGCGAGCGCGGCCGCCGCGCTCGCCGTCCTCGCCGGGGCTGGTACCTGGACGGCCGTCGCGTCCGACGGGCCCGCGCCGGTGCACCGCGAGGACCGGCTGATGGCGGTTGACGGGGTGCGTATCGACACGTCGTACTTCACCGCAGGCGGCTCCGGGCGGCGGCCCGCCGTGCTGGTCGGGCACGGCTTCGGCGGCAGCAAGGACGATGTGAAGTCCCAGGCGCAGCAGTTGGCGCGGGACGGGTACGCGGTGCTGACCTGGTCGGCACGCGGCTTCGGGAAGTCGACCGGTGACATCGGGCTCAACGACCCCGGCCACGAGGTCAAGGACGTGTCCCGGCTGATCGACTGGCTGGCGACCCGCCCCGAAGTCCAGCTGGACAAGCCCGGCGACCCGCGCGTCGGCGTCACCGGAGCCTCGTACGGCGGTGCGATCTCGCTGCTCGCCGCCGGGTACGACCACCGCGTCGACGCCATCGCGCCGCAGATCACCTACTGGAGCCTGGCCGACTCGCTCTTCCCGGACGGGGTGTTCAAGAAGCTCTGGGCCGGGATCTTCATCAACTCCGGCGGCGGCTGCGCCCGTTTCGAGAAACAGCTCTGCGCGATGTACGACCGGGTCGCCGGGAGCGGCAAGCCGGACGCCGCCGCCCGCAAGATGCTCGACGAGCGGAGCCCATCGGGGGTGGGCGGCCGGATCAAGGTGCCCTCGCTGATCGTCCAGGGCCAGACTGACTCCCTCTTCCCGCTGGGCCAGGCCGATGCCGCGGCGAAGCGGATCAAGGCCAACGGCGCGCCCGTATCGGTCGACTGGATCGCCGGCGGGCATGACGGCGGCGACGGGGAGAGCAGCCGGATCAACGGACGGATCGCCTCCTGGTTCGACCGCTATCTCAAGGGCGACAAGGGCGCCGACACCGGGCCGGCCTTCCGTGTCACCCGTACGGGCGGGGTCGATTCGACCGATGGCGCGGCCCAGTTGAGGGGTGCGAGCAGTGGCCACTACCCCGGCCTGGAGAGCGGCGGGCACCCACTCGCGCTCACCGGCCGCGAGCAGACCGTGGAGAACCCGGCAGGCGGCGCGCCGCCCGCGATCTCCGCCGTACCGGGCGTCGCCGCGCTCTCCCAGCTCTCGGGGCTCGGGGTCGGGCTCTCGCTGGACTTCCCAGGCCAGTACGCGCACTTCGACTCCGCACCGGTGACCACCGCCCTCACCGTCACCGGCGCACCGAAGGCCAGGGTCAGGGTCACGTCGTCCTCGCCGGACGCGGTCCTGTTCGCCAAGGTGTACGACGTGCCGCCGGACGGCAAGCAGCAGGTGCTGCCCCACCAGCTCGTCGCCCCGGTCCGGATCACCGGGGCGAAGGCGGGCCGGACGGTCGAGCTGACCCTTCCGGCCATCGACCACAAGGTCGAGGCCGGACACCGGCTGCGGCTGGTCCTCGCGTCGACCGACCTCGGTTACGCGTCCCCGGCGTCCCCCGCCACGTACACCGTCTCGTCGGCCGGACCACTGACCGTCCCCACGGTGCCGGCGCTGCGCACCGCGAGTGCCGGGTTCCCCTGGTGGGTGTGGGGACTTCCGGCGCTGGGCGCGCTGATCGCGGCCGTGCTGCTGGTGCCGCGGCGGGTGAGGTCCGTCCCCGCACCCGACCCCGAGCTGGCGCATCTGCCGCTGCGGATCACCGGGCTGACCAAGAAGTACGCCAGGTCCGCCGACCGGTACGCGGTCCGTGATCTGTCCTTCGACGTGGGAAAGGGCCAGGTGCTCGGCCTGCTCGGGCCCAATGGCGCGGGCAAGACCACCACGCTGCGGATGCTGATGGGGCTCATCACGCCTGACGGCGGCGAGATCCGGGTGTTCGGCCACGCGATCCGGCCGGGTGCGCCCGTCCTCTCGCGGGTCGGCGCTTTCGTCGAGGGGGCCGGGTTCCTGCCGCACCTCTCCGGGCGGGCCAACCTCGATCTGTACTGGCAGGCCACCGGCCGCCCCACCGAGGACGCGCACGTCGCCGAGGCGCTGGAGATCGCCGGTCTTGGCGACGCGCTGGACCGCGCGGTCCGTACGTACTCGCAGGGGATGCGGCAGCGGCTCGCCATCGCCCAGGCCATGCTCGGCCTGCCCGACCTGCTGATCCTGGATGAGCCGACGAACGGACTCGACCCGCCGCAGATCCGCGAGATGCGGGACGTGATGATCCGGTACGCGGCCGAAGGCCGGACCGTGATCGTCTCCAGCCATCTGCTGGCGGAAGTCGAGCAGTCCTGCACGCATCTGGTCGTCATGGACCACGGACAGCTCGTCCAGGCCGGACCCGTCGCCGAGATCATCGGCAGTGGGGACACCCTCCTCGTCACCGCCGCCGAGGAGATCACGGAGGCGCTGGCCGGGAAGGTGGCCGCGCTGCCCGGCATCGGCTCCGCCGTACGCACCGACGACGGACTGCTCGTCCGGCTGGACGGAGCCACCCCGGCGGTCCTCGTCGCGGAACTGCTGCGGCTGGACGTGCCGTTGACCGGCATGGGACCGCACCGCCGCCTGGAGGACGCGTTCCTCACCCTGATCGGAGGCCAACCCGTATGAGCACGACCGTCCTCCCGGACCCAGCCGCCCCCGACCCCGCCCTCCGGGGCCCCGCTCGTCCTGACCCCGCGACAGCCACCGCGCCCGGATACCGCGCACGGCACACGCTGCCCCTGCTGGTCGAGGCGAAACGGCAGTTCAGGCGGCGGCGCACGCTGGCGATGGGCGCGGTGCTCGTCGCGCTGCCGTTCATCCTGGTCGCGGCGTTCGCGGTCGGCGGCACCCCCAGCGGCAGCGGCCGGAACGGTCCGACGCTGCTGGACACCGCGACGGCTTCCGGCGCGAACTACGCGGCGACCTGCCTGTTCGTGTCGGCGGGCTTCCTGCTGGTGGTGCCGGTCGCGCTGTTCTGCGGCGACACAGTGGCATCGGAGGCCGGCTGGTCATCGCTGCGCTATCTGCTCGCCGCGCCCGTGCCGCGCGCCCGGCTGCTGTGGAGCAAGCTCACGGTTGCCCTCGTCTTCAGCCTGGCGGCGATGGTGGTGCTGCCGGTGGTGGCGCTCGCGGTGGGCACGGTCGCGTACGGCTGGGGGCCGCTGGAGCTGCCCACCGGGGGCTCGCTCGCAGCGGGGGACACGGTGCCGCGGCTGGTGCTCGTGGTGGCGTTCATCTTCGTGTCCCAACTGGTCACGGCGGCACTCGCGTTCTGGCTCTCCACCAGGACGGACGCGCCGCTGGGAGCGGTCGGCGGCGCGGTCGGTCTGACGATCGTCGGGAACGTCCTGGACGCGGTGACCGCGCTCGGCTCCTGGCGCGACTTCCTGCCCGCGCACTGGCAGTTCGCCTGGGCGGACGCACTCCAGCCTCAGCTCGAATGGGGCGGCATGGTCAAGGGCGCGGCCGTGTCGGTGGCGTACGCGCTCGTCCTCTTCGCGCTGGCCTTCAGGGGGTTCGCCCGGAAGGACATCGTGTCGTAGCGGAGGGCGGCCCCGCGGCGGCCATGCGGGGTGGGAAGAGAGAGCGGGGCCACCGCCGGCGCGCTCAGCCTGGCCGAACCCCTGGCCGCCGCGGTGCTGGGGATCGCGCTGCTCGGGGAGCGGCTGAGCCCCTCAGGTGTGGCGGGCGGGGTGCTCCTGCTGGGCGGGCTGGTACTGGTCTCCGCCCTGCCCAGCGCTGGAGGCTACGGCTCCCATGCGGAGGGCGGCGCCAGGCCCCGGCTCCCGTGCTGCCCGGACGGGGAGCGGGCGCGGAGACGTAGGTGCTCGGTATCCACGGCGTTACGGCAGCGGTGATGCTGGTGATCAGCGTGCTCCTGCTCAGCGCGTAACCCCTTGCCACGGTGGCGCCTTTGCGTCGGTGGCCCCTTTGCGTCGGTGGCCCCTCGCCTCACACCGTGGTCATCACGGAGTGGGGCAAGGGGCGGGCGCCACCTCGGACTACAGGTCGAACTCCGTCGGCGCGATCCCCAGCGCGAAGCACGCCTCGCGGACCACGGCCCGCTCGGACTTGTCGAAGTCTCCGTCGGCGCCGCCGATCACGATGCCGATCTGGATGACGGCGCGGGCCTCGGTGGGCTTCTTGCTGACCTTGCCGATGGTCTGCAGGATGCTGACCTTGCCGAAGTCGAAGTCGGCGGTGAGCTTCTGGCAGTAGTCGTTGAAGCGCGCCTGCAGGTCGTCCGCCGTGAAGTTCGTCAGGACGTCATTGGTGGCGATCAGCGAGGCGACGCGCTGGCGCTCCGCGGGGTCGATCGAGCCGTCGGCCGCGGCGACCAGCGCGCACATGGCCATGCTGGCATCCCGGAATCCGCCGCTCTTGAGGTCGTTCTTCTTCGCGTCGAGCTGCGTCTGCATCGTCTTCGCAGAGTCCTTCAAGCGGTCCCACAGGGCCATCAGCCGTCTCCTCGTTCACCACGTGACCATTTTGATCACTCTTTACGGAGAGACAACGGCCGGACCCGTCAGGAAGTGCCCGCTGCGGTGTCACTCGGCGATGGCCGCCGGGCCCGGACGGCGGCCGGCGGTTCCGGTGCGCGTGGCAGACTGGCTGTCCGATGAACCTCGACTCCACCGACCTCGCGCTCGTCCACCTCCTCCAGGAGGACGGCCGCACGTCCTACGAGACGCTCGCCGCGCGCGTCGGTCTCTCCCGCGCCGCCGCCCGCGCACGGGCGCTGCGGCTGACCGAGGAGGGGGTCCTGCGGATCGTCGGTGTCATCCACCCCGCGGTGCTCGGGCGCACGGTCAGCGCGCATGTGGCCATTGACCTCGTCGGGCCCGCCGAACCCGTCGCGCGGACCGTGGCCGGGCTCTCCGAAGCGGTCTTCGTGACGCTGACCGCAGGCCGGCGCCCGGTCATCGCGGAGCTGCGGACGTCCGATTTCGACGCGCTGAGCGCCCTGGTGGCGGACGTGGCGCGGCTGCCCGGTGTACGGGGTGTCGACACGACCCCGTACACGCGCGTACTCAAGGACCCCTATCTGCCGGTGACTTCGCCCGGCGTGGTGAGCCTCGACGAGACGGATCACGCGATCCTGCGGGCGCTCCAGGCCGACGGGCGCATGTCCTACGCCGAGTTGGCGGACCGGATCGCCATGTCGGCCGCCGCCGCGCGGGCCCGCTCACTGCGCCTGCTGGACGCCGGTGTCTTCCGGGTCGCGGCCCTGGTCCGTCCGGGAACGCTCGGTATGGGCCATCTCGCGGGCTTCTCGATGCGCCGCTCCGGTGACGTGCGCGGCGCGGCGGCGGTGGGCGGTCTGCTGGCCACCGAGCAGGTGCAGTTCGCCGCCGAGTGTGTGGGCCGCGCGGACGTGATCGGCACGGTGGGCGGCGAGACTCTCGCCGATGTGCTGGTCTCGCTGGAGAAACTGCGCGCGCTGGACGGCGTACACGGTCTGGAGAGCTGGCTCCACCTGGAGCTGGTCAAGGAGCGCTACGACTCGCTGACCACGAGCTGACAGCGGTCTCCTCTTCCCTTTCCTCCTTCCCCGTCACCGCCACCCATTTCCCACACCCGCCCGTCCCTCCCCGTCCGCACGCGGTTCGCTCGCGCCCGCCCTCCACCGCAAGTGAAAAGTTCTTCATCCACCCCTCTGGATAATTTTTCGCTTGCGTCGTACTGTCGCACTCAGCGAATCGCTCGCACATGCCTCTCTCGGGTGTCGATTCGTTTCCCGTGGCGCTGGGCCGCCCGGTGCCTGTTTGAACCACATAAGCCGACGCCCGGCCCCGGCAGCAGCGCCCGCCCACCGGGAGACCGCACGCCCCTCCCCGTACTACCGGAGCACCCACATGGCCACCACGCCCGCAGCACACCCGGACCGCACCCTTCTCATCACCGGCGGCACCGTCCACACCCTCACCCCGGCGGGCCGCGCCGAGGCCCTCGCGGTGCGCGGCGAGCGCATCGTGCACGCGGGCACGGCCGAGGAGTGCCGGGCCGCACTGGACGGCCGTGTGGACGAGCGGCTGGACCTGGGCGGACGCCAACTGTTGCCCGGTTTCGTCGACGCGCACTGCCACCCGGTGATGTACGGACAGAACCTCGCCTGGGCCGACGTACGGCCCGAGACCGTCGCGGACATCGACGGGCTGGTCGCCGCGCTCCGCCGCCACGCGGAAGGGCTCCGGCCGGACGCCGCCCTGCGCGGCTTCGGCTACGAGCACCGCAGGCTGGCCGAGGGCCGCCACCCCACCTGCCATGACCTCGACCGGGTCGCCACCGACCGCGAGGTCTACGTGATGAACGCGTCCGGCCACGGTGGTGTCGTGAACACCTACACCCTGCGCAAGTACGGCATCACCGCAGGCACCCCCGACCCGCTCGGCGGCCGCATCGGCCGTACGCCCTCCGGCGAGCCCAACGGCGAACTGTGGGACGGCGCCTGCGATCTGCTGACCGGCCCCGACGGCGTGAAGATCACCAACCACGGCCCGAACTTCCACCTCGACGACCCGGCCGACGTCATGCGCGGCCATCTGCTCCGCGCCCAGCAGACCTTCCTCGCCGCCGGGGTCACCACCATCGGCGACGCCCAGGCCTCCCGCCGCGAGCTCTCCACCTATCTGCGCGCCCGCGACGCGGGCGACCTGCGGATGCGCACCTCCGTCTATCTGACGTCGGCGCTGCTCGACACCGCCCTCGACCTCGGTCTCGGCAGCGAGCTCGGCGACGACCAGCTGCGGATCCAGGGCGTCAAGCTCTACGCGGACGGAACGCTGGGCGGCTGGACCGCGTACTTCCCCGAGGGCTATGCGGCCGACTGCTGCAACCACGGGCAGCTCTACCACGACCCCGCCGAGTACGCGGACCTGGTGCTGCGCGCCCACCGGGCCGGCTTCCAGACTGCGACCCACGCGCAGTCCCCGTACGCGATCGGCATGGTCCTGGACGCCGTCGAGAAGGCGCTCGCCGACACGCCCCGCGCGGACGCCCGGCACCGCGTCGAGCACTGCGGGCTGCCCACCGACGCCGAGATCGCCCGAATGCGGGAGCTGGGTGTGCACGGCGTGCTCCAGCCGCAGCACCACCTCCGTACCGGCGACGGCACGCTCACCGCGATCGGCGAGATGGGCCACCGCTACAACCCGGCGGGCCTGCTCCAGTCGGCGGGCACGGAGTTCGCGTTCAGCTCGGATGCGCCCGTCGCGCCGCCCCGGCCGTTCGAGGCGGTCGCCGCCGCCGCGAGCCGGGAGACCGTGCTCGGTACCCGGCTCGGCACGCCGGAGATGCGGCTCGCCGTCGCGGACGGCATCCGCGCGCACACGCTCGGCGGAGCGCGGGCGCTGCACCGCGAGAACGAGGTGGGCAGCCTGCGCGCCGGAGCGTTCGCCGACTTCGTCATCACGGCCGCCGACCCGTACGCGACCGACGACCTTGCCCAGCTCGCCACGGCCGGCGTCGACGAGACCTGGATCGGCGCCCGCCTGGTCTGGTCCGCCACGGCCTGACCGGCCTGGGTCCCTGCGTCGCACCTCTCCACGTCCGTACGTCCGCCGATCCGGCGCCCCACTGAACCCAGGCTGTTCACCGATTACGGCACACCCCGCCCGCCCTCACCGGCGACCGCCACCGTGAAGGAGCACCACCGATGAGCACCACCGCACATCCGGACCGGCCAGGGGCCGACGCGGCCGAACGCACAGGCGGCGGCCCCGCGTCGGGCGCGGTCGAACAGCACGGCTACGACTTCATCCCCGAGTCCGAGCGCTATATGACCCCGCGCCAACTGGGCTTCTTCTGGGCCGGGATCAACTCCTACCAGTTCTTCTTCGTGCTCGGCGCGGGTGCCATCGCCCTCGGCCTCTCCCTCGTCCAGGCCCTGGTCGCGGTGGTGGTCGGCAACGCGCTGTTCGGCCTGGTCGCGTACAGCTCGATCGCAGGACCGCGCGCCGGACTGCCCGCGCTCACGCTGAGCCGGGCGCCCTTCGGCGTGTTCGGCAACCGCGTCAACGCGCTGTTCACCTGGGCCATGTCGCTGGGCTTCAAGACGGTCAACGGCCTCCTCGGGGTCTTCGCCGTGCTCGCCCTCTTCGGCCGGCTCGGCTGGCACCACTCCGGCGCGCCCGGCAAGGTCCTGGCGACCCTGCTCGTGCTGGGTGCGGCCATCGTCATCGCGGTCACTGGCCACCGGCTGCTGGTGAAGGTCCAGCCGTACTTCGCGGTGGCGGTGGCCGTGGTCTTCGCGCTGCTGCTCTGCTTCACCATCGGCGGGGTGGACTGGAACTGGCAGCCGCCGCATCCGGCTTCGGGCGGCCACTGGCTCGCGCTGATCGTCTCCGCCGCCGCGCTGATCGCGTCCGGTTCGCTGTCGTACCTGGTGGTCTCGCCGGACTACGCCCGCTACCTCCCATCGGACACCCCGGTCCGCAAGGTCTTCCCGCGGGTACTGGGCGGCGGCGCGGGAATGGCCGTCTACCTGGGCATCGCGGGCGTCCTGATCGCGACCCGTACGGATCTCACCGACCCGGTGGCGGGCGTCCGGCCACTGGTGCCCAGCTGGCTGTACGTCCTCTACATCGCCGCCTGCTTCCTGGGCTCGATCTCCAACAACGCCTCGGTGTTCTACTCGTCGGGGCTGGCCATCCAGGCCGTCGGCATCCCGCTCAAGCGCTGGCTCGCCACCGCCCTGGACGCCACCCTGGCGCTGGCCGCGGTGCTGCTGATCCTCTTCGTGTACGACTTCGAGACCGCGCTGAACGAGTTCCTCTCCCTGGTCAACGTCTGGGCGGGCCCGTTCGCCGCCGTCTGGATCGTGGACGGCATCCTGCGCCGCTGGCACTACGACCAGCACGACATCCACACCAGCGACCGGAGCAGCCGCTACTGGGGTATCGGCGGTATCAACGTCCAGGGTCTGATCGCGCTCGCCTGCGGCATGGCCACCGGCCTGCTCACCATCAACTCGCCCCTCCTGCCCAGCTGGCTGAGCGGCCGGCTGGGCGGCGCCGACCTCTCCTGGTTCCTGCCGATCGTGGTCTCGGGGGCGGCCTATCTGCTGCTGGCGGGGCGGCGGGTGCGCGGGGAGCGGGAGAGGGACGGGCTGGTGAGCCGCCCGTAACGGGAGAGCTGCTCGAAGGCGCACCTTCGGGGGCTTGTGGGCCCCGGCAACGCATCGGCGACAAAGTATTTCGGTATCCGATGTAATCTTCTTCTGTGGGACGAACCCCGGCGACGGCTCCTGCCGTCGTGTTCGCGGGGACGCGGCCCGGCACCCGGCGTGCGAGTGGAGGAGACGTGAGCAGGCGCATGGCCCTTACCGGTGGACGGCACCCTTCGTGGATGGGCGTCCTCCTGCGGGAGCGTGCCCGGCCGGAGCGGATCCGGCTGCGGCCGGGCGCCTGGTGGCTCGCGGTGGGCACGGTGTGCTTCGGGGCCTTCATGGGGCAGCTGGACGCGAGCATCGTGACGCTGACGTACGGCAGTGTGCGCACGGAGTTCCACGCGTCGCTGGCGGCCGTCGAGTGGGTGTCCCTCGCCTACCTGCTCACGCTGGTGGCCCTGCTGGTGCCGATCGGCCGGCTGTCGGACGCGCACGGGCGCAAGCTGTTCTACCTCTACGGTTTCGTGGTCTTCACCGCGGCCTCGGCCGCCTGCGGTCTCGCCCCCTCGCTGGCGACACTGGTGGCCTTCCGGGTGGTGCAGGCGGCGGGCGCCGCGATGATGCAGGCCAACAGCGTCGCGCTGGTGGCCACCAGCGCGCCGCGGGAACGGATGCGGACCGCGCTGGGCGTGCAGGCCGCCGCCCAGGCCCTCGGCCTCACGCTGGGGCCGACGGTCGGGGGCGCGCTGGTGGCGACGCTCGGCTGGCGCTGGGTCTTCGGCATCAATGTGCCGATCGGGCTGTTCGCGCTGGTCGCGGGTCACTATCTGCTGCCGAGGACGCGCAGCCGACTGCGGTCGGAGGGCTTCGACCGGGCAGGCCTGGCGCTGCTCGTCGTGGCGACGACCAGCGGGCTGCTCGGGGTCTCGGCCGCGTCCGGACTGCCGGTACCCGGCTGGGGTGTCGCCGCGCTGTTCGTGCTGGCCGCAGGGGCCGGCTGGGCGTTCGCGGTGCGCCAGCGGGTGGCCGCCGTGCCGCTGCTCGACCTGGCGCTGCTGCGGGTGCGGGCGGTGTCGTCCGGGCTGATCGGGGCGCTCTGCGGCTACCTGGTGCTCTTCGGCCCCCTGGTGCTGGTCCCGGTCGTGCTGACGGGCAGCGGCTCGTCGGAGCTGACGGCGGGGCTGGTGCTGACCGCGCTCCCGGTCGGCTTCGCGGTCGCCGCCACGGCAGCGGACAGGGCCCTGCCCGCGGCGCTGGGCGACCGGGGCCGCTGTGTACTGGGCGCGCTGATCTGTGTGGCGGCGCTGGTGGCGGTGGTCCTGGCACCGCTGACTCCCGGACCGCTGACGCTGCTTCTCGCGGTGCTCGGGCTGGGGCTGGGCATCTTCACCCCGGCCAATAACACGCTGATCATGGGGGCGATCCCGGCGCGTTCGTCGGGCACCGGCGGCGGACTGGTCAACATGGCCCGTGGCCTGGGTACGGCCCTGGGCGTCGCGCTGGTGGCCCTGGCCCTGCATCTCGCCCCGGCGCACGGAGTGCCGGACGGCCCGCGCTGGGCCGTACTGGTCCTGCTCATGGCGGCGCTGGTGGCGGTGTACGCGGCGGGTTCGGGGCCCCGGGCGGGGGCTCGGTCGCGTACGTGATCAGTCGCGTACGTAAGCGGGGACTCGGCCGGGGCAGGGCTGGGTACGGCTGGTGGTGTGCGCGTCACTGGTGCGTGCGTCACCGGTCCGTCGGGTCACGGTCGGGAGGTGGAGCGCCCTGTGAGCTGTCGGAGCCATCGCCCGCGGACTCGGCAGCTGAACCGGAGCCGGTGTCGCTCTCATGGCCGGCTTCGCTCGCGGAGCCCGAGCCCGAGCCCGAGCCCGAGCCCGAGCCCGAGCCGGAGCCGGAGCCGGTGCCGGTGCCGGTGCCGGTGCCCGAGCCTGAGTCCGAGCCGCTGCCCCTTCCGGAAGTGGTGTCAGCACCGAGGCCGGTGTCGGCACCGTCGCGACGGCGGGTGACGATGAGGTACACCAGCGCCCCGGTGAACAGCGCGGCCGAGACCCAGTCGTTCAGCCGCAGGCCCAGAAAGTGGTTGGCGTGGTCGATCCGCAGGGCTTCGATCCAGGCCCGCCCGGCGGTGTACGCCAGCACATAGCAGGCGAACAGCCGTCCCCTGCGCGGCCGGTGGCGCCGGTCGAGCCAGAGGAGCAGGGCCATCACGCCGAGATCCCACAGCGACTCGTAGAGAAACGTCGGGTGGTAGAAGGCGACGGTCGGGCTGTCCGCCGGCCGGTGCGCGGGATCGATCAGCAGGGCCCAGGGCAGATGAGTGGGACCGCCGAACAGCTCCTGGTTGAAGTAGTTCCCCCACCGCCCGATCGCCTGAGCCAGCACCAGGCCGGGAGCGGCGGCATCCGCGAAGTCCGCCAGCCTGATGCCCCGGCGCCTGCACCCCAGCCACGCGCCCACCGCGCCGAGGGCGACGGCACCGGGGATGCCGAGCCCGCCGTCCCAGATGTACAGGGCGCGGATGGGCTGCTTGCCGGCGGCGAAGTACAGCTCGGGGTCGGTGATGACGTGGTAGAGCCGCCCGCCCAGCACACCGAACGGCACGGCCCACAGTGCGATGTCGGCGATGTGGTCGCGGTTGCCGCCACGGGCCGCCCAGCGGCGGCCGGTCAGCCACACCCCGGCGAAGATCCCCGCGATGATGCACAGCGCGTACGCCCGGATCGGGAAGGGCCCGAGATGCCAGACACCCTGGGAAGGGCTGGGAATGTACGCCAGGTTCATCGGCGGGACCGCTCTCGACGTGAGGTTGCCGACCGGGGCCGGGGGAACCCGAGCGAGATTACCTCGGAGACCGAAACTTCCGCCTGTGGCCCCTGCGGTCGGGGGCCGTGACCCCCTGCGAGCGCGGGCTGTGCAGCTGCGGCGCCTGCCTCCGCAGCGGGTGTCCGCGTGGCCGTTGTTGCTGCCGCTGCTGCCGCTGTGGCCCCGAGCCTGTGACCCCGGTGCTGGGGGTCAGTAAAGTTCGCGTATGCCGCCCCAGCCCCGATCCGGGACCCGTAAGCCGTCGGACGACCACACGTCCGACGCGCGACTGCTCACCGAGGCCGTCACGCGCCTGCGCCGTTCGCTGCGGGCGTCGATCCGCACCGACTACCCGTGGGAGACCCTGCCCATGGCCCAGGTGGAACTGCTCCAGGTCCTCGCGGAACACTCCCCGGCCCGCATCAGCGACCTGGCCACCCGCCAGCATCTGGCGGCCAGCACGGTATCGGGCCTGATCGGGCAGATGATCACGGCCGGTCTGGTGACCCGCGATGTCGACTCGGCCGACCGACGGGCCTCCGTCGTCGTCCTCACCGACGCGGGCCGCGCCCAGCTCACCGCCTGGGCTCAGGCGCACGAACGCCGCCTGGGCGCCGCGCTCGCGGCCCTGGGCGACGCGGACCGCGACACGGTCCGGGCGGCCCTGCCGGCCCTGCTCCGGATCGCGGAACACCTGGACGACTCCGGGGAGTGACCGTGGCAGCCCCGCCCGGCAGGCTCATTTTGCTGCTCAGTTGGAGTTCGCGCCGTTGATGCGACGGCCGTCGAGGTAGGTCGTGACGCGGTAGGCGTAGCCGCCAGGGGTGAGGTAGAGGGCGTGATTGGTCGCCCCGCGAGGGTCCCCAGGGGGCACGTCCACCCAGCCGATGAGGACGGACCGGGGGGTCGGCACCCTGACCTCGGCGAGCTCCGCTATCACCTTGGGGTCGAGCGGCACGGTGTGCAGCTCAAGCGGCCCGCCGCTCGCCCACAGTTCGCCGGACTCCGTCTGGGTACGCGTTGACGTTGCAGTGCTCATGACTTCTCCTGCCGATCGGTTGGATTCCCGGGGCTCGGGCTCGGGGCACGATCCGGCGCCGGAAGCTCCAGGCTTGTGAGGGCTCTTATGAGGGCTCGTCCCGTACATGACCGATCGTCACCGGCTGATGACGGCCGAATCCATGCTGTGACTTTAGGTGTACTCAACGTGATCGTGGTGTCACGAAGGCTCGAATGGCTCATTCCCCGTGCTGAAGTGGCGCTTCACGACGGCTCCTTCGGGTGGCCTTCCGGCACCGTGTGTGCCGATGGGTTCCACCCTGCCGGAGGCATCCTGAAGCTGACCTGAAGCATCCTGAAGGCGCCTTCAGGTTCGGCCCGTTGAGCGCGGGTGCCGTTGCCGACCGCGGTGGGCGAGGGAAGGCTCGCTCTCCGGACTCCGACGCCGTCACGACAGCCGGACGGCGTCGGACCCTCCCCGTGACCTGGGGAGGTTTCGGGCGCTTATGTGCTCGCTACAGGGCTCTCGCTACGGTGCCATCACCAGCGACCCGGACCAGCGAAAAGGCCCTCCCGGTGGGAGGGCCCGGCCGCTGTGCGGCGAGAGTGCCCCCGGCAGGACTCGAACCTGCGGCCAAGCGCTTAGAAGGCGCCTGCTCTATCCACTGAGCTACGGGGGCCGGATCGTGGCCTCGGCGGCCTGGAGCCCCGGTTGTACGGGTGCGCGACCTTGCCAGGGACCAGGATAGGGCTCCATTCACCTGCTCCCCGTTGCTTCACCTCCGTGGCACGATGTGGAGGTTCAGTGAAGCGAACTGATAATCGCAGGCGGGTGCGGATCTCGCACCGCTTTTGGCTCCTCGGGTCCCGGGTGTTGTGCAGTCGTTATGCCTGCGTCCCACTCGTCCCGAGTGGTCCGGGTGTCCGAACGGCCCTGATCGCCCACTATTGGCCCGCACAAGGGCCTATACGCTTCAAAAAGCCAATGAAATTGGGCATTCTTCGCATGTGGTGACCTTGGATGTACGGCCTCAGCTGATTGACGCACTCTCCGCCCTGCGTGACCGAGTCGCCGCCGTGCGCCTTCCGCTCCCGTTGCCAGGCGCACCGCGCGCCCGCCGGACGCGGACCGAGCTGCTCGCGCAGCTCGACGACTACCTGGTGCCCCGGCTCAGAGCTCCGGAAGCACCCCTGCTCGCCGTGATCGGCGGGTCGACCGGCGCGGGGAAGTCCACGCTCGTCAACTCGCTGGTCGGCCGCCGGGTCAGCGAGGCCGGAGTGCTGCGGCCCACCACCCGGACGCCGGTCCTGGTCTGCCATCCCGACGACCACCACTGGTTCGCCGGGCTGCGCGTGCTGCCGCGCCTCACCCGCGTATGGCTTCCGCAGCAGGACGACACCGGCGACGACGGCACCCCGGAGCCGCACGGGGCCACCAGCGGTGCGCTGCGGGTCGAAGTGGCGGCGAACCTGCCGCGCGGGCTCGCACTGCTCGACGCACCCGACATCGACTCGCTCGTCGCGGGCAACCGGGCACTGGCCGCCGAGTTGATCTGCGCCGCCGACGTGTGGGTCATGGTGACCACCGCGTCCCGGTACGCCGACGCGGTGCCCTGGCATCTGCTGCGTACCGCGAAGGAGTACGACGCGACGCTCGTCACCGTGCTCGACCGGGTGCCCCACCAGGTCGTCGGCGAGGTGTCGCGGCAGTACGGCGCGCTGCTCACCCGGGCCGGGCTCGGGGACGCGCCGCGCTTCACGATCCCCGAACTGCCCGAGTCCGCCGGCGGCGGCAGCGGACTGCTGCCCACCACCGCCGTGGCACCGCTGCGCGCATGGCTGACCCAGCACGTGCAGGACCCCGCGACCAGACAGCAGTCGGTCGACCGTACGGCGCGCGGGGTCATCGATTCGCTCGGTGCGCGGATGCCCGAACTGGCCGCTGCCGTCGCCATGCAGTACTCCGCCGCGGTACGGCTCACCGGCACCGTCGTGGAGGCGTACGGGAGCGAGGGCAAGCGTGTACGGGCGCGTCTCAGGGCGGGCGCGGTGCTGGCCGGGGACGCCAGGACCCGTTGGCGCGGCTATCCGCTGGACAGCTCGTCGGGCGAACTGCTCGACGCGCTGTCGGACAGCCTCGCCGTGCTGCTCCAGTGCGCGGTGGCCGCCGCCGACGAACGGGTCCGCGAGAGCTGGGGGCGCGAGCCCGCGGCGGCCGGTCTTGAGGCGGAGGCGGGGGAGGCGGGCGAGCGGGTCGGCCTCGCCGTGCGGCGCTGGCGCCGTGTCCTGGAGGAGCTGGCCGAGGAAGAGGTGCGGGAGCTGGAGCGCTCGGCCGCGCCGGAACCCGAGGCGGTCGCCGCGCTGCTGGCCGCCGCACTGCTGGGCGGGCGCCGGACGCGCAAGGCGGGGGAGCGGCTGGCCGAACGGATCGGCGCGCAGGGGGCGCTGAGGCTGCGCGACAAGGGCGCCGAGCTGGTCAGCACATATATCGACGACGTGCTCGGCGCGGAGCGCGACCGCCGGCTCGCACCGCTGGACGCCCTCGACGTGGGTCCCGAGTCGCAGGCCGAACTGATCGCCGCGCTGTCCGTACTACAGAAGGAGAAGTGCCTGCGATGACCGAGGCGACCGAGGTGACAGATGTGGTCGGAGCGGCTGGGGCGACCGGAGCGGCTGGGGTGACCGGAGCGGCTGGGGTGACCGGAGTGGCGGAGGCGGGTGCGGGACCCGAGCGGTCGGGGGCCAGGGAGAGCCAGGAGCCGCCGCAGGGGGTGCGGGAGCCGTACGCGGCTCCCGCGCCCGGGGCCTCCGGCGTGGCGCCGGGGACGGCATCGGCGATGGTGTCCAGCGACGCGGACACGGCTTCGAAGACGGCGTCCGGCGCGGTACCCGGCGACTCGGACACGGGCTCCGTCACGGCTTCCGGCATGTCCTCGGGGGCAACCCTGAATACACCGGCCGCCGTCTCGTCCGGTCCGCTCGGCCCGTCGGGACCGCCCGGTCCGTCCCGTCCGTCGGATCCATCCGGTCCGTCCGGTCCATTCGTTACGTCCGGGGCCTCCGAGCGGTCAGGGCCGGCGGAGATGTCTGGAGTGTCAGGGATGTCGGGAGTATCAGGGATGTCAGGGCTCTCCGGCCAGGCCAAAATGCCCGAGCAGGCCGGCCACCGCTGGGACGACGGGTTCATCGCCCGGCGCGCCGCCGACCGCGGCGACAGCGCACCGGGCACCGCACGCGACTTCAGCCTCGGCCCCCTGCCCGAGTCGTACGAGGACTTCCCGCGCTCCGTCTCGTACGGCGCCGAACTGCGCGCCAGGCTGGACGCGCTGCGGGAACTGGTCGGTCTCTCCCGTACGCGTCTCGACGGCCCGACGCTGGCCGAGGCCGGGCGGGTGCTGGACGAGGCGTCGGCCCGGCAGCGGCTCTCCTCGCAGCACACCGTGGTCGCCATCGCGGGCGCGACCGGCAGCGGCAAGTCGACCCTCTTCAACGCCCTTGCCGGGGTGGCGATCTCCGAGACCGGGGTGCGCAGGCCCACCACCTCGGCGCCCCTCGCCTGCAGTTGGACGGACGGCGCCGCCGGGCTGCTCGACCGGCTCGCCATCCCGGGGCGATTGCGCCGCAGGCCCTGGATGAGTGCGGGACCCGGCGACGAGCTGCACGGGCTGGTCCTCATCGACCTGCCGGACCACGACTCGGCCGTGACCGCGCACCGCGACCAGGTGGACCGCGCGATGGCGCTGGTCGACGCGGTGATCTGGGTGGTCGACCCGGAGAAGTACGCGGACGCCGCACTCCACGACCGCTATCTCAGGCCGCTCGCGGGCCACGCCGAGATCACCTTCGTGGTGCTCAACCAGATCGACCGGCTGCCCGGCGAGGCTGCCGACCAGGTGCTCGACGACCTGCGGAGGCTGCTCGACGAGGACGGCATGGCGCTGGGCGAGCACGGCGAGCCCGGGGCGACCGTGCTCGCGCTGTCGGCGCTCACCGGTGAGGGGGTGGGCGAACTGCGGGAGCTGGTCGGCCGGTTCGTACGCGAGCGTGGTGCCCCGGCGCGGCGGCTGGCCGCCGATGTGGACGCGGCGGCGGACGACCTGAGGTCGGTGTATGTGGCCGAGGGTCACGCCGGGCTCGGAGAGCTGGCGCGTGAGCAGTTCGGTGACCGGCTCGGCGACGCGGTCGGCGCCCTGGCCGCGGGCGAGGCCGCGGAGCGCGAGTGGAGCCGGAACGCGGTGAAGGCGTGCGGAACGCCGTGGATGCGGATCTGGCGCTGGTACGAGTCCACGCGCGCGCCCGGCGGCCCTGAACCGGTACCGACGGAGCCCGGCCCGGGGCCCGGGGGCACCGAGGCCACTGCCCGGCAGGAAGTGGAGCTGGCCGTGCGTACGGTCGCCGACGAGGCGGCCGACGGGCTTCCGGCGCCCTGGGCGCAGGCGGTGCGCGAGGCGGCCGCGCGCGGGGCCGAGGGGCTTCCCGAGGCCCTGGACGAGCTGGCGGTGACCACCGTCGCGCAGGAGCCGGGGGGCCGTTCGGGGCGGCCCGCCTGGTGGCCGGCGGCCGTGCTGGCCCAGGTGATGACCACCGTGCACCAGATTCTGGGTGTGCTCTGGCTGCTGGGGGTGATGGTGGGCGTGCTCGACGTCGCTCCGCTGACGCCCGTCCTGGTGATGCTGGCGGGAACCGTGGGCGGCCCGCTCGTGGAGTGGGCGTGCGGGATGGCCGTACGGGGGCCCGCGCACCGGTATGGGCAGGAGGTGGAGCGCAGGCTGCGGGAGGCGGCCGCCGCGTGCGGCAGGGCGAAGGTGCTCGATCCGGTCGCGGCCGAGCTGGTGCGCTATCGGGAGGTGCGGGAGCAGTACGTGACGGTGAACGGGTTGTCCACAACCGGCAAGTAATCCACAGGCGCGAGCGGAGCGGGCCCTCGCCGGGGCAGCATGGGAACCGGATCAGCAACCGGTGGCAACCGGAAGCATCCGCGGGGCCGTTACGGGACGGCCCCCGCAGGACCATGGCGGGACGGGGGAAGGCAGGGCTCATGAACGACACCTTGGTGACATTGGTGGGAAATGTGGCGTCGCAGCCTGAATACCGGGATTCGGTCACCGGAGGAAGGGTGCGATTTCGCTTCGCGGTCACCGCACGCCGCTGGGACCGGCAGAAACAGGTCTGGGCCGACGGGCCGACCAGCTTCTACACGGTGTGGTCTTGGCGGTCGCTGGCTGCGAATCTGGCTGGATCCGTGTCCCTGGGCGAACCACTCGTCGTACACGGCAGGTTGAAGGTGCGCGATGAGGACAAGGACGGACAGCGCAGATTCTCGGCGGACATCGAAGCGCTTGCGGTGGGGCACGATATGACGCGTGGAACCAGCGCTTTCAAGCGTGTAGCCAGGGCTGATGCGTCTCTGACGGAGCGCCCCAAGGACCTGGTGGCCTGAACGGGGCCAGTGTGGCACCTAGGCGCCATCGGGCCCTCAGAGGTGGCGATTTGTCGAAATGGTCGGGTCGCGGAGGGGATTCACGGTAACGATTCCGATTCGGAATGGTTATCAGACGCCTTGTATGGAGAGCGAGTTGCTCCTGCGTCCTTAGGATTCCCAGATACTCACGGGGCATTTGAGTCTGCCGGCGAGGAACTTCCCCCACGCGCGCCATGATGCGCATCGCGCGAAGAGTCCTCGCCCGAAGGGGAATTCTGTGTTTTCTGCGGTTTCTGCGGTTTCTGTGTTCTCTGCGGGATCTGGTTCTCGCATACGGCGGCTGGGTACCTCCCGGCTGGCCGCCGCGGCCCTGGCTGCGGGGCTGGTCGCCGGTGGCGCGATGGCAACGGCCACGCCTGCTCTGGCCGACGACTCTCCCACCACCACCTCCTCCGGCGTCACCGCCACCCTGGACAACCCCGGGGTGTCGGTCGGGGACAAGGTCGTGATCGATGGCGCCGACGAGACGGCCGGGCTCTTCGAGCTCAAGGTCGACGGCGGCGGGTCCATCAAGACGTACTGCATCGACCTGCACAACCACACGCAGGCCAACACCTCCTACAATGAGGTCACCTGGGGCCAGTCCTCGCTCGCGGGCAACAAGGACGCCGGCAAGATCCGCTGGATCCTGGAGCACTCCTTCCCGCAGGTGACGCCCGCGTCCCTCGGCGCGAACCTCAACGTCACGCTGACCGACGCCACTGCCGCCGCCGCGACCCAGGCCGCGATCTGGCACTTCTCGGACCACGTCGACGCGGTGCCGAAGGACGAGGCCGGCCGGAAGCTGACCGAGTACCTGGAGAACTCCGCGGTCAACGTCGCCGAGCCGGCCGCGTCGCTCTCGCTCGGCCCCGCCGATGTGGCGGGCCACCCGGGCGAGCCGCTCGGCCCGGTGACGGTCTCCACCAACGCCGCCAGGGCAGAGGTCTCCCTCGCCCCGGACGCGCCGCAGGGTGTCACCGTCGTCGGCAAGGACGGTAAGCCCGTCACCAGCGCGGTCAACGGCACGCAGCTGTTCTTCAAGGTCCCGGCCGGTACGCAGCCCGGCTCGGCCAAGCTGAACGTCACCGCGCAGACCGCGGTGCCGATCGGCCGGGCCTTCGTCAGTGACTCCAAGAGCCAGACGCAGATCCTCGCGGGCACCAGCACCGCTTCGGTCAGCGCGGTCGCCACGGCTAACTTTGCCAGCAAGGGCGCCGTCCCGGCCCTCTCCGCCATGAAGGACTGCGCCAAGGGCGGCGTGGACATCACCGCCGCCAACAAGGGCGATGAGGCGTTCACCTTCGAGCTGGCAGGCCAGAAGCACACGGTCGAGGCAGGCAAGTCGCAGACGGTGACCGTCCCGGTCGCCGAGGACCAGGCCTACGACTTCACGATCAAGGGCCCGAACGGCTTCGAGAAGCGTTTCCAGGGCGTCCTCGACTGCAAGACGGCCGGCAGTACGCCCGCCCACAGCGGCACCCCTTCCCCGAAGCCCAGCGCTGCCTCGGCGGGCGGCAGCACCTCCGGTACCAACGGCGGCGGCCTGGCCGAGACCGGCAGCTCCAGCTCCACCCCGGTGATCGCCGGTGTCGCGATCGCCCTCGTGGTGCTCGGTGGCGGCGCGGTCTTCATGCTCCGCAGGAAGAACAGCACCGCGGGTCAGTGACCCGGGACCGGTCACCGGAGAGCGGTACTCCCGGTGACCGGACCGCGAGCGGCCCGACTGCGGGCGGCCGGACTATGGGCGGCCGGGCTGCGAGCGGTAAGTGAAGCGAGTGAGTGGCCACCGGACAGGATGGCCATGGTGGTACAGCGGCTCCGGTACGCCTCGGCGTACCGGAGCCGTCTGCCGTCGTCCGCACCCCGGGACGCTGCCGCATCGCGCGAAGCCCGCTCGGCATACTGCCTTCGCCAGATCACCGCGATACGCAGGAGGAGTTATGGCAGGCAATTTCAAGACCGTCATCGACGTGGGCGCGGACCACCTCGACCAGGCCCGAGCCATCGACCGGGTGTTCCAGGAGGCGATTGCCCCCGCGACCGTCAACTTCGACTTCGACAACATCCGGGAGGCCGCCGCCGCCATACCCGACGGAGCAATCGTCAAGATGATCCGCGGCTGGGGGCTTCAGGAGCACGCCGCGATGGGGGTGATCGTGCTCTCGCTGAAGGAGGCTGTGCGCCAGGCCCTGCCGGATGCGCTCGCCGATGCTGCGTTCTGGGACACGATCGATGAGGAGTTCGTGCGCGCCTTCACCGGCCTCGGCGCGCAGGAGGGCGAGCCCGGGCTCTCGTTCTACGAGGAAGGCGTGGAACGCACCAGCTTCTACCGGGACCTGTTCTTCGCCCTCCAGGACGAGGAGACCGGGGCAGGGGTGTACGCCATTGCCTTCTGTGTGGACGCGACCATCGGCCTGGACAAGACCCGGGTCGGTGCCCTGAAGATCTCGGATGTCGCCCCGTTCGTGGTTCGGCTCAATGCGATCGTGGTGCGTCAGGAACTGCAGCCGGCTGCCTGACCGCCTTCCTGACGGGCAGTAGCCCCGTCCGCCCGGCCCGCCGTCCCGGGCCGGCCGGCCCGATGGCGGGCAGTACCGCTGCGCTTCGCAGCTCTCGCCCGGTACCGGAGCCCGGTTCGACCGCGGCCACATTCCCGAACCGGTCGGACCGCTACGGCTTCTTCGGTGTCAGTTCCGAGAGGGCCGGCGGGGCCGAGAGGGTCTGCAGAGCTCGGACGAACGCGTGCCGATCCGCGGTCGGCAGTAGCAGCAGGAACTCCTCCTCCCGTCGCTGGATGGCCGATTGCGTGGCATCGCGCAGCCGTTGCCCCTCGGCGGTGAGCGACAGCAGCCGCGCCCGCCGGTCGTGTGGGTCCGGTCGGCGGCGGATCAGCCCCCGGGTCTCCAGACCGTCGAGCACGCCGATGATGCGGGTCTTGTCCGCCCCGATCGCCTCGGCGAGTGCGCTCTGGGTGCGGATCGGTTCTTCGTCGAGCCGCAGCAGTACCGCATATGCCCACATGGTCAGACCGTGCGCGTCGAGGATCGGCTGTTCCGCGGCCATCATGGCGCGGCCCAACGGCACGACCATCGCCGCCAGGTCGGGGCGACGATCGGGGCGGCTCGCCCGATCTCCGGACAGGGCGCCGTGGGCGGCAGTGTTCCCGGCTGTGTTCTTGGCTGCTTTCTCGGCCATGCACAAGAAAATACGCCTTGACAGATCATGTGCACGAGCAGATCGTAAGCGTATGCCTACCAACTTCGAGGACACCGGGAATTTCGGGAACTGGGAAAGCCTCAGGAAGCTCCATACGGGGGCTGTGCGGGACAGTGCGTCGCTGGTGAGCCGGGTGTCTCCCGCGGATCTGGCCCGGCCCACACCGTGCTCGGCGTGGACCCTGACCGAACTGCTCGTCCATATGACAGCCCAGCACCGAGGGTTCGCGGCGGCCGTGAACGGTCACGGCCAGGACCCGGCGAACTGGTCGCACCACCCGCTCGGCGAGGATTTCGCGGCGGACTACCGGCACGCATCGGATGAGGCCATCGCGGCCTTCGCGGCCGTGGACCGGCCCGACCGCGCGTGTGTGCTTCCCGAGGTAACGGAAGCCCGGACGTTCCCCGCCGTCCAGGTGCTCGGCTTCCATCTCATCGACTATGTCGTCCACGGCTGGGACGTCGCCCGAACCCTGGACCTCCCGTTCGACCCCGACCCCGACGTGCTGCGAGCCGCGCTCCCGATCGCCGGGGCGGTCCCGCAGGGCGACCACCGCCTCGCCCCCGGTAGCGCCTTCCGTCCGGCCCTGGCCACGGACGGCGATGCGAGCACCCTGGACCGCATCCTGACGACGCTGGGCCGTTCACCGTCCTGGCACGCCACACCGCCCGCCCGCGGAGAAGTTCCCCGGGACCGCTGACGTACACGACGGCGACCGGCAGTGCCAGGCCGTGCCCGGGTGGCCGCCTGCCCCGGGACCGCAGTGAAATCCCAGGTCAGAGCCCACCGGCGATACGGGTTTCCGCCCGGCGGTGGCTGTCAGGCAAGATGGGGTGTATCTGCCCACACATCTAATGCCGGACGGTTTCTCTTGGCTGAGTTCATCTACACCATGCGCAAGACGCGCAAGGCGCACGGCGACAAGGTGATCCTCGACGACGTCACCCTGAACTTCCTGCCCGGCGCGAAGATCGGTGTCGTGGGCCCCAACGGTGCCGGTAAGTCCACGGTCCTGAAGATCATGGCCGGCCTTGAGCAGCCCTCCAACGGTGAGGCGTACATCTCGCCCGGATTCAGCGTCGGCATCCTCATGCAGGAGCCGCAGCTGGACGAGTCGAAGACGGTCCTGGAGAACGTGCAGGACGGCGCCGCCGAGATCATGGGCAAGCTCAAGCGCTTCAACGAGGTCGCCGAGCTGATGGCGACCGACTACACCGACGCGCTCATGGACGAGATGGGCAAGCTCCAGGAGGACCTGGACCACGCCAACGCCTGGGACCTCGACGCCCAGTTGGAGCAGGCCATGGACGCCCTGGGCTGCCCGCCCGGCGACTGGCCCGTCGTGAACCTCTCCGGCGGTGAGAAGCGCCGCGTCGCGCTCTGCAAGCTGCTGATCGAGGCGCCCGACCTGCTGCTCCTCGACGAGCCCACCAACCACCTCGACGCCGAGTCGGTGAACTGGCTGGAGCAGCACCTCTCGAAGTACCCCGGCGCTGTGGTGGCCGTCACTCACGACCGGTACTTCCTGAACAACGTCGCCGAGTGGATCCTTGAGCTCGACCGCGGCCGCGCGCTGCCCTACGAGGGCAACTACTCCACGTACCTCGACAAGAAGGCCGCCCGCCTCAAGGTCGAGGGCCGCAAGGACGAGAAGCGCGCCAAGCGGCTCAAGGAAGAGCTGGAGTGGGTCCGCTCCAACGCCAAGGGCCGTCAGACCAAGTCCAAGGCCCGTCTCGCGCGTTACGAGGAGATGGCGGCCGAGGCCGACAAGATGCGGAAGCTGGACTTCGAGGAGATCCAGATCCCGCCGGGCCCGCGGCTCGGTTCCATCGTCGTCGAGGTCGAGAACCTCTCGAAGGCCTTCGGCGACAAGGTCCTCATCGACGACCTGTCGTTCACGCTGCCGCGCAACGGCATCGTCGGTGTCATCGGCCCGAACGGCGCGGGCAAGACCACGCTGTTCAAGATGATCCAGGGCCTGGAGACGCCGGACAACGGCGCCATCAAGGTCGGCGACACGGTCAAGATCTCCTACGTCGACCAGAGCCGCGCCAACATCGACCCCAAGAAGACGCTCTGGGCGGTTGTGTCGGACGAGCTGGACTACATCAACGTCGGCCAGGTCGAGATGCCTTCGCGGGCGTACGTCTCCGCCTTCGGCTTCAAGGGCCCGGACCAGCAGAAGCCGGCCGGTGTCCTCTCCGGTGGTGAGCGCAACCGCCTCAACCTGGCGCTGACGCTCAAGGAGGGCGGCAACCTGCTGCTCCTCGACGAGCCCACCAACGACCTGGACGTCGAGACGCTCTCCTCGCTGGAGAACGCGCTGCTCGAATTCCCGGGTGCGGCCGTGGTCATCTCCCACGACCGCTGGTTCCTCGACCGCGTCGCCACGCACATCCTGGCGTACGAGGGCGACTCCCGGTGGTACTGGTTCGAGGGCAACTTCGAGTCGTACGAGAAGAACAAGATCGAGCGCCTCGGTGCCGACGCGGCCCGTCCGCACCGTGCCACGTACAAGAAGCTGACGCGAGGCTGACCGTGCGGCACATCTACTCCTGCCCCCTGCGCTGGTCGGACATGGACGCCTTCGGGCACGTCAACAACGTCGTCTTCCTGCGGTATCTGGAAGAGGCGCGGATCGACTTCATGTTCCGGCTGGCGCCGGGGGACGGTTCGCCGTCGTTCTCCGGCGGTTCCGTCGTGGCCCGCCACGAGATCGACTACGTGCGCCCGCTCGTGCACCGGCACGCGCCGGTCACCGTCGAGTCCTGGGTGACGAAGATCTCCGCCGCGTCGCTGACCATCGCGTACGAGGTGAAGGACGAGGACCAGGTGTACGTACGGGCGTCGACGGTCGTCGTCCCGTACAACCTGGAGGCGCAGCGTCCGCGGCGGATAACCGCCGAGGAGAAGTCCTTCCTCCGGGAGTATCTGGACCAGCCTGGAGTGCTCGCCGCATGACGGGGCTCCCGGCGCGGCTGGCTTTCGCCGACGCCGGGGAGGCGGCCGATCTCGCCGCCTTCCTGGCCCGGCTGATCCACTACGACCGTGCGGCGGCGGTGCGGCTGCAGGCACGGGCGGACGGCGGTACGGGGCAGAGCCTGGCCGTCTTCGGTCGCCCGCCCTCGTTCGAGGTGCTGGCCGTGCGGACAGCACGGCTGGCCGCCCCGGCCGAACTGGACTTCACCGTCTCGGCGGGTGAACTGCTGGAATCCATCGACGAACGGGGCGCCACGGCCACCGTTCCCGCTGCTGTCACCGGCCCGCCCTGGGCCGGTCTGCTGCCGCCCCGCAGCGGCTGGCGGCAACTGCCGGGGCTGCCGTCGCCCGATGCGCTGCACTCCGCGGTCGCGGCCGTCGTTGCCGAATTCCGGGTACGTACCGAGGAGTTGCCGGCCGACCGGCGCACCCGTGCCGAACTCGACCGGATCGGGCGGGAGATCTGGTCCCGGCCGGTCGGCGACACCGCCCTCCCGGTCCGCGCGGCACACGCCGCCCAGTCGCTCGGCTTTCTGCGCCCGGTACGGGTGACTGTCCCCGGCCTCTCCCCCGGCGGGGCCGACCACCCCGGCCCGTACACGCTGCTCTGCGCCGGCTCCTGGCTCCGGCTGCGCACCCCGTATGGGTCGACCGCCGTCCGTGAGGCATCCGCACTGGGCGGGCTCAGCGTCACTCCCAGGTAGCCCGGCCGGCCCTGCTGCCAGGGCCCGCCCACCCGTGTGAGGTGGGCCGCCTTCCTGGGGCGGGTAGGTGGTTCCGGTCAGCCGTCGGTGTTGACCATGGAGGCCGCCGCGTAGGTGAGGTACTTCCAGAGCTGCCGCTCGTGCTCCTCGGCCAGGCCGAGTTCGTCGACGGCCGCCCGCATGTGCTTCAGCCAGGCGTCATGGGCCGCCCGGTCCACCTGGAAAGGGGAGTGCCGCATCCGCAGCCGGGGGTGACCGCGGTTGTCGCTGTAGGTGCGGGGGCCGCCCCAGTACTGCATCAGGAAGAGGGCGAGCCGCTCCTCGGCAGGGCCGAGGTCCTCCTCCGGGTACATCGGCCGCAGCAGGGGATCTCCGGCGACGCCCTGGTAGAAGTGGTGGACCAGGCGCCGGAAGGTCTCCTCGCCGCCGACCTGCTCGTAGAAGGTCTGCTCCTGAAGCGTGCCGCGCGGGATCTCTGTCACCCCTCCATGGTCGCAGACGGCACGGCGGAGGTCTGCGGTCCTGAGCCTTCCGTCTTGAGCAGGGCGCGCTGGGGACTTCTCGCCGGGCTGGGGGTCCTTTCGCGGGGCTGTCCGGCAGCACCTGGCTGTTTCGGGTTCGCCTCGCGGGGCGGGACGCAGCAGAGTGGAGATATGGGCGCAGACCAGGCATTGCGGGCGGCGCTGGTGCGGGAGATCGCGGAGAGCGGCGCACTGGCGGATCCGGCCTTGCGGGACGCGTTCGCCGAGGTGCCGAGGCATCTCTTCGTGCCGTACTACTTCGTGGACGGGGTGGGGCGGCGGGCGCGGTTGTGGGGCGAGGATCCGGACATCGTGCGGCGCAGGCGCTGGCTGGAGGGTGTCTACACCGACCAGCCGCTGGCCACCCGGATCCGGGACGGCGAGCTGATCTCGTCCAGCAGCCAGCCCTCGCTGATGGCGCGGATGCTGGACGGGCTGGCGCTGCGGGACGGTGACGCCGTGCTGGAGATCGGGGCGGGCAGCGGGTACAACGCGGCTCTGCTGGCCCACCGGCTGGGCGACTCCCGGGTCACGACCGTCGACATCGACCCGGAGATCACCGAATCGGCGCGCAGCCATCTGTCGGCCGCCGGTTACGCCCCCGCCGTCGTCACCGGGGACGGGGCGCTGGGCTGCCCCGCGCGGGCGCCCTTCGACGCGATCATCGTGACCTGCGCGCTCCCGTCCGTACCGAGGGCCTGGCTCGCGCAGTGCCGGCCAGGGGCGCGGATCCTCGCCCCGCTCGCGACCGGACTGATCGTGCTGCGGGTGCGGGACGAGCGGCATGCGCAGGGGCGATTCCTGGATACGCCCGCGTACTTCGTACCGCTGCGCGGAGCGACGGAGGCCGGGCCGGTGCCGCGCAGCGGCGGGCTGCCGCCCAGCGTGCTGAACGACGCGCTCTTCCGCTTCGTGCTCACTCTGACGAGCGGCAGCCTCGATCCGGTCGAGGCGTACTCCCTCTGGGAGCGCGAGGGGCGTCCGCAGCGGGAGCGGTTCGGGGTGACGGTGAGCGGGGAGCACGAGTGGGCCTGGCTGGACGACCCCGAAGGGCCGTACGCGTGGCCGCTCGTCCCCCCGGCTCACCGTCCGGTGACTACTGCCCCCGGTGGATCCTGATGGTCGTCCAGGCACCGACGTGCACCCGGTCGCCCTCCTGGAGCGGGATCGGCACATAGGGCGGGATCGGGTCCTCGCCGCCGTTGACCGTGGTGCCGTTGGTCGAGTTCTGGTCGACCACCGCCCAGGATCCGTCGGGCTGCTGGACCAGGACCGCGTGCTGGTGCGAGACCCCCGGGTCCTCGGGCGGCACCGACAGGTCGATGTCGGGTGACTCGCCCGTGGAGTGCCTGCGGCGGCCGATGGTGATCTGGTTCCCGTCGAGCGGAAGGCGCTGCTCGGGGGAGTAGGCGGGCAGATTGAGCCCGGTGGCTTCGGGGCCACTGCGCTGCATCATCGCCATGAAGTACTCACGGTCGGGGCCGACCGTGGCCGACCAGCCCGCCGTCGTCGGGGCCTCTCCGGTCGGCTGACCGGGCTGACCGGGGTGGCTCGGGCGGTCGGGCGGCGGCTGGCCCGGCCCCTGCTGCGGCTGCGGGGACTGGGGCTGGGGCGGCTGGGACTGCGGGGGCTGGAACTGCTGCGGCGGCGCCTGCCGGCCCGGCCCCTGTGGCTGGCCCTGCGGGTGTCCGGGGCCCTGCGGCTGTCCCTGACCCGGCCCCTGCGGCTGGGCGCGGGACGGCGGCGGGAGCAACCAGTCGTCCGCTTCCCGCTGCTCGGCAGGGTGCGGGGGCTGCGGCGCCCTCGGCGGCTGCGCGAACGAGGGCGGCGGCGGAGCGGACTGCTGCTGATACGGGGGAGGGGGCGGCGGAGGCGGCGGGACCGCCTGGCCGCTCGGGGCGTTCGTCAGCGGCTCGGCGGGACGGTTGACCTGCGAGGGCCGCGAGCTCTGGTAGTCGAACGAGTCCGGCGGCCTGGGCGGCTGCTGCTGGGACTGGAAGCCCGGCGGCAGATTCGGGGCCACCGGCGTGTACGAGGTGGCGGTGTTGGTGAGGAAGTTCCAGCGGCACTCCTCGCAGAACGGCGCCCCGGCCTCGCGAGGCGTACGGCACTGCGGGCAGAGCTCTGCCTGGGCGGTGGCATTCGGCGGGTAGCCGTAACCGGCCGCCGGGTTGCGGCCCGGCGGAGGCTGCGGGGGCGCCCCGCCGCCTGCGTACGGCGGGGGCGGCGGGGGAGGCGGCGGCACGGCGCCCATGCGGTGGCCGCAGACCTCGCACCAGTCGTCGGATCCCGACTGGTGTCCGTTCGGGCAGGTCGGCATGGAGTCGCTTCCCCCTCTCCTCGTCCGGCCCTGAGGCCGCAAAACGTCACTTCTGCTGCTTGTGGTGCTTTTCTGTTACTTCTTGGCTACTTCTTGACGCGAACTGTCTTGGTGGAGCGGGTTTCGAGGGTCATCTCGTCCGCCTCCGCCACCTTTGCCTTCAGTCGCACAGTACCGGTCGCTTCGTCGACGACGTCCACCACCTTCGCGAGCAGTTTCGCAGTGTCCGCGTTCCCCGAGGCTGCCGCAAGCTGGACCGCGCGGCCGAGCTTCGCTGTCGCTCCGTCCAGATTGCCCGACTTGCGGGCATCCAGACCTTGTTGGATGGCCTGTGCCAGTTCAGCCTGCCCCGTGTAGTGCGCGACCTGCGGGTTGATCGAGGTCGAGGCGGCCATGTCGTCCGTCCACACCGCGCGCACCAGGCCCTGCGAAAGCGTCTGCGGCGCACCTCCTGAGGGGTCGGGCAGGACGAGCGAGACCCGGGCGGCGAGCATCTCCTGGCCGATTCCCGCTTCCGGCACCTGGACGCACACGTGGTAGTCGCGCGACTCGTCCCCCCACGAGCCGGTCGGGTAGTCCCCGGCGCGGGGACCGGCCTCGGTGCGGCGGTCCGTCAACTGCTCGACGCTCGGCGCCACTTGCTTGACGTACTTGATCTCCACTCCGACGGGCGTCCAGAGTCGCAGCGCGACATCTGCGACCTCCTTGCCCATCGCGTTCTCCATCATCTGTGTGAAGTCGGCCGAGAGACCTGAGGGGTCGGCCACGATGTCGGCCGTGCCGAGCAACGCCGACGCGATACCGGTGACCTCCTTGACCTCCCAGTCCGTACCGACCCCGCGGGCGTCACAGGTGAACCGGCCGGCCGCGGCGTCCAGCGAGGCCCGCAGATCCTCCGGCGCCTCATGCTCGTTGCGGCCGTCGGTCAGCAGGATGCCGTGCCGGATCGGCGGTACGGCGCCGCCCGCCGAGTCGGGGGTGTTCAGCAGCCGGTCGGCAAGGCGCAGCCAGGTGCCGATCGCCGTACCCCCGCCGGCGCTCAGCTTGCGCAGGGCCTCCCCGGCCTGGGCGCGGGTGGCCCGGTCGGCGACGGCGAGCCGGCCGTTGCCCGGATAGATGTCCTTCGCCACATGGGTGCCCGCCACCACTGAGAACGCGGTGCCGTCCCGCAGTGCGCCGATCGCCGCCGCCGTCGCTTCCCGTGCGTTGCGCATCTTTGTCGGCGGGTAGTCCATCGAACCCGAGCAGTCCACCATGATCACCACAGCGGCGGCCGGTGCCTGCCCTGGCGGCGATGTGGACGCGGAACTCGCACCGGTGAGTGCGGAGCCGCTGGTTCCGCCCCCGGTCGAGGTGACCGTGACGATCGCGTTCACCTCGCGCCCGCCCTCCGGGAGGAACTCGTTCTGGTACACGTCGACGGAGAATTGCGGCACGTTGGATTTGGAGAAGTTGGCCATCTGACGGGCTCCTTGACGACAACGCGGCAATTTCAAGAGAGTTAACGAGACAGAGTGGCCTTCACGCGTTCAGCCCTCACGCCCTCACGCCTTCACGCCTTCACGCCTTCACGCCTTCACGCCTTCACGTGGGCGGAGCCTGCCCTCTGCGGAGGGAGGGGGAACGGCACGACAGCCACTGTTACGTTGTCGTGCCCCCCGCCGTCGAGCGCGTGGCCGACGAGTACCTGCGCGCTGTGCAGGGCCCGGGTGGCCGCGTCAGGCGGGACGATCCGGGCCATCTGCTCGGCCGACTCCGCGTAGTTCCACAGGCCGTCGGAGCAGACCACGACCACACCCGACCGGTCCGGTTTGAACGACGCCGTGTGCGGCTCCAGTTCGTATGCGTCGGCGCCGAGCCAGCCCGTGATGGCGTGGGCCCGTTCGTCCGCGTACGCCTGTGCCTCGCCCATCAGCCCGTTGGCGACCATCTGCGCCGCCCACGAGTCGTCCTCGGTGAGCCGGGACGGATGGGCGGTGCGGTCGTCCGGCACCCAGTACACCCGGCTGTCGCCCACCCAGCCGACGACGAGCAGTGCGCCCACCGTGATGGAGGCGACCAGGGTGCAGGCCGGGGCGTTCTGATGGCGGTGCTGGTCGTGCTCCATGGCGCCGGCCGGCTCAGTGGCCAGGGCGTTGACCGCCTCCGACGCGGCGATGATCGCCTCGTGCAGGGCCTGCTGGGGATGGGTGCCCGTCGGCAGGGCGGTCAGCAGCGCCTCGTTGGCCGCCGCTGCCGCAGCGGCTGATGCCTCGTCGGGGCGGGTCGCCGACGACACCCCGTCACAGACGATCGCCACGGTGGCGGCCGAACCGTCCGGCAGGCCCACCGATGACACCGCGAACGCGTCCTCGTTGCGGTGGTGGCGCAGCCCGCGGTCGCTCACCGCGGCCACCGCATCCAGCTCCTGTTCCATGTGGTCACGTTCGCGCGGCTGGGCGTGGCCGCAGTTCTCGCAGTAGCCGTCGCCGTCGATGCGGCCTGTGCGGCAGGCGACGCAGACCTTTGTGCCGGGTGCCGACATGCCCTGCGCGGCACCTTCCGCCGTGGCGGCCGACACAGCGCCCGCGGCCCGGGGGTCCGGCGCAGGCAGCGCGTACTCATCGGGCGCCGGAGGGCCGTCGAACCGTACGCCCGCGGGCAGTTCATTGCCGTCCGACGTGACACCCGGCAGATCGGACCCCGCCTGTACGGGCGCGGGACTGCCGGAGCTGTCCTGGTCGGCGGCGGCCGGCCAGGCGGTGTGCGGGACACCCGCCGGGCTCGCGCCGCCGCCGGCGTTCGCCGGGTGGCCGCCCGGCGGCTCGGGCGCCGCCGACAGGTCGTACCCGCACGCGCCGCAGAACAAGTCGCCGGGCTCCAGCGGCTCCTGGCAGCTGGGGCACGTGGCCAGATTCGTCTGGGACATCAATTCACACCCACGTCCGGGGGCGGAAACGGTTGGCCCGTTCCACCAGGTCGATCCTCTCCTCGCCGCGCTGGGCGAGCCGGGCGAGTACCCGGTACGAGCGTTCGAGTCCGAAGCGCAGGCCACGCTCGTCGAGTGGACTGCCGAGCAGGGTGGCGGACTGCACCACCTGGCCGCCCCGGCCTCCGGAGAGTACCCAGTCCAGGGCGGTGCCCAGTACTTCGGTGCCGAGCTGCTCCCGCCGCACGGCGTCGAGGCCGAACTGCTGGAGCGCGGTCACCTGGTCCGCGGCCGACCGCAGGTCGTCCACCAGGGGGTCGGTCGGGACACGGTGGCGCAGCCGGGCGCGCACCGCGGCAACGCGGGCCGCCGTGTAGTGGATCGAGGTCTCGGGGACCGACTCCAGCGTGTGTACGGCCGCGGCGCGGTCACCGGCCGCGAGCTGCACTCTGGCGAGGCCGAACGCCGCGCTGACGTAGCTGGGGTCGGTCGTCCACACGAGGCGGTAGTACTCGGCCGCGTTGTCCAGCTGACCGAGCACCTCCGCGCAGACACCGAGCGCCAGCTTCGGCGCGGGCTCACCGGGGAACGCGTCGTAGATCGCGTCGAAGGACAGCGCTGCCGTCTCCCGGTCGCCGGTGACGAGCGAGGCGAGACCGCGGTACCAGACGACCCGCCAGTCGTGGGGGTACTCGGTCTCCAGGCCCGTGATCATCTCGACCGCGGTGTACGCGTCCCGGCTGTCGAGCAGGGCCCGTACGTGACGGAGACTGCGCTCAAGCGACGGGGTGGGCGCGGACTCCAGCGCGGTGATCAGCTCGCCGGGTGCCGCCGCCATCAGGCTCGCCAGAAGACCGGCGTGCGGGTCGTGCGGGTCGATGCGCGGCACGGGCAGCGCCAGCGCGGTGGGGCCTGCTTCGAGCCCGGCGAGGTACTGGCCGGAGGTGCCCGCTGCCGGGCCGGCGGCAGACGGGGCGGCGGGCACCCGCGGCGCGGCCGGTTCCGGCCGGCGCGGTGTGGGAAGGCGGGCCCCCTCGCCGCCGTTGCCCCGGATTGCCTTCGGGCCACGGCGTCCGGCGGGCAGTCCGCGTGCGCCGAGCAGGGACGCGTCCCCGGTCAGCTCGGCGAAGAGCGTGGTGTCGGTGACCCGCACCTCGGGCCCGAACAGCGTCGACAGCGAAGGCCGCGGCCGTCCCGTCTGGACGGCGACGACCTCCCGCAGCACACCGGTCAGCTGCTCCGCCATCTCCGCTGCCGATGCGAACCTGCGGGCCGGGTCCGGGTCCGTGGCCCGTACGAGCAGCCGGTAGAACGACTCGTACCGCCGGAACACCTCGATGTTGTCCGGATCGGGGAGGCTGTCCGCGAATACGTTCGTATAGCCCTGGAAGTCGAAGGTCAGCACCGCGAGGGTGCGCGCCACGGTGTAGAGGTCGGAGGCGACCGACGGCCCGACCTCGGCGACCTCGGGCGCCTGGTAGCCGACCGTCCCGTAGATGGCCGACTCGTCGTCGTCCATCCTTCGGACCGCGCCCATGTCGATGAGCTTCAGCTGATCCTGCTGCTGTATCGCGTTGTCGACCTTGAAGTCGCAGTACAGCAGCGCCCGGCTGTGCAGATGACCCAGCGCCTCCAGGGTCTCGATCCCGTACGCACAGGCCTGCTCAACCGGCAGCGGGTCCCGCCTGCCCGACGGCCCGCGCCGCTCGTTGGCGATCTCCTTGAGGGACTTGCCGCCGACGTACTCCATGACGATGTAGCCGTCCATGGAGCCGGTCCGCTGATCGAGGTGCTCCACGAAGTTGTAGATGCGCACGATGTTGGAGTGCTCGATCTCGGCGAGGAAGCGCCGCTCCGAGATCGCTGCGGCCATCGCGTCCTGGTCACCCGTGTCCAGCAGGCCCTTGAGCACCACCCAGCGGTCGGAGACGGCGCGGTCGACGGCGAGATAGACCCAGCCCAGACCGCCGTGGGCCAGACAGCCCACCACCTCGTACTGCCCGTGCACGACATCGCCGCTGCTCAGTTTCGGTACGAACGAGTAGGGGTGGCCGCACTTGGTGCAGAACCCCTCCGTGCGCCCGGCCCGCGCACCGCGCGAACGGCCCACCTGGGCACCGCAGTCGGAACGCGAGCAGAACCGCTTCCGCTCCGGCACCTCGGGGTTGGCCATCACCGCGGACTGCGGATCGGGGCGCGGCACATCCGGGATCGAGACGAGACCGGCGCCCAGCCGGTTGCGGCCCGACGAACTCGCCGAAGCCCCGGAGCTGCGCACCGAGACCGAACGCCCCGAACCCAGCCCCGACAGGGAGCGCGAGAGCCGCCCGGAGACCGACCTGCGCGAGGTCGAGGAACGGGACGACGACCGCGCGGAACGGGACGACGACGACCCGGAACCGCCGCGCACCGAAGCGCTGCCGGACCGCGCGCTGTTGCTCCCGCGGCCGCCACCGGCGATCCCGGTCGGCGGTGAACTCACCATGCCGGTCGGCGACACCACCGGCGCCAGACCGCAGGTGCCGCAGTACAGCTCGCCGCCGCCCATGTCCTCATAGCTGCCCCCACACCCGGGCCGCTGGCACTGCTGCTGGTCGCTCATCCGGCATCCCTCACGCGTTCCCCCTGTGGTCGGTGGGCCCGGCCTGTCCCGGGACCAGGACCTCCGCCGTGGCCTGCTGGTAGCGGAGCACCGCCTGTTCGGCGACGCGCAGATCGCACGGCGCGCTCCACAGCATTCTGCGGGCCGCGTCATACCGCTCGATCAGCAGGGGATCCTCCGCCATTCCGTGCCGGGCGACCTTCGCCCGGTACGCGTCGAGCCGGCCCCGCAGCTCCGCACGGACGGCGAGCGGCGCGGTGACCGCGGACAGTGAGTCGCGGGCGCGCCGCAGTTCGTCCTCGGCTTCCCGTTCGAGGGATTCCAGGAGCGGGGAGAGCCGGTGCCACTGGGCGTGCCTGCGGTACTCGGCGGCGGCCCGCAGTTGCTCCTGGAGCACCGTCGAAGGGCCGCTCACCGCGGGCACCTCGGACGCCGCGATCTTCGCCAGCACCTCACCCCGCGCCGATCTGGCCTCGGTGAGCGTGCGGTCCGCGCGCGTCAGTACGTCCCGCAGTCGCAGCAGACGCTGCTCGGCGTCCTGGCGGACGGTGAGTACCGCGTCGATCTCGCGGCGGATCTCCTCCAGGGCGCGGGCCGCCCGGTCGTAGCGCCCGGTGTCGGCACGCCCGCCGCCCGGGGCAGAACTGCCCTGCGTGGGAAGCCAGTAGGCCAGGGGGTCGGATATCACCCCGGCGCGCAGCGCGGCCAGCTCCTGGGTGATCGACTCCAGGTCGTCGCCCGCCGGGTGCTCACCGGGGCGTACGCCGACCGAGTGCGCCAGCGAACGGGTGCGCGCCAGCTCCGCCGCGAGCAGGTCGATCCGGGCGGGTAACGCGGACCACACCGAGTCCGACGCGACGATCATGTCCAGCGACCGCGCGTACAGCTCGTTCATCCGGGTCACCAGCTCTTCGAGCGAGAAACGCTCGGTGAGCCCGGCGGGCCCCCTGAGGGCGGCCGGGAGCTGGGCGGCGGTGCTCGCCAGGGTGACGCCCCGGCCGCGCAGCACATCGGTGAGCTCGGCCAGGTCGTCCTGGCTGGGCCAGCGCCGCCGGGAACGCAGCGTACGGGCCTCCTCCAGCGCCTTCGCGTACGCGTCGAAGTACGTCCAGAGCACGGTGATCGACTGCTCGGTGGCGGCCCAGCGGTCCTTGGTGACCCCTGCCAGCTCGGCGCCTTCGAGGAGCCGGCGCCCGGCGTGATCCTGCAGAGCGAGGAGCGAGGTCTCGATGGCCTCGTGCTCCGCGCCGAGCCGCGCCAGCGCACGGTCGACCTCGTCCCGGTCCAGCACCGGCCCGGGGGCGCTTCCCGGCCCGCCGGGGCTGGGGAAGAATCCCGCGACGCCCATCGCTCACCTCACCTCTCCGCTCCGCTGGCTGTCTGTGTGCTGTCTATGTGCTTGCTGCCTGTGGGCTGTGCTGCGTGTCCTGCGCTGCGTGTGTCCTGTGCCGCTGTCCTGTGCTGCTCCCTACAGTGTCAAGTTCTGCCCGTGAGCGCGCTGTTCTACCGGTACTTAGGTGCGGGAGGTGCCTTGATCCCCTTCAGATCCGCCGAGAGCCACTGCCGGTACGCCTTCATCCAGGGGCTTCCGTCGCCGCCCGCGCGGTAGTCGACGAGCACCTGGTTGACCCGGCGCACCAGATCGTCGTTGCCCAGCTTTGTCGCCACGCCGTAGTACTCGGTGGTGAACGGCTGGCCCTTGAGGTCGACGGCCGGGTCCTGTGCCGCCTGGCCGGCCGCCAGGGCATTGTCCGTGACCACCGCGTCGACCAGGCCCAGTTGGAGCTTGACCAGGCAGTCCAGCTGGTTCGGCACGGTCCGCTGCTCGGCCGGTGTGTCGGCGAAGACCGCGCCGTACGACTTGGCCTTCAGGGCGTCGTACGCCGTCGAGCCCGTCGCCGTGCAGACCCGCTTGCCTCTGAGCGTCTCGTTGTACCCAGTGATCGTGGACCCCTTGGGCGCCAGGACCTGCTGGCCGGCCTGGAAGTACGCGGTGGAGAAAGCGACTTGTCTGACCCGCTCGCAGTTGATCGTCATCGTCCTCACGACGATGTCGACCTTGTTCTCCTGCAACGCTTCGACCCGCTGGTTGGTGGGGATGGCGCGGTAGGTGACCTTGTCCTCGCTGCCCAGGATGTTCTTCGCTATGGCCCGGACGAGAGCGATGTCGAAGCCGTCCAGTCTGCGGGTGGCCGGATCGCGGTATCCCCAGCGGTAGCTGTTCTGGTCGACACCGACGACGAGGTGGCCGGACTTCTTGATCCGGTCGATGGTGGGGCCGTCGGCGCCGGACGGTGTAAGGCTCGCCTCCGGGTCGGTGCAGGTGTCGGCCTTCGCGGGCGAGGCCTGGGCCACCTGCTGACCGCCCGTCCCCGCCCTGCCGCCGGACCCCGCACCGTCGCCGGAACCGCTGCTCAGGATGAGCGGGAGCACGGTCGCGGCCGCGGTCAGCGCACAGGCCGCGGCCATCGCCGTGACGCCGCCCCAGCCGTGGAGCCTGCCGGCCCTCTGATTCAGCACACTGCCCCTCCTCGCCTGGTCCCCGCTCGCCTGGCCGTTGCCCACCTGGCCCCTGCTCACCTGTACTCCGAAAGCCTGCGGCTGATGCCCAGCCCCGCAGCCGCCGCACCGAGCACGGCCAGCACCGCCGCGCCCACCGGAAGCCCGGTCAGCGCACCCCGGCCGTCCGACGCGGCCCGGGTGAACTCCTGCTGCTCATGACCGAGGGCCTGGTCCAGCGCCGCGTCCACCTGGTCGAAGGACTGGCCGGTCGAGCCCGTCCTGCCGATGACCTGTGTGAGTGCCCGGTCGTAGTCGCCACTGTCGTCCGTGCGACGCGCTGCGGCGTGCCGGGTCTTCCAGGTGGCCACGTCGTCCGCTGCGGCTTTCACCGGCTCGCTGCCCGCCTTGTCGTTGGCCAGGCTGTTCGCCCTGTCGAGCCCGCTGACCAGGGAGGCCATGTCCTTGGTGTAGTCGGACTCGTACTGGTCGTGCTTGCCGTCCTTGGTCAGTACGGAGCCGCGCGAGACCAGGGTGAGGTTCTCGTTGGAGCGGGCCTTGAGTGAGCTGATGCGTGCGTCGTTGAGCACCTTCAGCGACTCCTGGCCGTGCTCCCGCGACGTCTGCAGATCGGCGGACGCGACCAGGTGCCCGGCCACCAGCCACAGCAGCACCACGACGGAGGCGGCCGACGCGGCGACCAGGCCGTGGTTGAACAACCGGTTGGTCCGCAGGTAGTTGCGCCGCTGGACGTAGACGAGGCCGCTCAGGGCCAGAATCCCCACCGCGGTGCCGAAGTACGGCCAGAGCGTGGCCGAGTCGTAGTCGTCGTACAGCCGGCCCGTCTCCGCTTCGTAGAGCTTCTCCGCAGCCGGCAGCAGCACCGTGCTCATCTGCTGGTTGGCGTATCGCAAGTAGGCGCCGCCGAGCGGCAGCCCCTGCCGGTTGTTGGCGCGGGCGCGCTCCACCAGCCCCGTGTAGCGCGGGAGCTGCTCGTTGAGCTGGGTGATCTGGCGCCCCGACTCGGTCGAACTGTCCGTGTGCGAAGCGGCCTTGGCCAGCAGCCGGGACGCCGTCGTGATGTCGCTGTCGTACCGGGCGTGCACATCCGCGGGCTCCACGGAGCCCGCCAGGAAGCCGCTCGCCGCGGCGGTGTCCGCGTCGGCCAGCGAGCGGTAGATGTTCGCGGCGTCCGCGCTGAGCGGCTGGCTGCGGCTGACCACGTCGTCGGTGGAGGCGGCCCGGTCGGAGATCTCGAAGGCGGTCACCGCTCCGAAGGCCACGACCAGGGCGGCCACCAGCGTCCCCATGATCCACAGCCGCCCCGGCTCGGTGGTCGCGGCGGCGCGCAGCCGGTCCCGGGACCCCGCCCAGGCGCTGCGTCGCGCGGGCGGCACCGGCGCCCGCCCGGGCGGCGCGGGCGCGGGCATGTGTGACACGGGCGGAGGCGGCTGCGCGGGCGGTGGACCCTGCGCTGTGCCCCCGTTCGGCGGGTGTACCACTCGACCTCCCCCGGTCTGTCACGACCGGTCTGTCACGACCGGTCTGTCACGACCCGTCTGTCACGACCGGTCTGTCACGACCCGTCTCTCACGATCGAACCTTCACGACCGGTCTCTCGATCGAGCCTTCACGATCGGTCTCTCACGGTCCGGCTGTCACGAGTTGTCGGATCTGTGTTTCGCGATTTCACTGGGCTTTCCGGCCATGAACTCCCTGACCGTTCACGAACTCCGTGGCCCGGGAGGACAAGTGCCCGGCCAGCAGTATGGCCGCACGAGCCCCGTACGCACACCAGGATGGGCCGATCTTGATCGATCTGTCGCCTGCCCCTACGCCCGCCTTCTCCTCGGCCTCATCCCCTGCCTGCCCCCACTTCCGTCCCGCGCTCGCCTCGCGACGCCCTCACCTTGAATACGCCGCCGGGATCAATTCGGTTCCCGTTCGAGCCCCGCCGCTCGGGTGTCCCCCGGGGCGCCATCCCAGCGGAAAGCGCACATGAGGGGCGCACGGAGAGGGGGTTGTGCTCCGCTCCGCGCGGAACACAACCCCCCCTACACCCATCGCCCGCACCCCTCAGGCGTACTGCTCCCGGACCCGCGCGTAGGACTCCGCCGGGGCCGCGATCCTGTCCAGGCCCAGCAGGGCGGCGCCGAGCACCGGGGAGGCCGGCACCACCCGGGGGACGGCCTTCGGCGCTCGGTCCGCCAGCAGTTGCCGGATGCGCTCGTCCAACTGCGGGTGCCGGGCGGCCAGTACGCTCCCGCCCAGCAGCACCGGAGTCTCCTCGTCGAGCAGGCCGAGCCGGCCCAGCGCCACCACGGCGAGCGTGACGACCTCCTGCGCCTGCCGCTCGACGACCGAGCGGGCGACCGGGTCACCGGCCGCCGCGGTCGCGAAGAGAACCGGTGCCAGTTCGTGCTTGCGCTCCGCCCGGATATGGCCCAGGTGCAGCGCCTCGATCACGGCGTACATCGTCGGCAATCCGAAGTGCGCGGGTACCGCCCGCATCAGCTCGGTGCGTCCGCCCCGCCCGTCCTCGGCGCGTGCCGCATGGAACAGCGCCTCCTCGGCCAGTCCGCCGCCGCCTCCCCAGTCGCCGGAGATGCGGCCGATCGCGGGGAAGCGGGCGGTGCGTCCGTCGGGTGTCATCCCGACACAGTTGATGCCGGCCCCGCACACGACGGCCACCCCGCGCGGCTCGTCCACGCCCGCGCGCAGGATCGCGAAGGTGTCGTTGCGTACCTCGACCGCCGGGCCCCAGCCGCGTGCCTCGATGGCGGTGGCCAGTTCCCGCTCCTCGACCGGGAGATCGGCGTTGGCCAGACATGCGGAGACGAACGAGGCGTAGGGCGGAGAAACATCCCCACCGGCCGCACCGTCTCCACCTGCGGCAACTCCTCCATCCGCGCCACGGCTCCCCAGTACTGCACAAGCCCCTGCGTGAGCCACGACCGCCTCGATCCCCGCGACCGCCGCCGCCACCGCGACGGCCAGCACGTCCACCGCCGCCTCGACCCCCACCACAGACGGCTGAAAGCCGCCGGAGCGGCCCCGGCCCAGGACGGTGCCATCCGCCGAGATGACGGCCGCGTCCGTCTTGCTGTTGCCGGCGTCGATCGCCAGCACACTTGCTGTCAGGCCCACGCGAAGTGCTCCCGGTTGTGCGCGATGAGCTTGTCCGTCAGCTCGTCGGCATACGCGTACTGCCCGATCAGCGGGTGCGCGAGCAGTGCCCGGAACACCCGGTCCCGGCCGCCGCGCAGCGCGGCTTGCAGGGCGAGGTCCTCGTACGCCGTGACGTTCGCGACCAGACCGGCGTACAGCGGGTCCAGCGCGGGCACGGCCAGCGGCGTCGCGCCACCGCCGTCCACTGTCGCCTGCACCTCGATCACGGCGTCGTCGGGGAGGAAGGGCAGCGTGCCGTTGTTGTACGTGTTGACCACCTGGTACCGGGGCCCTCCCGCCCGTCGCCCACCACCACCCTTGTCCGAGGGGTCTTCGGCCCCGCCCCTCTCTCCTCCCAGCAGCGAGGACGCCAGGTCGACCGCCGCCTCCGAGTAGAAGGCGCCGCCCCGCTTGGCGAGCAGCGCGGGCTTCTCGTCCAGCTTCGGGTCGCCGTACATGGTGAGCAGCTCCTTCTCCATCGCGGCGACCTCGGCGGCCCGCGACGGCTTGCTGCCCAGCTCCCTGACGACCGCGTCGTGCGCGTAGAAGTAGCGCAGGTAGTACGAGGGCACCACCCCGAGCCGGTCCACGACCGGCCGCGGCAGACGCAGGTCGTCGGCTATCGCGTCGCCGTGCTCGCCGAGAAGCTTCGGCAGGATGTCCTCGCCGTCGGGGCCGCCCAGGCGGACACCCAGCTCCCAGCTGAGATGGTTGAGGCCCACGTGGTCGAGGAAGACGTCGGCCGGCGCCACGTCGAGGTGCGCGGCGAACTTCCGCTGGAAGCCGATGGCCACGTTGCAGAGCCCGACGGCTTTGTGCCCGGCCTGGAGCAGCGCCCGGGTGACGATGCCCACCGGGTTGGTGAAGTCGATGATCCAGGCGTCGGGGTTGGTGCGCCGTACGCGCTCGGCGATGTCCAGCACCACCGGCACCGTACGCATCGCCTTGGCCAGGCCGCCGGCGCCCGTCGTCTCCTGCCCGACGCAGCCGCACTCCAGTGGCCAGGTCTCGTCCTGCTGCCGGGCGGTCTGACCGCCGACGCGCAGCTGGAGCAGGACCGCGTCGGCGTCGGCGACGCCCGCGTCGAGGTCCGACGTCGTCGTGATCGCCCCCGGGTGCCCCTGCCTGGCGAAGATCCGCCGGGCGAGGCCGCCCACCAGGTCGAGACGGTCGGCCGCGGGGTCGACGAGTACCAGCTCACTGATCGGCAGCGTGTCCCGCAACCGCGCGAGTCCGTCGATGAGTTCGGGCGTGTAGGTGGACCCGCCCCCCACTACTGCGAGTTTCATTTCAGCTAACCCTTCACTCCGGTCAGTGTGACGCCCTCGACGAATGCCTTCTGTGCGAAGAAGAAGACGAGGATCACAGGGGCCATGACCAGGACGGTCGCGGCCATGGTCAGATTCCAGTCGGTATGGTGTGCGCCCTTGAAGGACTCCAGGCCGTAGGAGAGCGTCCAGGCGGCCGAGTTCTCCGAGGTGTAGATCTGCGGGCCGAAGTAGTCGTTCCAGGCGTAGAAGAACTGGAAGAGCGCGACGGCGGCGATGCCCGGTTTCGCCATCGGGACGATGACCTTCAGCAGCGTGCGGAGCTCGCCGCAGCCGTCGACTTTCGCCGCGTCCATGTATTCGTTGGGGATGGTCAGCAGGAACTGCCGCAGCAGGAAGATGGAGAACGCGTCACCGAACGCCATCGGGATGATCAGCGGCCAGAGCGTGCCCGACAGGTCCAGCTGCTTCGCCCAGAACAGGTACATCGGGATGATGACGACCTGCGGCGGCAGCATCATCATCGAGATGACGAGCATCAGCGACAGCTGCCGGCCGCGGAAGCGGAACTTGGCGAGCGCGTACGCCACGGGCAGCGACGACACCACGGTCAGTACGGTGCCGAGTCCCGCGTACAGCAGGGTGTTCCGCCACCAGGTCAGGAAGCCCGGAGTGTCGAAGACCTTGCGGTAGTTGGACCACTCGAAGGTGTGCGGCCACAGGTCACGGGTGAGCGCCTGCTGGTCGCTCATCAGCGAGGTGAGGATCACGAAGACGAACGGCAGCACGAAGAAGAGCGCGGCGGCCACGCCCAGGGCGTGCACCGCGATCCAGTGCAGCAGAGTCTTGCGGCGGGCGGTCCGCCGGGCGGAGTCGGCGTCATCGTCGTCTCCGCGGGCCCGGAGCGGGGGGTTCTCCGCGACTTGGGTGAGCTGTGTCATGACGGTCAGTCACCTGCCTGTACGAGCCCGCTGCGGCGCCGCATCAGCAGTGCGGTGAACGCCATGGCCAGGGCGAAGAGGACGAGCGCGACCACGCACGCGGAGCCGTAGTCGAAGCGCTGGAAGCCGAGCGTGTAGACGAGCTGCGGCAGGGTCAGCGTGGACTTGTCGGGGAAACCGGGCTGGAACTGCTGCCCGGAGCCGCCGATGATGCCCGACGCCACCTTCCCGGCCACCAGTGGCTGGGTGTAGTACTGCATCGCCTGGATGACCCCGGTGACCACGGCGAACATGATGATCGGCGAGATGTTCGGCAGCGTCACGAACCGGAAGCGCTGCACCGCTGACGCGCCGTCCAGCTCCGCCGCCTCGTACTGCTCCTTGGGTACGTCGAGGAGTGCGGCCATGAAGATCACCATGAGGTCGCCGATGCCCCACACCGCGAGCATGGTGAGCGCGGGCTTCGACCAGGTGGCGTCGGTGAACCAGCCGGGCGTCGGCAGCCCGATGCCGCCGAGTATCGAGTTGACCGGCCCCGTCCCGGGGTTGAGCAGGAAGACGAAGGCCAGCGTCGCGGCGACCGGCGGCGCGAGATACGGCAGGTAGAACAGGGTCCGGAAGATTCCGGCGCCCGTCTTGATCTTCGTGATCAGCATCCCGATGCCGAGCCCGAAGACCACCCGGCAGGCGACCATCACGACCACCAGCCAGAGGGTGTTGCGCATCGCGGGCCAGAAGTCCGGGTACTCGGTGAAGACGTATGTCCAGTTCGTCAGGCCGTTGAAGGACGGGGCCTTGAAGCCGTCGTACTCCGTGAAGGAGAAGTAGACGGTCGAGACCAGCGGGTACACGAAGAAGACGCAGAACCCGATGAGCCAGGGCGACATGAAGGCCGCCGTCCGCACGGCCTCGCGGCGGCGCTTCGAACGTGGGGTGTAAGTGGTCATGGCGAGGCTACTTCGCCTTCTCGTCGTCCTTGTCGATCTGCGACGCGGTCTTCCGCAGACCGGCCCGCAGATCCTTCGCCCTGCCGGACTCGAAGTCGTATCCGAAGTCCTGGAGGGTCACTTGGTAGGTGCCGCCGTTGACCGACGGGGGAGTGGTGTTGGACTGCGGGTCCTGCGCTATGTCCAGGAACGTCTTCAGCCTCGGGTCGAACTTCAGCTTCGGTGACTTGAGCGCGGCCAGCGTGGACGGGATGTTGTGGATGTCGTCGGCGAAGGCCACGACCGCGTCGGTGTCGGTGGTGAGGTACTTCACGAACTCCCAGGAGGCGTTCTGCTTCTTGCTGGTCGACGCGATACCGGCGACGGTGCCGGTGATGTAGCCCTTGCCGTACGAAGCGGCCTGGTCGTCGGGGACCGGCAGCGGCGCGATGCCGATGTCCACCTTCGACTTGGCCTCCTGGGCCATCCCGAGGCGCCACTCGCCGTCGACCTGCATGGCGACCTGGCCGGTCTGGAAGGGGTGCTTGGCGCCCCACTCGTCGCCGAAGGTGGCCCGGTACTTCTCCAGTTTGCCGAAACCGCCCAGCTTCTTCACCAGGTTCCGCTGCCAGGTGAACATCTTCCCGAAGGCGGGGTCCCTGGCGACGTCGGACTTGCCGTCCTTGCCGACGTAAGTGGGGCTCCACTGCGCCACCATGTGGGCAGGTGTCGACTCGTAGCCGTGGAAGGTCGGCATGAAGCCGAGCTGCTGGTACGAGTCGCCCTTGGACTTCGTCAGCTTGACGGCGTCCCGGTCGAACTCGGTCCAGGTCTTCGGCGGGGCGGTGATCCCGGCCTCCCTGAACTCGGCCTTGTTGTAGTAGAGCGCGTACGCGTCGCTGAGCAGCGGCAGGGTGCAGCGCACGCCGTCGAACTGCGTGTAGTCCTGGAGCGGCTTGGAGAAGGTCTTGTCCAGGTCGATCTCCGACTTGGTGAGGAAGGGCTTCAGATCCGCGAAGGCACCGGACGAGCAGAACTTGCCGACGTTGTCGGTGGTGAAGGAGGAGACGACGTCGGGGGCGTCCGAACCGCCGCCGCGCAGCGCCTGGTTGATCTTGTCGTCGGTCATGTTGCCGACGACCTTCACCTTGATGTTCGGGTGGACCTTCTCGAACCGGTCGACGTCCGTCTGTACCGCCTTGACCTCGCTCGCGGCACTCCAGCCGTGCCAGAAGGTGATGGTGGTCCTCGCGTTCACGTCGTCGGTCGCGCCGCCCGAACTCTGGCCCGTACAGGCAGAGGCGAGCAGGGACATGGATGCGGCGGCGACGGCGACCGCGACCGGTCGGCGGTTACTGGGCATGACGGAATCTCCCTCTGGCGGATCTGGGGTGTACGGGGGTACGCGCGAAGCTGCTTGCGGGGAACTCGGGGAAGCGGGACCCGCGGGGAACTCGGGGGGAGCGGACGGGCGAAGTGAAGGGGTACGGCGGGGCGGACCCGGCGCTGCGGGGGTCAGCGGGCCGAGGTGTCGAACACCTCGTCGCGGGTCGTGGCGAGAGCGCTCTCCAACGCTCCGCGCAGGACGGGCTGTTCCCGTACGGAGCCGAGGACGAGCCGGGGCCGGGACGCGGCCAGCTCGACCAGCTCGCGCTGGACGAGCTCCCGCAGCGGTTCGCCGCCTGCGACGATCAGATCGCCGGAGAGAACCAGGAGTTCGGGGTCGAGAACCGCCACCAGCGAGGCGAGACCGGTCGCCACCGCGGTGGCGAAGACCTCAAGGAGGCGGCGGTACGGTCCTCCGTCGGCCCGCGCGGCCTCGGAGATCAGCGCGCTCGCCACCTCGAGGTGCGAACCGCAGCCGATGGCCGCGATGCCCAGCTCCCGGGCCAGCCTGGCCAGTGCCTGGGAGCCGGCGAGTTCCTGGAAGCCGCCCGCGTTGGCCTTGGTCACCTGGCGTACCAGCGGGGCGCCGGGCACCGGCATGAAGCCGACCTCGCCCGCGCCGCCGGTGAAGCCGCGGTGCAGCCGGCCGCCGAGGACGACGGCGGCGCCGACGCCCTCCTCGTTCCAGAGCAGTACGAAGTCCTCGTGGCCTCGGGCCGCTCCCAGCCGCTGTTCGGCGACGGCGGCCAGATTGACGTCGTTCTCGTACTCGACAGGCATCGGCAGCGCGGTCGCCAGCTCGTCGAGCAGGGTGGGGGAGTGCCAGCCGGGCAGATGGGATGCGTACCGCAGCCGGCCGGTGTTCGGGTCGAAGGCGCCGGGGGTGCCGACCACCACGCGCCGCAGATCTGCCCGCACCAGTCCGGCGGCCTTCGTGGCGCCGTCCAGGGCGTCGGTCACCTGCCGGACGACGCCGGTGCCGCGCCTGCCAGGGGTCGCGAGGCGGAACTCGCCGACGGTGCGGCCCGTGATGTCCGCGACGGCGGCCCGGATGCGCTGCGGGTTCACATCGATCCCGGCGGCGTGACCGGCCCCGGCGTTGACCGCGTAGAGCTGCGCGCTCGGTCCCGGGCGGCCCTCACTTGTGCCGGTGGCCACCACTAGCCCGGCGGCCTCCAGGCGCGCCAGCAGCTGGGAGGCGGTCGGCTTGGAGAGCCCGGTCAGCTTGCCGATCTTCGTGCGGGAGAGCGGTCCGTGCTCAAGGAGCAGGTCGAGGGCGGCGCGGTCGTTCATCGCCCGCAGCACGCGTGGGGTTCCTGGAGTCGTGCCACCGGCCATCTCGTACGCACCTGCCCTCGCGCTGCTGTCAGCAATGCACTGTTAGGAAAGTTTCCAATTCGGTGTGAGGAACGTAGGCCGGGGGTCAGCCGGGCGTCAATGGTCTGGGCCGGTCCGGCGGCCAAAGAGTTACCTCGGCACACGAAATGAGCGCCCCGCGTGGCCTGCGGGGCGCTCATGCGTACGGAGAGTGAACGGCGGTACCGGGCGGACTCCGGAAGCAGCCGTCGCCGCTCCGGGCCGCTACTTCGAGAGGTTCTGCGGCGGGATCGGCGACGCGGCGAGCGACTGCGGTGACGTCGGGCTGGCCAGTGCGGACGGGGCCGACACGGCGGCCGACGAGTCCGGCGGCGGCTCCTCGGTGTCGACCGTGACGGGGCCGCCCACGACCGTGATGCCCGCCTCCTCCAGCGCGATCTTGAGCCGCCAGCGCAGCTCCCGCTCCACGCCCAGGGCCTTGCCCGGCATGGTCTTGGCGGAGATCCTGATGACCATCGAGTCCAGCAGTACGGAGTCCAGACCGAGAATCTCGACCGGGCCCCAGAGCTGTTCGTTCCACGGTTCGGACTTGGCCAGATCCTGCCCGACCACGCTGATCACCTCGCGCAGCCGCTCCAGGTTCTCGGTCGGCCTGACCTGGACGTCCACGGCCGCGGTCGCCCAGCCCTGACTGAGGTTGCCGATCCGCTTGATCTCGCCGTTGCGTACGTACCAGATCGCGCCGTTCTCACCGCGCAGTTTGGTCACCCGCAGCCCGACCTCGATCACCTCGCCGGTCGCGACCCCCGCGTCGATGCTGTCCCCGACGCCGTACTGGTCCTCCATGATCATGAAGACACCGGAGAGGAAGTCCGTGACGAGATTGCGCGCACCGAACCCGATCGCGACCCCGGCTACCCCGGCGGACGCGAGCAGTGGCGCCAGATCGATCTTGAGCGTGGAGAGCACCATCAGGGCCGCGGTGCCGAGGATCACGAAGGACGCCACCGAGCGCAGCACCGAACCGATGGCCTCGGAGCGCTGGCGGCGGCGTTCCTGGTTCACCAGAAGACCGCCGAGAGCGGTGCCCTCGACGGCCGTCGCGCTGCGGTTCATGTGCTCTATCAGCCGGGTGAGCGCCCGCCGGACAAGAGAGCGCAGCACGGTGGCGATGAGCAGGATCAGGAGGATCCGCAGGCCGATGGAGAGCCAGGTGGACCAGTTCTGCTGCACCCAGTCGGCGGCATTCGTCGCGGACTTCTGAGCGTTGTCGAGAGTGCCGGCCGTACCGGGCCGAGAGCTGTCACCAGTCGCCAGCGACCAGGTCACGGCTTGCACGGCGTTCACAGCGGAAACCTCCAGGGATGCGGGCGGAACCTCCACACTAACGGCGCATCACCGCTACTTCCGCCGACCTGTCCGGCGGAGAGACCTATCCCACGCGCGGAACCGGCATGAAGGGCTGGGAACCGCTGACAGCCGCTGAAAACTGCCGGGAACGGTGTGCGAACGGTCAGGAACGACCAGGTACGGACGAAAACACTCCGAGCCCGTTACCTGACGTTGGTGGCGCTTCCACCAGGCATGAGGAGAGACTGAGGGCAGATCGTCCCGGCGCGAGCCACGCGCCGCCGGCGTACAAGGAGGCATCCACCGTGCCGCACGTCCTGGTCCTCAACGCGTCGTACGAGCCGCTCGGCGTCGTACCGCTCCGTCGCGCGCTCGTCCTCGTCCTGGAGAACAAGGCAGTCTCCCTGGAGGAATCCGGCGCCTTCATGCACAGTGCCACCCGCATCGTCCCCGCGCCCAGTGTCGTACGGCTGAAGCGGTTCGTGCGCGTCCCCTACCGGGGGCCCGTCCCGCTCACCCGCCGTGCGCTGTTCGCGCGGGACGGCGGCCGCTGTATGTACTGCGGTGGCGTCGCAACCAGCGTCGACCATGTCATTCCGCGCAGCCGCGGCGGGCAGCACCGCTGGGACAACGTGGTGGCCGCGTGCCGCCGCTGCAACCACGTCAAGGCCGACCGGCACCTGCTGGAACTGGGCTGGCGCCTGCGCCACCAGCCCGCCCCGCCCAGCGGCCTCGCCTGGCGCATCATCGGAACCGGTCACCGGGACCCGCGCTGGCTGCCGTATCTGCAGCCGTTCGGCGCGGAGGACGCCATGGCACGGATCGACGGCGTCTCGGCCTGACGGGCGGGCCCCGGTGGCCCGCCGGGGGCCACCGGGGAGCGGTCGCGTCAGCTGCCTGACCGCCGCGAGCGCACGCAGGTCATCGCCTCATCGCCTCGTCAGCTGATGGGCTCGCCGGTTCATCGGCTCAGTTGTCTATCGCTTCACCGGTTCATCACCTCACGTGTTCATCACCTCACAGGTTTATTGCCTCATCGGTTGATCGCTTCATCGGTTCGTACCGTCCGAGCCCAGTCGCCGCATGGGCTTCAGGGCCTTCCCGGGTGCGCGGCGGGGCGGGCGGCGGTGTGCCGGAATTGCCCGATCCGGTGGTGGTGTGGACAATTTCATCTGCGGGGAACGCAATGTGACCCGGCGCACGTTGGTGAGACGAATACGGATGGGGGCGCGCCCGCTGGGTAGGGCTTGAGTCCAACCTCGTCGCCGACCTTACGGAGATTCTCGTGGCCGCTTCTGCGCAGCTTCTGCTCTCGGCCCTGTCCAAACGTGTCCCGGAGACCGTTCCGGAGCTCGTGCCGGACCTGATGCCCGACCCCGACGCGAGCACCAGCTCCATGGAGCTGCCGCTGACCAGCGAGCCCCCGCTCTCCGATGTCGCACCCCTCACCAGCGAACCGCCGCTCGCCGACTTCACCCCGTTGACCAGTGAGCCCACCGCATACGGAACGGCTGCCGGGATCTGACCGCAGCCTGAACGGGGAGTCCGCATGAGCCTTGCCAGGCTCGCCGCGCTGCATGGAGTCGCCACCAGCTACGCACCGTCCGAGGACGTCACCGTCCCGGTCTCCGACACCACCGTCATCGCCGTGCTCGCCGCGCTCGACATCGACGCGTCGACACCGGATGCAGTCAGCGCGGCCCTCGCCCGGCACGAGGCGGCCCTGGCGGGCCGGCTGCTGCCGCCGACCGTGGTGGCCAGGCCCGGTGAGCGCCCCCCGGCCGTGCGCGAGCTCCCGCCCGGCACCCGGCTGCGGATCGAGACCGAGCAGGGCAGCACCCTCGACAAGTGGCAGGAACTGCCGCTCGGCGTGCACCAATTGGATGCCGAGGCGCCCGACGGGCGCACCGTGCGGGCCGTCCTCGTGGTCGCGCCCGAACGGGTGCCGCAGCCGCCCGGCCGCAGCCACGGCTTCCTGGTGCAGCTCTACTCCCTGCTGTCCGCGCGCTCCTGGGGCATGGGTGACCTCGGCGACCTGGCCGAGCTCGCCGCGTGGTCGGGGCGGGTGCACGGCGCCGGATTCGTCCAGGTCAATCCGCTCCACGCGGCAGCGCCCGGAGCGCCCACCGACCCCTCGCCCTACCGGCCGTCGTCGCGGCGCTTCCCGGACCCCGTCCATCTGCGGGTCGAGGCGGTCCCCGAGTACGCGTACGTCGAGGACCGCAGCCATCTCCGCCGGGCCGCCGCGCTGCGGGACGCGGTGCTCCACGGGGGCGCCCTGATCGACCGCGACGCCGTGTGGGCGCTGAAGAAGGAGGCCCTGGAGCTGGTCTACGAGGTGCCGCTCGGCCCCGGCAGACGCGCCGCCTACGCCGACTACCTCGCCGCCCAGGGCCGCCCGCTGGAGGATCACGCCACCTGGTGCGCCCTGGCCGAGGAGCACGGACCCGACTGGCACACCTGGCCCACGCCGCTCCGCGACCCCCGCTCGCACGGGACGGCCCGCGCCCGTGCGGCGCTCCAGCACCGTGTCGACTTCCATATGTGGCTCGCCTGGCTGACCGACGCCCAGCTCGCCTACGCCCAGCGCGCCGCCCGCGAGGCGGGCATGGAGACCGGTCTGGTCCACGACCTCGCCGTCGGAGTGCATCCGGACGGCGCGGACGCCTGGGCCCAGCAGGCCATCTTCGCCGCGGGGATGTCCGTCGGCGCCCCGCCGGACGCCTTCAACGCCCGCGGCCAGGACTGGGGTCTGCCGCCCTGGCGCCCCGACGCGCTCGCGGCGTCCGGCTACGCGCCCTACCGCGGGCTGCTGAGGGGCATCCTGCGGAACGCGGGCGCGCTCCGGATCGACCATGTGATGGGGCTCTTCCGGCTCTGGTGGGTACCGGCGGGCGGCGATCCCACCACAGGAACGTATGTCCGTTATGACGCCGACGCGATGCTGGCCGTACTCGCGCTGGAGGCCCACCGCGCGGGCGCGGCCGTCATCGGCGAGGACCTCGGCACGGTCGAGCCGGGCGTCCGTGAGTCCCTCTCGCGCCGCGGTGTGCTGGGCACTTCGGTGCTCTGGTTCGAGCGGGAGTGGAGCGGTACGGGCCGGCCGCTGGCGCCGGAGAAGTGGCGCGAGGAGTGCGTGGCGACGGCCACCACCCACGACCTGCCGTCCACCGCGGCCCGGCTGACCGGTGAACATGTCGAACTCCGCCACCGCCTGGGCCTCCTGACCCGCCCGCTGGGCCAGGAACAGGCCGAGGACAAGGCCGAACTCGCCGAGTGGCTCGGCTTTCTCTCCCGGCTCGGGCTGCTGCCCGAGGGCGCGGGCGACGAGGAGGGGGAGGTCCGCGCGGTCCACCGCTTCCTGCTGCGCACCCCGGCCCGGATGACGGGCATCTGGCTGCCGGACGCGGTGGGGGACCGCAGGCCGCAGAATCTCCCCGGCACCTGGGACCAGTATCCCAACTGGCGGTTGCCGGTCGCCGACCCGCAGGGCAGGCCCATGACCCTGGAGGAAGTGGCCGCCGCACCCCGTCTGCACCGCCTGATGGCTGAGTTCCGGCCGCGTACGGCACCCCCGGGCGCGCAGACCGTATAGCCGTTCGCTACGTTTGGTCCGTGGACAAGAAGAACGCCGTGCGCGCCGGAGCCGTAGCAGCCGGTACGACGCTGATGATGCTGCTCATGTCGTCCCCCGCGCTCGCGCTGACCCGCGACGACGGCGACGACCCCGGTCCTGGCCTGAGTGTCTTCGACACGATCGGCCTCTTTGTGATCACACCTCTCGTGCTGTTCGGGATCATCGCCGGACTGGTGATGGTCCTCGACAAGTCCCGTAAGAAGGCCTGACACCCGCCCTCTTGACCCGATGTGCCGCGGAGCCGCCCGACCGGCCCCGCGGCACCTCTGCGTTCCGCGGCTGTTGTGCGACTGTTCTGCCCTGCCGTCCGTGGCCGAGGGGGACCGGCGTGGATCGGCGGGGGATAGGTTGCGGGCATGACCGAGTGGGACATCCGGAAGCTCCAGATCCTCCGCACCCTGAGCGAGCGGGGCACCGTCACCGCCACCGCCGAGGCGCTCCGGATGACCCCGTCGGCGGTCTCCCAGCAGCTGTCCAACCTGGCGAAGCAGCTCGGCGTACCGCTGCTCGTGGCCCAGGGCAGACGGGTCAGGCTCACCGACGCGGCCCATCTGGTGCTCCGGCACGCCGAGGCGGTCTTCGCCCAGCTGGAGCGTGCGGACGCCGAACTGGCCGGATACCTCCAGGGGGAGGCCGGCGAGGTCAGGGTGGGCGCCTTCTCCACCGCCGTACCCGCCCTGGTGGTCCCCTCGGTGGCCGCGCTGCGCCGCAGCCACCCCGCCGTCGAGGTCCGCATCCGGGAGGCGGAGGCGGCCGAGGCGTACGAGCTGCTGTCGGGCGGCGACGTCGATCTGGCGATCTCCCTGGCCGCCCACGCCCCGACCGCCCGCGACCCGCGCTTCACTCGCGTACCGCTGCTCGCCGACCCGCTCGACGTGGCGCTGCCCGCCGGGCACCCGCTGGCCTCGGCCGAGGGGCTGCGGCTCGCGGACCTCTCGGGCGAGGCGTGGATCTTCGGTGGCAGCGGCCCTTGGTCGGAGATCACCACAGCGGCCTGCGAGGCCGCCGGATTCGTCCCCGAGCAGGCGCACAGCGCAGCGGGCTGGACAGCGATCCTGGCCATGGTGGAGGCGGAGATGGGGGTCGCGCTGGTGCCCAGGATGGCGGTGGGCGGCGAGCGCCGTACCGGTGTGGTGACCCGGGTGCTCAGTGCCGACCAGCCGCAGCGCCATGTGATCGCCGCGGTACGGCGCGGGGCCGAGGAAGGCGCCGCTGTCGGCCGGGTGCTGGACGCGCTGCGCGAGGTCGCGGACGGGCAGGGCGGCCATCCGTAACCGCCCTGCGCGGGGTCGCGGACGGGCAAGGCGGCTATCCGTGGCTTCGTTCAGATCTACTGAATGGATTCTGTGGAAACTTTCGATGGACGTGATCGTTGGTTCTGAGTGACAGTCGGAGCATGACTTCCACCGATGCAGCGAGCTCCCAGGACCCCCACGCCAACGACGCGGCCCCCTACGGAGGCGGCGACCCGTACGCCGATTACCGCTCTGGGGACCACGCCTTCACCGAGCTGGTCGACCTGGCTGACCGCCGCCTCGGTGCGGGTGTCGTCGCCGCCAACGACGAGTTCTTCGCCGAGCGCGAGAACCTGCTCGTCCGTGAGCGTGCCGTCTTCGACCCCGAGCACTTCGGTCACAAGGGCAAGATCATGGACGGCTGGGAGACCCGCCGCCGGCGTGGGGCGTCCGCCGAGACGCCCTTCCCGACCCCGGACGACCACGACTGGGCGCTCGTCCGTCTCGGCGCCCCCGGCGTCATCCGCGGGATCATCGTCGACACCGCCCACTTCCGCGGCAACTACCCGCAGCAGATATCGGTCCAGGGCGCCACGGTGGAAGGCTCCCCGAGCCCCGAGGAACTGCTCGCCGACGACGTGAAGTGGGAGGAGATCGTCCCGCGCTCCCCCGTGCTCGGCCACGCGGCCAACGCCTTCGAGATCACCGGCGACCGCGTCTACACCCACGTCCGGCTCTGCCAGCACCCCGACGGCGGTGTCGCCCGCCTCCGCGTGCACGGCGAGGTCGTGCCCGACCCCGAGTGGCTCGACCTGCTCTCCACGGTCGACCTGGCCTCGGTGCTCAACGGCGCCGCGTACGAGGACGCGTCGGACCGCTTCTACTCCTCGCCGACCCAGATCATCCTGCCCGGCACCTCCCGCAAGATGGACGACGGCTGGGAGAACCGCCGCCGTCGCGTCCGCGACACCAACGACTGGGTACGGTTCCGGCTGGCCGCCCAGGGCGCCGTACGCGCCGTGGAGATCGACACCGCCTACCTCAAGGGCAACGCCGCCGGCTGGATCGCGCTGAGCGGCCGCGACGGCGAGTCGGGCGAGTGGTTCGAGATCATCCCGCGCACCAAGCTCCAGCCCGACACCCTGCACCGCTTCAAGCTCGCGGCCGAGGCGGTCGTCACGCACGTACGTCTGGACACCTTCCCGGACGGCGGCGTGGCGCGGATGCGCCTGCACGGCACCTTCACCGAGGCCGGCACGGCGGAGCTGCGCCGCCGCTACAACGCGTCCTGACACTCCCGCACCGCTGACACCTCTGTCCGGAGGCCGGGGGGAAACCCGCACAGAGGAAGGGGCGAGTGGTGGGAGGTCCTGCCGGACCTCACACCACCCGCCCCGCATCCAATGTCAGGCGCGTGCCGCGGCAGCGTCCGCCGCCTGGGCTCGCAGCGCCCGCTCCACACCCGAGCGCGACTCGGACACCAGCCGCCGCAGCGCGGCGTTCGGCCCGGCGGACTCCAGCCAGGCGTCCGTCGCGTCCAGCGTCTCCTGCGACACCTGGAGCGCCGGGTAGAGCCCGACCGCGACCTGCTGGGCCATCTCGTGGCTGCGGGACTCCCAGACGTCCTTGACCGCCGCGAAGTACTTCTCCGTGTACGGAGCGAGCACCTCGCGCTGGTCGGTCTGGACGAAGCCGCCGATGACCGCTTCCTGGACAGCGTTGGGGAGCTGGTCGGACTCCACGACCGACGCCCACGCCTCCGCCTTGGCGGCCTCCGTCGGACGCGCGGCACGGGCGCTCGCCGCGTGCCGCTCACCCGCAGAGGTCCGGTCGCGCTGCAGCTCGGCCGTGATCTCCTCCTCGTCGAACCTGCCGACAGCGGCCAGCCGGTGCACGAACGCCCAGCGCAGCTCGGTATCGACGGCAAGTCCCTCGATCGACTCCTCACCCTCCAGCAGCGCGCCCAGCAGATCGAGCTGGAGCGGCGTACGCGCGGTCCCGGCGAAGGCGCGGGCCCACGCCAGCTGGTGGTCGCTGCCCGCCTCAGCGGCCCGCAGATGCGCCAGCGTCGCGTCCGTCCACTGGGTCAGACCGGCCTCGCGCCAGGCGGGGTCCGCGTACAGGTCGAGCGCCAGCTTCACCTGGCGGTGCAGCGACTGGACGACGCCGATGTCCGACTCCTTGGCGATACCGGACAGGACGAGTGCCAGGTAGTCGCGGGTGGCCAGCTCGCCGTCGCGGGTCATGTCCCAGGCGGAGGCCCAGGACAGGGCGCGCGGCAGCGACTCGGCGAAGTCACCGAGGTGCTCGGTGACGACGCGCAGCGACTCCTCGTCGAGGCGCACCTTCGCGTACGACAGGTCGTCGTCGTTGAGCAGGATCACCGCGGGGCGCGGGGTGTCCTGCGGGAACGGCACCTCGGTGCGTTCGCCTTCGACGTCCAGCTCGATCCGGTCCGTACGGACGAGCTTGCCGTCCTCGTTCAGGTCGTAGCAGCCGATGGCGATGCGGTGCGGGCGCAGCGTCGGCTTGCCCTTGGCGCCGGCGGGCAGCTCGGGCGCCTCCTGCCGTACGGCGAAGGAGGTGATGTGGCCGGCGCCGTCGACCTCGATCTCCGGGCGCAGGACGTTGATCCCCGCGGTCTCCAGCCACGCCGTCGACCAGGCCTTCAGATCGCGCCCCGAGGTCTTCTCCAGCGCGCCGAGCAGGTCCGAGAGGCGGGTGTTGCCGAAGGCGTGCTCCTTGAAGTACGCCTGTACGCCCCGGAAGAACTCGTCCATGCCGACATAGGCGACGAGCTGCTTGAGTACGGACGCGCCCTTGGCGTACGTGATGCCGTCGAAGTTGACCAGCACGTCGTCCAGGTCGGTGATGTCGGCCATGATCGGGTGCGTGGACGGCAGCTGGTCCTGGCGGTACGCCCAGGTCTTCATGGAGTTGGCGAACGTCGTCCATGACTGCGGCCACTTGGAGCCGTCGGCGTACGCCTGGCACGCGATCGAGGTGTACGTGGCGAACGACTCGTTCAGCCAGAGGTCGTTCCACCACTCCATGGTGACCAGGTCGCCGAACCACATGTGCGCCAGCTCGTGCAGGATCGTCTCGGCGCGCGTCTCGTACGCGGCGTCGGTGACCTTGGAGCGGAAGACGTACTGGTCGCGAATTGTCACCGCGCCCGCGTTCTCCATCGCGCCGGCGTTGAACTCCGGCACGAAGAGCTGGTCGTACTTGGCGAACGGGTACGCGTAGTCGAACTTCTCCTGGAACCAGTCGAAGCCCTGCCGGGTGACGTCGAAGATCGCGTCCGAGTCGAGGAACTCGGCCAGCGAGGGGCGGCAGTAGATCCCGAGCGGGACGGACACGCCGTCCTTCTCGTAGCTGCTGTGCACCGAGTGGTACGGGCCGACGACGAGAGCCGTGATGTACGTCGAGATGCGCGGTGTCGCCTCGAACTCCCAGACGTGGTCGCGCGGTTCGGGCGTCGGCGAGTTGGAGATCACGGTCCAGCCCTCGGGGGCCTTCACCGTGAACTGGAACGTCGCCTTCAGGTCCGGCTGTTCGAAGTTGGGGAAGACGCGCCGCGCGTCGGCGACCTCGAACTGGGTGTACAGGTACGCCTGGTCGTCGACCGGGTCGACGAAGCGGTGCAGGCCCTCACCGGTGTTGGTGTACGCGCAGTCCGCGACGACCCGCAGCTCGTTCTCGCCGGCGAGCAGCCCGGAGAGCGCGATGCGCGAGTCCTTGAAGACGGCGGCGACATCCAGGGGCGTGCCGTTCAGGACGGCCTCGTGCACGGTCGGCGCGATGAGGTCGATGAAGGTCTCGGCCCCGGCCTCCGCGCTCCGGAAGCGCACGGTGGTCACGGACCGGTAGGTGCCTCCCTCCTGAGCGCCGCTGAGGTCGAGGTCGATCCCGTACGAGTCAACGGTGAGGAGGCTCGCGCGCTGCCGTGCCTCTTCGCGGGTCAGATTTGTGCCGGGCACCCGGGTCATCTCCTCGGTATGTGACGTTTCCGCTCATCCTTCCACGCCCCGCGGCATCCGAGTGGGCCGGATGGGACGGAGCGGGGCGGGCCTCGCCGCCGGGAGCGGGCGTGCGGTGGCAAGAAAGGTGCTACCGAAGGTAGGATTAGTGGTATGAAGATCAGTGTGAGCCTGCCGCAGGAGGATGTCGCGCTCCTGGACCGATACGCGGCGGACACCGGCAAGCTCTCCCGGTCCGCGGTGATACACCACGCGATCGAGCTGCTGCGCAGCTCAAGGCTGGAAGCGGACTACGCGGAGGCGTGGGACGAGTGGGAAGCCGGCGAGGACGCCGCACTGTGGGAACGGACCGCGGGGGACGGGGTGTCCGGTGCGCAGAGGTGACGTCTACCTGATCGATCTCGAACCGGGCCGGGGGAGCGAAGCGAACAAGGCACGCCCGGCGGTCGTCGTGTCCAACGACGCCGCCAACCAGTCGGTGGAGCGCACCGGCCGCGGAGTCGTCACCGTCGTACCCGTGACCTCGAACACGGCGAGGGTCTTTCCCTTTCAGGTCCTTCTCAGGGCGGCGGAGTCAGGCCTCGTACAGGATTCCAAGGCCCAGTGCGAGCAGGTCCGTGCTGTCGCGGTGGAGCGGCTGCTGCGCCGGATCGGCAGTGTGCCGCCGCAACGGCTGTCCGAGCTGGACACGGCATTGCGGCGGCACCTGGCACTCTGAGGGTGGGTGGCTCAGCCGCGCAGCTCCGCCGCCACCAGCTCCGCGATCTGGACGGCGTTCAGCGCGGCGCCCTTGCGGAGGTTGTCGTTCGAGACGAAGAGGGCGAGGCCGTTCTCCACGGTCTCGTCGTTGCGGATACGGCCCACGTACGACGGGTCCGTACCGGCGGCCTGGAGGGGGGTCGGGATCTCGGAGATCTCCACACCCGGGGCCGCCTCCAGCAGCTCGTAGGCGCGCTCCACCGTGAGGGGGCGGGCGAAGCGTGCGTTGATCTGGAGGGAGTGGCCGGAGAAGACCGGGACCCGGACGCAGGTGCCGGAGACCTTCAGCTCGGGGATCTCCAGGATCTTGCGGGACTCGTTGCGGAGCTTCTGCTCCTCGTCCGTCTCGAAGGACCCGTCCTCGACGATCGAACCGGCCAGCGGCAGCACGTTGAAGGCGATCGGGCGCTTGTAGACGCCGGGCTCGGGGAAGTCCACCGCGCTGCCGTCGTGCGTCAGCCGGTCGGCTTCGGGGACGACCTTGGACGCCTGGCCGTGCAGCTCGGCGACACCGGCCACACCCGAGCCGGAAACGGCCTGGTAGGTGGCGACGATCAGCGCCTCGAGACCGGCCTCGTCGTGCAGCGGGCGCAGCACCGGCATCGCGGCCATCGTCGTGCAGTTCGGGTTGGCGATGATGCCCTTGGGGCGGTCGGCGATGGCGTGCGGGTTGACCTCGGAGACCACCAGCGGTACCTCGGGGTCGCGGCGCCAGGCGGAGGAGTTGTCGATCACGACGGGTCCCTGCGCGGCGACCTTCTCCGCGAGCGCCTTGGAGGTGGCGCCGCCCGCCGAGAAGAGCACGATGTCCAGCCCCGAGTAGTCGGCCGTGGCCGCGTCCTCGACGGTGATGCCCTTGCTCTGCCAGGCGAGGGTGGTGCCCGCGGAGCGCACGGAGGCGAACAGCCGCAGCTCGTCGACCGGGAACTCCCGCTCAGCGAGGATCTTGCGCATGACTGTGCCGACCTGACCGGTGGCTCCGACGATTCCGACCCTCACGGTGACTCCTCCGTACTCACTGCGCACCTGCTGCGCGTCATTGCTGGCCATGGGCGGCCACGGCCGATCACACCATCATGCGTACGACCGGCGGCGCCTTGTCCAATCCATTGTCCGGGGAACGGACAGCGGGGCGGGCGCCGATCCTGGCGCCTGCCCCGCTCCCCTGTTGTTCACACCTTATTCCGCCCGGTTACGGCGTTTCACACAGTTACGGTGTGACCTTCGCGATCCGGACGCTGCCCGTGCCCGCGACCGTACCGCCGGCGTTCAGCAGCTGCACCTGGCCGAAGAGCTCGCGTCCGGCGGGTGCCGGTCCGGCGGCGACGATCCGGGCACCGAGCCCGGCCGACGCCCCGGTGGCGAGCTTCACCGTCTTCGACGCGTCGACCTCGACCGAGCCGAGCGACGGGGCGAAGTACACATCGCGGTAGCTGTACACCGTCGACCCGGCCGGGACCGCGTAGGCGTCCACCTCGACGGTGTACGTACCGGCGGCCGGCTTCAGCAGGCTGACCGACTCGTCAGAGCCGCCGGCCGCGGACGAGCCGACCTGGGTGGCGCCCCGGTAGACGTAGAGATCCAGGTCGGCGCCGGTGTCGGAGGTCCCGCCGATGGACACGTCGAACCGGTCGACGCCTTCGGGGACGGTGACCGTGGTGGTCCGGCTCTCGCCCTCCTCGAGGGTCGGCGTCGCATCCTCGGACGAGCCGAGCGGGCCGCCCCTCAGCTTGCCCTCGATGGCGGCGAAGCCGTTACGTACCGTCCAGTCGACCGGGGCCGGAGTGCCCGTCCTGGCCTCGGGGAGGGTCTGGACGGCCGGGTCGAAGGCGGCGCCGAGCAGCGCCACATCCAGCTTGTACGGGTTGTCGAGGTAGGGAGAGGTACGGCGGGCCTCGACCTCGATCTCCCAGACACCGGGCGCCGGGTCCGGGTAGGAGCGCAGCTCCGGACGGCAGGTGTTGGCCGGGTTGTCGTAGTTCGGGTAGCAGCTGGGCGTCCCGGTATCGTCCACCGGAACCCCGTACGGGTGGATCGAGATGAACCGCGTCTGGCTGCCCGACCGCAGCGCGCTCATCCCGACCTCAAGGGCCTTGGCGCCCTCCGGCACCGTCAGGAAGTACGACGTGGTGCTGTTGCGCTGCACCGAGCCGGAGTGCTTGACGGTGTACGAGGGCTTGGCGAGCGGCTCCGATACGACCACGGTGGTCATGATCTGCTGGTCGGTGCCCACCGTCCTCGGGTCGTCGAGCTGGAGGATGGCGCTGTGCACCCCTGCCGATGCGGGCTTCGCCCGGACGGTCACGGTCACCGCCCTGTTCAGCGCCAGGGACACCTGGGCCGGCCCGGCCAGCGAGAAGGTGCCGTCGTTGTTCCGGAAGGACAGCCGGTGCGCGACGGGCCGGTCGGGCCCGGTGGTCCGCACGACGGTGACCTTGTACGTCTTCTGCTGCCCGGCCTTCAGACCGCCCTCGCGGTCGTAGATGCCGGCGCCGTGCCCGGGGGTCTTCAGGGCCTCGTCGATCGCGGTGTCGACCGGAGCGTCGACCCGGTACTCGTGCGCGGGACCCTGCCGGGAGTCCGCGCTCTTCCTGATGGTCTTCCAGGCGCCGATGATGTTGATCAGGCCCGCGCCCTCGGCGTGCGCCGGTACGCCCTTGATGTGGGTGGCGGTGCTGGTGAGCGCGGTACGCAGATCGGCCGGGGGCAGCTCGATGTGCTGCTGCTTCGCGGCCGAGAGGAGCAGCGCGCCGGCGCCTGCGGCCTGGGGGGAGGCCATCGAGGTGCCCTGGAGCATCGAGTACCCGGCGGGCAGCGGGTAGCCCGCCTCCTTCACCGGAGCGCCGGGGAGCCAGGTCTGGGTGGAGTTGATGGCCGCGCCGGGCGCCGAGAGCGTCGGGGTGAAGCCGCCGTCCTCACGCGGGCCGCGCGAGGAGAACGGCATCATGTCGTTCTTCTTCGTCACGCCTGACCCGTAGTCGGCCGCCCAGGTCTCCTTGGAGACGGTCGCGCCGACGGAGATCACGTGGTCGGCCAGGCCGGGGTCGCCGATGGTGTTGACGCCGGGGCCCTCGTTGCCCGCCGAGATGACGAGCTGGACGCCGTAGGTGTCGATGAGGCGCTTGTAGAGCTCGTCCCGCGCGTTGTTGCCGTCGTTGAGCGGTGGCAGCCCTCCGATCGACATGTTCACGATGTCCACGCCGCGGTTGACGACCAGATCGATCATGCCTTCGGTGAGGGCGACGTTGGTGCAGCCGCCGCTCCAGGTGCAGGCACGCGACGAGACGATCTTCGCGCCGGGCGCCGCACCGTTCATCGCGCCCCCGAACAGGCCGTTCGCCGCGGTGATGCCCGCGACATGGGTGGCGTGTTCGCTCTGGATGACACCGATGTTGACGTAGTCGGAGGTGTCGCCCGCCGCGTTGTAGACGACGTTCTTCCGGTTCTCGACCACGAAGGGGACGCGCTCGACGACATCCGTCTTCGGATCGTCCTTGCCGAAGTAGCCGATCTGGAACTTGTCCTTGTACGGCTTCATCGCGACGTCGTCGGTGAAGTCACCGTCGCCGTTCAGATCCACCCGCACGGTCCCCGCGGCCGGGTCGTACAGCACGCCCCACACGTCGCTGGTGTCGCCGTCCCGGTTGAGGTCGCCCGCCTCGTCGCCGCCGGTGGTGACCTTCTCGGCGAAGGTCTGGAAGCGGTACGAACCGGCCGGAGCCTGCCAGGTGCGGCCCGCCGCGGTGAAGGACGGGCCGGTCACGGCGGTGTTCATCCGCAGCCAGGTGCCGTCGCCGTCGGAGACCGGGTCCGTCGCGGTCACCCAGTCGGTGATCTTCCGCTCGCCGGTGCTGGTCTTCCGCAGCGCGGGGTGGCCCAGGTCGACACCGGAGTCGAGGATGCCGATGCTCACACCCCGGCCGTCGGACTCCGGGTGCTGCTTCACGAAGTCCACCGCGCCCGTCTCGAAGGACGGGTTGTACGGGTTCCTGGCCGGGGTGTTCCGGCCCGGAGCGCCGTAAGGTCCGGCCGACGCACTGGACTTGGCGCCCTTCGCGGTGTCACCCGCCGGGGTCGGGTCGTCCAGCTCGATCTCCTGCTTGAGGTCGATGCCGTGGACGGATGAGAGCTTCCCGGCCGCCTTGACGGCCGCACCCGCACTCGGAGTCGGCAGGGTGGCCCGTACGTAACCCAGCTTGTCGTCGGTCCTGCCGACGATCGCGCCGGGTACGGCATCGAACTGCTTGCGCACCTGGGCGGTCGCGCCCGGGGCGGTGGCGACCATGACGGTCACGGACTTCGTACCGTCCTGCTCGGCCCGGCCGAGCAGCTGCGCGTCGGACGCACCGAGCTTGTCCGACGCGGACCCGGCAGGCTTCGCGGCCTTCGCACCGGCGGGCGCGGGCCTGTCCTGACCTGCGGCGGCGACCGCGGGCGCGACGCCGGCCGCGGCGAGGGCGAGAACCACGCCCGCGGCGGCGGCGACCCGGGCCGTGCGTCTCGCCCGGGTTATGGAGCTGGAGAATTCGAGGCTCATCTACATCCCTGTATGTGGAAGAAAAGGTCCGGAATCCGGAGCTTGATGACCGGAGCTTTACCTAAATGACCCTCTCTTGGGGAGAGTTGCCCGCCGGGAGGCCGCCCCTTGGCGGTCTTCCGCCATACGCCACCCCGGTCATAGCGGGCCGAAACGGATCAACTCCGCCGCCCGGGACGCGCCGCCGTCCTGCCGGCCGCGGGTGATCCCTGTGCGGTGATCGGCGTTGCCTGTTGCGGCCTCGTTCACGCACAGGTCATGCCCGCTGCCAACCATCCAGAGGAGCGGGGGAATTCCAGCCCCGCAGCCCAAGCAGACGCGTCCGCACCCGGGGAGACCGAGCCATGTCACGTATGCTTCCGCCGCCCGCGCACTCGACCGCCGCGCCTTTCTCGCCGTCGCCGGGGCAGCGGCCGTATCGGCCGGCGTCGGTACGGCCATCGGGACCGGGGGCGGCGCTTCCGCCGCGCCCGCTCCGGCCACGCCCGGCGCCGCCGTACCCGCCGCCCTCCGCTCCGCACCCACCGCACCCACCACCCCCGCCGGGCCGTCACCGGCCGGCACCACCCTGCTCACATCGGCGGCCCCCCGCACCGGCGACCCGGGCAGCGGCTACCGGCGGCTGGGCGACGGCCCCGGCTGGGACCGGGTCGTACGGGACGGCCTCGCCCCAGCGGGCGCCGGCCGTGCCGCCCGGCGCACCACGCTCGCCGCCTTCGTCCAGCTCACCGATCTGCACCTCACCGATGTCCAGCACCCGGTGCGCGGCGAGTTCCTGCGTCCCGCCGACACCGCCGCCTGGCGCCCTCAGGAAGCACTCACGGTGCCGGGCGCCGTTTCCCTGGTCGAACGCGTCAACGCGCTGCGCGCGGGCCCCGCCACCGGTGCGCCGCTCTCCTTCGTGATGACCACCGGGGACAACACCGACAACAACTCCCACGCCGAACTCGGCTGGTTCCTCAAGGTGATGAGCGGGGGCCGTATCACCCCCAACACCGGTGACCCGCACCGCTACGAAGGGGTCCAGGACTCCGGCATCAAGCACTTCTGGCACCCGGACACGGCCCTGCGCGACACGGACAAGCAGCGCGGCTTCCCGCGCGTCGAGGGCTTCCTCGCGGCGGCCGTCCGCTCGGTGAACAGCCCGGGGCTGCGGATGCCCTGGTACTCGACCGTCGGCAACCACGACTCGCTCACCAGCGGATCCATGGCGGCCCGGGGGCACTTCCTCGCCGACTTCGCGGTCGGCGGGCGGAAGCTGTACGAGATCCCGGCCGCCGAGGCGCGGACCCAGCTGGCCGCCGACCAGCGGAACGGGGACTTCGACGGCAGCCACTTCGCCGCCCTGGTCCGCAGGCACAGCAAGGACCTGCGCCACATCACCCCGGACCCGGCCCGCGCCCCGTTCACCCCGCGCGAGTACCTCACCGCCCACCTCGACCCCGCACACGCGGGCGCCGGGCCGGTGGGGCACGGTTACACCCGGGCCAACCTCGACAGCGACACCCTCTACTACACCTTCCGGGTCGCACCCGGCGTCCTCGGGATCAGCCTCGACACCACCGGCAGGGGCGGCCACTTCACCGGCACGGTCGGCACCGCGCAGCTGAACTGGCTGGAGCGGACCCTCAAGGCCCGCACGGGCGAACACGTCCTGGTCTTCAGCCACCACAACAGCTGGACCATCACCAACACGCACCCCGACCCGGCCCGCCCCGGTGAGCGGAACCACTCGGGCGCCGAGATCGTCGCGCTGCTCGGCAAGCACCGCAACGCGGTCGCCTGGATCAACGGACACAGCCACCGCAACAAGATCCAGCCGCACGGCTCCTTCTGGGAGGTCACCACCGCGTCGCACATCGACTTCCCGCAGCTCGCCCGGGTCTTCGAGCTGGTCGACAACAAGGACGGCACGCTCTCGCTCTTCACCACCCTGGTCGAGTCGGCGGCCCCGCACCGTACGGACTTCACCGACCTCTCCCAGACCGGCCTCGCCGCGCTCTACCGGGAGCTGTCCTTCAACGCGCCCGGCTCCCGTACGGATCTCTCGGGAACGGCGGGTGACCGGAACACCGAACTGGTCCTCAAGAAGCGCTGATCCGCGCCCCGGGGGCGCTGCCGCCCGCGGCGCCCGACCGCCGGCGCTGCCGCCCGCGGCGCCCGACCGCCGGCGCCCCGGCTCTCCTGCTCACGGTGCCCGGGCCCTGGGTCCCGGGTCAGCGTGGCAGGACCACCACACGGGCGGCGGGTGCACGGTCCTCGGCGGCCATCAGTGCGGTGCGCACCACCGTCGCCTGCTGCGCCGGTGCGTCACGCAGCTTGGCAGGCGTCAGATGTACGACGGTGATGCCGAGCCGCTCCAGATGGTCGCGCTTGCGGGCGTACGGCGAACCGAGCACATCCCCATCGCAGTCGGCCGCCCCTCCGGTCCTGTGACCGGAACGCGCGCGGGGCGCCGCCCGGGTGTCAAGCTCCACCGCCACTGCCTCGTCGGGCCAGTAGGCGTCCACACCGCCCAGCGAGGGCCCGCCGGGAAGCCGCAGCTCCACGTTCCACAGCGGGCCGGGCAGCGCGTGGTCACGCACCAGACCGTAGAGCCGGTCCTCGGCGAGTGAACGCCCCTCCGCGAGCAGCGAGTCCACCGCGTCCGACACCTGCTCGCGCGAGAGCAGCCGGGCCAGGGTCAGTTCCCTGACCAGGGCGGCCGGTTCGCAGTGCCCGCCGCGCACGGCCTCGGTGAGGAGCCGGCGTACCGCGTCCGCGTCCGAGAGTTCGGCGACCGCGTCGGCCAGCGCGCGCTCCACGGGCGCCACCGGCACCCCGTCGATCCGCTGGGCCCCCGGCAGGGTGTGCGCGCGGACGATCCGGGCGCAGCCGGTGGAGCGGAGCCTGCGGGTGCGCGGCACCAGCACGTCGATCCGGTCGACGGAGAGCAGCGGGGGAGCGGCCGAGAAGCGGTGCAGTGCGAGCGCCGCGAGGCCGGTGACCATCGTGTTGCCGTACTGGACAGGACCGGCCGGCGAAGCGCCCTGCACCGGAGCGTCATGAAGCGAGGCGTCCTGTACCGGAGCGCCCTGCCCCGCGCCCCGGCGCGGCTGGGACGGCACCTTCCCGGACCGCTCCGCCGGGGGCCGCCCGGCATACAGCAGCGCGGCGTGCACCCGTTCCTCACCGGTCGGCGGGCCCGGGTGCAGCACGAAGACCCCTGGCAGCAGCTGCTGCCAGGGGCCTCCGGGCCGGCACTGGGCGGCCGCGCGGGCCGCCGTCACCCCGTGCTCGCGCAGTTGCGGCGCAGAGAGCACCCGGCTGTGGACGCCGGCGGAGTGACAGAGGGAACGGGGGGAGAGCGGGGACGAGGTCTCCCCGCAGAGGGAGGTATCGCGGTTCATGCACCGGAGATGCCCATGCTCCCGCCGCCCGCTAACCCCTGTTACACAACTGTCGGCAAAACCGGACAACACCGTCCTAAAGTAAGCGCGTTCGATGGCCGAGCAGGCCGTCGCCCGATTGGCCCAGGCGACGGCCCGCTCATGGAGCAGCCGACTGCTTTTCAGACTGCGGCGCGGGCTCTCAGACGGCCCGGTCCGCCGCGGACCCCGCGCCGGCATCGCACTCCTGGGCGCGCAGCGCCCGCGCCAGGTCGTCCCGCGCCTCCAGGACGAGCCGGCGCAGCGCGGGCGCCGCGTCCTGGTGCCCCTCCAGCCAGGCGTCCGTCGCGTCCAGCGTCGACCGGTTGTCCTGCAGCCCCGGGAAGAGGCCCCGCACGACGAGCATCCCGATCTGGATCGAACGCTCGGTCCAGATGCGCTCGATGACCTCGAAGTACTTCGGCGCGTACGGGGCGGTCAGCTCACGCTGCGACGCCTGCCCGAACCCGCCGATCGTCGCCTCCACCAGCGCGTTGGAGAGCGTGTCGGACTCCACGAGCGCCGTCCACGCCTCGGCCTTGACCTCCGCCGAGGGGCGCGAGGCGAGCGCGCGCACCTCGTGCCGCTTGCCGGACGCCGTGTCGTCGCGGGCCAGCTCCGCCGCGATGCCCTGCTCGTCGGCGACACCGTGCGAGGCGAGCGGGGCCAGCAGCTCCCAGCGCAGCTCCTGGTCCACATCGAGCCCGTCGATCTTCGCCGAGCCGTCGAGCAGCCCCTGGATCAGCTGGAAATCGGTGTCCGTCGTCGCGGTCGCCGCGAAGAAGCGTGCCCAGGTCAGCTGGGCCTCGCTGCCGGGCCCGGCCAGCCGCAGTTCGCGCAGCGCGCCCTCGGCGAGCAGCTGCCCGCCCTCCTCGCGCCACTCGGGCGCCGCGTAGTGCAGCAGCGCGCTCCGCGCCCAGGCGTGCAGCATCTGGAGCACGCCGATGTCCGACTCGCGGCCGGCGAACCGCAGGACCAGGGCGATGAAGTCCCTGGCCGGCATCAGCGCGTCCCGGGTCAGGTTCCACAGCGCCGACCAGCAGAGTGCCCGCGCGAGCGGATCGGTGATGTCGCCGAGGTGCTCGCGGAGCGTGTCCAGCGAGCCCTCGTCGAAGCGGATCTTGCAGTACGTGAGGTCGTCGTCGTTCACCAGCACCAGGTCGGGCCGCTCGGCACCGGTCAGTTCGGCCACGACCGTACGGGGACCCGACACGTCGGCCTCGGCGCGCGCGTACCGCACCAGCGTCCCGTCCTCGACCCGGTACAGCCCGACAGCGACCCGGTGGGGCCGCAGTTCGGGGTGCGACTCGGCCGCGTCCTGGAGGATGGCCAGCTCCGTGACGCGGCACTCCGCGTCGTGGACGATGGCGGGCGTCAGCGAGTTGACCCCGGCAGTCTGGAGCCAGGAGCGCGACCAGGACACCATGTCCCGGCCGCTGGTCTCCTCCAGTACGGACAGCAGATCGCCGAGGCGGGTGTTCCCGTACGCGTTCCGCTTGAAGTAGCGGCGGGCGCCCTCAAGGAAGGCGTCCTGCCCTACGTAGGCGACCAGTTGCTTGAGCACCGACGCGCCCTTGGCGTAGGTGATCCCGTCGAAGTTGAGCTTGGCGTCCTCCAGGTCACGGATGTCGGCCGTGACCGGATGGGTCGACGGCAGCTGGTCGGCACGGTACGCCCAGGCCTTGCGGTTGTTGGCGAAGGTGATCCAGCCGTCGGTGAAGCGGGTGGCGTTCACCATCGAGAAGGAGCCCATGAAGTCCGCGAAGGACTCCTTCAGCCACAGGTCGTCCCACCAGACCATGGTGACGAGATCGCCGAACCACATATGGGCCATCTCGTGCAGGATGACGTTGGCCCGGCGCTCGTACGCCGCGCGCGTCACCTTGCCCCGGTAGACGTACTCCTCGCGGAACGTCACCAGACCCGGGTTCTCCATCGCGCCGAGGTTGTACTCGGGCACGAAGGCCTGGTCGTACTTGCCGAATGGGTACGGGAAGTCGAAATGGTCGTGGAAGAAGTCAAGCCCCTGCTTGGTCACCAGGAAGATGTCCTCGGCGTCGAAGTGCCTGGCGAGGCCCTTGCGGCACAGCGCGCCGAGCGGGATCTCCAGCTCGGTCCCGTCGGCCAGGGTCCGGCGGTAGACATCCGTCACGTGGTGGTACGGGCCGGCGACGACCGCGGTGATGTACGTGGAGATCGGCTTGGTCTCCGCGAAGTTCCACACCCCGTCGGTCTGCTCGCCGACACCGTTGCTCCACACCGTCCAGCCGTCGGGCGCGGTCACCTCGAAGGTGTAGGGCGCCTTCAGGTCGGGCTGTTCGAAGTTGGTGAAGACGCGGCGCGAGTCGGCGGGCTCGTACTGCGTGTAGAGATAGACCTCGCCGTCCTCCGGGTCGACGAAGCGGTGCAGGCCCTCGCCGGTCCTGCTGTACGCGCACTGCGCGTCCACGACCAGGACGTTCTCGGTGGCGAGCCCGTCGAGCGCGATCCGGGCCCCGTCGAAGACGGCGGCCGGGTCCAGCTCCCGGCCGTTCAGCGTCACCGAGGTCACCGACGGCGCGATCAGATCGGCGAAGGTGGAGACACCCGCATCGGCTGAACGGAACCGCACCGTCGTCACCGAGCGGAACGTACGCGGCTCGCCGTCAGGGGCGTTCCCGACCGCCGAGCGCAGATCGAGGGCGACCGTGTACCCGTCGACAGAGAGGAGCTCGGCCCGCCTCCGGGCTTCGTCGCGGGACAGATTCTCACCGGGCACGGGCACTCCTTCGTGTATACGATCCGTATCCGAATCCTCCCACGCACTGCTCGGGGGAGGCAGCCGGGAATGGCGGGGCCGCCCCCGGGTGTTGCACGGGAAGAGTTGCCGCAGTAGAGAAGTGCGCCTCCCGAGGAGAGACATGTCCGAGAAGACCCCCGTCGACTTCTGGTTCGATCCGCTGTGCCCATGGGCGTGGATGACGTCCCGCTGGATGCTTGAGGTCGAGAAGGTCCGGGACATCGAGGTCCGCTGGCACGTGATGAGTCTGGCCGTCCTCAACGAGGACCGGGTCGACGAGCTGCCCGAGGCGTACCGCGAGATGCTCGCCGTCAAGGCCTGGGCGCCGGTGCGGGTCGTCGTCGCCGCCCAGCAGAAGCACGGTGACGAGGTCGTCGGCAAGCTGTACACCGCGCTGGGCACCCGTTTCCACAACGAGGGCCAGGGCCCGACCCGTGAGGCCATCGCGGCCGCGCTGGACGAGGTGGGTCTGCCCGCCGAGCTGCTCGACTACGCGGACCAGAGCCCGTTCGACTACGAGGCGGAGCTGCGCGCCTCCCACCACGACGGCATCGACAAGGTCGGCCAGGAGGTCGGCACCCCCGTCATCGCGGTCCCCGGCACGGACGGCGAGCAGATCGCGTTCTTCGGTCCGGTCGTCACCCCGGCCCCCAAGGGCGACGACGCGGCGAAGCTCTGGGACGGCACTCTGATGGTGGCCTCGATCCCCGGCTTCTACGAGATCAAGCGGACCCGCACGCAGGGCCCGGTCTTCGACTGAGCCTTCGACTGAATTCCTGGGCCGACCGGCGCTGACAGACAGCCGGCCTCCGCGAGTCATGTCCTCGTGGAGGCCGGCTGTTTTCATCCGCCCGCAGGTGAAGGTTGAGAAGACGATCACGAGCAGGACGTCGTGGGGTCACGTCGTCGTGGGCTACGCCGTCACGGTGCGAGCAGCAGCACGTCGGAGCGCTCCTTGGCCGCCGCGTAACGCCTGGCCACGTCCTGCCAGTTGACGACCTTCCACATCGCCTCGATGAAGTCCACCTTCTGGTTCTTGTACTGCAGATAGAAGGCGTGCTCCCAGGCGTCGAAGACCAGGACGGGCACCGAGCCCTGGCCGACGTTGCCCTGGTGGTCGTAGATCTGCTCGACGATGAGCCGCCCGCTGACCGGCTCGTACGCGAGGACGCCCCAGCCCGAACCCTGGGTGGTCGCAGCGGCCTTGGTCAGCTGGGCCTTGAACTTGGCGAAGGAGCCGAACGACTCGGCGATCGCACCGGCGAGCTCACCGGTGCCGTCCTTGTCGAGGGGCTCACCGCCGCCGTCACCGGTCATGTTGTGCCAGTAGATGCTGTGCAGGATGTGACCGGAGAGATGGAACGCGAGGTTCTTCTCCAGCCCGTTCACCGCATCCCACTGGTCCTTGTCGCGCGCCTCCGCCAGCTGCTCCAGCGTGTCGTTCGCGCCCTTCACATACGCCGCGTGGTGCTTGTCGTGGTGCAGCTCGATGATCTGGGGGCTGATCACCGGTTCCAGCGCCGCGTAGTCGTACGGAAGTTCAGGAAGTGTGTAAGTCGCCATGTCGTCCGAGCCCTCCGACTCCTTATTGCAACCTATATGCAAGTGCAGGTTAGCAGCAGGTGCGGTATATGTTCGGGAGGGTTCGCCGTACTGCCCTCCGGGCGTCATGCGGTGCGGTGGGACGCGGACAGCCGGAAGGGCGGGCGCCCTGTACGGCGCCCGCCCCTTCCGGTACCTCTGCCTCTGGATCGCGTCAGCTTCCAGCGATGCCCTCTAACCGCGCCGGGCGCTCAACTCCCGTACGCCCGCGGCCACCAGTACCACGGCCGTCGCGCCCAGCGACCACAGCAGCTGCGGACGCGCCGTGGCATCGGTCAGCATCAGGACGAAGACGGCGGCCAGACCGACCAGCGTCACCCAGGTCAGCCACGGGAAGCCCCACATCCTCAGCTGCAGCAGCTCCGGGGTGTCCCGCTCGATCTTGCGGCGCAGCCGCAGCTGGGAGGCGGCGATCAGGGCCCAGACGAACAGCAGCACCGCGCCGACCGCGTTGAGCATGTAGAGGAAGACCGAGTCCGGCCACTCCAGATTGAGCAGGACCGACACGAAGCCGAAGGTGACGGAGGCGAGGACCGCCCGGCGCGGCACGCTGCCGGTGACCTTGAGCAGCCCGCGCGGCGCCTCGCCCCGCTCGGCCAGCGAGAAGATCATCCGCGATGAACCGTACAGATTGGCGTTCAGCGCGGACAGCATCGCGACGAAGACGACGATGTTCATGATGGCGCCCGCGGACGGCACGCCGATGGAGTCGAGCACCGTCACATACGGCGAGAGCCCCGCCTTCTGCGCGCTCCAGGGCAGCACCGTCACGATGACAAGCATCGACCCCACGTAGAAGAAGAGGATCCGGACCACCGCGCTGCGCACCGCCCGGCTGACCGCGCGCACCGGGTTCTGCGTCTCGGCTGCGGCGATCGTCACGACCTCAAGACCGCCGAAGGCGAAGACGACCGCGAGCACACCGGAGATGACGCCGTGCCAGCCGTGCGGCAGGAAGCCGCCCTTCCCGGTGAGGTTGGTCATCCCGACCGGGTCGGTGTCCGGGAGCACGCCGAAGACCGCCAGCAGCCCGAGTGCCAGGAAGAGGACGATCGCGCCGACCTTCAGCGCCGCGAACCAGAACTCGAACTCGCCGAAGTTCCGCACGGCCGCGAGGTTGGCGACGGTGAAGACCACCATGAAGACCAGCACCCAGGTCCACTGCGGTATGCCGGGCACCCAGCCGTTGGCTATCTGGGCCGCGGCCGTCGCCTCCACCGCGAGGACGACCACCAGCAGGAACCAGTACAGCCACCCCACCGTGAATCCGGCCCAGCGCCCCAGCGCCCGCTCCGCGTGCACCGAGAACGAACCGGACGCGGGGAGCGCCGACGACATCTCGCCCAGCATCCGCATCACCAGCATCGCGAGCGTGCCCGCGATCAGATAGGAGACGACGATGCCGGGGCCCGCGACCGCGATGCCCGCGCCCGAACCCACGAAGAGCCCGGCGCCGATCACCCCGCCCAGGCCGAGCATGGTCAGATGGCGCTGCTTGAGACCGGCGGAGAGTGGCTCCGCCTGGAGTGGTTCGGACATGTCAATGCTCGCGATGCTCTGGAGGGTGGCGCTGGACGTTTCGGCTGGGCGATCTGGCCGGTCATTTTGGTGAGATCTCACAGTGTCCCCAAGTGGCCACCTGTTCCGCAACGGAGATGCACCTGCCCCGGACCTTCAGTGACGAGCATCACGCGGGGAGATGGTTCAACCACTCGCTTTGTATGAAACCAACCAAAGCCCCAACCACCGCTTTGTGGGCCGCTGATGGTGATCCGGGGCGGGCCGCCGCGCTAACGTCAGGCTGTTCCCACCTGCCCTCACCCGCGGAGTCCCGATGAGTACTGCTGCCGCCACCACCCGCCCCGGAGCGGTTCTCGCCGACCTGCTGCCTGCCACCCGTACGCGCGACATCGCGCTCGTGCTCGGCGGCGCCGCGCTCACCGGCATTGCCGCGCAGATCGCCGTGCCGATCCCCGGCTCCCCGGTCCCGGTCACCGGACAGACCTTCGCCGCGCTCCTGGTCGGCGCCTCGCTCGGCGCGCGCCGCGGCTTCCTCTCCCTCGCGGTGTACGCACTGGTGGGCATGGCGGGTGTGCCGTGGTTCGCCGGCGGCGCGTCGGGCGCCGGCGGCGCCACGTTCGGCTACGTCCTGGGCATGCTGCTCGCATCGGCCGTGGTCGGCGCGCTGGCCCGGCGCGGCGGTGACCGGTCCGTGCTGCGCACCGCGGGGACCATGGTGCTCGGCTCTGCGATCATCTACGCGATCGGTGTCCCGTACCTGGCGCTGACCACCGGCCTGTCGGCCTCCGCGGCCATCGCCGCCGGTCTGGTCCCGTTCCTCATCGGCGACGCGCTGAAGGCGGCCCTCGCGATGGGCGCGCTGCCGAGCGCCTGGAAGCTGGCGGGCCGCCGCGGCTGACCCGCGACCGACAGGCAGAAATGCGGGAGGGGTCGCACCCGGTTCGCCGGGTGCGACCCCTCCCGCATGCGTGGGGTGGTGTACGGATCAGCCGTCGGCCGCGGCCGGGGCCGCCTCCGCGACGGCCTTCCGCCGACGGTCCCGTACCACCGCGACCACCAGTACCAGCGCGCCCACCAGCACCGAGAGCAGCATCTGCTTGCGCCCGTCGGTGTCGTACAGCATGTAGCCGACCACGAAGAGGATCAGGGCGATCGTCGCCCAGGTCAGATACGGGTAAAGCCACATCCGTACGGTCAGCAGCTCCGGGTTCTCCCGCTCGATCCTGCGGCGCATCCGCAGCTGCGAGAAGCAGATGACCAGCCAGACGAAGAGGGCCACCGCGCCCGACGAGTTCAGCAGGAACTGGAAGACGGTGTCCTGGGCGATGTAGTTGAAGAACACCGCGACAAAGCCGAACGCGACGGAGGCCCAGATCGCGACGGCGGGCACGCCGCCCCGGTTGACCGTGGCGAACGCCTTCGGGGCGTCACCGCGCTGACCGAGCGAGAAGGCCATCCTGGAGGCCGTGTACAGACCGGAGTTGAGACAGGAGAGCACCGCGGTCAGCACCACGATGTCCATGATCGTGCCGGCGCCGGGGATCTTCAGCGAGTCGAGCACGGCCACGTACGGACTGGCGGTGACCGCCTTGGAGTCCCACGGCAGCAGTGTGACGATGACGAAGATCGAGCCGATGTAGAACAGCGCGATCCGCCAGATCACGCTGTTGACCGCCTTGCGGACGGCAACCACCGGGTTGGGCGACTCGGCGGCGGCCAGCGTCACGATCTCCGAGCCCATGAACGAGAAGACGACCAGCAGCATCCCGGAGAGGATCGCGCCCGGCCCGTTCGGCAGGAATCCGCCGTGCCCGGTCAGATTGCTCATCCCGGCCGGGTCGTGGCCCGGCGGCAGGCCGAACACGGCAAGCAGCCCGATGACGATGAAGGCAATGATCGAGACGACCTTGATCCCGGCGAACCAGAATTCGAATTCGCCGAAGGAGCCGACCGAGACCAGGTTGGTGCCGGTCAGCACCAGCATCACCAGGAGCGCCCACGCCCACTGCGGTATCGCCGGCACCCACCCGGTGAGGATCGACGCGGCCGCGGTCGCTTCCACCGCCAGCACCACGGCCCAGAAGAACCAGTAGAGCCAGCCGATGGTGAACCCGGCCCACCGGCCGAGCGCCCGGTCGGCGTACGTGGAGAAGGAACCGGAGACCGGATCCGCCGCGGCCATCTCGCCCAGCATCCGCATCACCAGGACGACGAGCAGTCCGGTCAGCGCGTACGAGAGCAGAATGCCCGGGCCCGCGGCGTTGATCCCGGCCCCGGAGCCCACGAACAGCCCCGCGCCGATCACACCACCGATGGCGATCATCGAGAGATGGCGGTTCTTCAGTCCTGCCTGAAGTCCGTCAGGGGAATCGCCGTCGGGCGATCTGCCGACGACCCGCGAAGGAGGTGCAGCACTCATGCTCTCTGTCCTTAATTGTCGCGAACGGGTCACGCAAGACGTGCCCCGACCAGGGGACCCACCTACCCGGCGTGCCACACTCGAAGCATGCGCGTGTACCTCGGTTCCGATCATGCCGGTTACGAACTCAAGACCCACCTCGTCGAGTGGCTCACCGCCCACGGTCATGAGCCCGTGGACTGCGGTCCCCACATCTACGACGCCGTGGACGACTACCCGCCGTTCTGCCTCCGGGCCGCCGTGAAGACGGCCGCGGACCCCGACAGCCTCGGCGTCGTCATCGGCGGCTCCGGCAATGGTGAGCAGATCGCGGCCAACAAGGTCAAGGGTGTCCGGGCGGTGCTCGCCTGGAGCGAGCAGACCGCCGCGCTCGGCCGCGAGCACAACAACGCCAACGTCATCTCCGTCGGCGGCCGGATGCACACGCAGGAGGAGGCGGTGAAGTTCGTGGAGATCTTCCTCAACACCCCGTACTCCGGCGAGGAGCGCCACCAGCGCCGCATCGACATGCTCACCGCGTACGAGGCGACCGGCGAGCTGCCGCCCGTCCCGGCCCACCACCCGCAGAAGGACTAGGACCGCCCCGGTGCCCGAGGGCCACACCATCCACCGACTGGCCGCCGACCACCTCGAGAGGTTCGGCGGCCGGCCTGTGCGTGCCTCCAGCCCGCAGGGCAAGTTCGCAGGCAGCGCGGCGCTCATCGACCGCCACACCCTGGAGACCGCCGAGGCGCACGGAAAGCATCTGTTCCTGGGCTTCGGCGCGGGCGGCTGGGTCCATATCCACCTGGGTCTGTTCGGGAAGCTGGACTTCGGCACCGCGCCCGCCGTGCCTCCCACCGACACGGTCCGGCTGCGCCTGGTCAACGAAGAGGCGTACGCCGACCTGCGCGGCCCGACCACCTGCACGCTGATCACGGACGGCGAGAAGCAGGCGATACACGACCGGCTCGGCCCCGACCCGCTCCGTCCCGCGGACTCCGGCGACCGCGCCTGGTCCCGGATCTCCCGCTCCCGTACGACCGTGGCCGCCCTGCTCATGGACCAGAAGGTGATCGCGGGCGTCGGCAACGTCTACCGCGCCGAGATCCTCTTCCGGCACGGCATCGACCCGTACCGCGCGGGCAAGGACTTGACCCGCGCCGAGTGGGACGCGGTCTGGGCCGACCTGGTGGCCCTGATGCGGGAGGGCGTACGGAACAACCGCATCGACACCGTCCGCCCCGAACACATGCCCGAGGCGACCGGCCGGGCGCCCCGGGTCGACGACCACGGCGGTGAGGTGTACGTCTACCGCCGGGCCGCGATGCCCTGCCACCTCTGCGGCGCCGGGATCCGCACCGCTCCGCTGGCCGCCCGCAACCTCTTCTGGTGCCCGGACTGCCAGCAGCGCTAGTGCCGCGGCACTGGAGACCTGCCCTGCCGTTCAGAAGCCGTGCGGCAGCCAGGGCGCCTTCTCCGAACCGAAGGCGAGCGACGCCAGGGCCAGCGACCCCGGCCGCAGCTCCCGCACCAGACCGGCGTCCGCCAGCGCGGTGAGCGACGTACCGCCGAGATACGCGGCGCCCAGCTCCTGTACGGACAGTTCGAGATCTGCCGGGTCGTCGCTCCGTACGCAGGCCGCGCCTCCGGTGTCCCCGGTCAGCCGCCAACGCCCGCTGTTCCAGGGGCAGAAGGCGTCCTCGACGTCCAGCACCACATCCACCGGGACCCGGTAGGTACGCGCTTCGAGCGCGGCCCCCACGTCCACAAGGCGCAGATGCAGCACATCGCGGATCTGTAGTCGGCACCGGCGGAAGTCCGACACCAGATACTGCCAGGGGTCGTCCATCGGCCGGTTGCGGACGTGGAGCGTCGTCATCAGATCAATGCTGAACAGGAACCGCCACAGAGCCGCGCACGCCGCCGGGTCCACCGCGTCGATGTGCCGCAGCCGGACGGAGCCCCTGGGGCCCGCGGCATCCGAATCGGGTTTCGTGTGGAAACGGGCGTATCCCACCAACTCGCCGTCCCGCTCGGCAAGCACGCACTGCAGCGGCGACGCACCCTCACGCTGGCCGGGCGGGTCGAGCAGCGGCAGCCGCTCCCAGCCCGGATTCCGCTGGAGCATTCCGGGGCGCGAACCGATGGAGCGCACGTACAGCGCCTCGCACTGCGCGGCCGCCTCCTCGACCGGCGCGTACCGCAGCCGTACGGCGTCGGTCCCCGCCGGGACCGCGAGCGTCACCCGCGAGGTGTCGATCTCGGCCGTCAACTGCCGGGAGGCGATGCCGTATCCGAACCGGCCGTAGATCGCGGGCTCCGACGCGGTCAGTATGGCCAGCGGCTCACCGAGCGCTCGTACGTCGTCCAACTGCCGCCGCATCATGGCCGTCAGGATCCCGCGCCGCCGGTGCGTCGCCGCGACACTGACCATGGTCACGCCCGCCGCCGGTACGTACGCGCCGCCCGGCACCGAGAGCTTGAAGCTGAACGCCCCCGTCGTGCCCACGCACTGGTCACCGTCCCAGGCGCCGATCGAGCGCTCGAACTCGGTGAGATCGTCCCAGAGCGCGCGCTCCTCCGGCGGTTCGTCCACCCCGCCGAAGGCACGCATCAGCCCCCAGTACCAGGTGTCCACGTTGTCCCGGCGCAGAACCTTCAGCTCGGTATCCATGAGCCATCCCTACCAGCGGGGGCCGACGACGGGCGAGTCAATTTCGAACGCGAGGTCACAGGGTCCCCCTGCGCGGGACCCGCACGGGTGGATAAGGTCCGGGCAATGACCGGTCGCGTCGGAGAAGAAGCGTTCACGGCCCGGATGCGGAAGTCGGTGCACCGGGCCAGGACAGTGCTGCGCCGATCCGGTGTCGACTACTTCCGCGGCGACGGCTCCGAAGGGTTGGCCCTCGCCACACTCCTGCTGACCGTCCCCGCGCTGGCCTGGGCGACCATCCTCACCCCGGTCTGGTGCTCACCCTCGACGCTGGTCCTGCCCATCGTGGCCGGCGGACTGCTGCTGCGCCCGGCGAGCCTGCTGGGCCTCTACGCCGCGGCGGCCGCCGCCCTCATCGTCGAATCCGTCAAGCTCGGTCCGTACGACGACGGCGCCGCGCCGGTCACCCCCGGCACGGTCCTCACGGTGGCCGCCTGCGGGCTCTTCGGCCTGCTCATCGCGCAGTTCCGCAGCCGGGTCGGGGTGCCGTGGCGGCGCGGCGGAACCATGCTCTTCGACCTGCGCGAACGGATCCGAATCCAGAGCAAACTGCCGCGGCTGCCACAGGGCTGGCACCGCGAGATGGCGCTGCGGCCGGCCGGCGGGCAGTCCTTCTCGGGCGACTTCGTGGTCGCCGCGCGCACCAGCGGCGGACGCACCCTGGAAGTCGTCCTGACGGACGTCTCCGGCAAGGGGATGGACGCGGGCTCCCGGGCCCTCCTGCTCTCGGGCGCCTTCGGCGGTCTGCTCGGCTCGCTGCCGCCCCATGACTTCCTGCCGGCCGCCAACGGCTATCTGCTGCGCCAGGACTGGGACGAGGGGTTCGCCACCTCGATCCATCTGGTCCTCGACCTGGACACGGGCGACTACGAACTCCTGTCGGCCGGCCACCTCCCGGCGCTCCAACTGCACGCGGGCAGCGGCCTGTGGGAGGAGAAGTCGGGCGAGGGCCCGCTCCTCGGCGTCTACGACGGCGCCGAGTTCGACGCCGCCAAGGGGTCGCTCGGCCCCGGCGACGTCCTGATGCTCTTCACGGACGGCCTGGTCGAGGCACCCGGCCGCGATATCAGCGAGGGGATCGACCGGCTGAGCGGGGAGGCCGACCGCTATGTGGCCAGCACCTTCGAGGGCGCGGCGTGGCATCTCATCGAGGCGGTGGCCAAGGACGTCAACGACGACAGGGCGCTGCTGCTGATATGCCGCGACAGCGACGCGGGGCCGGTGCTGTAACCCGCTCCGGCGTCGTAACTTCCCAACTCCGCACCGCCACTCCGCACCGCCTCATGGGGCCGCGCCCGGTTACGCGGCCGAGCCCCGTTACGTAGCCGAGCCCCGGCCGACGGTTCTCCGTCGGACGGGGCTCGACTACGGGCGGTACTGCTGGTCCAACTCAGGAGGCGGGGCCCCGGGCCGGGGTCTTCCTCCGGATCAAGCCGGAACCTTCTCGCGTTCCCGCTTCCGTGCGTTCTCCACCGGGTCGGACCGGAACGCCCACTTCATCTCGGGTTCCGTCGCGAAGCGCATCACGCGCCGCACCGGCGGGGTGCAGAACAGCGTCACGGCCACCGCCATGAAGAGGGTCGCGAAGACCTCGCCCAGCGGGCTCTTCAACCAGCTGTAGTGGTCGATCAGGCCCGCGTACTCGATGGTCTTGATGAGCAGGCCGTGCAGCAGATAGCCGCAGAGCGTGCCGGCGCCGAGCGCGGTGAACCAGGTCTTGCGGCGCGGCACGAGGGCCAGGAAGCAGGCGGTCAGCACCAGCCCGCAGACGGTGAGGCCGAGCGTCATCACGACGCCCTCCCACCAGTCGACGCCGAGCTGCTGGGCGCTGGTGCCCCGGTAGAACCAGTTGAGCGTCATTCTGGGCGCGGCCCAGTAGGAGAACACCAGTGTGACCAGCATGACCGCGACGGCCACCGGCCGTGCACCCCGGCGCTGCACCAACTGGAAGTGCTCGGGCTTGAGCTTGAGGCCCAGCACGAAGAACGGCAGGAACTGGAGGACCCGCTGCAGATCGAGGTCGTCGCCGATGTTGGGGGTGATCGACGCGAGGACCGCGATGACGAGCGAGAGGGTCAGCGGATAGCGCAGATTGAGCCAGATCGGCGTGGTGAGACGCCAGATGAAGAGGGCGACCAGAAACCACGTCAGGAAGTACGGGTCGAGCAGGCTGATCTCGTGACCGGGGTCGTTGTTGCCCCACTTGTCGTAGAGCGAGTAGGCGGTCTCGAAGATCACATAAGGAACGACGACACCTGTCACCAGCCGACGCAGCCGGTCGGGCCGCATGTCGAAACTGCGGGAGAAATACCCCGAGATAATGATGAATGCAGGCATATGGAACGTGTAGACGAACATGTACAGCGCCCGCGTGGTGCGGCTGCCGTCCATGATCGGTTCCCACGCGTGTGCCGTGGCCACGAGCACGATGGCCAGGAACTTCGCGTTGTCGAAGAGCGCGTTGCGCTCCTTCTTGGCGCCGGGGGCGGGCGCCTGTACGTGCGCTGTGTCCGGTCTGGGCGGCGCCTGTGAGTCCGTGGGGGTTTCGGGTTCCGTCTCCCGCGCCAGGGGGAGTGGGGCCCGCTGATATCCGTGTGGAGCTTGAACCATTCGAGGAACCCTAGCGTCGCGTGAGGGATTCCGTAAAACCCTCTCGGGTGTCTGTGATATTCGCAGTACGTGTACCCACGCGGCTTACCTTTACTACCCTGATCTTATGTATGCATATGGGGTGGCTCATCCCACTTAAATGGCGCATAACGACGCCTCCCAGTGCCCGCCTCGGGCGCTGTTCGATGGTCGCCCGGGCTTATCGGAATCACCTGTGAACATAATGTGTGGGCAGTGAAACGATCGATTTGGATTTATCTCCGCGAGTGGCAAATCACACCGTCCGGAAATTGCCGCCGCGCGCCCCGGCGACGCCCGCGCGCCGGGCCCCGGAGCCGGACGCGCGGGGAGCGCGGGATGGCGCGATCCGGTCGGCGCCGTTTCGTCACCGGGCAACAACCACAGGCCTGTTGGTGGCACCATGGACCAGCGGAAGAGAAGAAGTGCTGGAGCGGCATCGTTCCCGGCCGGCAAGGCGGACCGACCAAGGGTTGTGATCAGTTGTGGCCATTTCGCTGTCAGTGGTGCTGCTGTTGGCGATCGTCCTTGTGGTGTTGATCCGCGGTGGATCCATCAAGGCCGGTCCCGCGATCGTCGCCATGCTCTTCGGCTTCTTCCTGGCGTCGACGGGCATGGCTCCGTCGATCAACAGGTTCCTCAACTCGATAGCCGACACGATCAACCAGATCAAGTTCTAGCGCCGGGACGCCCGGTGTCCGGCGCCGGCGAACGGCGCCGGCGAACGGCGCCGGCGAACGGCGCCGGCCGCGGCGCCCCGGCCGGTGCGGGTGTCGGCGGGCGAGAGAATGCGGCGACGGAAACAACGACGGCCCGGCCGGTGAAAGGACTCACCGGCCGGGCCTTCTGCTGTCTGGAGCGGGCGACGGGAATCGAACCCGCGTAGCTAGTTTGGAAGACTAGGGCTCTACCATTGAGCTACGCCCGCAGGTGCCGCCGGTCGGAGCGACCGCGGCACGAGAAGCATCGTAGCGGGTCGGACCCGCTGCGCGCACACCAGTACCGCGCGGCGTGGAACCGCGGAAACCTGCCACGGCGCGGCGGGCGGCCATGTACCCTACGTCTCGCACCGACGGGGTGTGGCGCAGCTTGGTAGCGCGTCCGCTTTGGGAGCGGAAGGTCGTCGGTTCGAATCCGGCCACCCCGACCAGCAGCAAGATCGCATTGTGGGTCTCCTCCTGCTTGCCGTTACTATGCAAGCTGTGTGCCCGCGTGTCTCTAAAACCGGGCAGAGATTCTGAAGTCAGCCCCCAAGGAGACCGAACCGTGAAGAGCGCCGTGGAGACCCTGAACCCGACTCGGGTTCGGCTCAGCATCGAGGTGCCCTTCGAGGAGCTCAAGGACAGCCTCGACGCGGCGTACAAGAAGATCAACGAGCAGGTCACGGTGAAGGGCTTCCGTAAGGGCAAGATCCCGAACCGCGTGATCGACCAGCGCTTCGGCCGCGGTGCCGTGCTGGAGGAGGCCGTCAACGACGCCCTCCCGAAGTTCTACACCGAGGCCGTCAACGAGGGTGAGCTGAATGTCCTCGGCCAGCCCGAGGTCGACATCACGGAGCTCAAGGACGGCGAGCTGCTCTCCTTCACCGCCGAGGTCGACGTCCGGCCCGAGATCGAGATCCCGGACTACTCCGGCATCGAGGTCGAGGTCGACGCGGTCGACGTCAGCGACGAGGACGTCGACAAGGCCGTCGAGGAGCTGCGTGGCCGCTTCGCGTCCACCAACCCCGTCGAGCGCGCCGCCGCGGATGGTGACGTCGTCACCATCGACCTGGAGGCCAAGGTCGACGGCGAGGTCCTGGAGGACGGCGTGGCCGAGGGTGTCTCGTACACCATCGGCTCCGGTGAGCTGCTCGACGGGATCGACGAGGCCGTGACCGGCCTGGAGGCCGGTGGCGAGGCCACCTTCACCTCCGAGCTCAAGGGCGGCTCCGCCGAGGGCAAGGCCGCCGAGGTCACCGTCAAGGTCACCGCGGTCGCCGCTCGTGAACTTCCCGGCCTGGACGACGACTTCGCGCAGCTGGCGAGCGAGTTCGACACGCTGGACGAGCTCAGGGCCGACAGCCGCAAGCGCCTCGAAAGCACCAAGCAGTACGAGCAGGCCACCCAGGCCCAGGAGCGCGTCCTCGACGAGCTGCTGAGGCTGGCGGAGGTCCCGATCCCCGAGAAGCTCCTCGAGGACGAGATCAACACCCGCAAGCACAACCTGGAGCACCACCAGCTCGGCCAGATGGGCCTCGACCTCGCCAAGTACCTGGAGATCCAGGGCAAGACCGAGGAAGAGTTCACGGCCGAGACCAAGGAGCAGGCCGAGAAGGGCATCAAGACCCAGTTCATTCTCGACGAGCTGGTCAACAAGGAGAAGCTGAACGTCAACCAGGAGGAGCTCACCGAGCACCTCATGCGGCGTGCGCAGTCCTCCGGCATGAGCCCCGACCAGTTCGCCCAGGCGGTCGTCGAGGGTGGCCAGGTTCCGATGCTCGTCGGCGAGGTGGCCCGCGGAAAGGCCCTCGCGGTCGTCGTCGAGGCCGTCAAGGTCAAGGACACCAATGGTGAGGTCGTCGATCTGACCGACGACGAGGACGAGACCGCTGAGGCCGCCGGTGACGCAGTGGTCACGGAGACCGCCGAGGCGTCCGCCGACGAGACCGAGGCCAAGCCGGAGGCCTGAGCCTCCACCGGTCTCGACCGGGCCGTTCTCCGACCCGGCCGGTTCTGATCTCGATCGAAGCGAAGGGTCCGGGCGTGCCGCACGTCCGGACCCTTCGTCGTACGCGCGCGCCGGGCCTACCTTGCGCTCCCAGCGAACAGTTCGGGAAGCGGGATGGCGTTGTCCTACCTGCGCGTTAGGGTCCATGAAGAGGAGAGCTCGGGTGTAGGAAACCACCCCCGGACTCCTGCTGTACGAAGACGCTGAGACGGCCGGAGCCGTCAGAGACGAGCAGGTGGATACGTGACGAATCTGATGCCTTACGCCGCCGGCGAGCCCAACATCGGTGGCGGCCTCGGCGACCAGGTCTACAACCGACTGCTCGGTGAGCGGATCATCTTCCTCGGCCAGCAGGTCGACGACGATATCGCCAACAAGATCACCGCGCAGCTGCTCCTCCTTGCCGCCGACCCGGACAAGGACATCTACCTCTACATCAACAGCCCCGGCGGCTCGGTGACGGCAGGCATGGCGGTCTACGACACCATGCAGTACATCCCGAACGACGTGGTCACCATCGGTATGGGCCTCGCGGCCTCGATGGGCCAGTTCCTGCTGACCGGCGGTACCGCGGGCAAGCGCTTCGCGCTCCCCAACACCGACATCCTGATGCACCAGGGCTCGGCCGGTCTCGGCGGCACCGCATCGGACATCAAGATCCAGGCCGAGCAGCTGCTGCGTACGAAGAAGCGCATGGCGGAGATCACCGCCCGGCACTCCGGCCAGACCGTCGACACGATCATCCGTGACGGTGACCGCGACCGCTGGTACACCGCGGACGAGGCCAAGGAGTACGGCCTCATCGACGAGATCATCTCCTCCGCCTCGGGCGTTCCGGGCGGCGGCGGCACCGGGGCCAACTGACGCTCCGGATCCCTGCCTCCGAACCCGACCGACCACTGAACGCCACCAGGATGGTGAACACCAGCATGAACGACTACTCCGCCTCCGCCAGCGGCCTCTACACCGGCCCGCAGGTCGACAACCGCTACATCGTTCCGCGCTTCGTCGAGCGCACCTCGCAGGGCGTGCGCGAGTACGACCCGTACGCGAAGCTCTTCGAGGAGCGCGTGATCTTCCTCGGTGTGCAGATCGACGACGCCTCCGCCAACGACGTCATGGCGCAGCTGCTCTGCCTGGAGTCGATGGACCCGGACCGGGACATCTCCATCTACATCAACAGCCCCGGTGGCTCGTTCACCGCGCTGACCGCGATCTACGACACGATGCAGTTCGTGAAGCCGGACATCCAGACGGTCTGCATGGGCCAGGCGGCCTCCGCCGCCGCTGTCCTGCTGGCGGCCGGTACCCCCGGCAAGCGCATGGCGCTCCCGAACGCCCGTGTGCTGATCCACCAGCCGTCCTCGCAGACCGGCCGTGAGCAGCTCTCCGACCTGGAGATCGCGGCCAACGAAATCCTGCGTATGCGTACCCAGTTGGAAGACCTGCTGGCCAAGCACTCCACGACGCCGGTGGAGAAGATCCGCGACGACATCGAGCGCGACAAGATCCTCACGGCCGAGGACGCCCTCGCCTACGGCCTGGTCGACCAGATCGTCTCGACCCGCAAGGGCTCCGTGGGAATGATGACCACCTGATGGCCATTTGATTTACCTTCCGTCCCCTGGCACGGTGCACGTCAAAGTGAACCGTGCCAAGGGGGGCCCGAACGAGGGGTCCGGCAAGGTACCGTCGAATATGAGGCACCAGGAGACGCTGAACGTGGCGCCTCCCAGGCGAAGGGGAAGCACCTCGTGGCACGCATCGGTGATGGCGGCGACCTGCTCAAGTGCTCGTTCTGCGGGAAGAGCCAGAAGCAGGTGAAGAAGCTCATCGCAGGCCCCGGGGTGTACATCTGCGACGAGTGCATTGATCTCTGCAATGAGATCATTGAGGAAGAGCTCGCGGAGACCTCCGAGGTGCGGTGGGAGGAACTGCCCAAACCGCGCGAGATCTACGAGTTCCTCGAGGGGTACGTCGTCGGGCAGGAGCCCGCGAAGAAGGCCCTCTCGGTAGCGGTCTACAACCACTACAAGCGCGTCCAGGCCGGTGAGAACGGCGGCGGCGCCGGCCGCGAGGACGCGATCGAACTCGCCAAGTCCAACATCCTGTTGCTGGGCCCCACCGGCTCGGGCAAGACGCTGCTCGCCCAGACACTGGCCCGGATGCTCAACGTCCCGTTCGCCATCGCGGACGCGACGGCGCTGACGGAGGCCGGCTATGTCGGCGAGGACGTCGAGAACATCCTGCTCAAGCTGATCCAGGCCGCCGACTACGACGTCAAGAAGGCCGAGACCGGCATCATCTACATCGACGAGATCGACAAGGTCGCGCGCAAGAGCGAGAACCCGTCGATCACGCGTGATGTCTCTGGCGAGGGTGTCCAGCAGGCCCTGCTGAAGATCCTGGAGGGCACGACCGCCTCGGTGCCGCCGCAGGGCGGCCGCAAGCACCCGCACCAGGAGTTCATCCAGATCGACACCACGAACGTGCTGTTCATCGTGGGCGGCGCGTTCTCCGGTCTGGAGCGGATCATCGAGTCCCGGGCGGGCGCGAAGGGCATCGGCTTCGGCGCCACCATCCGCTCCAAGCGGGAGATCGAGGCGAGCGACCAGTTCCAGGAGGTCATGCCGGAGGACCTGGTGAAGTTCGGGATGATCCCCGAGTTCATCGGCCGCCTCCCCGTCCTGACCTCGGTGCACAACCTGGACCGCGAGGCGCTGCTGCAGATCCTCGTCGAGCCGCGCAACGCACTGGTGAAGCAGTACCAGCGCCTCTTCGAACTCGACGGTGTGGAGCTGGACTTCGACCGTCCCGCGCTTGAGGCCATCGCCGACCAGGCGATCCTGCGCGGCACCGGGGCGCGTGGCCTGCGCGCCATCATGGAGGAGGTCCTCCAATCGGTGATGTACGAGGTGCCGTCCCGCAAGGACGTCGCCCGGGTCGTCATCACCGCGGACGTCGTCCGGGACAACGTGAACCCGACGCTGGTCCCGCGCGAGCCGCGGATCGTCGGCAACGACGGGCGCCACGAGAAGTCGGCCTGACCGCAGCCGCGTTGAGTCCGAACGCGTTGATCACGTACACCGAAGGGGCGCCCCCGGTCCATGTGGACCCGGTCGGCGCCCCTTCGGTGTGAGTGTGAGCGCGGGCGGCTACTGCTTGACGCGGGACCCGTCGTACACCTTGGCCGTGAGGGCCGCGGCCGCGTCCATCGAGAGCGTCTGGTGCGTCATGATCAGCGACACATCGGTGTTCTGCACGATCCCGAGGGTGCTGTAGTCCGCCCAGATGCAGATGGGCAGTACGAAGGTCTTCGGCACCTGCGACGCGGGATCGCTGCTGTCGCCGCTGCTGCTGGTGGTGCTCGTGACCTTGGCGTTCTGGCACTTCATGAGAGCGCCGCTGAAGCCGGGCGGGGTGACCGACTTGGGGCTGTCCTGGAGCTCCACCTTGAGGCCGCCGGATGCGGCCTTGGTGATATTGGCCTTGGAGAGCGCGAACGCCCCGTCCAGTGCCTGCTCCGGGTCGTCGATCTGGCCCCAGAGACCGGAGAGATTGAGGTCCTTCTCGGTCAGGTTCGAACCGGTCTTGTAGGCGGCGCCCGTCTTCGAGGGGTTCTTGATGCCCAGCCCCTCGGCCTTCTCCTTGCCGCCCGCGGCCCACGCCGACTGGTCGGCCCCCTGCTGCTTCTGGTACTCACCGATCGAGGCGGGGGCCACGAGCTTGTACCCCTTGGTGGCGGCCGAGACGTCACTGTTGCCGCCGCCCTGGGAGGTCAGCAGATAGACGCCGCCGCCGATCACCGCGACCGCCACGATCACCGCGCCGACGATCAGGCCCGTCTTCTTCTTCGGGGCCTGCGGGGGCGGCGGCACCTGGCCGTACGCGGGCTGCTGTCCGTACGGCGGCTGCTGGGGCTGCTGGGCGTACGGGTTCGGCTGGCCCGGCTGCTGCTGCGGGTAGCCGTACCCCTGCGGCGGGACGCCCTGCGGTTGCTGCTGCGGGTAGCCGTAGCCGGGCTGCGGCTGGCCTCCGGCCGGCTGGCCGTACGGGTTGCCGGGCTGCTGCTGGGGCTGGGGCGGCTGTCCGTACGGTCCGGCCTGCTGAGGCGGCTGCTGTCCGTACGGCCCCGGCTGCTGCGGCTGCGGCTGCTGACCGTACGGTCCCGGCTGGTTGTAGCTCATGAACTGGGTCCCCCTCTGGATTCCTACCGATGCGAACATCCTGACGGACGCCCGTGCGCACCGGGGAGACGGGGGCCACAGTCTCACCAAAGATTCCCGTTTCAGTACGGGACCGTGACGCCCTCAAGACCGACCGGCAAATGGGGGGTGGGAGAAGGAGCGGGGCTGGGTGCGTGCAGCTGCAAGGCGGAGGATTGAGGCAAGTGGGGTCTCCCCTGGTCGAGCGAAGCCGAGACCTTGGGGAAGGAGCCATGGTGATTGACGACAACGCCGCAGATGTGCGTGCCCAGCCCCGCGACGCCGCCCCCCATTTGCCGGTCGGTCTAAACTGAACCCGTGACCGAGAACTCATCGCAGACTCCAGCGCCCATCACCGAACTGCCGACCCAGTACGCGCCGGCCGAGGTAGAGGGGAAGCTGTACGAGCGCTGGGTGGAGCGCGGTTACTTCGAGGCGGACGCCAAGAGCGAGAAGCCCCCGTTCACCATCGTGATCCCGCCGCCGAACGTCACGGGCGCCCTGCACCTGGGCCACGCCTTCCAGCACACGCTGATGGACGCCCTCACCCGCCGTAAGCGTATGCAGGGTTACGAGGCCCTGTGGCTGCCCGGTATGGACCACGCCGGTATCGCCACCCAGAACAAGGTCGAGCAGCAGCTCGCCGAGGAGGGCAAGTCCCGCCAGGATCTGGGGCGCGAGGAGTTCACCGCGCGTGTCTGGCAGTGGAAGGAGCAGTACGGCGGCAAGATCCTCGGGCAGATGCGCCGCCTCGGGGACGGGGTCGACTGGTCCCGTGAGCGGTTCACCATGGACGAAGGGCTGTCCCAGGCCGTCCAGACCATCTTCAAGAAGCTCTACGACGACGAGCTGATCTACCGTGCCGAGCGCATCATCAACTGGTGCCCGCGCTGTCTCACCGCGATCTCCGACATCGAGGTCGACTACCAGGACGACGACGGCGAGCTGGTCTCGCTCAAGTACGGCGAGGGCGACGAGACCCTGGTCGTCGCGACCACCCGGGTCGAGACGATGCTCGGTGACACCGCGATCGCCGTCCACCCCGACGACGCCCGGTACGCGCACCTCATCGGCAAGCGGATCAAGCTGCCGCTGACCGACCGGACCATCCCGGTCGTCGCCGACACACATGTCGACCCCGAATTCGGCACCGGCGCCGTCAAGGTGACGCCCGCCCATGACCCGAACGACTTCGCCATCGGCCAGCGGCACGGCCTGGAGTCCATGACGATCATGGACGAGCGCGGTGTGATCACGGTCCCCGGCCCGTTCCACGGGCTCGACCGGTTCGAGGCGCGCTCCACGATCGTCGAGGCCATGCGGGAGCAGGGCCGGGTCGTCGCCGAGAAGCGCCCGTACACGCACTCCGTCGGCCACTGCTCGCGCTGCAAGACGACCGTCGAGCCCCGGCTCTCCCTCCAGTGGTGGGTCAAGGTCGAGACGCTCGCCAAGGACGCGGGCGACGCGGTCCGCGACGGCCGCGTCACGATTCACCCGAAGGAGATGGAGAAGCGCTACTTCGACTGGGTCGACAACCTCAACGACTGGTGCATCTCACGCCAGTTGTGGTGGGGCCACCGGATCCCCGTCTGGTACGGACCGGCGGGCGAGGTCGTCTGCGTCGGACCGGACGACGAGGCGCCCACGGGTGAGGGCTGGCACCAGGACGAGGACGTCCTCGACACCTGGTTCTCCTCCGGCCTGTGGCCGTTCTCCACGCTCGGCTGGCCGGAGCAGACCCCGGACCTGGAGAAGTTCTACTCGACCGACGTCCTGGTCACCGGCCACGACATCATCTTCTTCTGGGTCGCCCGGATGATGATGTTCGGTCTCTACGCGATGGACGGGCAGGCCCCGTTCAAGACCATCGCACTGCACGGTCTCGTCCGCGACGAGAACGGCAAGAAGATGTCCAAGTCCTTCGGCAACGTGGTCGACCCGCTGGACTGGATGGACGAGTACGGCTCGGACGCCGTCCGCTTCACCCTCGCCAACGGCGCCAACCCCGGTGCGGACGTGCCGATCGGCGAGGACTGGGTCAAGGCGTCGCGCAACTTCGCCAACAAGATCTGGAACGCGACCCGCTTCGCGCTGATGAACGGCGCCACCGTCGAGGGCGAACTGCCGCCCGTCGAGCAGCAGTCGGCCAACGACCGGTGGATCCTGTCGCGGCTGAACGCGGTCGTCGCCGAGGCGGACGCGTACTACGACGACTACCAGTTCGCCAAACTCGCAGACACCCTCTACCACTTCGCGTGGGACGAGGTCTTCGACTGGTACGTCGAGCTGTCGAAGACGACGTTCTTCGCGGGCGGCGAGCCCGCCAAGGTCTCGGCGCGGGTCCTCGGTGAGGTCCTCGACGTGATGCTGCGGCTGCTGCACCCGATCGTCCCGTTCGTCACCGAGACGCTGTGGACCACGCTCACCGGCAAGGAGTCGGTCGTCGTGGCCGACTGGCCGAAGGACTCCGGCTTCCGGGACAGCGCGGCCGAGCAGGAGATCACGCTGGTCCAGCAGGTCATCACCGAGGTCCGGCGCTTCCGCTCGGACCAGGGGCTGCAGCCGGGCCAGAAGGTCCCGGCCCAGCTCGACCTGGCCGGTACGGCGCTGGCGCCCCACGAGGGGTCCATCCGCCAGGTGCTGCGGCTGCAGCCGGCCGGGGAGGGCTTCCACGCCACCGCGTCACTGCCGGTCGCGGGCGCCAAGGTCGCGCTTGACCTGTCGGGGACGATCGACGTGGCGGCCGAGCGCAAGCGGCTGACCAAGGATGTCGGTGCCGCCGAGAAGGAGAAGGCACAGGCGCTCGGGAAGCTCGGCAACGAGGCGTTCCTGGCGAAGGCACCCGACAACGTGGTCGACAAGATCCGTACGCGCCTCGCCAAGGCCGAGACGGACATCGAGCGGATCCAGGCCCAGCTCGACGGGTTGCCGCAGGCGTAGCGCGGACAAGCAAGCGCAGGACGAAGACCCCCGGTTCCGGCCGGGGGTCTTCCTCTTGGCAGGGCGCAGCTTGGCAGGGCGCAGCCGTCAGGTGGCAGGCGTCAGTACCTTGGTGTTGACCGAGTCGAAGTCCTCGACGCACTTGCCCGTCCCCCGCGCCACGCACTCCAGCGGCGTCCCGGCGACGGTCACGTTGATGCCGGTGGCCGACGCGATCCGCAGATCCAGACCCGGCAGCAGCGAACCGCCGCCCGTCAGGACGATCCCGTGCTTCATCACGTCGGCCGCCAGCTCCGGCGGGCACTCCGCCAGAGTCGACTGCACTGTGGCGACGATCGCCTCGATGGGCTCGTGCATCGCGGCACGGATCTCGGCGGCGGTGAGGATGAGCGCGGTCGGCACCCCGTTGTCCTTCTCGCGCCCCCGTACCGTGCAGGTCCGGCTCTCCAGCGCCTCGTCGTCCGGGAGCGGCCAGGCCGAGCCGATCTCCAGCTTGACCTCCTCGGCGGTCCGCTCGCCGATCAGCAGGTTGCGCTCCCGGCAGATGTGCTCGGCGATCGCCGCGCTCATCCGGTCGCCCGCGAGCCGCAGCGACCGCGAGGTGACGATGCCGCCCATGGAGATCACGGCGACCTCGGTCGTACCGCCGCCGATGTCGACGACCATGGACCCCCGCGGCTCGTCCACCGGCAGTCCCGCGCCCATCGCAGCCGCCATCGACTCGTCGAGCAGATGGACGGTACGGCCGCCCGCCTCCTGTGCGGCCTGCACGATCGCCCGCAGCTCCACCGGGGTCACCCCGGTCGGCATGCAGACCACCATCCGGGTGCGGGTCCGCCTGCCTTTGAGTGCCTTGCGTACGAAGTACCTGATCATTTCTCTGGCGGCCTCGTAGTCGCCGATCACCCCCTCCCGCATCGGGCGGAGCGCGGAGACCGAGTCCGGGGTGCGTCCGAGGCTCTCGCGCGCCTCGTCACCGATGGCCGGGGCCCCGCGCCCGCCCTCGCGCACCGCCACCACGGAGGGTTCGTTGAGCACGATGCCCTTGCCGCGGACGTAGAGGAGCGTGTTCGCCGTACCGAGATCAATACCTATGTCCATATTTGGTAAGTCTGGCCTGACAAGGGGGTATTCCGCGCGCCGGAGTGCTCCGAACCGGGGGTACGGGTTCGCACGGGACGGGCGGAGTCCGGGCCCGCCGGGACCTCCGTAGACTGGTCCCGTGAGCGAGCCCGACCCTTTCGACGAAATCGTCGACGCAGCGACCGACCTTCCCTCAGCCGACGACGCGGTACCGGCGGGGGAGACACCGTCGTCCCCCGACCAGGCGGTGATCGAGGCCGGCAGCCGCACCCTGCGCACCCACGGCGGACCTCCGCCTGGCGACGGGGTACCGGCCAGGCCCGCCGACCCGGAGGTGGACAGGGCGCTGCGCGCGGTGGAGCAGGAGCTCATCGGCCGCTGGCCCGAGACCAGGCTCGACCCCTCCCTCGTACGGATGGAGGCGCTGCTCGACGTCCTGGGCGGTCCGCACCGCGCGTACCCCTCGATCCACATCACCGGCACCAACGGCAAGACATCGACGGCGCGCATGGTCGAGGCGCTGCTCGGCGCCCTGGAGCTGCGTACCGGGCGGTACACCTCGCCGCACGTCCAGTCGATCACCGAGCGCATCAGCCTGAACGGTGAGCCGATCGAGGCCGAGCGGTTCATCGAGACGTACGAGGAGATCAAGCCGTTCGTCGGGATGGTCGACAAACGGCAGGAGCACCGGCTCTCCTTCTTCGAGGTCCTCACCGGAATGGCGTACGCCGCCTTCGCCGACGCGCCGGTGGATGTCGCCGTCGTCGAGGTCGGGATGGGCGGCAGCTGGGACGCGACGAATGTGATCGAGGCCCCCGTCGCCGTCGTCACCCCGATCTCGCTGGACCACACGGACCGCCTCGGCTCCACGCCCGCAGAGATCGCCGGCGAGAAGGCCGGGATCATCAAGCAGGGCGCGACGGTCATCCTGGCGCAGCAGCCGGTCGACGCCGCCCAGGTGATGCTGAAGAAGGCCGTCGGGATGGACGCCACGGTCGCCCGCGAGGGCATGGAGTTCGGCGTCGGCAGCAGGGAGATCGCTGTCGGCGGCCAACTCCTGACGCTGCGCGGCCTCGGCGGTGACTACGAGGATGTCTTCCTCCCGCTGTACGGCGCCCACCAGGCGCACAACGCTGCGGTGGCCCTCGCGGCGGTTGAGGCGTTCTTCGGGGTCGGCGCGCAGCAGGCGCAGCGGCTCGACATCGACGTGGTCCGCAAGGCCTTCGCCTCGGTCACCTCGCCCGGCCGTCTCGAGGTCGTACGCAGCTCCCCGACGGTGGTCCTGGACGCGGCGCACAACCCGGGGGGCGCGCTGGCCTCCGCCGCGGGTGTCACCGAGGCTTTCAGCTTCTCGCGGCTGATCGGAGTGGTCGGGGCGAGCGGCGACAAGGACGTCCGCGGGCTGCTCGAAGCGTTCGAGCCGATCTTCGCGGAGGTTGTGATCACTCAGAACTCCACGCCCCGGGCGATGAGCGCGGACGATCTGGCCGCGATCGCCGTCGAGGTCTTCGGCGATGAACGCGTGGTGGTCGAGCCCCGGCTCGACGACGCTCTGGAGTCGGCGATCACGCTCGCCGAGGAGGAGGGCGAGTACGCCGGAGCGGGTGTCCTCGTCACCGGTTCCGTGATCACGGTCGGCGAGGCCCGGCTGCTCCTGGGAAGGCGCTGACCTATGCGCACGCTCTGCGCGTCCACCTTGATCGGTGAGTTCTTCGTGATCGGTTTCGCCGGTCTGGTCGCCATGAAGGGCGATCTGTCGGAGACCACCGTCTGGACGGTATGCGGTATCGGCATGCTTCTTTCCGTGCTGCTGTGCGGAATGCTGAGCCGTCCGGGTGCTGTCCAGATCGGCTGGGCGCTCCAGATCGCTCTGATCGCCAGTGGTTTCTTCGTACCGGTGATGTTCATCCTCGGGGCGGTGTTCGCCGGACTGTGGTGGGCGTCCGTCCACTACGGGCGGATCGTCGATGCGGCGAAGGCCCGCTGGGCGGAGCAGGCCTCCGCAGGGCCTGACGCTGCGTAATAGGCGCACGGCACGCCCTGTAGCCTGAGGGCTCGTTACCCCGGTCCCGCACCGCCCGTACTGAAGGAGTCCGTACAGTGAGCCAGCGCACGCTCGTTCTGCTCAAGCCCGACACCGTACGCCGCCGCCTGGTCGGCGAGGTCGTCGGCCGCATCGAGCGCAAGGCGGACTGGACCATCACGGCGATGGAGCTGCGGACGCTCGACCAGGACACGCTGGAGCAGCACTACGGCGAGCACAAGGGCAAGCCCTTCTACGAGCCGCTGGTCGAGTTCATGGCCTCGGGTCCCGTCGTCGCGCTGGTCGTCGAGGGCGAGCGGGTCATCGAGGGCGTACGCGCCCTGGCAGGCCCGACCGATCCGATCGCCGCCGCGCCCGGCTCCATTCGTGGTGATTTCGGCACCATCGTCCGGGAGAACCTCATCCACGCTTCGGACTCGGAGGAGTCCGCGGAGCGAGAATTGAAGATTTTTTTCCCGGGCGTATCCTGACATCATGTCAGCCGAATAGCGCTCGCAGCCTCGGGCGACCGAATTAATTCGGTCGCCCTTCGGCATATGCCGGGCGATTTCGGGAACGCATCGCACCGACATGACGTCACCATGACTGAGGCGGGCACAACTTCCGCCCACATGGCGGAGGACCCTAGCGCGGTGTCCGTGCAGGCGGCATTACGATGGAAGCCTTCACACCCACTAGCGCTCACTTCGCCTACCAAAAAGCCAATCGCTCCACTTGGGAAGGCCCGACGCATCCTCATGGGGAACAAGGGGAACTCAATGTCGTTCATCGGCCGTGACATGGCTATCGACCTCGGGACTGCCAACACGCTGGTGTACGTCAGGGGTCGAGGAATCGTCCTCAACGAACCCTCCGTCGTCGCCATCAACACCAACACCGGCGGGATCCTCGCCGTAGGCGCCGAGGCGAAGAAGATGATCGGCCGTACACCGGGCAACATCGTTGCCGTACGGCCGCTGAAGGACGGCGTGATCGCCGACTTCGAAATCACCGAGCGGATGCTCCGCTACTTCATCCTGAAGATTCACAAGCGCCGCTACCTGGCCCGGCCGCGCGTCGTCGTCTGTGTCCCCTCGGGCATCACAGGGGTCGAGCGCCGCGCCGTCATCGAGGCGTCCACCCAGGCGGGAGCCCGCCAGGTGCACATCATCGAAGAGCCCATGGCCGCCGCCATCGGCTCGGGTCTGCCCGTCCACGAGGCCACCGGCAACATGGTGGTCGACATCGGCGGCGGCACCACCGAGGTCGCGGTGATCTCGCTCGGCGGAATCGTCACGGCACAGTCGATCCGGGTCGCCGGCGACGAGCTGGACAACGCGATCATCCAGCACATCAAGAAGGAGTACTCCCTCCTCCTCGGTGAGCGCACCGCCGAACAGATCAAGATCACGATCGGCTCCGCGTTCGACCTGGAGAAGGACGAGCACACCGAGATCCGCGGCCGGGACCTCGTGTCCGGGCTGCCCAAGACCGTGGTGGTCTCCGCCGCCGAGGTCCGCAAGGCCATCGAGGAGCCGGTCAACGCCATTGTCGACGCCGTCAAGACGACGCTCGACAAGTGCCCGCCCGAGCTCTCCGGCGACGTCATGGACCGCGGCATCGTCCTCACCGGCGGCGGGGCGCTGCTCCGCGGCCTGGACGAGCGGCTGCGCCATGAGACGGGCATGCCCATCCACATCGCCGAGGACCCGCTCGACTCCGTCGCCCTCGGATCGGGCAAGTGCGTCGAGGAGTTCGAGGCGCTCCAGCAGGTCCTGGACGCCCAGCCCCGCCGGTGACGGTCCCCGGGATTGAGCCGTACGGGGCACGTCCGCCCCGTACGGCGGATCGTTGAGGTAAAGAGTCCGTCCGTATCCGGGCCGGCCTCCGCCGCAAGGGAAAAGCTCCACAGACGCAGAACTCCACAAACGCATATGAATTCCGACGAGGAAGGCACGGCCTCCGCACGTGAGGGACACACGAGAGAGCCGGCTGCTCCTGGTGCTGCTGATCGCCATCGCGTTCGCGCTGATCACGGTGGACATCCGCGGCGGTGAGGCGTCTCCGGTGGATGGCGCCCGGCACGCCGCCGCCACCGTGTTCGGACCGGTCGAGAGCGGTGTCGCGGACGCCGTGAACCCGGTCGGCAACGCTATCGGTGCAGTACGGGACTCCGGCGACCGGCACAGCCGCATCAGCGCGCTGGAGCGTGAGAACACCGCTCTGAAGCACCAGCTCGGCAGCAGCGACCGCAACCGCAGCCGCGTGCGCCAGCTCGACAGCATGCTCAAGACCGCGGGCGCGGGCCAGTACGGGATCAAGGGAGCCCAGGTCATCGCGATAGGAGCGGCCCAGGGGTTCTCCTGGACGGTCACCATCGACGCCGGAACCGCCGACGGCATCAAGCGGGACATGACCGTGCTCAACGGGGACGGACTCGTCGGCCGGGTCACCACCGTCGGCCCCAACACCGCCACCGTGCTGCTTGCCAACGACCCCGACTTCACCGTCGGCACCCGGATGGAGAAGACCGATGAGGTCGGGTTCGCCACCGGCCGCGGCGACCGCCCGCTCTCGGTCCAGTTCCTGAACGGCAAGGCCGAGGTCAAAAAGGGCGACCGGCTGGTCACCTTCGGCTCCAGCAACGACAAGCCCTTCGTACCCGGGGTGCCGGTCGGCCAGGTCGTCCGCGTGGACCCCTCGGGCGGCGACCTCACCCGTACGGTCTACGTCCGCCCGTACGTCAACTTCACCAAGCTCGACCTGGTCGGCGTCGTCGTGGAGCCGCCGCGCAGCAACCCGCGCGACACGGTCCTCCCCGCCAAGCCCGCCAAGCCGAAGCCCACCCCCACCGTCACGGTCACCGCCACGCCGTCGCCCGGCGCCAACGCCAACACCGACCCCAACGCCCCTCAGCAGTAGGAGCTGATCCGTATGCGTCTCAACCGGATGCTGCTCTCGGCCACGCTGGTGGTGGTCGCCCTGGTGATCCAGGTGAGCGTGCTCGCCCGACTCCAACTCCCCGGCGCCGTACCGGACCTGCTGCTGCTCACGGTGGTGGGCCTCGCCCTGGTGTACGGCCATGTGGGTGGCGCCCTGATCGGCTTCGGGTCCGGCCTGCTGGCCGACCTGGCCCCGCCCGCCGACCACGCCGCCGGGCGGTACGCGCTGGTGCTGTGCGTCATCGGGTACGCGGCCGGGCTCGCCAAGCCGGAGAACGGCCGTATCAGGTCTGTCACCGGACCGATGCTCGTGGTGGTCGCCGCCGCGGTCGGCTCCACCCTGCTCTACGCCGGCGTGGGCTCCCTCGTCGGTGACACCGCCGCCCGCCATGTGGGCCTGACCGGGCTGCTGTTCAGCGCCGCGGTCTACGACCTGCTGCTCGCGCCGTTCACCGTCCCGCTCATCATGGCGCTGGCGAGACGCGCCGAGAACGACCCGCTCGCCGAAGGCCGCGACACCGGCGGTGTCACGAGCGATGTCGCCACCGGCTGGCTGGCGACGGGCACCGGACTGAAGATCGGCAGTCAGCGCGGCGGCCTGCGCATGAAGGCGGCCAAGTCACGCGCGGCGAAGGCCGGACGTATCAAGGGGGTCAAGAGGCTGTGACACTGCGACACGCGGGGACACGGCCGTCGGATCCCGGCCGGACAATCAGTGGGGCACGGCTGTGAGCAATATTCCCGAGACCGGACGGACCTCGCGGGTCCGCATCCGGCTCGTCGTCATCCAGGTCCTTGTCTTCTCCCTCCTCCTCACCCTCGGCGGTCGGCTCTGGTACCTCCAGATCCGCAACGGTCAGGAGTACAGCGCGGAGGCCAGGAACAACCACGTCCAGCAGGTCGTCCAGCCCGCCGTGCGAGGCTCCATCTATGACGCGCGCGGGGTGCCGATCGCCGACAACGAGACCAAGCTCGTCGTCTCCGCCAACCGCACCGACCTGATGAGGATGAGCGACAACGGCAAGGCCGTCCTCACCCGGCTGGCCGGCGTGCTCGGGATGAAGCCCGCGGACGTCATCGCGAAGGTCAGGCTCTGCGACGCCAAGACACCGAAGCCGTGCTGGAACGGTTCGCCGTACCAGCCGATCCCCGTCACCGAGACCGCCACCACCCAGCAGGCGCTCCAGATCCGCGAGCGCACCGAGGACTTCCCCGGCATCACCGCCGAGCCCACCGCGGTCCGCAGCTACCCCGGCACCGGAGGCCTCAACGCCGCCCAGGTGCTCGGCTACCTCGGCCCGGTCACCGACCAGGAAGTCGCCAAGTCGAACAAGACGAACAACCCGCTGCTCCGCTCCGACCAGGTCGGCCGGGCCGGCCTGGAGTCCACGTACGACCAGCAGCTGCGCGGCAAGTCCGGCGTCACCCGCTACGAGGTGGACAACCTCGGCCGGGTCATCGGCAAGGCCGGGCAGACGGCGTCGCAGCCCGGCAGCTCCCTGGTCACCAGCATCGACTCCCGGGTGCAGGCGCTCACGGAGAAGGAACTGGACGCGACCATGAAGTCCCTCCGGAAAACCTACGACTCGGTCACCCACTCCAACTACAAGGCCGACTCGGGCGCGGCCGTGGTGATGGACGTGCACACCGGGCAGGTCATCGCCATGGCCAGCGCCCCGACCTACAACCCCAATGTCTGGGGCGGCGGCATCTCGGCCAAGAACTACGCCGAGCTCACCAAGGCGTCCTCCAACTACCCCCTGCTGAACCGCGCCATCCAGGGGCAGTCGGCGCCCGGCTCGACCTTCAAGGTCATCTCCACCAGCGCCGCCATCAACGCCGGGTACGCCCCGGACGGCGGTTACCCCTGCACCTCGTCGATGACCATCGGCAACCGCGAGTTCAAGAACTTCGAGGGCGAGAACTACGGGAGCATCAGCCTGGGCAAGGCCCTTGAGGTCTCGTGCGACACGGTCTTCTACCACCTGGCCTACGACCAGTGGAAGAAGGACGGCGGCAACAACCCCAAGCACCCCAAGGACTGGTTCTTCAAGACCGCCCGCGAGTTCGGGCTCGGCAAGAAGACCGGCATCGACCTGCCCGACGAGCTGGCCGGCCGGGTCCCGGACCGCGACTGGAAGAAGGCCTACTGGGAGGCCAACAAGGACGTCTGGTGCAAGCAGGGCAAGAAGAACGGCACCTACGTCGAGCAGATCGAGTACGAGAACTGCACCGACGGCAAGCAGGTCCGCGCCGGTGACTCCGTCAACTACGCGATCGGCCAGGGCGACACGCTGCTCACCCCGGTCCAGGAGGCGATGATCTACTCGGCCATCGCCAACGGCGGCACGATGTACCAGCCGAGCGTCGGCAAGGCGATCATCAGCGCCGACGGCAGGACGGTCCAGCCGATGAAGCCGAAGCGCATCGGCAGGCTCCCCGACACCAAGTCCACCGTCTCGTACATCGACAAGGCCCTTGAGGGCGTGGTCACCAGCGGTACGGCGGCCTGGCAGTTCGGCGGCTGGCCGCAGAACAAGATCCCCCTGCACGCCAAGACCGGCACCGCGGAGGTCGCGGGCAAGCAGACCACCGGGTGGCTGGCCACGTACACCAAGGACTACGCGATCGTGATGACGATCTCCCAGGGCGGTACCGGGTCCGGCTCCGCGGGACCGGCGGTCCGCAAGATCTACGAGGCGATGTACGGCATCGGCAAGGACGGCAAGCAGGATCCCAAGAAGGCGCTCCTGCCGAAGCCGCAGACGGCCCTGCCCAAGATCAACAAGGACGGTACGATCATCTCGCCCAAGATCACTCCGCCCAAGCCCGACCCGTCGCCGCCGGCGCCGTCCCCGTCGTCATCGGGCGGGCAGCAGATCGCGGCCGGACCGGGCAGGAAGGACTAGGACATGGGCGGTTTCTCCGTAGCGCGGTACGCCCCGGAGCAGGGCACCTGGTCCAAGCTGACCGCCCGCGACTCGCTGATGCGCAGGCTGGACTGGCCGCTGCTGATGTCGTCGCTCGCGCTGTCGTTCATCGGCATGATGCTGGTGTACTCGGCCACCCGCGGCCGCACCTCCCTCACCCACGGCGACCCGTACTACTTCCTGCTGCGCCACGCCATGAACACCGGCATCGGCGTCGGCCTGATGATCGGCACCATCTGGCTCGGCCACCGGACCCTGCGCGGCGCGGTCCCGATCCTGTTCGGCATCTCCGTACTGATGATCCTGGCGGTCCTCTCGCCGCTCGGGCAGACCGTGAACGGTGCGCACGCCTGGATCGTCATCGGCGGCGGATTCTCGCTCCAGCCCTCCGAGTTCACCAAGATCACGATCATTCTGGGGATGGCGATGATCCTCGCCTCCCGGGTGGACGCGGGTGACCAGGAGCATCCCGACCACCGCACGGTCGCCAAGTCGCTCGGGGTGGCCGCCATCCCGATCCTGATCATCATGCTGATGCCGGACCTCGGCTCGGTCATGGTGATCGCGATGATCGTCCTCGGCATCCTGCTGGCCTCCGGCGCCTCCAACCGCTGGGTGATCGGGCTCATCGGCACCGGCGTGATCGGTGCCATCGGGGTCTGGAAGGCCGGGCTGCTCGACCAGTACCAGATCGCCCGCTTCGCCGCCTTCGCCAACCCCGCGCTCGACCCGGCGGGCGTCGGCTACAACACCAACCAGGCGAGGATCGCGATCGGTTCGGGCGGCCTGCACGGAACGGGCCTCTTCCACGGCTCGCAGACCACCGGGCAGTTCGTCCCCGAGCAGCAGACCGACTTCGTCTTCACCGTCGCCGGCGAGGAACTCGGCTTCCTGGGCGCCGGACTGATCCTGGTCCTGCTCGGCATCGTGCTCTGGCGCGCCTGCCGCATCGCGCGGGAGACGACCGAGCTGTACGGCACGATCGTCGCGGCCGGGATCATCGCCTGGTTCGCCTTCCAGGCGTTCGAGAACATCGGGATGACGCTCGGCATCATGCCGGTGGCCGGGCTTCCGCTGCCGTTCGTCTCGTACGGAGGGTCCTCGATGTTCGCCGTGTGGGTCGCGATCGGGCTGCTCCAGTCGATTCGGGTGCAGCGGCCCATGTCGGCCTGATCCCCCGGCGGATTCCCCGGCGGGCGGCGGGGGCCGCCCGCCGGGGTACGCTGGATGGTCATCCCTGCCCGCTCATGAGAGACACCACCATGCCTGTCGAGTCGGTCGAGTCGGTCTTCCCGCGACTGGAAGCGCTTCTCCCGCACGTCCAGAAGCCCATCCAGTACGTGGGCGGAGAGCTGAACTCCACCGTCAAGCCGTGGGAGAGCTGTGACGTCCGCTGGGCGCTGATGTACCCGGACGCGTACGAGGTCGGGCTGCCCAACCAGGGCGTCATGATCCTTTACGAGGTACTCAACGAGCGCGAGGGCGTCCTCGCCGAGCGCACGTACAGCGTCTGGCCGGACCTGGAAGAACTGATGCGCGAGCACAAGGTGCCGCAGTTCACGGTCGACGCGCACCGCCCGGTGAAGGCGTTCGACGTCTTCGGGCTCTCCTTCTCCACCGAGCTCGGCTACACCAACATGCTCACCGCCCTGGATCTCGCGGGCATCCCGCTGGACGCCGAGGACCGGACCCTCGACGACCCGATCGTGCTCGCGGGCGGCCACGCGGCGTTCAACCCCGAGCCGATCGCCGACTTCATCGACTGCGCGGTCATCGGCGACGGCGAGCAGGCGGTCCTGGAGATCACCGAGATCGTCCGCGCCTGGAAGGCCGAAGGGCGTCCCGGCGGCCGCGACGAGGTGCTCTTCCGGCTCTCGAAGACCGGCGGTGTCTACGTTCCGCGCTTCTACGATGTCGAGTACCTGCCCGACGGGCGTATCGCCCGCACCGTGCCCAATAGGTCGGGCGTGCCGTGGCGGGTCTCCAAGCACACCGTCATGGACCTCGACGAGTGGCCCTACCCGAAGCAGCCGCTGGTCCCGCTCGCCGAGACCGTCCACGAGCGGATGTCCGTCGAGATCTTCCGCGGCTGCACCCGCGGCTGCCGTTTCTGCCAGGCCGGCATGATCACGCGCCCCGTGCGGGAGCGAAGCATCACCGGCATCGGCGACATGGTGGAGAAGGGCCTCAAGGCGACCGGTTTCGAAGAGGTCGGCCTCCTGTCGCTGTCGTCAGCCGACCACAGCGAGATCGGTGACATCGCCAAGGGCCTCGCCGACCGGTACACCGAGGACAAGGTCGGCCTCTCGCTGCCGTCCACCCGGGTGGACGCGTTCAATATCGACCTGGCCAACGAGCTCACCAGGAACGGCCGCAGGTCCGGCCTGACCTTCGCCCCCGAGGGCGGCTCCGAGCGCATCCGGAAGGTCATCAACAAGATGGTCTCGGAGGAGGACCTGATCCGTACGGTCTCCACCGCGTACGGCAACGGCTGGCGCCAGGTGAAGCTGTACTTCATGTGCGGCCTGCCCACCGAGACCGACGAGGACGTCCTCCAGATCGGCGACATGGCGGTCAACGTCATCGCCGAGGGACGCCGCGTCTCCGGCCAGAACGACATCCGCTGCACCGTCTCCATCGGCGGCTTCGTGCCCAAGCCGCACACCCCCTTCCAGTGGGCCCCGCAGCTGTCAGCCGAGGACACCGACGCCCGGCTCACCAAGCTGCGCGACAAGATCCGCGGCGACAAGAAGTACGGGCGCTCGATCGGCTTCCGCTACCACGACGGCAAGCCCGGCATCGTCGAGGGCCTGCTCTCGCGCGGCGACCGCAGGGTCGGCTCGGTCATCCGCGCGGTGTACGAGGGCGGCGGCCGCTTCGACGGCTGGCGCGAGTACTTCAGCTACGACCGCTGGATGAAGGCCGCCGAGCAGACGCTCCCCGGCTTCGGCGTGGACGTCGACTGGTACACGACCCGTGAGCGCACGTACGAGGAGGTCCTGCCCTGGGACCACCTGGACTCCGGTCTCGACAAGGACTGGCTCTGGGAGGACTGGCAGGACTCGCTCGACGAGACCGAGGTCGAGGACTGCCGCTGGACGCCGTGCTTCGACTGCGGGGTGTGCCCCCAGCTCGACCTCGACATCCAGATCGGGCCGACCGGGAAGAAGCTTCTGCCGCTGACCGTCGTCAACAAATAGCCCATGCGTGCGCGTGGAGGCCCTGCCCTGCGGCAGGGCCTCCACTGCGTTCCGGAGCGGTTTCCGCGGCGTCGTGCCGACGTCCGGGAACCTGCCGTGCTCCGTGCGCGTACTCTGGGTGGTAGTACATCGACTGTCCCCGAAGCGGCAGCCGGACCAGAGATCTCCCAGCACGGCACCTACTCCGCCGGACTGGGGTGAGCCGGTCCGATGCCCCGGGAACCCCGCCGTAGGGCGGCGCGCCCCCCGCGCCAGCCCCGCACCGAGGAGAAGAACCACTGGGCAAGCGACAGCCCGAAGGCCCGCCGCCCGCACCGGCGGTGCAGCGCATCCGACTGCGCTACACCAAGCGCGGCCGCCTCCGGTTCACCAGCCACCGTGACTTCCAGCGCGCCTTCGAGCGCGCGCTGCGCAGAGCCGAGGTGCCGATGGCGTACTCGGCGGGCTTCACGCCGCATCCGAAGGTGTCGTACGCCAATGCCGCACCCACCGGCACCGGCAGCGAGGCCGAGTTCCTGGAGATCGCCCTCACCGAGGCGCGTGACCCCGGGACGCTGCGGAAGCTGCTCGACGAGTCCCTCCCGGACGGGCTCGACATCACCGACGCGGTCGAGGCGCACACCTCGGGTCTCGCCGACCGGCTGACCGCCTCGGTATGGGAACTGCGCCTGGACGGCGTGGAGTTCGAGGAGGCGGAGAGGGCCGTGGCCGCGTTCGTCGCCGCCGGGACGGTCGAGGTCCAGCGCCGCACCAAGAACGGCGTACGGACCTTCGACGCCCGCAGCGCCGTGGCCGATCTGCGGGCCGTCCGCCCCGAGCCCGGCGCGGACGCCGGGACCACCGGAGCCGACGGCGCCGAGCCGGTCAATAGGCCGGGAGGTGAGCGCTGTGCGATACTGCGGCTGGTTGTTCGGCACGTGACACCTGCTGTGCGACCCGACGACGTCCTGTCCGGTCTCCGCGTTGTGGCCGACCTCGCGCCGCCGGTCCCCGCAGCGGTGACCAGGCTGGCGCAGGGGCTCTTCGACGAGGAGTCCGGCACGGTGACCGACCCGCTCTCGCCCGACCGCGAGGCAGCCCCGGCCGCTCCACCCACGGCCGCCGGAACCGCCACCCACCGGCATTCCGCCGACGGGACACCCGCGACGGTGTGAGACGGACCTCTCCGGCCCCCGGGCCGCGGAGGCGGTCCCGCCGCGTAAGGACCAGTTGTTGTAGCGCAGCCCTCGTATCCGGGAGCCACCTGGGTCGGGCAGCGCACTGACCAGAAGACTTTCGCCAGGCCGTACGTACATCGCGTAGGGAACCGGCGAGCCAGACATCAGCTCCCGTGCGGCGCCCGCGCCCCGGACGAGCGGAACCGCGTATCTGACGCGGACCGTGCCGGACCGGACACAGACGCGGCGCCCGGGAGCGTGACGGGAGAACCGCCCGCAATGCTTGAGTCGAACGATTCCGGTACCCCCGGAGCAAACGAAGAGACCAGTCCCAGCGACACGCTGCCCCCGCGCCGTCGGCGCAGGGCCGCGTCGCGCCCCGCAGGCCCGCCGGCCGGCGCGCGGAACGGCACCGCTGAAGCGGCCGGAACAGTGACGTCGGCCATACCGGCCGCGGAGGCTGCCGCGGCCGACTCCGGCGCCGGTGAGACGGCGCCGCCCGCCCGCCGCCGCGCCACCCGTAAGGCGACCGCACCCGCGGGTTCCGCCAGGGCCACCGAAGCCGCGCCCGCCGAAGCGGTGAGCGAGGAGCCCGCCGACGAGGCTCCCGCCGCCGAAGCGCCGCGCGGCCGTGCCCGCCGCCGCGCCTCCGCCCCCGCGGGCGCACCGCAGGCCGAGGCCACCGCGGAATCGGCCGCGGAACAGGCAGGGCCGTCCGAAGCGCCGCCCACGAGGTCACGCCGCCGGGCCACCCGGTCCACCGGCGCACCCGTGGACGAGTCGCAGACCACCCAGGCCGTCGTGGCCGCTGCTGAGCCGGAGGCCGTCGTGGCCGATGAGACCGTGCGGAACACCGAGTCGGCCGACTCCGCCGACACGCAGGACGCCGCCCCGGCGCGCACCCGCCGCCGTGCCACCCGTAAGGCCACCGCACCCGCCGGTGCGCCGAAGAGCTCCGAGGCTCCGGACGCGGCGAGCACCACGACCGGGACCGCCGGGGCAGCTGAGACCGCTCCGGCCGACGGTTCCGGTGAGTCGGGTGAGTCCGCCGTGACGCAGGACGCCGCTCCGGCGCGTACCCGCCGCCGCGCGACCCGTAAGGCCACCGCGCCCGCCGCGGCCGAGCAGCCCGCCGCCGAGCAGGCGCCGCAGGCCGCCGAGGCCGCAGCGCCCGCCGCCGAGGCTCCGGCCGCCGAAGCACCGCGCGGTCGCAGCCGCCGCCGTGCCACCTCGCCCGCCGCCAGCCCGCAGTCCAGTCCGCAGCCCGACGCCGCGGGTGAGAGCCTGCCGGAGGCCGTGGCCGAGGCGCTCGCCGAGGAGACCGAGGCCGCGCCGCGCGGACGCAAGCGCCGCAGGGCCGAGTCCCCGCAGTTCACCGCTGTCGGCGAGAAGGAGAAGGAGAAGGCACAACGCCCCGCGGAGCCCGCCGAGGCAGCGGAGCCCGGACGCTCGCGCCGCCGTGCGCAGCGCCCCGCCGTGGCTGTCTTCCAGGCCCCCGTCTTCGCCGAGCCGATGTTCCAGACGCCGGAGACCGCTGCCGCGGCCGCCGCCGCCCGGCCCGCCGAGCCGGAGGAGGACGACGAGGTCGTGGCCGCGGTCGAGGAGACCGCCAAGGCTCCCGAGCCGGCCGAGTCCGCGCCGCAGGGTGGCGCCCGCGGCCGTCGCCGCCGTCGCCGGGGCGAGCCCGCCGAAGCCGAGAAGGCTCCCGAGCAGGTGGCCGCGCCCGTGACCGAGCAGCCCGCGGCCGATGAGGCCGAGGCCGACGAGCAGTCCGCCGAGGAAGCGCAGCACGGAGAAGAGTCCGACGAGTACGGTGACCGGCCCTCGCGCCGCCGCCGCCGGGGCGGCCGCCGCCGCCGTCGTGGCGAGTCCGGAGACACGGACGACAACGACCGCGACGACCGTGACGAGCGACGCCACGAAGACAACGAAGCCGAGGAGGAGGGTCCGGACGAGGCCGAAGCCCACGAGGGCTCCGGCGCGGACGACGAGGACGACGAGCACGCGGCCTCCGGGTCCAGCAGCAGCCGCCGTCGCCGTCGCCGCCGCCGTCGCAGCGGTGACGCGGGCACCGACGCCGACGCCGTGGCCGACGACCCGGAGCGCACGGTCGTCAAGGTCCGCGAGCCGCGCAAGAAGGAAGCGGCCGAGCGCGAGCCCGGCACCGGCTTCGACGAGGTCCAGTCCATCAAGGGCTCGACCCGCATGGAGGCGAAGAAGCAGCGCCGCCGCGAGGGTCGCGAGCAGGGCCGCCGTCGCGTCCCGATCATCACGGAGGCCGAGTTCCTGGCCCGCCGTGAGGCCGTCGAGCGCGTGATGGTCGTCCGCCAGCACGGCGAGCGCACCCAGATCGGCGTCCTCGAGGACAACGTGCTGGTCGAGCACTACGTCAACAAGGAGCAGGCCACCAGCTACGTCGGCAACGTCTACCTGGGCAAGGTCCAGAACGTGCTGCCGTCGATGGAGGCCGCTTTCGTCGACATCGGCAAGGGACGCAATGCCGTCCTGTATGCCGGTGAGGTCAACTTCGAGGCACTCGGCATGGCCCACGGGCCGCGCCGTATCGAGACCGCGCTCAAGTCCGGCCAGTCGGTCCTGGTCCAGGTGACCAAGGACCCGATCGGCCACAAGGGTGCCCGCCTGACCAGCCAGGTCTCGCTGCCCGGCCGCTACCTGGTCTACGTGCCTGAGGGCTCGATGACCGGCATCAGCCGCAAGCTGCCCGACACCGAGCGGTCCCGGCTGAAGACCATCCTCAAGAAGATCGTCCCCGAGGACGCGGGCGTCATCGTGCGCACCGCGGCCGAGGGGGCCAGCGAGGACGAGCTGCGCCGTGACGTCGAGCGGCTCCAGGCGCAGTGGGAGGACATCGAGAAGAAGGCGAAGAGCGGCGGCAGCAGCAATGCCCCGACGCTGCTCTACGGCGAGCCGGACATGACCGTCCGGGTCGTCCGCGACATCTTCAACGAGGACTTCTCGAAGGTCATCGTCAGCGGTAACGAGGCCTGGGACACGATCCACGGCTATGTCGCCCACGTCGCCCCCGACCTGGCCGACCGGCTCTCGCGCTGGACGTCCGAGGTCGACGTCTTCGCGACGTACCGCATCGACGAGCAGCTGATGAAGGCGCTGGACCGCAAGGTCTATCTGCCCAGCGGCGGGTCGCTGGTGATCGACAAGACCGAGGCGATGGTCGTGGTCGACGTCAACACCGGCAAGTTCACCGGTCAGGGCGGCAACCTCGAAGAGACCGTGACGAAGAACAACCTGGAGGCGGCCGAGGAGATCGTCCGCCAGCTGCGGCTGCGGGACCTGGGCGGCATCGTCGTCGTGGACTTCATCGACATGGTGCTGGAGTCCAACCGGGACCTGGTGCTGCGGCGCCTGCTTGAGTGCCTGGGCCGGGACCGTACGAAGCACCAGGTCGCCGAGGTCACCTCGCTCGGCCTGGTCCAGATGACCCGTAAGCGGGTCGGCCAGGGGCTCCTTGAGTCCTTCTCCGAGACCTGCGTCCACTGCAACGGGCGCGGCGTGATCGTGCACATGGAGCAGCCGACGTCGGCCGGTGGCGGCGGTGGCAAGCGCTCCAAGAAGCGCGGTCGCGGCGGCGCGGACCAGGAGCAGACGGCCGACCACGAGCACACGTCGGAGCAGGGCCCCGACGAGGCGCACGACCACGAGGCGGACACCGAGTACATCGATGTGGTCGCCGTGCCGGACGAGCCGGAGAGCTTCGTACCGGACGAGGAGCTGTACAGCAGCCCCGCCGAGGCGGAGGCGGCCGCCACGCGCAGCCGCGGCCGCCGCCGGGCGACCCGTAAGGTGTCGGCCCCGGCCGGCGCTCCGAAGGGTGCGCAGCCGGAGCCCGAGCCGGTCGTCGCCGAGCCGGTCGCTTCCGAGCCCGTGAGCGAGCAGCCTGCCGCTCCCGAGCCGGTCGCTGAGCCGGTGGCCGCCCAGCAGCCGGCCACTGAGCCCGAGCCGGTCCAGGAGGCCGCTCCGGCCCGTGGCCGCCGCCGGGCGACCCGTAAGGCCACGGCCCCGGCCGGTGCGCCCAAGGCAGCCGACGAGACCGCGGAGATCGTGGTCGAGGAGGCCCCGGCTCCCGTGGTCGAGGAGCCGCAGGCGCCCGCCGAGCCGGCCGCCGACGCCGCCCCGCCCCGGGCCCGCCGCCGCGCGACCCGTAAGGCAACCGCCCCCGCGGGCGCGGCCGATGCGGCTGTCGTCGTGGTCGAGTCCCCGTCGGACGAGGCCCCCGCCGGTACGGAGGCCGAGGCACCGGCCAAGAAGACGGCCGCGCGCAAGACGGCCAAGAAGGCGCCCGCGAAGAAGGCGGCGGCCAAGAAGACCGCGGCGAAGAAGACCACCGCGGCCAAGAAGACGACGGCCAAGAAGGCGGCGAAGAAGTCCGCCGCCGCCGAGGAGCAGCCGGCGTCCGGAGTCACCGCCTCCACCGAGGACTGACCCGCGTCGGTCCGTCAGGCGAAAGGTGCGGCCCTCCTCCGGGAGGGCCGCACCTGTCTGCGGGGCAACACCCCTGGGTCCCTCAGGGGCCCGCCCCGGGGGCCGGTTTGACCCCCCGGACCCCGACCCGTAGCCTTACCCCTCGGCGTGTTTCCTGTGCGCCACACCTCTGAGCAACTCCCTCCTGGCTCCGCCGGGAGAGGCCGCTCGTCCATTCCGGATCGTCGCGGGTCCCCGGACCCGTGTGAGCGGCTGGCATCAGAGGGCCGATTCCGAGCGAAAGAGAGATCCGCGTGTACGCCATCGTGCGCAGCGGTGGTCGTCAGCACAAGGTTGCTGTCGACGACATCGTTGAGGTTGACAAGATTCCCACCGCCAAGGTTGGCGACACGGTCGAGCTCTCGACCCTGCTCGTGGTCGACGGTGACGCGGTCACCAGCGACCCGTGGGTGCTTGCCGGTATCAAGGTCCAGGCCGAGGTCGTGGACCACCACAAGGGCGCGAAGATCGACATCCTTCGCTACAAGAACAAGACCGGCTACCGCCGTCGCCAGGGTCACCGCCAGCAGTACACGGCGATCAAGGTCACCGGTATCCCCGCGGCTGCGAAGTAAGGGACTGAGACATGGCACACAAGAAGGGCGCATCGTCCACTCGGAACGGGCGCGATTCCAATGCTCAGCGGCTCGGCGTGAAGCGCTTCGGCGGTCAGGTCGTCAACGCCGGTGAGATCCTGGTCCGCCAGCGCGGCACCCACTTCCACCCGGGCACCGGCGTCGGCCGTGGCGGCGACGACACGCTGTTCGCGCTGAACCCCGGTTCGGTCGAGTTCGGCACGCACCGCGGCCGCAAGGTCGTGAACATCGTTCCGGTCGCCTGATCACCGGGCTGCCGTAGAGCGATCTGTCGAGGGCGGACCAGGTTTCCCGTTGCTTACGGGAAGCCGGTCCGCCTTCGTCGTGTTACAGGTAAGACAATTCCGTACGCCCCCTCTGCCCTAAAGGCGTGGGGGGACCCCCAGGAGGCACCGAACCATGACCACCTTCGTGGACCGCGTCGAGCTGCATGCCGCCGCGGGTAGCGGGGGCCACGGCTGCGCCTCCGTACACCGTGAGAAGTTCAAGCCGCTCGGCGGACCCGACGGCGGCAACGGCGGGCGCGGCGGCGACGTCATCCTCGTCGTCGAGCAGGCCGTGACCACGCTGCTCGACTACCACCACAGCCCGCACCGCAAGGCCACCAACGGCCAGCCCGGCGCCGGTGACAACCGATCGGGCAAGGACGGGCACGACCTCGTACTGCCCGTGCCGGACGGCACCGTCGTCCTGGACAAGGACGGGAACGTCCTGGCCGACCTGGTCGGCCAGGGCACCACCTTCGTCGCGGGCCAGGGCGGCCGCGGCGGCCTCGGGAACCACGCGCTGGCCTCGGCCCGCCGCAAGGCACCTGGGTTCGCGCTGCTGGGCGAGCCGGGGGAGTCCCGGGACATCGTCCTGGAGCTCAAGACCGTCGCCGACGTGGCGCTCGTCGGCTACCCGAGCGCCGGCAAGTCCTCGCTGATCTCGGTGCTGAGCGCCGCCAAGCCGAAGATCGCGGACTACCCGTTCACCACGCTCGTCCCCAACCTCGGTGTGGTGACGGCCGGTTCGACCGTCTACACCATCGCGGACGTCCCCGGTCTCATCCCCGGTGCCAGTCAGGGCAAGGGGCTCGGCCTGGAGTTCCTGCGGCACGTCGAGCGCTGCTCGGTGCTCGTGCACGTGCTGGACACCGCGACCCTGGAGTCCGACCGCGACCCGGTCTCCGACCTCGACATGATCGAGGAGGAGCTCAAGCTGTACGGCGGCCTGGAGAACCGGCCCCGCATCGTCGTCCTCAACAAGGTCGACATCCCCGACGGACAGGACCTCGCCGACATGATCCGCCCGGATCTGGAGGCGCGCGGCTACCAGGTCTTCGAGGTGTCCGCGGTGGCCCATCTGGGCCTGAAGGAGCTGTCGTTCGCGCTGGCCGGCATCATCGCCGAGGCGCGCGCCGCGAAGCCTGCCGAGGAGGCCACCCGGGTCGTCATCCGCCCGAAGGCCGTCGACGACGCGGGCTTCACGGTCAGCTTCGAGGAGGAGGAAGGCGTCTACCGCGTCCGCGGCGAGAAGCCCGAACGCTGGGTACGCCAGACCGACTTCAGCAACGACGAGGCCGTCGGCTACCTCGCCGACCGGCTCAGCCGTCTCGGCGTCGAGGACCAGCTGATGAAGGCCGGTGCCCGTGCGGGTGACGGCGTGGCCATCGGCGCCGAGGACAACGCCGTCGTCTTCGACTGGGAGCCGACGATGATGGCGGGCGCCGAGATGCTGGGCCGCCGCGGCGAGGACCACCGCCTCGAAGCGCCCCGGCCCGCCGAGCAGAAGCGCCGGGACCGCCAGGCCGAGCGGGACGCGTCGGACAAGGAGTACGACGAGTTCAAGCCGTTCTAGCAGAACCGCACAGGTTCTGACGGAACCGCACAGCATGGCGGAGGCCCGGGAACGCCGACGCGTTCTCGGGCCTCCGGCCGTTTCGCCGACTGTTCCGGGCCATCGCGCAGACCTGTCACCGCGGCTGGTTCTTCGAAAGCGCACAACCTATGGCTGTCCACAGGTGTCTAGCAAGCGGGTGGATGACCAACCACCCATGAACGCGGGCCTGCGGTGTCATGACGGGGGTTGTGCACCGGCCCGGAAGAACGGAAGCGGAGTTACGGGGCAGATGAAGATCTCCTTCCTCATCCATACGGTCTACGGGATCGGCGGCACGATCAAGACCACACTGAACCTGGCTGAAGAGCTCGCCGACCGGCACGAGGTCGAGATCGTCTCGGTCTTCCGGCACCGGGAGATCCCGTTGTTCCGGATCGACCCCCGGATCACCGTCGTACCCCTGGTCGACACCGATCCCGCCTCGATGGCCAATGAACTGGAGCATCCGCTCCAGCGGCTGCCCTCCCAGTGCCTGCCGGCGGCCGAGGCGCGTTTCAAGGAGTACAGCAAGCTCTCCGATCAGCGGGTGCGCGAGCACTACGCCACGTCGGACGCGGAAGTCGTCATCGGTACCCGGCCGGGCCTGGTGGCGTACGTCGCCCAGTTCGCGCCGGCCGGTGCGGTGCTCATCGGCCAGGAGCACATGACGCACAACCATCACAAGCAGGCCCTGCGCTCCCAGCTGTACGAGCATCTGGCCGCGCTCGACGCCTTCGTGACCGTCTCCGAGGGCGACGCCGCCGTGTACCGCGAGAAGATGCCGCTGCCCGCGACCCGGGTGCTCGCGATCCCCAACAGCGTTCCCGAACCGCCCGTCGCACCGTCCGACGGCAGCGGCACCACCGTGGTCGCCGCCGGGCGGCTCGCACCGGAGAAGCAGTACCAGGTACTGGTCGACGCCTTCGCCGAGGTGGCTGCCGAACGCCCCGACTGGACCCTGCGGATCTACGGCGGTGGCTCCGAGCGCCCGAAACTCAGGGAGCGCATCGAGGCCAGGGGTCTGCACAACAGGGTCCATCTCATGGGCCCCCACTCGCCCATCGAGCCCGAGTGGGCCAAGGGCGCCATCGCCGTGTCCACCTCCCGTCACGAATCCTTCGGGATGACGCTGGTCGAGGCGATGCGCTGCGGGCTGCCGGTCGTCTCCACGGACTGCGACTACGGTCCCCGCGAGATCATCGAGGACGGCGTGGACGGGCTGCTCGTGCCCGTCGGCGACAGCGCCGCGGTCGCCGCCGCGCTCCTGAGACTCATCGGCGACGAGGAGCTGCGCCGCCGGATGAGCGCGGCGGCGCTCGCCAACGCCCGCCGCTTCGACCCCCGTCAGGTCACCGAGCAGTACGAGAAGCTCTTCACCGAGCTGCGCCCGCAGGCCGCGGGCCGCGCGGGACGGCCGGCGTTCGCACCGGAGGCGGACTGTGTGGTGCGGCCGGACGGCGAGCTGACCGTCACCCTCGTACCGGGCCCCGATGACCCGGCGGGGGACGACGGGCGGCGGCTGCTCTGCTCGCGCGCCGACGACCGGGCCGACCAGCGCTCGTACCCCTTCGACGCGGACGGTGTCGCGGTCGTCCCGGCCGGCGAGAAGTTCGCCGAGGGGGTCTGGGACTTCTACGCCGAGACGGCCGGCTCCGGGCGGCGGGTTCGGATCGCCGCCCGCTCCGTGGACCAGCGCGGCCCGTTGCGCCCCGCGGGGAGCGGCGAGGGCGTACGCAACCAGGTCGCCTACCGGCTCAAGGACAAGGGCTTCCTGACCATGCGCAGCTGGAACAGACCCGTGCACGCCGAAGCCGGGGACATCGGTGTCGACGGCACTCAACTCACCATATCGGGGCGGCTGATGGGGTCGGCCGCACCCTCAGGGGATCCGGTCCTGCTGCTGCGCCGCCGCGGTGGCAGGAGTGAAGAGCTCGCCTTCCCTGGCAGCCGCGAGGGCACCGATGGCTTCCGGGTCGCCTTCCCCGCCGCGGGCCCCGCCGCCCGCCTGCTGACCAGGAACGACTACTGGGACGTGTGGCTGCGGTACGCACCGCAGGAGCGGCCCGTGAAGATCGGCCGCATCCTCGACGACGTCGTGGACAAGAAGGCCGTCTACTCCTGCCCGCCGGCCCTGGTGCGCAAAAAGCGCCCCTGGGGGGCGCTGCGCAAGGCCGTACGGAAGGTCCGCGGCAGGCCGCAGCAGTGGGTCAGGGTGCGGCCGTACTACACCGTGAGCAACGACCTGGCCCTCACCGTGGCGGACGTCCAGCCATGAGTTACTCTCGCACCCTGTGGCGTCGGTCACTCACAGTGGCTGGGGGGATCCAGGTCTCTTTCCTGCCCTTAGGGTGAACACGCGGTATCGCAAGGGTTGTGGAGGCTTGTCGTCCACCTTGCGAGACGGTCACGGAGAGTGCGACCATCACACCGTTCCCTCGTCATCGCAAGGTAGGTCGTCTGTGTCTGTGCAGCACAAAGCAACCAAGCCCCGGACTACAGCAGTCGTTCTCGCCGGTGGTACCGGCCAGCGCGTGGGTCTGTCGATCCCCAAGCAACTGCTGAAGATCGCCGGGAAGGCTGTGATCGAGCACACCCTGACGATTTTCCAGCAGGCCGACTCCATCGACGACATCATCGTGCTGATGGCCCCGGGCTACGTACCGGACATCGAGAAGATCGTCGCCAAGTCCGGTCTCACCAAGGTCACCCGGATCATCGAGGGCGGCTCCACCCGCAACGAGACCACCGAGCGCGCCATCTCCGCCCTCGGCGAAGGGCTGGCCGAGGGCGAGGACCGCAACGTCCTCTTCCACGACGCCGTGCGCCCGCTGCTCTCGCAGCGCGTGATCAAGGACTGCGTGGACGCGCTGGAGCGCTACCAGGCCGTCGACGTCGCCATCCCGTCCGCGGACACGATCATCGTGACCCGCACCCACGGCGGGGACGGCGAGTTCATCACCGATGTCCCGGACCGCTCCCGGCTGCGCCGCGGGCAGACCCCGCAGGCCTTCAAGCTCTCCACGATCCGCCGGGCGTACGCCGTCGCAGCGGGCGACCCGAACTTCCAGGCCACCGACGACTGCTCGGTCGTGCTCAAGTACCTGCCGGACGTGCCGATCTACGTGGTCGCGGGCGACGAGTACAACATGAAGGTCACTCAGCCCGTCGATGTCTTCATCACCGACAAGCTGTTCCAGCTGGCCTCCACCGCGGCCCCGCGCCAGGCCGACGAGGCCGCCTACCGCGAGCTGCTGACCGACAAGACCCTGGTGGTCTTCGGCGGTTCGTACGGCATCGGCGCCGACATCGCCGCCCTCGCCGAGTCCTACGGCGCGAAGGTGTACGCGCTGGGCCGCTCCACCACCGGTACGCATGTCGAGAACCCGGAGCACGTCGACGACGCGCTCTCCAAGGCGTACTCGGAGACCGGCCGGATCGACTACGTCATCAACACCGCGGGCGTGCTGCGCATCGGCAAGCTGGCCGAGACGGACAACACCACCATCCAGGAAGCGCTGAACGTCAACTACCTGGCGCCGGTGCAGATCGCGCGCGCCTCGTACAAGTACCTGGCGGAGACCAAGGGCCAGCTGCTGCTCTACACCTCCAGCAGCTACACGCGGGGTCGCGCCGAATACAGCCTGTACTCCTCCACCAAGGCGGCCATGGTGAATCTCACCCAGGCCCTCTCGGACGAATGGGCCGGTGACGGCGTCCGGGTCAACTGCGTGAATCCGGAGCGCACGGCGACCCCGATGCGCACCAAGGCGTTCGGCCAGGAGCCCGAGGGCAGCCTGCTCTCGTCGGAGGCCGTGGCCCGTACCTCGCTGGACGTCCTGCTCTCCGAGCTGACCGGCCACGTCATCGACGTACGCCAGCAGGACCCGACGCGCGACGCCAGCGCGGAGGCGTCGGGGTTCGAGCAGGCCCTGGCCTCAGTGCTGGACCGTCAGGAAGATGTGTAATACTTCCCTGGCATAACTAGACGTTCCTTTTCGGGCCTCTGTGATCGCGTCGCGCGAATCGCAGAGGCCCGAATGCGTGAAGCCTCGCCTTCACAATTTCCCCAAAAAAGCATCCGGCGAAATCCATGCGAACTTCCCGGATCACACCCGATCGAATCAATCCCCCCAGAATAAAACCGGCACCCCCTGGAGCAGGTTCTTCGTGATTTCGACCGCCATTCGACTGGCGCGCGTAGGCAGCCGGTCCGAGCTGATCGCCGCAGCCTTCATGGGGCTCAGCTACCCGTGCGTGATGATCGCAGCGCTGATCCCCAATATCTGGATGTTCGCAGCGGCCACCTTCGTGACCTATGTGTCCGACTGGTTCCTGCACCAGCGCCGCAGCTACCTCATCAACCGGCTGGCCAAGGTCCGCGCCGGCCTGTCGATCCGCTTCCTGCTGCGCGAACTGCTGCTTATTCTGCTGCTCGCCCGCCTTCAGCTCGCCGAGCAGCGGGTCTACTACGCCGCCGTCGCCTGCTTCCTGCTCTTCTACGGTCTCCAGGCCGCCCACGGCACTCTGACCACCCTCATCCGGCTGCGCCGCGTCATGCCGGTGGTCACCCGCAACATCGACCTCGGCAGCATCCCGATTCCCGGGCCCCCGCCGCGCCGGCTGCTGAACCGCGCCGCCGAGAAGATGCTCCACCTGGACGCCTTCGCGATGGTCGGCCTCCTGATCGCGGCCAAGACCGGCACCGACGACTACGGCTACTTCGGCATCTTCATCACGCTGGGCCTCGCCGTCCTGTACATCGCCGGACTCGTCCCGTACATCCTCAAGGGCCGCCGCGTCCCCTCCGCCGCCACGGTGCTCGCCGGGCTCGACGACTGGCTGCGTGAGTACCGGCCGACCGTCGTCCTCTACTTCTCGGGCTCCAGGGACTCCGCCTACCAGGTGAACATGTGGCTGGAGACGATGGCCCAGACCGAGGGGCGCCCGCTGATCATCCTGCGTGAGCGCGCCATCCTGGCGCAGCTCGGCTCGACCACGGTGCCCGTGGTGTGTGTGCCGGGCGGTGTGCACCTGATGAACATGGACCTCTCCACCGTGCGCGTCGCGCTGTACGCGGCGAACGTCGGCAAGAACATCCACATGCTCCGCATCCCGACCATCAAGCACGTCTTCATCGGGCACGGCGACAGCGACAAGCTCGCCAGCGTCAACCCGTACAGCAAGGCGTACGACGAGGTGTGGACAGCGGGCCGGGCCGGCCGCGACCGTTACGCGCTGGCCGACGTCGGCGTGCGCGACGAGGACATCGTCGAGGTGGGCCGTCCCCAGCTGGCCCCCATCGAGAGCTGGACCGGTACCCCGAAGCAGCAGATTCCGACCGTGCTGTACGCCCCCACCTGGGAGGGCTGGGACGACAACCCGGGCAACACCTCGCTGCTGCTGGCCGGGGAGAACATCGTCAGGCGGCTGCTCGGCGCCGAGAAGCCGGTCCGGGTGCTCTACAAGCCGCACCCCTTCACCGGCACCCGCAGCGCGAAGGCCAAGGCGGCGCACCTGCGGATCACGGCGATGGTCGAGAAGGCCGCTGCCGACCGAGCTGCCGAGCCCCGCTGGGCCGAGCAGGCCGCGGCAGGTGCGGCCGACCGGGCCGCCGCGCAGGCCGAGCTGACCCGTATCGAGGCCAGGCTGGACGAACTGGCCGAAGGCGGCCCGGTCGACGCGGACGCCGAGGAGTCCGAGGTGCCCGAGGTGTCCGAGGAGCCGGGGGCCTCGCCGGCCGACCCGGCGCGCGAGGACGAGACCGCCACCCTGCGCTCCGAGTGGAACCGCGCCTACTGGCGGACCTTCGGCTACTGGGAGCACCGCGTCATCACCGGCGGCCAGCCGCATCTGTACGACTGCTTCAACGAGTCGGACGGAATGGTCTCGGACATCTCCAGCGTCGTCTCGGACTTCATCGCGAGCGGCAAGCCCTACGCCGTCACCGACTCGGCCGAACTGGGCGTCGAGGAGTTCAAGCGGCAGAACACCGCCGTACGTGCTGCCGTGATCCTCTCCAACAAGGCCAAGGAGATCGACCAGCTGCTCGCGGCGATCAGCGAGTCCTCGGCCGACCCGCTGGCCGACGGCCGCCGGGAGCTGAAGGAGTACCTGCTCGGCCCCGACGAGCCCACCTCGATGGAGCAGTTCAACGCCGCGGTGAGGGCGCTCACGGCCAAGGCCGACGCCCGCAACGTGGCCGTCGCGCAGCGCATGGGCGCCGCCGAACCGGAGGGCGCCCCCGGCCTGAACGACTCGGACGCCACCCCCGTCGACTCGGCGGTCGGCGACTGAGAGCAGGGTGGTCCGATCCCTTCGTACGGCCGTCCGCGCACCTCGCGCGGACGGCCGTACCGCATTTGTACTTACAGGTTCGCGACACGACAATGGATAAAATCCGACAGGACGGATCAAGCCAGCCCGACTGCTCGTAAGGGACCCACAACGTGAAGGCTCTCGTCCTTTCCGGCGGTGCGGGCACACGCCTGCGCCCCATCACACACACCTCCGCGAAACAACTCGTGCCGGTGGCGAACAAGCCCGTGCTGTTCTACGGGCTCGAAGCCATCGCCGACGCGGGCATCACCGATGTCGGCATCGTCGTGGGTGACACCGCGGAGGAGATCCGTGAGGCCGTCGGGGACGGATCCCGCTTCGGTATCGAGGTCACCTACATCCCGCAGGAGGCACCGCGCGGCCTGGCCCACGCCGTGCTCATCTCCCGCGACTTCCTCGGCGACGACGACTTCGTCATGTACCTCGGTGACAACTTCATCGTCGGAGGCATTACGGGCCTGGTCGACGGTTTCCGCGCCGCCCGCCCCGACGCCCAGATCCTGCTCACCAAGGTCCCCGACCCGACGGCGTTCGGCGTGGCCGAGCTCGACCGTGAGGGCCGCGTCGTCGCGCTGGAGGAGAAGCCGGAGGTCCCCAAGAGTGATCTCGCGCTCGTCGGCGTCTACCTCTTCACCCCGGCCGTGCATGAGGCCGTCCGCTCCATCGGGCCGTCCCGGCGCGGCGAGCTGGAGATCACGCACGCCATCCAGTGGCTGATCGACCAGCAGCGGGACGTGCACTCCACGACGATCTCCGGCTACTGGAAGGACACCGGCAACGTCACCGACATGCTGGAGGTCAACCGCGCGGTCCTGGAGACCGTCGAGCCCTGCGAGGACGGCACGGTCGGCGAGGACTGCGAGATCATCGGACGGGTCAGGATCGAGAAGGGCGCCCAGGTCATCCGCAGCCGTATCGTGGGCCCCGCGATCATCGGCGAGTCCACGGTCATCAGCGACGCGTACGTCGGTCCGTACACCTCGGTCTCCGAGGGGTGCCGGATCGAGGACAGCGAGATCGAGTACTCCATCGTCCTGCGTGACTCCTCGATCACCGGGGTCCGCAGGGTCGCGGCCTCGCTGATCGGCCGGGGCGTCGAGGTGACGCCATCGCCCCGCAGCCCAGCAGCCCACCGACTTGTCCTCGGCGACCACAGCAAGGTGCAGATCTCTTCATGACGAACAGGATTCTGGTGACCGGCGGCGCCGGCTTCATCGGCTCGCACTACGTCCGCACGGTCCTCGGCCCCGAGGGCCCGGGCGAGATAGCGGTCACCGTGCTCGACAAGCTCACCTACGCGGGCAACCCGGCCAACCTCGACGAGGTCAGGGACCACCCCGGGTTCTCCTTCATACAGGGGGACATCTGCGATCCCGCGCTGGTCGCCAAGGTGATGGCGGAGCACGACCAGGTGGTGCACTTCGCCGCCGAGTCCCATGTCGACCGTTCCATCGACGGCGGCGCCGAATTCGTGCGGACCAATGTGCTCGGCACCCACACCCTGATCGACGCGGCACACCGGGCGGGCATCGACACGTTCGTGCACATCTCGACCGACGAGGTGTACGGCTCGATCGACGAGGGCTCCTGGCCCGAGACCCACCCGCTGGAACCCAACTCGCCGTACTCGTCGGCCAAGGCGTCCAGCGATCTGATCGCGCTCTCCTACCACCGCACCCACGGCCTGGACGTGCGGGTGACCCGTTGCTCCAACAACTACGGGCACCACCACTTCCCGGAGAAGGTCATCCCGCTCTTCATCACCAACCTGCTGGACGGCAAGTCCGTCCCGCTGTACGGCGACGGGGCCAACGTCCGCGACTGGCTGCACATCGACGACCATGTGCGGGGCATCGAACTGGTCCGTACGAAGGGCCGCGCGGGCGAGGTGTACAACATCGGCGGCGGCACCGAGCTCTCCAACAAGGAGCTCACCGGACTGCTGCTCAAGGCCTGCGGGGCCGACTGGGACACCAGCGTCGAGTACGTCGCTGACCGCAAGGGCCATGACCGGCGGTACTCGGTGGACTGCGCCAAGATCCGTACGGAGCTGGGGTACGAGCCGCGCAAGGAGTTCGCGGACGGGCTCGCGGAGACCGTGCGGTGGTACCGCGACAACCGTGCCTGGTGGGAGCCGCTGAAGGAGCGCGCGGCGCTCGCCTGACGGGGGCGGAGGCCGCGTCCGGCCGCCGCCTCGGGTAGCGTCGGCCGCGACGCGACGGACGCGACGTACGCACGGAACAGGTGAGACATGAGCGGCAGTTGGCTGGTCACGGGGGCGGGCGGAATGCTCGCCCGGGACCTCCTCGCAAGGCTGGCGGACGACGGCACCCCGGCGGCAGGCCTGGACCGTGCGGCGCTCGACATCACCGACCCGGAGGCCGTCCGCGGCGCGCTGGCGGCGCACCGCCCGGCGGTCGTCGTCAACTGCGCGGCCTGGACGGCGGTCGACGACGCCGAGTCCAAGGAGGACCAGGCGCTCGCCGTCAACGGCACCGGCCCCCGGGTCCTGGCGGAGGCGTGCCGGGAGACCGGCGCCGTGCTGCTCCAGATCTCCACGGACTACGTGTTCGCCGGTGATGGCGCCCTGCCGTACGCCGAGGACGCCCCGGTGGCCCCGCGCAGCGCGTACGGCCGCACCAAGCTGGCCGGGGAGGAGGCGGTGCTGAGCGTGCTGCCCGAGCGCGGGTATGTGGTGCGCACGGCCTGGCTGTACGGGGCGGGCGGCGGCAACTTCGTCCGGACGATGATCCGGCTGGAGGGCGTCAAGGACACCCTGGACGTGGTGGACGACCAGCGCGGCCAGCCCACCTGGACCGCGGATCTGGCGGATCTGCTGGTGCGTCTCGGCGCGGGCGCCATCGCCGGTACCGCGCCCGCGGGCGTCTACCACGGCACCAGCGGCGGTGCGACGAGCTGGTTCGGGCTCACCCGGGAGATCTTCCGGCTGCTGGACGCCGACCCCGCGCGGGTGCTGCCCACGACCAGCGAGGCCTTCGTGCGGCCCGCGCCGCGCCCCGCGTACAGCGTGCTCGGGCACGACCGCTGGGCGGCGGCGGGCATCGAACCGCTCCGCGACTGGCGGCTCGCACTGGCCGACGCGTTCCCCGCGCTGGTGGCCGCCGAGCGCTCCTGATCCGCCCGGTCCGCCGGATCGGCCCGGTCCGGGCGGGTCTGCCGGTGCGGGGAGAGCGGGGGCGGCGTGCGGTGATTCCGTAAATGTTCTGCCGTCTTTCGGGGTGAGCCGGTAAGCGGACGTTTACATCAGCACCGACGCTTTCACGGTCCGGCATTCATGATGTAGCTTCGCCGGGGATCGGACCAGTCGTTATTTTCGACGAAGGGCGCTCCCCCCGTGAACCGTCATGAATTCCTGCGCGGCATGCATCGCATATACCGTCCCCGCACCTATCTGGAGATCGGCGTCAATGACGGGCGCAGTCTGGCGCTTTCCCGGGTGCCTTCCATCGCCGTCGACCCCGCATTCAAGGTCGTGACCTCGATCAGCTGTGACGTACACCTGGTCAAGCAGACGAGCGACGACTTCTTCGCCCGCAAGGACCCGCTGCTGCACCTGCGGCCCGGGCGCAACCCCTTCCGGGCCCTCGCCCGCCGGGACCCGCTGGGCCTCCTGGGCGGCGACCCCCGCCTGGAGCTGTCGTTCATCGACGGTATGCACCTCTTCGAGTTCGCCCTGCGCGACTTCATGAACGTCGAGAGGCACGCCCGCTGGAACAGCGTGATCGTCCTGGACGACATGCTGCCGCGCAACGTCGACGAGGCGGCCCGCGACCGGCACACGGGGGCTTGGACGGGTGATGTCTACAAGGTCGCCGAAGTGCTGCGGCGGTTCCGCCCCGACCTGCTGGTGGTCGAGGTGGACACCAAGCCGACCGGAGTGGTCGCCGTCTTCGGCGCCGATCCGTCGAGCACCGTGCTGAAGGAGAACTACGACGCCATCCTCGCGGAGTACATCACCGAGGATCCGCAGGACGTCCCGGAGGAGGTGCTGAGCCGCAAGCGCGCGGTGGCCCCTGAGGTGCTGCTCGGCGCGGGCTTCTGGCCCGGTCTCATCCGTACCCGCAACCTCAACCGCCCGCGCTCGGCCTTCGCCGGTCTGCGCAGGCAGATCGAGAGCGTCACCGGCTGACCACGCAGGTGCCCGAACGGCGAGCGCCGCGCCCCGGCCGGGGCGCGGCGCTCGCCGTTCCGCGCGCGGGGTGCCGGGCCTCAGCCGCGCAGCTTCGCCGCGTACGCCACGCAGTCCGCGTACGAGGGCAGCAGCCCCTGGGCCTCGGCCTCGGCCAGCGTCGGAGCCGCCGCGTCCTTGTCGGAGAGCAGCGGGGTGACGTCCGCCGGCCAGTCGATGGCCAGGTCCGGGTCGAGCGGGTGGATGCCGTGCTCGCGCTGGGGGGCGTACCCGGTGGAGCAGAGGTAGACCACGGTGGCGTCGTCCGTCAGCGCCAGCAGGGCGTGGCCGAGCCCTTCGGAGAGGTAGACGGAGCGGTGGTCCACGTCGTCGAGCCGTACGGCCTCCCACTTCCGGTACGTGGGTGAGCCGACCCGGATGTCCACGACGACGTCGAGAATGGCGCCGCGTACGCACTTGACGTACTTTGCCTGGCTCGGCGGCACGTCGGCGAAGTGGATTCCGCGCAGCGTGCCCCTGCTGGACACCGAGCAGTTGGCCTGGGCGAGCCGCAGGCTGTGGCCGACCGCTTCGGACAGATCGGGCTCCTTGAACCACTCGTGGAAGCTGCCGCGGCTGTCCGGGAAGATCTTCGGCTCATGGACCCAGGCTCCCTCGATGGCGAGCTGCCGCATCAGATCACGTCCTTCTCTGCATTTTCCGCTGCCGGGACATCAGGAATATGTGGGGATCTCCACAGTGACCGGACGGTGGGAAAATTCCCGCGGGCCCGCAATTCGCCGCCCGCCTCTCGCCGTCTCCCTCGGCGTGCGCTTCGTGCCGTGCCGCCTCGTGCTGTGGGAGAGCCGTCCGACGGGCGGTGAGTGTATCGGGTGCGGAGTGACCTGCTCAGGCTGCCCCCGCCGTATGGGAAATATAAAAATTCCGGGGCCGGGTTGGCTGAAACCGCCACCGGTGGGTTTGATGCGGCAGCCCCTGGTTCGAGTTCGGTGAATATCCGTACTGCCGGTGAGGCAACCAATCGCCGTAACCATCTCTCTTCCTGTGGTGATGAGCACAAGTGAGCCCGACGTGACCGTCGTCGTCGGTGCCTATGAAGCAATGCCGTACCTCGTGAAGTGTCTTGAGTCCGTGGAAGCCCAGACCCTGGGCGCGGACCGTATCGAGATCGTCGCCGTGGACGACGGATCGACGGACGGCACGGGGGAGTACCTCGAGGAGTTCGCAGCCCGGACGAGAATCAGGACCACCGTCGTACGGCAGGAGAACTCCGGAGGACCCAGCGGACCGCGCAACGTCGGTCTCGGACTCGCTCGCGGCCGTTACGTATTCTTCCTCGACGCGGACGACTACTTCGGCGAAGAGGCGCTCGAACGGATGGTCGCGATGGGCGACCGCGCCGGCACGGACGTGGTGCTCGGAAAGGTCGTCGGCGTCAACCGCGGCGCCCCCAAGTCCATGTGGAAGGAGACCGTCGAGCGCGCGGACGTCTTCGACTCGCAGATCAAGTTCACCCTGAGCGCCCAGAAGCTCTTCCGGCGCGCGCTGCTCGAACGCCTCGGGCTCACCTTCGACGAGAGCCTCAAGACGGGCGAGGACGCCCTCTTCACCCTGGAGACCTATCTGCGCGGCGACGGGGTGTCCGTCATCTCCGACTACACCTGCTACTACCTGGTGGGGCGCGACGACGGCAAACACGTGACGAAGAGCGGCAGTTACCTGCTGCGGTTCGACTCGGCGCGGGCCCTGATGGAGCTGATCGCTCAGTACGTACCGCCGGGCCCGCGGCGCGACATGCTCATGGTGCGCCCCTTCGTGGTCACCCTGCTCCCGCAGTTCGCCGCCGGCTTCCTCAAGCAGTCCGCCGCCGTCCAGCAGAAGCGGATGGAACTCGCGGCGCCGCTGATGGCCGCGTACTGGAACCCGGGCGTGGCCAGGAGACTCAAGCCGGCCGAGAGACTGCGGCTGCACTGCGTCGCGCTCGGCAGGGCCGACCTCCTCACCGGCGTGCTCACCCAGCTCAAGGAGAGCGAGGAGCCCACGCGCGTCGGCCGGGGCCTCACCGGTACGTACTACCTCGCTCTGCCGTATTTCAGGGACCCATCGGCCGGAATCCCCGACCATATCTACGCCATGTCCTGCCGCCCGGTCTGGCGCCGGCTGCCCGCGGCCGGGCGCAGCCGGCTGCGCAGGCTCCGCAAGTGGGCCGCTGCCAACCCTGTCCAGCGCGTGGAATCCCCGCGCACCGGCGAACAGGGCTGACGTAGATTCGGCCGTGTGACAGAGGCAAGGCAACTCGTAACGGAAGCCCGCAGGATCGTCGTGAAGGTCGGGTCCTCCTCCCTCACGACCGCGGCCGGCGGCCTCGACGCGGACCGGGTGGACGCCCTCGTCGACGTACTCGCCAAGGTCAGGAGTGGCGGCGAGAAGGAGATCGTGCTCGTCTCCAGCGGCGCCATCGCCGCCGGACTCGCCCCGCTCGGCCTGGTCCGCCGCCCCAAGGACCTGGCCAGGCAGCAGGCCGCCGCCAGCGTCGGCCAGGGGCTGCTGGTCGCCCGGTACACCGCGTCCTTCGCCCGCTACGGCGTCCGGGTCGGCCAGGTGCTGCTGACCTCCGACGACACCAGCCGCCGGGCCCACTACCGCAACGCCTACCGCACCCTGGACCAGCTCCTCGCCATGGGCGCCCTGCCGGTCGTCAACGAGAACGACACGGTGGCCACGGACGAGATCCGCTTCGGTGACAACGACCGGCTGGCCGCTCTCGTGGCCCATCTCGTCCGGGCCGACCTGCTCGTCCTGCTCTCGGACGTCGACGGCCTGTACGACGGGGACCCGGCCAGGCCGGACACCCGCCGGATCGCCGAGGTGGCAGGTCCCGCCGACATCGCGCACGTCTCCATCGGCTCGGCCGGCAAGGCCGGCGTCGGCACCGGCGGCATGGTCACCAAGGTCGAGGCGGCCAGGATCGCCGCCGCGGCCTCCGTCCCGGTGGTGCTGACCTCGGCATCGCGCGCCGCCGACGCCCTCGCGGGCCGGGACACCGGTACGTACTTCCACCGCACCGGCCGCCGCTCGGCCGACCGGCTGCTCTGGCTCCAGCACGCGTCGACCCCACGCGGCGCGCTCACCCTGGACGACGGCGCGGTGCGGGCGGTCGTGGAGCGGAACTCCTCGCTGCTGCCCGCCGGAATCGCCGCCGTCGAGGGCGAGTTCAGCGCCGGGGACCCGGTGGAGCTGCGGGACACCGCGGGCCGCACCGTCGCCCGCGGTCTGGTGAACTTCGACGCCAAGGAGCTCCCCCAGCTACTCGGCCGCTCCACCCGGGAACTGGCCCGGGAACTCGGTCCGGCCTACGAGCGGGAAGTCGTACACAGGGACGATCTCGTGGTCATGGCCCCCTGAAACGGCTGAAACACCAGCCTTTCAGCAGGGACCTTCCGGAAAACCGTCACGCGCCGGGCGCCGGGCTGGTCAACTTTGTCCCGGGAGCCCGCTCCCGACCGCTGCCCGGCCCGTCACCGCGGGGCAGACGCCGCATCGCACACAGGAGGCCGCCGGTGAGACGAGCCCGTCCCGGGGCATCGCCCCGAGGAACCGGGGAGCGGACCCTGACGAGTGTCGGCGCGGGGGCCGCCTTCGAGGAAGGCCCGGAAGCGGACGGGGAGCACCGGCCGCAGCAGCCCCCGGAGGAAGCCGTCCTGTCCAAGCTGTGGCACATCACCCTGAGCGTCTCGGGCCGTCCCGCCCCGCTCAAGGAGGTCAGACGTGGTCTCGAACAGCTCGCGCACGACCACCCCTTCCTGCTGACCAGCCGGTACGCCGACGACCACGCGGAGATCCGCTACTGGGAGGAGGCACGGGATCTGCACGACGCCGCAGCGGTGGCCCTGCGGCTCTGGGGCGAGCACCGCTCCACGTCGCAGCTGCCGCCCTGGGAGATCGTCGGCCTGGAGGTCATCGACCGCGAGACCTACCACCTGCGGATAGCCGAGGGATACGGTCCACCGCCCGCGGCGCCCGTAGGGGTGCACCCGTACTGATCAGCCCCCGCGGGCACACCCCGGGGAGCTGCCCGAGCGGCCCGGCCGTCTCGGAGCGTGGGATCGCGGACGGACGCCCGCAGGCCGCGCATTAGTCTGCGGGCATGACCTCGCTCTCCCCGCTCTCCGACCAGTCCCCGGTCATCCAGGCCGCCTACCGGTCCCGCGCCGCCGCGGCCGGTCTCGCGCCACTGCCGCGCGCGGCCAAGGACGACGCGCTGCTGGCCATCGCCGACGCGCTCGAAGTGCGTACGTCCGAGATCGTCGAGGCCAACGCCGAGGATGTCGCGAAGGCCAGGGCCGCCGGTACCGCCGAGACGGTCATCGACCGCCTCACCCTCACCCCCGAGCGCATCCGTGCCATCGCCGGTGACGTACGGGACGTCGCGGCGCTGCCCGACCCCGTCGGCGAGGTCGTACGGGGCTCGACGCTGCCCAACGGCATCGATCTGCGCCAGGTGCGGGTGCCGCTCGGCGTTGTCGGGATCATCTACGAGGCCAGGCCCAATGTGACCGTGGACGCCGCCGCGCTCTGCCTGAAGTCGGGCAACGCGGTGCTGTTGCGCGGCTCGGCCTCCGCGTACGCCTCCAACACCGCGCTCGTGCGGGTGCTGCGCGACGCGGTCGGGGGCTCCGGGCTGCCGGCCGACGCCGTCCAGCTCGTGCCGGGGGAGTCCCGTGAGTCCGTACGGGAGCTGATGCGCGCCCGCGGCATGGTCGACGTGCTGATCCCGCGCGGTGGCGCGTCCCTGATCCGTACAGTCGTCGAGCAGTCCACCGTCCCGGTCATCGAGACCGGCACCGGCAACTGCCATGTGTACGTGGACGCGCAGGCCGACATCGACATGGCCGTCGCCATCCTCGTCAACTCCAAGGCCCAGCGGCCATCCGTCTGCAACGCGGCCGAGACGCTCCTGGTCCACCGGGACATCGCGGACGCGTTCCTGCCGAAGGCGCTCGACGCGCTCGGCGAGGCCGGCGTGACCGTGCACGGCGACGAGCGGGTGCTCGGGTACGCCGCGGGGACGGAGGCGACCGTCGTCGAGGCGACCGCGGACGACTGGGAGGCCGAGTACCTCTCGTACGACATCGCGGCCGCCGTCGTCGACTCGCTGGACGCGGCCGTCGCGCACATCAGACTGTGGACTTCCGGCCACACCGAGGCGATCGTCACCACCTCGCAGGCCGCGGCCCGCCGTTTCACCCAGCTGGTCGATTCCACGACGGTGGCTGTCAACGCGTCCACCCGGTTCACCGACGGCGGTCAGTTCGGATTCGGCGCCGAGATCGGTATCTCCACACAGAAGCTGCACGCCCGGGGGCCGATGGGACTGCCCGAGCTGACCTCTACCAAGTACATCGTGACAGGGGACGGTCACATTCGGTGACCCACTGACCGGTCGACTTCGCACTCTCCCTGCCCAAAACCACCCGCCGGGTCTACTCTGATTCCGTGCCGGACGACGTGGGGGGCAGGCCGTTCCAGGACGGCTGGGAGCCTGACGACGACCGCGGAGGAGCGGACGAGGACTTCGCCTCCGTGGTCTTCGGCGAGGACTTCGTCAGGGCCGCCACCATCCACGAACCGACCGCGGTCGAGCGGCTGCTGGCCGCCGCCGAGGCGCGCGCCGAGGCCGAGGCCGCCAGGGCGCGGGCGGGCGGCCCCGGAGGCGAGGACTTCGACGAGTACGACGAGTTCCTCGGCGAGAACGCCGCGGACCACGGCCTGCTGTACGGGCCGGGCGGCGCCGGGGAGTACGGCACGGGGCCCGACGACGGCACAGACGGCCCCTACGGCCCGCACGGCGGCGCGCTGCGCCCGTACCGCGGCCGGGCGCGCTGGCACCGGCCGGTGGCCTGGTTGCTGGCCCTCGTCATGGGGATCGGCATGGTGGCCCTGGCCTTCGCCGCGGTCTACCGGGGAGCGTCGGCCAGTCGGCAGGACCAGGTGCCCGCGCCGGTGACGACCGGGGTCGGCGCTGTGCAGGGCGGCGTGGGCGTCACCCGGCCGTCCCCGTCGTCATCGGTTCCGGCGGGCCACTCGGCGGGCCGCTCGCTCGACCATTCGGCCCCGCCCGCCGCCGCGCTTCCGCGCACGCCCTGACCGCGGCGCCCGCGGCCCGGACCCGCCTCCGGCCACGGCTGCCGCGCCGCCACGCGCGGGCGGTGTCCCAGCCGGCTCGGAAGATGTCCCGTACCGGGGCGTTTACGCAGCCTCGCCGCGACCTACTCTCAAAGTATGGCGGGGCGCGATGAGCCACCCGAGGGGACACCCGAGGGCCTGCCCAGCGGTGGCGAGGACGAGTACCGGTCCGTCGTCTTCGACGAATCGTTCATCAGGGCTGCGCGGCTCCAGGAGTTCTCCGCGCAGGAGCGGATGGGCCGGCACGCCCGGGCCGTCCGCAGCCGCTCAGGATGGCCCGGCAGAGGCCTCGTACGCCTGCTCGTCGCACTGGCGCTGCTGGTGCTGGCCTTCGGTACCGCGGTCTTCATGGGCGTCCACCACCCGTACCGGGCGCCACAGGTCACCCGCGCCGAACCGTTACGCACCACGGTGATCCCGCTGGCGCCGCGAGGCGCCGTGCCGGGCGGGACACCCGCCTGGCTCTTCGCGCACAGCCCGGCCGCCCAGTTCCGTACCGGCGCCTCCGGGGTGAACCCGCCCGGGGCCCGGAGTACCGCGCACTTCGCGTACAGCGAGGTACTGGCGGCGCTGAAGATCGCCAGGGAGTACGTCGTCGCGTCCTCGCTGGAACCCACCGTGCTGATGGGCGGCTCCGCGGAGGGGGTCAGGGACCTGGTCGCCCCGGAGCAGTATCCGCAGTTCGACCGGAGCCTGGCCGCGCCATCGGCGGACGGCAGCCACGCGGCGACCGGCTGGCTGGTGCGCTTCGACCCCGCGCAGGTGGCGCTGGCCGGCTCCGATGTGCGGGTGTCGGGCGTGCTGCGGTACGCGGAGGCCGCAGACCGGACGCTGGAGGTGACCGCAGACCACACCTTCGTCTACGCGCTCAGGCCGGCCGCCCCCCGGGGCGGGAAGGCCGGACCCGCGACGACCGGACCCGCGAAGGCGGACGGTGCCTCGCTCTTCACCGTCCGCCGCGAGGTCCACTTCCGCTTCGGCGCCGAGGATCTGCGGCTGCACCAGGCGCAGGTGACCGTCGCCGATGTGCAGGCCGGGCCGCAGAGCTGCACGGCCGACGCGGCGAACCGGCTGCGCCCGCTGCTCGCGGGGCAGCACGCGGCCGACGGCGGCCCGGCCGGCACCGATCCGTACGCCACCGGGCAGCAGGCCACCGCACTGTGCGGGACGCTCACCGCCAAGGCCCTGGGTTCGGATTAGGCCGGACTTCGCGGGCCACCGGGCATGATCCGGACGGGCTGCCCCGGGTCCGGACGCTGCAATCAGTCCGCAAGCGGTCCTTCGGTACCACGGGCAGGGCCGTCGCCGGCGCTGCCGTCCGCGCCCTGCCCGCCCTTCCCGGCTCCGCCCCCGGCACCGCCCGCTCCGCCGCCGGTGAACTTCCCGCGCAGCTTCCCGCCCAGGTCGCCGGCGCCGCCCGCGATGTCGCCCACCAGCTTCATCAGCGGGTCCTTGCTGGTACGTACCGTGTCGGCGTAGTGCGACGCGGACTCGCGGAAGGACTCGCCCACCGACGCGTCCTTGTCCTCGTCGCGCCGGGGGTAGTGCCCGTCCATGATCCGCTGGAAGTCCCGGCTCTCCGCCCACTTCTTCAGCTCGGCGGCGCGCACGGTGGTGAACGGGTGGCTGCGCGGCAGCACGTTCATGATCTTGAGCACCGAGTCGCGCAGGTCGCCGCCGGCCTCGTACTCCTCGGCCTGCTCCAGGAACGCGTCGACGTTCATCTCGTGAAGATGGTTGCCCCCGGCGATCTTCATCAGGCCGCGCATCGACGCCCGGAGGTCCTGGCCCACGAGGAGCCCCGCCCGGTCCGCGGACAGCTCCGACTTGCGGAACCACTCGCGCAGCCCCGTCACCAGCGCCATGATCGCCACATTGCCCAGCGGGATCCAGGCGACCTTCAGCGCGATGCTCGTGAGGAAGAGCAGGATCGTGCGGTACACCGCGTGGCCGGAGAGCGCGTGCCCTGCCTCATGGCCGACGACCGCGCGCATCTCCTCCTCGTCGAGGAGCTCGACAAGACCCGTGGTGACCACGATGATCGGCTCCTCCAGACCGATGCACATGGCGTTGGGCCGGGGATTCTGCGTGACGTACATGGCGGGGACCTTCTCCAGGTCCAGGATGTAACAGGCGTCGCGCAGTATGACGTTGAGGTGCGCGAACTGGGCGTCGCTCACCCGCACCGAGTCGGAGAGGAAGAGGAGGCGCAGGCTCCGCTCGGGCAGCAGTCCGCTGAGTGCCTTGAGGACGGTGTCGAAACCGGTGAGCTTGCGCAGCGCCACCAGGGCCGACCGGTCCGCCGGATGCTCGTACGCCCGTGAGGAGATGCCCTCGAAGCGCCTGCGCTTCCTGCCCGGCACGTTCTCGTGACTGTTCCCGTGACCGCTCTCGTGACCGCTGTCTGTCATGAATGTCCCCCTGCCTTCCGTCTTCGAGCTCTGCTCGTCCCCCTGGCGCGCCCCAGCGTATGCGGTGGGGCTACCGTGTGGCGGGGGTCCTACACGAGAAGGAGCGCACCCGTCATGCCGGACGCGACCACACTGCTCGCCGCTGCCACGAACCAGCAGGGGCCGGGCGACACCTTGCGGGTCCTGCTCGTCGTCCTGCTTGTCGGGGCTGTCCTGCTCGCCTGGTTTCTCCTGCGCGGATATCGCGACAACGACTGAGTCGGCGTGAGCGTGCCCAGCGGGCCCGCATACGATGTCGGCGAAGTCCCCGCTCCGACTCCCGGATAGGTCCTGCTGACCATGAGCCTCCACAGCACCACTGCCGGCCTCGCCACTCTCGCCTCCGAGAGCGGCCACGGCGGTAACCACGAAAGCCTCAGCCCGTACCTCACCGGTGGCGGTGCGCTCTTCGCGCTCCTGCTGCTGCTGTGGATCACCACCCGCTTCAACCGCGACCGCTGACCCGGGGCGCGGGCGGGTAGGTGGCGGCCCAGTAGGGTCTGCACGCATGGGAGAGCAGAAGAGGCGTCTCGGCGTGATGGGCGGGACATTCGACCCGATCCACCACGGGCACCTGGTGGCCGCCAGTGAGGTGGCTGCTCAGTTCCAGCTGGACGAGGTCGTGTTCGTACCGACCGGGCAGCCATGGCAGAAGAGTCACAGGGCCGTCTCACCGGCCGAGGACCGCTACCTGATGACTGTCATCGCGACCGCGTCCAACCCGCAGTTCTCGGTCAGCCGCATCGACATCGACCGCGGCGGGCCGACGTACACCATCGACACCCTGCGGGACCTGCGCGACCTCAACGTCGACGCGGATCTCTTCTTCATCACCGGTGCCGACGCTCTCTCCCAGATCCTCACCTGGCGGAACGCCGAAGAGCTGTTCGCGCTCTCCCACTTCATCGGCGTGACCAGGCCGGGCCATGTCCTGACGGACGACGGCCTGCCCGAGGGCGGTGTCTCCCTGGTGGAGGTGCCCGCCCTGGCGATCTCGTCGACCGACTGCCGCGCCCGGGTCGGGCAGGGCGACCCGGTCTGGTATCTGGTTCCGGACGGTGTGGTGCGCTACATCGACAAGCGCCAGCTGTACCGCGGCGAATGAGCCGCGGAGAGGGGCACCGTTGAACGACCGACAGAACCCGTACGTCCAGTACGACCAGTACGGGCAGCCGATGCAGCTCGTCGGGTACGACGAGTACGGGCAGCCGGTGTACCAGCAGGTGCAGCCGCAGCAGGATCAGCAGCAACACCAGCCCCAGCAGCCCCAGCACCCTGAGCAGCAGTACGACCCGTACGGCCGGCAGTACCAGCAGGCCCCGGGGTACGGATACGACCCGTACGCGCAGCAGCCCCCGCCCGCGCCGTATCAGGGTCAGGGCCAGGGCCAGGGTTACGACTACGACACCGGGCAGACCGGGCAGCAGCCCGCGGTGGACACCGCCCAGCAGTGGATCCCGCAGCAGAGCCAGGCACCGCAGGCCCAGCCCTCCCGGAGCCAGGCGCCGCGGCAGTCCGAGCAGCCGCAGCCGGCCGTTCCCGGTCAGCGCCGTCCCGCACCGGGCGACGGTGAGTACAAGACCGAGCAGTTCTCCTTCATCGAGGAGCCCGACGAGGACTCCGAAGACGTCATCGACTGGCTGAAGTTCACCGAGAGCCGCACCGAGCGGCGCGAGGAGGCCAGGCGCCGGGGACGTACCCGCGTCGTGTCACTGGTCGTGGTGCTGGCGCTCGTCGTCGTGGGCGGTGTCGGCTATCTCTGGTACGCGGGCAAGCTGCCCGGGGTCTCCGGATCGGGCGGCGGCAGCGCCACGGCCTCCGGGGCGCAGCAGCGCAACGCGATCGTGGTGCATCTGCACAACACGAAGAGCGGCGGCACATCGACCGCGCTGCTCGTCGACAACGTCACCACCGGCAAGGGCACCACGCTCCTGCTGCCCAACTCCCTTGCCGTGTCGAACGATGACGGCACGACGACCACGCTCGGCAAGTCCGTGGACGACGACGGCTCGGACGGCACCAGGGACGCGCTGGACACCCTCCTCGGGGCCAAGATCGGCGGCACCTGGCGGCTCGACACCCCGTATCTGGAGAACCTGGTCGAGATGGTCGGCAATATCGACGTCGACACCGACATCGACGTACCGGACACCAAAAAGGGCGCCGAGCCGCTGGTGCACCGGGGCAAGGACCAGACGCTCAGCGGTCAGATGGCCGTCGCGTACTCCACCTACCGCGCGCCCGGCGAGCCCGAGGCGAAGCAGCTGGACCGCTTCGGGCAGGTCATGCAGGGCGTCCTGAAGAAGATCTCGGACGATCCGCAGGCCGCGACGGCCACCGTGAAGAACCTGGCGCAGATCCTGGACCCGTCCATGACCGACAAGGACCTGGGCGCGTCCCTGGCCAAACTCGCCGCACACGCCAAGAAGGGCGACTACAGCACGGAGCTGCTCCCCGTGCGGAGCGACGGCACGGTCAGTCCGCAGACGAGCGCAAGTGTGGTCAAGGACGTCCTCGGCGGTTCGGTGAAGGTGTCCGACCAGGGCGGGGCCGTGAGCGTGGGGATCAGCAACGCCAGCGGCCGGCCGGCCGCGACGGAGAGCGCCAGGATCGCCCTTGTCAACGGCGGCTACTCGGTCGCGGTCGGCGGAACCGCGAGCGCCACCGCGTCGTCGCAGGTCAGCTATGGTGACCCGGCCCAGAAGGCCAAGGCGGACGAAGTGGCGAAGACGCTTGGCCTGCCGGCCGGATCGGTCCACAAGGGCAAGGCCGCCGCGAACGCGGACGTCACCGTGGTGCTGGGACAGGACTACAAGGTCACCTGAGGTCTGAGGCCGCAAAAGAGACTGTCAGCCGGTGGGCGTTCATAGGAATTGCGGGACCGTCGGCGGTCCGTGAGACCCTTGGGTACTCCACGACCGCCGACGAAAGCCTGCCAGTGACCGCCACGGACCGTTCCATCGAGCTCATCAACGCCGCCGCTCAGGCGGCCGCCGACCGGCTCGCGCATGACATCACCGCGTACGACGTCAGCGATGTGCTGTCGATCACCGACGCCTTCCTGCTCGCTTCGGCGCCCAACGACCGTCAGGTCAAGTCGATCGTCGACGAGATCGAGGAGCGGCTGAACAAGCAGCTCGGCGCCAAGCCGGTGCGCCGGGAGGGCGACCGCGACGCCCGCTGGATCCTCCTCGACTACGTCGACATCGTCGTCCACGTCCAGCACAGCGAGGAGCGCGTCTACTACGCGCTGGAGCGCCTCTGGAAGGACTGCCCCGAGATCGACCTGCCCGAGGACGCGGTCAAGACCCGCGGGAAGGGCGAGGAGCACGCCAGGCTCAATGGCATCGAGGGCTACGACGGCCCCGACGCCGGAACGGACGCCGACCTGGACGGTGAGCTGCACTGAACGGCACCAAGGGCGGCCGTGGCCGCCGCATCGTTCTCTGGCGGCACGGCCAGACCGCCTGGAACGTGGAGCGCCGCTTCCAGGGCTCCACGGACATCGAGCTGACCGAGACCGGTGTCGGCCAGGCGCGCCGGGCCGCCCGGCTGCTGGCCTCGATGAAGCCCGACGCGATCGTGGCATCCGACCTCAGCCGGGCGGCGACCACCGCCCGTGAGCTCGGGTCCGTGACCGGTCAGGACGTCACGTACGACGCCGCCCTGCGCGAGACGTACGCGGGCAGCTGGCAGGGGCTCACGCACGACGAGATCATGGCCCGCTTCGGCGAGCAGTACGCGGCGTGGAAGCGCGGCGAGCCCGTGCGGCGGGGCGGCGGCGAACTGGAGTCCGAGGTCGCGGACCGGGCCGCCCCGGTGGTCCTCGGCCATGCCGACGCGCTGCCCGACGACGGGACGCTCGTCGTCGTCAGCCACGGCGGCACCATCCGCACCACCATCGGCCGGCTCCTCGGTCTGGAGTCGCGCCACTGGGAGAGCCTGGGCGGGCTCTCCAACTGCTGCTGGTCGGTGCTGGGCGAGGGCGCCCGCGGCTGGCGGCTGCTGGAGCACAACGCCGGGACCCTCCCCGAGCCGGTCCTCGGCGACGACGACTGAGCACCTCGCGCGGGGCGTCCGGACGGATTTCACTTTCCGGCTGGTCGCAGGCTAAAGTTCTTCTTGTTCGCGCCGCAGGACGCAGAGAACGCAGCGAGCGAAGCGAACAGCGGGGCTATAGCTCAGTTGGTAGAGCGCCTGCATGGCATGCAGGAGGTCAGGAGTTCAATTCTCCTTAGCTCCACAGTCGGAAGCTCCGGATTCGGAGCAAGGAGAAATCCCGTCCCCAGCAGGGGGCGGGATTTTTCGTCCGCCCGCCTGGCCCCGTTTGTCCGTCCGCCCGACGTCGCTGCCCCTCTTGCGGGGCCATGGCAGAATCGGAGCGCCGGAGGGACACCGGCCCTGAGGGAGGGGGAGAGCGCGATGCCCGCGAGCATGCTCGATCGTGTTCACGCCCTGGCCGACGGGGCGAAGGCCCGCACTCGCCTCCACTGCGGGGACCCGCTCAACTGCCCCTCGCCTTCCGTCCGTCCGGCCCGTCCCGACTGCCCGCCCCGCGGCCACAGCTGGAGCTGACTGATGGGTGCACACAGGAGGAAATGCGACTGGTGCGGCAGTGGTACGCCCATCGTCAGGGACATGGATCCGGTCAACGCCGACTACCAGTACTGGTGCGAGGAGTGCGCGCGGGCGCTGATCATAAAAGGCGACCCGATCGAGACCTACCGTGAGCTGGAGGGGGAGCCGATCTACGGCCGGCTCCTGGAGGAGCACTGCACGCTCAAGCGGTTCTACTCCTTCGCCACCGCCTGACCGCGGAACGGATTTGGCGGAGCAACGGGGTACCGGTAATGTTGGCGGAGCCGAGGGGGTGACCCCGCAGCACGGCGGACAGTACGGGGCTATAGCTCAGTTGGTAGAGCGCCTGCATGGCATGCAGGAGGTCAGGAGTTCAATTCTCCTTAGCTCCACAGTGAGACCTCATACGAGGTCGGCAGAAGCGGGTCATCCGGATCGGATGGCCCGCTTCCGTGTGTGCGTACGGCAAACTCAGACGCTCGCCCCGCTCCGCGCAGCCAGGTGTCCGCGCGGGCCGTACGGTGCCTGCGGTACCCTGACGCCATGCGTGCCGTACGCCTCCTGCTTAGTGAGCCGCGCTGATCAGTCCCGACCGATGAAGTGTCCCCGGTCGGCATCAGCGCGGCGTCCCCTCCTGTGCGAGGGGCTTTTTCGTTTGGTGCCACAGGCACCACAGCCATGAGGATCGCGGGCAGAGACGACCGATGGAGCTTTGAGGATCATGACCGAGACGAATTCTTCCCCCGCTGCCGCAAGCGCGGGAGGGCCCTCATCCGAGGTGGCCGCGGCGCACCGCTACACGGCTGCCATGGCCGCCGACATCGAGGCACGCTGGCAGGACTTCTGGGACGCCGACGGCACGTACGACGCACCGAACCCCACGGGCGACCTGGCGGGCGACCCGGCCATGGCGGCCAGGCCCAAGAAGTTCATCATGGACATGTTCCCGTACCCCTCGGGCACCGGCCTGCACGTCGGCCACCCGTTGGGCTATATCGCCACGGACGTCTACGCCAGGCATCAGCGCATGACCGGCCACAACGTCCTGCACACCCTGGGCTTCGACGCCTTCGGGCTGCCGGCCGAGCAGTTCGCCGTACAGACCGGCACCCATCCGCGGGCCTCCACCGAGGCCAACATGGAGAACATGAAGGCCCAGCTGCGCAGGCTGGGACTGGGCCACGACAAGCGCAGGTCGTTCGCGACGATCGACCCCGAGTATTACAAGTGGACCCAGTGGATCTTCCTGCAGATCTTCAACTCCTGGTACGACCAGGACGCGCAGAAGGCCCGCCCGATCGCCGAACTGGCCGCCCAGTTCGAGAGCGGTGAGCGCCCGGTCCCCGACGGCCGTGCGTGGAGCGCGCTGGACGCGGTGGCCCGCGCCGACCTGCTGAGCGAGTACCGGCTGGCGTACGCGTCGGACGCCCCGGTCAACTGGTGCCCCGGCCTGGGCACCGTCCTGGCGAACGAGGAAGTGACCGCCGACGGCCGCTCCGAGCGCGGCAACTTCCCCGTCTTCAAGGCGAAGCTGCGCCAGTGGAACATGCGCATCACCGCTTACGCGGACCGGCTGCTGTCCGACCTGGACGCGCTGGACTGGCCCGAAGCGATCAAGCTGCAGCAGCGGAACTGGATCGGCCGCTCCGAGGGCGCCCGGGTGGACTTCGCGGTCGGCGGCGAGTCCCGTCCGATCACGGTCTTCACCACCCGCCAGGACACCCTGTTCGGCGCGACGTACATGGTGCTGGCGCCCGAGCACGAGCTGATCTCCGGCGAGAAGCCGATCATCCCGGACGCCTGGCCCGAGGGCACACATGACGTCTGGACCGGCGGGCACGCGACCCCGGCCGAGGCCGTCGCCGCGTACCGCGCCTTCGCCGCGTCCAAGTCCGACGTCGAGCGGCAGGCCGACGCCAAGGAGAAGACCGGCGTCTTCACCGGCGTGTACGCGGTCAATCCGGTCAGCGGCGACCAGGTCCCGGTCTTCATCGCCGACTACGTGCTGATGGGGTACGGCACCGGCGCGATCATGGCCGTCCCGGCGCACGACAGCCGTGACTTCGCCTTCGCGCGCGCCTTCGAGCTGCCGATGCGCTGCGTCGTGGAACCGTCCGACGACCGCGGCACCGACCCCTCCACCTGGGACGACGCCTTCGCCTCGTACGACGCGAAGCTGGTCAACTCCACCCACGACGGCATCTCCCTGGACGGCCTGGGCGTCGCCGAAGCCAAGGAGCGGATCACCGAGTGGCTGGCCGCGCGCGGCGCAGGCGAGGGCACGGTCAACTTCCGGCTGCGCGACTGGCTGTTCAGCCGCCAGCGCTACTGGGGCGAGCCGTTCCCGATCGTCTACGACGAGGACGGCATCGCGCACCCGCTGCCCGAGTCGATGCTGCCGCTGGAACTGCCCGAGGTGGACGACTACTCGCCGCGCACCTTCGGGGCGGATGACGCGGACACCTCGCCCGAGACCCCGCTGTCCCGCAACGAGGACTGGGTCAATGTCGAGCTGGACCTGGGGCTGGGCGACGGTGTCAGGAAGTACCGCCGCGAGACCAACACCATGCCGAACTGGGCCGGTTCCTGCTGGTACGAGCTGCGCTACCTGGACCCGCACAACAGCGAGAAGCTGGTCGACCCGGCCATCGAGCAGTACTGGATGGGCCCGCGCGAGGGCCAGCCGCACGGTGGAGTCGACCTGTACGTCGGCGGCGCCGAGCACGCCGTACTGCATCTGCTGTACGCGCGGTTCTGGTCCAAGGTGCTGTTCGACCTGGGGCACATCTCGTCGGTCGAGCCGTTCCACAAGCTGTACAACCAGGGCATGATCCAGGCGTTCGTCTACCGCGACAGCCGCGGGATCGCGGTGCCCGCCGCCGAGGTCGAGGAGCGGGACGGCGCGTTCTGGTTCGAGGGCGAGAAGGTCAGCCGCGTCCTGGGCAAGATGGGCAAGTCCCTGAAGAACGCGGTCACTCCGGACGAGATCTGCGCGGAGTACGGCGCGGACACCCTGCGCCTGTACGAGATGGCCATGGGCCCGCTGGACGTCTCCCGGCCGTGGGACACCCGTGCGGTGGTCGGCCAGTACCGGCTGCTGCAGCGGCTGTGGCGCAACGTCGTGGACGAGGAGACCGGCGAGGCCGCTGTCACCGACGCCGAGCCCGGTGAGGAGACGCTGCGCGCGCTGCACAAGGCGATCGACGGCGTCGGCCACGACATGGCGGGGCTGCGGTTCAACACCGCCATCGCCAAGGTCACCGAGCTGAACAACTACCTGACCAAGGCGGGCGGCCCGGTGCCGCGCACGGTGGCCGAGCAGCTGGTTCTGCTGGTCGCGCCGCTGGCGCCGCACATCGCCGAGGAGCTGTGGCGCAGGCTGGGGCACACCGAGTGCGTGGTGCACCAGGACTTCCCGGTGGCGGACCCGGCGTTTGTCGTGGACGAGACCGTGACGTGCGTCGTCCAGGTCAAGGGAAAGGTCAAGGCACGGCTGGAGATCTCCCCGTCGATCTCGGACGAGGACCTGGAGAAGTTGGCGCTGACGGACCCGGGTGTGGTCGCGGCGCTGGGCGGTGCCGGGATCCGCAAGGTGATCGTGCGGGCGCCGAAGCTGGTGAACATCGTTCCGGCCTGATCGGGGTTGATTGGACCTGATCGAAGTTGATCGGGACCGATCGGGACGGGAAATCCCTGGGGTTTCCCCTACGGGCAGGTTGGGGGTTCTGATGGAACCCTCGGCCTGCCCTTTCCGTTTACCGTGGAGGTACCGAGTCCGACAACCGAGGGACGCTCCATGGAAGCCGTGATCCTGATCCTGGTGCTGCTTTTCCTCGTCTTCCTCGGCGTGGGGGCGTACGCGGCGGTCAAGGTGGTGGGAGCCGCGAGGCGGAGCGTGGACCGGACGATCTCGCAGGCCCGGCGGTCCGTCGAGGACACCGCGCTGCGCGCGAAGAGTTACGGACAGCCGGGCGCCGCCGGCGAGCTGGCGCAGCTGAGGCTCTCGCTGCGCACGTCGATGCGGGCCACTCAGGACGCCCTGCACGCGGGCGTGGCCGAGGACGAGTCGTTGCGCGAGACGCTGGGTCTCTTCGAGCGGCTCAGCGCGCACGGCCTGGAGCTGGACGCGGAGCTGCGGCGGCTGGAGCGGGAGCCGGACAAGACCGGGCTCGGGCAGCGGCTGCCGGCTCTCCGGGAGCGTACGGAGCAGATCACGCACTCGGCGGACGCGCTGCGCTGGGCGGCCCGGGACCGGGCGCGGAAGTTCGCCGACGACGATCTGATCGCGCTGAACGAGCAGATCGATGTGGAGGCGGGGGCGCTGCGGCACTGGACGACACCGGCGGCCGACGGGCATCCGCAGGGGCGGTCGCAGAGGCGGTCGGAGGCGGCGGGTTCCGGTTCGTCGGCGGATGAGGGAGCCGGCGACGCCGACGGGAGTGACGCCGGACCCCGGGCCGGATCTCAGGCAGGGCCCGACGCGATCACCGGCAGGGACCCGAACCGGCAGCAGCGTTATCCATGGCAGAAGGCCGCGCGCCCGGAGAGCACCACCTGAGTGTCCGTCGAATCGACCTCGGGCACGGGACCGGGCGCAGGCACAGGTGCGGGGGCGGGCGGGAGCCTGGCCGGTTCCGCCGGTACGCCCGGTTCCGCTGACGAGGGGTCGCACTGCCGGGTCCCCGCGCCTGCGGGTAATCTCCGGCTCATGTCCCGCCATGTCGCGATCGTGACCGATTCCACGGCCTACCTGCCGCAGCAGACGTTGGCGCTCCACAACATCACAGCGGTGCCACTGACCGTGGTCCTCGGGGACCGCGCTCTGGAGGACGGTACGGAGACCTCGGCCCGAGCTCTGGCGCTGGCCCTGCAGAAGCGGCGATCGGTGACCACGTCCCGTCCCGGCCCGGAGGTGTTCGCCGCCACCTACCGTGCGGCAGCCGACGCTGGTGCGAGCGGAATCGTCTCGCTCCATCTGTCGTCCGAGTTCTCCGGTACGTACGACGCCGCCGTGCTGGCGGCGCGGGACGCACCCGTTCCGGTGCGCGTGGTCGACACCGGCATGGTCGCCATGGCCCTCGGCTTCTGCGCGCTCTCGGCTGCTGGGGCGGCGGGGTCTGGCGGCTCGCTGGACGAGGCGGTGGCGGCCGCGGAGAAGTGTGCCGGGGGGATGTCCGCGTACTTCTACGTGGACACCCTGGACTATCTGCGTCGCGGAGGCCGGATCGGCGCCGCACAGGCCCTGCTCGGGTCGGCCCTCGCGGTGAAGCCGCTGCTGCGACTCGACGGTGGCCGTATCGAGATGCTGGAGAAGGTACGGACGGCCTCGAAGGCGATCGCCCGGCTGGAGGAGATCGCCGCCGACCGGGCGGGGGACGGGGAGGTGGACATCGCGGTGCACCATCTGGCGGCACCCGAGAGGGCCGCCGCGCTCGCCGAGCGGCTGCGGGAACGGGTTCCCGGGCTTGTGGATCTGCACGTCAGTGAGGTGGGCGCGGTCATCGGCGCGCACACCGGCCCTGGGCTGCTCGGTGTGGTGGTCTCGCCCCGCTGAGTGATCCGGCGGGCGGCTCTGCTGAGTGGAGTCTGCCGGGCGGCCCTGCTGGGGGCGGCTCTGATGAGCGGCACTGATGAGCGGCCCTGTCGAAACGGAGGCGCTCGTTCGGGTGGCCGGGTTATCCACAAGTCCCGGTGTTTCCACCGGAATTTACCTTGATCAGCAAGGTTGTGCCCGTCTCTCTACTGTCTCGTGGCATGACTTCCCGCACGCTCACGTCACGTTCCGCGACCAGCGGTCCCGGCCGCACCCCGGCATCGGACGGCCGCACCCGCTACACCGGCTCGCGCCGCCGTAACCGGCTCAGGCATACGCGGACGGTGCGGGTTACGGCGCTGCGCCTTCGCGCCGCGTCGCTCTTCCCGGCGCAGTCAGTTGATCCGGTGGCTCCGGTGAATGTGACCGCCCGAGCCAGTGAGTCAGTTGCGCCGGAACCGGTGGATGAGGGCAGTCGGCCGCGTGGTGGTGCGCTGGGTGGTGGCGCGCCGGGCAGGGAGGTGCCACTTGGTGGTGCGTCCAGCAGTGCTGCGCCGGGTCCCAGCCGTATGGGCGCGGTGGCGTCCCGTGCGGGGGAGGCCCTGCGGGAGCGGCTGCCTCTCTGGGTACAGGCGCGCTGCGGGCTGACGCCCCGGACGCTCGCCGCTCTCGCGGTCGTACTCGTCGCGGCAGCGGTTCTCGCCGCCCAGCACTTCTGGGCGGGGCGCCCACGTTCCGTCCCGGCGCCGGCCGTGGTCAGCGCGGGCCTGCCGACCGCCGGACCACGGACCGCCGGCGAGGAGCAGCCGTCGTTCGGGGCTCACCCGTCCCAGGGACCGCCGCTGTCCGCGGGACCGCTGCCGCCGGGTGCGGGTCCCGCACATCCGGGGGCAGCCGCCGCGTGGATCGTCGTCGATGTGAGCGGCAAGGTCCGGCGGCCCGGAATCCAGCGGCTGCCCGCCGGATCGAGGGTGACCGACGCGTTACGGGCGGCGGGCGGGGTGAAGGACGGCACGGACACCTCCGGGCTCAATCAGGCACGCGTGCTCACGGACGGCGAACAGGTGGTGGTCGGTGGCCCGCCACTACCGGCGGGCACCGCAGCGGGAGGCGCCGGCGGCGGTACGGGCGGACCCGGCGCCCCCGCCCCGTCCACCACAGGACCGGTCAGCCTCAGCAGCGCCACCGTAGAGCAGTTGGACACACTGCCCGGCGTCGGCCCGGTACTGGCGCAGCACATCATCGACTACCGCACGGAGCACGGCGGATTCACATCCATTGATGAGCTCCGGCAGGTCACCGGCATCGGCGACCGGCGTTTCTCCGACCTCCAGCCCCTCGTACGCCCATGACGCGCGCGGCAGTTCATGCGGCGTCCGGCCATCGGCTCGGCGCGGCCGATCCCCGTCAGGAGGGCCCTGCCGACCTGCGGCTGGTGGCGCCCGCCCTGGCGGCCTGGGCTGCGGCGGCCCTGTCCGTCGCGGTACCGGGGTGGTGGGCCTTCTGCGCCACCGCGGTCTGTCTCGGTACAGCGGCGGTGGTGATGGCAGTGGCATTGGCGCGGGCACCGGCACGGCGGCTCGGGAGTGGTGCGGCGGTAGGGGGACCCGGCCGACCGGGACGGCGGCTGAATACGACAGCGGTGGCCGCCGCTCTGTTGTGCGCCGCCGCCGGCGCCGCGTCCGGCGGGCTGAACGCGGCCGACGTCCGGCGCGGGCCCGTACCCGAGCTGGCGCGTCAGTCCGCCCGGGTCACAGTGGAGTTGACCGTCACATCCGATCCCCGCCCCACGCGCCCCCGGATCCGTGGCGATCACGCGACTCGCGCGTCCGTCGTCCTGGACGCCGATGTGACCCTGGTGCGGGCCCCGGACGGTACGACGTCCACCGTCCGCACGCCGGTCCTGGTGATCGCCCACTCCGCCGAGTGGCAACGGCTGCTGCCGACCACACGGCTGCGGCTGAGCGCCCGCCCGCAACCGCCGCTCTCCGATGACCACCGCATCGCGGCCGTGCTCAGTGCCGAAGGCGACCGGCCGCCTCAGGTCATCGGTGCGCCGACCGGAGTGCAGCGTCTGGCGGGGCACCTGCGCGCCGGACTGCGCGAAGCGAGCGAAGGGCTCGCTCCGGACGCACGGGCGCTGCTCCCGGGGCTGGTGGTGGGTGACACCTCCCGGGTCCCGCCCGACCTGTCCGACGCCTTCAGGACCACCGATCTCACCCACCTGCTCGCGGTGTCCGGCAGTAACCTCACCCTGGTCCTGGCTCTGCTGATCGGGCCGCCGGGCACCGCGCTGCGGGCGGAGAGAGGCGGACTCGCGCCACGGCTCGGGATCCCGCTGCGGACGACGGCCGTGCTGGGCGGGGCTCTCACACTGGCCTTCGTGATCGTGTGCAGACCGGACCCGAGCGTGCTGCGAGCTGCTGCCTGCGGGCTGGTCACCCTGCTCGCGATCGGCACCGGCCGCCGCAGATCGCTGGTCCCCGCGCTGGCCGCCGCCGTCCTGCTGCTGGTGTTGTACGACCCCTGGCTGGCCCGCAGTTACGGCTTCCTGCTCTCCGTCCTCGCCACCGGCGCCCTGCTCACGGTCGGCCCGCGCTGGAGCGCCGCACTGCGTCGGCGCGGGGTGCCGCCGAGGCTCGCCGAGGTCGTCGCTGCCGCAGCCGCGGCACAGGCGGTGTGCGCGCCCGTGATCGTTCTGCTGGCCTCCCGTGTCGGGCTGGTGGCCATCCCCTGCAATCTTCTCGCCGAGCTCGCGGTGGGGCCCGCGACAGTCCTCGGCTTCGCCGCACTCGGTGTGGCTCCGCTATGGGGCGCGGCCGCCACCGTGCTGGCCCACTGTGCCGGGTGGCCGGCCGGCTGGATCGCGGCCGTCGCCCGCCGGGGCGCCGCGCTGCCGGGCGCGGAGATCGACTGGCCCGGCGGATGGCCCGGCGCGCTGCTGCTCGCAGCGGTCACCGCCGTCCTCGCGGTGGCCGCCCGCAGAGTGCACCGCCACCCGTGGGTCATCGCGGCCTGCTTCCTCCTGCTGCTGCTCATGGTCGTCCGGCCGGCTCCGCTCACCCGGGTCCTCACGGGCTGGCCGCCGCCCGGGTGGAAGTACGCGATGTGCGACGTGGGACAGGGCGACGCGACGGTGCTCGCGACCGGCGCGGGGGCGGCCGTCGTGATCGACACGGGCCCCGACCCGCGCCTCGTCGACCGCTGCCTCCGGGCCCTCGGCGTGACCCGCGTCCCGCTGCTCCTCCTCACCCACTTCCACGCCGATCACGTAGCCGGTCTGCCCGGCGTGCTGCGCGGCCGGACGGTCGGGGCGATCGAGACGACGAATCTCCAGGACCCACCGGACCAGAGCGCGTCCGTACGACGGGAGGCAGCGGCGGCGCGGGTTCCTCTCGTCAGGGCGGGACCGGGGGAGCAGCGCCGTATCGGAAATCTGAGCTGGCAGGTGCTGTGGCCGCCCGCAGCGCCGGTGCCCGTCGCCGACGGGCCGAACGACGCCAGTGTCACCCTGCTGGTCCGCACCGCGGGGCTGACCCTGCTGCTGCCGGGCGATCTCGAACCACCCGCCCAGCAGGCCCTGTTGCGGGCCTACCCGGCGCTCCCGCCGGTGGATGTGCTCAAGGTGGCGCACCACGGCTCCGCCTACCAGGACCCGGCACTGCTGCGTGCGCTGCGTCCCCGGCTCGCCCTCATCTCTTGCGGTGAGGACAACCCGTACGGCCACCCGGCACCGCGTACGGTCGCGTCGCTCCGGGCGGGCGGGGCCACAGTGCTGCGCACGGACACGGACGGCTCCATCGCGGTGACGGGGACGGGGCCCACGCTGCGGGCGATACCGGCGGGCCGGTGACCCCGGGCCGCTGCGACACCGGGCCCACCGCCGCGACACCGGGCCCCGCCGCGACACCGGCCCCACCGGCGAGCCCAGGCGGCGCGTACCGGAGACGCTCAGTCGAGCCAGGTGCCGTCTCGCATCAGGTCGCGTCCGGCGATCTCGTTCACCTCGCGCCAGGCCTGGACCGTCTTCGGGGCGATGCGCAGATACACGTACCCCTTCTCGTCGCGCGGGTCCCAGGTGAGCTTCGCCGCGAAGGCGTCGGCCGCCGTGGTGCGGCTGCTGTCCGTCAGCAGTTCGCCCTCGCCCTCGATGAGCACAACGTCCCGGGTGTGGCCGAGCGTGATCCTGGCGCGTCCGTCGCGCACCAGGTTGGCCCCGGTCGGGTTGGTGCGCCGGGTACAGACCACCACGCCGTTCTCGTGCCACACGAACGACAGGGGCACGAGGCACGGTTCGCCGTCCGCGGCGGCCGTGGCCACCCAGCAGTCGACGTCGTGTTCCAGCCGGTCGAGGGTGTCCTGCCGTCGCTGCGTCCGGCTGCGCGCCGGTTCCTGGGGCGTCATGGCCAACCACGCTAGTGGTGCACGGCCACCGGGGAATCGTGCTGCGGTCCTAGGTGTATGGGCCTAGGCCACCGAGGCCTGCGAGCAGGTCTCCCGAGCCGATCTCCGGGCAGGTCTTTTCCGGGCAGGGCGTCGGCGCTTGATTGGCGTGAGTCCGTACCCGGAGTGAGACTGCCTCCATGGACAGACGGCCGGAGAATCCGCCCGAGACCCCGCCGGAGGTCCCGATGGACGCATCGCCGCACGGCGGGCCGGTGGACCCGTCGGCGGAGCCCGCGTGGGTGGCCGCGTACCTCCGGCGTATCGGGTCCAGCCGTCCCGCCGCGCCGGACTCGGCGGCTCTCCGTGAGTTGCAGCTGCGGCATCTGAGGACAGTGCCGTTCGAGAACCTCTCCATCCACCGTGGCGAGGACATCGTGCTCGCCGACGCCCCGCTCATCGACAAGATCGTCGGTGCCCGGCGTGGCGGTATCTGCTACGAACTCAACGGCGCCTTCGCGGCGTTGCTGCGGGCTCTGGGCTTCCACGTGTCGCTGCTCCAGGCCCGGGTGCACGGCGCGGACGGCGGTCTCGGCATCCCGTACGACCATCTCGCCCTGCGGGTTGGGACGGCCGACGGTGCCGGGCCCTGGCTCGCCGATGTCGGGTTCGGTGATCTCAGCCATCACCCGCTGGTGTTCGGCGCGCGGGGCGGCCAGCAGGACCCCGGGGGCATGTTCCGGATCGCGAGCGCGGCCGACGGCGACCTCGATGTCGTACGCGACGGAAAGCCGCAGTACCGGCTGGAGCAGCGCCCGCGCGAGCTGGCCGACTTCGAGGCGGCGGCCTGGTACCACCGGACCTCGCCTGCCTCCCACTTCACCCGGTCGCTCGTCTGCACGCGGCTCGGCGGCCACGGCCGGATCACACTCAGCGGCAGCAGGCTGATCACCACCGTGGGCGGCGAGCGGCACGAGCAGGACCTCGGAAGCGACGCGGCCGTGCTCGCGGGATACCGCGACCACTTCGGGCTGGAATTCGACCGGGTGCCGACACCAAGGGGCTTTACCTCTGAGTAAGCACAACTCGTGACAGCTGCTCGCCAACCCCCAGGACCAGCGCCGTTTGCCCAGAACGGGCCAACAGTGATCGAATACATATTCGTCAGCGGGTCGCCGCCCCGACGATGGCGTCCGAGCGTGCGTGCGACCGAAGGCCGGCGTGATGCGCGGGGGTTCTGCAGAAGTGTTCAGGCGTTGGTTTGGTAACCGGTCCCAGACCGGTGCAGGACGCAGTGGCGGCCCCCTTGGCGGACTGACGTTGCCCGCGCACGCGGGCATGCTCAGCTGCCGGGTGCTCGACCCCGTCAACGAGCCTGTCCAGCATGCGGAGTTCGTCCTCACGGACACCATGGGCCGCAGAACTGTCGGCGGCGAGACCGATCCGTACGGCTCCGTGTTCGCCACCGTCCCGCCGGGCGAGTACCGACTGGCCGTCACCGCCGAGGGGTTCACCCCCTTCCACGGCAGCGCCACCGTCACCGAGGGCGGCCACTCCGGCCTGGGAGACCTCACGCTCCAGGTCGCCCAGCCCCCCTCGCTGCCGGAACCGGGCGAGTGGGAGATCGAGCCGATGCACTCGCAGATCAGTTTCACCGCCCGCCATATCGGACTGGCCCGTATCCACGGCCGGTTCAACACCTTCGCCGGTGCGGTCAGGATCGCGGACCACATGGAGCAGTCCGCGATGCACGTCATCATCGACGCGGCGTCCATCGACACCAACGTCCAGATGCGTGACGACCATCTGCGCTCGGAGGACTTCCTCGATGTGGCGCGCTTCCCGGTCATGGAGTTCTACAGCGAGCGCTTCGTGCACCGCGGCGGCAGCCGCTGGGGAGTGACAGGCGCGCTCACCCTGCACGGCGTCAGCCGCACCGTCACGCTCGACACGCAGTACCTGGGCATCGGCAACGGCATGGAGGGCGAGGTGCGCGCCGCCTGCCGCGCCACCACCGAACTGCACCGTGACGACTTCACCGTGCGCTGGCAGACCATGCTGGCGCGCGGTATCGCGGTGGTCGGCAACAGCATCACCATCGACCTGGACGTCCAGATCGTGAAGAAGAAGGCCGACTGAGCGGCGGAGCCCCGCCACCCGTCCCGGCGTCGGTCCGCCTCCGCCGAGGCGCCTCCAGTAACTGAGGCGTCTCCGGTGACTCAAGGCGCCTCCAGCCACCCGTCGTACTCGGCAGCGAACGCATCCAGCGTCCCGGGATCCAGCCGCTCCTGCGGATCCTCGACGACGACCAGCCACTGCGCGTCCTCGGCGTCGTCCTCCCCGGCCAGCGCGTCCCGGACGAGCTGGGGCTCATAGGCCACCCCGAAGCGCTCGGCGACCTCCCCGGCCACCTCCTCGGCGGTGTCGCGGTCGGGCAGCACCAGTACGTGTCTCACATCGCTCACCGGGCCATTCTCCGGCACGTCAGGACCGGCGGTGAGACCGGCGGGCAGCTCCGCGGCTTCCACGGCTCCGGGACCACCTCGGCGCTGTCAGTGCCGCGTGGGATGCTGGACCGCGATGATCCGGAAACAGAGTCAGCAGAACTCCGCAGACAACCCGCTCGTGCCACTCACCCTCGCCGTGGGGCAGGAGGATCTGCTGCTCGACCGTGCCGTCCAGCAGGTGGTCGCCGCCGCCCGCGCGGCCGACGCCGACACCGACGTCCGCGATCTCACGTCCGACCAGCTTCAGCCGGGCACCCTCGCCGAGCTGACCAGCCCCTCGCTCTTCGCGGAGCGCAAGGTCGTCATCGTGCGGAACGCACAGGACCTCTCAGCCGACACGATCAAGGACGTCAAGGACTACCTCGGTGCCCCGGCCGAGGAGATCACCCTGGTGCTCCTCCACGCCGGGGGCGCCAAGGGCAAGGGCCTGCTGGACGCCGCGCGCAAGGCCGGCGCCCGCGAGATCGCCTGCCCGAAGACGACCAAACCGGCTGAGCGGCTCTCCTTCGTACGGTCGGAGTTCCGGGCCCTGGGCCGTTCCGCGACCCCCGAGGCGTGCCAGGCACTGGTCGACTCCATCGGCAGCGATCTGCGGGAGCTCGCGAGCGCGGTCTCCCAGCTCGTCGCGGACGTCGAGGGCACGATCGACGAGGCGGTCGTCGGGCGGTACTACACGGGGCGCGCCGAGGCCTCCAGCTTCACGATCGCCGACCGGGCCGTCGAAGGGCGCGCGGCCGACGCGCTGGAGGCGCTGCGCTGGTCGCTGTCGACCGGGGTCGCCCCCGTGCTGATCACCAGCGCCCTGGCACAGGGCGTCCGGGCCATCGGCAAGCTCTCGTCGGCGCGCGGCGGGCGCCCGGCCGATCTCGCCCGTGAGCTGGGCATGCCGCCGTGGAAGATCGACCGGGTGCGACAGCAGATGCGCGGCTGGACACCGGACGGGGTGGCGGTCGCGCTGCGCGCCGTCGCGGAGGCGGACGCCGGGGTCAAGGGGGGCGGCGACGACCCGGAGTACGAGCTGGAGCGTGCTGTGGTCACGGTGGCGCGGGCGGCCCGGATGCGGCACTGACGGCCGCTCGGGACATGTCCTGACGCCCACGGAATGACGGCCCCGGACCTGCCCCCCGTGCGTGACGCCCCCGTACATGCCGAAGGCCCCGCCTCCGTCCTGGGGAAGGACGAGGGCAGGGCCTCGGCTCAAGCGTTGGTGCGCCGCACCCGCGTGGCGAACGCAGGCCGTGTGCGGCGCGGGGTGTCGTACCGGAGCGGTAGAGGGGCCGCTGGGCCCGGGACGACGGGGTCGGGCTGGGGCTCGGAGAGAGCCCCGTAAGTCGGAGTCACACGAGAGAAGTCACCCGAAAGCAGTCAGCCGCGAGGACGGACCGGATCGGTCAGCTTCAGGCGGAGAGACCGGCAACGCGCTTGGCGATCGCCGACTTCTTGTTGGCCGCGGAGTTCTTGTGGATGACGCCCTTGCTGACGGCCTTGTCGAGCTGCTGCGAGGCCAGCCGAGCGGCCGCGGTGGCCTTCTCGACGTCGCCCGCGGCAGCGGCCTCACGGGACTTGCGGATCGCGGTCTTGAGCGACGACTTGACGGCCTTGTTGCGCAGGCGCGCCTTCTCGTTGGTCTTGTTCCGCTTGATCTGGGACTTGATGTTCGCCACGAAAAGCCTTTTCAGGTTCGATGAATTTCGAATTTCCATGAGTGCCCCCGCACCGACCGGCACGAACCGTGTGGAGCGTTCATCCGGAAGGCCCAGGAGGCACAGCTGACCACGGTACCAGCCCGCCATCCACCGGCCCAAAACGGGCTCAGCCCCCCGGCCATGGGACCATGGAGCTTACGTATCGATCCGCCATCGCCCGAGACGAGACGCCCGGCGTCTCAAGAATCAGGACCCTGCGTGCCCGCGACTCCTACCAACGTGCCCGAGCCGAGCCGTACCGACCCGGCGCTGATCCGCAACTTCTGCATCATCGCGCACATCGACCACGGCAAGTCGACCCTTGCCGACCGGATGCTCCAGCTGACCGGGGTGGTCGACCAGCGGCAGATGCGCGCTCAGTACCTCGACCGTATGGACATCGAGCGCGAGCGCGGCATCACGATCAAGTCCCAGGCCGTCCGGCTGCCCTGGGCGCCCACCACGGGCGGGGACCTGGGCACCACCCATGTCCTGAACATGATCGACACCCCTGGTCACGTGGACTTCACCTATGAGGTCTCCCGTTCCCTCGCCGCCTGCGAGGGCACGGTCCTGCTGGTCGACGCGGCCCAGGGCATCGAGGCACAGACCCTCGCCAACCTCTATCTGGCGATGGAGAACGACCTCACGATCGTTCCGGTCCTCAACAAGATCGACCTGCCGGCCGCGCAGCCCGAGAAGTTCTCCGAGGAGCTGGCGAACCTCATCGGCTGCCAGCCTGAGGACGTGCTCAAGGTCTCGGCGAAGACCGGCGTCGGGGTGGACGCGCTCCTCGACCGCGTGGTCAAGGACGTGCCCGCGCCGGTGGGCCGGGCCGACGCCCCCGCCCGCGCGATGATCTTCGACTCGGTCTACGACTCGTACCGGGGCGTCGTCACGTACGTCAGGGTCATCGACGGCTCGCTGAACAAGCGCGAGCGCATCCGGATGATGTCCACCAACGCCACCCACGAACTCCTGGAGATCGGCGTCTCCTCGCCGGAGATGACCCCCTCGGACGGCCTGGGCGTCGGCGAGGTCGGCTACATCATCACCGGTGTGAAGGACGTCAGGCAGTCGAAGGTCGGTGACACGATCACCTCGCTGCACAAGGGCGCGACGGAGGCCCTGGGCGGCTACAAGGACCCCAAGCCGATGGTGTTCTCCGGGCTCTACCCGCTGGACGGCTCCGACTATCCGGACCTCCGTGAGGCCCTGGAGAAGCTCCAGCTCAACGATGCCGCCCTGGTGTACGAGCCGGAGACGTCGGCTGCTCTCGGCTTCGGCTTCCGGGTCGGCTTCCTCGGCCTGCTCCACCTCGACGTGGTCCGGGAGCGGCTGGAGCGCGAGTTCAACCTGGAGCTCATCGCCACCGCGCCCAACGTGGTCTACCGCGTGGACATGGAGGACGGCACCGAGCACATCGTCACCAACCCGAGCGAGTTCCCCGAGGGGAAGATCGACAAGGTGCACGAGCCGGTCGTCCGCGCCACGGTGCTGGCCCCCAGCGAGTTCATCGGCGCGATCATGGAGCTCTGCCAGAACCGCCGCGGCACGCTGCTCGGGATGGACTACCTCTCCGAGGACCGGGTCGAGATCCGCTACACCCTTCCGCTCGCCGAGATCGTCTTCGACTTCTTCGACCAGCTGAAGTCGAAGACCCGCGGCTACGCCTCGCTCGACTACGAGCCCACCGGCGAGCAGGCGGCCCAGCTCGTCAAGGTCGACATCCTGCTGCACGGCGACAAGGTCGACGCGTTCTCCGCCGTCACGCACAAGGACAAGGCGTACGCGTACGGGGTGCGGCTCGTCGCCAAGCTGCAGAAGCTGATTCCGCGGCAGAACTTCGAGGTGCCGATCCAGGCGGCCATCGGCGCCCGGGTCATCGCCCGTGAGACCGTCCGCGCCATCCGCAAGGACGTCCTCGCCAAGTGCTACGGCGGTGACATCTCCCGTAAGCGGAAGCTGCTGGAGAAGCAGAAGGAGGGCAAGAAGCGGATGAAGATGGTCGGCAACGTGGAGGTCCCGCAGGAGGCCTTCATCGCGGTGCTGTCGACCGACGAGTCCGGCGAGAGCAAGAAGAAGTAACCGGCCCGAGGCCAGAGGTGACCTGCGCGAACCGGCGGTAACCGGCGAGAACCGGAACGAGAACCAACAGACGGGCCCCCGCGCTGCGGCATGGGGGCCCGTTCGTTATGAAGCACACGGCCGTTCCCTCTTACGTGGCGGACACAGGCGCTCTACTCTGATCACTAGTTACTCGCCAGTTTAATAACAGCCACCAGCCAGTCGCGCAGAGCTGCCCGCAGGCCCGGAGGACGACGTCGTGAGCGACACACAGACCTTGATCGAGACCCGGCCGCCCTCCGTGGCGACCCTTTTCACCCAGCGGGTGGCCCAGACGCCCGATGCCGAGGCGTACCGCTATCCGGTACCCGCGGCTTCCGGTGACGGACCTGATGAGTGGAAGTCCCTGAGCTGGGGCCAGGCGGCCGGGCGGGTGTACGCCATCGCCGCCGGCCTCATCGAACTCGGCGTGCGGCCCGAGGAGCGCGTCGCGCTCGCCTCCTCGACCCGGGTCGAATGGATTCTGGCCGACCTCGGCGTGATGTGCGCGGGAGCCGCGACGACGACGATCTATCCGTCGACCAACACCGAGGAGTCCGCGTACATCCTCTCCGACTCCGAGAGCCGGGTGCTGATCGCGGAGGACGCCGGGCAGCTCGCCAAGGCGCGGGAGCGGCGCGCTGAGCTGCCGGACCTCCGCCATGTCGTGGTGATCGACAGCGCGGGCCTGGAGCCCGACCAGGCGGACGAGGCCGGCTGGGTCCGTACGCTCGCCGATCTGGAGGCCCGCGGAGTCGCGTACCTGGCGGCGAACCCCGGTGCGGTCAAGGAGCGGATCGGCGCCATCACAGCTGATCAGCTCGCCACCCTGATCTACACCTCGGGCACCACGGGCAGGCCCAAGGGCGTACGGCTGCCGCACGACAACTGGTCGTACATGGCCAAGGCCACGGTCTCCACCGGGCTGATCACCAAGGACGACGTCCAGTACCTCTGGCTGCCGCTCGCGCACGTCTTCGGCAAGGTGCTGACCTCCGGCCAGATCGAGGTCGGCCATGTCACCGCGGTGGACGGCCGGGTGGACAAGATCATCGAGAACCTTCCGGTGGTCCAGCCGACCTATATGGCAGCCGTCCCGAGGATCTTCGAGAAGGTCTACAACGGGGTCGCGGCCAAGGCGCGGGCCGGTGGCGGCGCCAAGTACAAGATCTTCCAGTGGGCCGCCGAAGTGGCACGCGAGTACGCGAAGGTCACCCAGGACAACTTCCGGCACACCGGCTCCGCTTCGGCGCCGTTCGCGCTCTCGGCCAAGCACAAGGTCGCCGACGCGCTGGTGTACGCCAAGATCCGGGAGGCGTTCGGCGGGCGGCTGCGCGCCTGTGTCTCGGGCTCCGCCGCGCTCGCCCCCGACATCGGGCTGTTCTTCGCCGGTGCTGGCATCCACATCCTGGAGGGGTACGGCCTCACCGAGTCGAGCGCCGCCTCCTTCGTCAACCCCGGGGAGGCCTACCGCACCGGAACCGTCGGCAAGCCGCTGCCCGGCACCGAGGTCCGGATCGCCGACGACGGTGAGGTCATGCTCCGCGGCCCCGGCATCATGGCGGGCTACCACCGGCTGCCGGAGAAGACCGCCGAAGTGCTGGAGTCCGACGGCTGGTTCCACACCGGCGACATCGGGGAGCTGTCGTCCGACGGCTATCTGCGGATCACCGACCGCAAGAAGGACCTGATCAAGACGTCCGGCGGCAAGTACATCGCACCGGCCGAGGTCGAGGGCCAGTTCAAGGCGGTGTGCCCGTTCGTCTCCAACATCCTGGTGCACGGCGCGGACCGTAACTTCTGTACGGCCCTGATCTCCCTCGACGAGCCGACCATCCTGGGCTGGGCCGAGGAGAACGGCCTGGGCGGCCGCTCGTACGCCGACGTGGTGGCCTCAAAGGAGGTCGAGTCGCTGATCGACGGCTATGTGAAGCGGCTCAACGAGGGACTCCAGCGCTGGCAGACGGTCAAGAAGTTCCGGCTGCTGCCGCGCGACCTGGACATCGAGCACGGAGAGCTGACCCCCAGCCTCAAGCTGAAGCGGCCGGTCGTCGAGCGGGAGTACAAGGCGCTCATCGACGACATGTACGCGGGCTCGCGCGAGGCGTAGCGCGGGCGCGGAGCGGGACCGGCGGCGGACCCCACCGCCGGCCCCCCCACCCGCAATCACCCCCGGGAGACGGTTCCACAGGACCGGAGCCATACCGGATTCCTGTCTCGGCCACCGCACCCACCAGCGCTTTCCTTTTCCGACACGGCCCATTTGAGTAACTCGACGCATATGGGCGGGCTCCGTCTGTCACTCTGTCGGTGTCGTCGTTGGCGCAACGTCAGATCTGGTCAGGGAGCCACCGAGTGGGGTCCATTCCCGGGTCCATTCCCGTACAGAGGGAGACCGCGGTCCATGCCGTGCGCCCCTCCGGACCACCGGCAGGCATGCCGTCGGTGGTCCGCACCAGCCTGCCCGGCAACCCGCTGTCCCCGTCCGCCGCGCGCCGGTTCGTCCGGGCCGCGCTCGCCGACTGGACCGCGCTCGGGCTGCCGGCCACCGGATTCACCGACCAGCTCGCCGACGACTCCGCCCTGATCGCCAGCGAACTCGTCACCAACGCCGTCGTGCACGCGGGCACCACGGTCGAGGTGCTCGTACGGCTGGAGGGCGCGGCAGGCGACGAGCCGCCCGCGCTGGTGATCGAGGTCTCGGACCAGCACCCGTCGCGGGAGGTGCGCAACGACCCGGAGCACCACCACGACGGCCTGCCGGAGTACGGCCGCGGGCTGCGGCTCGTCTCGTCCCTGGCCGAGGCCTGGGGCATCACCTACCGCACCGGGCTCAAGACGGTCTGGACCCGGCTGCCGCTCGACGGAGGTGACCCGCAGTCCGCCGCCGGCAGCGCCCCCCGCCTCCGGCACGGACTGCGCGCCGCCGAGATCCTGGCCTCCGCGCCCCGGCACAGACAGGGCGCGGAGCGGGAGTGGAGCAGCAGCGGGGCGCTGAGCTTCCTCGCCGAGGCCTCCGAACTGCTCGCAGGGCAGTTCGACGAGGACATGATCGCCGCACTCGCCGCGCAGCTCCTGGTGCCCAGGCTCGGCGACTGGTGCGCCGTCTGGCTGGACCCGGAGGCGGGCGGCCCCGGACGCAGACCGAGGCTGTCGCGGGTCTGGCACGCCCACGAGAGCCGGATCGACGAGCTGCGGGCCGTACTGGAGAAGGAGCCGCCCCAGTTGCCCGAGTCCGCGCGGGGCGGCGCCGTGGCCCTGGAGTGGCCCTTCGCCGACGGGACGGCGGGTGCCGACGGCACAGCGGGTGCCGACGGCACAGTGCTCGGCTACCGGCTGCTCGCGGCGGGCCGCCCGCTGGGCACCCTGCTGCTCGGCCGGGCCGCCGGGCGGCGCGCCCACGAGGAAGTGACCGCGCTGGTGGGCGACTTCGCGCGCCGGGTCGCACTGGCGATCGGCGCCGCGCGCCAGTACACCCGGCAGGCCACCATCAGCAGGGTCCTCCAGCGCGGCCTGCTGCCCAGCAGCGTCGCCGAGATCCCCGGCATGGACAGCGCCCTCGTCTACGAGCCGCGCGGCGAGGGCGTCGCGGGCGGCGACTTCTACGACGTCTTCCCCGGCGACAGCGCGGGCGGCCGCTGGTGCTTCGCGCTCGGCGACGTCCAGGGCAGCGGCCCGGAGGCGGCCGTCGTCACCGGACTCGCCCGCCCCTGGCTGCGGCTGCTCGCCCGTGAGGGCTACCAGGTCTCCGAGGTGCTCGACCGGCTCAACAAGCTGCTGCTCGACGACGCGATGGAGACCGCAGAGGCGGCGGCCCGTATGGTCGCGATGGCCGGCGGCCAGGAGCTGCACGAGGACCCCCAGTCCCGGTTCCTCTCGCTGCTCTACGGCGAGCTGGTGCCACTGCCCGACGGCGCAGGCGTCCGGTGCACCCTGGCCAGCGCGGGCCATCCGCTGCCGCTGCTGCTGAGCCCCGACGGCACCGTACGGGCCGCCGCCGCACCGCAGATGCTGCTCGGCGTGATCGAGGGGGTCACGTACGAGAGCGAGACCTTCGACCTGCTGCCCGGCGACACGCTGCTCTGCGTCACCGACGGTGTCACCGAGCGGCGGGCAGGACCGCGCATGTTCGACGACGGCGACGGCCTCTCGGCCGAACTGGCGGGCTGTACGGGGCTGACCGCGCAGGGGGTCGCCGAGCGGATCAAGCAGGCGGTCTACGCGTTCGGCGTGGAGCCGCTGGACGACGACATGGCACTCCTGGTGCTGCGGGCGGAGTAGTTCCCGGGCCGGGGGACAATGGGGGCATGCCTTCCGTACTGCCCGATGGTGAGCCCATGCCCGATGACGGGGCGCTGCCCGGTCATGCCCTGGAGAACGCGGGCGAGCGGCCGCTCGGGTTCTATCTGCACGTGCCCTACTGCGCGACGCGCTGCGGGTACTGCGACTTCAACACCTACACCGCGACCGAGCTGCGCGGCTCGGGCGGTGTGCTGGCCTCGCAGGACAACTACGCGTCGACCCTCACCGAGGAGATCCGGCTGGCCCGCAAGGTGCTCGGCGACGACCCGCGCCCGGTGAGCACGGTGTTCGTCGGCGGCGGCACGCCGACCCTGCTCGACGCGGCGGACCTGGTACGGATGCTCGCGGCGGTACGGGACGAGTTCGGGCTCGCCGACGGCGCCGAGATCACCACCGAGGCCAACCCCGAGTCCGTCGGCCCGGAGTATCTGGCGACGCTGCGGGCCGGGGGCTTCAACCGGATCTCGTTCGGGATGCAGAGCGCGCGGCAGCACGTCCTGAAGATCCTCGACCGCACCCACACCCCGGGCAGGCCCGAGGCGTGCGTCGCCGAGGCGCGCGCCGCGGGCTTCGAGCACGTCAATCTGGACCTGATCTACGGCACGCCCGGCGAGTCCGACGACGACTGGCGGGCCTCGCTCTCGGCGGCGGTCGGCGCCGGACCCGACCACATCTCCGCGTACGCGCTCATCGTCGAGGAGGGCACCCAGCTGGCCCGCCGGATCCGGCGTGGCGAGGTGCCGATGACGGACGACGACGAGCACGCGGACCGCTATCTGATCGCGGACTCGGTCCTGGCCGACGCGGGGTTCTCCTGGTACGAGGTCTCCAACTGGTCCACCACCGACGCGGGCCGCTGCCTGCACAACGAGCTGTACTGGCGCGGCGCGGACTGGTGGGGCGCGGGCCCCGGCGCGCACAGCCACATCGGCGGCGTGCGCTGGTGGAACGTGAAGCACCCCGGCGCGTACGCGGCAGCCCTGGCGGCCGGGAAGTCACCCGGCGCGGGCCGGGAGATCCTGCCCGCGGAGGACCGCCGGGTGGAACGCATCCTGCTCGAACTGCGCCTCCGCGACGGCTGCCCGCTCGCCATCCTGGCCCCGGCGGGCCTGGCCGCGTCCCGGCGCGCCCTGTCGGACGGGCTGCTCGACGCGGGAGCGTACGAGGCGGGGCGGGCGGTGCTCACCCTGAGGGGGCGGTTGCTGGCCGATGCGGTGGTGCGGGATCTGGTGGACTGAGGGGCAGGAAATTCCGGCTGGAACCCCCTACTCCGCCGGCGCCGTCACGAAGTCGATCAGTTCCTCGACCCGGCCCAGCAGCGCTGGCTCCAGGTCCCGGTAGGAGTGCACTCCGGACAGGATCCGCTGCCACGCGGCCCCGGTGTTCTCCGGCCAGCCCAGCGCCCGGCACACGCCCGTCTTCCAGTCCTGCCCGCGCGGTACGGCCGGCCACCCCGTGATGCCCACCGACGACGGCTTCACCGCTTCCCAGACGTCGATGTACGGGTGCCCCACCACCAGCGCGTGGTCGCTGGAGACCTCCGCCGCGATACGGGACTCCTTCGAGCCCGGGACCAGGTGGTCGACCAGCACTCCGAGCCGCGCGTCCGCCGCCGGGCCGAACTCCGCGACGATCGCGGGCAGGTCGTCGATGCCTCCCAGGTACTCGACGACGACGCCCTCGATCCGCAGGTCGTCGCCCCACACCCGCTCGACCAGCTCCGCGTCGTGCCGCCCCTCGACGTAGAGCCGCCCGGCCCGCGCGACCCGTGCCCGCGCGCCGGGCACCGCCAGCGAACCGGATGCCGTCCGGCTGGGGCGCTGGGGCGCTGCCGTGGGGCGCACGAGAGTGACAGGGCGCCCCTCCAGCAGGAAGGCGCGCGGACCCATCGGGAACACCCGGTGCTTGCCGAAGCGGTCCTCCAGCGTGACCGTCGGCCCTTCGGCCGTCTTCTCACAGCGGATAACCGCGCCGCAGAACCCGGTGGCGACCTCCTCGACCACCAGATCGGGCTCGGCCGCGACCTCGCGGGCGGGCGTCTGCTTCTTCCACGGCGGCGTGAAGTCGGGGCTGTAGCTGCGCATTCCGCAGACGCTACGACACCCCGGCGCGCGCTGCCAGCACAGCACGCTGAGCGCGGACGAACGAGGCGTCGACCACGGCCCCGTGCCCCGGTACGTACAGCGCGTCCTCACCACCCAGTGCCAGCAGCCGGTCCAGCGCCTCGGGCCAGCGGGCGGGCATCGCGTCCTGGCCCGCCTGCGGCTCGCCCGGCTCCTCGACGAGGTCGCCGCAGAAGACGACATCGCGGTCGCCCGCGCCTCCCGCGCCGCTCCAGGTGCCGGCGTCCTGCCCGCCCGGGACGAGCAGCGCCAGATCGTGGCCGGTGTGCCCGGGGCCGCAGTTCACCAGGGTGACCCGGCGGCCGCCCAGGTCCAGGGTCAGCTCACCGGAGACCGGATGGTGCGGAGCGACCAGATGGGCCACCGCGTCGGCGGCCTCCGCCGCCGGGACGCCGTGGCGCACCGCGTCCTGGCGCAGCGCGTCGGCCCCGCGCGAGCCCCGGGTGAGCAGCGCCTCCGCGCCCACCGCTCCGTAGACCTGGACACCCGCGAACACGGCGGTGCCCAGCACATGGTCGAAGTGCGGGTGGCTCAGCGCGATGTGCGTCACCCGGCGGCCCAGCGCCGCCTCCGCGCGCATCCGGATCTCCCGGCCCTCGCGCAGCGTCGCCCCCGTGTCGAAGAGCAGCGCACCGTACCGGCCCGCCACGAGCCCGGCCGTCGCGTCCCAGCGGGGAAGACGGCACCGGCCCACCCCCGCCGCCAGGTGTTCCCAGCCGGAGTCTTCCCAAGTGGCGTCCATACCGCGACGCTATCCCGGGCGGACACCGGCGCGACCGTGCGACGGGCCGCCCTTGCCAGCGGTGAACCTCTCCGCCGTACACTGGGACGCTGCTGGCACTCGAACATTCCGAGTGCCAGGCAGGCCCGGATCGACAGCTGGAGGTGTGCGCGGGTGCTCAGCGAACGCAGACTCGAAGTGTTGCGCGCCATCGTCCAGGACTACGTGGGCACCGAGGAGCCGGTCGGCTCCAAGGCGCTCACCGAGCGGCACCGGCTCGGTGTCTCACCGGCCACCGTCCGCAATGACATGGCGGCCCTGGAGGACGAGGGGTTCATCGCCCAGCCGCACACGAGCGCGGGCCGCATCCCCACCGACAAGGGGTACCGGCTGTTCGTCGACCGGCTCGCGGGCGTCAAGCCCCTCTCGTCGCCCGAGCGGCGCGCCATCCAGAACTTCATGGACGGTGCGGTCGACCTCGACGACGTGGTGGGCCGCACCGTACGGCTGCTCGCCCAGCTCACCCGGCAGGTCGCCGTGGTGCAGTACCCGTCGCTGACCCGTTCCACGGTGCGGCACGTGGAGCTGCTGGCGCTGGCCCCGGCCCGGCTGATGCTCGTGCTGATCACGGACACCGGACGGGTCGAGCAGCGCATGATCGACTGTCCGGCGCCGTTCGGTGAGACATCTCTCGCCGACCTCCGTGCCCGGCTCAACAGCCGGGTGGTGGGGCGCCGCTTCGCGGACGTACCACAATTGGTGCAGGACCTTCCCGAGTCCTTCGAACAGGAAGACCGGGGTACGGTTTCCACGGTGCTCGCGACCTTGCTGGAAACGCTGGTCGAGGAGACCGAAGAACGGCTGATGATCGGCGGAACCGCCAATCTGACGCGATTCGGACATGACTTCCCACTGACCATCAGGCCGGTGCTGGAAGCGCTTGAGGAGCAGGTCGTGCTCCTCAAGCTGCTCGGTGAGGACTCGGGCATGACCGTACGCATCGGGCATGAGAATGCCCACGAGGGCCTGACGTCCACATCGGTCGTCGCCGTCGGCTACGGTTCGGGCGACGAGGCAGTCGCCAAACTCGGCGTGGTCGGACCGACCCGCATGGACTACCCCGGAACGATGGGAGCGGTACGCGCAGTGGCACGTTACGTCGGACAGATCCTGGCGGAGTCGTAAGTGGCCACGGACTATTACGCCGTTCTCGGCGTGCGCCGCGACGCTTCCCAGGACGAGATCAAGAAGGCATTCCGGCGATTGGCGCGTGAGCTCCACCCGGACGTCAATCCCGATCCCAAGACGCAGGAACGCTTCAAGGAGATCAACGCCGCCTACGAGGTGCTGTCGGACCCGCAGAAGAAGCAGGTCTACGACCTCGGCGGCGACCCGCTCTCGCAGGCGGGCGGCGGCGGAGCCGGCGGCTTCGGCCAGGGCGGCTTCGGCAACTTCTCGGACATCATGGACGCCTTCTTCGGTACGGCGTCCCAGCGCGGGCCGAGGTCGCGCACGCGGCGCGGCCAGGACGCGATGATCCGGCTGGAGATCGACCTCAACGAGTCGGCCTTCGGCACCACGAAGGACATCCAGGTCGACACCGCTGTGGTCTGCACGACCTGCAGCGGCGAGGGCGCCGCCCCCGGCACCTCGGCCCAGACCTGCGACATGTGCCGCGGCCGCGGTGAGGTCTCGCAGGTCACCCGGTCCTTCCTGGGCCAGGTCATGACCTCGCGGCCCTGCCCGCAGTGCCAGGGCTTCGGTACGGTCGTACCGACCCCGTGCCCCGAGTGCGCGGGCGACGGGCGCATCCGCTCCCGTCGCACGCTGACGGTGAAGATCCCGGCCGGTGTCGACAACGGCACCCGGATCCAGCTCGCGGGCGAGGGCGAGGTCGGCCCCGGCGGCGGCCCCGCCGGCGACCTGTACGTCGAGATCCACGAACTGCCGCACGCGGTATTCCAGCGGCGGGGCGACGATCTGCACTGCACGGTGACGGTCCCCATGACGGCGGCCGCACTCGGTACGAAGGTGCCGCTGGAGACGCTGGACGCGCTGGAGGAGGTCGACATCCGGCCGGGCACGCAGTCCGGTCAGTCGATCCCGATGCACCAGCGCGGCATCACGCATCTGCGCGGCGGCGGCCGCGGCGACCTGATCGTGCATGTCGAGGTGCTCACCCCGACGAAGATGGACGCCGAACAGGAGCGGCTGCTGCGGGAGTTCGCCAAGCTGCGCGGCGAGGAACGCCCGACCGGCCAGTTCCAGCCGGGGCAGCAGGGCTTGTTCTCGCGGTTGAAGGACGCGTTCAACGGGCGGTAGCTGGGGGTTGTCCTTCTGCCGGGGGTCCGGGGGTCGTCCCCCGGGGGATGCAGTCAGCCGGGGCAGCAGGGGTTGTTCTCGCGGTTGAAGGACGCGTACAACGGGCGGTAGCCCAGCGCGGTTCTTCCGCCGGGGGCGCCGATTCGATGCGGTGCGGAGGACATGGCACGATGCGGTCATGTCCTCCGCACTCGCCGATCTCTGCCGATATCCGATCGTGCAGGCACCCATGGCGGGCGGTGCTTCGGGCCCGCAGCTCGCCGCAGCCGTCTCCGAGGCCGGTGGTCTCGGTTTCCTCGCCGCCGGGTACAAGACCGCGGACGGCATGTACGAGGAGATCAAGCAGCTGCGCGGGCTGACCTCCCTGCCCTTCGGCGTGAACCTTTTCATGCCGCAGTCCGAGCACCCCGATCCGGCCGCCGTCGAGGTCTACAGCCATCAGCTCGCCGGTGAGTCCACCTGGTACGAGACGCCACTCGGCGACGTCCACGGCAGCTCGGATGACGGGTACGAGGCCAAGCTCGCCATCCTGCTCGACGACCCCGTCCCGGTGGTCTCCTTCACCTTTGGCTGTCCCTCCCGCGATGTGCTCGACGCCTTCGACCGGGTCGACACCTTCACCATCGTCACCGTCACCACCGCCGAGGAGGCGCAGACCGCCCAGTGGTGCGGCGCCGACGCGGTCTGTGTGCAGGGCATCGAGGCGGGCGGCCACCAGGGCACACACCGCGACGACCCGCAGAACGACGGCACGGGCATCGGTGTGCTGTCGCTCATCACGCAGGTACGGGAGACCGTGCAGCTGCCGGTCCTCGCGACCGGCGGTCTGATGCGCGGCTCGCAGATCGCGGCGGTGCTCGCGGCGGGCGCGGAGGCGGCGCAGCTCGGTACGGCCTTCCTGGTGTGCCCGGAGTCCGGGGCGAACAGGCTGCACAAGCAGGCCCTGACCAACCCGCTCTTCGTCCGCACCGACCTCACCCGCGCGTTCAGCGGGCGCCCGGCGCGCGGCCTCGTCAACCGGTTCATGCGCGAGCACGGTCCGTACGCCCCAGCCGCCTACCCGCAGGTGCACTACCTCACGGCCGGACTGCGCAAAGCCGCGGCCGGGGTGGGGGACGCCCAGGGCATGGCGCTCTGGGCCGGCCAGGGCCACCGGCTCGCCCGTGAGCTGCCAGCCGGTCAGCTGATCGAGGTGCTTGTCGCCGAAGTGGACGCGGCCCGCGCGCTGTTGGCCGAAGGCGGTGCGTCATGACGGCCCCGGTATTCGTCGTCGACACGGCCGGCGGCCTGGACACGGTGACCCCCGGTGGCAGATTCGTCCTGGACGGCCCCGAGGGCCGGCACGCGGTGTCCGTGAAGCGGCTGCGGGCGGGCGAGGAGGTCGTACTGACCGACGGCGCAGGCCGCTGGGCGCGGTGCGTGGTCCTGGCGGCCGAGGGCAAGGACCGGCTGGAGGTCCGGGTGGACGCGTGTGCCGACGATCCGCCGCCCGTGCCCCGGATCACCGTCGTGCAGGCGCTGCCCAAGGGCGACCGCGGTGAGGTCGCCGTCGAGACCATGACCGAGACCGGCGTCGATGTGATCGTGCCGTGGCAGGCGTCGCGCTGCATCACCCAGTGGCGCGGCGACCGGGGCGCCAAGTCCCTGGCCAAGTGGCGCAGTACGGCACGCGAGTCGGGCAAGCAGTCCCGGCGTCCCCGCTTCCCCGAGATCACCGATGCGCTGAGCACCAAGCAGGTCGCCGCACTCCTCGCGGACGCCGACCTGGCCGGGGTGCTGCACGAGGACCAGGAGTACGGCAGCGAGCCACTGGCCGCGGCCGAACTCCCCGCGCGGGGCGACATCGTGCTGGTCGTCGGCCCCGAAGGGGGAGTGTCGCCGGAGGAGCTCGCGGCGTTCACGGCGGCCGGGGCCGGGGTGTACCGGCTGGGGCGCAGTGTGCTGCGCACCTCAACGGCGGGGACGGCCGCGGGAGCGCTGCTGCTGGCCCGGACGGGCCGCTGGGGCTGAGCAGCCCGCCCGTCATCCTGTCCCGCCGCCGTCCCGGTCCGTCTCCCGCTCCGATGCGCCACCCGCGAGAGTGAAGTGGGCGCGAAGGGGCTGCACATCGGCGCCTTTCAGTGGGACCCTGCCCAGTATGGGGGCATTGAGACGCGTATCGAAGCGCGTACGGTACCGGTCGGTTCTCGCTGCGATCGGCGCTGTCTGCACGGCAGTTGCGGGCCTCGCGGCCTGTGACCCGGTCGACGGGGTGAACACCGCGTCCGTCGCCTACACCACCGACCGCACCGCCACCAGTGCCCTGGAGCACCACGGCGTCGCCGTCGACTGGCTGACCTGCACGGCCGACGCCGCTACCGCCGCCTCGCCCGCGCCCTCCGCCGCCCCGCGTGACGTGGCACAGGTCGACTGCCAGGGCAGGACCAAGGACAAGAAGGACATCACCGTCAAGGGCAAGGTGACCAGGACAGTCGACGGACGGTGTGTACGGGGCAACCTGACGAGCACGATCGGCGGGGAACTGGCTTTCAGGGCCACCCTGCTGGGCAACTGCGCGGCCCCGCCCCCGGACGCCACCACCGCCCCCGCACCGGGCGGCGGCGGGGACAGCGGCGGCGCGCAGCCGACGGCGACCGTGACGGTGACCGCCACCGTGACGCAGTACCCGGGCAAGTAGCGAACGCGCGAACCAGCAGAGAGCGCGGTCCGCTCCGAACGGAATCCCTAGGTATCCCCTCTAGGTATCCCATCCAGGGATTTAGGTGTACGGATCTTCGCCCCGGGCCCGCGCGCGGCGGGCGGTCGCCCGTCAGAGTGGGTCCATGGCTGCCCTGACCGAACCGGACGCCCTCCCCGAGCCGGAGCCCGGCGCGCTCGCCGAACGCCTTGCCGCCACCCGCCTCGTGACCCTCACAGGCCCCGGCGGCATCGGCAAGTCACGGCTGGCCGCCAGACTCGGCCAGGAACCCCCGTGCACCGGCACGCCCGTGCACCGGGTCGACCTCTCCGGCTGTCCGGACGCGGCGCTGGTCCCGTACATGGTGGCCACCGCGCTGCACACCGCGCCCGAACCCGGCACCGACCCGGTACGCGCGGTGCTCGACCTGCTCACCCACAGCCGGGCGCTGCTCGTCCTGGACACCTGCGAACACGTGCTGACCGGCTGCGCCTACCTCGTCGGCCGGCTGCACGACAGCTGCCCCGGGCTCCGGATCCTGACCACCAGCCGCAAACCGCTCGACGTACCGGGCGAACACCTGGTGGAGGTCCCTCCGCTGCCCCGCGAACGGGCCGCCGGGCTGCTCCAGGAGCAAGCCGTCTCGTACGGGGTCGAGTTGCCCGACTACTGGGCCGGGCGACTGGCCGGCCGGCTCGACGGCGATCCGCTCTCCACCCTGCTCGCCGCCCGGAGCCTGCGGCTGATGACCGCGCAGCAGCTGTACGGATCGCTCTGCGCGCCCGGCGGGCGGTTCACCGTCCTCACCGACGGCCCCGGCGCCCCTGCCAGGCACCGCACACTCCTTGGGGCCGTCGAGTGGAGCCACGAGCTGTGCAGCAGGGCCGAACGGCTGCTCTGGGCACGGCTGTCGGCGTTCACCGGCGAGTTCACCGCGGAGCAGGTCCGCACCGTCTTTCCCGACGGATCCTCGCTCGCGTCCCTGGTGAGCTCGTCGGTGGTGCTCGCCCGGAGCGACGGGACCTACCGGCTGCCGCTGGCGCACAGGGAGTACGGACAACTCAGGCTCGCCGGGCTGGGCGACGCCATAGGGTGATCCTTGTGAAGCAGCCTTCCTATCTCCGGTTTCCGCATGTCCAGGGCGATCTGATCGCTTTCACCGCAGAGGACGACGTCTGGCTGGCCCCGCTCGACGGCGGCCGCGCCTGGCGGGTCAGCGCCGACAACAGCCCCGTCAACCATCCCCGGATATCTCCCGACGGCCGCTGGGTCGCCTGGACCTCCACCAGGGACGGGGCGCCCGAAGTGCATCTCGCCCCGGCCGAAGGAGGCCCCTCCAGGCGTCTGACGTACTGGGGCGACGCACGGACCGCCGTCCGCGGCTGGACTCCGGACGGTGAGGTGCTCGCCATCAGCACCCACGGCCAGAGCTCGCTGCGGCGCAGCTGGGCGCGGGCCGTTCCGGTCGACGGCGGCCCGGCGCGGACCCTGCCGTACGGGCCGGTGGGCTCTCTCGCGTACGGGCCGGACCAGCGGGTGCTGCTCCTCTCGGCGACGATGGGCCGCGAAGCCGCCAGCTGGAAGCGGTACCGGGGCGGCACAGCGGGCAAGCTGTGGACCGGTGTGACCGGCGGCGACTTCGCAAGGCTGCACACCGACATCGACGGGAACATCGAGTGCCCGCTGTGGGTGGGCGACCGGGTGGCCTTCCTCTCCGACCACGAAGGCGTCGGGGCGCTCTACTCCTCGCTCCCGGACGGCTCGGAGCTGCGCAGGCACACCCCGACCGACGGGTTCTACGCACGCCACGCGGCCACCGACGGCACCCGGGTCGTCTACATGGCGGCCGGTGAACTGTGGATCCTCGACGACCTCGAAGGCGCCGAGCCCCGCCGGATCGACGTCCGGCTCGGCGGCCAGCGCGCCGACCTCCAGCCCCACTCGGTGCGCGCCGGGCACCACATCGGCACCGCGTCCCCGGACCGTACCGGCCGCGGCAGCGCCGTCGAGTCACGCGGCGCCGTGCACTGGGTCACCCACCGGGAGGGCCCGGTACGCGCGCTGGCCGCCGAGCCGGGCGTACGGGCGAGGCTGCCTCGCACCTTCCGGGCCGACGGCGCCGAGCAGGTCGTCTGGGTCACCGACGCGGAGGGCGAGGACGCCCTGGAGTGCGCGCCCGCGACCGGCGCCGCCCCCGCGGCCGCCCCGCGCCGCCTGGCCCAGGGCCGCGTCGGCCGGGTGCTCGGGCTCGCCGCGGCCCCGGACGGCAGCCGGTTCGCGGTCGCCGCGCACGACGGGCGGGTGCTGGTCGTCGAGCGCGAGTCCGGCGATGTGCACGAGGTGGATCGCAGCGAGGACGGCGACGTCTCGGGCCTGGTCTTCTCGCCCGACTCCTCCTGGCTGGCCTGGTCGCACCCCGGCCCCGAGCCGCTGCGCCAGCTCAAACTCGCGCACCTCGCCGACCTCTCCGTCGCCGAGGCGACCCCGCTGCGCTTCCGGGACTTCGACCCGGCCTTCACCACCGACGGCAAGCACCTCGCCTTCCTCTCCGAGCGCGCCTTCGACCCGATCTACGACGCGCACGTCTTCGACCTGGCGTTCATCGGCACCTGCCGTCCTCACCTGCTGACACTCGCTGCGGCCACACCGTCGCCGTTCGGCCCGCAGCGGCACGGCCGGGCGACCGAGCGGGACAAGGACGCCGACGAGCACGACGCACCGACCGCGCTGCCCGTCACCCGTATCGACCTCGAAGGTCTCGCCGACCGCATCGTGCCGCTGCCCGTCGAGGCCGGCAGCTACTCGACGCTGCGCGCCGCCAGGGACGGACTGCTCTGGCTGCGTCACCCGCTGCGCGGTGTCCTCGGCACGTCAGGGGCCACCCCCGACGCGCCCTGGCCGCACACCGTCCTTGAGCGGTACGACCTGGAGAAGCTGCGCGACGAGGAAATCGCCCCGGACGTCGACCACTTCGAGGTCAGCGGTGACGGCAAGCGGCTCGTACTGCACATGGACGGCAAGCTGCGCGTCGTCCCGTCGGACAGCCGGGTGGCCAAACCCGGCGCGGACGAGGACACCGACAGCAACATCTCCGTCGACCTCTCCCGTATCCGCCGGATCCTCGACCCGGCAGCCGAGTGGCGGCAGATGTACGACGAGGCCGGACGCATCATGCGGGACAACTTCTGGCGTCCCGACATGTCAGGCGTCGACTGGGACGGGGTCCTGGACCGCTACCGGCCGGTGCTCGCCCGGGTCGCGACCCATGACGACCTGGTCGACCTGCTCTGGGAGGTGCAGGGCGAGCTGGGCACCTCGCACGCCTATGTGACACCGCCCGGCGGCTGGCGCGACGACACCACCCGGCAGGGGCTGCTCGGCGCCGACATCTCCCGCACGGAAGACGGCAGTTGGCGCATCGACCGGGTCCTTCCTTCGGAGACCTCCGACCCCGCGGCGCGCTCCCCGCTCGCCGCGCCCGGCGTGGCCGTCCGCGCGGGGGACACCGTCCTGGCCGTCGACGGCCAGCCGGTCGACCCGCTCACCGGGCCCGCCCCGCTGCTCACCGGCTCGGCGGGCAAGCCCGTCGAGCTCACCGTCTCGCCCGCCGACGGGGGCGATCCGCGCCATGTCGTGGTCGTACCCACAGGTGACGAGGAGGCGCTGCGCTACCACGCGTGGGTGACCGACCGCCGGGCTTACGTCCACGAGCGGTCCGGCGGCCGTCTCGGCTATCTGCACGTCCCCGACATGGTCGGCTCGGGCTGGGCACAGCTCCACCGAGACCTGCGGGTCGAGGTGGCCAGGGAGGGCCTGGTCGTGGACGTACGGGAGAACCGCGGCGGCCACACCTCGCAGCTGGTGGTGGAGAAGCTGGCCCGCCGCATCGTGGGCTGGGACCTGCCGCGGGGGATGCGGCCCTCCAGCTACCCGGAGGACGCCCCGCGCGGTCCTGTGGTGGCGGTCGCCAACGAGTTCTCCGGCTCGGACGGCGACATCGTGAACGCGGCGATCAAGGCCCTGGAAATCGGGCCCGTGGTCGGCACCCGCACCTGGGGCGGCGTCGTCGGCATCGACAGCAGGTACCGACTGGTCGACGGCACCCTGGTGACCCAGCCCAAGTACGCCTTCTGGCTGGAGGGTTACGGCTGGGGCGTGGAGAACCACGGGGTCGACCCGGATGTCGAGGTGGTCATGGCGCCGCAGGACCACGCGGCGGGCCGGGACCCGCAGCTGGACGAGGCGATCAGGATCGCGCTCGCCGCGCTGGAGGAGAACCCGGCGAAGACGCCGCCCGGCCTGCCGGGCTGACAGCCGCGCCCCCGCCCGGCACAGGGCGGGGGCGCGTGGCCCGGGGCGGAGCGCGGGAGCACCGGCCGCCCCCGGCTAGCATGGCCGCGTACACGATGATCACGGACCGACACCATCACCGACCGACACCATGCCCGACCGGCACCGCGACCGGCCGGCACCATGACCGAGGAGTGAGCGCATGGCGGGAGAGCCGCAGACCGACTGCCTGTTCTGCAAGATCGTCTCGGGGGACATCCCGGCGACCCTCGTCCGGGAGACCGACACCACCGTCGCCTTCCGTGACATAAACCCGCAGGCGCCCACGCACGTCCTCGTGATCCCCAAGGCGCACTACCCGGACGCGGCCGCCCTCGCGGCGGCCGAACCGCAGATCGCCGCGGACGTGCTGCGCGAGGCGGCCGAGGTCGCCGCCGGGGACAAGGTCGACGGGACCGGGTACCGGATCGTCTTCAACACCGGATCGGGCGCCGGCCAGACCGTCTTCCACGCGCACGCCCACGTGCTGGGCGGCCGCGGGCTCAACTGGCCGCCCGGATAGTCCCGTTGTCCGTACGAGAGTTCGTGGTCCTCGGCACCGCCAGCCAGGTCCCCACCCGGCACCGCAACCACAACGGCTATCTGCTGCGCTGGGACGGCCAGGGCATCCTCTTCGACCCCGGCGAGGGCACCCAGCGCCAGATGCTGCACGCCGGGGTGGCCGCGCACGACATCGACCGGATCTGCGTCACGCACTTCCACGGGGACCACTCGCTGGGCCTGGCCGGGGTGATCCAGCGGATCAACCTGGACCAGGTCCCGCACCCGGTCACCGCGCACTACCCGGCGAGCGGGCAGCACTTCTTCGACCGGCTGCGGTACTCCACCGCCTACCGCGAGTCCGTCGCCCTGGTGCAGGCCCCGGCCACCGGCGACGGAGGCGTCCTGGCGCGGACACCCGCGTACGCCCTGGAGGCGGTCAGGCTCTCGCACCCCGTCGAGTCGTACGGCTACCGGCTGACCGAGCCCGACGGGCGCCGGATGCTCCCGGAGAAGCTCACCGAGCACGGTGTGTCAGGCCCCGGCATCGGACGGCTCCAGCGGGAGGGCGTGCTCGACGGGGTCACCCTCGACCAGGTCAGCGAGGTACGGCGCGGCCAGCGCTTCGCCTTCGTCATGGACACCCGGCTCTGCGACGGGGTCCACCGGCTCGCCGTCGGCTGCGACCTGCTGGTCATCGAGTCGACCTTCCTCGACGACGACGCGCGGCTGGCGGCCGACCACGGCCATCTGACCGCAGGACAGGCGGGCCGGATCGCGCAGGACGCCGGTGTACGGCACCTCGTCCTGACGCACTTCTCGCAGCGGTACCCCGACCCCGCGGAGTTCGGCAGACAGGCCCGCGCCGCGGGCTTCGACGGTGAACTCACCATCGCCGAGGACCTGATGCGGGTACCGGTCCCCACCCGGCACGTCACCGCCTGACCGCCATCCCCCGAAAAGCCCGCCCCCCACATCCCACCCACACCACCAACCTGAGCGAGACCCCGATGCACCACCTCCCCAAGGCCGAACTCCACCTCCACATCGAAGGCACCCTCGAACCCGAATTGGCCTTCGTGCTCGCCGCACGCAACGGCGTCGAGCTGCCGTACACGGACACCGAAGCGCTGCGCAAGGCGTATCTCTTCAGCGATCTCCAGTCGTTCCTCGACCTGTACTACGGGCTGATGGCCGTGCTGCGCACCGAGGAGGACTTCGAGGAGCTCACCGAGGCCTACCTCGCGCGCGCCGCCGCGCAGGGCGTGCGCCACGCGGAGATCTTCTTCGACCCGCAGGCGCACTCCGCGCGCGGCGTGCCGATCGGCACCGTCGTCGAGGGCATCTCGCGGGCGCTCGGGCGCAGCGAGGAGCGGCACGGAATCTCCACGCAGCTCATCATGTGCTTCCTGCGTGACGAGTCGGCCGATTCGGCGATCCGCACACTGGAGGCGGCCAAGCCCCATCTGCACCGGATCGCGGCGGTCGGCCTCGACTCGGCCGAGGTCGGGAACCCGCCGTCGAAGTTCCGCGAGGTGTACGCGGCGGCCGGGGAGCTGGGGCTGCGCAAGGTCGCGCACGCCGGCGAGGAGGGCCCCGCCGCCTACGTTCGCGAGGCCCTGGACATCCTCGGAGTGGAGCGGATCGACCACGGGCTGCGCTCGATGGAGGACCCGGAGCTGGTGGAGCGGCTGGTCAGGGACCGGGTACCGCTGACGCTCTGCCCGCTGTCGAACGTACGGCTACGGGCCGTTGACACCCTGGAGCAGCACCCGCTGCCGAAGATGATGGCCGCCGGGCTGCTCTGCACCGTCAACTCCGACGACCCCGCATACTTCGGGGGCTACGCGGGCGACACCTTCCACGCCGTGCACGAGGCGCTCGGCCTCGGGCACGAGGAGTTGCGGACACTGGCCCGCAACTCCTTCCTCGCCGCCTTCCTCGACCACGACGAGGAGCGCAGGGCGCGCTACTTGGCCGAGGTGGACGCGTACGACTTCGACGCGGACCTCGATCTGGGCTGAACGCCCCCGGTGAGCCGGTACTTGCGGCGGGGTACCGGCTCCGGCTCCAGGGCGATCTCGGTGACGGTGAGTTCGGGTGCGCCGAGCTGCGGGACGCCGGGTGCGACCGCGCCCAGGGTGCCCGCGACGACCGCCGCCGGGGCGCCGCCCCTGCGGCGTACCGCACCGGGCATCAGGGGGCGGCCCGAGGTGTGCAGCGCCACCGCGGTCAGCGGGATCGCCAGCAGCAGAAGCAGTGCGCACAACACCGCCCCCATCAGCGGGTAACCGGTCCGCGCGGCGAGCAGACTGCCCGCGACCGGGCCGCAGGCCACGCCGATCGAGGACGCCGAGCCGACCAGGACGGCCCAGCGGCCGCGTGGATCCAGCGAGGCGGCCAGACCGATCAGATAGGACAGGACCACCGGGTAGAAGGTGTTCCAGAGGATCTCGCCCGACGCGAACGAGCCGAGCCCGCTCGCCGATGAACTCAGCGCGATACAGGCCGAGATGAGCACCGTGCCGCCGCCGATCGGCAGCGCCCTGCCGAGCCGCGAGCCGAGTGCCCCGGCCCCCGCGACGCCGATCAGTCCGGCGCCCAGCGACACCGCGAAGATCGCGCCGACCGCGACCTCGGACAGCCCTGCCTGGTCCTGGCCGATCCGGCTGCTGACGCCCCAGAGCGAGTTCTGGGCCATGGCCCAGCAGACCATCGCTCCGGCCAGCACCGAGCCCGTGCGCAGATGAGGGATCCGGCCGCGCCCGGCCCCGGTGGCGGGCTGGTGCGGGCGGGTCCTGCCGAGCCGGCCGGTCGCGGGCCAGACGAGAGCGGCGACCAGCGCGACGGCAGCGAACGGCGCCCGGTGACCGCCACCGAGCTGCGGCAGTACGAGGTAGAGGGTGCCGGCTGTCGCCGACACGGTGAGCAGCCCGGTGGCCGAGGCCCGGTGGGGGTCGGGCAGGCCCGCGATACCGCCCGCGGCCACCGCCGTCGCAGTGCCGGAACCCACTCCGCCGATGGCGGCCCCCGCGATGACGAGGGGGAGGTACGAGGTGGTGGCGGCGGCGCCGTATCCGGTGAGGGCGAGCAGCAGCCCGGCGCGGGCGACCCGCTGCGGGCCGATGCGCTCGACGTGCGAGGCCAGTACGAGACCGGCGCCCGCCGAGCAGAGAAGGAGGACCGAGCCGGCGACACCGGCTTCGGCAGGAGAGAGACCGAGACCGGAGCCGAGGCGTCCGACGATGGTCGGGAGGAGGTACGAGGCGAGGTAACCAGCGGTGAACACGGCGATGAGAGGCCATGTGGCGCGCGAGCGCGAAGACACGGGCGTTCCTGACAGAGACATGCCTGTGACCAGGCAGAAGAGTGGGGGGAAGTGGGCGTCGTGTCATTGACAGGAGCGCGCGGCCAATTTGTATCAACCACGCGGAGCCAACGAAAAGCCGCCGCTCTGTGATCTATAACACCTTCGGTTTATAGTCACGCAGGCACGGGCAAAAGCGATGTTTCTTTACTCAGATCCAGTCGGGTGCACCGGGCAGCGTGTGTGCCGCGGCCTCGATCTCCGCCCGTACCTCGCGCATCGTCGCGATGATCCGGCGCTCGTGCTCGGCGGTCAGCCGGGTCACCGGGACCGAGCAGCTGACGGCGTCCATCGCAGGCGTGTCGTACCGCAGCGCGAAGCCGAAACCGACGATGCCGGTGACGCCCTCCTCCCGGTCGACCGCGTAGCCCCGCTCGCGCACCAGCGCCAGATCGGAGTCGAGGGCGGCCCGGTCGGCCAGGGTGTTCGGGGTCAGCCGTTCCAGCTCGCCGACGGGCAGCCCGTCCGGCCCGTCAGCGGCTCGCTCGGCGAGCAGTGCCTTGCCCAGCGCGCTGACATGGGCGGGCAGCCTGCGGCCGACGCGGCTGAGGGTGCGCAGATACTCGTGCGACTCGCGGGTGGCGAGATAGACGACGTCGCCGCGGTCGAACCGCCCCAGGTGGACGGTCTCGCCCAGCGTGGTGGACGCCTTGTCGAGATACGGCTTCACCGCCCGCACCCGGGCATCCGTGTCGAGATAGCTGGTGCCGGTGAGCAAGGCCCGGATGCCGATGCCGTACAGCGATCCCGTCGCGTCGGTGCGGACCCAGCCGCGGTCGGTCAGCGTCTGCAGCAGTGCGTACATGGAGCTGCGGGGGACGCTGAGCTCGTCGGCGAGTTCCCGCAGCCGGGCGGGCCGGTCACCGCGCGCGGCGAGCACCTCAAGCAGCTCGACGGTGCGGCCCGCCGACTTCACCTCGCGTACGCCTCCGGTCTCCGGCATGCCTCAGAGCCTAGATCCCGCTAGGTGTGCGGGCGGCGCGGGGTGGTCGGAACCCTTGACGCCTCCCGTTCATGTATCTACTGTCCATTTCCATGCATGGACATCATCTACATACGGAGACATGAATGGGTGCGGGGACCAACGCGGGCACGAACGCCGGCGCGGCGACGGATACGGGAACCGGTCCGCGACCGGCTGAGGTGGCCGGGACAGTGGCGCTGCTCCGGGACGGCATGGCCCGCGGGGTCCTCTCCTTCCCGCTGACCGCCTTCACCGACGGTGGAGAGCTCGACATCGACGGGTACCGGACCTACCTGGAGACCCAGTTGGCCGCCGCCCCCGGCGCGGTCTTCCCGGCCTGCGGCACCGGGGAGTTCTTCTCCCTGGACGAGGACGAGTACCGCAGCGTCGTCACCGCCACCGTCGAGGCAGCCGCCGGGCGCACACCCGTCGTCGCGGGCATCGGATACGGCTGGGCGCAGGCCGTCAGATTCGCCCGGATCGCCGAGGAGGCAGGCGCCGACGCGGCGCTCGTCCTCCCGCACTACCTCGTGGCGGCCCCACAGGACGGACTCGTCGCACAACTGGAGCAGATCGCCGCCCGCACCCGGCTGCCCCTCATCGCCTACCAGCGCGGCCAAGTCGCCTTCACCGCCGCCTCGCTGCGCCGCATCGCCGCCGTCCCCGGCGTCATCGGACTCAAGGACGGCCACAGCGACCTCGACCGGCTCCAGCGGCTGACCCTCGCCGCCCCGGACGGCTTCCTCTTCTTCAACGGCGCCTCCACCGCCGAGATCCAGGCCCGCGCCTACGCCACGGTGGGCGTCCCCGCCTACTCCTCCGCCGTCCACGCCTTCGCCCCCGAGATCGCCGGAGCCTTCTTCACCGCCCTGCGCACGGACGACCAGGCACGCCTGGACGCGCTGCTCCGCGACTTCTACGTGCCCCTGGTCGAACTCCGCGACCGGGTCCCCGGCTACGCCGTCTCGCTGGTCAAGGCCGCCGCCCGGCTGCGCGGCCACCAAGTCGGCCCGGTACGCGCCCCCCTGACCGACCCCGGCCCCGACGACCTCGCGGCCCTGGACACCCTGCTGACCGCCGGCCTCGACCTCGTAGGAGCGACCCGATGACACCCGACACCCCAGGCGACCTGACGATCGCCGAGGTCCGGCTCACCCCGGTACTGATCTCCGACCCGCCGCTGCTCAATGTGCACGGCGTGCACCAGCCCTACACCCCGCGGCTCGTCGTCGAGATCGTCACGGCGGACGGAGTCAGCGGTATCGGCGAGACCTATGGGGACACCAAGTACCTGGACATAGCCCGGCCCTACGCCGAACTGCTGCCGGGCCGGTCCATCGCGGACCTCAACGGTCTGGCCGCGCTCGCCCGGCAAGTGGGCATCGGCGGGGCTGGGGTGGATGACGCTATCGACGTGGGCGGGCTCCGCGGTGTCCAGACCGCGGACAAACTGCGGCTCTCGGTCTTCTCCGCCTTCGAGGTGGCCTGCCTCGACGCGCTGGGCAAGGTACGGGGCCTGCCGGTGCACACGCTGCTCGGCGGGAAGGTGCGCGACTCGGTCGAGTACAGCGCGTATCTCTTCTACCGCTGGGCCGGACACCCGGACGGCGCGGGGGAGCCCGACACCTGGGGCGAGGCCGTCGACCCGGCGGGCATCGTCGCGCAGGCACGGCGATTCGTGGAGGACTACGGCTTCACCTCGTTCAAGCTCAAGGGCGGTGTCTTCCCGCCGGACCAGGAGATCGCCGCGGTGAAGGCCCTGGCCGAGGCGTTCCCGGGGCACCCGCTGCGGCTCGACCCCAACGGCGGCTGGACCCCGCAGACCTCGCTGAAGGTCGCCGCCGAACTCGCCGGCGTACTCGAATACCTGGAGGACCCGGCCCCCGGCACCGCCGCCATGGCAGAGGTCTCCGCGGGCACCGACGTCCCGCTCGCCACCAACATGTGCGTGACGACGGTCCCCGAGATCCGTGCGGCCTTCCTGACCGACGCGGTCCAGGTGGTCCTCTCCGACCACCACTACTGGGGCGGACTCCGCGCCACCCGCGAACTGGCCGCGATCTGCCGGACGTTCGGCGTGGGCCTCTCCATGCACTCCAACACCCACATGGGCATCAGCCTCGCCGCGATGACCCATGTCGCGGCCACCGTGCCCAACCTGGACTACGCCTGCGACAGCCACTACCCATGGCAGACCGACGACGTGATCACCACCCGCCATGTCTTCACCGGCGGCTGCCTCCCGGTCTCCGAAGCCCCCGGCCTCGGTGTCGAACTCGACCGGGACAAGCTCGCCGCGCTGCACCGGCGCTGGACCGAGGACGACGGCGCCATGCGCGACCGTGACGACGTCACCGCGATGCGCAAGGCGAAGGGCTACGAGGACTGGACGTCCCCGGCGCTGCCCCGCTGGTGAACCACCGGCGTCCCCCCCGCTGGTGACCACAGGGGGAGGCCGCCCCCAGCACCTCCCCGCTCCTCCCGCTCCCTCCCAATCCCCTGCTCTGCCCTGCCCTGCCCACGATCGGAGCCGCTCGTGTCCGCAGCAACCCCCGCCCCCGTAGAGCACTCCCCAGCCGTCCAGTCCGCCATCCGCAAGATCTTCAAGCGCGTCGTACCGCTCTTCTTCGTCATGTTCGTGGCCAACTACATGGACCGGGTGAACCTCGGATTCGCCCAGGATCAGCTACGGGCCGACGTGGGTCTCTCTGCCGCCGCCTTCGGGCTCGGTGCCGGGATCTTCTTCGTCGCGTACGCCATATTCGAAGTCCCCAGCAACATGCTGATGGAACGCTTCGGCCCCAAGATCTGGCTCACCCGGATCATGATCACGTGGGGCGTCGTCGCCACCGCGATGGCCTTCGTCAGCAGCCCGGAGATGTTCTACGCCCTGCGCTTCCTCCTCGGGGTCGCGGAGGCGGGCTTCTTCCCCGCCGTGATCTACTACCTGTCCCGCTGGCTGCCCGACTCGCATCGCGGCAGGGCGACCTCCATCTTCCTGATGGGGTCCGGGACCGCGACGGTCGTCGTCGGCCCTGTCTCCGGCGCCCTGCTCGAGATGCACGGCGTCTGGGGGCACTCCGGCTGGCAGTGGATGTTCTTCATCGAGGGCGTCTTCTCCGTCGTCCTCGGGTTTGTCGTCTACCGCTTCCTCGACTCCAGCGTCGAGAAGGCCACCTGGCTGACGGACGAGGAGAAGCAGGGCCTCGTCGCGGCCATCGACACCGAGCAGCAGGAGCGGGACGCCCGTCGCGACGCCGCCAGGATCTCCCGCTGGAAGCTGCTCGCCGACCCGCAGATGCTGCTCTTCCTCTGGATCTACTTCGCCATCAACGTCGCGCTGTACGCCGTGACGTTCTGGCTGCCGTCGATCGTCGGCGACCTCGGCGGGCTGAGCGAGTTCCAGATCGGGCTGCTGACCGCGGTGCCCTGGCTGTTCGCGCTCCTCGCGCTGTACGTGACGGGCCGGATCTCCGACCGCATCGGAAAACGCCGTCCGGTCCTGATGGGCCTGCTGCTGCTCGGCGGCACCGGCACGCTGCTCGCCGTGTTCGTCTCGCCATGGGTGGGCCTGGGCGCCCTGTGCATCGCCGCGATGGGCTTCAAGCCGGCGTCGCCGATCTTCTGGACGATCCCGCAGAGCTACCTGGACGCGCGTGCGGCCGCCCCGGGCATCGCGCTGATCAACTCCATCGGAAACCTGGGCGGGTTCGTCGCGCCGACCGCCTTCGGGCTGCTGGAGGACTCCACCGGATCCACCAAGGGCGGGCTCGTCGGGCTCACCGTGATCGGGTTCCTCGCCGCGCTGAGCGTGCTGCTGGTGCGGGGCGGCGGACGTAACGACAAGATCAGGGCCACGCCCGCAACCGCCCCCGCGAGCCGGGCCCGTAAGGCGAACCCCGGCGTGGCACCACGGAGCGCGGCGCCCCCCGGAGCGGCGGCACGGCCCGCGGAGGCCTGAGAACCGGGTACGGCCACCGTGGGACGCCGCAGCCCGGGACGCGTCCACGCTCCTGCCGAACCCCGTGGTGCAGACTGTTCTCCATCCGCACCGTTGGCCAGTTCGCGACCCGTTGGAGCATACGGTGGCCATTCCTGCCGAGCCCGCCCTGGATCCGCTGAAGGAGACCCGCCGTCCCGACGATCCGCCCTGTGACGTCTATCTGACCGGCACGGTCTTCCTGGACATCATCTTCACCGGCCTCGACAGCGCACCGGTGCGCGGCACCGAGTCCTGGGCGCGCGGCATGGGATCGAGCCCCGGCGGGGTGGCCAACATGGCCACCGCGCTGGCCCGGCTCGGCCTGCACACCTCCCTCGCCGCGGCCTTCGGCGACGACCACTACGGCGAGTACTGCTGGGACGCCCTGGAGCAGGGCGAGCACATCGACCTCTCGCGCTCACACACCGTGCCCGGCTGGCACTCCCCGGTCACCGTCTCCATGGCGTACGACGGCGAGCGCACCATGGTCTCGCACGGCCACGAGGCACCGCCGCCGTTCAGCACCCACCCCAACTGCCCGCCACGCGCACGCGCCGCCATCGCCTCACTGGGGCCCGGCAGCCGCGAGGAGTGGGTGCTGCACGCCGCCGACCGCGGCACGAAGGTCTTCGCCGACGTCGGCTGGGACGAGACCGGGCGCTGGGACCTGGGACGCCTCGCCGACCTGGAGCACTGCGAGGCGTTCCTGCCCAACGCCGAGGAAGCCATGCGCTACACCCGCACCGACTGCCCGCGCGCCGCGGCCCACGCCCTCGCCGACAAGGTCCCGCTGGCGGTCGTCACGCTGGGTGCCGAGGGCGCGTACGCAGTGGACGGATCGACCGGCGAGGCCGCGTCGGTGCCCGCCATCGCGGTCGAGGCACTCGACCCGACCGGCGCGGGCGACGTCTTCGTCGCGGGCTTCGTCACCGGGACGCTGGCGGACTGGCCGCTCGCCGACCGGCTGGCCTTCGCCGGGCTCACGGCGGCACTCTCGGTCCAGGAGTTCGGCGGGTCGCTCTCGGCACCCGGCTGGGCCGAGGTCGCCGCCTGGTGGCAGCAGGTACGCACCTGCGCGGGCCAGGACCGGGCCGCGCTGCGCCGGTACGCCTTCCTGGAGGAACTGCTGCCCGCGGCGGCCCGGTCCTGGCCGCTGCGCCGGGCCGTGCCGACGATCGGCTTCCGCGCACCGTAAAAGCCCTGGCGTTGTCAGTGCGGCGTCGTAGGCTTGGAGGTCCAGAGGTTGTCGAGCAGCGAGAACCCTGCAACGGGAGGTATGCGCAGGCCCGAGGGCCGGCCCATGACTCAGACACCTACACAGCCGCAGGCGCGTGCCCACATCACGGTCCCGGCCGCACACCCCATGGTGATGCTGCTGGGTTCGGGCGACTCGCTGCTGCGCGTGATCGAAACGGCGTTCCCGGCGGCCGACATCCATGTCCGGGGAAACGAGATCAGTGCCACAGGAGCGGCGTCCGATGTCGCCCTGATCCAGCGCCTGTTCGACGAGATGATGCTGGTGCTCCGCACCGGGCAGCCGATGACGGAGGACGCTGTGGAACGCTCGATCGCCATGCTCCGGGCCAGCGAGAACGGCGAGGGCGAGCCGGGGGGTGAGACCCCCGCCGAGGTTCTTACCCAGAACATCCTGTCCAGCCGCGGCCGCACGATCCGCCCCAAGACGCTCAACCAGAAGCGCTACGTCGACGCCATCGACAAGAACACGATCGTCTTCGGCATCGGCCCGGCGGGCACCGGCAAGACGTACCTGGCCATGGCCAAGGCGGTCCAGGCCCTGCAGTCCAAGCAGGTCAGCCGGATCATCCTGACCCGCCCGGCCGTCGAGGCGGGGGAGCGGCTGGGCTTCCTGCCCGGCACTCTCTTCGACAAGATCGACCCGTATCTGCGCCCGCTGTACGACGCGCTCCACGACATGCTGGACCCGGACTCGATCCCCCGGCTGATGGCGGCAGGGACGATCGAGGTGGCGCCGCTGGCTTATATGAGGGGCCGCACCCTGAATGACGCGTTCATCATCCTCGACGAGGCGCAGAACACCAGCGCCGAGCAGATGAAGATGTTCCTCACCCGCCTCGGCTTCGACTCGAAGATCGTCGTCACCGGTGACGTCACCCAGGTCGACCTGCCGAGCGGTACGAAGAGCGGGCTGCGCCAGGTGCAGGACATCCTGGAGGGCATCGACGACGTGCACTTCTCCCGGCTCACCACGGAGGATGTCGTCCGGCACAAGCTCGTCGGCCGTATCGTCGACGCGTACGAGAAGCACGACAACCAGCAAGAAAGCCAGAAAGACAGCCGGAAAAACAGCCAGAAACGGCTGTAGGCACAGACCGAAAGAGTCAGCAGGCCCCATGTCGATCGACGTCAACAACGAGTCCGGAACCGAGGTCGACGAGCAGGCGATCCTCGACATCGCCCGCTACGCCCTCACCCGGATGCGGATCCACCCGCTCTCCGAGCTGTCCGTGATCGTCGTGGACACCGGGGCCATGGAGCAGCTGCACATCCAGTGGATGGACCTGCCGGGTCCCACGGATGTCATGTCCTTCCCGATGGACGAGCTGCGTCCGCCGGCCAAGGACGACGAGGAGCCCCCGCAGGGGCTCCTCGGTGACATCGTGCTCTGCCCCGAGGTCGCCAAGCAGCAGGGCGAGGAAGCCCCGACGCAGCACTCCATGGACGAGGAGCTCCAGCTCCTGACCGTCCACGGGGTGCTGCACCTGCTGGGCTACGACCACGAGGAGCCCGACGAGAAGGCCGAGATGTTCGGCCTCCAGGCCGCGATCGTCGACGGCTGGCGGACGGAGAAGGGACACACCGGCCCCTCACCGGCGCCGACCGTCTCATGACCGCACAGCTGATCGTCGGTGCGGTCGCGCTGGTCGTGGTCGCCTGGCTGGCGGCCTGCGCCGAGACGGGCATCGCCCGTACGTCGAGTTTCCGGGCCGCCGAGGCCGTACGGTCGGGGCGGCGCGGCAGCGAGAAGCTGGCGCAGATCGCCACCGACCCGACCCGGTATCTCAATGTGGCGCTGCTGGTGCGGGTCGCCTGCGAGATGGCGGCCGGGGTCCTCGTCACCTACGTCTGTCTCCGGGAGCTGTCCGAGACCTGGCAGGCGCTGGCGCTGGCCATCGCCCTGATGGTGCTGGTGAGTTATGTGGCCGTCGGCGTCTCGCCGCGCACCATCGGCCGCCAGCACCCGCTGAACACGGCGACCGCTGCCGCCTATGTCCTGCTGCCGCTGGCCCGCGTGATGGGTCCGGTCCCGCAGTTGCTGATCCTCATCGGTAACGCGCTGACGCCCGGAAAGGGCTTCCGCAAGGGCCCGTTCGCGTCCGAGGCCGAGCTGCGCGCCATGGTCGACCTCGCCGAGCAGGAGTCGCTGATCGAGGACGACGAGCGCCGGATGGTGCACTCCGTCTTCGAGCTGGGCGACACCCTGGTCCGCGAGGTGATGGTCCCGCGCACCGACCTGGTCTGCATCGAGCGCTCGAAGACGATCCGCCAGGCCACCACGCTGGCGTTGCGCTCGGGCTTCTCGCGGATCCCGGTGACGGGGGAGAACGAGGACGACATCGTCGGCGTCGTCTACCTCAAGGACCTGGTCAGGAAGACCCACATCAGCCGGGACGCGGAGACCGACCTGGTCTCCACCGTGATGCGCCCCGCCGTCTTCGTGCCCGACACCAAGAACGCCGGTGATCTCCTGCGCGAGATGCAGCAGGACCGCAACCATGTCGCCGTCGTCATCGACGAGTACGGCGGCACGGCGGGCATCGTCACCATCGAGGACATCCTCGAAGAGATCGTCGGCGAGATCACCGACGAGTACGACCGCGAGCTGCCGCAGGTGGAGGACGTGGGCGAGGGCCGCTTCCGGGTCACCGCCCGCCTCGACATCGAGGACCTGGGCGAGCTGTACGGGCTGGACGAGTACGACGACGAGGACGTGGAGACCGTCGGCGGTCTGCTGGCCAAGGCCCTCGGCCGGGTGCCGATCGCGGGCGCTTCCGCGATCGTCGACCTGCCGGACGGCAGGCGGCTGCGGCTCACCGCCGAGTCCCCCGCGGGCCGCCGGAACAAGATCGTGACAGTACTGGCCGAGCCGGTCGCCGATGTGGAGGAGACAGCGGGATGACACCGCAGCAGCTCAGGGCGTTCTGCCTGGAATTCAACGCCGCGGCCGAGGAGTTCCCGTTCGGCCCGGAGACGTCGGTGTTCAAGGTGTGCGGCAAGGTGTTCGCGCTGAGCCACCTCGACGGTGACCCGCTGCAGATCTCGCTCAAGTGCGACCCGGACGAAGCGGTCCGGCTGCGCGCCGAGTACGAGGCGGTCGTCCCCGGCTGGCATCTCAACAAGCGCCACTGGAACACGGTGACGGTCGGGCCGCTGCCCGACCGTCTGGTCCGTGAGCTCATCGAGGATTCGTACGATCTCGTGGTGGCCGGTCTGCCGAAGGCGGAGCGCCTCCGGCTCGACCGCCGCTGACCGGTACGGGACCCGGCTGGAACAGACCCCGTCCGGACCGGAGTCAGGCGGCGCGGCCGTGGTCACGGCTGCGCCGGCCGAGGCCCACCGCCACCAGCACCGCGGTCCCGACGAGGATCGCCGCGGCGATGCCCAGCACGGTCCGCACCCCGTCGAAGAGGTCGGTCCGGGTGGTGGCCAGCACTCCGAGGAGCGGGATGCCGATGGTGATCCCGACCTGCTGGGTGGTGGTGACGAGCCCGGTGGCCAGGCCCTGTTCGGCGTCCGGCACACCCGAGGTGACGGTCAGCCCGTACGAGATGATCGCGCCCAGGTGCGCCATGCTGGCCACCGAGACGGCGACCGTGGCCAGCCAGACCCCCGAGTGGGCGCCGAGTCCCACCATCGTGGCGATGAACAGGCCCTGGGCGAGCAGCGAACCGACCAGCACCCGGAGGGCACCGAACCGTCCGATGACCTTCGGGGCGGCCATTCCGGCGGCCACCGACGCCAGGCCCTGGACACCGAAGACCAGCCCGGTTTCGAAGCTGGAGAGGTGCAGGACCTCCTGGAGGTACAGGGTCAGGACGAAGACCACCGTCGACATCATCGAGAAGGTGATGAGCCCGCCCAGGTTGCCCCAGGCCACGGTGCGCCGCTTGAGTATCGGCAGCGACACCAGCGGGGCGTCGGCGCGGGATTCGACGATCACGAAGCCGGCCAGCAGGGCGATGCCGAGCACCAGCGACACCAGGACGTCGGTGTGGCCGAAGCCGCGCTGGGCCGCCGTCGACAGGGCGTAGATCATCGCGAGCAGCCCGCCGGTGACGGTCACCGCGCCCGGGATGTCGAGGCGCGGGCGCTCGGAGTGGCGTGACTCGGTGAGCAGCCGGGGAGCCAGGGCGAGCACGATTACCGCTGCCGCGCCCAGCAGACCCATGGTCGAGCGCCAGCCCAGGGTGTCCGTCAGGACGCCGCCCAGCACCATGCCGACGGTGAAGCCGAGCGAGAGCAGGGTGCCGCTGATGCCCAGCGCCCGGTCGCGCTGCGGGCCTTCGGGGAACGTGGTGGTCAACAGGGACATCCCGGTCGGCACGATGACCGCGGCGCCCAGGCCCTGGAGGGCCCGGCCGGTGAGGAAGACCTCCTGGTTCCAGGCGAAGGTCGCGACCAGCGAGGCCGTGCCGAAGACGGTGAGACCCGTGAGGAACAGCTTGCGCCGGCCGAAGAGGTCGGCGATCCGGCCGAAGAGGAGCAGAAAGCCGCCGGAGGGCAGTGCGAAGGCGGTGACGGCCCACTGGAGCCCGGCCCTGGTCATGCCCAGGTCCTGGCCGAGCACGGGGAGCGCCACGTTCAGTACGGAGAAGTCGAGCGCCACCATGAACTGGGCCGCGCACAGGACGAGCAGGACGAGCCTGGCCCGGCCGGTGAGCCGGTTGTCGGCCGCCGGTGGGGCGGGAGTCGGGGTGAGTGCGGGTGAGGTATCGATCGCCATGTCCTGAGCTTCGGGCTCCGGGAACAATCGTGGGGAGCGGGTACTTATGCTGGTGGCCGCACCACCAGGCAGCCGTACAGGGGGAGATGTCGTGGCGAGTCCGATGGAGAGCGGGGCGGAAGGGCCGAGGCCCGGCACCAAGGCGCACCGGCTGAGTGAGCTGCGGGAGTTCCTGATGAGCCGGCGGGCCAGGATCACCCCGGCCGAGGCGGGGCTGCTCGACGGCGGCGGCCGGCGGCGCACGCCGGGACTGCGGCGTGAGGAGGTCGCCGTCCTCGCGGGCGTGGGCGTCTCCTGGTACCAGTGGCTTGAGCAGGGCCGGGACATCACGGTGTCGCCGCAGGTCCTGGACTCGGTGGGCCGGGTGCTGAAGCTGAGCAGCGCCGAGCGCCGCCATCTCTATGTGCTGGCCGGGCTGAACCCGCCGCCGCAGGAGGTCGATCCGGCCAACGTCGACATGTGCGACGGGCTGAAGCGGCTGATCGACGCGTGGATGCCGTTCCCGGCGCACATCATGGACCAGTACTGGAACACGATCATGTACAACGACGCTGCGGCGATGACGCTGGCCATGCGCCCCGGCCTCGTGCAGAACTGTCTGATCGCGTTCTTCACCGACCCCGTCTACCGGGCGCGCGCCAAGGGCTGGGAGTCCATCGCACACCAGGTGGTCGCGCAGTTCCGGGCCGCCTGCTCGGAGTGCCCCGACGACGACGGGTTCCAGGCGGTCGTCACCGAGGCGAAGGAGCGCAGCGGCGAGTTCGCCGAGCTGTGGGAGCGCCGGGACATCGCACCGGGCGGGCAGATCCGCAAGGAGCTGGAGCATCCGGTGGTCGGCACGCTGTTCGTGGAGTCCACCCAGCTGAGGGTTCCGGCCCGGCCCGATCTGGCGATCGTGCTGCACACCCCGCTGCCCGACACGGGGACGGAGGCCAAGCTCCAGTGGCTGGCATCGCCGGAGGGCCGCAGGGGCTCGATGTACCCGGTCGCCAACTGACCGGTGCGGGCTCTTTATGCTCTGCCCATGAGCGACGACGAAGCGAACAGCGCAGACAGCGGTACGGGTATCGGTACGGGCAGCGCGGAGGCCGGGGGCCCGGTCCTGGACGCCGAGGACCGCAAGATCATCACGCTGGCGCGCAGCGCCCGGGCCCGTAACGGAGTGCCCGAGGGCGCCGCCGTACGGGACGAGACCGGGCGTACGTATGTCGCGGGGACCGTCGATCTCGACTCGCTGAAGCTCTCCGCGCTGCGGACCGCCGTCGCGATGGCGGTCGCGAGCGGGGCGCGGTCGCTGGAGGCCGCTGCCGTGGTCAGCGCCGCCGGGGAGGTGTCCGACCAGGACCGCGCCGCGGTGAAGGACCTGGGCGGAGCCGGTACCCCGGTGCTGCTGGCGGGCCCCGACGGCACGCTGCGGACGACGGTCACGGCGGGCTGAACCGCTTCCACGGCGTTCCGCGGGTCGAAGCCGTTCAGAGCGCGTCGGGGCCGCGCTCGTCCGTCCTGACGCGTACGACCGTCTCCACCGGCACAGCCCAGACCTTGCCGTCACCGATCTTGCCGGTGTGGGCGGCCCGTACCACCGCGTCGATGACCGCCTCGCTCTCCGCGTCGCCGACGACCACCTCGATCCGGACCTTCGGGACGAGGTCGACGCGGTACTCGGCGCCGCGGTAGACCTCGGTGTGCCCGCGCTGCCTGCCGTATCCGCTCGCCTCGGTGACCGTCAGGCCGTTGACCCCGAGTTCCTGCAGGGCCGTCTTGACGTCGTCGAGCTTGTGCGGCTTGACGACCGCGGTGACCAGCTTCATGGCTTGACCTTCTGCAGCACGGAGGCGGAGAGCGGGGCTCCGTGGCCCAGCACGCCGTGATCGTAGGCGCTCTCGGCGTGCACCGTCAGGTCGAGGCCCTGCTGCTCGTGTTCCTCGTCGGCCCGGAAGCCGGTCAGCCGGTCGATTCCCTTGCCGATGCCGTACGTCACGGCGAAGGCGTACACCGCGACCGCCAGCACACCGGCGCTCTGCCGGCCCAGCTGCCCGAACCCGCCGCCGTACAGCAGCCCGCGCGCGCCGCCCGTCATCCCCGCTGTCGCGAACAGCCCGATCAGCAGCGTCCCGACGATCCCGCCCACCAGGTGCACCCCCACGACATCCAGTGAGTCGTCGTAGTTCAGCCGGAACTTCCAGCCGACCGCGTACGAGCAGAGCACCCCGGCCGCGAGCCCCACGACCAGGGCCCCGACCAGCCCGACCGCACCGCAGGACGGAGTGATCGCGACCAGACCGGCCACCGCCCCGGACGCCGCGCCCAGTGTGGTCGGGTGACCGTCCCGCTTCTGTTCGACGAAGAGCCAGCCGAGCAGACCGGTGCAGCCGGCCGCGAGGGTGTTCAGGAAGGCCGCGGCCGCCAGCCCGTTGGCGCCGAGCGCCGAGCCCGCGTTGAAGCCGAACCAGCCGAACCAGAGCAGTCCCGCCCCCATCACGACCATCGGCAGGTTGTGCGGACGCATCGAGTCCTTCTTGAAGCCGAGCCGCGGCCCGAGCACCAGACAGAGCGCGAGCCCCGAAGCGCCCGAGACGATCTCGACCGGCATACCGCCCGCGAAGTCCAGCGCCTTCAGATCGCTGAGGATCCAGCCGCCGGGCCCCCAGACCCAGTGCGCCACCGGGACGTAGACGAGCAGCGTCCACACGGGGACGAAGACCAGCCACGCGCCGAACTTCGCCCGGTCCGCGATGGCCCCGCTGATCAGCGCGGCCGTGACGATCGCGAAGGTGAGCTGGAAGGTGGCGAAGAGCAGCGTGGGCACGGAGCCCCGCACACTGCCCGGGGCGATACCGGCCATGCCGACGTGACCGAGCCCGCCGATCAGGCCGCCGAACGCGTCGGGGCCGTAGACCAGCGAGTAGCCCGCCAGCAGCCAGACCACGGTGACGAGCGCGATCGACACGAAGCTCATCATCAGCATGTTCAGCACGCTCTTGGTGCGGACCATCCCGCCGTAGAAGAGCGCGAGGCCGGGCGTCATCAGCAGCACCATCGCGGTCGCGGCGAGCAGCCAGGCGGTGTCGCCGGTGTCGATACCGGCCGCCAGGGTGGTCAGCGGTGGCAGGGGTGTCGCAGGCGTCGCATGCGTCACAGGGGGGTCACCTCTCCGGTTACGTTGCGGTAGAGGTTCCCGCTTTCGCGTTTCCACACGGCTGCACCCGTGTTTCGTCCGTATTTCGTGTCGCGGACGGTTACCGGAAACCCATCGCGGGGCCACCTGGTCGGCGTCCACCGGACGATCGGGGAGAATGGGCGCCATGAGCGTTCACACCCAGCCTTCCGAAGCCGCCCACCGGGCCGGTTTCGCCTGCTTCGTCGGCCGCCCCAACGCGGGCAAGTCCACTCTCACGAACGCTCTCGTCGGCAAGAAGGTGGCGATCACCTCCAGCCGGCCGCAGACCACCCGCCACACCGTGCGCGGCATCGTGCACCGCCCCGACGCCCAGCTGATCCTGGTGGACACCCCCGGCCTCCACAAGCCGCGCACGCTGCTGGGCGAGCGGCTCAACGACGTCGTACGGACCACCTGGGCCGAGGTCGACGTCATCGGCTTCTGCGTCCCCGCCGACCAGAAGCTGGGCCCCGGTGACAAGTTCATCGCCAAGGAACTCGCCGGGATCAGGAAGACCCCGAAGATCGCCGTGGTCACCAAGACCGACCTGGTCGACGGCAAGCAGCTCGCCGAGCAGCTCATCGCCATCGACCAGCTCGCCACGGAACTCGGCTTCGAATGGGCCGAGATCATCCCGGTCTCCGCCGTCGGCGACCAGCAGGTCTCGCTCCTCGCCGACCTCATCGCCCCGCTGCTGCCGCTGAGCCCCCCGCTCTACCCGGAGGGCGACCTCACGGACGAGCCCGAGATGGTGATGGTCGCGGAGCTGATCCGGGAGGCCGCGCTGGAGGGCGTACGGGACGAGCTGCCGCACTCCATCGCCGTCGTCGTCGAGGAGATGCTGCCCCGCGAGAACCGGCCCGCGGACAAGCCGCTGCTCGACATCCACGCGAACGTATACATCGAGCGGCCGAGCCAGAAGGGCATCATCATCGGGCCCAAGGGCGCCCGCCTGAAGGACGTCGGCATGAAGTCCCGCAAGCAGATCGAGGCACTGCTCGGCACCCCGGTCTTCCTGGACCTGCACGTGAAGGTGGCGAAGGACTGGCAGCGGGACCCGAAGCAGCTGCGGAAGCTCGGCTTCTGAGCCCCGCCCGTCAGGGCCCCTCACCCGTGCCGCGGCACTACGCCCCCTCCTTCAGCACCCGCGAGATCAGCGACCGCTGCGCCTCGCTGAGCCGCGGGTCCGTGCAGTACACCGTCCGGTCGTCCACCGTGATCCGGTAGTTGAACCCGTCGGGCACCCCCTGGGGCGGTGCGTCGTGGCCCGCCGCGACCGCCTGTTCGGCCAGCTCGTGCCACTCGCCGGCATCGGGCCGGGCCGAGGTGTCCACCTCGGCCCGGCGCTCGATGCCGGCGAAGCCTCCCGTGCGCCTTACCTGGATACGCATGGGAACTGTCTACCCCCTGTCGAGCCGTCGACCTCTTGCCCGATCGACTTCCTACGCACCGGTCGGGACACCGACCGTGGACCAGGCTTTGGTCACCGCCTCCTGCTCGTCGCCGCTGCCGAAGCGGGCCTGGGCGGCCTTGACCGTCAGCCGGGCGAAGTCCGCGAAGCTCGCGTCGGCCGCCAGGTCGCCGCCGGTCAGGGTGTCGTACCAGATCTGCCCGGCCCGCTCCCAGGCCTTGCCGCCCAGGGCGTCCGCGAGCAGGTAGAAGGCGTGGTTGGGGATACCGGAGTTGACGTGCACCCCGCCGTTGTCGTCGGTGGTCTTGACGTACCCCTTCATCGTCCCGGGCTGCGGGTCCTTGCCGAGCGCAGGGTCGTCGTACGCGGTGCCCGGCGCCTTCATCGAGCGCAGCGCGACCCCGGATACGCGAGGCGCCAGGAGGCCGGCGCCGATCAACCAGTCGGCCTGGTCGGCGGTCTGGCCCAGGGCGTACTGCTTGATGAGCGAGCCGAAGACGTCCGAGACCGACTCGTTGAGCGCGCCGGACTGGCCGGAGTACGCCAGGTTCGCGGTGTACTGCGTGACGCCGTGGGTGAGTTCGTGGCCGATGACGTCCACCGGGATGGTGAAGTCGAGGAACATCTTCCCGTCACCGTCGCCGAAGACCATCTGGCTGCCGTCCCAGAAGGCGTTGTTGTACTGCCGGTCGTAGTGGACGCTCGCGTCGAGCGCCAGCCCCTTGCCGTCGATCGAGTACCGCCCGTACGCCTTGAGGTACAGCTCGAAGGTAGCGCCGAGGCCCGCGTAGGCCCGGTTGACCGTAGCGTCCTTGCTCGGCTGCGCGCCCTCCGCGCGGACCTTGGTGCCGGGCAGTTGGGTGCCGTGCCCGGCGTCGTAGATGGTGCGCTTCGGCATCCTGGGCGCCGGGTCGGCGGGCCCCGAGACGCCACCGTCCCCGCGCGCGGTGGCGGCCATGGCCGTCCGGCGCCGGCTGCGGTGCGAGTCGTCCGCCTCAAGGGTGCGGCGGGCCGGGCCGGAGAGCTCCGGGTCGTCGGCTTCCGCGAGCTTGTTGAGGATGTGCGGCGGGATGATGGTGCAGAAGACGGAAGGTGCGGCCGGGCCGGTCATCCCGGTGGTGCCAGTCATCTCAGGAGTGTCAGTCATGTCTTCGAATGTGGCACTGCGTAAGGGAATTGTCACTGGTTGCGATGGCGATTGACGAGAAAGAGTGACCCGGCACCGCGTCGGCGCCGACTGTCGGGTGTCCCGCATACTGATACGGGAGCGGCGTTCACGGTGCCGCTGGGCTAGGCTGCGGAACATCATGCGTTTCGGGCTGCTTCTCCTTAGCTGCCGCGGCGAGGGCCTGTAGTCGTAGGTCGACCCCCTCCCCGCGGAGTCTGGTGCTGTAGCGGCACAGTCGGCCTTCCCCCGCTGGATCCCGAGGAGCCCCACGCAGATGTCGCACCCCACACCGATCACCAATGCCACCCGGACGCAGAAGCCCTCCGGAATGCCGGTGCACAAGTACGGCCAGTACGACGCCGTCGAACTCCCCGACCGCAGCTGGCCCGACAACCGGATCACCCAGGCCCCCCGCTGGCTCTCCACCGACCTGCGCGACGGCAACCAGGCGCTGATCGACCCCATGTCACCGGCCCGCAAGCGCGAGATGTTCGACCTGCTGGTGAAGATGGGCTACAAGGAGATCGAGGTCGGCTTCCCGGCCTCCGGCGAGACCGACTTCAACTTCGTACGCTCGATCATCGAGGAAGAGGGCGCGATCCCCGAGGACGTGACCATCTCCGTCCTGACCCAGGCCCGTGAGGACCTGATCGAGCGCACCGTCGAGTCGCTGCGCGGCGCGCACCGCGCGAGCGTGCACCTGTACAACGCGACCGCGCCGACCTTCCGCCGGGTCGTCTTCCGCGGCTCCAAGGACGACATCAAGCAGATCGCCGTGGACGGCACCCGTCTGGTGATGGAGTACGCCGAGAAGATCCTGGGCCCCGAGACGACCTTCGGCTACCAGTACAGCCCGGAGATCTTCACGGACACCGAGCTGGACTTCGCCCTGGAGGTCTGCGAGGCGGTCATGGACGTCTGGCAGCCCGAGGCCGGACGCGAGATCATCCTCAACCTGCCCGCCACCGTGGAGCGTTCGACGCCGTCCACGCACGCGGACCGCTTCGAGTGGATGTCGCGCAACCTGACCCGTCGCGAGTTCGTCTGCCTGTCCGCCCACCCGCACAACGACCGCGGCACCGCCGTCGCCGCCGCCGAACTGGCCGTCATGGCGGGCGCCGACCGTATCGAGGGCTGTCTGTTCGGGCAGGGCGAGCGCACCGGCAACGTCGACCTGGTGACGCTGGGCATGAACCTCTTCAGCCAGGGCGTCGACCCGCAGATCGACTTCTCGCAGATCGACGAGGTGCGCCGCACCGCCGAGTACTGCAACCAGATGGAGATCCACCCGCGTCACCCCTATGCGGGTGACCTGGTCTACACGTCCTTCTCCGGCTCCCACCAGGACGCCATCAAGAAGGGCTTCGACGCGATGGAGGCCGACGCGGCCGCCCAGGGCAAGACGGTCGACGACATCGAGTGGGCCGTCCCGTACCTGCCGATCGATCCCAAGGACGTCGGCCGCTCGTACGAGGCCGTGATCCGGGTCAACTCGCAGTCCGGCAAGGGCGGTATCGCGTACGTCCTGAAGAACGAGCACAAGCTGGACCTGCCGCGCCGGATGCAGATCGAGTTCTCGAAGATCATCCAGACGAAGACCGACGCCGAGGGCGGCGAGGTCACGCCGAAGGACATCTGGGCGATCTTCCAGGACGAGTACCTGCCCAGCTCCGTCGATGGCGACGCCCGCTGGGGCCGGATCCAGCTGCGTTCCGGCCAGACCACGACGGACACCGACGGCAGGGACACCCTGACCGTCGAGGCCGTCGTGGACGGGGTCGAGACGGCCCTCTCGGGCACCGGCAACGGTCCGATCTCGGCCTTCTTCGCCGCGCTCTCCGAGACCGGCGTGGACGCCCGGCTGCTGGACTACCAGGAGCACACGATGAGCGAGGGCGCGAGCGCGCTGGCCGCCTCGTACATCGAGTGCGCGATCGACGGCAAGGTCATGTGGGGTATCGGCATCGACGCCAACACCACACGCGCCTCGCTGAAGGCGGTCGTCTCCGCTGTGAACAGGGCCGCCCGCTGACCCATGTGCCCCGCCCGCTGACTCCAGCACCCCGCTCCGCGTGACCGGGGCCGTCCCGGAAGCTCTTCTTACGGGTACGGCCCCGGTCTCGGTTTTTCGGCGGTCCCGGCCGTACGGAACCCTTCTGACCTCTCCGTTACCGGGTTCCGGCCGCGCTCCGGGATGGTCGGGACCAAGCCATCTCCTGTCAGGGTGCTGACGCCGCATCATCGATGTGGCTAACATCACGTCCACATGGCGGCCCTGTGTCCAACGGAACAACCGGGGGACACGGGCGTGGTGGAGCGCAGCGCAACGGAGCGCTGCCGGTGTTACGGAGGTGAGCCGTGCTGTCAGTCCGTGGACGAAGCGGCAAGAAGTCGATCATCTGGGCCGTCCGTACCTCCTGGGACACGGTCGGCGACGGCGAGTTCTTCTGTGCGGACTGCGGGGGAGACCGCAACTACCGCCGCCTGACAGGCCGCCGCCGGCTCACCGTGCTCGGTCTGCCGCTCCTCTCGCGCGGCCGCACCGGCCCGGTGGTCGAATGCGCCGCCTGCTGGACGCAGTTCTCCACCGACACCCTCGACCGCCCCACCACGACGCGCTTCTCGGCGATGCTGCGTGACGCGGTCCACACGGTGACGCTCGCCGTCCTCACCGCGGGCGGCACCGGCTCCCACGCGGTCATCGAGACAGCCGTCTCCACGGTCCGGGCCGCCGGGTTCGACGAGTGCACCGAGGAGCAGCTCACCGCCCTGGTCGACGCGCTCGCCGCGGACACCGGCCGTTTCGTCACGGACACCGAGCCGTGCGGGGCCGCGCTCACCATCGAACTGCACGAGTCGCTGCAGCCGCTGACACCGCATCTCGCCCCGGTGGGCCGGGAGTCGATCCTGCTCCAGGGCGCCCGGATCGCCCTCGCCGACGGCCCGTACAGCCCCGCGGAGCGCGAGGTGCTCGCGACGGTCGGCGGCGCACTCCAGCTCTGCACGCAGGACACGGCCCGGCTGCTGGCGGCAGCGGCGCGGACACCTTCCTGAGGCGCGGACGCCTTCCTGAGAACGTGCCCGTACCCCGTACTGCTCGCCGATCTGGACCGGGCCGTCGCCAAGGGCGCCGAGGACCGCACCACCGACACCGACCGGCGGCTCGCCCTGCCCGTCCCGGACGTATGGGACTCGGCGCGTACAGGCTCCTCGCGTACGGGACAATGGACCCCATGAGTCTTTTCCGTGACGACGGGGTCGTCCTGCGGACTCAGAAGCTGGGTGAGGCCGACCGCATCATCACGCTGCTGACCCGGGGCCACGGGCGGGTGCGCGCCGTCGCGCGGGGCGTGCGCCGCACCAAGTCCAAATTCGGGGCGCGGCTCGAACCGTTCTCCCATGTCGACGTGCAGTTCTTCGCGCGCGGCAGCGAACTGATCGGGCGCGGGCTTCCGCTGTGCACCCAGAGTGAGACCATCGCTCCGTACGGTGGCGGCATCGTCAGCGACTACGCCCGCTACACGGCGGGCACGGCCATGCTGGAGACGGCGGAACGCTTCACCGACCACGAGGGTGAGCCGTCCGTCCAGCAGTATCTGCTGCTCATCGGCGGGCTGCGCACCCTCGCCCGCGGTGAGCACGCCCCGAATCTGATCCTCGACGCTTTCCTGCTGCGCTCGCTCGCCGTCAACGGCTACGCGCCCAGCTTCGAGGACTGCGCGAAGTGCGGCCTGGAAGGACCGAACCGGTTCTTCTCCGTGGCGGGCGGCGGGGCGGTGTGCGGCGACTGCCGGGTGCCCGGCAGCGTCGTACCCTCTGCGGAGGCCGTCGGGCTGCTCAGCGCGCTGCTGACGGGGGACTGGACGACGGCCGACGCGGCCGAGCCGAGGCACGTCAGGGAGGGCAGCGGGCTCGTATCGGCCTACCTGCACTGGCACTTGGAGCGCGGGCTGCGCTCGTTGCGGTACGTGGAGAAGTAGCGAGCAGGCAGAGAAGCAGCGAGTACGCAGAGAAGCAGCGAGTACGTAGAAAAGTAGTGAGAGGGAGACGAGCACATGGCACGACGCGGGATTCTGGGGCGTAACAAGCAGGAGTACAAAACCCCCGAACTGCACCCGTCGGGCGCCCGCCCGCCGAAGATCCCCGGCGAACTGGTGCCGAACCACGTGGCGATCGTCATGGACGGCAACGGCCGCTGGGCCAAGGACCGCGGGCTGCCGCGCACCGAGGGCCACAAGGTCGGCGAGTCCACCGTCCTCGAAGTGCTCAACGGCTGCATCGAGATGGGCGTCAAGAACCTCTCGCTGTACGCCTTCTCGACCGAGAACTGGAAGCGCTCACCCGACGAGGTGCGCTTCCTGATGAACTTCAACCGCGATGTCATCAGGCGCCGCCGGGACCAGATGGACGAGCTGGGGATCCGGATCCGCTGGGTGGGCCGGATGCCCAAGCTGTGGAAGTCGGTGGTCGAGGAGCTCCAGGTCGCGCAGGAGCAGACCAAGGACAACGACGCGATGACGCTGTACTTCTGCGTCAACTACGGCGGGCGCGCGGAGATCGCCGACGCGGCGCAGGCCATCGCCCGCGACGTGGCGGCGGGCAAGCTGGACCCGGCGAAGGTCAATGAGAAGACCTTCGCGAAGTACATCTACTACCCGGACATGCCGGACGTGGACCTCTTCCTGCGCCCGAGCGGCGAGCAGCGCACGTCCAACTACCTGATCTGGCAGAGCGCGTACGCCGAGATGGTCTTCCAGGACGTCCTGTGGCCGGACTTCGACCGCCGAGACCTGTGGCGGGCCTGCCTCGAATTCGCCCAGCGGGACCGGAGGTTCGGCGGCGCGATCGAGGAGACGACGACCGCCTGATCAGTACGGGTCCGGTCCCCGGGCCGCGCCCTCAACCGCCGACCGCCGGACGCGCTCGAAGATCCGGAAGGTCCTCAAGATCTCGGGGATCCCGAAGGTCCTGAAGATCTCAGAGATCTCAGAGATCGTCCGGCGGTCGAGGCACCGGCCCCGGTCAGCTCTCCGTCGCGGATCCCGCGCACTCCGCGCAGGTCCCGAAGACCTCCATCGTGTGCGCGACGTTCACATACCCGTGCTGCGCCGCGATCGTCTCCGCCCACTTCTCCACCGCGGGCCCCTCCACCTCGACGGCCTTGCCGCAGGTGCGGCAGACCAGGTGGTGGTGGTGCTCTCCGGTCGAGCACCGCCGGTACACCGACTCGCCGTCGCCCGTGCGCAGCACGTCGACCTCGCCGGCGTCGGCCAGCGACTGGAGGGTGCGGTAGACCGTGGTCAGCCCGACCGAGTCGCCCCGGTGCTTGAGCACGTCGTGCAGCTCCTGGGCACTGCGGAACTCGTCCACCTCGTCGAGCGCCGCGGCCACCGCGGCGCGCTGCCGGGTCGACCGGCCTCGTACTGGTGCTCCCGCGGTCACAGGTGCCTCCTCGCCGTGCGTCGCCCGCCCATGTGTCGGGCCATTGTGCCAGCTCCGTCAGGTCCCGGCCGATTCCACCGGCCGCCGCGCCGCCGGGACCCCGCGGCCGTACTCGGCCTCCGCCGCCTCGGCGGCCCGTGCACGCCGCCTCGCCAGAGGTGCGGCGAGCGCGGTCAGTACCACGAAGACCAGGATGGCCAGCAGGACAATTGTCGCTCCAGGCGGGACGTCCTGGTAGTAGGAAGTGATGGTGCCGGAGAGCGTCACCGCCGTACCGATCACCACAGCCAGTACGAAGGTGACCGCGAACGACTTCGTCAGCTGCTGCGCCGCCGCCACCGGGACCACCATCAGCGCGCTCACCAGCAGCAGTCCGACCACCCGCATCGCGACGGTGACGGTGACGGCCGCTGTGACCGCGATGAGCAGGTTGAGCACCCGTACCGGTAGCCCGGTGACCCGGGCGAACTCCTCGTCCTGACTGACCGCGAAGAGCTGCCTGCGCAGCCCGAGCGTCACCAGGATCACGAACGCGGCCAGGACGCAGATCGCGGTGACATCGCTCTGCGAGACCGTCGCGAGCGAGCCGAAGAGATACGACGAGAGGTTGGCGTTCGAGCCGGACGGGGAGAGGTTGATCAGCAGCACCCCGCCGGACATACCGCCGTAGAAGAGCATCGCCAGCGCGACATCCCCGCGCATCCGGCCGTAGCTGCGGATCAGCTCCATCGAGACGGCGCCGACGACCGAGACCAGCGTGGCCATCCACACCGGGCTTGAGTTGAGCAGAAAGCCGAGGCCGACCCCGGTCATGGCGATGTGGCCGATGCCGTCGCCCATCAGGGCCTGACGGCGCTGGACGAGGTAGATGCCGATGGCGGGGGCGGTGATGCCGACCAGGACGGCGGCGAGCAAGGCCCGTTGCATCAGGGGGCTCTGGAGAAGTTCCATGATCAGCTCAGCAGTCCTGTCCTGGCCGGCCCGGCCGGCGCGTGCGGGTGTACGTGGTCATGGCCCGGCAGGGAGTGCCGGCCCAGGGCCTCCGGCGGGGGTCCGTCGTGGGTGACGCAGCCGTCGCGCAGGACGACGGCGCGGTCGATCAGCGGTTCCAGCGGCCCGAGCTCGTGCAGGACGAGCAGCACGGTCGTCCGGGCGGCCACCTGCTCGCGCAACGTCGAGGCGAGGATCTCCTGGCTGGCCAGGTCGACCCCGGCCATCGGCTCGTCCATGATCAGCAGATCGGGCTCGGACGCCAGCGCCCGCGCGATCAGCACCCGCTGGTGCTGGCCGCCGGAGAGCGCGCCCACGGAGTCGCCTGCCCTGTCGCTGAGCCCCACCAGCTCGATCGCACGGGCCACGGCGGCGCGGTCGGCTCTGGACGGCCATCGCAGCTTCGTACGCGCGAGCCGGCCGGACGAGACGATCTCCCGCACCGTCGCGGGCACCCCGCCGGCCGCGGTGGTGCGCTGCGGTACGTAGCCGATGCGCGCCCACTGCCTGAACCGCCCCAGCGGGCTGCCGAAGAGTTCGATCGAGCCGCCGGTGAGCGGGACCTGGCCGATCACCGCGCGTACGGCGGTCGACTTGCCCGACCCGTTGGCGCCGAGCAGGGCGACGACCTCGCCGCGGTGCACGGTGAGGTCGACACCGCGCAGCACGGGGCGCGAACCGAGCGCGGCGGTGGCCCCGCGTACGGAGATGACGGGTTCCTGGACGGCGGGTTCCTGTTCGGAGTCCATTTCCTGGTCGAGGTCCATCGCGTGTGCCTCCGGTGCGGTCGCGGGTGCGGTGCTGGATGCGGTCCTGGGTGCGGTGCCGGGTACGGACGGGCGGGCGGTCTGCTTGGTCACTTGGCGCCGAGCGCCTTCTGGAGCGCGGCCAGGTTGGACTGCATGACCTGGATGTAGTCGCGACCCTTGGACTTGTCCGTGAGCCCCTCCAGCGGGTCCAGCACGCCGGTCTTCACGTGCAGGTCACCCGCGAGGGTCCTGGCGGTGTCGGGGTTCGCGATGGTCTCGAAGAAGACCGTGTTGACGTGGTGCTTCGCGGCGAGGCTGTGCAGGTCCTTCATCCGCGAGACGCTGGGCTCGCTCTCCGGGTCGATCCCGCTGATGGCCTCCTCGGTGAGGCCGTACCGCTCGGCGAGGTAGCCGAAGGCGGCGTGCGTGGTGACGAAGGTGTCGGAGGTGCGGTTCTTCAGCCCGTTCGCGTACTGCTGGTTCAGGGCGTCGAGCTTCTTCACCAGCGCGTCGGTGTTCTTGCGGTAGTCCACGCTGTGCTTGGGGTCCGCCGCGGCGAGTGTCTTGTCCACGCCCCTGGCGACCTGGGCGAATCGCAACGGGTCGAGCCAGATGTGCGGGTCGAGCCCGGCCTCGCTCTCCGAGTGGGAGGCGTTGTCACCGGTCGTGTGGTGGTGGCCGTCGACCTCGGTTCCGTGCTTTTCGAGCGTCGTCATCGAGGCGGCGTCCGCGGTGTGCTTCACGCCGGACTGCTTGATCGCCTCGTCGACGGCGGGCTGGAGGCCCTTGAGGTAGATGATCGCGTCCACGCCGGACAGGGCGACGGTCTGCTTCGGGCTGAGTTCGAGGTCGTGCGGCTCGACGCCCGGCTTGGTCAGGTTGCTGACGGAGACGTGGTCGCCGCCTATCTCCTGCGTCAGGTACTGGAGCGGATAGAACGACGCCACGACGTGCAGCTTGCCGTCCTTGTGGTCGGCGGCGGCGGAACCGGAGCAGGCGGAGAGGGCGACCAGTCCGGCGGCGACCGCTGCGGAGACGGCTGTGGCGGGTATGAGGCGTCGTACGTTCATGACAGTCATTTTCAACAAAAGTGGAAACGATTGTCAACAAGGGGTTTGGTGGCGGGCCGCTGCCCAGCCGCTGCGGAGGCGAGCGGCGACGGCTCCGGGGGTGATCGGCGACCGCCGCAGGAGCAGTCAGCGACCGCACGGGGACGGATCCACGGACGATCCAGGGTGGATCTGCGGACGATCCCGGGTGGATCTGCGGACGATCCCGGCAGGAACCGGGAACCGATTTGATCCGGGGGGTGCAGCCGCCGGTAACCTGAGGTATTCCGCTGTTCGCAATCGTCGTAATGAAGAGAGCACCGTGGCCGCCGACAAGATCGACACCATCGTCAGCCTGAGCAAGCGCCGTGGCTTCGTCTACCCCTCCAGTGAGATCTACGGTGGTCAGCGTGCCGCCTGGGACTACGGGCCGCTGGGTGTCGAGCTGAAGGAGAACCTCAAGCGCCAGTGGTGGCGTTACATGGTCACCGCGCGCGAGGACGTGGTCGGTCTCGACTCGTCGGTCATCCTGGCCTCCGAGACCTGGGAGGCGTCCGGCCATGTCGCGACCTTCTCCGACCCGCTGACCGAATGCACCTCCTGCCACAAGCGCTTCCGCGCGGATCACCTGGAGGAGGCGTACGAGGAGAAGCACGGCCACGCGCCTGCGAACGGCCTCGCCGACCTCAACTGCCCCAACTGCGGAAACAAGGGCACCTTCACCGAGCCCAAGAACTTCTCGGGCCTGCTCTCCACCCACCTCGGCCCGACCCAGGACAGCGGCTCCGTCGCCTACCTGCGTCCCGAGACGGCCCAGGGTATTTTCACCAACTTCGGCCAGGTGCTGCAGACTTCGCGCAAGAAGCCGCCGTTCGGCATCGCGCAGATGGGCAAGTCCTTCCGGAACGAGATCACTCCGGGCAACTTCATCTTCCGGACCCGCGAGTTCGAGCAGATGGAGATGGAGTTCTTCGTCAAGCCGGGCGAGGACGAGCAGTGGCAGGAATACTGGATGGAGCAGCGCTGGAACTGGTACCGCGACCTCGGTATGCGCGAGGAGAACATGCGCTGGTTCGAGCACCCGAAGGAGAAGCTCTCCCACTACTCGAAGCGCACCGCCGACATCGAGTACCGCTTCCGCTTCGGCGGCAGTGAGTGGGGCGAGCTGGAGGGCGTCGCCAACCGCACCGACTACGACCTCGGCGCGCACTCCAAGGCGTCGGGCACCGACCTCTCCTACTTCGACCAGGAGAAGGGCGAGCGCTGGACGCCGTACGTCATCGAGCCCGCGGCGGGTGTCGGCCGGGCGATGCTGGCCTTCATGCTCGACGCGTACATCGAGGACGAGGCGCCCAACGCCAAGGGCGTCATGGAGAAGCGCACCGTGATGCGCCTCGACCCGCGCCTCGCGCCGGTCAAGGTCGCGGTCCTGCCGCTCTCCCGCAACCCGCAGTTGTCGCCGAAGGCCAAGGGCCTGGCGACCGATCTGCGCCGCAACTGGAACATCGAGTTCGACGACGCGGGCGCCATCGGCCGCCGCTACCGTCGTCAGGACGAGATCGGTACGCCGTTCTGCGTCACGGTCGACTTCGACACGCTCGACGACAACGCGGTGACGGTGCGCGAGCGCGACACGATGAAGCAGGAGCGGGTGTCGCTGGACCAGATCCAGTCGTACCTCGGCGGCCGCCTGCTGGGCTGCTGACCTGGCGCGAGTCCTGCTGCATGGCTCGCGGGTGGCTCGTGCATGACTGAGGGCCCCGGTCCCGCTTCGGCGGGGGCGGGGCCCTCGGTCATGGGGAGGCCGGAGCAGGCGGGCGGGGCAGGGCGGAAGGCGATGCCCTTGCCGCCGATGAGTTCCGGCCGGTTCGCGAGTCTGCCCTGGTGAGCGTTGTGCGCGCTGTAGAACGTCGTACGACGCTGCCAAGCACGCGACAGCACGCAGGCGACACCACGGAGGCCACCATGACGCCCACGCCGAACGACCCGCCGGCCGCGCTGTCCGGCCGCCCGCCGGTGGTCGGCCGGGCCACCTGGCAGGCCGCCCGTGATGAGCTGCTGGTCCGCGAGAAGGCCCACACCCGCGAGGGCGACGCCATCGCCGCGGCCCGCCGCCGGCTGCCGATGGTGGAGCTCGACGGGACGGTCGAGGTCGTCGGGCCTGACGGCCCGGTCCCTTTCCTGGACCTGTTCCAGGGCCGCGAGGAGCTCGTGGTCTACCAGCACATGTGGTACGACGGCGCACCGCACCAGGGGCAGTGCGAGGGCTGCACCATGGCGGCCTGGCACCTGAAGGACGCCGTCTATCTCAACGCCCGCGGCGTCTCGTTCGCCATCCTGACCACAGGGCCCTGGAACGAGGTGGCTCCCTACGTCGAGTTCATGGGTTACACCCAGCCCTGGTACTCGGTGCGGGACGTGGAAGCTCCGATCGGCGGAGACATGGGGCACATCGTCTGCTTCCTGCGCGAAGGCGACCGGGTCTTCCTCACCTACTCCACGACGGGCCGTGGCAACGAGCCGGTCGCCGGATCCTTCGGCCTGCTCGATATGACGCCCTACGGCCGCCGCGAGGGGTGGCAGGACAACCCCGAAGGCTGGCCCGAGGCCCCTCAGGCCGGCTCGCCGGTGGGCGGGCACGGCTCGCCGATCTGCTGGTACTGGCGCACGGACGCCGACGGCGTCGCCACCTGGGGCCCGACCGGCCGGCCCGTGCCGCAGTGGACCCGCCCCGGCGCGACCCCCGTGGAGACCCTCGGCCGGCACGGCTACCCCAGCTGAGCGCCTCCATCGGGCCGCATCGCAAACCGGCTTAAAATGGATGTGACAGTTCCGGAGAAGAGGTATCGAGCAGCCTGCCTATGTGTGGAGGTGGCTGTGATGGACGGACCTCCGCTGTCGAAGGACGAACAGCAGATCCTCTCCGAAATGGAGGCATCGCTGGCACAGGACGCGGAACTTGACCGACGTCTGTCCGCTGTTGAACTGCGACCGCTGGCCGGACGCCGAAAGGCACGCCGGTCGGACATCTGGCTCATGATCGTCTTGGGGGTGGCCTGGGTCTGCCTGCTGGCAGCGTCGCTCCGTACCGGCTCGCTGGCTGTTCTCGGCGCCTGCGCATGCACGGGCACAGTCGCCGTCGCCGTGACGACGTACGTCGCCGCCAGGACGTGGCGTCGCCCCATGGGCTAGTACTGCCGCTGCGCCAGGAGGAGGCGGGCTCGGTGGCGTAGCGGCTCATCGCTGGTCGATGTCGCCCTGACGCGTGGGCCGTTCGACGAGACCGGCCTGACAGTGCACGAACTGCGGGCCCGCCCGGTGGGAGCGCTGCTGCGGGCCGACGACCCGCTGGCCCGCCGCGACAGCCTGACCCTCGCAGACTGGCCGACCGCCGCTGGTTCCTGTTCCCGCGGGGCGCGGACCCGCTCTGGCAGACGTACTGAAACGGCGGGGACCTCGCGAGGGCCCGGTCGTACGCGCCGTCCAGGAGTGTCGCCAGGCCGTGCTCTGGAACGGCACGGTCGGCATGGCCGAGGGTTGCCTTCGGACGGGGCCATACCCCATGGTGACGCCGCTCTGCTCGTCGGGCGGGCCGTGGAAGTCCACACCCCCGATCGCGCACCCGTCCTCGCGCCGCCGGATCTCGTACTCGCCGGGGCTTCGGCGTACACGAAATCCCGGAACACCCGAAGCAGGTCTTCGAGCAGTCCATCCAGGGGCTCAACCGAACAGCGGACACCGTGGGCGAATGCAGCGCACCCGCCCCATGGCGGATCTACACCGCCTGACAGAGCCCTACCGGCCGTCCCGCGCCCAGGGCCGCAGCTTCTCCGGATTGCGGACCGCCCAGATCCGGGTGATACGGCCGTCGGCGACATCGAACGAGGCTACGGTCATGACGACCCCGGCACGCTGAGCCACCAGGCCCGGCACACCGTTGACCGAACGCTCCAGGAGTTCCAGGCCCGGAGCCCTGTCGGCGATGGCGACCATGTACTGGGCTATGCGCGCGCCGCCTTCGACCGGGTGCAGGACGGCACCGACCATGCCACCGCCGTCGGCCGTCATCACGGCGGCCGGGTCGAGGAGGTCGATGAGGGCTGGGATGTCCTTCGCCTCCCAGGCCTCTTTGACCCGTCGCACCGCGTCGGCCTGCCCGGACGTTGTGACCGGAGTGCGCGCGACGCCCAACCGGCGCCGGGCGGATGCCGCCAGCTGTTTGCAGGCCGCAGGGGTCCGCCCGAGGACGCCGGCGATCTCGGCGAACGGGTAACGGAAGACGTCGTGCAGGACGAACGCCACGCGCTCGGCGGGTGTCATCGACTCCAGGACGACGAGGAAGGCCATGGTCACCGACTCGTCCAGGACCATCTGGTCGGCGGGGTCTGCGGGGTCGGTGCCGGGCCTGTGGCCCCGCTCGGCGCGGTCGGGCAGCGGATCGGGCAGCCACGCGCCGACGTACCGTTCACGGCGGGCCCGCGCCGAGCCGAGCACGTCCAGGCAGATGCGGCCGGTCACCGTGGTCAGCCAGGCGCCAGGGGACGCGATCTCCTCCTGCCGGCTCGGCGGCTGCGCGTACCAGCGCGCGTAGGCCTCCTGCACGGCGTCCTCGGACTCGGCCAGTGAACCGAGCAACCGGTAGGCGATGTTGAGCAGTTGGCGCCGTTCACCGGCTATCTCATGGGTGCTCGCCCCCGCCATCCCCAGACCCCCGACCGCTCCTCGCCTTACCTTTCGCAGGCCCGTGTCGTCGGGCTGGTGAGACCTTATCGATCCACTGCCCCCGGGCAGAAGAGGAGGACCGTGACATGGCCACCCAGGTGACGGCACAACGCAGTTCCTCGTTTGTGCAGATCGCGATCGCGCTGCAGACGCTGACCATCTTCCTTCAAGCGGTCACCGCCGGACTGCTGCTGACCTCGTCCTACGGAGAGACGCTGCACAGTGTCGGAGCCCGCGTGATGTACGGGGCGTCGATGCTGTACGTGCTCGCGGCGGTGCTGGCGTGGAAGCCGGGTGGCGGCTCGTCCCGGCCTGTCTGGCACGCGTCCGGCTTCCTTGTCCTCGCCTCGGTCCAGGTCGTGCTCGGCATCGCGCATGTGCCGTCGGTCCATCTCCCCCTGGGTGTCCTGATGTTCGGGTTGAGCGTGCTGGCGCTGGCGCGGCGCTGAAGTCCGAGACAGGGGGCGCGGTCCGCAATCGGACCTGCCCTCCGACCAGCGGCCGGAAATCGGCCGGGGCGGCGGCGGTCCTCCCCCCGCCCGGACTGCGGCGAGTTCGGCCCCTCGCCGGGCTCAGAGCGCGGGCTCCGCCTCCGGCCGGAGCGTCCGGGTGGTGGCCGGAGGCCCGGTCGGCAGATCGCAGGCGCGGCGGATCGGGGAGAACCAGAGGAGCGATGCGGCAACGGGCAGCCCGGTGATGGTGATCCACAGTGCGGTGCGGGTCCCCAGCGCCTCGCCGAGCGCGCCGCCGAGGACCGCTCCGAGGGGGATGGTGCCGTAGTTGAGGAACGCGGCCGAAGCGGAGATCCGGCCCAGCATCTCCTTGGGGCAGTACTGCTGACGGAAGGTCGAGGAGATGATGTTCGCCGCGATCACGCCGATGGATACCGACGTGTAGCCGATCACGAAGAGCACCAGGCCGAACCCCGGAGTCGTCAGCGGGATCAGGAACGCGAGCGAGGGCACGGCCAGCTCGAAGAAGATCAGGGCGCGGGCGCTGCCGATCCGGGCGGCGACCCGGCGGGCGGCGAAGGCGCCGATGATGCCGCCGATGCCGCCCCCGGTCATCAGGGCACCGATGGTCCCCGATGAGAGATCGACCTCGCGGACCAAGAATACCACCAGAATGGACTGGTACGCCATCAGCGCCAGATTGGACGCGCCACCGGAAGTGGCCAGAGCGCGCAGATACGGGTCGCCGAAGGTCAGCCGCAGTCCGGTACGGATCTCCCGGCCGAGCGCTCCCCGCGAACGCGTGACCTCCGGGCCGCGCGGCTCACGGTGCTTGATGCGCAGGACGCAGAGGAAGGACACCGCGAACGTCGCCGCGTTCACGAACAGCCCGTTCGCCGCGCCGACCGCCTGTACCAGGAAGCCGCCCGAGCCGAACCCGGCGAGCTGGGCCGCCGACTCGCTGCCGTGCAGCTTGGAGTTGCCCTCGGCCTGTTCCCCGGAGGCGACGAGGTGGGGGAGCAGGGCGGTGTACGCGGTCTGGAAGAAGACGGTCGCCGTGCCGGCCAGTACCGCCGTGGTCAGCAGATAGCCGATCGACAGCAGCCCCAGCCAGGCGGCGACAGGTATCCCGGCGAAGAGCAGCAGTGCGGCGGCGTCGGCGGTGAGCATGACCGGGCGGCGCGGCAGCCGGTCGACCCAGGCGCCGGCGGGGAGGCCGATGAGCAGCCAGGGCAGCCAGGTCGCGGCGGTGAGCAGGCCCACCTGAAGAGTGGAAGCGTGCAGCAGTGTGACCGCGACCAGGGGCAGAGCGACGGAGGTGACCGAGGCGCCGTACTTCCCGGTGGTCGAGCCCGTCCAGAGGAGGCGGAAGTCGCGGTTGCGCAGCAGGAGGCTGCGGGGGGTGGAGCGCACTGGCGTACCCGAAGTCGGCATGCGTATGAAGATAGCTTGCAGAGGACTCTCTGCAAAGGAGATTGCAGAGAGTCCTCTGTAGTATTTCCGAGGTCGGCGTCAGCTCCCGCCCTGGGGCCCTCCGATGGGTCGGGTCCGCGAGGCCGGTGGCCCCGCGGTTGGCTCCGCGGCTGACCCCCGGTCGACCCCGGGTTCGGCCCGGTGGTGTGGCGCGGGTCACGGGAACTCCTCGGTCCGGCCGGAGAGGTAGGTGGTGTGAGACGTGATGAACAGGGAGACCGGGAGCGCATGCGCGCACGGATCAGGGCGGGCGACCACGAGGCGTTCGCCACGCTCTACGAGGAACACGCGCGGGGGATCTACAACCACGCCTACCGGCTGTCGGGTGACTGGTCGACGGCCGAGGAGGTGTTGTCCGAGACCTTCCTGGCGGCCTGGCGTACCCGTCACGCCGTCGAGCCGGAGGGCGACTCGCTGCGGCCGTGGCTGCTCGGGATCGCCACCAACAAGGCACGCAACGCCAATCGCGGTATCGGTCGGCGCCTGGCCTTCCTGGCCCGCCGCCCGGCCCCGGAACCGGTGGCGGACATCGCGGATGCCACGGCCGGGCGCGTCGACGATGTACGGCGGCTCGCCGCGGTCAGGCAGGCGCTGGGCGGGCTACGCCACCGGGAACGCGAGGTGCTGGCCCTCTGCGTCTGGGCCGGGCTGGACTACGCCGAGGCCGCCGAGGCCCTGGGCGTCCCGGTGGGCACCGTGCGGTCGCGACTGTCCCGAGCCCGTGACCGGCTGCGCCGGCTCACCGACGAGGAACTCGGCCGGACGCCGGACAGTCCCGAGCGGGAAGCACGACCCGGAAAAGTGGCCCGGTCCGGAAGGGAACCCGGACCCGGCCGAGGAGAGGTAGAGAGCAGGGCCGCGTTCGTGGCCCTGCCCATCCAGGAGGAAGCCCGATGAACGACCGTACCTCCGGCCCCGAGCGGGCCGAACGCGAGGAACTGGCCCGGCTCTTGCCGGCCCCGGCCGAACGGGACCTGCCCCCTGGCCGTCATCTCCACCACAAGGACACCCTGATGCGTCTCATCGACCAGGACGGCGACCGCGCCACCGCACGCCCCCGCCCCCGTCTCCTGCGCCCCGCCGTTCTGCTGCCCGCCGCCGGACTGGCTTTGGGCGGGGTGCTGCTGACCACGCTCGCCGCCACCGGCCAGGGCAGCGCTCCGGCACCGTCCGCCGCGGGCCGCAGCTCCCAGGCCACGGCCCCGCGTGGCGTGGCCGTGCTGCTCGACCAGATCGCCTCGGTCGCCGCGAAGAAAGGCGAACAGAAGGTCACCGACGACCAGTTCGTGTACGTCAAGACACTGCAGACCGAGGGCGAGGGCAAGCTCGGCGGTCCGGTGAAGCTGACCAAGCCCCGCGAGCGTGAGGTCTGGATGTCGCAGAAGACAGGACCGGTGACCCATGTCGGCCTGATCCACCAGGACGGCTCGTACTTCCCGATCGAGGTCGGCGTTCCGGACGGCGAGCGCGCCGTGGGCTACCCGGCAGGCCTCAACCGACCGACGTACAAGTGGCTGGCCTCGCTGCCCACCGACCCCGACGCCCTGCTCCGGAGGCTCACCACCGAGATCACCCGGGACCAGGACCGGCGCGACACCCCCGCCAAGGACCGGGACCAGGCCCAGGACACCTTCGACGCCATCGGTGCGCTGCTGGAGGAGACGGTGATGCCGCCGAAGACCGCGGCCGCCCTCTACAAGGCCGCGGCGAAGATCCCCGGTGTGATGGTGGACTCCGACGCGGTGGACGCGGCCGGCCGGCACGGGATCGGTGTGGCCCGCGACAACACCCGCTCCGGTGACCGCACCACCTGGATCTTCAACTCGACCACCCTCCAGTACCTGGGCGAACGGACCTACCTCATCAGGGACACCTCCATGGGCAAGAAGGGGACCCTGACCAACAAGTCGGCGGTCCTGAAGCGCGCGGTCGTCAACGCCCTCCGCGAGGAGCCGTCGACCGAGAAGCAGTCGACCGAGAAGGAGTCGACCACGGCCTGAGCCCGACAGGGAGCTGCCGGGGCGTGGCTACGCGTCCCGGCACCGGTCCCTCTCGCCCTCCCGGGCAGTAGCGGTACCGCCGCCCGACCTCGGGCGAACCGCGACTGGGCGGAGGGTCCCCCGCTGACGATCACGCTCCGGACCAGCCCGCGAGCCGCGATCCCGCCCCACGCCAGCCTCGTGATCTGCGGCTCCAGGGTGGACGTAGCCCAGTGGGAGTGATCCAGACGATTCGGCCTAGCTCCTGCCCTCGTGACGGGCGAACGACTGGATCTGGATGCTGATCGGCAGTGATCCGGGTGCGGACGCTTCGCCTTCCGCCGGGTAGTACTTGTCGACCACGGCCATCAGCTCGTCGTTCAGTTCCCGCAGCCGTGCCGGGGTCAGCCGCAGATCGTCCCAGTTGGCGATGGTGCCCGCGCTCTCCCACTCGGCCGGCCACTCCTGCGCGGCATACGCGGACGCCCGCTGGAAGTAGAGCTGGATGAGTTCCTGGACATACGCGTCGGCCGTGACGCGGGCCGAGGGATCCTCCTTGCTCAACTGCGCGGTGTGCAGCACCTGGTGGTCCTCCACCGCCCGCCACCAGCGCTCCCGCTTGGTGCCGCGCTCGACATCCTCCTCGATGAAGCGGTTCTCGGCGAGCTGCCGCAGATGCCAGCTGACCGTGCCGGTGCTCTCGCCGAACTCCTCGGCCAGCGTGGTGGACGTCGCCGGCCCGTCGCGGCGCAGCGACTCCATGATGCGCACCCGCAGCGGGTGCGCGAGGGCGCGCAGGCTTCGGGCGTCGATCGTCCGTACGGGCTTGTGGCTGGCCATACCGGCAGCGTATCCGGACCGGGGCGCTCTTCCGCCGAGCCCTTACCCGTTCCGCTCGGCCTCCCGTCGCGCGGCCAGTACCGCACATATCGCTGCCAGCGGAAGCTCCGCACCGACCGCGAGCGCCACGGCGGTGGTCAGCTCGGGCCCGGGCGCCGATGTCGTCACGTCGAACCAGGCGTCCACCAGCAGGAGCGCCCCGGTGGCGGCGGCTGCGGCCGAGGCGTGCGGGTCCTGTCGCCTGAGGAGAAAGCCCGTCCCGCCGAGTCCGACCGCGAGGAGGGCGTCGAGGCCGACCCAGGCCGTCGACCAGTTGGAGACCTCCGTGGTGCGGGGAAGCGTCTTGGCGAGGACGAACATCCAGGGGACCAGGGCCGCACCGCACCCGGTGAGGACGGTCGAGAGCTGAAGGCTGCGCAGAGTGCGGGGCGTCCGGGCGCTTGGGCTGATCCGGGCGGTTGGGCTGATCCGAGTGGTCAGGCCGATCCGAGTGGGCGGGGTGATCCGTGTGGCCGGGGTAATGCGTGTGGGCCGGCTGATCCGGTTGGGCTGGGTGACGAGGGTCATGAGTGCTGGACTCCTTCCAGGGCCCGCCTGATCGGGCACAACAACAAGGTTCGCCGCCGGAGGAGCCGGTGTCAGTAACGCATGGGTCCGTCCTGTGGTGGTGCCAGTACCACCACAAGTTCGGGCAGCAGTGTGATGGAGCTGCCCGGAGCGGCCCCTCTACGGTGTTCCCATGTCGATGCGCCTGACCTCATGGGCAGCCGGGCATGCACCCTGGTCGGCCTGGGCCTGGCGCAATACCGCCTTCGCCGCCGCCGGACTGCCGCTCGCGCTGCCCGCCGTACTAGCCGTGGCCACCGTGATCGCGGCCCCCGGACATCTGCCGGGTGGACTGGTCGCCCTGCTCGCCCTGTGCCCGACCCTGACCACACTGCAGCGCAGCCGGTTCTGGTCGCTCATCGGGCTCAACGTTCCCCAAGTCGTCTGGAGAGAGAGGAGGTTCCGATGGAAGGGGCTGGTGGAGCGGCTGGGCTCCGACGCGACCTGGCGGCAGTTCGGTTACCACCTGCTGGCCGCTCCACTGGCCGCCGCTGGAGGAGCACTGGTTGTCTGTGCCTGGGTCGCCGGGATGGCCGGTGCGCTGGTCTTCTCCTGGGCGTGGGCGTTGCCGCTGGACGCGCGGCTGCCCGGCTGGACGGAGCGATACGTCCTGCTCACGGCCGGCGGTGTGCTGCTGCTTCTGCTCACGCCCTGGCTGGCCGCCGCCGTGACCCGGCTCGATGTGACTGCGGCCGCCGCCCTCCTCGGCCCCAACCGGGCCGAGGAGTTGGAGCGCCGGGTGGAGAACCTGGCCGAGAGCAGAGCTGGTGTGGTCGACGCCGCCGACGCCGAACGGCGGCGTATCGAGAGGGACTTGCACGACGGAGCGCAGCAGCGGCTCGTCTCGCTCGCGATGAATCTCGGGATAGCGCGAGCGGCCCTCACCGACCTGCCACCGGAGGCGAGGCAAGTCATCGACGAGGCCCACCGGGAGGCAAAGGAGGCGATCGAGGAGCTCAACAACCTGGTGCGAGGTCTGCACCCGGCTGTACTGGACGACCGCGGGCTGGACGCCGCACTCTCCGGGATCGCCGCACGGGCACCCCTGCCCGTCGACCTGACCGTGGACATCGGGCGCCGGCCGGCGCCGACCGTGGAGGCGGTTGCGTACTTCGTCGTTTCGGAGGCGCTGGCCAACGTCACGAAGCACGCCCAAGCCCGCTGGGTGGCCATTGAGCTGCGCAGCCGCGGTGACCTGCTCCGGATAACGGTCGTCGACGACGGCCGAGGGGGTGCCGATCCCTCGGGCGGTACGGGTCTGGCCGGACTGGCGCAACGCGTAGGGTCGGTCGACGGAACGATCCGGATCAACAGCCCCGCCGGGGGCCCGACTGTCATCACTGTGGAGCTGCCGTGCGGGCTGTGATCGCCGAGGACTCGGTCCTGCTGAGGATCGGCCTGGTCAAGGTCCTGGAGATGGCGGGCTTCGAGGTGGCCGCCGAGACGGACGACGCGGATTCGCTGCTCGCGGCGGTCGAAGAGCATCGGCCCCAACTCGCCCTGGTCGATGTACGGATGCCGCCCGGTTTCAGCGACGAAGGCGTGCGGGCCGCGCTGATGATCCGGCGGCAGTGGCCCGACACGGCGGTCCTGCTCCTCTCGCAGTATGTCGAGGAGAGGTACGCGGCCGACCTGCTGTCCGCACAGACGGGCGGCATGGGCTATCTGCTCAAGCAACGCGTCGCGGACGTCGAGGAGTTCATGGACGCACTCAAGCGTGTCGCGGCAGGCGGGACAGCGCTTGACCCGCAGGTCGTTGCCCAGCTGCTGCTGCGCCGTCGTGGTGCCGACCCGCTGGACCGGCTGACTCCGCGCGAGCGAGAGGTGCTCGCGCTGATGGCCGAGGGGCGTTCCAACGCGGGCATCGCCGAGCAACTCGTGGTGAGCGAGAGCGCCGTCGCCAAACACATCAACAACATCTTCGCCAAGCTCGATCTGGGCCAGGCGGACGGCGATCACCGACGGGTGCTCGCAGTACTGCGCTTCCTGGACGGCGCATGACCACCGATCCGCGGCCGCGCCGCCGCCGTGGCACCTGGATCGTGGTCGCCTTGCTGAGTGCGCTGCTCCTGGTGGCGCCGGTGGGGGCCGAGGCATGGGCGCAGTTCGCCCGGCAGAGCAGTTCGTCCACCAGTTCCGACCTGGTCGACCAGCACCCGGTCAAGGCAGTCGATGTGGACTCGGGCAGCTCCGAGGTGTCCATCAGCGCCGGGACGGGCCGAGAGGTCCGTGTCCACCAGGAGTTGAGCTGGTCGCTGCGCAGACCCACCGTCGACCGGAGCTGGGACGGGGACACGCTGCGGCTGCGCACCCGGTGCGACGGCACCCTGGCGATGACCAGCCTGGGCTGCTCCGTGCGGCTTGATCTGTCGGTGCCGGCCGGTGTGGCGGTGCGGGTGGTGTCCGGCTCGGGCCAGGTCCGGGTGAGCGGGCTCACCGGGTCCATGGATCTGCGTTCGGGCTCCGGGGAGTTGCAGCTGTACGGAGTCGCGGGGCAGATACGGGTCCGTACCGGATCGGGGGCGGTCGACGGCATCGCGCTCACGTCGAAGGCCGTCGACGCCCAGACCGGGTCAGGCCGGGCGAAGTTCGAGTTCGCCGCTCCGCCCGAGAAGCTGACCGGTTCGGTGGGGGCCGGGGAGTTCGAGGCGACCCTGCCCCTCGGCTCCCGCTACCAGGTGCGGGGTGGCACGCACTCGGGCACCTGGTCGGTCGAGAAGGGCGTCGCCGATCCTGCTGCGGAACGCCGTATCGATGTCTCGTCCCGCTCCGGGACGGTCCATATCGGATACCCCGGGTGGTGACCGATGCCAAACGGTGCCGGCCTGAACGCCGCGTCGGCCCAAATACGGTGCCGGCCTGAACGCCGCGTCGGCCCAAATACGGTGCCGGCCTGAACGCCGCGTCGGCCCAAATACGGTGCCGGCCTGAACGCCGCGTCGGCCTGCACGCCCGGCCGGCCCTGTGTCCGGAGACCGGCCGGCCCCGCAGTTGAGTTGCTACCGGATCACGATCTCCCGTTTGAGGATCTTGCCGGTCGCGCCCTTGGGCAGGCTGTCTGTGAGCGTGACGATGCGGGGGTATTTGTACGGGCCAGTCCCGGTCAAGCGCATCCTCCAGGGCTCCCGCGTCCGCGAAGTGTCCGCCGAAGGCGCCGTGGCCCACCCCGAAATGCTGGAGTGGTTCGCGGAGTTCGCTTCCCGGCTCTGAGCCTGTACGGGAACCCGATCCCGTACAGGGATCGGTCGGCGGGATTCCGTCAGCGGGCCCGGAGGCCGCCCAGCAGCAGATTCTGTACGGCGGCGAAGTCGCCGTCGATGTCGGGGCGGCTCCATTCCGCCGCGTACACCGGGTCATGGAAGCGGCCCGTCGCGTCGAAGACCGCGCGGGCCGTCACCGTGAAGTCCCCCTCGACCGGGGCGAACTCGCCCTGGGCGCAGCCGTCCTCGATGATCCGGGCGAGCTGTACGACGAGCGCGTCGATATGACGCTCCACCACTCCGCTGTTCTCCCCGGTCAGCACCCCGAAGGTGGCGAACAGTTCGGGATCGCCGCCCGCCTTGAGGCGCTTCGCCGCGAAGAGGGCCGACTGCCAGTTCGTCAGCCGCGCGGTCGCGGAGCCCTGCCGGTCGTCGGCGAACCGGGCCAGCTCGGCCTCCGACCTGTGCAGCCAGCGCTCGGTGACGGCCTCGCGCAGCGCCGCCTTGGTACGGAAGTGGCGGTAGACGCTGCCGTGACTGACCCCGAGCACCCGTGCCACGTCGACCACCGTGGCCTTGGCCGGGCCGTAGCGGCGCAGCACGTCCTCGGTCGCCTCAAGAATGCGCTCGGGTGTCAGGGCTTCGGGCGTCATCGCGTCTGCGCTGCCTTTCGGTGCAGCGCTGCCTGTCGGAGGGTGCGCTGCCTTGCGGGGGAGTGGGGGTACCGGGGGAGCGGAGCGCTACCGACGGTACCGGGGACTCAGCGCTCGCTGTCCAGGTGGGCCATCTGGGCGGTCGGGTAGCGGTCGCCCGCCGCGGATCCGGCCGGGACGGCTTCCTCGATGGCGGCGATGTCCGCGGCGTCGAGCGTGACATCGAGGGAGCCGAGGGCCTCGGCCAGCCGGTCGCGGGTCCGGGCGCCGATCAGCGGGACGATGTCCTCGCCGCGTGCCGAGACCCAGGCGATGGCGGTCTGCGCGACGGAAGCGCCCTTCTGGTCGGCGACCTTCCGCAGCGCCTCGACCAGATCGAGGTTGTGCTGCAGGTTCTCGCCCTGGAAGCGGGGGCTCATGCCCCGGAAGTCGCCGGGGGCCAGCTCGCGGTCACGGGTGAAGTGGCCGCTGATCAGACCGCGGGAGAGCACTCCGTACGCGGTGATGCCGATGCCCAGCTCACGGGTGGTGGGCAGGATCTCCGCCTCGATGCCCCGGGAGATCAGCGAGTACTCGATCTGGAGGTCCGTGATCGGTGCGGTGGCGGCGGCCCTGCGGATGGTGGCGGCGCCCACCTCGGAGAGACCCACGTACCGCACATGGCCCGCTTCGATCAGTTCGGCGATGGCGCCGACGGTCTCCTCGATCGGTACGTCCGGGTCGACGCGGGCGATCCGGTAGATGTCGATGTGGTCGGTGCCGAGCCGCTGGAGTGAGTACGCGGCGAAGTTCTTGACGGCGTTCGGGCGGCCGTCGTAGCCGGTGAAGCCCCCTTCGACGGTCCGCAGAGCGCCGAACTTGACGCTGGTGAGGGCCTGTTCGCGACGGGCAGCGGGGGCGGTGCGCAGGGCTTCGCCGATCAGCAGCTCGTTGTGGCCCATGCCGTAGAAGTCACCGGTGTCGAGCAGCGTGACCCCGGCGTCGAGGGCGGCATGGATGGTCGCGATCGACTCGGTGCGGTCCGCCGCGCCGTACAGCGCGGACATTCCCATGCAGCCGAGGCCGAGGGCGGAGGTCAGCGGTCCCGCTGTGCCCAGGGTGCGGGCGGGGACTGGGGTGGTGGCCATGAGGGGCTCCTTCGCCGGAACAGAAGCTGACAGAAGTCGGTTCACAGCGACTATGGCATGACGGATGACAGATTTCAACATCTGTCATCCGTCATGCCATAGCCTCATGCTTTGGCCTGAGGAGGCGTGGCGACAGCCGGCGCGCTAGGCGGGTGAGCCCGAGCTGAACCGGCGTACGAGCGGGGACAGCACGAGCACCGACTTGGTGCGTTCGACGAACGGTTCGCCCGCGATGCGCTCAAGCACCCGCTCGAAGTGGCGTACGTCCTCGGCGTAGATCTGGATGACCGCGTCCGCGTCGCCGGTGACCGTCGAGGCGGACGCCACCTCCGGGTACCGCGCCATACCGCGCCGGATGTCCTCCGGGGAGGTGTTGTGCCGGCAGTGGATCTCGACGAACGCCTCCGTCTCCCAGCCCAGCGCCGCGGGATCCACCCGTACGGTGAAGCCGGTGATGGCGCCGGACGCGAGCAGCCGGTCGACTCTGCGTTTGACGGCGGGCGCGGACAGGCCGACCCGGGTGCCGATGTCGGCGTATGAGCGGCGGGCATCCTCCGCGAGGGCGTGGACGATGCGTTCGTCGAGATCGTTCAGTCGCAAGGCGGGTGGATCACACTTCTTCTCGGGCGGTCACGTCTTCTCGGGCGGTCACTTCTTCGCGGGCGAGCTGGGAGCGGCGCATCCCGTAGCCGAAGTACAGCACGAGCCCGGCGGCCATCCAGATACCGAACCACACCCATGTCTTGGCGCCGAGGCTGGTCATCATCCACAGACACAGCGCGAAACCGATGGCAGGGGTCACCGGCGAGAACGCCACCCGGAAGTTCCGCGGCATATCGGGCTGGGTCCGGCGGAGCACGATGACAGCCACGTTGACCAGCGCGAACGCGAAGAGCGTGCCGATGCTGGTGGCGTTGGCCAGCTCGCCCAGCGGGACGACCGCCGCGAGGACTCCGCAGAACAGGGAGACGATCACCGTGTTGGCGACGGGGGCGCCGGTCCGCGGGCCGACCTTGGCGAAGACCTTGGGCACCAGGCCGTCGCGGGCCATGGAGAACAGGATGCGGGTCTGCCCGTAGAGCACGGTCAGCACCACACTGGCGATGGCGATGACCGCCCCGGCGGCGAGCAGCACGGCCCAGAAGCTCTGGCCGGTGACGTCCCGCATGATCTGGGCGAGGGCGGCGTCCGCGTTATGGAAGTTCTGCCACGGCATGGCGCCGACGGCGATCAGCGCCACCAGGCAGTAGAGAACCGTGACGATCAGCAGCGAGAGCATGATCGCGCGAGGCATGTCCCGCTTGGGGTCGCGGGCCTCTTCGCCGGCGGTGGAGGCGGCGTCGAAGCCGATGTACGAGAAGAAGAGGCTGGCGCCGGCCGCGCTGACGCCGGTCATGCCGAGCGGCATGAAGGGCTTGTAGTTGCCCGCCTTGATGCCCGATGCGGCCACCACGCAGAACAGGATCAGGGAGGCGATCTTCACGACCACCATGATCGTGTTGGCGCGGGCGCTCTCCTTGGCACCGCCCAGCAGGAAGGCCATGGCCAGCAGGACGACGAGCAGCGCGGGGATGTTGATGATGCCGCCCTCCCCGGGCGGTGCGGACAGGGCGGTGGGGATCGTCACCCCGATCGTGCCGTCCAGGAACTCGTTGAGGTACTGGCCCCAGCCGACGGCCACGGCCGCCACGGACACGCCGTACTCCAGCATCAGACACCAGCCGCAGATCCAGGCGACGAACTCACCCATCGTGGCGTAGGTGTACGAGTACGAGGAGCCGGCGACCGGGATGGTGCCGGCCAGTTCCGCGTACGACAGCGCGGAGAAGAGGGCGGTGAGTCCGGCGATCACGAAGGAGATCACGACGGCGGGTCCGGCCTTGGGGACCGCCTCGCCGAGGACCACGAAGATGCCGGTGCCGAGCGTCGCCCCGATGCTGATCATGGTCAGCTGCCACATGCCGAGCGAGCGCCTGAGCCGCCCGCCCTCGCCCTGCCCGCCCTCGGCTATCAGCCGCTCGACGGGCTTGCGGCGCATCAGCCCGGAGCCGGTGCCACCACCGCCGGCCCCGGGAACGGGGCCCGGACCGGCCCGGTCCCTGGTGATCGGCGTTGCGTCAGGTCGTGCCACGGTGAGGCTCCTTCATCGCTGCCTGCTCGGGAGGCGGGAACCCGCGCGGACGGTGCCGTCCACGGGTGCGCGTCCCGGCGCACAGCAGGAGGGGACCGCCGAGCCGGGGGTCTCCACCGCTCCACGTACAGGGCAGAACACTACGAGGCGCGCGTAGTGGCCCGTAATGCAGGTTCCTTGTCCATCTGCGGCGATTCATTGCGCGCATCCGCGGGGAACGGTTGTTCGTTTACCTCGGCCGGAGCTCGCCTCCGCCCGGAAAACCGGTGCACCCCCCTGCGGTATGCCCGGTACTCTGACCGGCATGGCAAAGAGTCGCAACAACCTTCTTGGCGTGGGCGGGCAGCGCAAGAAGATGCCCCGCTCCGGGGCGCAGAGCTCGGCCGCCGCAGGCGCCGAGGACCGCAGGTCAGCCGCTGACCAGAAGCAGGAACTGCTCCAGAAGATGCGCGAGCGGGCCGAGGGGGCCGGAGCGGCCGGAACCCCCGACGCCGAGGGCTGACCCACCGGGCAGCACCACAGCGCAGTACAACTCAACATCTCAGCAAAGCGACAACCGCACGGCACAGCACGGTGGGCCCGGATCGTCTCCACGATCCGGGCCCACCGTCATGTCCGCCGTCGGCTACCGCGCCCCGGCTACCGCACCGCACGTGGCAGCCGCAGGCTGAGCAGCGCGGTCACGGCGACCGCGGCCAGCTGTAGCAGCAGCGTCACCGCCAGCGCCTCCCGCATCCCCAGCGACGTCGTCAGGGACAGGAAGAGCGTGCCGAGCGTGGCCACCCCCAGCGCGAGCGACGCCTGCTGCGTCGTGGTCATCACGCCGCCGCCGACCCCGGCCCGTTCAGCCGGTACGTCGGAGAGCACGATCCGGAACAGCACCGGCAGCTGCAGTCCCTGGCCGAACCCGGCCAGCGCGGTGCCGGGAGCCAGGGCGGCGATGCCGAGACCGGACCAGTCCCACCAGACGGTCGCCGCCATCACCACGACGCCGACGGCCTGGATCAGACCGCCCGCGGTCACGACCCGGCTCGCGTACCTGCCGACCAGCCGGGGGCCCGCCAGCGATGCGGCGAAGAACGCCACCGCCATCGGTACGAGCGCGAGCCCCGCCGTCACCGGACCCATCCGCAGCCCCTGCTGGAGCGCGACCGCGATGACGAACATGAATCCGCCGAAACCGATCGAGAACGGCACCACCAGCGTGAGTCCGCGCCGCAGCGAGTCGAGCCGCAGCAGGCTCGGCGGCACCAGCGGCACCTCGCCCCTGCGGTCGGCCGCCCGCTCGGTGAGGTAGAACGCCGCCGCCGCGAACGGGAAGACGCCCAGTGAGATCCAGGTCCACAGCGGCCACCCGGCGGCCCGGCCCTCGGTCAGCGGCGCGAGGAGCGTCACCAGCGAGAGGGCGAGCAGCAGCGTGCCGGGTATGTCGACGGGCGCGGGCTTCTGCGACCGGGTCTCCGGTACGGAGCGGACCGCGAGCACCAGGCCGAGGAGCGCCACCGGCACATTGACGAGGAAGATCGACCGCCAGCCGGTGCCCGCCACGTCTGCGGCGACCAGGACACCGCCGAGGATCTGGCCGGCGACCATCGAGAGCCCGGCCGTGGCCCCGTAGAGCCCCATCGCCTTCGCCCGCCGCGGCCCCGCCGTGGCGGCCTGGATGGTGGCGAGCACCTGCGGGAGCATCAGCGCCGACGAGGCTCCCTGCGCCACCCGCGCGCCGACCAGCGTCCAGGCGTTGGGCGAGAGACCGCAGGCCAGCGAGGTGAGACCGAAGGCGGCCATACCGACCAGGAAGAGCCTGCGCCGCCCTGCCATATCCCCGAGCCGGCCGCCGAGCACGAGCAGCACGGCGTAGGCGACGCCGTATCCGGCGACGACCAGCTCCAGCATCGCGGGCCCCGCGGCCAGGTCGTGGTCGATGGTCGGCAGGGCGACATTGACGATGAAGAAGTCGATCAGCGGCAAAGCCGCCCCGAGCAGCACCGTGAACAGCCCCAGTGTGCCGAGCACCGGGGTGGGGTGGTCGTGCCGGTGGACAGGGCCGGGGACGGTGGGTGGAGTCCGTACTGTCGTGTCTGTCGTATTGACTGTCGTGCCTGTCGTATTGCTCACGGAGACGAGAATGCTCCGCCGCTCAGCCTGGTACCAGAGTCTCCTTATCCTGGTACAAGGAGTACCTGGCAATGGGCTGCCCGGTGCTGCACTCTGGTTCCATGACCACAGTGGCGCCGGAGACCGATGTACGCAGGCACGAGCTCGCCGACTTCCTGCGCAGCCGCCGGGAGCGCATCACGCCCGAGCAGGCGGGGCTGCCGCGCGGCTCCCGGCGCCGGACACCGGGGCTGCGCCGCGAGGAGGTCGCCCAGCTCTCCGCGGTGGGCGTCACCTGGTACACGTGGCTGGAGCAGGCGCGCGACATCACGGTCTCCCCGCAGGTCCTCGACGCCGTCGCCCGTACGCTCCTGCTCGACCTGCACGAACGCGCGCACCTCTTCTCGCTGGCCGGTGCGGTCGACCCGTCGCCCGGAGCGATCTGCCCCTCGATCACACCGGCGCTCTCGTCGCTGATCGAGCAGCTGGACCCCGTTCCGGCCTGCATCCAGAACAGCCGTTACGACATCCTCGCGTACAACCGCACGTACGGCCGGCTGCTCTGCGACCTCGACGCCATCGCCCCCGAGGACCGCAACTGCATGCTGCTCTCGTACACGAACGAGGACTGGCGGTCATCGGTCGTCGACCTCGACGCCATGTACCGGGTGATGGCCGCCAAGTTCCGCGCGTCGATGGCCGGGCATCTGGCGGAGCCCGCCTGGAAGGCGCTGCTCAAGCGGCTGGAGGCGGCTTCGCCCGAGTTCCGGAAGATCTGGGCCCGGCATGAGATCGTCGGCCCCGGCAGCAGGACCAAGCGCTTCCACAACCGGCACGTCGGCCCGCTGCTCGTGGACCACACCGACCTCTGGCTCGGCCCTGCGGCCGGTCCACGGCTGGTGACCTACGTACCGGCGAACGCCGAGTCCCGTGAGCGCCTTGAGCGGCTCTACGCGTTGGCGTCCGCCACCGTCTGAGCCGTCTCGGGGGCGTCCAGCCGCTCCGCGGTCCGCCGGGCCGAACGCTGCGCCCACTTCCCGCTGGTCAGCAGCCCGAAGGCCAGGACGGCGACACCGCACGCGGTGATGATCCACCAGGCGGTACGGCTGGCTCCGGCGAAGCCCCCGGTGTGCGTGGCGCCGTTCACACCCGAGGCCAGCACGGCCCCGATCACGGCGACACCCAGCGTCGATCCGATCTGCCGGCTGGTCGACGCGACGGCCGCCGCCACTCCGGCCTGCGCACGGGGCATCCCGGAGACGGCGGTGTTGGTGATCGGAGCGTTCACCATGCCGAAGCCGATCCCGAACAGTACGTAGCCGGTGAAGAGCAGCACCGTGTTCGTCTCCGCGTCGAGCACCGCGAAGACCAGTCCGCTCAGCGCCATCGCCACCCCGGCGACCAGCAGCGAGAGCCGTGGACCCCGGTTGCCCACCAGCCGTCCCGACAGCGGCGCGCAGACAAAGGTCAGCACCGCCATCGGCAGCATGTAGACGCCGGCGTGCAGCGCGGAGAGACCGCGGACGTCCTGGAGATACAGCGTGTTCAGGAAGAGGAAGCCACCGAGCGCGGCGAAGCCGCAGATCGCTATGACGGTGGCCCCGCTGAACGGCGCGCTGCGGAAGAAGCGCAGGTCGATCAGTGGTTCGGGGCGCCTCGGCTCGTACAGCACCAGCCCCGCGAGTGCCAGCAGGGCCACTCCCGTGAAGGACAGGATCAGCGGTGACGTCCACCCGGCCGCCGGCGCCTCGATGATCGCGTACGTCACCGAGCCCAGCAGCGCGATGACGAACAGCTGGCCCACCGGGTCCGGCCTGCGGCCCTTCGGAGCCCGCGACTCCGGTACGTAACGCCAGGTGAGCAGCAGCGCGGCGAGCCCCACCGGCAGATTGATCCAGAAGATCGAGCGCCAGCCGACCGAGTCCACGAGCAGGCCCCCGACGATCGGGCCGGCCGCCATCGAGATCCCGACGACGCCGCCCCAGACGCCGATGGCGCGGGCGCGTTCGCGCGGCTCGGTGAAGGTGTTGGTGATGATCGACATCGCGACCGGGTTGAGCATCGAGCCGCCGACCGCCTGCATCATCCGGAAGACGACCAGCGACTCCAGGTTGGGGGCGACCGAGCAGAGCGCCGAACCGAGGGTGAAGATCACCAGGCCCGCCTTGAAGACTCTGCGGCGGCCGATCCGGTCGGCCGTCGAGCCCGCGAGCATCAACAGCGAGGCCAGGACCAGGGTGTATGCGTCGATCGTCCACTGGAGTCCGGAGACCGATGCGTGCAGCTCCTTCTGCATCGACGGGAGGGCGACGTTCAGGACGGTGTTGTCGAGGCTGACGATCAGCAGACTCATGCAGCAGATCGCGAGCACCAGCATCCGCCGGCGGTGGTTGAGCTCGGGCATGTATGAATAGTACGGCTAACTAACGACTTCGGTGTACGTGTCACGCGGTACGCGTCCCGATGCAGCGTCCCTGCCTCGAAATATGTGGTCCATGTACACGCCAAGCTGTACACGACAAGCGGTACGCGACAATGGGTGCATGACCACGCTCTCCATCGGCCCGCACTCCGTGCAGCCGCCCGTCGTACTCGCCCCCATGGCGGGGATCACCAACGCCCCCTTCCGCACCCTCTGCCGTGAATTCAGCGGCGGGAAGGGCCTGTTCGTCAGCGAGATGATCACGACGCGGGCGCTGGTGGAGCGCAACGCCAAGACCATGCAGCTGATCCACTTCGACAAGACCGAGACACCGCGCTCGATCCAGCTGTACGGAGTGGATCCGGTCACGGTCGGCAAGGCGGTCAGCATGATCGTGGACGAGGATCTGGCCGACCACATCGACCTGAACTTCGGCTGCCCGGTGCCCAAGGTCACCCGCAAGGGCGGCGGCTCGGCGCTCCCGTTCAAGCGGCCGCTGCTGCGCGCGATCCTGCACGAGGCGGTCTCCAACGCGGGCGCCCTCCCGGTCACCATCAAGATGCGCAAAGGCATCAACGACGACCACCTCACCTATCTCGACGCGGGCCGGATCGCGGTCGACGAGGGCGTCACGGCCGTCGCGCTGCACGGCAGGACCGCCGCCCAGCACTACGGCGGGACCGCCGACTGGGACGCCGTCGCCCGGCTCAAGGAGCACGTCCCGGAGATCCCCGTCCTCGGCAACGGCGACATCTGGTGCGCGGACGACGCGCTGCGCATGATGCGGGAGACCGGCTGCGACGGCGTCGTTGTGGGGCGCGGCTGCCTGGGGCGGCCCTGGCTCTTCGCCGACCTGGTGAGCGGCTTCGAGGGGACGCCGACCCGGCAGGCGCCGACGCTGCGCGAGGTCGCGGCGGTCATGCTGCGGCACGCGACGCTGCTGGGGGAGTGGATCGGCGACGAGACCCGGGGCGTGATCGACTTCCGCAAGCACGTGGCCTGGTACCTGAAGGGCTTCGCGGTCGGCTCGGAGATGCGCAAGCGGCTCGCGGTCACCTCGTCGCTGGACGAGCTGGGCAGCCAGCTGAACGAGCTGAACCTGGACCAGCCGTGGCCGGACGGTGCGGACGGGCCGCGCGGGCGCACGTCGGGCAACAACCGGGTCGTCCTTCCCGACGGCTGGCTGAAGGACCCGTACGACTGCTCGGGCGTGAGCGCGGAGGCCGAACTCGACACGTCGGGCGGCTGAGAGCGGCGGCCCGTCGAGCGGCTGAGAACAGCCCGGCGGGGCCCGCCTCTGCCCTGCGCCTTCCGCCCCTCGCCCTCCGCTCATAAGAGCGAGAGCGAGGGGCGGCGGCTTTTCCCAGGAGAGAGCGCGAATCCGGGGCCATCAGCCCCATGCGAACGCGGCACTGAGTGCATGCTGCACCGCTATCTGAAGCTGAGTGTCCGACTGGCGATCCCCAAAGGTCCGAATAGTGGTTTCAGAGCCAGACGGATGGCGTGATTCTCGCCACCTCTGATCGCGCTCTTGCTCAGATGAGCGATTAAACATGGGCTGTACTTCTCAAAGGCTGGCACTCGGTGCCAGTCGCCACCCGTTCCTGCTGTGAACCCGATATCGCCAAGCGTGGCCGAAACTGCAACCGCTCAGCTACGTACAGCTGCGATGCCTTCAAGAGATGAACAATCGGGGTAATGAGCGCCGCTCTCTGGATCACTTTCGATCTGCTGGCAGACGAGTGGTTACGGCCGTACGACGACCAGGTGGACGTACCCAGGAGCCTTCGATCTGGGTATGTTCCTCGCCGTCAGGGCAGCCAGTCCGCGAGGAGTCGAGTCCCGTGCCGGAATCGAAGAACGCAGAACCCTACGTAACTCAGGCGCAAGCGCCGCAGAAGTTCGTTTATGACTTCACCGAAGGCAACCGCAACCTCAAGGACCTGCTCGGCGGGAAGGGTGCCAACCTCGCCGAGATGACCAACCTCGGTCTGCCCGTCCCTCCGGGCTTCACCATCACCACCGAGGCGTGCAAGACGTACCTCGGCAGCGGCGACGAGCCCGTCGAACTCCGCGACGAGGTCAGTGCGCACCTCGCCGCCCTGGAGAAGAAGATGGGCAAGGAGCTCGGCCAGGCCGACAACCCGCTGCTCGTCTCGGTCCGTTCGGGCGCCAAGTTCTCCATGCCGGGCATGATGGACACCGTTCTGAACATCGGCCTCTCGGACAAGTCCGTGGTCGGTCTCACAAAGCAGTCCGGCGACGAGCGCTTCGCCTGGGACTCCTACCGCCGCCTCATCCAGATGTTCGGCAAGACCGTCCTCGACGTCGACGGCGAACTCTTCGAGGAGGCCCTGGAGGCCGCGAAGAAGGCCAAGAAGGTCAGCGTCGACACGGATCTCGAAGCGGCCGACCTGAAGAAGCTGGTCTCCCGCTTCAAGAAGATCGTCAAGCAGGCCGCGGGGCGGGATTTCCCGCAGGACCCGCGCGAGCAGATGGACCTCGCCATAAGGGCCGTCTTCGAGTCGTGGAACACCGACCGGGCCAAGCTCTACCGGCGCCAGGAGCGCATCCCCGGCGACCTCGGCACCGCGGTCAACATCTGCTCGATGGTCTTCGGCAACCTCGGTCCCGACTCCGGTACGGGCGTCGCCTTCACCCGCGACCCGGCCAGTGGGCACCAGGGCGTCTACGGGGACTACCTGCAGAACGCGCAGGGTGAGGACGTCGTCGCGGGCATCCGCAATACCGTGGCACTCGCCGATCTGGAAAAGATCGACAAGAAGTCCTACGACCAGCTCATGCAGATCATGGAGACCCTGGAGACCCACTACAAGGATCTCTGCGACATCGAATTCACCATTGAGCGCGGCCAGTTGTGGATGCTCCAGACCCGCGTCGGCAAGCGCACCGCCGGCGCCGCGTTCCGGATCGCCACCCAGCTCGTCGACCAGGGACTGATCGACGAGGCCGAGGCGCTCCAGCGGGTGAACGGGGCACAGCTCGCGCAGCTGATGTTCCCGCGCTTCGACGACACCGCGAAGGTCGACAGGATCGGGCGGGGCATCGCGGCATCACCGGGCGCTGCGGTCGGCAAGGCGGTCTTCGACTCGTACACCGCGATCAAGTGGTCGCGCTCGGGCGAGAAGGTCATCCTGATCCGCCGCGAGACCAACCCGGACGACCTCGACGGCATGATCGCCGCCGAGGGCATCCTCACCTCGCGCGGCGGCAAGACCTCACACGCGGCCGTGGTGGCACGCGGCATGGGCAAGACCTGTGTCTGCGGCGCCGAGGAGATCGAGGTCGACACCAAGCGCCGCCGGCTGACCGCGCCGAACGGTGTGGTCGTCGAGGAGGGCGACATCGTCTCGATCGACGGCTCGTCCGGCAAGGTGTACGCGGGCGAGGTGCCGGTCGTACCGTCCCCGGTCGTCGAGTACTTCGAGGGCCGGATGCACGCGGGCGCCGACGACGCGGACGAGCTGGTCGAGGCCGTCCACCGGATCATGGCGTACGCGGACCGGCGCCGCCGGCTGCGGGTGCGGGCCAACGCGGACAACGCCGAGGACGCCCTGCGGGCCCGGCGGTTCGGCGCCCAGGGCATCGGGCTCTGCCGTACCGAGCACATGTTCCTCGGCGAGCGCCGCGAGCTGGTCGAGCGGCTGATCCTGGCCGACACGGACGACGAGCGCGAGAAGGCGCTCGGTGCGCTGCTGCCGCTCCAGAAGAAGGACTTCATCGAGCTGTTCGAGGCGATGGACGGGCTCCCCGTCACGGTCCGGCTGCTGGATCCGCCGCTGCACGAGTTCCTCCCGGACATCACCGAACTCTCGGTGCGTGTCGCCCTCGCCGAGTCCCGCAAGGACGCCAACGAGAACGACCTGCGCCTTCTGCAGGCCGTGCACAAGCTCCACGAGCAGAACCCGATGCTGGGTCTGCGCGGGGTGCGTCTCGGACTGGTCATCCCGGGCCTGTTCGCCATGCAGGTACGGGCCATCGCCGAGGCGGCGGCAGCCCGCAAGGCCGCCAAGGGCGACCCGCGCGCGGAGATCATGATTCCGCTGGTGGGCACGGTCCAGGAGCTGGAGATCGTCCGCGAGGAGGCCGACCGCGTCATCGCGGAGGTGGAGGCCGCCACGGGCACGGAGCTGATACTGACCATCGGCACCATGATCGAACTGCCGCGTGCCGCGCTGACGGCGGGCCAGATCGCCGAGGCCGCGCAGTTCTTCTCGTTCGGCACGAACGACCTCACCCAGACGGTCTGGGGCTTCTCCCGCGACGACGTGGAGGCCTCGTTCTTCACCGCGTACCTGGAGAAGGGCATCTTCGGCGTCTCCCCGTTCGAGACGATCGACCGGGACGGGGTCGGCTCCCTGGTCCGCAGCGCCTGCGAAGCGGGCCGCGCGACCCGCCCCGACCTCAAACTGGGCGTCTGCGGCGAACACGGCGGCGACCCGGAGTCGGTGCACTTCTTCCACCAGGTGGGCCTGGACTACGTCTCGTGCTCCCCGTTCCGCATCCCGGTGGCCAGGCTCGAAGCCGGCCGGGCAGCGGCCCAGTCGGACGGCAGCGACAGCCGCTGACAGACCCCCGGAGCCGCCGTCGGGTTCACCCCGACCCTCACCGACCCCGTCGGCGGCTCCGGTGCACCGGACGGAGGGGCGGCACCCGTGCGGGGATGCCGTCCCTCCTGGCGTGCGGGGGCGGGGCGGGTGCGTCTCAGAGGTCGTCGCAGTCGGCCTCAGCGGCCTCCTCTCCGTAGGCGCGGAGCCTCCGGCCCCGGCTCTCCGCGACTCGGAGAACATCGCGGAGCGATTCGGTCAGCCGGGCGGCCAGGTAGCGGAACTCGTCGGCGGACACGCCGCGCCCGGAACTCCCTAGGGAGGACGGGACACCGCACGGTGGAAAGGTCTGATCGGCCGACGGGACGGAGCGATGTCAGCCGTGCGCCTTCGCCATGGCTGCGACCGCCTTGATGACGACGTCCGGACGGTCAGCCGGAACGTCGTGAGAGCTTCCCTTCGCGACGACAAGGTTCCGGTTGGAGGCGGCCTTCGCGAACCGGGTCTGGGCGTCCCGCCACAGCTGTGCGTCCGCGGGGGTGTCGAAGGGCGTCTTCGCTGACGCGATCACCGTCGCGGGGACACTCTGCGGCCAGGAGGTCTGGTGGTAAGCGTGGTGCATCGGGCCGTAGTTGTCCGCCGTGGCCAGCAGCTGGCGGATTTCCTTCGTCGAGACCTGGCCGTCGAGTTGCGCCACCTGTGCCCGGTTCGCGGCCTCGATCCTCGCGGTTTCGCCGTCCGTGTAGAAATTCGGCAGGCTGGCGTCGACGAGGACGGCGCCCGAGACCCATTTCGGGTGCTTCTTCGCGAAGTACGTGGCGACCTCGCCCGCCTGGGAGTGCGAGACGAGAACCACGTCATGGGTGGCGCCCAGCTTGGTGAGGCCGGCCTCCAGGTCGGAAGCGGCGTTCTGCGGGTTCCAGGCGCCGACGACCTCGTCACTCTGCCCGATTCCGGAGCGGTCATAAGTGATGACCTCGGATCCGGTCTTCTTGGCCAGGGCAGGAGCGATCTTCTGCCACTGCGACGAGTCCAGGCCCCCGCCTGCGTCCAGGACGATGGCCGGAAGGTGGCCGGGCGTGACTTGGAAGGCCAGTTTGTGACCGTTGTTCGAAATCATGTGGAGTGAAGAACCCGCGGTAGTGGTGGCCGACGGCCGGCTCGACCGGGCCGGTGCGTCCGCGGCGGAAGCGGTGGAGTTCCCGCAGGCCACGAGGGCCCCCGTCACGACCGCGGCCAGGGCCGCTGTCGCGAACACTGCCGTACGGCGACGCGGCGTCGTGCGTGCACTCATGAGCTGGCTCCTGAAGGCTAAGTGGTCGGCTCCGGAAGTCCTTCGGGGGTTGATCAGGCTGCCAGGGCGACGGAGGATTCTTCTTGTCGGTCGGCTGGTGTGTGTCGGTCGAGCCGGGCCAGCAGATCGTCCAGGTCGGAGGTGGTGAACCTCCACCGGAACGGCTGTGCCATGGCGTTGTAGCGGTCTTCGAATGCTCGGAGCCGGTCCCGGACCTGGGTGAGGTCCGTGAAGTCGTTGGGTTGGACGACCTTGCGCTGGACGATGGAGAAGAAGATCTCTATCTGGTTCGTCCAGGAGGCGTGGACGGGGGTGTGGACCATGACGGCGTTCGGAAACCTGCTGGCCAGGCGGTCGATAGCCCGTTGGCCGCGGTGGGAGGAGCCGTTGTCGACGACCCAGAAGACGCGTTTCGCGCTGGCATAGGGCTCGGTGGTCATGACCTGCTCGACCAGGGCCATGAACGGCATGATGCCGGTCTTGGGCTCGCAGCGGCCGAAGACCTTCGCCTGGTGGACGTCGTAGGCGGCCAGGTAGGCCAGCGCGCCGCCACGGCCGTACTCGTGGTTGACGCGCATCGCCCGGGCCCGGCCCGGGGCCAGGGTCGGATGACAGCGGCAGCGGGCCTGGACGGAGGTCTTCTCGTCGCTGGAGACGACGTACTCGTCCTCGCCCAGCGGGACACCCTCGAACGTGCGGGCGTACAGGTCCAGGACACGCTGGGCCTTGGCGCGGAAGTTGGGGGCGCGGATGAAAATCCAGGACCGGTACTGCCAGGGCTTGAGCGCGTCCTCGCGCAGCCATCGGCGCACCGTGGACGCGGAGACGCTGTCGGTGATCCCGCGCGCGGTCAGCTCGGCGGCCAGCTCCGGGCAGGACCAGCGCGACAGCGGCACGCCGGTCTCGGCGGGTAACTGGCAGGCCAGCGCCTTGGCCTCGGCGACCTGCACGGGCGTGAAACGCGCCGGGCGCCCGGAGCGCTTGCGGTCGGCCAGGGCCGGCAGCCCGCCGGCGGCGAACCGGCCGCGCCAGGCACGAGCCGTGTCCAGGTGCAGGCCCGTCTCGCGGGCGATCCGCGCGTTGGAGCGCCCCCGCGCCGCGTGCAGGACGACCTGCGCGCGGACCCGCAGCCGGTACTCGGTCTTGTGGCCGTAGGCCATCTTCTTCACCCGCTCGCGGACGGCGGCGGTCAGGGCTATCGGGCGGGCCAGGGCAACGGGCATGGCAGGCGGGCCGATCGGGAGAAGCGGATCAGGACGGTCGCAGCCTGCCGCACCCGGTGCCGGCACTCCTGCCGCAGCGAAGACTGACTGCTCTCACCCCCCCCCAGAAGCCGGAGCCACTCGGTGGCGCCTTCAACCTGACGCTGTGGGTGCCCCGCCTGTCGCGAGGTTGGAAGGCCATCGTCAGCCCGGCGGGTCACTCCCCGACGAGGCCGTCTACCGACTCCCTGATGAGGTCGGCGTGGCCGATGTGCCGCGCGTACTCCTCAATCAGGTCGATCAGGATGCGTCGCAGATTGGGTGACTGGCCGCTGGAGGTGGTGTATCGGCCCAACTGCTCCGGGCCGCCGTGGGTCAGCGCCTCCTCGACCACGGAGCGGGAGCGGGCCACGGCCTCTTGCCAGAACGCCATCAGCTGCTCGGGGGTGTCCTTGGCGGCCGAGCGCCACTCCCAGTCGGGTTCGGCGTCCCAGTCCACCGTGTCCCACGGGGCTCCCGGCCCCCGCCCGAGCAGCAGCCGGGCGAAATGGGTGTCCTCGACGTTGGCCATGTGCTTGAGCAGGCCGCCCAGGGTCACCGACGAGACGCCGACCGTTGCCCTCATGCCAGCCGCATCCAGCCCGCCGCACTTCCACGCCAAGGTCGCGCGCTGGCGCTCCAAGGAGCCCAGAAGAGCGGCGGTCTCGTCGCCCGCGAGGGGAGGTTCCGGGCGGTCTCGTTCATCCGTGTGAGTCATGGCTGGTGAGCCTATCGAGAGGGCCGGCACCCGGACCAGGGGCTTTCGCGCTACCGTCCAGCGGCCAACCTCAGCGGTCACGGATCGGCGAGACAGGACACCGGCACGATTCGGCAGGATGGCCGCCATGCCCACGACGCCGGAGTACACCCAACTGTCACTCGCCCAGCGGCTGACCGAACACGCCCGCACCGCCTGGCCGCAACTGACGGACCTGCACATCCGCCACCGCGGGCAGTTCGCCTACGTGGAAGGCGAACTGGCCGACGGCGAACGGGTCAAACTGATGCGCCTGCGCTACAGCGGCACCGCGAGCCGATGGGGCTTCGCCCTCTACTACGCCAGCAGCGACCGCTACGAGGACTCCCTGCTACCCACCGGTACCTTCGCCGGCACCCCCGAAGACGCCCTCGACTGCGCCTGCCAGCTCCACCTCGCCGGACCCGAACTCTGACCAAGCGACAGACACACCAGCGACTCCGGAGTCAACCCCCGAAGGACTTCCGGAGCCGACCACTAAGTACCGTGCGCCGACCGGCTCGTTACCGGCTTCGGCGGGTTCTGGTGAACGCCTTCAGTCTTGTCGGACCCCGGCCGTTGAACGATGGGGCTGCCGGGTGAGTACGGGTGTACCTGAACCTGAACCGTGGGTGGTGCTGCCCCCCCCCGGCAGGGGGGGCAGGACCGCCCCTCAGTCGTCGATTCCCGACCGCTCCACCCCCGCCACGATGTGCCGTTGCAGCAGCAGGAACACCAGCAGCAGCGGCACGATCGACACCGCCGCCGCGATGAACAGCTCGTGGATGTTGACCACTTGGCCCGTCGTGAAGGTCGAAAGGGCGACCTGCACCGTCCACGCGTTCTTGTCCTGGCCGATCACCAGCGGCCACAGGAAGGCGTTCCACGCGCCGATGAAGACGATCGTGCCGACCGCCGCGAAGAGGGGGGCGGAGTTCGGGACCACGATGCGCCAGTACGTGCGCCAGTAACCGAGGCCGTCGACCTTCGCCGCGTCCTCCAGTTCCTGCGGGAAGCCCAGGAAGTACTGGCGGAAGATGAAGCAGGCGAACGCCGAGAACAGCGTCGGGATGATCAGGCCGCGCAGTGTGGAGATCCAGCCGAGCGTGGAGACCAGCACGAAGCTCGGTACGAACGTCACCGCCGCCGGGACCATCAGGGTGCCGAGGATCGCGTAGAACACCTTGTTCGCGTGGCGGTACGGGATACGGGCCAGGCCGTACCCCGCCAGTGACGCCAGCAGGACCGTGCCGAGTGTGGTGGCCACCGCGATCAGGGCCGAGTTCAGCAGGGAGCGGGCCATCGGGACCGCCGGGTCGTCGAACAGCTCGCGGACGTTCGACCACTGCAGGTGGGCGGGGAAGAACGTCCACGCCGGTGAGGTGATGTCCTGCTCGGTGGACAGCCCGTTCCGCAGCAGCAGATAGAACGGGATGAGGAAGAGCGCCGCCAGCGCGATCAGCAGGACCGTGCGCAGGGCCCGCCCTGCCCGTACCAGGGCGTCGTCCCGACGGGGCGTACTGGCGCGGCGGGGCATGTCGGTGCTGCGGGGCATTGTCAGTCCTCCGTCCTGCCGAGCCCGAACCAGCGGGCCTGGACGATCGTCACCACCGCGATGATCAGGGCGAGAATGACCGCCCCCGCACTGCCCAGACCGAGGTTCTGCCCCTGCCCGAGCGCCGTGTAGTAGAGGTACACGAGCGGCGGCCGCGCGTACGGCGGATAGCCCCGGGAGTCGCTCAGCAGGTTGTAGAACTCGTCGAACGCCTGGAACGCGTTGATCACGAGCAGCAGCACCACGGCGACCGAGGTCGCCCGCAGCTGCGGGAACGTGATGTGCCGGAAGACCTGCCAGCCGGGGCGCGCACCGTCGACGGCGGCCGCCTCGTACAGCTGCGGCGCGATCCGCTGGAGCCCGGCGAGGAACAGCACCATGTAGAACCCCGCCTGGAGCCAGAGCCGCAGGGTCACGATCACCAGCCAGTACCAGGGCGGGTGGGTCGTCGAGAGCCACGCGGTCTGGTCCGCGCCGAACCAGCCGAGCACGGTGTTCGCCAGCCCGAACCGGACCCCGTTGAAGATGGAGAGCTTCCAGATCATCGAGGCGACCACATAGGAGCAGGCCGCCGGGAGGAAGAAGACCGACCGGAAGAAGGACTGCGCGAACCGCAGCCGGTTCACCATCAGCGCCAGGGCGAGCGAGAGCACGTACGTCGCCGGGACGATGAACAGTGAGAAGACCGCGAACGTCCACAGACTGGAGGTGAACGCGCCGTCGCTCAGCATCGACGTGTAGTTGCCGAGGCCGATGAAGTGCGTCGGTGAGACCGTGTTGTGGGCGTCGAAGAAACTCAGGTAGAGGCTCCACAGCAGCGGTACGTACGTGAAGAGCCCGAGGCCGGCGGCGAAGGGTCCGACGAAGATCCAGAACCAGAGCGTGCGGTGTCTCACTGGTCCCTCACGACTTCTTCTGTACCCGCTGGAGCTCACCGTTGGTCTTGCGGACGACCGCCTTGACCTCGGTCTCCGGGTTGGCGCCGTCCTTGATGATCCGGTTGAGGGCGTCCTGGTACGCGACCTGGCAGGCGGGTGTCCACAGCAGCGGCTGGGCCCAGCCGCTGTCGGTGGCGTACCGGACCGCGTCCGCCGCCGCCCCCTCCCGCAGCTTCGCCGCCTTCTTCGCGAGGGAGATCCGGGCCGGGATGTGGAATCCGTACGAGAGGGCGAAATCCTCCTGGTACGAGGTCCGTTCGATCCACAGCCACTGGGCGAACTCCTTGGCCTCTGCGCGGTGTTTGCTGTGTGCGCTGACCGCCGAGCTGTACGCCCCGACCGGGACGGAGGGCTTTCCGGCCGCGCCGTCCTTGGGGAAGGGGAGCACGCCGAAGTCGTCACCCAGCGCCTTCTTGACCGCGGGAAGTGCCCACAGGCCGCACCACTGCATGGCGGTGAGCCCCTGCACGAACGCGGACGGGTCGGACCAGTCCGCCGGTGCGCCGAGCAGCAGCGACTTGTCGGCGTACAGCCGGTGGAACTTGGCCAGCGTGCGGGCCGCAGCCGGATCGTCGAAGCCCGTCTTCCCGTCCTCGGTGACGAGGCTGAGCCCGGCCGCGTAGAGCGGAGTGCCGCCGAGAACGCCCGCGCCGCCGTCGTTGCCGAGGAACAGGCCCTTGACCTTCTTGTCGGTCAACGTCTTTGCCGCGTCCACGAGTTCGTCGAGCGTCTGCGGCGGCTGGACGTTCGCGTCCTTGAGCAGGCTCTTGCGGTAGTAGAGGAGCTGGGTGTCGATGGTCTGCGGGATGCCCCAGATCTTCCCGTCGTGGGTCTTCGGCGCGAGAACCGCCTGGTTGAAGTCGTTCTTCACCCCGTCGAAGAGATCGGTCAGATCGGTGACCTGGCCGCCCTGGATCTGGTCCAGGGTCGGGCCGTTCACCTCGAAGACGTCGGGGCCCGACGAGGACAGCAGCGCGGCGGCGGTCTGCTGGTCGTAATTGCCCGGCCGCCACTGGATCTTGACGGTCGCCTTGCGGTAGGCGGCCGCGTACCGCCGCACGGCCTGCTCGGTCCCGGCCTCGCCGTACTGGTGGTACCACTGCTGGAGCGTGGGCCCGTTGCCGCCCGAACTTCCGTCGTCCCGGCCCGTGTTGGACCCGCACGCGGCGGCGAGTGCCCCCGTCAGTGCGAGGCTGCCACTGGTGGCGAGAAGTCGCCTGCGGCTGATGGTCATGGTGCGTCCCCCTGGCTCCGGCCGGTGTCGGTCCTCAGCGTCTGGATCTCTGGTGTCTGGAGTGTCTGGTCTGTTGTACGCGGGTTGCTGTACGAGGGTGTGCTGTACGCGCTTTTGCTGTACGCCCTAACGATCAACCATGGTGCGGGATTGCGACAGGGGTGCTGCGCGGACATGTCGGCCGGTGGCCCGTACGGGTTTCCGTACGACCGATGAGTTTCCGGGTGGCCCGGCGTCTACATCTCCGAAGGGCGCGCCGCTGGGCGGGCCACCAGGCTGAGATGAGAGAAGAGCCCGCAATGCCTCAGATGATCTTCGTCAATCTGCCGGTCAAGGACCTTGAGGTCTCCAAGGCCTTCTTCACGGCGCTGGGTTACACGATCAACCCGCAGTTCACCGATGAGAACGCGGCCTGTGTCGTGATCAGCGACACGATCTTCGCGATGCTGATCACGGAACCGTTCTTCAAGCAGTTCACCAAGAAGGAGATCGCCGACGCGACCAGGACCACCGAGGTGCTGGTCTGTCTCAGCGCCGAGAGCAGAGCGGACGTCGACCGGCTGACCGACACCGCGCTGGCCTCCGGCGGCTCGCCCGCGAACGAGCCCCAGGATCAGGGGCCGATGTACGGGCGCTCCTTCCAGGACCCGGACGGCCACATCTGGGAGGTCATGTGGATGGACCCCGCGGCGGTCCAGAGCTGACGGAGCAAGGGCTGGCCGATTAAGGCCGGCGGGTTCAGTCAGGGCCTGCCCCCGGCCGCCGGCGCGATCCACGGGAGGGCCGCCCCCGGCCGCCCGGCGGCGGGGCGGGTCAGGCCGGGCCCGTGCCGCGCCCCTTGGTGCCCAGGGTGTCCAGGCCCTGGTACGTCACCCCGGTGAGCTGCTCGGACGCCGTCCAGAGCCGCTCGCTCGCCACGTCGTTCGTCGTCCACTTCATCCGCCGGGACGGCCCGGGGGCTCCGCGCCAGCCCAGGAATTTCGGCCCGGTGAACGAATCGGGCAGGACGCAGGGATCGGTGGCCGCGTAGAGCGTGGGCAGCGCACCGACCTCGGCCGGCTGGGCGAACACGCGGTTGCCGAGCTCCAGCCACCGCTCGGCGCGCTTACGGCCCTCCATCCTCGCCCCGGCGGTCTGGAGGTTGGTCTCCGCATAACCGGGGTGCGCGGCGGCCGCGACGAGGCCGGACCCGACGGCGGCGAGGCGCCGCGTCAGCTCGTGGACGAAGAGCAGATTCGCCGTCTTGGAGCGTCCGTAGGCGACCCAACGGCGGTAGTCACGCTCGCTGTTGAGGTCGTGGATGTCGATATTGCCGATGACGTGGAGCCCGCTGGAGACGCTCACCACGCGCGCCTCCGGTGTGTCCAGCAGCTTCGGGATGAGCAGCCCGGTGAGGGCGAAGTGCCCGAGGTGGTTCACCCCGAACTGTGTCTCGAACCCGTCGGCGGTCGTGCCGTACGGCAGGGCCATGACGCCCGCGTTGTTGATGAGCAGGTCGAGGCGCTCGGCGCGGACGGCGGAAGCGAACGCCCTCACGGACGACAGGTCCGCGAGATCCAGGCGTACGAACTCGGCCTCCGCACCCGGAATTTCGTCCCGTATCAGGGCTTCCGCCTCCTTGCCGCGCGTCTCGCTGCGGCACGCGAGGATCACCCGTGCGCCCCGCCGGGCCAGCTCACGTGCGGTCACGAGGCCGATACCGCTGTTGGCTCCGGTGACCACCGCCGTGCGCCCGCTCTGGTCGGGGATGTCGCCCGCGTTCCAGCCCTTGGTCATGGTTGCAGCGGTCATGGTTCCAGCGTACGACCGGCATCGCGGTCAGGCAGCCGCGCCTCCGTCGATCACCAGGTCGGCCCCCACCACGGACGCGGCGTCCTGCGAGGCCAGATAGAGCACGGCCGCCGCGACCTCCGAGGTGGACGCCACCCGGCCGAGCGGCGACTGTCCCTTCATCCGGGCCGCGCGCTCCGTCCCGCTCTCGCCCGGCCGCAGCGACATGGCGGTGTCGGCCGCGCCGGGGCTGACGGCGTTGATCCGGACACCGTCGCCGATGTGGTCGAGAGCGGCCGCGCGGGTGAGCGCGGAGACGGCCGCCTTGGCCGCGATGTACCCGGCGGCGCCCGGAGCGCGGCGGTGCGCGCCGAGATTGGACGCGATGTTGACGATGGCCCCGCCGGTCGGCTGGCCCTTCATCTGCGCCACTTCGGCCTGGAGGCAGAGCAGTACGCCCGTGACGTTCGTGTCGAGCAGGGTGTGCCAGTCGTCCTCGGTGAGGTCGGCTACGGGGGCGCCGCCCCGGAACACCCCGGCGTTGTTGACGGCCACATCGAGGCCGCCGAAGTGCTCGACGGTACGGCGGACGAGCGTGCGCACCTCGTCCGAGCGCGACACATCGGCGGTGACCGCGAGCGCGGTTCCGCCGTCCTTCGTGATCAGCGCGGCCGTCGCGTCGAGCGCGGCGGCGGTGCGGCCGGATACGACCACCGAGGCGCCTTCGGCGGCGAAGGCCAGCGCGATGGCCCTGCCGAGCCCGGAGCCCGCGCCGGTGACGAGGACGGTTCTGCCGGTGAAGCGCGCATTCATCTGAGGGGCTCCCGTGCTGGTGTGTGCTGTCTATGGGATCGAGCTGCTGGTATCGAGCTGCGTGATTGGATCGGGCGTTCTGGTATGGATCCAGGCGAGGGAGGGTGTGCGTATGGAACGCGGCTCGAATAGGGACGCGCTGTGGGCGGGGTGATGCGGGTGGGAGCGGGGTGGTGTCAGGTGGGAGTCAGTCCAGCACGGTGAGCGCCTGTTCGGCCGCGTCGCGTACCCGGCCCGGTTCGCTGGAGCCCTTCCCGGTCACCCGCAGCCCCTGCATCAGGACCAGCAGCATTCTGGCGAGCGCGCGGGGGTCCCGGTCCGCCGGGAGCTCGTCCTGGGCCTGCGCTCTGGTCAGCGCGGAGTGCATCAAGGTCTCCACGTGCTCCCAGCTGCGCTCGACCCGTCGGGCGAACACGGCGTCGTGCGGGCTCAGTTCGGCGGCCGTATTGGTGACGAAACACCCTCGCAGCCGCTCCGCTTCCGATCCGGCCTCGGCCGCGAACCTGCGCACCACTGCCCGGACGGCGGGCAGTGCGGGGCCGGGCTGGGACAGCTCGGTGAGGAGCTGTGGGTCGCGCAGCTCCTCGTACCGCTCCAGGGCCTTGAGGTACAGATCGTGTTTGTTGCCGAACGTGGCGTAGATGCTGGCCCGGCCGATGCCGGTGTGTTCGACGAGGTCCGCCATCGAGGTCGCCTCGTAACCCCGCTGCCAGAACAGCTCCAGCGCTGCCTGCAGTGCGGCTTCCGGGTCGAACTCCTTGGTTCTGGGCACGGTCGAACTCTAGGCTTTTACGAAACGATCGGTCAAGTATCCGAAGGCTACGCAACCGTCCGCTACGACACCGCTCAGGCGCCCGTACGGTCGGGCGCCGGGTCTCGGCGCGGGCGTTTTCGACCGGCCGTCCCGGCGGGTATGGGCGACGGCCGACCGTCAGTGGCCGCCCAGCGCTCGCGTGACGCCCTTCTCGCGGGGGCCGAGGAAGTGCGGGTCGGGCTTGAACGTGGCGTCCAGGGCTGCCTTCCCCGCCGCGAGGATCTCTCGGGTGCTGCCGTAGTACCAGGTCACGTCGTGCGGGTCGGACACGCCGACGCCGTACGACTCGATGCCGGCCGACCGGCAGAGCGCGATGGCCCTGCGGATGTGGAATCCCTGGCTGACCAGGACCGCCCGGTGCACCCCGAACACCTTCCTGGCGCGCACGCACGAGTCCCAGGTGTCGAAGCCCGCGAAGTCGCTGACGACTTTCCCGCCCGGGACCCCGTGCCGTACGAGATAGGCCCGCATCGCGTCCGGCTCGTCGTAGTCGGTACGGCTGTTGTCACCGGTGACCAGCACCACCTTCACCGTCCCCGCCCGGTACAGACCGGCGGCGGCGTCGAGCCGGTGCGCGAGGTACGGCGACGGCCGGCCCTGCCACAGACCCGCGCCGAAGACCACGGCGACATCGGCCGGGGGCACGTCGGCCGTCGTCCGCACCCGGTCGCCCGCGACGGTGAACATCCAGGTGGCAGGGGCGAGCGCCAGCACACAGCCGAGCATGACGGCCTGCACGGCACGGCGTCGGCCGCGCCTGGTCCTCGGCAGCCGCAGCCCGGGCACCCGCAGATGCGACAGGTTCGGCCGCAGTCGTCGTATGCGGGGCAGTCGTATGCGGGGCGGTACGGGTCTGCGCATGGCTGGCCTTCCGACGCCGGACGTGTCGGAATCCCGGACGCGCGAAGGGGCACGTCCGGTTCGCTCAGCAGGCCGACCGGTCCTCCGGTCCGTTCAGCCGGCCGACCGGGCTTCCGGTTCGCTCCGGCCACCGACCGGCGTCACCTGAGGGTGTACGTCAGATGAGTCACGCCGTTCCCCTCGATCACCGTGGGCCCCTCCAGCGCACGCGGCGCCTCTCGCAGGTTGTCGAGGAAGCGCACGCCCGAACCGAGCAGCAGCGGCACCAGGTCGACATCCAGCTCGTCCAGCAGCCCGGCGTTGATGCACTGCTGGGTGAGGTCGGCGCTGCCGATGACGACTTTCTTCCCGCCGGCTGTCGCCTTGGCCTGCGCGATGGCGCTCTCGACGCCGTCGGTGACGAAGGTCAGCGGGGTGTCCGCACGGGGCCAGCCGTCCGGGATGCTGTGGCTGACGACGATCACCGGCTTGCCCATGGGATGCCCGCCGATCCAGCCGCCCGCGTCGTCGAACGTACGCCGCCCGTAGACGAGCACACCGACCTCCGAAAGACCGCGGTTCAGCCGCTGGGCGCTGGCCTCCGAGACCTTGAACGTCATGTCCGGGTCCGCGGTCCTGACCGCGACGTCCCCGTTTCCGTACCAGCGGAACAGCTGATCGATCCCGTCGGAGGGGTGGGAGACGAACCCGTCCAGCGACATGGACATGTTGGCGCTCACCTTGGCCATCGGTTCTCTCCGCTCTGCTCGGCCGTCCCGTTCCACGTTCCTCCGGTACGGACGGTCCGGCTACCCGGAGGCCGCACCCGGTGCTCCCGGCGCGCCGCCTCCTGAACCGCCGCATGGCGGGCCCGGCCGCGTCCGGGGCCCGGGACTCAGTACTGTCGGGGCATGGAAGGCACCGCGTACACCCCGACCGACTGCGAACGCTGGGACACCGAGCCGGACAAGAGGCCCGGCCGTACCGCTTTCCAGCGCGATCGCGCGCGCGTGCTGCACTCGGGTGCGCTGCGCCGGCTCGCGGGCAAGACCCAGGTGGTCACGCCGGGCTCCCTCCCGCAGACGGCGGGGGAGCCACCGCTCCAGACCTGGGACTCCAGCCCGCGCACCCGCCTCACGCACTCCCTGGAATGCGCCCAGGTCGGCCGTGAACTCGGCGCCGCACTCGGCTGCGACCCCGATCTCGTCGAGGCCGCCTGTCTCGCCCACGACCTGGGCCACCCGCCGTTCGGCCACAACGGCGAACTGGCGCTCAACGACTTCGCCCGGGACTGCGGCGGGTTCGAGGGCAACGCCCAGTCGCTGCGCCTGCTCACCCGTATCGAACCCAAGAGGTTCGTGCCGTCGGACACCTCCGGCGAGCCGGTCAGCGTCGGTCTGAACCTCACCCGGGCCGCCCTCGACGCGGCCACCAAGTACCCATGGCCGCGCGGCGGACACCCCACCGAGCCCGGCTCGGTGAAATTCGGGGTGTACGAGGACGACCTGCCCGTCTTCGACTGGGCCAGGCTCGGCGCCCCGGCCGGCCGCAAGTGCTTCGAGGCCCAGGTCATGGACTGGTCCGACGACGTGGCGTACTCCGTGCACGACGTCGAGGACGGGCTGCACGCCGGGCACATCGACCCCGGCTGTCTGACCTCCGGGCCCGAGCGGGACGCCATCATGGCGGTGGCCGTCGGCCGTTACGTGCCCGGCGACACCGAGATGGCCGAGCTCACCGACGCACTCGACGGCCTGCTCGCCCAGGAATGGTGGCCGCACGGCTACGACGGCACCGCCGTCGCGCAGGCCCGGCTGAAGGACGCCACCAGCCAGCTCATCGGCCGGTTCTGCCTGGCCGCCGAGAGCGCGACCCGGGAGTCGTACGGCGCGGGGCCGCTCACCAGATACGCGGCGGAACTGGTCGTTCCACGCCGGGCGCGCCTGGAGTGCGCTGTCCTCAAGGCCGTCGCGGACCGATATGTGATGCAGCGCGAGGAGCAGGAGCGGCTCCGTATCAACCAGCGCGAAGTGCTCGCCGAACTGGCCGGGGCGCTCACGGCCCGGGCGCCCGAAGGGCTCGACCCGCAGTTCCGCGCACTGTTCGAAGCGGCACCCGGCGAACGCGAACGCAAACGTGTGATCGTCGACCAGATCGCCTCACTCACGGACACCGCGGCCCGCTCTCTGCACGCGCGGCTGACCGTCAGTCACTGAGGATGACCGCCGTACGGATCTCCGCCGGACCGCCCGTGGTACTGCTCTCCGCCGCCATGCCATCATGACCGGCCATTCCTGACCGTGCGTGAGCCTCAACACCTCACACCTCTTCCCCCATCACACTCCGTGCGGGACGCTCGCAAGTGGCGCCAGCACTCCAAGGAGGCAACAAGTGGTCGACGCACATCTGACGTTCGTCATCATCGGCGGCGGGCTCGCGGGGGCGAAGGCCGCCGAAACCCTCCGCACCGAAGGGTTCGCGGGCCGTGTGATCCTCATCGGTGACGAACGCGACCACCCCTACGAACGCCCGCCCCTGTCCAAGGGTTTCCTGTCGGGCAAGGACGAGCGTGACAGCGTCTACGTCCACGAGACCGCCTGGTACGCACAGGCCGACATCGAGCTCCACCTGGGCCAGACCGTTGTCTCCATCGACCGTGCCGTCAAGGTCGTACGCCTCGGTGACGACACGGCCATCCACTACGACAAGCTGCTGCTGGCGACCGGCGCCGAGCCGCGCCGCCTGGACATCCCCGGCACGGGTCTCGCGGGCGTGCACCATCTGCGCCGGCTCGCCCACGCCGACCGGCTGCGGAACGTCCTGACCTCGCTCGGCCGGGACAACGGCCATCTGGTGATCGCGGGAGCGGGCTGGATCGGCCTGGAGGTCGCAGCGGCCGCGCGCGGCTACGGGGCCGAGGTCACCATCGTCGAACCGCACCAGACCCCGCTGCACTCGGTCATCGGTCCTGAGCTCGGCCAGATCTTCACCGACCTGCACGCCGAGCACGGTGTCCGCTTCCACTTCGGCGCACGCCTCACCGGGATCACCGGCCAGGACGGCATGGTCCTGGCCGTCCGGACCGACGACGGCGAGGAGCACCCGGCCCACGACGTGCTCGCCGCGATCGGCGCGGCCCCCCGCGTCTCGCTGGCCGAGGCCGCGGGCCTTGAGCTGGTGGACCGGGCGGACGGCGGCGGCATCGCCGTCGACTCCTCGCTGCGCACCTCCGACCCGGACATCTACGCGGCGGGCGACGTCGCGGCCGCGCAGCACCCGCTGCTCGGCGCCCGGCTGCGCGTCGAGCACTGGGCGAACGCGCTCAACGGCGGCCCGGCGGCGGCCCGTGCGATGCTCGGCCAGGGCGTGGCGTACGACAGGATCCCGTACTTCTTCTCCGACCAGTACGACCTGGGCCTGGAGTACTCGGGATGGGCGCCACCCGGCTCGTACGACCAGGTGCTCATCCGGGGCGACGCGGGGAAGCGGCGGTTCATCGCCTTCTGGATGAAGGAAGGGCGGCTGCTGGCCGGTATGAACGTCAATGTGTGGGACGTCACCGAACAGCTCCAGCGACTGATCCGCTCCGGCGCGACGCTGGACCCGGAGGCGCTCGCGGACCCGTCGGTGGACCTGGCCACGCTGGGCGCCTGAGAGGACGTACGGGCCCGCCCGGCCGGGCAGGCCCGTACGGAGTGTCCGAGCCGGACCGTAGACTTCACCCGTGGCAGGCAGGATCAACGATGACGACGTGAAGGCGGTCCGGGACGCGGTCCCGATCGACGCCGTCGTTTCCGAGTACCTCCAGCTGCGGAACGCGGGCGGCGGGAACCTGAAGGGGCTCTGCCCCTTCCACGACGAGAAGTCCCCCTCCTTCCAGGTCAGTCCGGCCAAGGGCCTCTTCCACTGCTTCGGCTGCCAGGAGGGCGGGGACACCCTCGCCTTCATCATGAAGATCGACCACCTCTCGTTCTCCGAGGCGGTCGAGCGGCTCGCGGGCACGGCCGGCATCACCCTCCGGTACGAGGAGGGCGGCTACACCCCCAACAGCCAGCGCGGCGAGCGCATCCGGCTGGTCGAGGCGCACAAGGCGGCCGCGCAGTTCTACGTCGAGCAGCTCGACAGCGCCGAGGCCGAGATCGGCCGGAAGTTCCTCGCCGAGCGCGGTTTCGACCAGGCCGCCGCCACCCATTTCAGCGTCGGCTACAGCCCGGCCGGCTGGGACCACCTGACCCGCTATCTGCGCGGCAAGGGCTTCTCCGACAAGGAGCTCATCACCTCCGGACTGTCCCAGGAGTCGCGCGGCGGCAAGCCCATCGACCGCTTCCGCGGCCGGCTGATGTGGCCGATCCGCGACATCAGCGGCGAGGTCGTCGGCTTCGGTGCGCGCAAGCTGCGCGACGACGACAACGGGCCGAAGTACCTCAACACCCCCGAGACGTCGATCTACAAGAAGTCCCAGGTCCTCTACGGGATCGACCTGGCCAAGAAGGAGATCGCCAAGTCCAGCAGGGCCGTCGTCGTCGAGGGGTACACCGACGTCATGGCCTGCCACCTGGCCGGGGTGACCACCGCCGTCGCCACCTGCGGAACGGCCTTCGGCACCGACCACATCAAGATCCTCCGCCGGCTGCTCATGGACAACGGCAGCGCCCGCGTGATCTTCACGTTCGACGGGGACGCGGCCGGACAGAAGGCGGCCCTGCGCGCCTTCGAGGACGACCAGAAGTTCGCCGCCGAGACCTATATCGCCATCGCCCCGGACGGGATGGACCCCTGCGACCTGAGGCTCGCGCAGGGCGACGAGTCGGTGCGCGGCCTGGCCGAACCCCGCACCCCGCTCTTCGAGTTCGCACTCCGCCAGATCATCTCGCGCTACGACCTGGAGACCCCGGCGGGCCGGGCGACGGCGCTCGACGAGGCGGCGCCCGTGGTGGCCCGGATCAAGAACAGCGCCTCGCAGCACGAGGTCGCCGTACAGCTGGCCGGGATGCTCGGCATCCTCGACACCCAGTTCGTGGTCAAGCGCATCAGCCAGCTCGCCCAGTGGGCCCGCGGCCGGGGCAACGCACCGGCGCCCACGCGAGGCGGCCGCCCCTCACAGCAGGTGGAGGCGGCGCGCCCCCCGTCGAGCGGCCCCGCGCTCCACCTCCGCAGCCCCGCGCACCGCACCGAGCGCGAGCTGCTGAAGCTGGCACTGCAGCGCCCGGAACTGGTCTCCCCGGCCTTCGACGCCTACGGGGCCGACGAGTTCACCGCCCCGCCGTACGCCGCCGTACGCGAGGCGATCATGGAGGCGGGCGGCGCCGAGCAGGGCATCACCGACTCCTTCGAGTACCTCACCCGGGTCCGCGCGGCGGCGCCGGACGACACCGTCCGGGCCGTGGTCACCGAGCTGGCCGTGGAGGCGATCATGCGCCGTACGGTCGACGAGCTGTACGCGGGCGAGCAGCTGGTGCATGTCCGGCTGCGCGCGGTCGACCGGCGGATCACGGACGTCCAGGGCACGCTGGCCCGGGCCTCCACCCAGGGCGACGCCGAGCAGTACGCGGCGGTCCAGAACGAGTTGTGGACCCTCCAGCAGTACGGCCAGTCCCTGCGCAACCGCGGCGCCGAAGCGCTCTGAGCCGGACAAGAAGGGGCTGAGCCGCCCCCCGGTCACCGGTCGGGGCAGCCGGCTCCCGGCCGCCCGGTGGCGTTCCCGTAACCGGCGGGTCACGAACCGGACTCAGAAAGTCACCGCACACCTCTCGTGGCCGCGCTGTGTCGTGCCCCACACTGGGCAGCGGCGCCTGAGACCGACCGGCACATGGGGGACGGAAGGCGGGCTCGGCCGCCGCTGTCCCGCTGCCGCACGCCCCGACCCGGCAGTCATCCTGGAGGCCGCCCCCGTGCAGACCCGGACCCCGACCCAGACCGATGTGGCCCCGGCAGTCCCTCAGCAGGGCCCGGCCGCAGGCCACCCCGAAACCGTCCCCGGTCAGGCCCGGCCCGCACGGGAGGCCGTCCCCGAAGCCGTCCCCGAGGTCGTGGTCGAGGACCCGGACGGAACGCCCGCACCCGTGCGCACCGGCACCGCGGACACCGGCGGCCCCTCGTCCGACCTCTTCCGCCAGTACTTACGGGAGATCGGCCGTATCCCGCTGCTCACGGCGGCCGACGAGGTGGACCTCGCCCGCTGTGTCGAAGCGGGCCTCTTCGCCGAGGAACGGCTGGGGAGTTCGGCCGGTCTCGACTCCCGCCTCGTCGTGGACCTGGACCGCCTGGTGGTGCTCGGGCGGATGGCCAAACGACGGCTGATCGAGGCCAACCTCCGCCTCGTGGTCTCCGTCGCCAAGCGGTACGTGGGCCGCGGGCTGACCATGCTCGACCTGGTCCAGGAGGGAAACCTCGGCCTGATCCGGGCGGTGGAGAAGTTCGACTACGCCCGGGGCTACAAGTTCTCCACGTACGCGACCTGGTGGATCCGACAGGCGATGTCCCGGGCGCTGGCCGACCAGGCCAGGACGATACGGGTCCCGGTGCACGTGGTCGAGCTGATCAACCGCGTGGTCCGGGTCCAGCGCCGGATGCTCCAGGAACGCGGGTATGAACCGACCCCCGAGGAGGTCGCGGCCCAGCTCGAACTCACCCCGGAACGCGTGGGGGAGGTGCTGCGTCTCGCCCAGGAACCGGTGTCCCTGCACGCCCCGGTGGGGGAGGAGGACGAGGTGGCGCTGGGCGACCTGATAGAGGACGGCGACGCGGCGTCCCCGGTGGAGTCGGCGGCGTTCCTGCTGCTGCGGCAGCACCTGGAGGCGGTGCTCTCCACACTGGGCGAACGCGAGCGCAAGGTCGTCCAGCTCCGCTACGGCCTGGCGGACGGCAGACCCCGCACGCTGGAGGAGATCGGACGGATCTTCGGGGTGACGCGGGAGCGGATCCGCCAGATCGAGTCCAAGACCCTGAACAAACTGCGGGACCACGCCTTCGCGGACCAGCTGCGGGGCTACCTGGACTGAGCGCAACCCCGCAGCGGGACCCTGCGAGCCGCTGATCCGGACCGGCTGACCCGGGCCGGCTGATACGGACCGACTGATACGGACCGACAGATCCAGACCCGCCGGCCCCGATCCGCTAATCCACCTCCACGACCGCCTGCGCGAACTGCGCCGCGTAAAGCCGCGCATACGCCCCGTCCGCAGCCAGCAACTCCTCGTGCGACCCCTGCTCCACGATCGACCCGTTCTCCATCACCAGAATCACGTCCGCGTCCCGGATCGTGGAGAGCCGGTGTGCGATGACGAAGCTGGTGCGGCCGTGCGCCAGACGCGCCATCGCCTGCTGGATCAGCACCTCGGTACGGGTGTCGACGGAGCTCGTCGCCTCGTCGAGCACCAGGATCACCGGGTCGGAGAGGAAGGCCCGCGCGATCGTGATCAGCTGCTTCTCTCCCGCGCTCACCCCCGTACCCTCGTCGTCGATGACCGTGTCGTACCCCTCGGGAAGGGTGCGGATGAACCGGTCGGCGTGGGCAGCCCGGGCCGCCTCCTCGATCTCCTCGCGGGTGACGGCGCGCGACGAGCCGTACGCGATGTTCTCCGCGATCGTGCCGCCGAACAACCAGGTGTCCTGGAGGACCATGCCTATCCCGGAGCGCAGTTCCTCCCGCGTCATGCCGGCGATGTCGGTCCCGTCGAGCGTGATCCGCCCGCCGGTCACCTCGTAGAACCGCATGAGCAGATTGACCAGTGTCGTCTTGCCCGCGCCGGTCGGACCGACGATCGCGACCGTGTGCCCCGGTTCGACCGAGAGGGACAGATTTTCGATGAGCGGTTTGTCCGCCTCGTACCGGAAGGCGACCTTCTCCAGCGAGATGCTGCCGCGCACCGCCACCGGACGGTCGGCGGTACGGGCACCGGGTACCGCGTCGGACACCGGGCCGGACACGGAGTCGGATTCCGTGCCGGAGGAGTCGGCGTCGGGCGTCTGCTCCTCCGCGTCGAGCAGTTCGAAGATCCGCTCGGCGGACGCCACACCCGACTGCACCAGGTTCGCCATCGACGCGACCTGGGTCAGCGGCTGCGAGAACTGCCGCGAGTACTGGATGAAGGCCTGCACATCACCGATCGACAGCGACCCGGAAGCGACCCGCAGCCCGCCGATGACTGCCACAAGCACGTAGTTGATGTTGGAGACGAACATCATCAGCGGCTGCATGATGCCGCTGTTGAACTGGGCCTTGAACCCCGCCTCGTACAGCGCGTCGTTCTGCTCGCGGAAGGCCTCGGCCGACTCCGCCTGCCGTCCGAAGATCTTGACCAGGGCGTGCCCGGTGTACATCTCCTCGATATGGGCGTTGAGCTTGCCGGTGACCTTCCACTGCTGCACGAACTGCGGCTGGGACCGCTTGCCGACGCGCGTGGCCACCAGCACCGAGAGCGGTACGGTCACCAGCGCGACCAGCGCCAGGATCCAGGAGATCCAGAACATCATCGCCAGTACGCCGATGATGGTGAGCAGCGAGTTCATGAGCTGGCCCATGGTCTGCTGCATCGTCTGGCCGATGTTGTCGACGTCGTTGGTCGTCCGGCTGAGCACCTCACCGCGCTTCGCCCTGTCGAAGTACGACAGCGGCAGGCGCGAGAGCTTCGCCTGGATCTCCTCACGCATCCGGTACATGGCCTCGTTGATGATCCGGGCCGCGAGCCGGGTGGTGACGAGCATCAGCAGACCCGCGCAGCCGAAGGCCGCCAGCGCGAGCAGCAGGATCTCTCCCACCTGGGTGAAGTCGATGCCCTTGCCCGGCGTGAAGTCCACACCGGAGAGCATGTCGGCCATCGCGCCCTGGCCCCTGGCGTGCAGGCCCTTCAGAGCCTGCGCCTTGGTCGTGCCCGCGGGCAGATGGCGGCCGATGATCCCGGCGAAGATCAAGTCGGTCGCCCGGCCGAGGATCTTCGGTCCGACGACCGAGAGCGCGACGCTGCCGACGACGGCCAGCAGCATCGTGAACAGCGCGGCACGGTCCTGCGCCAGCTGCCGCAGCAGCCGCTTGCCCGACCCCTTGAAGTCCATGGACTTCTGGGTCGGTCCTGCCATCATGCGTCCACCAGGACCGGACATCAGGCCGCCTCCGCCTCGGTCAGCTGGGAGAGCACGATCTCCCGGTATGTCTCATTGCCGTCCATCAGTTCGTGGTGCCGGCCCGTCCCGACGACCTGGCCCTCGTCCATGACGACGATCCGGTCCGCGTCGCGGATGGTCGAGACACGCTGGGCGACGATCACCACGGTCGCCTGGGCGGTCTCACGCCGCAGCGCGGTCCGCAGCGCCGCGTCGGTCGCGTAGTCCAGCGCCGAGAACGAGTCGTCGAAGAGATAGATCTCCGGCCGCTGGACCAGTGTCCTGGCGATCGCCAGCCGCTGGCGCTGCCCGCCGGAGACGTTGGTGCCACCCTGGGCGATCGGCGCGTTCAGCCCGCCTTCGAGCTTCTCGACGAACCCCTTGGCCTGCGCCACATCCAGCGCGTGCCACAGCTCCTCGTCGGTCGCGTCCGGGTTCCCGTACCGCAGGTTCGTCGCGACGGTCCCGGAGAACAGATACGGCTTCTGCGGCACCAGGGACACGGTCTTCGCCAGCAGGACGGGGTCGAGTTCCCGTACGTCCGTGCCGTCCACCAGCACCTCGCCGCCCGTGGCGTCGAACAGCCGCGGTACGAGACCGAGCAGCGTCGACTTCCCGCTGCCGGTCGACCCGATCACCGCGGTGGTCTCACCGGGCAGCGCCTCCAGGGCGACCTCCCGCAGCACCGACGCCTCGGCGCCCGGGTACTTGAACCCGGCCCCGCGGATCTCCAGATGGCCGTGCCTGGCCAGCTCGGTGACGGGATTCAGCGGCGGCACCACGCTGGAGTCGGTGGAGAGCACCTCCTGGATCCGCTCGGCGCAGACCTCCGCGCGCGGCACCATCATGAACATGAAGGTGGCCATCATCACGGACATCACGATCTGCATCAGATAGGAGAGGAACGCCGTGAGCGCCCCGATCTGCATCGCGCCGCTGTCGATCCGGTGCGCACCGAACCAGACCACCGCGATCGACGACACGTTCACCACGGTCATCACCGTCGGGAACATCAGGGCCATCAGCCGGGCGGTCCCCAGGGAGACCTCGGTCAGCTCGGCGTTGGCGCCCTTGAAGCGCTCCTTCTCGTACGCGTCCTTCACGAACGCGCGGATGACGCGGTTGCCGGTGATCTGCTCACGCAGCACCCGGTTCACCGTGTCGAGCCGGACCTGCATCTGCCGGAAGAGCGGCCGCATCCGCCGGACGATCAGGGAGACCAGTACGAGCATGACCGGGACGACCGCGATCAGTACGAGCGAGAGCGGGACGTCCTGGCCGAGCGCCAGCACGATGGCGCCCACGCACATGATCGGCGCCGAGGCCATCAGGGTGAACGACATCAGGACCAGCATCTGGATCTGCTGGACGTCATTGGTCGTCCGGGTGATGAGGGACGGTGCGCCGAAGTGCCCGACCTCACGGGCGGAGAAGGACTGCACCCGGTCGAAGACACCGGCGCGGATGTCCCGGCCGAGTGCGGACGCGGTCCTGGCGCCGAAGTAGACGGCGCCGCCGTTGCAGATCACCTGAACCACGCTGATGGCGATCATGAGACCGCCGTAGCTCAGGATGTAACCCGAGTCGCCCTTGACGACACCGTTGTCAATGATGTCCGCGTTGAGCGTCGGGAGATAGAGGGTGGCGCAGGTCTGGAGCAGCTGAAGCAGCGCCAGCATGGCCATGGGTTTCTTGTACGGACGCAAATGGGTCCGCAGAAGTGATATGAGCACGTGCATCTCTCGGGTCGGCGGTCCGGCGGGGCTTCCGGCAGGGCAGGGAAAATCAGGGACGGTGTCCGGCCGTCCCAGTTTCCGGCACCGCGCAGCCCTGCACGAACCGTTTTCCTCAAACAGGGGTCAAGAACACGACCGTCAGGCCGGCGCGCCGAACGCTCCGGGGTGGATCTGGTCACGCGTCGCCGCGTACTGCTTGCGCACCGCCTGCCCCACCGCGAGCCCGTCGCCCGGTTCGAGTACCTGCGCCGCCGCGCCCTGCCAGGCGGGCGGGGTCTGCGGATCCAGCGTGCCCTCGGAGACGCCGAGCGCCCAGGCAGCCTGCCGGGCGGCACCGACCGCCGCGTAGTCGGCGGGCTGCGGGACGACCACCTGCGCCCCGAAGATGCCGGGTGCGGCGGCCTGGACGGCGGGCAGTTCGGCGGCGGCGCCCAGCAGGAAGACCCGGCGCACCTCGACGCCGCGGTCCCGCAGTACGTCCATGGCGTCCGCCAGCGAGCAGAGCATGCCTTCGAAGGCCGCCCGCGCCACGTGCTCACGCTTCATCGACTCGCGGCGCAGCCCGGACAGAGTGCCCGCGGTGTGCGGCAGCTGCGGGGTGCGTTCACCCTCCAGATACGGCAGGAGCACCACTCCGGACGCACCGGGGGTGGAGGTCAGCGCCAGTGCCGACAGGGCCTCCAGGTCCTCGGCGCCGAGGAGTTCGGCGGTGCCGCGCAGCGCCCGTACGGCGTTGAGCGTGTGCACCACCGGCAGATGCATCCCGGTGGCGTCGGCGAACGAGGTGATCATCCCGGACGGGTCGGACAGCGCCTCGTGGTGCACGGCCATCACCGAACCCGACGCGCCGAGCGACACGACCACGTCTCCGGCCGAGACCCCCAGACCGAAGGCGGCGGCCATCGTCTCGCCGGTGCCGGCCGAGATCAGCAGCCCCTCGGGGGTGGTCCCCGCCGAGTCGGACGGGCCGAGCACCTCCGGCAGCGCGGCCGTGTGCCCGAGAGCCAGCTCCACCAGATCGGGACGGTAGGCGCCGGTCGCCGCCGACCAGTAGCCGGTGCCCGACGCGGCGCCCCGGTCGGTGATCCGCCGGGCGGGCCGCCCGAGCAGCTGCCACACGAGCCAGTCGTGCGGCTGGAGCAGGGCGACGATCTTCGCGGCCGCCTCCGGCTCCTGCCGCGCCAGCCAGCGCAGCTTCGACACCGGCTGCGCGGCCTGCGGTACGGAGCCGACCGCCTCGGCCCACGCGGACCGGCCGCCGAGCGAATCGACCAGATCCGCCGCGGCGACCTGCGCCCGCTTGTCGTTGCCTACCAGCGCGGGCCGTACGAGATTGCCCTGCCGGTCCAGCGGCACCAGGCCGTGCTGCTGGGCGGACACGCCAATGGCCTGCACGCCTTCCAGCAGCCCGCCGGACGCCGCCTCACCGAGCGAGAGCAGCCAGCTCTGCGGATCGGCTTCGTACTTGCTGGCCTCGTTGGCCCTGTTGGCTTCTTCGCCCCCACCATCCGTCTGTGGATGGGGCGCATACCCCTGGCGCAGCACGGCACCTGTGTCCGTGTCGCACACGACGATGCGCGTGAAGGCGGCTGAGCTGTCAAGACCGGCGACTATCCCCATACGGCCCGATTGTGCCGCACGCGGGGGACGTCAGGTGTTGGTGGTGCCCCAGTCGTCCTCGACGGCCCCGTTCCGCTCGCGCAGCGACCGGACCCGGTGGGCCATCGCGTCGGGCATCCTGTCGCCCATCTTCTCGCTCACGGTGTGGAGCGCCTTGCCCGCGACCTCCCGCCCGTTCTGCGCGGCGGCCTCGGCCGCGTTGCGTACGGCCGGATTCTCCGCGACCTGACGGGCGGACTTCTTCAACTGCTCGTAACGCTCCCGACCGGCACGTGTGCCGATCACATAACCGAGAGCGAGTCCCACGACGAACGTCAGCTTGTACCGCATGGCTGCCTTCCCTTGTGCCGGTGCTGCCCGCCTACCCGGCCGGCACGTGATCACCCGGGGCGGAACCGATTGGCGGAGCACCCCCCTGCTTGCGCTAATGTATGTGTCGCAGCGAGCACACGCCCCCCGGGAACGGTTCGGTGGGTACGTTCGGTGCACAGCAGCAATCCCCTGTAGCTCAATTGGCAGAGCAGCCGGCTGTTAACCGGCAGGTTACTGGTTCGAGTCCAGTCGGGGGAGCGCGGTCCCCTGTAGCTCAATTGGCAGAGCATTCGGCTGTTAACCGGAGGGTTACTGGTTCGAGTCCAGTCGGGGGAGCAAGACGGAAGAGGGCCCCTCAGGGGCCCTTTTTCGTGCTGTTTCCCGCCGGGGTGGAACCGCCCCGGCCACGGCGCAGTCCTCATGGTCAGCGATGCCGACCATCCGAGGCAGGAGATCGTATGAGCGGCTATGCTGCGGCAGACGGCGCGCACACGTGTACGCGCCACGCCGTAATGGGGCGGTAGCTCAGCCGGTTAGAGCAGCGGACTCATAATCCGTCGGTCAAGGGTTCGAGTCCCTTCCGCCCCACCAAAACTGCCCGTCGAAAAAACGTTCTGACCAGCTACTTAGCTGGTTGGGGCGGCGTACGCCGGGATCTTGGCGGCCCGTTGCGATCAGGCTTTCATGATCGTGAGGACAAATTGAGGACGCAGGTCACGCGGCGGCGCACAACCCCTCGTTCGGCTCATCCTCATCACCATCGGGCGCCTCGCTGTTGGCCTCCTCGACCCGGCTGTCGGCCTTCCTGTGCTCCTTGTTCGGAGGGGCCCCCTTCTGTGGGGGCCGCGGCACGACTGCGCTCGTCGACTCCGCCTCGGCGGTCATGAGCTGAGGCAGGACGCTCGTGTACGTGTCCGAGGTGATCTGACGGGAACTGTGCCCAAGCCGCTCCTGGACCACCTTGATGTCGGCCTTGCCGAGGAGCGCCAGCGTGGCCGACAGGTGCCGTGTGTCGTGCAGGCGGATTGGCGGTAGACCCGAGAGCTCCACGAGCCTGTTGAACCGTCGGCTGATCCAGTCGGGGTGCAGTGGCTCGCCGTTCTCGTGCGTCCAGACCCGGTTGCTCTCAATCCAGGCTTTCTCACCGGACCACTGCTCGCGTTCCTTGTCCTGGGTTAGCCGCCACACACGCACCAGTTCGCGTGTTTGCGAGTCGAGCGTGACGGTCCGCACGCTGTCCTGCTTCGGGGCCTCGTCATACTGTCGGTACGCGATCTCAACGATCTGTGCGGAGATTCGGAACCACGAGCCCGACAAGCTGACCTCCGTCCAGGGCAGGGCGCACATCTCTCCTCGCCGAGGGCCACGGAAGATGAACCCGTGCCACATGGCGCACAGTCGGTCATCGCAGATGAAGTCGAGGAACTGGCCGGTCTGCTCCGGAGTCCAGACCATGACGGGACTGGGTTTTTGGCCCGTCCGCTTCCACTCTTCGACTCGCTCTGGTGTCCAGACCAGTGCCTTGGGGCGCTTGACCGCCGGCAGCTCGACCATCGCCGCCCAGTTGGTCGCGTACTCGCCGCGCTTGATGCCACTGCCGAGGAACGAGCTGACGGTGGCATTGATTCGGTGCATTGTGGCGGCGCTGGTGATTTTCCGCTTCCCCTTACGCCCCTCGCGGAGCGCAGCGTTGGCTTCGAGGTAGAGCCGACGTGTGAGGCGGCGCGCGGTCTTCATCCCCGCGGTACGGACCCACGCCGTGTGGGCGGCGTCGCGCGCATCCTGCAACTCGATGACCTTGGCGTGGTGAAGCAGCCGCTCGGAGTTCTCTCGTTCGATCGCGTCGTACAGAGCCTCGATGTGGCGCAGTTTCAGGTCGCGGCGTTTGATGTGCCCGAGGTGCGGTTCGAGGTAAAGGGCGATGTGCTCTTCGTAACCGTGACGCGTGGTGCGTGCCAAGCGCCTCTTCCTCTTGAGCCAGGTGTGCAGGTCCTCGCCCACGGTGGCGTCGCTGAGCACATCAGTACCTCTGATGGCGTCGCGGTAGATCTCCTCCGCCTTCGCTTTAGCGTCGTTCTTGGTGGCAAAGCCCCCTCGCCGTACGCGCTGACGCTTTCCGCCCTCTCCGGCTTCGAGCTCGAAGTAGAAGTACCAGGTCCCGTGCCCCTTCTGCGGCAGCTTCGGGCAGTTTTTGTCCAGCATGCGCATTTTCGGCTGGCCGCTGGCGGTGAGTATGGGGGAACCGTCGTCATCGACGGCCGGCGCCTTGCACGCGCAGCGTCGGTAGTAGCTGGGGTCGAACACGAACATCCCCTTCGTGGCCTTCGGTTGTGGATCTTCTGTGTCGGTCCTTGTCGAACCGATGCTCCATCTTGCCCCAACACTCCAGTGTTGGCGTATTCTTATGGGATGTTGGCGCGGGGGAGAACGCGACAACGGGATGACAACGAAGGACGCTTCTGTAGCCACGGACTCCGGGGCCGGTCCAATGACCCTGGAGGAACTGCTCGCACTGCCGCCGACTGTGAACGTCACGACGGCTGCGCGGGTCCTGGGGATCGGTGTGCACAAGGCTTACAACCTGATCAGGGAGGGGTCTTTCCCCGTGCGGGTGCTCACGCTGGGCAGCACGGTGAGAGTCCCTACGGCTGCGCTCTGGCGAGTGGTCGGAGTGGCGCCGCCCGCGTAGTGATCATGCGTAGCTTGGGTGTATCGATTTCGTAGGTCATGGCTCTGCTCATAGGGCCATGACCTACGATCAGGCGGCTATAGGGGGCGCATCAGACGAGAACGGACGACCGCATGCCACGGCTCTACGGTTTCGACGACGGGTCGAAACGTCGGCTACGAGATGACGAAGTGGACCCGCTTCGCCAGATGGCGAGCCGGGCACTGGAAGGTCAGTCCAACGGGGACATCGCCGTGTGGGCGAACGGCGAAGGCTACCGGGGCACGCTCGGAGGCGAGTGGAAGGACGCGTCAGTCGGGCGCCTCTTCCGCAACCCGGCGATCGCCGGACTGCGCTACGACGACGACGGTGAACTCGTCGACGCCGGCCACCCCGGTGCCATCACGCGCGAAGAGTTCCTGGCCCTCCGGGAGCGGGAGGAGAGCCGCAAGACGGGTGACGCGACGCCCCCGTTCGACTACCTGCTGGTGGATGGTGGGAGCACGTGTGGCAACTGCCGCCACCACCTCCAAGGGGCAAGGACGAACGCCGGAACCCCCGGCTACCGGTGCCGCCCCAGGGACAAGGAGGGGCGCGGCGGATGTGGCGAGGTCCGCATGGACGCCGAACTCCTGGAAAATCACGTCGGCGAGTACGTCGTGGCCGAGCTCCTCAAGCCCGGCATCCGCAAGCAGATCCTCAAGGCCCAAGATGCCGTCCGTGCCCAGGTCGAGGAGATGAAGACGACCATCGCGGACCTTGAAGGCCGCCGGAGCGAAGCGGCGACCCTCTACGGCAGGCGTCAGATCAGCAGCGACGCGTTTGTGACTGCGGACCGCGAGATCTCGGTCAACCTCAAGGACACCCGATCGCGCCTTCGCTACGCCGAGCAGATGGCGAACTTCACCCTCGGCGGTGCCAGTGATCTGGTGCGGTGGTGGAACACAGCGCCCTCCGCCTCAAAGAAGGCCATCACGAGGTTGTTCCTGGAAGACGTGGAGGTGTTCCCCGCAAGTGCCCGTGGAGTGCGCACCGTTGAGCCGGGGAGGGTAGTTCTGCGCTGGCGCAAGCTGCCCGGCCTTTCAGACGGCCACTGAGGTGGGCGCCTTGCGTGCGGCGAGGCGCCTGCCGACCATCGCCAGAGTCAGACCCGTGATCAGAGCGATCACAGCGAGCCCAGCCAGAGCGGGCGAGACGATCTCCTCGGTGTGCAGCGGCCACGGGTGCCTGAGGTAGTGCGTCACCAAATACGAGCCCTTGCTCGCTGCATAGGCGACGCCGAGGACGGCGGCAGTCGCTGACAGGGCCAGGCCCCTCGCCGTCCACACGTGGCCGCCCCGTTTCGCGGACAGGGCCATGCCCGAGCACAGGAATGCGATCTCTCCGCACGTGACCGCAACGTAGGCCAGGTAGACCATGAGGTAGACGGTGACGCCCGGAACCGTGGCGTACTCGGTCGTGAACTCCAGGCTCTCGTCCGTGGTCTCGGCGAACAGCGGCAGCATCGCGGCGAGGACGCACACCCCGAAGGCGATGCGCGCATACAGGCTGGCCTTCAACACCTGCTGGTTGTAAGACCAGTCGACGAGCATGAGCTGAAGACTGCCGCACCATAGCACCGCGCAGAAGTGAGCTCCGAGCTTGGCGGCGTTGTTCATGCCGGTTATGGACTCAACGAATCCGTCGATCGGCGGCACGGCGAGGATGACACCGATCGTGCAGACGCCGAAGGCCACGCTTCGGGCGAAGCGAGCGATGCGGTATTCGTTCCGGTTGCGCTGACGCCAGGCTTCCCGGGCGGAGAGCGCAGTGCCCGCTATGCCGAATAACGCGCAGAAGCCGAAGACGATGCCGTCCATGGTTCAGGTTCCTTCCAGATCAGAGACCGCTCGTTCTGCTGCTTCAGTGAAGCTGAGTCGCCGCCGCCGGCCTGGCCGCGGCGCTTCCGCGGCAGGAGGAATCGGTTCCGGAACTTCGGGGACGGTGAGATCGCTACGTCCGTGACGCAGTCGGATCTCACGAGCGGCCTCCAGGAGTTCGGCAGCCCCAGCCTCACCCAGGTCGTGGACAAGCCGAAGCGCCTCACGGGCGTCTTGTTGCTCCTCATATACAGATAGAGAGGTCAAACCGTTGTAACGGGGGAGTAGGTAACCTACCGGACAGTCGAATGCCCGTGCGAGTCCGATGAGTTGTGAGATCGACGGATTCGACTTGACCCCGTTCAGCAGGTCGTTCACGACCTGGTGGGTCATCGCCGGCTTCTCGCCGGGCCCTGCGGCCGTCGCGGCGGCAAGGGCGCGGGTGCTTGGAGTCTTCCCATCGGCCTCAACCTTGCGACGCAGCAGCAGGGCGAGCTTGCTGGCGAGAGGGATATCCGGGCCGGACGACATGAGGCGGGCTGCTCCTTTGGCGGCGTTGTAGACCCGGAGGAGGGGCGGGCAGAGCGGTCGTGAGGCGGGCGAGGCTGGCTCGACAGCCTAATGTCTATGTTGGTTGACATTGACATTAGACTGGCCTGCCAAGCAAGATCTGTAGACCAGCAGTAGATCGTGTACATAGCATGCGGGCCCCGCGCTTCTCCACTCCTCAAGGCTGCGAGATCGTGACCGGAGCTCCCCATCCGCTTGTTGTGTGCCGCGAGATTTTCTGTGTGGGGATCTAAGTGGACCGTCGCTCTTCGTGGGGCGGGCTGCTGCAACGCTGGGAGGATTGGGTGGGGATCGAGCTGGAGCGAGTGCTGGCCCGATTAGCGGAGTCCGACGGCAGGGAGGCCGTCGTTCTGGACGAGGATGCGGCCTTAGATGTACTGGGGGCCCTGTCCGTCGTCGATCCGAAGAGGGCTGGTCGTGGCGCCGAGTGCTTGAGTGGCGCCGTCGCAGGCTGATCAAACGGGTGAGAGGGCGCGGACTTCCCTGTGGGGGTCCGCGCTCACGCCTTTGACCTGCAAAAACTTCTCGAAAATTGTAGACCCCCCTCCTTGGTGCATATAGAATAGAACCACAAGGAGGGGGGAAGGAGAAGCCCCCGCCGACCTCTTGGAGACTCAAATGCCCCACAAATACGCCACCCTGAAGATGCGCCAGATCCGCCGTAACCCGAACCAGCCCCGTGTGTCCTTCAATGAGGAGGCGCTGACCGAGCTGGCCGCCTCGATCAAGGAGCACGGCCTCCTCCAGCCGATCGTTGTCCGCAAGATCGGGCCTCTCCCCCCGCACAAGCCCCAGGCGGCCGTGTACGAGCTGGTCGCAGGCGAGCGCCGTTTCCGTGCCAACGGGCTGGCAGGCAACAGCTCCATCGAGACGAAGATCCTCCTGACCGAGGGTGACGCTGAGATCAGTGACATGGAGTCTTTCAAGAAGGCGATGGCCGAGAACCTGAACCGCGAGGACATGCTCCCGCTGGAGGAGGCGCGCGGCTTCAAGAAGGTCCTGGACGAGGAGGAGGACGCCACTATCGCGGACGTGGCGAAGACCTTTTCCAAGTCGGTCCAGTACGTCAACCAGCGCCTGGCCCTGCTCGCCCTGCGCCCCGAGATCCAGACGGCCGTCGACCTCGGACACATCGGCACTCAGGCCGCCGTCCAGATAGCCGCCCTGACCCGGGACAACCAGAAGGCCGTCTTCGAGGACTGGAAGAAGGGCGACAAGAGCGACAACCAACTCGTCCACATCGCCTACGCCATGCGCAAGCAGGAGAAGGCGGCGCAGCAGGACTCCATGGTCGACGTCAAGGAGATGACCCCCGAGGAGAAGGCCCAGCACGGCCGGGAGCAGGCGAAGACCAAGAGTGACCTCGACGAGGTCGAGCGCATGTGCGAGCTGCTGGACAGCATCGGCAAGGCGGACCCGATGGAGCTGGCCCGCGCCCTGGAGGGGCAGGTGGGCAAGCGGCTGGAGCAGATGGACCGGGTCGCCAACTTCGTCCAGAAGGCCCGCTTCCAGCTCCGCCAGGCCAAGGCGCACGCCGACGCCAGCGAGATCATGGTCAACCCTGCGGCAGCTGCCCCGGACCTCGTCGCGGAGGCCGACGCCGCGCTCGCCAGCCTGGAGCCCGGCGCCGAGCCCGCCGCCGACGTCGCACCAGAGACGGAGGCCGCCATCCCGGCCCCGCAGGTCGAGGCCGCCGACGACTCGGAGCAGGAGAGCGCCCCGGAGCCGGGGGAGGACGACGCCGAGGCCGAGCGCGTCCCCGTCGCAGCCTGAACTGTCCACTCGGGGCGGCCCTCAACGGGCCGCCCCTCCTCTTTCCATCTGGAGACCCACCGTGATGAACGACATCTACGCTATGCGCAACATCAACCGGAACCTGTTCGCGGGAGTGCCGGTCACGGCCAACGCCCTTGAGGAGTACGACCCCGACGCCGCTCGGCTCGTTCGCGAGGCCGCGCAGCATCTGGTCAGGGCCCGCCGAGACAACGACCCGCAGGCTCTGGACGAGGCCAGCAACGCAACCTTCCAGGCTGCCGCCGAACTCCTCAACCAGGCCGGACGCTCCGTCTACGTCCGCTTTCCCATCATGCTGGCCGCGCGCCTGGTGGAACTCGAAGCGGCTCTGTTCGTCGCCAAGGACGCGAGCGAGGCGGAGGGGGAGGCCGCGTGAAGCGGCCCGCCCGCATCAACGGCCTCAAGACCTGGCCCGACGACGGAACCCTGCCGTGCGAAGTCTGCCGCCTCTGCGATGCCGACCTGGCCAACGCCCACAACCAGCTCGCATCCGCAATCTGCGTCGTCTGCGGCTACTGGGTGTGCGAGCTGTGCGATGCAGGGACGGACCCCGCCACCGGCGACGCCGTCTGCGCCGACCACAAGGGCCACCCGCTCGCCGTCAACTGCACTCAGTACGCCTGATCAGGAGTTCCAGCCATGCAGATAGATCCCGACGTACTCGACGCTCTCCGCGCGGCCACGGTCGACGGCCCGGCGCTCCGCCTGAACGGACAGCTCGACCGCAAGCTGTACGAGCGCGTCAACCTCGCCCTGCACGCGGTAGGCGGTGTCTGGCACCGCTACAAGAAGGCCCACATCTTCACCACCGACGCCGCCGACGCGATAGCCGGGCTGCTCGCCACGGGCGAGGTGATCACCGACGTCGACCGGGGGTTCTACCCCACGCCGCAGCCCACGGTCGAACGCCTCCTGGACCTGGCCGAACTCGAACCTGGGTGCGAAGTGCTGGAACCCTCGGCGGGGCGCGGCGCCATCGCCGAGGCCGCCGCCGCCCGCGGGGCCATCGTGGATTGCGTCGAACTCGACGTTGCCCGCGCCGAGCACATCCGCGCCGGCGGGTACGCCCGACAGGTCACGACCGCCGACTTCTTCAGCGTGCCGGTAGAGCGCCGCTACCAGCGGGTCGTCATGAACCCGCCATTCGCCGGACACCAGGACATCCGCCACGTCGAGCGGGCGCTGCGCTTCATCCAGCCCGGCGGCCTCCTCGTCGCGATCATGTACGGCAGCCTCACCTACCGGAGCGACCACAGGACCACGGACTTCCTCGCTCGGATATGGGAGGCGCGGGGGACCATGTGGGAGCTGCCCGCAGACGCCTTCCCAGCGGTAGGGGTGGCCACGATGATCGCGGCCATCCCGGTTCGCGACGTGGCTCCTCCTCGCGGCATGCGCCAGATCACGCTCAGGCCCGAGGACTTCACCGCTCGGCCTCGCTCGGTTCAGCAGGACCTGTTCCTCACGGATGAGCCAACTTCCCACGGAACGGCTCCCCTTGACGGGCTGGGACACGGGGCGCCGCACGACGGGCGGGATCACTCCGCACACAAGATAGATCCCAACAGTAAAGAGTGATACGTTCTATCTCGTTGGAGGGAACGGCCACAGCCGAGGAACCGACCCACCAACATGCCGTGGCATGCGGCATCCCCTTCGGTGCCTGGCGGGTGGCCAATCCCCCGCGCCCTACCCGCCAGGCATCGGCTCCGCGCCGAAGCGAAGCCACCCGGACCGCAGGCCACGAACACGACCGGACCCGCCCCCGCCCACGACGGGGGCGGGTCCCGTGCACTCCGGAACGACATGAGCGCAGACGACTTCAAAGGACATCCGGAAGACCGCGAGCTGTATCTCCGCCTGCTCATCGAACGGGACGGCCCGCCGGTCCGGGCGGCCGACGAGCGAGACCCAGGCCGAAGGGCCCGCCAAGACACCGACCCGAACGCGGCTCAGCGCAGCGCGGAACTCGAAGCAGCCATCTCAACCAGACGACCACCTAGGAGAACAGCGGCATGACCGAGAACCAGGCACCCGATCAGACCGAAGACCGCGAGCCACCCGTTCCGGGCGCCGAGTGGTGCAACGCCTGCGACGGCTGGTGCCTGCCGCCAGGCATCTGCCGCTGCAACAACCGCTAAGCGCCCCGGCTGATCGTCTAGTGTTGGCGTGCGTAGGGCGCGGGGAACGGCCTACACAAGGGACGCCCGTGACCGCGCTCGCCAACATCCCCGAACAGCTCCTGCCGCTTGCCGTCGCCATCGGTGACCTGGTCCCGTACTACCGCAACCCCCGCAGCGGCGACATCCCGGCCATCGCCGAGTCGCTGACGGTCAACGGCCAGTACCGGCCCGTCGTGATCAACAAGGGCACCCACACAGGGCGGCCCAACGAGATCCTGGCTGGCAATCACACCGTCGCCGCCGCCCAGCAGCTCGGCTGGGAACACATCGCGGCCACCTGGGTCGACGTCGATGACGACGCGGCGGCCCGCATCGTCATCGTGGACAACCGGACCAACGACCTCGCCGGTTACGACACCGCGCTACTCGCCGAAGTCCTCTCCGAGATTCCCGACCTCGCCGGCACCGGCTACGACCGCGACAGCGTCGACCGGCTCCTGGACGACACCTCGCTCCCCGAGACGCTGGAGCTGACCTCCGATGGAGCGGGCACCGGAGCCGCCGCCACCGTCGACTACCTCCAGTGGGGCTACCTCCAGTGGGAGTCCAAGCGGGTCCGGATCACCTCTGAAGAGGTCGAAGCCCTCAACGCCATCTACACGAAGTTCGTTGACGACACCAACAGCGACCTCGGCTTCGGCTGGCACGTCCTCCAGGAAGCCCACCGGGAGGGCGACGCCGCATGAGCAAGGCACCCACCACGACGTTCCACGAGGCGTACCCGCTCGACCAACTGCGCCCCGCCGACTACAACCCGCGCCGTCTCAGCGAAACGGCCTTCGTCCGGCTCCAGGCGTCGCTGCGCCGCCACGGAGTCGTCAAGCCGGTGATCCTCAACGCGGACGGCACACTGGTGGCAGGCCACCAGAGGACCAAGGGTCTCAAGGCCATCGGCCTGACCCACACCCCCGCGGTCATGCTCGGCACGAAGGTCCGCCTCCAGGACGAGATCCAGTTCAACCTGCTCCACAACCGAGTGGAGACCGAGGCCAGCGTCGTCTACGCCGAGCCCGGCACCATCGGCGCCTGGTCCTGGATTCCGTGGCAGTCCATCCGCGTCACCGAGCGCAAGAACCTCTCCTTCGTCAACGCCATCGGTCACATGACCGCCGGCCACGGCCCGTGGGGCAGCGTCGTCATCGATGATCAGGGGCGCATCGTCCTCAACGCCGAGTACGCCGTCGTCGCCTCCTTCTCGCGCTTCGACCTCCTCGCCTGGACCGTTACCTCGGCCGACGCCGCCCAGCTCCACGCCGACCTCACCGGGGAGTACGGCGTCTACGACTGGAGCGCGATCGAGAGCAAGGCACCCGTCTGGAACCAGCACATCGTCCAGCCCAAGCGGCTCCGGCAGTTCTCCTCCAAGGCCAAAGCGGGCAAACTCGCCTACGGCTCCGAGACCTGGGACCAGCTCGTCACCCCCTGGCTCAAGCCCACACACCGCGTGGTCGACTTCGGAGCCGGATACGGCGACTACGCCAAGCACCTGCGTGCCAAGGGCTTCAACATCCACGACTACGAGCCCTACCGCTGCCGGGACGGCTCGTACGCCGTCGACATCCGGGCGGTCGTCGGCATGATCCGTGACATCGACAAGGACATCCAGACCAACGGGCTGTACGACGTCGTTGTCCTGGACTCCGTCGTCAACGCCACCACCTCGCTCGACTACCAGCACTGGGTGATGACCACCGTCAACGCCCTGTGCGCCGCCGACGGAGTGGTCTGCCTCGGTACGCGGAGCCTCGCCCGCGAACTGCGCGATGAGCAGGCCAAGCGCGTTACCTCCCAGACCGCGACCACGAAGATGAGCTTCCTCGACGACGACAACGTGGAGATGAACTTCGTCAAGGGGAAGTGGCAGAAGCTCCGCTTCCACACCCCCGAGACGCTGGAGCCCATGCTCCGCCGCTACTTCGAGGACGTGAAGGTCACCGACCTCAGCGGGTCCAATCTCAAGGCGACATGCCGCCGCCCCATCGCACTCCCCAAAGAGGAATACGAGAAGGCATTTGAAGAGGAATTCAACATGCCTTATCCGAACGGCTTCCGCCATGACAGGCATCTGGAATTGGTGGGAAATTTGATAAAATTGGTAGTAGAGAGAAATGAATCTCTCGCCAGTTAGGAAGTAATTGGGGAGCGCATGTCGCAGCGAATACAGATCCAAATCGAGTCGCGAAGTCGGTACCACATCATGTGGCTGGCTGGCGTACGGCACGTCGCCCTCGACCAGCACTGCCTGCGCAGCTTCGGGCAACCCGACCGCCCCCGCGTAGACGTCCGCCGCCGGCATCAGGCGCTGGAACTTCCGCAGGACAACCCGCCACTGGCCTGGTACCTGTGCGCTCTGCCCAACCCGTGGAACTGGAGCCAGAACGCACACCTGGCCTTCGAGGGTGCACCGGGAGAACAGTGGAAAGGAGCCGCCCTCGTGCCCGGCCTCTTCGTCCACCTGGACAACGCTCGCCCCATCACAGGATGGGGCGAGCACAACATCCCCCCGACCGAGCCGCGCCGCAACTCGGCCCGATTCAGGACCTGCCGCAACTACCAGTTCGCCTGGTGGCTGCGCACTCAGCGCAACGCACCAGACGCGCCGCCCGAGTATGTGCCGCCCAAGAGGCCGGAGGAGGGTGAACAGATGTCACTGATGTGAGGTCGTTGGAGGGCTCGCGCTTGTGATGTCGAGATCATCAAGCTGAACGGCGTCGCCTTCTGGACTGGGTGCCAGTGCCTGCGTACCACCCTCCGGGTTGGACGGTGAGGCGGCTTCGCCGTCCTGCCCGGAATTCAAAGAGAGGCTTTCCTCGCCTCTCAAGGTCGCGCGAAATCGTCGCCAAGCCTTGACGAGAAATCCCGCCTCATCGAGCGTCTCGGTGGCCTTCTTTAGTGCGTTGGGGAGACCCAGCAAAATAGGCCACAGGAACGCGCCCGCTGTGAACAGGGAAATGATGGTCGCAACCATCCTCTAAACCCTTCCAATAAGGGTCGAACCGCGTGCGACAACGCATGCACTCAGTCCGACACACAATTAGTGATCGAACTGAGTTCCATGCCGACGCAAAGACTCAGGTCTTACCCGAGGGCTGCTTGGCTCAGCCCCCGTCCTGCTGGCGGGTACAGGCACTACGCTCGCCGCCCCCCTACGAGGGGCCAGAAGGCGAATCCACGGTCCGGTGCCAGACAGGAGAGCCGTTCGGACGCTCCATGGCATCGACCCGGGTAGGGGTCTAACGCGGCTTAGGCCACTGGGCGTTAAGCCGTACAGCTCCGGACTATATCCGTCGATAGCGCCAACTTCCACCGCTTCCAATGGAGTTGTTCATTTGAGCAGCTCGGACAGGGCGGACTCGCTGAGATGGGATCATGGAGACGGGCGCGGGGGCGCACCCGAGCTGTGAAGGACCCCCGCCGTGGGACGCCCCGACAAAGCCGCGCGTGCGGCCATCGCGCGCCGCCGCTCGGACGCCATCGACCTACGACTCGCCGGCGTGGACTGGCTCACGATCGCCCGCAAGCTCGCCGCCGACCCTGCCGCCAATTCTGATGGCATCGCCTACCCCCAGGGCTACGGCATCGAGCGGTACCGCAAGAACCAGGACCCGCCTACCGACGAGGCCCTGATCCACGCCGCTTGCCGCGACGTTCGCACTGCACTCGCCGACCGTCGCGCCGAGCTGAACGACGACGTTGACGAGCTGCGGGCCCTTGAGGCCGACCGGCTCGACCGGCTGTTCTTCGTGGCGTACAAGAAGGCGGTCCGGGACCAAGACCTCGCGGCCATCGATCGAACTTTGCGGATCATGGAACGCCGAGCCCGGTTGCTCGGTCTCGACATGCCTGTGAGGGCGGAGCTGTCCGGCCTCGACGGCGGGCCGGTTCAGATCGAGAACGTCACCGCCGATGAGCTTGACGCACTGATCGCCCTCACCGACCCGGACGCCGGATGAGGCCCCGTGACAACGAGAGGGTTGTCGCCCATTACAAGACGCTGCCGCCGGCCCAGCGCCGTGCCATCGTTCGGTCCGCCTCCCCGGCATTGCGGGTCGAGCTGGCGCATGCGGAGCGGAAGTTGGCGATGGACCGTTCGCCGGGCGCTCTCGCTGCGGTCCTCACCGGCGGCCGGGAGATGCAGGCTCCACACCTGGACCTGATCGACAGCGCGTTCATCGACATGGCTGCGGGCCGCTGCGACCGCGTCATGCTCACGATGCCTCCGCGGCACGGCAAGAGCCGACGGGCCTCGCGGTGGGCACCCCTCTGGTACCTGCGGCGCAACCCCGGCCACCGCATGATGATCGCCAGCTACTCCGCCGATCTGGCTGACGACCACGGTCGGTGGATCAGGGACGCCATCTACACCTGGGGGGACGACCTCGGCATTCAGCTCAAGACCGGCTCGCAGGCTGCCAACCGATTCGACATCGTCGGCGGGGAAGGCGGCTTGCTCGCCGCAGGCATCGGTGGCGGTCTCACCGGGCGCGGTGCCCACATCGCCATCGTGGACGACCCGGTCAAGGACATGGCCGACGCGGACTCTCCGACTATGCGCAAGCGTGCCTGGGACTGGTGGACCTCTGTACTGCAGACCCGGCTCGAACCGAGCGGTGCTATCTGCTTGATCCAGACCCGCTGGCACGAAGACGACCTTGCCGGGCGGATCCTCGCCACCGAACGAGACGCCTGGCGGGTCATTGACCTGCCGGCCCTCGCCGACAGCCCCGGCGACCCGCTCGGCCGGGCAGCCGGCCAGCCCCTCTGGCCCGAACGCTTCGACGCAGCCCACCACGCCAAGACCCGCAAGCGCGTCGGTGAACGGGTCTGGGGCGCCCTGTACATGCAGAAGCCGCGCCCGCCGGAGGGAGGCGTGTGGAAGCGTGAGTGGATCGACACGGCACGTATCAACGCCGTCCAGTTCTCCGGCCTCGACATGGCGCGCATCGTGGTCGCAGTGGACCCCGCCGGCGGAGAGTCCACCGTCGGGGACGAGACCGGCGTCATCGGGGTCGGCCGGGACTTCGACCGACAGCTCTACGTCCTCGCGGATCGTTCCGGCTCCATGGGCGCCAACGACTGGGGCCTGGCCGCCTGCCGTCTCGCGCTCGAACTCAAAGCAGACGCCATCGTGGTCGAGAAGAACTACGGCGGAGACATGGCCCGGCAAATCGTCAGGCAGGCGTGGGAGCAGCTGCGCCGTGAGGGCGTCACCAAGGGGCTCCTCATGCCGATGATCCTGGAGGTCACCGCGAAGGTCGGAAAGCGCCTGCGTGCAGCGCCGGTGGCCCAGCTCTACGAACAGCAGCTCGTGCACCACGTCGGCGAGTACCCCGACCTGGAGGACCAAATGGTCACCTGGGTCGAAGGTATGGACAGTCCGGACCGTATGGACGCCGCCGTGCACGGCCTGACGGAACTGGCAGACCCCGAGCAACTCGACACCCTCCCAGGTGACATCGATGATGATCGCTTCGATGGCCGTCGGTGAGCTGGTGGCTGCAGTCGGCAAAAACGGCCCCATGAGGAAACGGCCCCAGCCTGATGTCGGCCCGAGCTCCGCAAGTCGCTCACGGAGGGGGGTCTGTCAAACGAGCGGTGTAACTCGGGTTGTTGAGGGTTACTGGCGGGCTGCGGAGAGTCGGCCGTCGAAGGTGATGTCGAAGGCGTTCAAGGCTGTCTTCCAGCGCATGGTCCAGCGGGCTTGGCCCTTGCCGGTCGGGTCGAGCGACATGATTGCCATGTAGACGCATTTCAGTGCGGCCTGCTCGTTGGGGAAGTGGCCGCGGGCTTTCACCGCCCGTCGGATCCGCGCGTTCACGGACTCGATCGCGTTCGTCGTGCAGACGATGCGGCGGATTTCGGTGTCGAAGCGGAGGAAGGGAGTGAACTCCTCCCACGCGTTCTCCCAGAGCCGCACGATCGCCGGATACTTCTTGCCCCACGCGTCGGCGAACTCCGCGAACCGCTCGAGTGCGGCGTCTTCGGTCGACGCGGTGTAGACGGGCTTGAGGAGTTTCGCGATCTTGTCCCAGTCCTGGCGGGCGGCATAGCGGAAGGAGTTCCGCAGCAGGTGGACCACACAGGTCTGCACGACCGTCTGCGGCCAGACGGTCTCGACCGCGTCGGGCAGGCCCTTGAGTCCGTCGCAGACGAGCATAAGGACGTCGTTCACGCCGCGGTTCTTGATCTCGGTGAGGATGTGCATCCAGTGCTTGGCGCCCTCGCCGCCGTCGCCGGCCCACAGCCCGAGAATGTCGCGCCGACCCTCGGTCGTGACCGCCAAGGCCACGTAGATGGGCCGGTTGGCGACCGCGCCGTCGCGGATCTTCACGTGGATGGCGTCGATGAAGACCACCGGGTAGACGGCGTCGAGCGGCCGGTTCTGCCATTCGGCCATGCCCTCGAGAACCTTGTCGGTGATCGTGGAGATCGTCTGACGGGACACGTCGGCGCCGTAGACCTCGGCAAGGTGGGCCTGGACCTCGCCGGTGGTCAGGCCCTTCGCCGCGAGCGAGATGACCATCTCGTCCACGCCGGACAGACGCTTCTGCCGCTTCTTGACGATCTTCGGCTCGAAGGAACCCTCACGGTCGCGGGGCACAGTTATCTCCACCGGGCCGACATCCGTCAGCACGGTCTTGGATCGGGTGCCGTTGCGGGAGTTGCCACCGTTCTTCCCGGCGGGATCGTGTTTGTCATAGCCGAGGTGGTCGGTGATCTCGCCCTCGAGAGCCGACTCCAGGAGCCGCTTGGTCAGCTGCTGGAGCAGCCCGCCCTCGCCGGTCAGCTGAAGGCCCTCGGCCTGAGCCCGGCCCACCAGCTCGTCAATCAACCGGTCGTCCACAGGCTTCGACGGAACCGCCTCAGACGGCTCGGCAGGATCGGCCTCGGTCACGTTGTCGCTGGTCATCGATGCATCTTCCATGATCGGGAGTTACACCGAACGTTTTACAGTCCCCACGCCCGCGCACCAGCCGCGGGGAGAGGCGAGCAGGACGCGGCGGGGGCGTGCGGCCGGTTGAAGTTTTTGGGGCGGTTTGGTCATGTCGTCCTCGACGTGGTGCGAAAGGTCTTGGAGTGCCTTATGGCTGTGGTGTGGCGGGGATGCTGGTCCGCGGTGTCTAAGCGATCGCTCCTCCTGGATGAGACATGTGCGCGCCTTGGTGGGGTATAGCGGGGCACGTTGGGTGTGCGTCGTCGTGGTTTGGGTCCGGCGTGGGGCTCGCGGCGCGAGGTTCTGAGCGAAGAGAGGGGACTGGCTGTTGTCACGCATCGCTAGGGCTCTCCTCGGTGCCTTGGGCCAGTTCTGCACCCAACCGCATGGCTTCCTCGACAAGGGCGTCGACGATTTTCGACTCTGGGACGGTCTTGACGACCTCGCCCCTGACGAAGATTTGGCCCTTGCCGTTGCCGGAGGCAACACCGAGGTCGGCCTCGCGTGCTTCCCCGGGTCCGTTGACGACGCAGCCCATGACCGCGACGCGCAGGGGGTAGGGGAAGCCGTCCAGCGCAGCGCTGACACGTTCCGTAAGGGTGTAGACGTCGACCTGGGCGCGGCCGCAGGAAGGGCAGGAGACGATTTCCAGCTGGCGGGCGCGTAAGCCCAGCGATTGCAGGATCTGCAGGCCGGCCTTGACCTCTTCCACGGGGGGTGCCGTGAGAGAGACGCGGATCGTGTCTCCTATGCCCTCGTCCAAGAGGATCGCGAAGGCGGTCGCGGACTTGATGGTGCCCTGAGGCGGAGGGCCAGCTTCGGTGACGCCTAAGTGCAGCGGGTAGTCACAGGCGGCTGCAAGCTGACGGTAGGCGGCTACCGTGGTCAGCGGGTCGTGGTGTTTGACCGATATCTTCAGGTCGGTGAAGCTGTGTTCCTCGAAGAGGGAACACTCCCACAGCGCGGACTCCGTCAGTGCCTCGGGGGTGGCTTTGCCGTACTTGGCCAGCAATCGCCGGTCCAGACTGCCGGCGTTCACGCCGATGCGTATGGGCACCCCGGCCGCGGTGGCGGCCTTCGCGATCTCTTTGACTCTGTCGTCGAAGGCTTTGATGTTGCCGGGATTGACCCGCACCGCGGCACAGCCGGCGTCTAGGGCGGCCAGGACGTAGCGAGGCTGGAAGTGGATGTCGGCGATGACGGGGATCTTCGACTTTGCGGCTATCGCGGGCAGGGCGTCGGCGTCGTCCTGGGTGGGCACTGCTACGCGCACGATTTCGCATCCGGCTGCGGTCAGTGCGGCGATCTGCTGCAGTGTCGCGTCTATGTTCGCTGTGGGGGTGGTGGTCATGGACTGAACGGAGACTGGTGCGCCGCCGCCTACCGGGACATTACCGACGTGGATTTGCCGACAGGCGCGGCGAGTCGGCGAAGCGGCCGTGGTGGGCAGGGCGGGATGTGGGAGGTCGACGGCGGTCATTGAGGGCTCCCGTCGGGGATCGTCGTGTGCTGGTGGGGTTTTCCGGTGCGCGCGCAGGACGGCGTAGGTGATCTGCTCGGCCGATAGGCCAGCGTCGGTCAGCACTCCTTGGCGGGTGCCGTGTGTGAGGAAGGTCCGGGGCAGACCCAAATTGTGGACGGGGGTGGGGATGGCGTTGTCGAGCACTGTCTGGGCGAGGTTGCTGCCGAGGCCTGAGGTGCGGGAGCTGTCCTCAACAGTGATCACCAGCCGGTGCCGGGCGGCCATGGCGAGCAGTTCCGGCGCGACGGGTATCGCCCAGCGCGGGTCGGTGACGGTTACCCCGATTCCCTGCTTGGTCAGCTGGGCTGCGGCTCGCAGGCATGTCGGAGCCATCGGTCCGTAGGAGACCAGGAGGACGTCGCGGATGCCGGACTCCGACAGGACATCCACACTTCCGGCGCGTCGTATGGCCTGCGAGCCTTGCTCGGCTGTCCCCTTGGGGAAACGCAGGGCTGTGGGGCCCTCGTGCATGGTGGCTTCACGCAGCAGCGACCGCAGTTGGTCACTGTCTCGGGGCACTGCCAGTTGCAGGCCGGGCACAATGCCGAGGAGGGGTGCGTCCCACATGCCGTGGTGGGACGCACCGTCGGGGCCGGTGATGCCGGCCCGGTCCAAGACGAAGGTGACCGGCAACTGGTGCAGTGCCACGTCCATGAGGACCTGGTCCGCAGCACGGGTGAGGAAGGTGGAGTACAGGGCGACGACGGGGTGGAAGCCGCCCATGGCCAGGCCGGCCGCGGAGGTGACGGCATGCTGCTCGGCGATTCCGACGTCGAAGACCCGCTCGGGGTACTTCATGGCCATGGGGTGTAGGCCGGTGGGGCGGAGCATGGAGGCGGTGATGGCTACCAGGTTTTCCTGCTCATCGGCCAGCTCCAGCAGGGTCTGCCCGAAGACGCTGGTCCACGACACGGTGGGCGGGCCGGGGGCGGGGCGGCCAGTAACGGCGTTGACGGTGCTCACCGCGTGCAAACAGTCCGCTGCATCGTCCTCGGCGGGCCGAAGCCCCGGCCTTTGATGGTCACCGCGTGGACGACGACGGGCCGCCGCAGGACCCGCGCCTGGTCCAGAACAGACTGCAGGGCGCCAGTGTCGTGGCCATCGACGGGCCCGAGATACGTGAAACCAAGGTGGGTGAACAGGTTCGCAGGGGCCTGGTCTGGGGATGCGGTGGAGGTGCCGGGACGCTTCAGGGTCTGCAGGTGGCTGGCAAGTGCGCCGGTGGTGGGGGCGTACGAGCGGCCGTTGTCGTTAAGGACTACGACGACTGGACGTGTGCTTGCGCCGATGTTGTTCAGCGCTTCCCATGCCTGGCCGCCGGTCATCGCCCCGTCGCCGATGACGGCGACCACCGACCGGTCCCGGTATCCGCGCAGTTCGTGGGCTTTGGCCAGGCCGTCGGCATAGGAGAGGGAGGCGGAGGCGTGGGAGTTCTCGCTCCAATCGTGCACCGACTCGGCGCGCGAGGGGTAGCCGGAAAGCCCGCCGGCTTGGCGTAGGCCGTCGAAGTCTGCAGCGCGTCCGGTCACGATCTTGTGGACGTAGGCCTGGTGACCGGTGTCGAAGAGGATTGCGTCGCGGGGCGAGTCGAAGACCCGGTGCAGGGCGATAGTCAGTTCCACCACGCCCAGGTTGGGCCCTAGGTGACCGCCCGATGCACAGACCTTCTCGATCAGGAACGTACGAATGTCCTGGGCTACGTCTGAGAGCTGTTCGGTCGGCAGGGCACGCAGGTCGTGCGGGCCGCCGAGAGTGGTCAGGTGCGCCCCTGCGAGGGTGGTGGACTGCTCGTGGGCGGATGCCTGGGAAAGTTCGGTCATGATGCCTCCCGGCCCCGCGCTGGGACGCGCCGGGTTGAGGTGTGCGGGTGTGTCCGATGCAGGCTTTTCCGGTGGTGGCGCCTCCAAGAGGGCTTGGACGGCGGTGGGCATGTGGCGCGGGAGGGCGGTGCGGGGTTGGGCATGAGCTTCCTTCCTCCGCGGACCAGGCCACCAGCAGCCGGGAGGGCTGGTGCGGCTGCACGGCCGTTGTATAGGTGAGGCTCCTTAAGGTGCCCCATTTTTTGTGTGCTAGCGCCGCAGTCGCGGGCGCACTGGGGTCACGTCGGCGCGATCAGGGCTAGTGCGTGCGCCTCCGCACTTTCCATCTGTTGCACCGGCGGTCGGAACGGTGAGCGCATCGAGCACCAGTGGCCTCAGAGGAGACGGCCCGGAGCTGCGGCAGCGGACGGTCCGCGGGGCGGGCTAGACGGCCTGCGTATCCCGCGTCGGCACTCTGAGTCGAGCATCGTTTCCGCAGCTCAGATCGTCTCCTGAGCCCCGTACCGGATCACCGGCCTCTGGGGCGCGTCGAGCACTGCAGGCTGTTGCCCGGCCCGTGTACCGGACAGCCTGCGCCCCCGGTGGTACTGCAGGATGCGCATGCGCCCCTACGTGCTGCGTGCGCTCCTACCGCAGGAGTTGCCTTCACGACAGTGGGTGCCGAATGGTGGCAATGAACGGTCCGCAGACCAGGAGCAACACCTGTGGCATTGGCGGCTGTTAGCGAGACACAGCACCGCCCGCCGCGGAAATCAGGGACGCGCGGGCACTCGCACTCGCCACTGTCGCGGACGAAGGCTGTGGAACACGCCTACCGGCCGGCGCCGGATGAAATCACAGTATTCACGGAGGAGACCCACCCATGTCCAAAAAGCGCAAAAGCCTCATAGATGACGTCCTGGATCGAGCAAGCGACGTCGGCCGGGACTCGCGGGACATGACACGCCGAGCGCTCACCGGCAAGAAGAGGAAGAAAGGGAAGAAGAGCACCCGCAAGCTGGTCAAGCGCAACAACCGCGCGCTCGAGGCGCTCGTTGTGCAGCTCGACCAGTACATCAAGCACGATCGCGCCCAGGGCAAGGGCCGCAACGCCGACTGAGAGCGCACGAGAGAGCCGGTGATGGTCTCGGTACGCCGATGCAGGACGGCACGGAAGGCAGGCCCAGTGGTTGAGCACCGCGCGCGGCACACCGCTCACGTACTGACGCGGCTCGGGATGCACGAGGTATCCCGGGCGGCCGGACGCCGTCGCTCGAAGGCTCAGGCCTCGGAGCGCACGGCTGAGGAACAGCGGGCGCGGGCGATCCGCCAGGCTCTGGAGCAGCTCGGGCCCCTGTATGTGAAGATCGGCCAGATCCTCTCAACCAGGCCGGACTTCGTCCCGGACTATGTCCGCGATGAGCTGGCCCTGCTGACCGATCAGGCGGCCGTGCGGCCGTTCGCCACCTTCGTGCCGACGCTGGAGGAAGAGCTCGGGGCCGACTGGCGTGAGTCGTTCAGTTCGTTCGAGACCGGCCAACCATTGGGATCGGCGTCCCTCGCGCAGGTCTACCGCGCCACCCGCCGGGACGGCACACCGTGCGTCGTCAAAATTCAGCGCCCAGACTCCCAACTGACGGTGCGCGGCGACATGGTGGTCCTGCGACGCGCGACGCGCCTGATCGGCCGGCTGGCACCTCGGTTCAATGAGGTCGTCGACACCGGGGCAATGCTCGACGTCGTCTTCCGCGCCATGGGCGATGAGCTGGACTTCACGCGTGAGGCCAGCAACATGAAGGACGCGCGGAAGTCTGCGAAGGAGTTCAAGAGGGTAAAGGTGCCCAAAGCCCTCGTCGCCACGCCACGGGTCCTCGTCCAGACCTTTGCCGATGGGCAGGCCGCCAACCGGCTCAAGGACAACGAGCTGAGCCGCAAGCAGCGCAAGAAGATGGCCAAAGAGTTCGTCGCCTACATGCTCAAAGGATTTTTCGTCGACCGAAACTTCCACGCCGACCCGCACCCCGGGAACGTTCTGGTCAGTCCCGACGGGAAAGCGCACGTCATCGACTGGGGCATGGTGGGTCGCATCGACCGCAGCACCAGCGCAGCGATGCTCGGCACGATGATCGGCATGGCCTACAACGACGGGCCGGCGCTCGCACAGTCCTGGATCCAGATGGGCTCGACCACCCCATGGAGTGACATCGGTGGCTTCACTGCCGACATCGCCCGCTTCGTTCCACATATCGCGAACGCCTCGCTGGCTGAGCTGAACTTCGGTGTCGCCCTCACCTCGGTCCTCGCCTTCTCCTCCAGCCGCGGCATCCAGACCACACCTAACGTCTCGATCGTGGGCAAAGCCGTCGCCAACATGGAAGGCACCGTCCGGCACATCCATCCCGCTTTGAAACTGTCCGACAGCATCCGCGACGCCCTGCAGGACGTTCTGCTGGACATGGCCCGGGACCTCTGCTCCCCGGAACAGCTGGCGCAGTACGGCCTGCATACCCTGCACAGCCTCACCCAAGGGCCAGGCCAGGCAGTACGGGCCCTCGACGATGTGGCCGACCGTCAGCTCACTGTGCACAACCACACCCGTTTCCACGACACCCGGTTCAGCAGACCGGCGTTCGCTCTAGCGCTGCTGGCCCTCCGGCAACGCCACCGCCCGGACTGACCAGCCGGCTCGCTCAGAACCCCCCAGCCTTCATGTACTTCGCCGCCTCACCTGCTTAATGCCCGCTTCACCGCCGACCGAGGGAGAAGGGCTGTGCTGAGCCGTCCCCGCAGCCTTCTGTTCTGGCTCGTGCTGATCATCCTGCTGTATGTCATCGCCACCGCCCCCACCGAGGTCGCCCACGCCGTCTTGGCACTACGAAGCAGCACAAACCAGTTCTTCGACTCCCTGGACATCTTCATCGACACCCTCGAAACGTCCTGACCTACCCCTCCTCGCACATCAGCCAAGAAGAGGGTCCTGCCATGCACACCCCGTTCAGGCTGCCGCATCTGCTCCTTATCGCAGCCCTCGCCGCCTCCGGATGCGGGCTCGCACCCGCCGCCCCCCAGAATCCGCCGACCGTGCACGTCGATGTGCACATACCCGCCGCACAGTCCCCCGCCGCAGCGCCCGCCACACGCCCCGCCCGCGCACCCGCCCATCCGTCGACCGCCCAGTTCGCCACCCAGCCAGGCCCCGGTCCCTCCACCAGCACACAGGTCGCACCGCGGCCCTCCACCACGCCTTCCCCCTCCCTCACGCCCTCCGCACTGCCCTCCTGTCCACCAGCGGCCACTACGGACAGTCCACAGCCCACGCCCACAGCACCGTCGCCGAACGGCAGCACCACCACCAGCACCGCGCCGGTCTCGCCGCATGCGACGGTCAGGCCGGCGCCTCATACCCCGCCACGTGGCGACGAACACGCCTCGTAGTCCGCAAGGGCTCGAATAGCGCCACACCCCCGCTCACACCCAGGCCAACAGGAGGTATCGCAGTGACCGAAGTCGACATGGCCGCGTCCGTGCACGCCCGGCTGGCGCAAGCTCGCGAAGCCGTCCTTCCATCTCTGCGTGAGGCCGTAGGCGCCCTGCACCCGCACCTGGCTCTCGCGGGTGGCTACCACTTCGGCTGGTGGACCGCCGACGGCGAGCCCTCGGCGGACGCGGTGCCAAGCAAGTTCCTCCGCGCGAGTTTGGTTCTGCTGGCGGCCGAGGCGGTGGGGGGAAGCTGCCACACCGCGGTGCCCGGGGCCGTCGCGGTAGAACTGCTCCACAACCACTCCATCGTGCACGACGACGTGATCGACGAGGACGAACTGCGTCGCGGTCGCCGCACCGTGTGGTCGGCGTACGGGGCAGGAACGGCTGTGCTGGTCGGAGACGCGCTGGCGGCAGCCGCGGCGGGCCATCTCTCTCAGATGGACACAGCACCGGCACGACGCGCCCTCGCGATGCTGGTGGACGCATTTCGCCGCATCTGCGCCGGACAGGCAGCCGACCTCGAGCTAGAGAGAAGCGGGGTTGCCTCCGTAGAGGACTACCTGCAGATGGCGTCGGACAAGACGAGCGCCCTGCTGGCCTGCGCTGCCGGTATCGGTGCCACGCTTTCGGGCGCGGACAAGGCGACGATCGACCAACTACAGGCCGCCTGCTCCGACCTGGGCCTTGCCTGGCAAGCCGCCAACGACGTCGAGGACATCTGGGGAGACCCCGCCGTCACCGGCAAACCACCCCTGAGCGACCTACGCCAGGGAAAGCTGACACTTCCCGTCCTGGCCGCCCTCACTTCGGACACCCCCGCCGGGCGCGAACTAGCACTCTGCCGCGCATCCTTCACTGGCTCCGACCTCAAAGACCTGGAGCACATCGCGGACCTGATCATCCAAGCCGGAGGGCGAACGGCCGCCGAACGCCTGGCCCGCGAAAAACTCATCTCCGCTGAAGCCCATCTGCGGAAGCTGCAGGTGCCGACATCCTCACGCCAGGCCCTCACCGCGCTCTTCCGGTTCATCGTCACGCGCTCAGCATGAACGTTTCCCCCGCATCTCAGACCGCAACCGAGGAGAAATCGTGACATCGGTACCCTCTCGATCGCCCAAGGTCGTACGCGACGACTACGAAAGCCAGCTCAACGACCACTGGGAGGCCAAGCAGAACGACGACATCAACCTCCTGCTGGGCAAGGAAGACGGCCTCTACCACCACCACTACGCGGTGGGAGACTTCGACCGCACCGTGCTGACAGCCCCGACCGACCAGCGACAGCAGCTCATCCTCAACGAGATGCACCGCATGGAAAGCGAACAGGTCGCGCTCATCCTCGACGGCCTGGGCGCACCCCCGCCCACCACCCGCCTCCTGGACGCCGGCTCCGGACGGGGCGGCACGTCGTTCATGGTCCACGACCGCTTCGGATGCCGCGTGGACGGCGTGAACTTCTGCGAGCACCACCTGGCCTTCTCCCGAGAGCTGGCCGAGCGAAGGGGCTGCGCCGACAGCGTCCGCTTCCACTACGCAAACATGGCCGCGACCGGCTTCCCGAACGCGTCGTTCCAGTACGTGGTCACCAACGAGACCACCATGTACGTCGACCTCTTCGAGACGTTCGCCGAATTCGCCCGGTTACTCAAGCCCGGCGGCCGCTACGTCCTGGTGACCTGGTGCGAGAACGACTCGGTCGCCACCCCCGGCACCAGGCCCGAGGTCGACGCCATCGACGCCCACTACGTCTGCCACATCCACCGGCGCAGCACCTACTTCCGCGCCCTGGCAGCCAACGGACTGGTGCCCTCCACCGTCCGCGACCTGACCACCGAGGCCATGCCCTACTGGGAGCTGCGCTCCCACTCCGATCTGAGCACCGGCGTCGAGGAGCCCTTCCTCAACGGGTACCGCTCCAACCGGCTCAACTACCTGGTCATCGTGGCCGAAAAGGCACGGACCAGCGAGCAGACAGTCTCGTGAAGCCGACCCCCCGTAGCGCGGACAACAGCGTGGCCGCAGGCAACCACACCAGCGCTGCGCCTACCGGCTCACACCCTGCCGCGCTGGACGTGGACTGCATCCGCCGAAGTGTCGAGGACGTTCTGCAGTCCTTCCTCGACGAGAAGCTCCGGGACCTCCCGCACCCCAGCGCCCGCCCTCTCGTCGGACACCTCCGCACGCTCATCAACGCAGGCGGCAAACGCACGCGCCCGGTCCTGTGCGTCGTCGGCTGGCACGCCGCCGGCCGATCAGGCACCCCACCGCCGCTCCTGCACCTGGCCGCGGCCATCGAGATGTTCCACGCCGCTGCGATGATCCACGACGACATCATCGACCGCTCCGCCACCCGCCGCGGTCACCCAAGCGCCCACCACGCCCTGCGCGCCCACTGCGCGGCTCCTCCCGAAAGCGACATCAGCAGCTGGTTCGGCGCCAGCGCCGCCCTCATCCTGGGAGACCTGGCGCTCTCCTGGTCCGACCAACTGCTCTACCGCGGGCAACTCGACCTTGTGCAGCTCCAGGCCACCCACCCCCTGCTGGACACCCTGCGCACAGAGGCCCTCATCGGGTGCTACATCGAACTCCTCGCCACCGGCCACCACAGCGACAACCTTGAGACACCGGTGGAAATCAACAAGCTGAAGTCCGCCAAGTACACCATTGAGCGTCCCCTGCAGCTCGGCGCCGTTCTAGGCGGCGCCGGCGCCGAGGTCCTGGACACATGCACCGCCTACGGCATCCCACTCGGAGAGGCCTTCCAACTGCGCGACGACATCCTCGGCGTCTTCGGTGACACCGCCGTCACCGGCAAACCCGCCCTTGACGACCTACGTGAGGGAAAACCCACCCTTCTCCTCGCCATCGCCCTTTCGCGCGCCGACCCCGGCCAACGCGAGCTACTGCATCGCTTCGTTGGGAACCCAAGCCTGGACCACTCCACCGCGGCGAAAATCCGCGAGGTTCTCACCGCGACCGGTGCTCGCCAAGAGGTAGAGCACAGGATCGAAGCCCAGCGACTGACAGCCGTCGCGGCTCTCCACAGGAGCGACCTTCCCGCCGCCGTCGTCACCGCGTTGCACCACATGGCCAAAGCCGTCACCCGACACAGCGCTTGACCGGGACCGACAAACACCAGGCCGAAAGGGTGGAAATCACTTGAACCGCAAAAGTCCCTCCGAGCGCCGCGATGCCGCGCAAACCCCCCGCGAGCTTAGTGAGGCTGTACTCGAAGCAGTACTGCCGCGGTGGCCCCTGCCGCTAAAAGGAGAAATAAATCCGACGTTAGAGACAGCAGAGAAACGGCACACGGCATGGCTACACAGCTACGGGTTAGTCGAGCAAAGTTGCCGGCCGGAGACCATGCGGCTGTGCGAAGTGACCGCTTACGCTTACCCTCACGCCGATGTGGAGACATTAGCCATAGCGGCAGATCTCACCGCCTGGCTGTTCTTCGTGGACGAACTCTTCGACACAGGCGAGACAGGAACGCATGTCGAATCCGCACGCGCATTCATCAACTCGCTGAACAACCCCGACGACCCAGCCAAGCTCGGCACCACGACGACAGCCCGGACGGAACTTCTAGGGCGCATCCGCCGCGCATACGACGAGCTCGCGACCCGCATGCGCGACCGGATGACTCCACCGCACTGGGCAGTCTTCAGCCACCACCTGCACACCTATTACGAAGCGCTAGCCGCCGAAGCAGCGAACAGGGAGCGGCACGTTACCCCTGAGCTGAAGGACTACTGCGAAATCCGGCGTTTCAGCGCGGGCACCCAATGTCAGCTTGGTTTGGTCGAGCTTTCAGTGTCCACACGGCTGCCCAGATACATGTACGACTCACCCCTGTTTCAGCAACTGATCTATGCGACATGCGACATCGCCAACTGGACGAACGATGTTTTCTCCGCCGCCAAAGAGCATGCCGCCGGTGATGTACACAATCTTGTACTCATACTCCAGAGACAGTCTGGCTGCTCGCTGCCTCAAGCCGCACTGATGGCAGTGGACCGGATTGAGGCCCGATTGCAGGAAATGGAGGCCGCGCGAGCCGCACTTCCCGCCTTCTTGGCCCGTCATGGTGCGTCACCGACCACACAGGATGCCGCTCAGCGCTGGGCCGAAGGCCTGCACTGCTTTCTGCAGCATGCCGCCTGGTATCTCGGGCACGCCCGCTACACCCCAGCGGGCACCATCGCCGAGGATGCCGGACCCGCTGAGGGCTGAGCCGTGCCCCGAAAGCCCTGGGCGGCCTGGCCGCCCTGGCCTGCGTAGAAGTCGCGGCCCCGGTCGGCGCCCTGACGCCGAACTGAGCAGGTCGACTCTTCCTCCAGTGTTTGCATTCGAGGCATCGCGGTACCGCCTCCCGTAAAGAGCCAGCTCAGCGAAGACGGACTCACCTCTGCGCATCGTCTTCAGTGGGCGATTCGTCCGATTCTCCGAACTTCGGAACTTGCGTTGGATGCATCTCGGCTCGAGTCCGTTCGTAGCGCAGCGGGTTGCGCCACACGCCGTGGTCCTGTGACACGTCGGCGCTGATCTCCGCCACGAGGACGGGGGCAACCAAGACCGGATCCAGGGGGGTGCGGCTGTTCCAGGACGCGGTGAACCGGACGCCGGTCCACGGGTGGTCCGGGCCGGCTGCGGTGAGGTGGCCGGCGAGGTCCCGCGCCGGGCCGGGTCTCAGCGGGGTTGTCTTGCCCACGAGTCGTACGTAGGCGGCCGGTGCTGTCGTAGCGGCCCAGCAGCCCTCCCACCCGGGCGTCGGCTCGGCCGACCACGGCAAGGTACGCGCGTACTCCTCGGACGCGGCACGCGTCTCGTGGAGGGCGGCCTGGGCGTCGAGAAGGTCCTAGTACTGCAACGGTCTTTGTTCTGATGTGTGGGCAGTTTCTGGTGGTATGTGGCCGCGTCGTTTGTAGTGGCTGATCCGGGCTTGGAACTGTCGTCGGCGGCGCCAGTGTGACCAGTGCAGGACATGGTCGATGAGGTTCGCGCGGGGCCGGGCCAGGCGGGTGGTCAGTCGCCGGATTTCGGGGAGGGTCAGGGCGATGAGCTGAGAGAGGATCCGTTTCTGCTTTCTCCGTGTCGAGCGCGCGGGCCCGCAGGACGGTGAGGCAGGCGTGGGCGGCCATGGCCAGGGTGATGTGGCGGTGCCAGCCGGGATAGCGGCGGACCTGGTAGTCGTCCAGGCCGCACTCCTGCTTCGCGGTCTGGAAGCATTCCTCGACCGCCCACCGACTGCCCGCGACATGGATCAGCTCGTCGAGGGTTGTGTCGGCTGGGCAGTAGGCGATGTAGTACGAGATCTGATCGGGTCGCCTCACGCTGCGGCGAGCGATGACCCAGTGCCGGCGGTCCTCACGGTGCCAGGGCCGGACCTCGACCCTGGCCCAGTCGTAGACGCGTGGCCCGTGGGCTCCGTTGCCGCAGGAACGACGCTTCCACTTCTGCCTCGGCAGCCCGGGAAACAGGTCATGGACGGGATGATCCATGGCCCAGCGGGTCACGACCGTGTCGTGCCGGGTGGTGGCCATGACGTGGAAGACGTCAGCCCGCTCGAGCTCGGTCCGCCAGCCCTTGCTGAAACCGTAGGCGGCGTCCGCCGTCACCCACCGGAACGGGATCTTCTCCGTGATCGCCCGGCGGACCATCGTCTTGGCGATGGCCACCTTCGTCTCGAAGGCGACCGCGGCCTCGATGCCCGCGGCCCGGCAGCGTTGCCGGTCATCGGTCCATGATGTGGGCAGATACAGACGCCGGTCGATCAACGTGCGGCCGCGTTCGCCGGCATAGGCGAGGAAGACGCCCACCTGGCAGTTCTCTGTCCGTCCCGCCGTTCCCGAGTATTGGCGCTGGACCCCGGCCGAGCGGACCCCCTTCTTCAGGAAGCCCGTGTCGTCCACGATCAGCACCGCACCGGGGTCACCCAGTTGCTCGACCACATAGTCACGCACGTCGTCCAGGACCTCATCGGCGTCCCAGTCACATCGGTTCAGCAGCCGGTGCATCCGGTCAGGGCTGCCATGCCCAGCCTCCTCCGCGAGCGTCCAGCCGTTCTTCCGCTCCAACGGCGCTATGAGCCCCCGCATATACGCCAGCGCCGACTCCCGCGGCTCCGACCGGGCAAACCGGTGCACGAACCGCTCATGCACCTCACCCAGACCCGCCGCCCACACCCTCACATCACCAAGTACCCCACCCATAACCAGCCCAACGACCAACCTGGCCACCAGTCACGTCAAACGCCGTTGCAGTACTAAGTGGACAGGGCGACTGGATCTTCACCCTCGATCTGAACTTTGACCTGCGGTGGGATGGGGCTGCCCATGGCCCCGGACATGGTGAACTCACACGCCGCACCAGGCACTAGGTCAACCGGCATATCCGGCAGTTCGATGAAGGCTGGCAGACCATCGGCCAGGATGGTCACACCCTTGGCGTCCCCGTCGCCGACATTCCGAAGCTGCCAGAGGTGACCTCGTGGGTTGCGAAGTTCTAGCCGCGGCCGGGGCCGGGCAGCCTCGCGGCGTTCCTCGGCCTCTTCCTGCTGTAACGCCAATGCCGCTTCAGCCGCGTCCGCAGACCGCTTGCTGTCCTTCCGGGCCATCGCGGCCACACCGCCCGCGGCGATAGAGATCACCAAAGCACCCCACGCGGGCGCGTCTCCCCACTCCATACAGCCTCCCCGATCGGCGACACGGTAGGTCGAAAAGTGGGGGCGCCGTGACCGGACGCGTAGAGGTTCTCCAACCCGTAACCTGATCTTGCGGCGCGGGGCCGACTGCCTGGAGGGCACCGTGGGCTTCCGCGAGCTGATCACCGACGCCTGGAGCTGGCTGGACTACAAGCCGGTCATGGCCGACCCGCGCCGCCCTGGCCGCAACGCCTGGGCGGAGCTGACCTCATCGTGGGTTCCCGACGAGGACCTGCGGCGCCTGGCTGCCTACCGGCTGCTCGCCGCGTACGACTCCAACCAGGCCGGTCAGGTCGCCGCGATCACCGGGGACGACGAAGCGGGGATCGAGCGCCGCGAACTCGGCGACGCCTCGAAGCTCGTGGACACCGCGCTCGGCTACCTCCTCGGCTCTGAGCAGACCATCACGGTCGCGGGAGCGGAGCACGCCGACGATGAACCGACGGCAGAGGCCGCCATGGCGCTTGCGGTGCAGGAGAAGCTGAGGGCGTGGGCGGAGAAGGAGCTGCTGCCGCTGCGTATCCAGCAAGCCGAGCGGACCGCGATCCTGTTGGGCGACGCGGTCTACAGCCTCGCGTGGGACCCGGCGAAGGGCCGCGTCCTACTGCGCACCTGGGACCCTGGCTTGTACTTTCCGGAGTGGCCCGAGGATGGTGAGCAGGACGGCGCTGAGTTCCCGGTACGAGTGCACCTGGCGTGGGAGTTGCCCGAGGACGAGCGGCGCGGCCTGAAAGCTCGGCTCCGCCGCGTCACCTACGAGCTCGGCCCCATCGCTCCGGCCAGCCGGCGGGGCGTGGCCAAGGACGGTCGCGCCCTGCGCGAGTACGTCTATGGAGAAGACGGCGAACCCGTCCCCGGTAAGGGCGACACCCTCAATTCCGAATCCGGCGCGATCACCCGCACTTACCCGTGGGCGCCGCGCCGACGAACGCCGTGGACCTGCTATCTCACGGACGGGGAATGGGAGTTGGACGATCTCAAGTACGCCGACATCCTGTACGACCTGCCCATGCACAAGGCGACCTATCGCGTCCGCTCGGACGGTGAACTCCTCGACCGGCTCGACTTGATGGCGGACTTCATCCCCCTCGTCCACGTCACCAACAGCATCCCGGCCAGCGGCGAGCACTGGGGCAAGCCCACCGTGGCCACCGTGCTCCAGGCCCTGGATGAGCTGTCCGCCACCGACACCGACAGCTCCGGAGCCTCTGCCACCACCGGATCCCCGATCATCGGCCTGGCCGGGGCGCGGCTGCCCATCGACCGTGCCACCGGCCAGCCCCTCCCGGTGAAGGTCCGGGCCGGGACGGTGTGGCAGCTCAACGACAACGGACGCATGGACGTTCTCGACACCTCCGCCCAGCTCGCCGAACTGCGCTCCCGCGTCGACCACATCCTCGACCGGATCGCGGCGAACAGCCGCCTCACCGCCGCCGGCCTGGGAACCCTCGACCCCACCGCCCTGCCCTCCGGATACGCACTGCAACTCGCACTCGGTCCGCTGGATACGCTCGTCGCCGCCATGCGCCTGGCCCGAACCCACAAGTACGCCGTCCTGCTGCGCATGGTGCAACGACTCCACCAGGCCGGACAGGCAGACGGCTGGCCCGCGGGCGAGTCACTTCCCGCGCGCCTGATGTGGGGACCGCACACCCCGACCGACCGTGCTGCTGTCCTGGATGAGGTGGTCAAGGGCGTTGGCGCCGGAGTCCTGTCCGTGGAGACCGGCATTCGCATGCTGATCGATGCCGGGTACCCCATCGATGACGCTAAAGCGGAGATCGAGCGCATCCAGGCGCGCGCGTTCGAAGCCGCTGCACGGTTGGCTGACGCCACAGGCGATAACGCCGCGGTGCGTGAGTACCTCGGTCTTCCCGAGACAGGGGCGGAGCACCCGGGGATCAGCCTTATATCCGATTCTTCGGATGAAGATGGTTATTGAGAGGCGACGTCTCGAATTTTAGACGTCCGACGGTAGTTGCCTCTTCTTTCGATCGCGTGCGAACCCAACGAAGCTGAGCACCAAGAATTTCACCCCAAGTGAAGGAATGATAATTCCCGCCACGAGCCAGGTTGTCCCCCACCATCCACGATCCCCGTCAGGATCCATGATTGGAATCCAGAGGAAGTTGCTCGCAATGATAGCGAGCCATTTGCCGGTTTCTTTGGGGATTCTGCCGGCTCTAAATTCGAAAAAAATGGTTAGTGCCATCAAGAGCATGAAGGAGTAGAGGCCTGCTACCCATGACACTGGGGCGGGGTTCCCGGAACCCTCGGCGAATCGGATTTGTCGGGGCCACTCCCACAGCATGATCAAGACCAACATTTGCACGGGGAAGGAGCGTCGCAAATCTTTTGCGAAGACGTGGAGGCGGTCTTCGTGTCGAAGGGCGAAGTCCGCCATTCCTTCGTACAGCGGATTGGGCGCCGTCTGGGGGTCGAGCCCCTGTCTGGCGCGGACCGCTTCGGTCAGCGCCTCTTCCTCGGTCGACGCCCGGATGCGCATTTTGGCATCTCCTGCGTAAGCTGCCATTTCTGTGTAGAACTCGTGGAGCGTGTCCGCGTTGAGTCGCGAGGTTTTAGGTACCTGAACCCAGCTGGGACTCTTTTCGGCGGACCGTAACTGTTCGGTGAGGTTGACCCAGAAGAGTTCTCTTTTTTGCATGTCGTATACGACGCCAACGATTGGAATGCGACTTTGCGTCCAATCATCAAAATGCGCTTCAACGGGCACCGCGTAGCCGTTACTGAGGTTGAACTCGGGATGTCGTGCTGATGGTCAGGCGGGGCGGATGGTCAGGCCGGTCTCGGTGAGACAGCCGTCGATGAGGTGGCTGCGGTACTGGATGTGCCGCAGGCCGCGCCGGACGGTCTGGACGAGGTGTTCGGGGGTGCTGAAGGCGACGTTCGAGAGCCATCCGCGCCGTAGGAGTGACCAGATGCCCTCGACGGGGTTGAGGTCGGGTGCGTAGGGCGGCAGGTAGTAGATGGTCAGCCAGTCGCGGGTTTCGGCGAACTCTCTCAGGCCGGCTGCTTTGTGGACGTTGAGGTTGTCCCAGATGAGCACGATGGGGCCGTCGAGCTGCTGGTGGGCGGAGATCAGCAGGTCGCGGTAGTCGCGCCAGGAGAAGCTCTTGCGCCCGTCACGGTTGCCGTCGTCGCGGCGGGGCCGGTAGACCAGCCTCGACCGGTGGCCGGGTTTGTAGCAGGTCAGCGCTGCGATGGATATGCGCCTGCGGGAACGGCCGCGGACGCGGACCACCGGGGTGCGGCCGCGTGGCGACCATGTCTTTGCGTGCGGCGGCGTCATGGAGAAGCCGGCTTCGTCTTCGAAGACGAGCCAGGCTCCATGGGCCGCCGCGAGCCTTCCGCGCAGGGCCACACCTCCTTGACCCACCCCGCGACCGCGTCGTCGTCCCGCTCCATCGCTCTGCGGGCCGGTACCTGGCAAGACCAGCCGTTGCGCACCAGCAGCTTGCGCACGCCCTGGATCGTGTATGTCAGGTGAAAGCGTCGGCCGATCACCGTCGTGACCCGGGCAAGCGTCCAGCGCTGGTCCTGCCAGCCATGCGCGGCCGGGCCTTTGGCCAGCTCCGCTTCAAGCTGCGTGAACTGCTGATCGCTCAGTTTCGGCAGCGACGCTGGCCCCTGCGACCGCAAGGATCGCGGGCCGCCCTCGGCCCACGCGTGACGCCATCGCTGGACCGAGCGGACACTGACCCGCAGATCTCTGGCGATCGCGGTACTACCCTCGCCCAGGGCGAACCGCTCGGCCGCCTTGAGCCGTAACTCTTCGCGAAACTGCTGTCGTTCGGCGGTCAGCCCGCCCCCTTGTGGATACCGCATGACTCCGGTGATACCGCAGCCACCGACCAGTCGTCACCCCTTACGACACCACGAGTTCAGCCTCAGTAGCTCTCTTGTATTTTTTGCCGCTCTTTACCTGGATGGCGATCCAGTAGCCGGTCCTCTTGCCGTGGCGTGTGAAATTCACGATCATGTCTTCGCCGTGATCATTTCCGCCGTCGATCTCCTGGACGAGGTGGTTGTCCTCTTCGAGGAGTGTTCGTAGGGCGTTGACGCCAGCCCTCTCAATTCGGCGGCTGGAGCGCACCGTTGACACTTGTCCCCCTCAAGTCAGCGATCACCCAGGATACTCACCGCCGCTGACAGGCGGCTACGGTGTGACCCAGTCTCGTGGGTGCTCAACAGCCGTCCCGCTCGTCAGCGCTAAACTGATCATCGGCGCGGGGGCGCTGGAGACCTGTGGATGGTTCACGCATGACGCGCCCTTCGCTCCCCAATCCGCTTGAACTGGTCGGGCGCCGCCGTGACGGGCGGCCGATCTACCCGATCCTCGGTGCTTCTCCCGAGGATGACTCCAACAAGCCCGACGACGACAGCGGCTCGGCTGTCGGTTCGGTTACGCAGGAGGATCTTTCGCGGCTGCTGGCCCGCGAGAAAACGCAAGGCGGACGAGCAGCCGTGAAGAAGCTGCTCGGCGATCTTGGCTTCGACAACTCCGAGGCGCTGAGCGAGTTCATCACCACGAAGCGCGACGCCGAGCAGGCCGCGCTGACGGAGGTCGAACGCCGGGAGCAGGCTGCCGAGGAGAAGCTGAGGACGGCCGAGGCCCGTGAGGCTCAGGCCGCAGCCAGGGAGCGCGCCGCCATCCGGCGAGCCGCCCTCGCAGGACTCGGCTCAGCCGGAGAAGACCTCGGCGATGCGATCCTCCTCATCGACCGCGTGCTGGATGACCAGCCGGACGCCGACGAGGAAGCGGTGGCTGCGGCTGCCGAGCAGTTGAAGGAACGACGGCCGGAGCTGTTCGGTCAGAGCCGCGAGACCTCGCCCGCCGCTCCCGGTGGTTCTCCCGCCGGCGGCCCGCCGTCGCGCGGCGGAGTACCGCCCAAGCCCGGAGAGGCCGGATTGGAGATGGCGCGGCGTCGAGGATTCGTCACTGGCTGACCAACTCAGCGACGTCATGGCGCACGCTATGACCCCACCGGCGGGACAGCCGGACATGGGGACCACGCCCCTCACGCCTCCCGTGGACGGCGCCACCGCCAGGTGAGTGTGCGAATCCGATTCGCTTCACGTCCACGGGAGGACGGCTGTGACACTCCAGCCCATCACCACGTCGACGTCGTACACCGCCGACCGGGCCTGGCTCGCGGCACTGCACGGCACCGACTCCACCGAGACCATCACGCTCGACATGTCGAAGCTGACCGCGGGCACGCATACCGCCGCGTCGACCGACACAACCCAGCCGTACAGCCGAGTCCTGTCCGGCGTGCCCGTCGGAAAGATCACGGAGAGCGGCCTGTACGGGGCCTTCGATCCGACGGCGACTGATGGCCGCCAGAGCCTCGCTGGTCACGTCTTCGCCGAGGCGCTGTTCGCGCCGACCGCCACGAAGGTGCCTGCCGCGCTCCTCTGGCACGGCGTCGTGGTCGCTGCGAAGGTCCCCGGCGGTATCGACACCTCCAAGGTTGCCCCGTCGGTGACCGGCCCCCAGATCCGGTACGTGTGAGAGGCGGACGACGATGACCATGCAGGACCTGATCAAGAACGTCGCTGCCCGCGACCTCACAACCTTCGCCCGCGCCATCCCCTCACCGGCCGATCACCTGCTCACCAAGGACGGCGGGATCATCCCGACGTTGGAGCAGGACGAGGTGAAGTGGCGGGTCAAGGACAACGGCCGGTACGTCAACGTGGCGAAGTACCGCGCGTTCGACGCCAGCGTGCCTTTCGCGTCCCGCGAGGCGTGGCAGACGACCCGCGAGGGCATGCTGCCGCCGCTGGGGCAGAAGCTCCTCGTCGGCGAGCAGGAGCAGATCCTTCTTGAGGCTTCGCGCGGCGCGGACGAGGACCGGCTGATCGAGCTGCTGTACGACGACACCGAGCGGCACGTCGAGGCGATCCGATCCCGCGTCGAACTCGCCTGGGGTGACGTCCTGGTCGACGGCAAGTTCTCGCTCATCGGAGAGAACGGTCTCACCACGGAGGTCGACTGGGGTGTGCCGGCGGGCAACCTGCCGACTGCGCCGAAGCTGTGGTCGGATCCCACCTCCGACCCGATCAAGGACGAGCTGGCGTGGATTCAGTATCTGGATGACCGAGGCGCGCCCTACCCCGAACTGGTGGTCACCAGCCGGAAGGCGTTCAGCTTCCTGGCCGCCAACAACAGTTACCGGGCGGCCTACTACGGCTCGGTGAACCCCTCGAACACGCCGACCTCCACGCTGACCCCGCAGCAGATCAACGTGGTCCGCGACAACTACGGCCTGCCCCCGATCACCTTCTACAAGGGGCAGGTGCGCGTCGACGGCGTGCAGACCAAGGTGCTGCCGGAGGACCGCTGGATCATGCTTCCCCCGGACCGTACGAAGTGGGGGCAGACCATCTTCGGCGTGACGGCCGAAGGGCTGGCCCTGTCGCGCGGCACGAACCCGGAGATCACCAGGGAGGACCGGCCGGGCGTCATCATCACCCGCGGCGCGCAGGACGACCCGGTGCAGATCTGGACCAAGGGTGCAGCAGTCGGCATGCCGGTGCTGCACACGCCGGACGCTCACATCGTGGCGAAGGTGATCTGATGGGCCGCCGCCTTGCGACCGCGGTCCACGTCCTGCATCCGGTCACGCATGAGTGGCTGGTTCTGGAGCCGGGAGACGAGCCGGACGGTGAGCTGGCCGCCGAGATCACCAACCCGTACGCGTGGGAGGACGGCGAAGAACCGGCCGAGGGCGACGAGGCGCGGGAGGAGTCCGGGCTGACAGCCTTCGGCTTCACCGCGCCCCGGGAGCCCGAGCCGGAGCCGACCGGCCCGAAGCGCCGCAGAAGGGCCGCCGACTCCGGCACCACCGCGTAGGCACACGAGACCGGCTCGGCCCGCCTCGTCCGCGTCCGGGCGGGGCGGGCGACGGCTATCCAGGAGCACTGATGGACCCGATCCTTCTCGCCTGGCTGCGGGCGCAGCTCGGCACGGCCACAGACGAAGTGGACCTCGCCACCCGGTACGCACGCCTGGGCCGGGCCCGGGCGGTCGTCGCTGAGGTCCTGGCAGAGCGCCGAGCCAAGCTGCTCGCCGAGCCGCTGCGCATGACGGTCGACGGCGTGGTCACCATCGACCAGAGCAACAATCTCGCAGGGCTGGAACGCCAGATCGCTGGCCTCACCGAACTCGTCGCACCGGATGATCCGGCAGCGGGAGAGGCGAGCGCCGACTTGGTGACAGCACCTCTTCTGCCGTCTTGGCGTACGAGGTAGGGCGGCCGTGCCGTACGAATGGCCGCCGCTGGTGCCGGGGGACCCTGATGAGGTCGCGCGCCGGGTTGCAGCCGTACTCGACGAAGCCTGGCAGCGCCTGGCGGCCAAGCAGCGGGAAGCGATCGCTAAGTTCGCCGACAATCCACGAACGCCCTACACCTTGCGGACCTTGGAGGAGTTCAAGCGGGCGATCAGGGAGTTCCGTCAGCGCGTCGACCAGGAAGCGAGACAGTTCGTACAGCGGCAGCTGTCTCAACTGTATGAGGAGGGCGGACGGGTGGCCGCCGAGGCCCTGGGAGTGACCTTCACGTGGACCACGTTTCACCGTGACGCGCTCCAGTCGCTCGCGGCAGACTCCTACGGCGACTTCCTGCGCCGCTCCGAAGAGGCGGAGCGGATGGCCAGCCAGTTCTACCGCGCCGCGCGGGAGGCTGCGCGCCGCGAAGTGTCGTTGCTAGCCGCAGGCAACATGACCGCGAAGCAGGCCGCCAAGAACCTCGCCGAACGGCTCGCCGCCAAGCATCAGCTGACACATGTCGTCTACCGCAACGGGACGCGAGTGCCGGTGCGGGCCTGGGCCGAGGCCGCCACCCTGGCCAAGTCGGCCGTGGCCTACAACGCCGGCACCCTCAATCGCACCCGTCAGGCCGGCGTCACCGTGGTGGAGGTCTTCGACGGCTTCGACTGCGGCTGGACGTCTCACCAGGACCCCGACAAGGCCAACCGGACGCTGCGCAGCGTGGAGGAAGCAGCGGACTGGCCGATCAGCCATCCGAGGTGCCGTCGCGGGTTCGGCCCGCGGCCAGATGTGGATGCGTTATAACGGCGGCCTGCGGGCTCGCTTGCCCTATTTGCGAGTTGTGATTCTGGCTCAACTTCCGTGCGGCGCATGTCGAGAGGAGTCGGTGCGAACCGCGCTCGTACGAACAGGGCGGTTTGATCAGAGGATGCCCTTCCACGACCATGGCCGCGGACCGGATCGACCGCGAAGGCAGTCGACCCGGTACTGCGCTTGGCTGATCCACTCCCCGTGTCCAGCTGCATGCTGGGCGGCGTAAGTCGCCATCCGCAGTTCCCTGGCACCTGCGAGGATGCGATAGCCCTCCCAGGCCGTGACGTCGTACCCATAGGCCTCACAGAACTGCTCGTACTCTCGTGCAGTGACTGCCGCGGTCGTCTTCGCGCGTACGGCGGTAGACACGAGATCCCACTCCGGGGGGCCGATAGAGAAACGCTCCAGATCCATCATCAGAGCCCCGTCGCCCGTGTGGACGAAGTTGCCGGGCCAGGCATCGCCGTGCACAGCCCGGTCGGGGAGGCCCACCGGCCGCTCTGTCCAGGCCGCTGCGAGGTCATGGTGAAGGCCGCGTAGCCAGTCTTTGTCATTTTCAGGGATCGTGGCGGCGGCTTGCAGCCGCTCGTCCACCCGGACGAATGGATCGAGGTACCCCAGCTCGATGTCTGGCACGGGCAACGAGTGGAGTCGTGACAGGAGGCGGGCCAGGTCGTGAACCGACCCGTGTTCCTGATGCGGGAGTTCCGCCCAGAAAGTCACGGGCCTCCCCTCGACTTCAACTGGTTGCTCCACGTCGACCAGACGGACGGCCGGGACATCCTCCCGAGCGAGCCAGCGTGCTACGCGCACCTCACGGGCCGCCGCACTGCCCTGGCCGGTGCGGGCGATCCGCACGATCACCTGTTGCCCTGGGAGCCGCCATATTTCGTTCTCGGCCAGGCGCACAGATTCGGCTGACGAGGCATCCAAGCCCACGGCAGAACAGGCTTGTTGGAGAGCCCGCCGTGCGGGCTCGTCTTCGGAGTGGGTCATGCTGAGACCGTAGCGGTGATGCGTTCCCGCAGGCCTGACGCCTCCTGAACCTTCTGGTGTCTGGCTGCGAAGTGGCCGAGCTGTCGGAGATCGTCGGCCGCCCGTCGGGACGTGAGCCGGCCGACCTCGTCCAAAGCGTCGTGTCCGATCAGCGCCGCCTGCCGCGGATCGCCCTTCGCCATCATCAGGGCGGCAAGCTTCGTACGGGAGATCGCTCGGGACCGTTTGAAGGAGTCGGAGTGTCCCTTGACCGCCATGTTGAACCGGCCTGCTGCCCTACCTGGGTCTTGCCCCGCCAGGATGGCGAGGTCGAATAGCGCGTGGGCTGTGTCCCCGTTGTGCTGCGCTGCGTCGTAGTAGGCCATCCATGGAGGGTCCTCGGATGGGCGTGCGCGCGTGAATGCCTCGTCCGCAGCCCCGACCGCAGCCATGGTGTCCCGGACATTGCCCATCTTCCCGAAGGCGCGGGCGCGTGCGGTGTGCAGCATCGCCTGTTCCGTAGCGGTCAGACGGTCGGAACGCACAAGTCCCTTCTCGGCGTAGGTGAGGCCGTCGTCTGGCGAGCCGATCCACACAGCCTGCCGAGCGAGGAAGGAGTAGGTCTTGGCACGCAGGTGCCAGTCTCCGGCCTCCTCGGCGCAGTCGGCTGCGAACTTGAACGTCTTGGTGGCTTCGCCGTGGTGGTAGGCGTCGAAGGCCGATGCGCCGACGACGATTCCGAGCCGTGAGACGGCCGCGAACAGGTCGGCGCGTAGGTGCTCGGCGCAGTGCACTTGCAGTAGCCCGGCGGACCATTGCATCGCGCTGCTGGCCACGTCACGGACCATGCCGCCGCCGCCTAGCTTGTTGTCCATTCCGCTGATAGCGGTGGCGGCTGCCAACACCTGGTCGATCTGGCCGAGGCTGACACTCTCGGGGAGGGAGAGACCAGAGGGGGCGAAGGCTTGCGTGAGGTCTATGGGGGCGAAGGCGGCTAGGCCGCTGACTTGGAGGAACGAGCGTCGGTCCACTGGCTCATGGCTCCCGGGGAGAGGAGATGGTTCGTCTCCGCTCAGGATGCGGCTTGACCGCGCCTGAGCTGTTCCTTCCCTCCTACCCGCTGCGTGTTTATCGGCATCAGCCTGCTTTTTATCGGCATCGCGGTTGCCGAAGACCATCGGCCAAGCGCGGTCGAAGAACCCTCCAGTCTCGAAATAGGCGTCGAGCCGTTGGGCCACATCACGGCGACAGCTCGGGTACTTCCCCTTCTCGATCGCCAAGATCATGTCGTCGCTGACCTGGACTAATCGCCCCAGAGTTGCGGCGGACAAGCCCGCCGCCTTCCGTAGCTCGCGCAGCTCGTTCCCGAACCACTCCTGGGGCGAAGCCCCTGGGTTGAGGTCTTTCATTGGCTGCGGCATTCCCTGCCCCTGAAGTCGTTGATGCCGATATTTCGAGCTGTCGGCATCAGGTACTGCACGCGATCGGTGCGCTCTGTCTGAATGGTTGCTGATCGGTTCGGTTCCAGTACACACCGCAACCGGAGCTTGTTGAAGCGGTTCCGGTGGAACGGAAGGAACAGGGTGCAACTTCTCCTCGATACACGCGAACAAGGCGCTTCCATTCCAGCCATGTCCAGAAGCGTGAGCGGCCAACTCGACATGACATTCAACGTTCGTGCCGAAGACCTGGGCACCGTGCGGGACATAGTCCAAGCGCATCTGTGCCTGTGGCGCATCGACAGCGGAAGCATTGACCTCCTGCTGATTGTGGTCAATGAGCTGCTGACCAACGTCATACAGCACACAGCGGCAGACGGTGACGGGGCCCGGATGGCCAGCCTGCTGCTTCAAAAGGTTCCTGATGGCGTGACCGCAATCGTTCGTGATCAGGACCGCTGTCCGCCCGCCCGCACGGCCTCGGCCGGCCTGCTCGCCGAAGGGGGCCGCGGTCTGATGCTGGTGCGGGCCCTGGCGAACGACATGTCTGTGTCCATCACTCCGGCCGGCAAAGACGTCTGGGTCTTTATCGCAGCCCCAATTGAACCCGAGCGTTCCTAACCCCTCGCAGTCGGCGCCGTATCAGGAGATCCGATGTCACTCACCGTTCTGGCCCCGCAGGCCAACGTGGTTTCCGCGCGCCACGGCAGGTCCGTGGCTGCCCGGTGGACACCGCCACTCGACGCGGACGGCTTGATGCGTCTCCTGGAAGCCGTCAGAGCGTGGACCCCACTTGACGTCGAGGCGATCTTCACCGACCTGGACATGGCCATCGGCTACATCGTGGAAGCAGGCACCTCAGAGGTCACCGCAGCGCCCGAGGCCCCGACGGTGGAGCTGGTCGACCGCCTGTGTGGCCACCTGATCAGGCTCAGCGACATCGCCGTCGCCGACCAGAAGGACCCGCCCACGAAGGTCATGGTGGCGCTCATCGAGCGCGGCCGAACCGTGCGAGAGGAGCCCGCCCCCGACTGCCAACGGACGGCCGTGGCTCGTGCCAGGAGTCTGGCCTTCCTGCTGTCCGACCTGGCCGAACTGCTGATCGAGGCACAGATCATCGGGGACGGTGCATGATGCACGACCCCAACGCCCGCAAACACCCGCCGGTGTCGGTCACGCTGATGCGGTTCCCGGCCGATGCGTACGGCTACGAGCTGTACGCAGCACGCCTCGCGGACCCCAGGCTCCTGGAGAGCAGTCTCGCTCTGCGGCTCCTACGAATCCCGTTCCTCGCCGTGCCGGTCGGCGGCTCCCGGCTCGGCGGCTTCTACCGCGTGCCCTGCATCTGCTTCGCCCTTAAGGTCAGCGACTTCCTCCGCGGCAGGGACGGCTTCCCGCACCCGAGCCTGCGGTGGGTGTCCTCGCCGCACTCTTGCTACGCCGTGGAATGGGGCGAGAAACCCCCCGCCCTCTGGGGAAACGACAACCCCATCACGCTGGGGCGGTTCTACGGCTGGACCAACTCCGCGATAGCCGGATCCGTCGCGAAGTACGCCGCGCAGCACGGCCCCCGAACACCCTCTTCGGCGACCAACCACCGCTCCCCCGCGGGTCCATAGGGCCGCCGAAGAGGGCTCCCTTTCCCCCTGCCTGCACCATCGACCAGGAAGTGACGCCGCATGTGCCAGCACCAGCCCCCCTGCCCCGCCTCTGTCAGGCCGGATCGCGAAGCGGCCAAGCCGGTGGCCCGCGATCACGTCATGGGCTGGACGCTGCTGTGCAACGGCGTCCTGTGCTTCGAGGACACCGGCGAGATCCTGCCGAGCGGAAAGATCATCGCCCCACACCGCCCCACCGACGCAGTGGTGGCAGCGGCGTGAACGAGAAGACGTGCCCGGTTCCCTACATCACCGCTCGGGTTGGGGAGGAGGCGGACTCCTTTCTCTCCCTGCGGGCCACGTTCGACTCCGCCGGCGTTGCGCGCCTCGGCTACTGGGACGAAACCAGGGACGACCGTGATGTTCGTCGCGTGCTCTGGGGCCGCGTCTCACAGTCGATCGGGGTCGACGGGCTGCCGTCTGGTGAACCGAGGTGGCGACTGGTCCACCCTGCCCGTCAGCGCGAGTGCATGCTCGGGCTGCGGTGTCAGGTCTGCGTCGGAGACACCCGGACGCCCGAGGGCATCCTTTTTCTGGAGAGCGCGAAGAACGGCATGCCCGCGACGGGTGCCCCCGTACGCTCTGCTCAGCCTCCGGTCTGTTTGCGTCACGCGCGCGTGGCTGCGAAACGGTGTGACCACCTCGCAGAGCACGGACACGTCGCGATCCTGGCGCAGAGTGCTCCCCTCTACGGGGTCATCGGGACGCCTTACGCGTACACCAGCAGCGGCCTTCAGGCGCTGGCAGGCGACGACACCCCCGTCCCGTACGGCGACCCTGCCCTGCGATGGTTCCTCGCCTCCCAGCTCGTACGCACTCTGCGCGCATTCACCGTCGTGGACCTGGATGACCTCGTACCCCCACTGACTCCGGCCGTGTGACCCCTGCACGCGGCCGGTTCCCGCCGGGGCGAGACCCCGAGTCCGCCCCGCGGGAGGCCCGTGCCGTTCCACCGCTCTCCCGAGCGGTACGGGCCCCTGCACATCGATCCGTACGCGCCAGACAGACCCCGCAGGCTGAAGCGGCGACCGCCGCAGTAGGAGGACGTAATGCCCGAGATCGTGAATGCTGGCCGAGACTGTTTCATTGACCTGCCGGAAGAGCTGATAGACGACCTGATCGATATGGGAAGAGCCTTCCCCGCTTGGAGCGTGGACGGCTCCTTCCTGTCGGCCTCCACGATCGTGCGGTACCGGACCAACCTGGGTTCGATACCGCTTTTCCCTGAAATCAGGGATGCTCTACTCGCCAAGCTGAACGTTGCAGCTGGCGGTTACGCCGTGGTGCGTCTGGGAGCCATCGTGCAGGCTCTGGGGGTCGGGGAGCAGTTCTTGCGCTTGGCGACGGCGATTCTTGCCGAAGTGGCGGTCCCTTTTCAGCCCTTCCGGCGATGGCCGCTGTGGAAGGAGATCGGGACCAATCTCAATGCGAATCCGGGACTGTCCACGGGGACGGGGTACAACGCATTCCACATGGACTTGGTCAACGTGACCCAGCCGCCGGACTACACGACGCTTCTGTGTGTCCGGCCCGACCCGCTCGGTGCCGGCGCGAGCATCCTTTCCGACGCTCGCGCGGCCGTATCGCGCTTGGCGCCGGCAAGCCGCACGCTCCTGTCCGAGGAGGCGTATAGCTACGGATCGTTCTTCGATCTGTCTGACGTCGGCAAGGAGTACAGCCCGTTCCCCGTCCTGGATGGGGAACGGGCCCACCTCGGATTCGTTCGGTTCACCGCCAAGATGCTCGTCGAGTCCGGACTCGGCGAGGAACACGCCCGTGCGGCCAGGGAACTCGCGGACCAGATGGTCGCCGGCCAGGTCTCCTTCACACTCCAGCGCGGTGACTTCTTGATCGTGAACCAGCACCGCTGGGTCCACGGGCGCGAACCGCTCGGCGCCGGCCAGCAAGCTGTCGCACCCGAGGCCCGCCGCTTGCTGCTCCAGCTGTTTCTGCGCAGCGCAGAAGCCACCGGACCAGCTGCCTCGTAGGCGGTGCGCGGGTCTCTGGCCAGGTTGTTGAGGGTCCTAGATCCGCGAGTTGCGCAGCGACTGGTACACCGCGCCGGCCAGCGCCCGCGTCGCCCGCGGAACCGACAGTCCCTCGTGCTCGCGGTACAGCTCCCAGTTGTACGGGACGAGCGACAGCTTGTTGGAGGACAGTGATCCCGCCTGGTGGGCCCTGTACACGGCGAGCGGCTCGGACAGACCCCGGGCATGAGCGCCATCGCGCATGATCGACAGCCACAGGGCGTAGTCCTGTCGCTTCCGCATCTCCGGCATCAGCCTCGTGCCCAGGACGTTGCGGTCGTACATGGCGGTCAGGGCCCCGATGTGGTCCTGGACCAGCATCGCGCGGTAGTCCACGTGTTCACGCGCGCGGACTACACGCCCGTTCGGGATGAAGTCGGTGCTCTCGCCGTCGTAATCGGCGTCCATCTTGAAATAGCTGGTGAACGTCAGGGGCGCACTACCAGCAGCCGCGAATGCGATTTGCCGCTCGGCCTTCTCCGGTAGCCACATGTCGTCGCTGTCGAGGAAGGCGATGTAGTCCCCCCGGGCCCGTTCGATGGCGAGGTTGCGTGCCCGGCCGGCACCGCCCCGTTCGGGTGCCAGTTCCGGCAGGACGCGCTTGTCCTGCTGGGCGAACTCCATGAGCAGGTCCATGGAGCCATCGGACGACTGGTCGTCGGTGATCAGCAGCTCCAGGTCGCTGTGGGTCTGCGTGAGCACCGACCGGATTGCTGGGCCGAGAGTGGCTGCCGAGTTGTACACGGGCATCACGACAGACACCAGGGGCACAGTGCTTCTCCTTGCTCAGCCAGAACGACGGTCCATTCAAGCACTGCGATCGAGTAGGAGCTGCCATGCATATTGTTATCGCTGGTCAGGGCTATGTGGGACTGCCGCTGGCCGTACGCGCCGCAGAGGTGGGCCACCGTGTCGTCGGCTACGACGTGGACCCGCATCGCGTCCGTCAGCTTGCCGCTGGTGAGTCGTACGTGGAGGACGTGGCATCGGCGCGGCTCCGCGCCGTGCTGGATACCGGGGCCTACCGCGTGACCGACGATGCCGACGCGCTGCCCGCGTTCGACCTCGCGGTTATCACCGTGCCGACCCCGCTGCGGGACGGGGTGCCCGACCTGACCTACGTCGAGGCCTGTGCCCACACGCTCGGCGAGCACCTGCGCTCCGGCGCGACTGTGATCTTGGAGTCCACGACCTACCCCGGTACTACCGAGGAACTGTTGCTGCCGATCTTGGAGAAGACGTCCGGGCTGACTGCCGGTGCGGACTTCCACCTCGGCTTCAGCCCCGAGCGCATCGACCCGGGAAACAGGTTGTGGCCGTTCGAGAAGACACCCAAGGTGGTCTCCGGCATCGATGCCGCATCGCTTGACGCGGTCAAGGGCTTCTACGACAGCATGGTGGAAACCACGGTCCCGGTCTCCGGAACGCGAGTGGCCGAGCTGACCAAGCTGATCGAGAACACGTTCCGACACGTCAACATCGCGCTGGTCAACGAGATGGCGATGCTCGCCAGGCCGCTCGGCGTGAACCTATGGGATGCGATCGACGCCGCCGCATCCAAGCCCTTCGGCTTCATGCGCTTCACCCCCGGTCCCGGCGTCGGAGGACACTGCCTTCCGATCGACCCATCGTTCTTCTCGTGGAAGGTGGAACGCGCGGCCGGGGTCCCGTTCCGGTTCGTGGAACTCGCCAACGACGTGAACGCCCACATGCCTGACTACGTGGTTCGGCGGCTCATGGAGGCGTTCAACACGCGCCGTATGGCTGTCAGCGGATCTCGTGTATTACTGCTTGGGCTGGCCTACAAGCCCAACACCTCCGACGCACGCGAGTCGCCGTCGGGGCGGGTCGCTGAGCTATTGCTCAACCTCGGCGCCGAGGTGCGTGGCGCGGACCCGCACGTCGTAGACGACATCCGCACCGACAGACGCCTGACCCGGGTAGTAGCGACCGCGGAGGAGATCGCGGCATCCGACGCCGTCGTCCTGCTCACGGACCACACGGGATTCGACTACGAGACGGTCCTTGAGCACGCGCCGTACGTGCTCGACTGCCGCAACCGACTCTCCGGCGCCAACGTCGATGTGCTGTAAGCGACGCCACTGGAGAGCCGACCTCAGAGCGACCCTGCTCGCCGCACTACCGCCCACGCCCTGCAACACCCCCTTCGAGAGGATCGACAGGACCACTCTCATCATCGGCGGCAGTGGCTTTCTGGGGGCCGAACTGGTCAGGCAGGCGTGCGCGGCCGGCCGCCCTACAGCCGCGACGTATGCGACCAGGCCCGGCGACACCTCCCATGCCGTATGGAACCCGCTGGATTTGCGAGACCACGATCGCCTGGACGCCCCGGCAGACGAAGTTCGCCCACGTCTCATCGTGAACACATCGAGCGGCGGGGTCGACTGGGCGGCCACGGCAAAAGGCCCCACCCACCTGGCGATGATCGCGGCCAAGAACCGAGTCCGCATGGTCCATGTGTCCACCGACGCCGTCTTCTCCGGCGCTGACATCAACTACAACGAGGCCGCCCTCCCGGACCCCAACACCCCGTACAGCGCAGCCAAAGCAGCAGCCGAGACCGGCATCCTCGCGGCGCCGTGCTAGTGCCTGGGGAAGAAGCCCGCTCTGCCGCTCGTCGTTCCCGTGAAGTGGTAGGTAGCGGCCTCGGAGAGCACCTTGGTAGGCGGGTCGCCGTTTTCGATGATTATGGCCTGGCCGGGGAAGGACAGCATGTCCTTGTAGAACCGGTCCACGACGGTGGAGGTCAGCTCCACATCGTCGATGTCGTCAGGCTCGGGGTCGCGATAGGTGACCACCGGGGAGTCCAGGACAACGAAGCCGAGATGGTGCAGATCCCGATCCATGCAGAAACGAGCCAGCGCCGTAGTGAACGCCGAGTGCAGGACCGAGCGCATCCCCTTGCCACGCTCTATCCGCTTGCGGCCGCCGGCGCGGATTTCGGCGTAATACTGGTCGTATTCCGCGTGGTCGGCGGCCGGCACCTGCCAAGCGTCGAGAATCTGTTGGAGGATGGAGTCGAAATCACCCAATGTGGCGGTAGGGATGTGCTGAGCGGGGCGCGTCGTGGCGACGGCGCCTTCTCCGACAAGCCGGGACTTCTTGTCGTCCAGCTCGGCAATGCGGGCTTGCAACTCCAGTTCTCGCTCAACGACGGAGCGTTCCTCGACCAGGTCTTCGACGTCGGAGCGCAACGCGGCGATCCCCCCTTCCAGCTCCTCGATTACCTGATCCCATACCCCTATGTCGGATTGCCACTGCACCCTGCGGTTCATCAAAGCCGTCTGCTCACCATCCAGATCGGAGATGGTGGGCAGCAGGTCAGAGAGCAGTGTGGTGGTCTTGGCGGCTTCTGCTTCAACGGCAGTGTGCAGCTGTGTGGATTCTTCCAGGCGGTGGTTGGGCTGCTGGTGCTCGCGCTCAGCGCCGCAGAACGGGCAGGCCCCAATCTTGAAGTAGCCCAGGATGCTGCCCGCTTCGTTGACCATGGCCAGCCGTTCCAGGTCCGAACGGTACTGCGCCTCCAGCAACTTGAAGCGCCGTAGCAGGTCGCTGACCTCGGTCAGCCGCTCATCGAGCGCGGCCAGCTGGCGGGCAGTTTCCATGCGGGCGTCGACCGCTTCACGGTGAGACTCGTTGGTCTGGCGCAGCGGCGCAGACTGCTCGTCCAGCGCGGTACGGATCCGAATGTGCCGGTCGCGGAGCTGGCGCTCGTTCTCCTGCGTACGGAGTTTGGACGAGAGATCGAGGACTAGCTGGTCCAGCAGCTGTACCTGGCCTTTGTGGACGCGACGCTGCCCGGCGTTGGGGCCGGTGTCCACGGCCGGATCGCCTTCCCCAGTGACCAGGAACCGCATCACCGACAGCTCCGCAGTGCGCGTATTGGCCGTCCCTGTGCGCAGCACTGGGGGTACGTCGCCGACCATACGGTTTTCGGTGACAAGAGCCAGATGTAGCAGATCGGCCAGAGCCAGGGGGCGGGTGCCGCCGGCCTCGTTCTTGCGGATCAGGACCTCGTCCAGACCCAGCTCGCGCAGCATATGGATGGACAGGCTGTTGCGGCTGCGGACGTTATGGACCGCGGTCACGGACGCATCCGGCATCTCTGTCACGTAGGCACGCAGGTCCGCGTAGTAGAGGAAGATGCTGTTGCTGTCGGGAGCGCGCAGCAGGGTCAGTGGGCTGCCGTTCGGCATCAGCAGGCCCAGCAGGATCTGCGTGTAGCCCTCGCTCTCGGGGACCATCGCGAGGTCGGCTCCGCCCAGCATGTACTCGATCGACTTCACGATGAAGGACTTGCCAGTGTCGGAGGTGCCGTAAATGACGGTCAGCTCCGGGCCGAAAATGATCTGCGCCGGGGGACGGTCGGCCCCGCAGTAGGTCAGGTGGGTCAGTTGCAGTTCACTCACGGTGGCCCTCGCCGGGCGTGGATGCGAACAGGGAGCCGTTCACGAGCTCCGCAGTGGCCTCGCGTACGTCGATGCCAGGGGCCCATTGGTGCACGGCCCACTTGGCACGCTCACGCAGCCGCCCCACATAGGGGGTTTCGAGGATGTCGACGAATGCGGGCCCACGGTCGGTCGCCCGGTAGACAAGACCCGTTTCGTCGGCTTCGGCGCCGGCGAGCCCGGCACGGATGAGTACGAGGAGCGCCTGCTCCAGCACGGTGCGCTTCATGCCCAGCTCTCCGGAGTGCCCGGGCAGCGAGGGGTGGAGGGAGGGCGGGCCGTCGTGGTCGCCGCTATGCAGGACGGCGTGGTCGAGGACGGCCAGCTGCGCCAGGTCGAGCGGCTGGGGATGGCTCTCGGCCAGCAGCACCAGCGCCCGCACCCCGATCTCCAGTGGACTGTTGAGCGGATTCATGCGGCTCCCCCTTCCTCACACCATGTCAGTCGGTAATCGTTCGCCAGGTGATGGCATACCCCCATACGGTCCAGGGGCCGCACAAAACGAGTAAGAACTGTCTGTGTCAGCGCAACGCCCCCAGCCGCTTCCAGCACATCCTGCAACCGGTCCCAGCCGAGCTCGTAACGCTTGTCGCACACCTCTACCGCAACGGTGCAGACGTCGTCCATGACCGCATTGAAGTGTCCTTCGGGATAGGCGTCCCGGGCGAAGCGCCGCAAGGATTCGGCGCTGTAGAACGCCTCGCGCTGGCGCCGCATGTGCTTACTGGCCGTAGGGTGCTGCGCGACCAGCTCCAGCGTGTTCGCCGCCGACTTCCATCGCTCTGCATACACCTGCACCAGCTGCCGAACGTAACGCGCCTCCTCCGCGTCATGCTCGTCCGGGGGCGTCATGATCGCAGGGCGTTCGCGCTGCTCGTCGGGAAACCGCATCGTCCAGTACGGGGTGGTCTTGTGCTGCTCCAGCATTTGGTCCATGTCGATCGGCGAGAACATGGAAAAATCCGTCTGCTCGGCCAGCTTGGTCAATTCCTGGCGCTGATCGGCCGTCAACCGGGTGATGACCTCATCACTCGTTGACGCCAGCTCCGCCAGGAACTTCACACGGGTCTGTTCCGGCTTCGCCAGCGCATCGCGCAGGGTGCGGGCGAAGGCGGGGGCGACGAACACGTACCGGATGGGCCGAACGAAATGCCCCAGTACCGCTCCGGCGAACATCTTGCGGATCTCGCCGGCTGCTGTACTCCAGTTCAAGGCGCTCTTGTAGCGCTTGCACTGGTAGTTGTCCCACGGCCCTTCCAGTCCTTGCACGCTGCGGTAGGCGGCCACGTCGATGCCGTGGTCCCCGGTGCCGCCTTGGCGCTCAACGCGTTCATAGTCCGGTTCGAGGGCTGGAACCCATTCCTTGACGAACTCCTCGAACTCGTCCGGGTCGTACCCGAAGACGATCTTCTTGGGGCTCGGCATGTACGGGAACTGCATCGCCGGGCGCTGGAGTACCAGCGGCGGTTCAGCGGGACCGCCTTGTGGCGCACGCGTCTGGTCCGACACGTTCCCCCCTCGTGCAGCCCGGTCGGTTGCCGTGCAACGGCTGTGACTAGGGATATCACTGATCGATCGTTCACAAAAGAGGTACCTTTGAGACACCGACGGTGACGGCGGAGCGATTCAACACACAACCCACGCGCAAATCAGGTCGGGAGCCAACGGCACCTCCGCCGCGGCGGGCAGGTGGTCTTGGAAGTCCCTGACGAAGCGGTGAACGACGCAGACGCGCCGAAACGGATCGATCTGCCGCTAGACGGCCGACCTCATCCTTCGCCTGAGAGATCTGGGATGGGGTCATGAGGGCCGCGTTGCCATTGAAGATAGTCCACGCAGGTCAGCAGCCGTCGCTGGACTAACTTCGCTGTCAAAGGACATCAGAGAAGCTGAGCCATCAGAGACTCCCGCTACGCTCGAACGTATGAGCGCGCCTACTGAAGGGCTGACTCTGGGGGCCGTCAGCGCGATCGTCGAGAAGAAGATCCTCACCAACAAAATCCGTATCTATCGGCCTGGCGAGCCGGTCTTCAACCCGGCCACGGGGCAGTACGAGCCCGGACCGCCCGTCACCATCTACGAAGGCCCGGGTGCGATCTTCCCCACCGGCGGCCCTTCCGTGGTCCTGCACCTCGCCGGACAGGCGTATATAGACGACACCCCGTCCCGCTATCGGCTGCTCACTCCGTTGTCGGCGCCGGTCGCCTCGCGCGAGGACACCGTGGCTGTCGTTGAGGCTGAAGACGAGTCGGCTATCGGCCGGACGTGGCGTGTGATTGATATCGGGGAGACCTCCACCCTGAGCATCGTCCGTACGACCTGGGTCGACCAGAACACCCAGACGACAGGAGCGTGAAGTGACCACGGCGTTCGATCCGGAGGAAGTGCGCAAGGAGCTGGAAGCCAAGCTCCTGCTCGACACGGTGCGAGTCACCCGACCAACGGGCACGCCGGCACTCGACCCTGACACAGGGCTCCTCGGAGGAGTACCCGCAGACCTGGTCTACGAGGGTCCAGGTGCCATGCTGTCGGGGCACGGCCAGGTGACTGCTGAGGGGATCGTCGGCAAGCAGTGGCTTGACGACACGGTCTCCTGGTACCGGCTGCTGACACCGCTCAGTGCGCCTGTGCCAGCCCGGTACGACCAGGTTGAGGTGATCGTGGCGCACTCGGGCAACGCGGCAACAGGTGGGCGGGTCTGGCAGGTCCTCGACCCGGCCGAAGCGTCAACCGTGGAGCTGGTGCGCGTGACGAGACTGGACGAGATCACGCCGCCGTCCTGAGGTGAACCGGAGTGTCCGGGAATCGCCCTACGCTAAATGTATGGAGATCACGGACACTCCGCCCGCCGACCTTCAGCAGGTCAGGGTTACGGCGGACGGCAGCAATGCTTCGATACGGATAGATGGAACCGACTACTCGCACGTCGTGTCGGGATACACGATTCACCAACAGGCGGGCCAAGCACCCGATTTGGTCCTCCAGGTCGCGCGGGGCAGGACCAGCCCTGACTTCAAGGGCCATGCCAGGGTCGCCGTAGGAGTCCCGTACGAGCCGGGACCGGCAGCCGCCCACTTCCTCTCAGTCATCGACGCCGGGCTGCTGGAGAGAGCGGCGCTGGCCCGCCCGGACATGGACGGCGGTCCGCACGGCTTCACCAAGGCCATATTGGCGCAGCTCCAGCAGTGGGCGCGGGGGGAGTTCGACCAAGCCCAGGGGGTGAGCTGATGGCATCCCCGCGTAACCCGCACCCGAACGCGCACCGGTCGGCGGGTTCGTACAGCAACGCGCCTCAGATTGCCGCCTTGTTGAATGCCCGTGCGGCAGCCGCGCTCCCTGCGGTGGCCAGCGTCGTGCAGCACTACGCCATGCTGCTGGAGACGGCCATCAAGGCCAACGCGAGCGGTCGGCCAGGGCCGAAGGCGCCGACGGGTGACTACCGTCGTTCGTGGACCCACGAGTTCTCCACCAGTGGGCTCAACGTTGAGGCGATCGTCGGGACCAACAAGCCGCAGAGCAGGCGCCTGGAGTACGGCTTCGTCGGGGCCGACAGCCTCGGACGGATCTACAACCAGCCGCCGTACCCACATGTGGGGCCCGCTGTCGAGCAGGTCCGTCCAGCCTTCCTGGCCGCGGTCGGAGCGGCGGTGGGTGACTGATGGCCGTATCCGGGCGAGTGCTCAGTCTCGCGGTCCAAGCGATGCTCGCCAGCTCGACGGGCCGGTCCTGCGGGTACGGAACGGCGCCCACTTCCAGCAGCCTGCCAACTGGCACGGCGACCCCGTACAGCGTGCTCTACCCAGTCGGGTCGATCAGCGACGGGCCGCCCTTCGGAGACGCCAGTGCAGATGCCCGAATCGTCTACCAGGTCACGTCAGTTGCTACGACGGCCGAGCAGGCGGAGTGGATGGCCGACAAAGTCCGCGCGGGCATCCTCGCCCGAACCCCGCTCGGCTACACCTACCCGATCGCTGCCGCCGGCTACGTGGTCATGTCCCGTGAACTGGACAAAGAGGAAGGCGTGGCCGTCGCCAGCGGCGTATACAGTTACGTTCAGCGGTTTGCGATCGAGGTCACCACTCTCGGCTGACCGCCGCACCTCACCGCGGAGGCCCATCGCGGACGCCCGACCACTCGGTACGGGCTGACTCCCAGCTTGATCTGTTGGGGACGGGCCTGCCGTATTTCGGGGCTTTCAGCGTCCCCGGAGAGTGAGAGTCGCGTGGCAACCACGCAGCAGCGTTTCATGCGCCGAGGCACCACCCTCTTCTACTTCCTGCAGAAGATCGCGTCCGACGACAACGTTCCCACCCGCGCCGAACTCGGGCCCACCAACGCCACGAACCTGTCGGACACCATCTCCGACGTCGAGGGCTGGTCGTTGGAGAACACTCCGATCGATACCCCGGACATGGGGTCGACGTTCGCCACCACCATCCCCGGCGAGGACAAGGCGGACAACAGCGCGCTGACGTTCTACGAGGACAAGGTCAACGACGACGTCGAGACTCTGCTGTCCAAGGGCGTCATCGGCTTCATCGCCATCCTGCGCAAGGGCGACGTGCCGCAGTCCAAGTCGCTCGATGTGTTCCCCATCCGAGTCGGTAGCCGAAGCCCCTCGTACAGCACCGCTTCCGAACCTGCGAAGTTCAAGGTCACCTTCGGCATCACCGACGAGCCCACCCTCGACGCCGCGGTGCCGGCGAAGACAGTCTGAGCCGGGGCTGCCGCATGACCACCACAGCGATATCCGAACCCCCGGCGACGGCCGTCGCCCGCGACGCCCACTGGTCGGCGAAGATGGCGCGGCTGAAAGCTCGTAAGCTCCCCGAGCGCAGCCTTCGCATGTGCGATGACGACCAGGCGAAGAAGAACGTCACCGACGCAGCAATGGAACTTGCTAAGGCCCGCACTGCGGCCCGGGCACAGTCCATAGAGCAGGGCGTCTCGGAGGCCGACCGTGAGGACTGGACGGTAGCCCAACCGGATGTAGTTGCCGCTCAGCTCCGACTTGAAGCTGTCGAACTGGCCTTGGACGAGGTGACGGTCGTCCTGACGTTTCGGGCTCTGCCGCGACCTGCCTGGGAGCAGCTTCTGCGTGACCACTCTCCGACGGAGGCCCAGGCCGACCAGGGCATGGAGTACAACGTGGAGACCTATCCGGCCGCCCTCATCTCCGCCTGCCACATCGAGCGGAACGAGCTGGATGAGGTGGTTCCCGGCATGAGCGAGCAGGATGCGCAGGAACTCCTTGACGCCTGGCCGGACTCCGAGGCGAAGGCGCTCTTCACCTGCGCCCTGTTGGTCAACCAGACGCTGCGAGCTGATCTGGGAAAAGGCTGATCTCCGACCCGGGCTTCCGCGCGGAGATGGAGGTCTGCGCTTCGCACGGCATCCCGCACTCGCAGTTCACGGGGGCGGGGGAGGGGCGATGGTCGGCGCTCGACCGCGCGAAAGCCGTCTCCTTCCTTGCCTACTCGCGGTCGGTGTGCGAGGGGTGCGGGACCCGGCCGGAGGAGTGGGACGACGACGCGGGTGGCCACCGCTTCGCCTACGTGACTGAAACACACCGGTGCGTCGGGTGCGAGCTGATCGCGATGGAGCAAGAGCAGGTCCCGGATGGTCCGGAGGGGCGTGGGGTGAAGGTCGGGCTTCGGCCCAGGAAGAAGGCGTAGCCAGTGGCTGGGGCCTACACCCTGTACGTCCAAGTTCAGGCCGGTGTCTCCGGGCTGGTTGGCGGCCTGCGCACAGCGGCCGGTCAGGTCACCGCTTTCGGTGGGCAGGTCCGCCGACTCGATGGTGACCTCAACGGGCTCGCGGCCCGGTCGGAGCGGACTCGCCGCGCGATGGCCACCGGGTTCACCGTGATGGGCGTTGCTCTCGGCGGTGCGTTCGTGATGGGCGTGCGTAGCGCCATCGAGCTTGAGAAGCACATGGCGAACGTCATGACGATCTCGCAGGAGATCAACAACACCAACATCGAGCAGTTCACGAACCAGATCGTCGACCTGAGTACCCAGCTCCCGCAGTCCGCTGACCAGCTGGCCGAGGGTTTGTACCAGATCGTCAGTACCGGGTTCGACGGCGCAGACGCGATGACGATCCTCCGTGTGGCCGCGCGGGGTGCCGCAGCGGGCCTGACCACCACCGAGACGTCGGCCCGGGCCCTGCTCGGTGTGCTGAAGGCGTACGGCATGGACGCCTCCCAGGCGAACGACGTCATGGACACCATGTTCCAGACGGTCAACTACGGCGTGGTGTCGTTTGACGAGTTGGCGCAGCAGCTCGGAGACGTCGTTCCGATGGCAGCCGCCGCGGGCGTCACATTCGACGACATCAGTTCCGCGCTCGCTGCTGTCACCCTGTCGGGCATTCCCGCAGCAGAGGGTGTGACGGCGCTCAACATGCTGCTCACGCGGATGATGAAGCCCACTCAGGAGCTGTCCGCCATGATCAAGGGCTTCGGCTACGAGTCTGCCTCGGCCGCCCTTCAGCAGGACGGTTTGTACGTGGTCATGCAGAAGGTACGCAACGCCACCGGCGGAAGCGCGGATCAGCTGGTCCCTCTGCTCAGGGACATCCGCGCGGTGAGAGCTGCGCTCGCCCTGTCGGCGGCCGACGGTGAGAACTACGCCACCGTGTACCAGGGGATCAGCCAGGAAGTGCAGCGGGCTGGTGCGACGCAGAAGGCGTATGCGATCCAGATGGACACGACCGCCGGCCAGTGGAGCTTGTTCCGAAACCAGGCCCAGGCCCTTGGCATTGACATGGCGCGGGTGCTCTTGCCTGCTTTGCAGACGGCGGGGGAGTTCCTGAACGTGCTCGCCGGTGCGGTCAACGACCTGCCCGGACCGGTGAAGTCACTGATGGGCGTCCTGATAGCCCTGTCGGCGGTGGCGATGCTGGGGAAGGCCGCGTTCCTACGTTTCGGTGCGCAGCTCACGGCATTCCGCACCGAACTGGCCGCAGCGAGAGCGGGAGGATCGGCGCTCCCCGCGGTCTTGAGCGGCGCGGGGATCGCAGTCGGAGCCCTCACTGCCCTTATGGCCGTCGGGGTGGGCGTCTATGCCGCCTACTCGGCGAGCAAGCAGAAGGCGAAGGCTGCTACCGACGAACTGGTCGATGCCCTCCGTAAGGAACGTGATGAGGGCGAGCAGGGCGCGGGACTGCGGACGCTGACTGAACAGCTCACCAACAGCGACGACGTGAAGAAGCTGAAGGACGCCGGGGTGGACGTGGCGACGGCCATCGATGCGATCACTTCCGGTGGCCAGAAACTCCGACAGCTCAAGGAGGAGCTGGCCAGTGCGAAGGCAGCGTCATGGGAGGTCGCCGGGGGGACCTACACCTATGACATCTCCTTCGACCGGGCCAAAGGGGTGCTGGACAAGCAGCACAAGATCTGGTCGAACGCGGTCAAGAAGGAGAGCGACCTTGCCGCGAATATGGCCATCGTCAACAACAAGATCGAGCACAACCGGCGGGAGCTGCTGGGCGCGTGGGATCTCACACAGTCCCTGCCTACGGACAAGACGGGGTCGCCCCAGTTCACCGACCAGATGGAGGCGATGGGCAAGTCTCTCGCGTCCATCGTTGACCCCGCCAAGGCGTGGAAGGCCGCACAGGACAAGGTCGCAGAGGCCAACCGGCAGGCAGGCCGGTCAGCCGACGTCTCCAAGGCATCCCTGTCCGACTACGTCCAGGAGCTGCAGAAGCAGCTCAAGGCACAGCGGGAGTTCCAGAAGAACCTGGGGGAGCTCGCTTCCGAGGGGCGCCTTGATCTCGCCGACCACTTCTCCGATCTCGGGCCGGACTCGGCGCCGCTCCTCGATGAGCTCGTGAAGCAGTTGCAGCACGGGAAGGGCAAGGTTGCCGACGAGCTCGAATCGATCATCCGGGAGTCGTCGGCGCGAGCCACTCCGGCCTTCCGCGCAGGCATGGAGCAGCTGCCCGCGATTTCCGCGAAGTACGGGAAGAAGACCGCCGAGGCGTGGGCGGACGCGTCTGCGACCAATGACCCGGGCAAGCTGGCACGGGTCATGAGGGACATGACGGTTGCCGACATGTCGAACGCGGCGAAGAGGCTGCCCAAGGCTGCGGCCGCACAGCTCGAACAGGGCATGAGCCTGCTCGCCGACGTCTCCGCCAAGTTCGGGAAGGAAGCGTCGACGTCCCTCGCGCAGTCGTTCCTGAAGGGCGACGTCGAAGATATCCGTACGCAGCTCGGATACCTCTACGGCGCGGACATGCCGATCGAGGCACCGGATCTGTCAGGTGTGACGGGAGCCTTCAAGGCGGCGGGGATCCAGTCGAACGCCGAGTGGTCGGGAATGCTCAGTCTCATCGTGGCTGTCTCCCAGACCAAGGGCACGGCCGCCGCAGCCGCCCTGACCTCGGCGCTGCTGTCGGGGAACATGGCAGCGGTCAAAAACCAGCTCGACGCGATCGGAGCTTCCGTGGGGAGGATCCCCGGGAGCAAGAACATTGCGATCAGCGTGTCCAAGCCGCCGTCGGTGAACATCCCTGTGTACTTCGCGTACAAGAATGCCCCGTATTCACCGACCGGAACCCACGGACCGTACGCGAACGGCTACCAGGGCTTGGCTGAGGCTGACGGCGGAGTGGTGTCGTACTACGCCAATGGCGGTGTTCGGAAGGGGACCGAGCAGCACATTGCCCAGATCGCACGGGGTGGCTCATGGCGGGTGTGGGGTGAGGACGAGACCCAGGGCGAGGGTTATGTGCCCCTGGCGGTGAGTAAGCGCCCCAGATCCCGCGCCATCACGGAAGAGATCGTGCGCCGTCTGGGCGGCGACCCGGCCGGCATCGAGTGGAACGCGCAGGGCGGTGTCACCGACTGGACGTACGACCCGGCGACCGGGTCGCTGTACTCCTCCTCGGACGCGGGAGACGCCGGACACAAGACGAAGAAGGTCAAGAAGCGGGTCAAGGGCAAGAACGGGAAGTGGACGACCAAGGTCACCGAAGTCGACTACTTCGATGAGGGCGCCGTTGAGAGGAAGCTGAAGGCGAACAGCAGGGCCAACCAGGTGTGGGCGAAGGACCTCTCCACAGTGGCTGACCGGGCGGGCGCTGACGTCGCAGATGCTCTGGCGTCGATGGGCGAGGACGGGATCGCCCTCACGAAGAAGATGGCGCGCGGTTCGAAGAAGTACGTCGATGAGATGGCGAAGGAGCTTCGCGGCCTGGCCGCTGAGGCGAAAGCGAGCCTGACGGACTACGTCCGCCAGCTCAACAAGGCCACCGGAGCTGACGACGCCTTCGCCCGGAACCTGGCGACCCTCGCCGGTAAGGGGTACGGAGACCTCGCCAAGCAACTGGCAGCGCAGGACGACCAGGCCGCCATGGAGCTTGCAGCGGCTGCGGTGAAGGACAACAAGAAGGCGTCGGCGGCGAATTCCGCAGCGAAGAGGGCGAACACCGCCCTCACATCGGATCAGGTCGCGGACCTCGTGTCGATCATCGCCGCTGTTAAGTCCAGCAGGACCGGCTTGCACGATGTTGCGGAGACGACGGGACTTGATGAGGACAGCGTCATCGAGACTGCGACCAAGGGCCTTGGGCAGATCAAGAGGGCCCTGGGCGGGCGGGGCGACAGGTTCGTGTCCGACCTCAGCCGCGCCAACCGTGGCCTGTCGTACGCGAACGGCGGGATTCTCACCCCTGGCCTGTACGCCACCAGTAACGGGCTCGTGCGGTTCGCCGAGCCCCAGACAAGCGGCGAAGCCTTCATCCCCCTCGGGGGAGCCCAACGGGATTCAGCGACCGCGGTACTTCGTGACGTGGCCGGACGGTTCGGATACCACCTCACCTCGCGGGGTGTGAGCGGGCCGAGCCGCCTCGTGGACGCCCGGCCTGCCGCCGGGGTTCAGGTGGTGGTCGTGCGTGAGCAGCCGGCGGCACTCGTCGGGTCGATGCCCGTCACTGTCACCGGCGGCGCCGACCGGGATACGGCCGACACCGTCGGCTTCGAGATCATGCGCCGCCTTCGGAACGCGCAGCGCGGAGGTCGCATCTGATGGCCACGATCACGAAGGACGGCCAGTACGACTTCGCCGGGGTTCTCCTCGGCCCCGGGACGCCCTATGTGGTGTCAGAAGTGACCGGGCTGGGAGCGCCGGAGCTGCGCACGCAGGACGTCGACCTGGCGACGGACGACGGGGCGTTTCCGGGGGTGGACTACTTCAAGCCCAGGGAAGTGACGCTGGAGGTCGGGATACGCACGCCGGATGACCCTTCGGCGGCCGTTGACGACCTGGCGGTGCTGAACGCGGCGATTGCCATGCCTTCGATCCGGCGAGACGCCGGGGATCTTGCCGTTCTGCGTGTCCGCTGGCCAGGCCGCGGCGGTATCCGCCGCCTTTACGGGCGGGCGCGCCGGCTGGAGACGGCGACGATGTCGCAGGCCAAGTTCGGCTGGATTCCGCTGACCTTGTCCTTCACCGCGACGGACCCGGTGTGGCACGACGAGCCAGAGCAGCAGCTCAGTCTGCCGCTGTCGATTGCTTCAACCACGCTCGGGTTCAAGGCGCCGCTGAAGGCCCCGATCACTACGGGTGTGGTGGACCCGCAGCTGCGCTCCGGGTGGGTGGCGAACGCCGGCGACTCCCCGGCCTGGCCCACTCTGACGATCAAAGGCCCCGTGTCGAATCCGGTGATCCACCTGGCGGGATCCACGCGGCGGGACATCGAGCTGAACCTCACGGTCCGCACAGGGGAAGTCCTCCAGATCGAGACCCGGCCCGGAACCCGATGGGTGCTCCTGGACGGCGCCAACGCCTCCAACGCCCTGACCCGTTCCTCCCGCCTGGATCTCTTTCGTATCCCACCGGGGGCCTGCGAGATCAGCTGGTCCGCGTCCGACTACACCAACGCAAGCCGCCTGACCGTCGCGTGGCGCGACGCCTACACCGCCCTGTAAGGAGCAACTCGCATGACGCTGATACAGCCACCGCTCATGGTCAACGGCGCAACGCACAGTGCCCGTGTGCTGCGAATGATGACCCGAAACTTGGCCTGGTCGAACCAGGGGGTCATCGAGGGCAACGACCTCAAGGTGCGACAACTGACCACACCCGGAGCGGGGGTTCGGGTAGGCGACGGTGCTGCGACCCTCATGGGCGCGATGTCCCGCAGCCAGGGGGCGTACACGCAGACCAACGTCGGCGACAGCACGGTGCCGATCGCACCGACCGGAGCGAGCGCCCGCAACGATCTACTCGTCTTGCGAGTGCAGGACCCCGAATACGAGGGTGTCTTGGACCCAGCGAAGGACGACATCGGGTTCTTTGACGTGATCCCTGGTGTCTCGTCCACGGCCACTACCGCGCCCGCGGGCATGACCGCAATCGGATTGGCCCGGATCCAGATCCCGGCGAACACAGCGACGATCACTGACGGAATGATCAAGGACGTCAGGAAGATCGCCAACCCGCGCAGGGAGCGGCGGCTGCTGACAGCGTTCCCCAACGCGATGAGCCAACTGACGTACTCCGACAACAAGTGGCACACGTGGCCGACGGCGGCCAGCTGGTCGGTGACCATCCCGCCGTGGGCTGCGACCGCCACTCTGATGGTGACGATCGCGGGCCTGCGGATGTCGAAGGCCAACGTCTTCGCCCGGATGCAGACCAGCATCGGCGGTGACCTCGGCCAGGACACGTACATCGACGACAACCAGGGATCAGCGATCCGCCGACAGACCGTGATGATCGCCGACACCGTAACCATCTCTGCCGGGCAGCGCGGCACCACCCAGTCACTCAAGCTGTCGACGTACATGTACAAGTCCGAGACAGGGGATCTGTCGGTCGACGTCGGCACTTCCATCGTCGCGGACTTGGAGTTCGTGGAGGGCCTCAGCTGATGTCGTACCGGTACATCACTGCGCGGGCACTGAGTGGCGACGTGCTGGCCTGGAATCTTCCCCTTCACGACGTGGAGTTCGGGCCCGCCCTTAGCGCCGCCGGCACCTTCACCGGCGCGGTCGCACCCCGACTTCAGAACCTGGTACGCACCCAGGTGGACGCCGGGGACACCTGGCTGTACGTGGAGCGGGATGGCCGTCTCTTGTGGGGCGGGCTGTTGTGGCGGGCAATCGCGGAAGGCTCTGAGATGCGGGTGGAGGCGGCCGGCCCGGGCTCGTACCCGCACCGCCGTTACGACCTGCACGGTCAGCTCAACGGACGAGGCCCGTACGTCAACGCCGACCCATGCACGGTGATCCGTGACGTCTGGCGCTACCTGCAAGAGCAACCCGACGGTGACCTCGGTGTCGTCGTGGACGCCACGGAGTCGCAGACGACCGTCGGCACACCGGCAGAGCCGTACCGTACCGACTGGTGGGAGGCGCCTCTGCTTGGCGACGTCATCGATGACATGACGGCCGTCGAGGGCGGCCCGGAGTGGACCGAGTCGCTGTCCTGGTCAGGCGAGGTACCCCGTCACCGGATCCGTATCGGCTGGCCGAGGCTCGGCACCCGCAGGACGGACATCGCGTTCGAGACGGGGATCAACATCGTTTCCAACGTGCCGGTGGAGTACGACGCGGACCAGGCCGCCCAGGCCGTGATCGCGCTCGGCGCCGGTGAAGGGCGCAGCAGGCGCCGGGTCGTCGATGCTGTGCGCAACGGACGCTTGCGCCTGGAGTCACTCGTCGAAGCTCCCGCAGAGAAGGCGCAGGATCGACTCGCCGCGCGCGCCCGCACCGAGCGGGTCTCACGCCAGGTCGTCGGCGAAGTCACCGAGATCGCTGTTCGGGATCACCCGGCTGCGCCCATCGGGTCGTGGCAGATCGGTGACGACGTGCGGGTGAGGGTGCACGACGAGTGGACGGACTATGACGCCTGGTCGCGCATCGTCTCGTACCAGATCAGCCCCGGATCCGAGGATGAGAGCGAGAGGGCAGTGCTCCAGATTCAGCGGGCCGACCGCTTCACGTATGGAGGGCAGGGGTGAACGCGGAGGTAGCGCGGCTGGCTGCTCGGGTTGCGGAGCTGGAACGGCGTCTTGCCGCGGCCTCGCGCACCTCACGGCTGGCGTACTCGAGCATCGAAAACGGTGCGATCGACGTGTACGACGAGGATGGGGGTCTGCGCGGCGCCATCGGGCAGCAGCCTGACGGCACGACCGGGGCTGTGGCAGTGAACGGCCCGCCGCCACCGACGCCAAGCGCCCCGCTGGCGGAACCGGCGCTCGCAGGGTTGCGGGTCACGTGGGACGGCGGCTTCATCGACGCCTTGGCCCCGCCGCTCGACCTGACGCGCGTACAGGTCCACCTGTTGACCTCGGTGGACGCGGTGCCGGATGTCCGGTGGCCGGCGGCCACGATTGAGGCGGCGTCTGGGGCTTCTGTCACGATCGCCCTGTCTTCCTATACGGGCTTGTTCGTGCGGCTCGTCGCCGTCAACACCTCCGGCATTCCCGGACCGGCATCTGCCGCGGTGGCCGCACAGGCCCGCCAGGCTACGGGCCCCGACCTCGCCGCAGGATCGGTGGACCTCACGCGTACCACGGGCGCTCTCGCCGACTCGGCCCGCCGGACTTATACCGACAGCCTCGATGACCCGACCGCGTGGGCCGTCACCACGAAGGGACCTGGCGCCGAGTGGACGTACGAGTCGGGACTCGGAGACGCGGAGACGGGCAACAGCGTCGGCCAGGCCGTCGGGCACATCCGGCTGCAAGGAACGAGCCCCATTCCGTACGACCCGACCGCTCTGTACCGAATCAGCGCGCGCGTGAGAGCTACGGTCCCGGGCGAGGGCGGCCTGGACACCCTGTACTTCGGAGTCATGGGCCTCGCCGCGGACGGCGTCACCATGGTCAACGCCACCGGCGCCGACGCGACCGCATCGCAGTACTACGTGGGCGCTTCCAGGGTGGCGCTGCCCACCAGCAGCGGGTGGACGACGTTCGCCGGGTACCTGAAGGGCCGCGCCGATCCCACCGGGAAGGGCAGCAGCGCGGAGGCCCACGACCCTCGCCAGCCAGCACTGGCGCACGACAAGGTGCGTTACATCACCCCGTATTTCCTGCTGAACTACGAGTCGAGATCCGCGACCTCAGCGGCGACCATGCAGGTTGATGCGCTCCAGATCGAAGCGATCCACACGGGTGCAGTGGGACCGGAGAACCTGGTCGCGGGATCTGTAACCGCGACTGCGCTGTCGGCGGATGCCATCACCGGGAAAGTCGTCACTGGCGGCACAGTGCGGACGGGGACGAGCGGACCACGGCTCATCATGGCTCCCGAAGCGGCGGGATCAGGCGTGCCCGGAGTCGCGATGTACTCAGGACATCCGCAGGAAAGCGGCCCCGGCATGTTCAGCTCCAACACGGTGAGCGCGGGCGGCACGGTCGTACCGGAAGTGCGGATCGCTGCGCCGACGACGGACGACGGCCCAGCCCTCATGTGGCTGCGCTCACCGGCGCTGGGAAGCGGTGCTGGATTCCGGCTCGACACCAACTTCCGGAGGTCGTTCTGCTTCATTGACGCCATGGGCGGGACGGACAACAGCACCTCCGAGATCAAACTCTTCGCACAGAACGGCACAGTCGGGCCCGCGTCGATACTCCTGTTGCGCGGCGACCAGGCGGCACTGAGTTCCGGTCTGGTCAAGCTGAACATCACACCTGACGGTATGAGCGCAACGGGCAGGGTGCAGTTCAACGGGGGAATCACCGTCGAGAAGGACGGCCTGGTCCACATGCGCGGAGGCGGCATCCTGGTGGACGGTTCTCCCTCCTGGACAAAGCTCTCGCTCAAGTCCGGTTTCACGCACGGCGACGGCGACGCCCGGTGGCGGGAGATCACCATCGCCGGGCAGCGATTCCTTCAGATGGCCGGAACGGTCAACGTGACGGCGTCGGGCGGCCTCACAGCCGACGCTGTTTTCGCGGCGCTCACGTCCTTCACTCCCTCCTACAGCGTGCCCGCTCCCGTGGGGCGCAACAACGCCGCCGGCGTAGCCGCAACCAGAATTTCGTGGGGCGTAGACGGCTCCTTCACCGTCTACAACACCACCGGCAGCAACGTTAAATGGTTCAGCCTGGAGTCCGTCCTCCTCTCCCTGGAGTGAGAGCCGAGCAGGGGGCCGAGTCGGCAGGGGGTAATCGCATCATCTCGGCCACGCGAATTCCGCAACAACCCTGAGTAAAACCTATCGATCGGCTACCCCCGGTCGATTTGGGTGGCTACTGAGTCCGCGTTAATGGGTGGCTCGGTGGTCGCCCGAATCGCGGTAGATGCGGCGCATTGGATATGTTTAGGGTAGTTCAAATGCTATTAGCAAGTTTTAGATATTTTGCATCACCCTGCGTGTTCATGCTTAAACGTTTCGTCGAATGGGGTTGTGGTGGTGCGTGGGTCGTGTGAGGATCAATTCGTCGACAGGGGGTCGACAACGCATTCGCAAACGGGGGTGAAACACATGGAGACTTCCAACGAGGCGCTTGTTGTCGTTGTGGAGAACGAGGGCGAGTCCCTCCTCTGCTTCGACACGGTTCCCGACTAGTTCGGGACCTCTAGTCGGCGCCACCGGTAAGGTGAGCGCCGACTAGCCCTTTATAATACGACTAGCGGCGAATCGCCGAGCGGGAAACATGGATGAATTGGGCGACTGGGAATCTTTGCCGGATGTAGGCGATCACTCCCTTTCTGCATATCGACTCCAGCGAGGCCCAGATATGCAGCTGGAGCCCGCTGGTCACGCGCGCGCCTGGATGGATGAGACATTCAAGCGAAACGCGAACCGATGTCTCCCGCTGCTGATAGCGAATCAGGCTGGATGGTGGCTCCGTAACAGCCAGGAATTTTCGGTCATTTGGCGCGGTGGGCAGTCACCCGCAGATCTGAAAATTACCTACGAGGATGCCAGCCTTCCCGCGCCGGCGGAGAGCATATTCGGACATGGAATCGTATCCTTCAGGATTCCATATTTCTTCAGGACTTCCCCGGGGTGGAACCTCCTGGTGCGAGGCCCCGCGAACTTTCCTAAAGACGGTGTTAGTCCTCTTGAAGGGCTGATCGAGACCGACTGGACACCAGCCTCGTTCCTCATGAGTTGGCAGGTGACGCGCTCCGATGCGCGAATCTCTTTCGCGGCTGATGATCCCATTTGCATGGTCGTTCCTCAGCGCCGTCATCAATTGGAATCGTTCCGCCCGACACAGTCCTCTCTGGATCACATGCCGGATGATATTGAATATCAGGAGTGGCGGCGATCTCGGGATGAATTTCGCAAACGGGCCCAGATTCCAGGGACCCCCGAGTACGGCGCCCGGTGGACCCGGGACTACATGATCGGTAGGCACCCGGACGGCTCTCTCTTCGGGGAGCATCAAAGGCGCCTCCGCCTTCGTAATTTCGAGACCGAAAACCGGGACTAGGTAGCATTTATCATGCAGGTGCGTGCAGTAAACCCTGTATTTGTGAGCATGGACGGTGCGGAAATATTCGCATCTTCCCCACTTGTCCCTAAGCGCGTCCGCCTCCACCCTAAGATCGCTGAACTGGTCATTTCGGCCCGAGAGTCGACTGACCTGGATTTGTTGACCGGGGGAGACGAGCAGATTCGTCAAGCCGCCCTTAGCCTGCTTTCGCTCGGTTTCCTCACCGAAACGGACGGAGCCGACGCGGATGGAAAGGGAGAGACCGTTGGGGTCCCCAGTCCGTGGCGGCAGTGGGGCAACCTCGCGTGGCTCTTCCATACATCGATCCGTAATGCCCCGTTTGTGCGCGGCAGCGAGCACGAGATCCCCGAGTACTTTGAGCGGCTCGCGGAGCGCGGGGAGAAACCTGCCAACAGTAAAGCTCTTGCGGACGACGGTGAGATTGTCTTCCTGCCCCGAGTTTGGGCCGACATGAACGACAGTTTCAAGTCGGTTCTGGAAGGGCGAAGGACCCATCGCGACTTCAGTGATGAGCCCATCGCGATCGATGAATTCTCCTCGCTGCTCCATTACACATTCGGTCCGTTGAGATTCGTCGACGCTGGCAGCATGGGGGTGCTTCAGCTGCGTGCCAGCGCCTCAGGGGGAGCGCGGCATGAAGTAGAGGCATAACTCGTGATATTCAACGTGACGGGACTGGTGCCTGGCGTCTATCGCTACGACGCCATCCGTCACGGTCTGATTCCTGTAGGTGAAGAGGTATCTCGCGCCGAGATTCAGCGGGTGATCCACGACCAGACCATTGCTGCGGGTGCTGCCTTCTGCGTCTTTACCACAGCGGTCGCCTCACGGATGGCTTGGAAGTATCCACACCCGAGGGCCTACAAGATACTTCTGCACAACGTCGGCCACCTGTCGCAGGTCTTCTCCATGACTGCGGCGGCACTCGGCCTCGGGGCATCTTTGACCGGGGCGTTCCGCGACGACGACGTCGAGAAAATCTGCCGTCTTGACCAGGCCGACGAGTTCCCGACGTTCTTCATGGCCTGCGGTGCACCGCTCGTCCAGGGTGACGGAATGCCGCACCGCTACGTTGCGCCCGGCCGTTCCTCCAAGCAGTAGAAGACCGAGAAAGAAGACGACGTGGCCGCCGGCAAATACTCTCTCCTGCCGATGAAGCACGAGGCTTTCAAGAACGTCGCTGCGGGCCGCTTCATCAGCTTCCTGGGAAACGGGATTGCCCCGGTCGCCCTCGCGTTCGCGGTTCTGGACCTTACCGGCTCAGCAGCCCAGCTTGGTGCTTTGGTCGCCGTGCGTGCCCTAACCAGCACCATCGTCATGCTCTATGGCGGTGTACTGGCGGACAGGATGCCACGCGCTCTCCTTATGCAAGGGTCGTCACTAGCGGCTGGGTGTGTCCAGGCTGTTGTGGGCCTCGCGCTCATCTATAGCTTCTGCTCAATGCCGCTGCTCTTTGTCCTCGCGTCCCTGAGCGGAGCACTTTCGGCACTGGCAATGCCGAGCAGTATGGCGGTCGTCCCCCAGACTGTGCCGAAGGATTTGCTGCCACAGGCCAATGCTTTGCTCCGCCTGTCGACGAACCTTGCCCTCGTTATCGGATCGTCTATCGGCGGAATTCTCGTGGCGGCCTGGGGTTCCGGCTGGGGACTGATCGTGGATGCTGCGACCTACGTGTTCGCCGCCTACCTGTTCAGTCGCGTGAAGACGACGGGGCAGGTCAAGCTGCCCAAGCGGGGGAAGCTGCTGTCGGACATGCGGGAAGGGTGGTCCGAGTTCGTCTCGCACACCTGGTTGTGGATCGTCGTTCTGCAAGCCACTGTCTGGCAGGCCGTGTGGGCGGGATCGATCCAGGTCCTCGGGCCCGTTATCGCCTTGCATGACATCGGTAAGGCGGCTTGGGGGCTTGTGCTCGCTTCCTACACCGCCGGCACCATCGCAGGCGGCCTGGTCGCCCTGCGCTGGAGGCCTCAGCGGGGGGTGGCAACGGGCGTTGCAATGACGGCGGTCAGCGCGATCCTTCCACTTGCACTCGCATTCAGCGCTCGCCCGGTGCTTCTCATGGCCGCAGGTTTCCTAGCGGGCCTCTCGATGGAGCAGGTCATGGTTGCCTCTGGGGCGGCTGTCCAAAGCACGATCGCTCCGGATCGGCTGGCACGTGTGGCCTCGTTCCAAATCATCGGATCCTCTGCCGCCATCCCGGTAGGGCAGGCACTCGCCGGGCCTCTAGCGGACAACATTGGGACGCGAGACCTTCTCGTCGTGGGTGGGCTAGTGATTGTCCTCGCGGCGACCCTCTCGGTCTCCAGCCGGAGTGTGCGGGAAGTGGGCGTTTCTACCAACAGCCCGAAAGCACTTCCCGCCACCGAAAACCAGTCAGCTTCGGAGAAGACATCATGAGCAGCACCAGTGGACAGGTCGATCTGGTCCCAATGACGCCTCAGGACTACGAGTCCTACGTCCCGTACGTCCTCGCGGACTACGCGTCCCGCACGTCTGGGGCAGGGGTGGTTTCGCGCGCGGACTCGGAAGCCCGCGCCCACCGAGAATTCACCAGGTTGCTCCCTCAAGGCCTCGACACCCCAGACAACACTCTCTGTGTGATCACCGTGGATGGAGAGGAACGACCTGTGGGGCGGCTCTGGTACGCGCTCAGAGGCGCAGGTGAGCAGCGCTACGCCATGATTCTCAATGTTGAGGTGGACGCCGAGTACCGCGGGCAGGGGTACGGAAGGTCCGTTATGCGGGCGTGCGCACAATCCGCCCGCGCGGAGGGAGCTCTCAGTCTGCGGATCAACCTGCTGGGGGAGGACATCCACAACAAGAAGCTCTATGAGAGCCTCGGGATGACCGAAATGAGTGTCCTGATGAACTGGGACATAGGCAAGGAGTAGCGGGGGCGATCCAGAGTTGGTCCGTAGACCGAGTTGGGCGAACCCCCTCAGTCAGATTGCAGGGCCCACCCGGATTGCCAGGTGGGCCCTCTGCGTGTGCTGGGAGGCCTGATCAGGGGGGTGTGTGTACGCCGGGATCTGCATGCAGTGTTCCGCGAGGGCCGTTGGGTGTCGGTGGGGCCGCAGTAGAGTGAGTGCGGCGCGGGGCCGCTGCTTGTTGAGGAGTGCCAGTGTCCGCGCCCACTCAGGACCCCACCCCGTGGGAGCTGCTGCGCGCCATGCAGCAGATGCGTGACGACCTGCGCTCCGACTTCGCAGACTTCGCCTCCCGGCTGGCTGAAATGGTCACTAAAGAGGCGTACACCGCAGACCGCCGCACCGATGAACTGCGGCTTCGGGCTCTGGAATCCGACCTGGCGGACGTGAAGGCCGAGCGGGACCGGGAGTTGTCGGAGCGGAGCACGAACCGGAGGCTGGCCATCTCTGCGATCATTGCCCCGATCGTCGTAGCGTTGATCACTACCTGGCTGATCGCGGGCCAGGGAAAATAGGACCGCAGTACGAAGCAGGCGCGGGGGAGAAGCAGGACGCGCCATGACCGATCCCTGGCTGCCCGGGGCGGAGCGGCATCCGCTCAGAGACACCGCACCCACCGACAAGCAGTACCCGCCTAAGGTGCTCTGGCACATCACCTGGGACAAGAACGCCACAGCCTCCAAGCCCGCCGACCTTGTGCCGTTCAGCAACCTCGTGCGGTACTTCACGGGCGGCGGCTCTTCGGCGGCCCCGCATCTGCTCTGGGACCCTTTCAGCGGCAGGATCGCCCAGTTCTATCCGGCGACCAGCCGCTCCAAGTCGGTAGTCGACCTGGCCGGTGGCACCCGCACCAACCGGGCCGGAAAGGTCGTCATCCAGGTGGAGACCCTGTTCTTTCCACACTGCCGTGTCGGCGGCAAGACATACGCCACAGTCGCTGACACCCCGTGCAAGGGCCTGGATAAGATCCTTGCGTGGACCGGTGGCTGGGGCGTGCCGGACACCTGGCCCATGGGCAAGCCGACCTGGAAGGCCAACCGCAGCGAGCGCGTGTGGGAGACCAAGGGAGGCCACTACGGCCATGGCCAGGCCCCCGAGAACGGTCACACGGACCCCGGCCCGATGCCGAACTGGCCGAGCAAGAGCCCTCAGGCGCCGAAGCCCAAACCGAAACCGACACCGCACCCATTTCCTGGCGCGTCTGCCTTCGGACCGGGGAAGAGCAACGCCCACATCCTGTTGCTCGGCCAGCAGCTCGTAAGGAAGGGGTTCGGGTCCCACTACAAGGTCGGGCCGTCGAAGGACTGGGGCGAGGCCGACCGTCTCAACGTCGCGGCCTTCCAGCACCACCAGGGCTGGAAGGGATCGGACGCTGACGGCTACCCCGGTCCTGAGACGTGGCGCCGGCTGTTCAAGTAACCAGGCGCGGGGGCGATCTGGAGAAGAAGATGAACCTGTACGCATCCCTGCTGCGCACCGGCGTCCCGGCCGCAGTGGGATGGCTCGTTGCCGTGGCGCTGCGCCACGGTCTCGACCTGGACGAGACGGCTCTCACCGGAGTACTGACCCCGACGGTGACGTTCGCCTACTACGGGGCCTTCCGGTTCGCGGAGGAGCAAGTGTCGCCGCGATTCGGCTGGCTCCTCGGCTACGCGCGACCGCCCAAGTACGAGCTTGCGAGGGCCGTGCTCCCCCGGACCTGACAGGGAGGGGCGTCGCCGGGCCGTCTCCCCGAGCATGGAAGAAGGCCCCCGCTTCGCGGCGGGGGCCTTCGACCTCTTGGAAGCACCCACACTACCGTGCCACCGAGGGGGTGCGGGCGGCTCACCTCTCCCTGGTTAGAATCTATATGCAGAGGTTCGTGACCGGGAGGCGATGGAGTGGCGGGCGCAGACAGCTCAGACGTGAGGAAGCCGTACTTGGCCGGCGGTGCCGAGTTCGCGGCTCTCTACGACGTGAAGCGGCTCCAGGTAAGTCAGTGGATCAGCCGGGATAACCGGCTCGACTACCGGTACGCCAAGATCGTCAGCGGCTCACCCTACTGGCTTCTCCAGTTCGCGAAGAGCTTCGGGGCGACCACGCCCCGCCCGAAGCAGCTCAACGAGGTGGTACTCGCGCGCCTGGTCGAGGAGCAGAGTCCGGGGCGTTGGGTAACCGAGGTCGATCAGCTTCCACCGTTGGTGGGGCAGGCCGAGCTCGTGGCCCTGTTTCGGCTGCCGTCGGCGGCGCTGCTTCGGAAGGCGATGAGTACCGGCCGACTGCGCCCTGCCGACTACACGCTGTCCGGATCGCCGATCTGGCTCCTGGAGCCGTTCGTTGCCGATGCGCCCGCTCTTCAGGCCAGCGCCCGCGGGGTGGACTGGGTAACGGACGACAGGGTGTTGGCTGCCCTGCGGGAGGGCAGCTACGACGGCCCGGGGTCGAAGATCACCCCGCGTGGGCCTGCTGCGCGGAAGGCTGACAACTAGGCCGTAGCTAGTGGGAGTTGTTTTGATTCCACCTCCGTTTGCATATAGAATAGAAGCGTACTCGTTGGGGGTGCGCTTCTATTCTTTCGGGGGGTGCCATGTCGGCCGAGCGATCCGCGGTCGCCGGGCGCGGTGTGCGGCAGGGCGGGTTGGCGTCCCACTCTTGCCGGGGGCCGCCCGCCGGTGCCCGGGGCGCTTGTTGATCGACATTTCCGTTGGGCAGAGATAGATTCCAACACCCCACAGTGCCAGGTCTATTCCTGTGAGGGAACCTTGCCGATTCAGCAGCCGCCGTTGTTCGGCACCATCCAGCCCGTCCGCCACCCCGCCGACGTTGGTGACCTGTCCATCCAGCAGAGGTTCGAGGCGTTCCACACCCTCAACCCCTGGGTGCTCAAGGCGCTGGCCCGGATGACCGCCGACTGCGCAGAGCAAGGGTTCGGCCGTATCGGCATCGGAATGCTCTTCGAGCTCCTGCGCTACCAGTACGGCGCGGCGACCCGGGGTGACGAGTTCGCGCTGAACAACGACTACCGCTCCCGGTACGTCCGGCTCCTGCTGGTCGACCACCCGGAGTGGACACCCCTATTCCAAGTCCGCGCCCTGCGCGCGGACTGACACGACCTCTTGGAGCCAGATCGTGAACGCACCCGCGGGCGCCTCAAAGCCGCCCGCCCTCAAGCTCAAGACCCGCAAGCCGACCGGCATCGTTCCGTGGCCGCTGATCCTCATCGAAGGGGAAGAAGGCGCCGGCAAGACCTACTCGGCGGCCCAGTTCTCCGCCTCCGAGCGCATCGGCCAGATGTACTGGATCGACCTCGATGAGGGATCGGCCGACGAGTACGCGGCGATCGAGGGAGCAAACTACCTGATCATCGAGCACGACGGCACCTATCGGGACATCCTCGAACAGGTCGAGGCCGTGCACGCCGAAGCGCGGCGTGCGGCAGCAGCCGGAGAACCGCCGGTCGTCCTGACTATCGACTCCGGGTCGGCCCTGTGGCGAATGCTGACCAACTGGACGTACGAGCGGGGCCGCAGGACACGCAAGAACCGGAAGCTACTGCAGGAGGACCCCGACGCCGCTTTCGACATCGGCCGGAACCTGTGGAACGACGCGGTCGAGCGGTGGAGCAGGATCGTCTACCTGCTCCGTACTCTCCCCGGCATTGCCATCATCCTGGCCCGCGGCAAACAAGTCAGTGCCACGGACGATAACGGCCAGCCGATCCAGAGCCAGACGGAGTGGAAGGTCTCAGCCCAGAAGGACCTGGGTTTCGACTCCACCTGCTGGGTGCGCATGAAGCGCGACGCCGACCCGCAGATCGTCAAGGTGCGGTCCCTGCGCATGCGCGTGGAGCAGAGGAAGCCCCTGACCCTGCGGGACTTCAGCATCGAGGACCTGGTCTTCAACGGCCTGGGCTGCTCTATCGAGTCCCAGCCGCGCGTCATGCCCGCGCTGTCCGGAGACCTGGTTCAGCCGTGGCTGACCCGCATCGCCGAACTCACGGACAAGGAAACCCTCGGCGCGGTGTGGCGCTCCGTCCCCGACCCGGCCAACCGCCTCAGCCGGGACGAGATCGCCACTGTCCGTGCCGCCACAGAGCAGAGGGCGGCCGAGCTGGACAACCCACGTTCGGAGATGGGCGACGGCCCACTGGCCGACGCCGACAAGCTCCGCGCCGCCGCCAAGCGGAAGGCCGCCGAGCAGGACGCGGACGCCGAGCAGTGACCGGCCCGAACTCACCTCTTGGAGAACTCCCATGTCCGTAGCCACCATCGTTGACGGCGCCGCACCGTCCATCTGGGACGCCGCCCATGACGTCGACGCCCGCCGTCCCCGCTCCCTACAGACGCAGCTCGGCGCATCCGACACGGTGTGCGGCCGACGCGCCGCCTACATCCTGCATGGCGTCACTCCGACCGACAACGCCGACAAGCGCGCCGCGATCCTCGGCACGTTCATCCACTACGGGCTGCTGGAGTCGGCGCGTACGGAGTACGGCTGGCTGGTGGAGCGCAGCGTCCAGGACGGTCTGATCCGGGGGCATGTCGACGTCGTCCAGCTCGACGCGGCTACGGCCGCCCGCCTGCCCGCCCGGCACAGACCGGCGATACCCGCCGACGTGCTCACCGTGGAGGACGTGAAGACGAAGTCCACGTACATGTGGGACCGCGTCCTCCGATACGGTGCTACGGCCGCCGAGCTGCGCCAGGTCTACCTGTACGCGGGCGCGCTGCACGAGTGCGGGTTCGAGAACGTGCCCGGCCAGCGGTACCTGTCCCGCCTGGGGCCACTCGACATCGGCCGCATCCGCTTCCGCTTCATCAACCGTGACAGCGGCGCGGAGCACATCCAAGAGATCGAGTTCGACCCCCAGCGGGCCGCCGAGGCCCAGTGGTGGGTGGAGCGCGTGCGCGAGACCAGCGATCCCGAAGCGATGCCGCGCGACTTCAATGGGCCCGGCCTGGACGCCATCTGCGACTACTGCCCCTTCCGTTCCCTGTGCTGGCCGGGTACTGCGCCGGGTGTACCGGAGCAGACGGCCCTCATTCACAACGACGACGACCGCGAGCAGGCGCTCATCGAGTACGTGAAGGGCCACGAACTCGCCAGCGAGGGCAACCGCGTCAAAAACTTCGCGCGCAAGAAGCTGGACCGGTCCCCGGCCGGGGTCTACGGGCCCAACAAGCTCTCCTGGCGGGGCGGGAACGATGAGGAGAAGGACGACGTGGAGGCGATGGTCGACCTCCACGAGATCGCGGGCATCTCGGTGCCCATGAGGCCGGACGCGGATCGCATGGTCAAGAACCTCAAGGCGGCGGGGCTGCCCGTGCCGCGGCGGAAGACCGGGAAGAAGACGGCCCCGGTCATCAACGTCGCGCCGGCCTGACGCGGAACCCGACTCTTCAGCCCCGCCCGTTCACGACGGACGGGGCGCCCCGTCCTGCCGCCATGCTCGTACCGCCCCAAGGGGAACCGTGTCCATCCAACTGATGATCGCGGCGGCGTATCTGCCGCCCGATGTGCTCAGCCAGAGCCAGAAACTCGCCCTCATGAAGATCGCGGACAGCGCCGACGATGAGACGCGTCTCGCGCGGCCCGGCCTTACCCGTCTCGCGGCCTGGGTCGGTGTGACCGACAAGCGCGCCATCACCATCGTCACGGAGCTGATAGCCAAGGGCCTCGTCGAACGCGTCGAGATCGGCAAGGCGGGCCGTTCTGCGGTCTACCGTGTCTTCCCGCTCGGCGTACCGCCGACGCCCAGCACTCCGGACCTCAAGGCGGCTGCGGAAGCCCGCAGGGCCGCTCCCAAGAACCCCCGCAAGGCCCGTTCCGGAGTCGTGCGTTCGACACCGGCCAAGCCCGCGATGACGTATCAGGACGTCGAGGCCCGCGAGGCCGAACGGCAGCAGAAGGCGGAAAAGCCCCAGGTGAAAGCAGGGTTCCACGCGGGGAACCCTGGGGAGGGTGCAGGGTTCCACGAGGGGAACCCGGAGGAGTCAGAAGACCGGGTTCCACCGGTGGAACCCGATGAGTTTCACGGGGGGAACCCACTGGGTTCCACCGGTGAAACCCCTTCCTTTCCTGGTCCTTCCTCTGTTCTTCCTTTCCCCCCTACCCCCACGGCTGACGCCGTAGGGGAGCCTGTGTCCGCCCCGACGGACACCCCGTCGCCCGACCCCGGGACTCCGCCGCAGAAGGGCTGTGCGCGCCACCGGGGGCGTCCCGCTGCCTCCTGTCGTGGATGCGGCACCAACCCGCGCGCAGAGCGCCAGAGAGAGCGGGAGGAGGCCAAGGCGGCGGAGCGCCAGGCGCACGGGCACTTCTGGAACGAGTGGCACGAGGACGCTGCCAGTCGCCGTCAACAGGTCGAGGAGCGGACCGAGTCGCTGGAGGCCGCCCGCAAGGCCGCGCGTCAGGCGGTGCTCGAATCGAAGGCCCGTAGGCAGCAAAAAACTTAGGCTCCCGAAAGAATATTTCGCCAAGAATCTGGACATCCGTAGTAATGCATATAGAATAGAACCACAAGGAGGGGGAAAGGCCCCCTCGGACCGGAAGGACGACATGAGCTACCTGCCCATCCTTCGCCGCCAGCACAAGGGCGCGATCGTGCTCGACAGCAGCGCCGCCGCTCACGAGCAGATCCGCACCCTCGCCGACCTCTACCGCGAAGACGCCGAAGGTGTCGGCGACATGCTCATCCAGATAGCCGACCTCAAGGACCAGGCCGAGCGTGAGCGTGACCTCGACGGCCTCGGCCATGCCGAGCACGTCCGGGACGAGATCGTCGCCGAACTCCTCAACGAGATCGGCGGCGCGGAGACCCACCTCGACCCCCGCGACAACCACCACGCCCTCATGCAGGCGCGCAGCCTCGCCTACCAGGCTCGGTGCATCGCCGACGCGGCCCAGCGGCGCGCCGAGGAGTTGGCGGTCTTCACTGCCGTCGCTCGGGGGGCGCGGGAGGAGCGCCGGAGGCCCCCCGTCTGCTAGTCCGGGCGTTCAATCCGTTCCAAAATAGATCCCAACTCTGTACTGCCGAGTGGCACAAGACCTCTTGGAGAGAAACCCGTGAGCAACGAACTCGCGCAGATGGCCCCGATGCCCGTGCACCGCAACACCGACGACCCGCTGTGGAGGAAGCTCTGGAACGCGTACGAGCCGGTCATCACCGCGCTGCGGCGCATCCCGCTCGTGACCGACGTCGAGATCAGCGGCGGCATGTTCGGCATCACCGCGCAGCTCACCGACGGATCGCACCTGTGGATCTCGTCGGTCGGGGAATTGCCCCTTGACCCCAAGGAGGTCGAGGGCTGGCACGTCAGGCGCGGGCACGAGGACACCCCGACCGTCGACGAGTTGGTCTACAACTCCACCGAGGATGGCGAGCACGCGCAACACAGCAACAACGTCGTGCCCCTCCTCCGGGCCATCAGCGCCTTCGTCACCGAGCGGCGCCTCGCTCCCAGGCGCATCGACCTCGTGGCGGTCCAGATCGACGGCGTGACTAGGAAGCACAAGCGCATCAGCCAGGTCGTCCAGGGCCCCTTCGACGACCGGCATGCGGCCGTCAAGGAGTACGGCTACACCACCCATGGGCTCATCCAGGACGGCTGGCGCTGCATTCACGAACAGGGCGGCGTGGACTGGCCGCTCACCGTTTGGGAGCTGAACGGCGAGATCGCCACCGTCTACCTCGCCCACGTCGGTCAGGCCAGCGCCTGATGCCCGGGACCGAGATGCGCCAGCCGAGCGCCGTCGAGGAGACCGCCAATCGTCCGTGCAACTGCGTATTCGCCCACGCACGGAACGACGAGGAGCGAGCGCAGGCACAGGCCGCGCTGGACAACGCGCTGAAGACCAACGACGCCCACGCCGTGCTCGTCGCCTGCATGCAGCTCATGCAGCCCTGCCCGGCGCGCGATGAGCCGGTGACGCGATGACCGCCGTCTACGCCCTACTCGCGCTCGCTGTCGGCGTGGGCATCGGCTTCACCGTGATCGTCATCGGCGACCTCCGTTGGGAGGCCCGCAACCGGCTCCCGCGGTGCTCCACCTGCGGCGAACAGCACCACCGCCACGCCGTCCACCGCTGAACACTGTCCGGCCCGGCGTCAGGCCGGACAACCACAGACCTCTTGGAGAACACCCTCGTGGGATACCAGATGTACCTGCAGACCCTTGCCGGCCAGCCCGCCGACGGAGACGAGAACCGCTTCCTCTTCGCGTGGACGGCGCTGCCGCGAACACTCGACGTCATGGCCAACTTCGGGATGCTCACCGAGTTGCCCGTGCCCTCAGCCCCCACTTTGTCCGCCTACGGTCTGGCGGTCCAGGACTTCCAGCCCGGCGCCCAGCCCGACCAGGCGACGGCGAACCGCATCGCGGAGTACCGGGCCGCGTACCAGGCCGTCATGAACGCTGCGGAGACCGAGCCGACCGGCATCCCGGTCTACAAGCTCGTGAACAACGACGGCTTCCTCGTCACCGTCGCTGAGATCAGCGCGGCGCTGAGCGCCTACGAGGCCCACCCGAGCGTGGACATCGCTGAGATGCCCGTGGGCGATCCGACGTGGCGGTACTGGACGGCGTTCCTGCGCCGCGCACAGACACACGGCGGCTTCCGCACGCACTGATCCCGGCCATCGCCCGGCCCCGCCTCGCGGGGCCGGGCTCCGCAGAACCTCTTGGAGAACGACCACCACCATGGCCAAAGTCATCGACCTGCTGTGCGGCGCAGGAGGCAGCAGTACCGGACTCGTCGAAGCCGGATACGAACTGATCCTCGGGATCAACCACTGGCAACTCGCCATCGACACGCACGCCGCGAACCACCGCAATGCCGATCACGCCTGCATCGACATCTCCGGCTTCCCGATGCGCTACCTGCCCAACGCCGACATGCTGTGGGCATCGGTCATCTGCACCGAGATCAGCCCCGCGGGCGGACGGCGGCGTGAGACCAACCAGATGGATCTGCTCGACCTGATCGACGAGGGCGAGGACTGGGAGGCCCTGACCAAGGACGCCTTCGAACGCACCCGGGTCACCGGCTGGTGCGTCGTCCGGGCAGCCGAGGCCAAGCGGTTCAAGGCCATCGTCGTGGAGAACGTGGTCGAGTTCGGTCTCGACTGGATCTTGTTCCCGAAGTGGCTCGAAGCGATGGAACTCCTCGGCTACCAGTACCAGATCGTGTCCGTGAGCAGCGCCCACGTCGGCGACGACGTCAATCTGCGCGCCCCGCAGTGGCGCGACCGGATGTACGTGGTCTTCACCCTCAAGACCATGCGCAAGCCGGACCTGAAGCCCAGGCCGCTGGCCCCTTGTGTGGACTGCGGCGAGGACGTGCACGCCGTTCAGTCGTGGAACGTCGAAGGTGTACGGATCGGGAAGTACCGGCGCGACTACATCTACCGCTGCCCCAACGCCCGCTGCCGCCACGCCATGGTCGAGCCGTACGTCCGCCCGGCCAGCGACATCATCAACTGGGACGACCTCGGCACGCGCATCGGGGACCGCAAGAGGCCCCTCGTGGACACCACGATGGACCGCATCCGCAGTGGTCTCAGCAAGTTTCCATACCGCCCCAGCTCGATCACCCTCACCCACGGCAAGGAGGGCAGTGACCGGGCGTACGCCGTCGAGGATCGACCCCTGCCGACCCGCACCGCCAAGCAGGGTGACGCCTTGCTCGTGCCGACTGGCGGCTCGTGGAACACCGACGCCGTCCCCGTTGACGTACCCCTGCGCACTCGCACCACCCGCGAGAGTGAAGCCCTCCTGACGGTGGACCCGTTCATCATCGAATTCCGGAACCACGCCACCGCCAGCCCCGCGAGTAGTCCGCTGAGCGGCATCACCGCGCAAGGCAATCACCACGGCCTGGTCACCCACGCCGGCCGAGTGCCCGAGCAGGCGCGGAACACCCTCGTCGTGCCGTACCGCAAAAGCGCGGTGAAGACGGCCGCCGAACCCGTCCACACCCTCTCCACCCGTGACTCGGCCGCCCTGGTCCGCTCCGCACCGGACATCAACGACTGCTACTTCCGCATGCTCAAGCCTCGCGAACAGCTCGAAGGGCAGCGGCTTCCCAGGAAGTACATCGTCTACGGCACCCAGGCCGAACAGACCATGCTGGCGGGCAACGCGGTCTCCGTCAACGTCGCGCGGTGGATAGGCGAGCGATTGGAGCACGTCCTGTGACCGGATCCCGCAGCGTCCTGCCCGGCACCCACGTCACCGACCACGCACCCTGCTGGGGCGATCCCGACTTTGCCGTAGCCGACGACAGATGGAAGACCGGCCAGGACCTGGTCGCCATATGCGAACCCGTCCTCTACGTCTGTGGCGGCTGCCCGTTTAGAGCCGCCTGCATTCGGCAGGTTCTCCCGGCCAAGAACGACTTCGACGGCGTGTGCGGCGGGCGTATCTGGCTCAACGGCGTGATCGTCCACGCCCTGCCGGGTGCCGATCCCGCCGAGTTCCCGCCCGCGGTCATCCGCAAGACGTGTGGCACCGCCGCCGGGTCGCGCGCCCACCGGAGAGCCGTCGAGCAGCAGTGCCCGGGGTGCGAACCCTTCTACCGGCCCGGCCCTAATCCGCTGGACGACGAGGACAACACGCGACAGCTCGAACTCCCCGACGTCGCCTGAACGAAGAAGGACGCATGCCCCACAACCAACACACCTGACCTTCTGCGCAGGCACCACTCCTCAGGACAAGGAAGACCATGAACAAGAACCTCCTCATCGACGAAGTCGCATCGAAAATCGGCAACCGGGCCGCCGCGGCGGAGGCGGTCGAAGCCGTCTTCGACTCCATCGTCCGCGCAGTCACCGAAGGAAAGAGGGTGCGCGTCACCGGCTTCGGCTCCATCGCACCGGTGGAGCGGCCGGCCCGCGCAGCGCGGAACCCCCAGACCGGCGAACGCGTGCTCGTGAAGGCCACCCGCGCGGTCCAGTTCCGCCCCGGAGCCTCCTTCAAGGCGCTGGTCGACGGCACCAAGAGCCTCCCGGAAGAGGGCAGCGCCATCAAGAAGGCTCCCAAGACGCCGCGCAGCAAGGCGGTGCGCTGATGCGCGACGAGATAGCGGACCAGGTCTGGGACGCCGTCGACCACTGGGTGGAAGGACGCCATGAGGAGTCCGTGCAGATCCTCGCCACGCTGGCACAGACGCAGACGCCATCGATGATGTACGGGGTCGCCTGCGGCATCGCCACCGTCGCCAGAGCCGCGCTGACGAAGATGCACGGTCACCAGTCCCACGACTGCTTCTGGGGCATCAAGACCCCGGACGGGTCACGGCCGGAGGACAGGGTTCCCCCGCACCACTTGTTCGCTGCGCGGTTCATCGCTGCCAACCTCAACAACGACAAGGACACGGCCCTGGCTCTCTATAAGGCTGCCTGCGCCTCGGACGCCCCTGAACTTTGGCCCGCATGCATGCACATGCTCCTCGCGGCGACGGGAGAAGCCGTGCTTGCCGCCACTGCGGGGGGCGACCGGTGAACGGTGTGGCCGCGCACTCAGCCGATACCGAGACGACGGACTGGTTCGACGGATTGCCAGGGCGCCGCTTCAGGGTGGCCATGCCCCCGCGGTTGCTGCTCATCAACTCCAACCAACGGCTTCACCATCACCGTCGCGCAGACATCACCAAGGTCCTGCGGCGCGCGGCCTGGGCAGCCTCGCGGGGCGTCCCGCATCTGGAGCGAGCCCACATCGTCGGCGTACTGCATCCCGAAGGCCGGCAGAGGCGAGACCCGGCCAACTGGTATCCGAGCTTCAAGGCATGCGTCGACGGGCTCGTGGACCAGGGCGTGCTGGACGACGACGACCACACGAGAGTCGTCGGACCGGACATGAGGCTCGGCCACGTGGTCAGCGGGCCGCGCCTCGTCATCCACATCCGGGAACTCGCAATAGCAGGCACCCCCGCTGAACTGCGGAAATAGCACACACGTTGATCAAGAAAATCCGCCCGAAATCTTGCAAACCCCTCTGATGCATATAGAATAGAACCATCAAGAGGGGGGACCCCACCCGAACTCCGCCCGGCGGCCGGTGACATCACAACCCGGCCGCCGGGCGGACCTGCGCCAAGGAGCCCGCAATTGCCGCACGACCCCTGCCCGCCAGCAGACCGGCAGGTCTGCAAGGCCACCCGCGACCTCGCCCGCGCTCTACTGAAGCGCATGGCCGAGAAGGCGGCCAGAATCGAACCCCGCATCCGGACGCTCGTCGCCACCACCACCGAAGACCCGGGCGACTACATCCTGTGGCGCCTGCACGGCGATAACGGTCGTCTTCTCTTCCAGTTCGACCACCAAAAGCCAGGCCCCGCCTTCGGCAGCCTCACCGCCGACCTGTGCCTGCTTGCCCGCCTCGCCGACCTGCACGCCCACCCGCCCGGCTACTTCTACGTCCATCCGCAGCCCGACCCCCGCGACATCGCAGTCCCTCTGCCCTCCAACCCCCGGGGCCTCGCCCCGCGCACGATCGGACCGCTTCAGTGATCGCCACAACCCCTGCTCTGCTCGTCCACCCCGACGGCCGGGTTGACGAGATCATCCTCAACTCCCGCCGCCCCGACCAGCTGAGCTGCATCAGCTTCCACGTCGATCAAGCGCGCACCTACCCGCTCGGCCGCAGAGCCGTCGTGCACGCCGGCCGGAACAGGGAGACGGTCAACAGCGCCGCCCAGCAGGCGTGGATGAGCATCACCGACGGCAGTCGCCCACCCATCCTGCGCGGGCCCGTCATGATCACCGGCCCCGCCGATCGCGGCGGTGACTTCGCCCCGCTGCCCGCCCCGAGCGCCGAAGCTGTGCTCCGAACTTCGCGCCTGCTGCTGGACACGTTCGCCGCGGCGCCCGGAGTAAGCGCGGCACAGCATCAAGGCGGACGCGCCCACCAGTGCGACGCCTACGCGATCAAGCGCGACAAGGCCAGCGGCCGCTGGGCCTTCGCAGTGCTCGATGGCGTCGGCGACACTGACGACGCCCGCCGCTTCGCCCGCCGGTTCGCGCCGTACGTCGCCCGAGCCGCAGCCCTGTACTGCGACCCCGCCCGAGCCCTCGCTGCGGCACGCATCCAGGCCAGGGACGAGAACCGGTGGGACTTCGACCCCGCCACCGACCCCAGCGCCGTCGCGGTCGTCGCCGTGGCCGACCAGCGGTCGCCGCTCATCCGCTTCGCCTGGTGCGGCGATACACGGGCCTACCGGCTCGCCCCCACCGGCATGGCCGTCCCGCTCACCCGGGACCACAACTACGCCGAGGAGCTGCGGGCTCGCGGCCGCACCCCGGGACCGTATGACCGGAACTTCATCACCTCCTGCCTGATGCGAGGCCCCATCGCCTCAGGTGCTGTCAAGCGGAAGTACGCTCGCCGACTGCTGCTGTGTACCGACGGTGTTCACGTGCCCCTGGAAGAGCGGGCGCGCGGAGTCGAGGACATCCTCGACTTCGCCACTGATGCCAAAGACGCGGCCACCATGTGTGTCGGCGACGCCATGAAGGCGGTCGGGTCGGACGTTCCGGACAACGCCACGGCTCTGGTCGTGGACTTCCCTCAGAGCTAGCCCCCTATTCCCTGCCCGAATGAGGGCCGCACCGCGCTTCGAATGCACATAGAAAAGAAGCGCGCGGCCTGCTCCTGACTGGAGGCACCCATGCCACCCCGCAACGCGGTACCCATCATCAACACCCCCGAGCACCACTACGGCGCCATGATCCTCACCCTGCTCACCCGCGCGCCCGACGACGCCACCCTCAAGGCCGCCGTCCACCTCGCCGACAACGCCGCTATCGCCGCCTGGGCGTTGCGCCCCGACGCCCTCGTGACGCTCACCGTCGAGCAGTACCGGCAGCTCCTCGACTACGCCGCCGCCCCCCAGGTCCTCGACCTGGCCCTGTACCTCGGCGGCAACAGAAAGCGCATCCGCACCCTCGCGGACCACATCGCCCGGGAGATCACCGAACTCCTCACCCACTACGCGCCGCCGAAGACGCAGAACTGAAGCCCGGCCAGCGCCACCACAACCGAAGGAGAGCTCCGTGACCAGTCCAATCCCCACGTGGTGGGTCATCTACCACGAACCCACTCCCGCCGAGATCGAGATCGTCACAGTCGAACCCGCACCCAGCGAGCCCGAAACCCAGGACAAGAGGTGCGCCGAATTCGTCCAGGCCGGACAGCACGCCTACGTCATCACCGCGCCCGATGCGGACACCGCTGGCGACATCGCCCTGCGCGTCTGGGCGGAAGAACTCGTCGCCAGCCCGGCGCGCCTGGCCGCAGCCGACACCTACAACGCCGCCAACCAGCTCACCAACTAGACCCCTTGGAGAAGAACATGCTCAACCTCGCTTCGGAGATCCTTTACGCGAGCCTCGTCAGCCGACTGGGCGTCGACCGCGCTGCCGCTGAGAGCGCGCTGCTCGCCACCCTTGAGCACTTCCACATTGAGTCCCACAACCCAGCGGTCGTCCGCGCCGGACTCTCGCCCGCCGACTACATGGACACGGTCATGCAGACGGCCCGCTTCGCGGCCACCCTCTCCTCCGCCGCACTCATGGCGGACGGCAGAGACGCTGACGCCCGGCTGAACTGGAAGGCGTACGTACAGCGGGAGATAGCGGTGGCAGAGCGTGCTCAGCAGGCCGTCCCCCCGACCGCCCTCCTCGGCGACCCCGCCTCGATCCACCGCGTCGGCCGCCGACTGGGCCTCAGCGACGAGCAGACCGACCGGTTCGTGCCGGGCATCGTTCTCACGCTCGCCACCGGATACCCGTACCGCTGCGCCCACCAGCGTCACATGAGCCTGACCGACATCCTCGCGCAGGTGACCACCGAGGATCTGACCGAACTGCTTGAACACACCGCTCTGTCGGCCGCCGGGCTCACCGAGGAAGCCGCCGAGATGCTCCGCCGCATGATGCGCGCAGCGCGCTGACCCCCTCATCCGTGGCGGCCCGTAACCACGCGGGCCGCCACGGTCCGACGCCCCGAAACCCGACGATCCTGGAGAAACGGCATGAGCCAGCTCGACCTGTTCGCCGACGATGACACTCCCGGCGAACCCCCAGCCCCGCCCGCCCCCGCAGCGCCGCCCCGCAAGTACCTCACCGACCTCCCGCCGGCGCCCACTCCCGTCACCGTGTCGGCCAAGGCCCGCCCCAAGCTGGCCACGGTCAAAACCAAACTGAGCCACTACCGCCCCTCGTTGGGAAGCCCGCACGCCACCGCCTTCGACATAGCCGAGGCCGTCAGCTACGCCTGGCACCACGCCCAGGGCGGGGCGGGCATCGAAGTCCCCATGGGGGTGGTGGCCACCCTTGCCCTGTGGCCCCTGCGCGGCCCGGATGCCTACCTCGCCGCCGACTGGTGGCTCAGTCTCGATGACGACCAGCTCCTCACGGCCTTCCGCGAATGCTGGGCGCGCTGGTGGATCATGCGCCCCGACCTCATCGACCGGGCCACACCACTACACAAGTGGGTTGACGACGAGGAGCCGGGGCCGAATCGCGCTCGCGCCGTCAGGGCCGTGGTCGAGGCCGCCCTCACCCGGGGGCTGCTGCACCTGACCAGTAGCGATGACCCCGACTCTCGCTCCACTACAGACGTGATGGGCACGCTGCTGGCCGTCATGCGCTCCCAGGGCGCCCACGACGCTCTCGCGGAGGTCCACACGCCCCCGGAAGTCGCCTACCTCATGGCCCGCATGCTCCTCGATGACACGCAGCTCCAGCCCGGTATGAAGTTCGATGAGCCCGCCGGTGGAACCGGTGGCATGTACCGCGCCGCTGCGCAGGTGATGCGGGAAAAGGGCATCGACCCGCACGACTTCGGGTGGTCGCTGACCGACATTGACGAACTCGCTGCTGCCGGGGCCGCCGTCAACGCAATCATCTGGGACCTCGGCCCGAGCGTCCTGATCGCCTGTGGTGACACCCTGCACGACGGCAACTTGCCAGCGAAGGCCGCTCAGCAGGCGCTCGACTCCTTCGCGCGGCGCGACGAGCTGCACTCGCAGGCCGTCTTCCTCGCGGCGCTCCAGAAGGTCGAGACGCTGGTGCGCGGCATAGCAGCCTGATCAGGTCGGATGCCCCTCAAATCTCTCGTGGGTGATCTTGACCCCGCCCTGAATGCATATAGAATAGAACCAAGGAAAGGGGTTCTCCTATGACCTACAAGCGAGGCGACCGCATCGCGCTCGTCCACACCACCGACCCGCACACCGGCCTCACCGAAGGAGACGAGGGAACCGTCCGGCGGTACGACGTCAACCTCGCCCAGCTCTCCGTCGACTGGGACAGCGGCTCCAAGCTCTCGATGCTCCTGGACGACGGCGACGAGGTGCGCCCCGCATAGCCCGCCGCGCCCGCCCCGCGCGCTGGGGCGGGCGCGACGTCACACCAGCAGACCTCTTGGAGACACGCCCATGCTCATCACCGACGCCGCAGTCCGAGAAACGGCGGCCACCCTTGCCCAGAGCCTTGGAGGAGACTGGATTCTCGACCCGGAAGCACCCGCTGACGGCGCAGCCCACCTGATTTACAGCGACGGGCGAGCCATCAGCTTTCGTCCCGTCCTCGGCGGAGCCACCGTTCAGCTCTGGATCACCGGCAACGCCGCGCCCACGCTGCCGGATGGGGCGACCCTCGCCGAACGCGCTTCCCACGAGGCGCACATCACCGCGCGCCTTCCCGAGGGTCACCGCTACAACAGGGCGACCACCCTCGTCACCGAGGAAGAGGAAGACCCCGCCGCCATCATCCTGCGAACCCTCGAAGACGATCTCCTCCCCGCCTTCGAGTACAAGCCACGCTACGTCGGGCACCGACCGTGGATAGACCTCTTCGACAACGCCCTCGCGGCCGTCGCCGCCGAGCGCGACACCTCGCCGGCCGACGATCCCAGCAGCGAAGGCGAACCCACACCAGAAGCCGAGCCGGAACGTGAGCCCGAGCCGGTCACGGAGGTCGAGGGTCAACCGGACGACGTGCCCGAGCCGATCGCACAGGCCAAGCCGGACCCCGACATCGAGGTCGAGCGGGGGCCGGATGACGGGTCCGGGTCGGCCGCCGACATCGCGCCCGACCCGGAGCCGGTTGATGACGTCGCCCCGGACCTGGACCCAGACGTCGAAGTCGCGGTCGAGGCGCACGCTAAGCCAGAGCCTGTGCCGGACGCGGAGATGCAGGCGAACACCGAGAGTGAAGGCGACCAAGGAGGCGATACCGAGACGGCAGCCGTCGTCCAGCCCGAAGCAGGCGCGGACCCCGAACCGGCCCGAACAGACGAGCAGCCCGGACCTACCGCGACTCGGCGCCCCCGCAAGCGCACGCCCAAGCGGCGCCCGAAGGCCAACACCAACTGACTCGTAGGACTCGACAGGGGCGCGGCACCGCCGCGCCCCTCCCGGAGCGCCATGATCAACGACACCGGAGCCATAGCCCGCCAGCGTCACTACACGTCCCTCCGGAACACCGACAGGGAAATCCTCCGTAAGACCTGGTCCATCGGATACGGCGACCCCGGCTACACCACACAGCTCGGCACCCCACCGGAACCCAGCACCCGACACGCGGCGACGTCCATATACAAGATCATCACTGACGCCCTGTGGTTGCACCGCGGCGCCTGCCTCGCCTGTCCATGGGAGGGGCCGGACCAGCGCCGCCGAGACGCAGCGATCGAAGACGCTCACGACCACACCCACCCCGAGTGGCGCAACCTCCCGATTCTGGACCGGGCTCCGAGCAACAAGGGGTCCCGGATTTGGTGGCTCCACGTGCGCGCGAGATATCCGGAAGGCTGGTTCGACGCCGGCGGGCCCCTTCGGCTCTACGCGGTACCGCCCTTCGACCGGCATCAGGCGGGAGCGGCCCCAGGCGGGGGATTCCTCCTCCACGCGGCGCGTCCCAAGCAGCAGCCACCTGGCGACCGGCAGCTCACCCTGGAATAAGGGGGACCGGCCGGATAAAGTGACGCAAGACGTCTGGCCTGCATGAACGGCCACAGAGGCTCCGCCCCGGTTCAGGGGCGGAGCCTCTACGCGTTGGAAGGGAAATCCGCTGCGGGGGAGTTCTACCGCCTGCTCCGAGCTGCCGCGATCGTCGCCAGGTCGTTCAGCACGGCCCTCGTGGGGACTCGTTGGGGACACGTTGGGGACGCAAGGACAGGAACAGACTGACAAAGGTTCGAGAGCGCCAGCACGCGCCGTGTGCTCTGAGCTGGGAAAACGTCAAGAATCAGCGTAGAAGGGCAAGGGCCGCCAAGATCCTAAAAGGACTCATAATCCGTCGGCCGTGGGTTCGAGTCCCACCCGCCCCACCGCGAAGTTCCCCCAGCGAATCGTTTCTACCTGCGGAAACGAATGAACGGGGGTCACCACTCCAGGGTGGTGACCCCCGTTCATTCGTTCAGACCAAGATCCAGGGGACGCACAGGGGACGCGGGGATGGATCAGGGGACACAGAGGCCCTCGTGCCGCCGTCGGTCGCCTGTTCGGAGCACGGCGAGCGGCCTTCCGGCTGTGTGGCAGGCCCGTCGGCAGCGCCCACCCTTCGAGGCCCCGGAGCTTCGGAGCGGGTGAGGGCGAAGCGCGTGAGTGAGAAGTCCGGCCGCTGTTCCTTCGGGTGGTGGTCGACGGCGACGCCGTTCTGACCGGGCCGACTCGGGGACCGCCGGCACGGTGCGCTCCTGGAAGGGATGTCGCGGGGGACGACGGCCATGACCGCTTCTGCCTCGGCCCGCATCCACTCGGGCAGCCGGCTCAACTTACGTGACACCGTCAGCATCTGTTACGGCAACAGCCCCGTCTCTTGAGGAGTTCGAAGCCGGCCGGCCGAAGTCCGGCGCTTGAGCATCCTGATCCGATTGACGTGACCCTCGAGTCGGTCGAGAGGCGCTTGGTGCGGAAGCTGGCGCGAACTCGCCGGTGGCTGCCGGTGAATCCGAGTTGTCGTGCGCGGAGTGGACGTCAGTGCGGCGCAGGGTTGTGTCGGTAAGCGAACCGGCTGGGTGCAGTGTCCGTGTGGCTGTGCCATGGGGAGGCTCCACGCTCCTTCTCCTCCGTCTCCTTCTTGCTGAACTTGCTGAAACGGCATGAGTCTTTGCCGTACTGGCGCGAGGGGTCGCAAGGTGGCCGTATGAGTGAGAACGAGCGGTTGCGCGCGGATGGTCAGGTGTGGGATGTCGTGGTGGTCGGGGGTGGAGCGGCTGGTCTGTCGGCTGCTCTGACCTTGGCTCGGGTACGCCGGTCGGTCGTGGTCATCGATGCGGGTGAGCCCCGCAACGCTCCGGCTGTGGATGTCGGTGTGCACGGCGTTCTGGGGCGTGAGGGCATTTCTCCGCTGGAGTTGCTGCGGCTGGGGCGGGCGGAAGTCGCCTCGTACGGGGGGCGGGTCGTCCCGGGCCGAGTGGCACGGGTGCATCGGGACGGTGCGGAGTTCTCGGTGGTGACCGAGGGCGGGCAGCGGGTACGGGCTCGGCGTGTTCTGGTGACGACGGGACTGGTGGACGAGCTGCCGGAGGTGCCGGGCCTGGCTGAGCGGTGGGGGCGCGATGTAATGCACTGCGTGTACTGCCACGGCTGGGAGGTCCGTGACCGGGCGATCGGGGTCCTGGGCAGCTTCCATCAGGCGCTGCTGTTCCGGCAGCTCTCGCGGGACGTCACGCTGTTCCGGGACACCGGGACAGGGCTCACGGAGGAGCAGTGGGAGCAACTGGCGGCTCTGGGTGTCGGTGTGGTGGAGGGTGAGATCGGCGGTCTGGAGATTGACGGCCAGGACAGGCTGGCGGCGGTGCGTCTGACTTCGGGCGTGGTGGTGCCGGTGCGGGAGTTGGTGGTCGCGCCGCGCTTCGTGGCGCGGACCGGTTTCCTCGACGGGCTCGGCCTCACGGTGCGGGAGCACCCGATGGGGTTCGGCGAGCAGGTAGCGGTGGACGCCTCCGGGTTCACCGGGGTCGAGGGGGTGTGGGCGGCCGGGAACGTCAGTGACGTGCTGGCGGGTGTACCGGCCGCGGCGGCGGCCGGCGTCACCGCGGCCGCGGCGATCAACATGGATCTGCTGACGGCCGGCGCCCGCGGGGCTGCCGCGTCCCGCGAGCACGGCGGAGTGTTCGGCGGGGCGATGGAAGCAGAGGTGTCGCGGCGTGTGCTGGGCACGCGCGTCCACGGTCTGGAGTCCCGGTTCGACCACGGCTGAGGCCCGCGGGGTGCCGGTTCAGGTGGCGCGGGCCTTGAGGTGGGCCCGCTCTCCCTGGGGCCCGAACAGGACGAGGAGTTCCACGGTCCGCTTGTCGTCCGGGCCGAGCCAGTGGGGGACGTGGGTGTCGAACTCGGCTGCCTCGCCGGGCTTGAGGACCACGGTCTTCTCGCCCAGGAGCAGCCGGAGCCGGCCGGCCAGGACGTAGACCCATTCGAAGCCGTCGTGGGTCTTGAGCTCCGGTTGTGTTCCGGGGCTGGGTGGGATCAGCAGTTTGTGGGCCTGGGCGCCGCCGGGGCGGCTGAGCGGCACATACGTGATGCCGTCCCGGACGACGGGCTTCAGATGGATGCGCGGGTCTCCGGTGCGGGGTGCGCCGACGAGTTCGTCCAGGGGCACCGCGTAGAGCTCGGCGAGCGGCAGCAGCATTTCCAGGGTCGGCTTGCGGGTTCCGCCTTCGAGGCGCGAGAGCGTGCTCTCGTTGATCCCTGTCTCCTCTGCGAGCCCGGCCAGAGTCAGCCCGCGCCGACGGCGCAGCTCCCGCAGTCGTGGCCCGACGGCCTCCAGTCTGTCCTGCTTCGCGTTATCCATACCCACCACCATGCTGAAACAGCATGGAGCTTTGCAACTTCCACAACGGCAGACGCATGGTCGTCACCGCGGGCCTACCCGGTGAAGGGCCCCGAACCGGCGTCTCCTGTATCGGCCGTTCGCCGCGAACCTCTCCGGTCCGAGCGGCACGTCAGAAGCCAGTTTCCTTACGGCCCAGTTTCCTTACAGCCCGGTTCCTTACAGAACAGCGGAGGCAGCAGATGGGAAATCGCCATGTCGTGATCATTCCGATCGAGATCGACGAGGAGAACGAAGGCTCGTATCTCGACGCCTGGCAGAGCGCCGCAGAAGTGATGGCCACTCAACCCGGGTTCATTCGGACGTACATGTTCCGCACGATCGTTCCGGGGAGCACATTCCTTCTCGTCAACGTGGCGGAATGGGAGTCCACCTCTCACTGGGAAGAGGCGATGAACGTCTGCCCGATGCTGGGACAGCAGATAGCCGTCGCCCATGCCTCGAACTACGAGGCGATCCGGACGGTCCTGCCCGCCACCGAGCAGATCCTGAGCCCCGGCCACGGTCACACACCCCCGGACCTGTCTCCTGCCGATACGCATCGTCGCGTCGTGGACGGGAAGCTCACGCTGGTCGATATCCGGGAAGACGATGAATGGGCGGCGCGTCACCCCGCCGGCGCCGTCCACGCCGCGCTCAGCACGCTGCCGGCCTCGCTGTCAGATCTGCCCGACGGTCCTCTGGCGTTCGTATGCCGCACGGGCACACGCAGCGTGCGAGGCGGCGAGCAGGCGATCCGCGCAGGCCGGTCCGCCGTCTACAGCGTGGCGGGCGGCCTTGAGGCATGGGAAGCGGCGGGGCTGCCGGTCACCCTCCCCGACCGCGAGGACGCGGCGAACAACGGCGACCGTGCCAAAGCCGCGGTACGTGAGGACTGACGGAAGCAGAACCGGCGGATGACCGTCGAACACGCTCCCCAGCGCCATTTCAGAAGGAGCAACACCGTGTTTTTTATCGACACCCTGGAGTTCGAGGGCCTGGGCAACCGCAGTTACCTGGCCGGGGGTCCGAGAACAGCGGTCGTGGTCGATCCGCCGCGGGACATCGACCAGGTGATAGCCACCGCCGCCCGGCGAGGGGTGCGCATCGCCTACGTGGCCGAGACGCACGTGCACAACGACTACGTCACCGGCGGGCTGGAACTGGCCCGCCTCACCGGTGCCCGCTACCTGGTCCCGGCCGACGCCGACGTCCCACCCTGGGACTGTGCGCGTGCTTCCCGGGAGCGGACGCTCGGGGGGCTCTTCGACTGGGACAGTCGTGAAATGGCTGGTTTCTAAGCGACCGTGAGGACGATCTTGCCCTGGATGTGCCCCCGGGCGGCGCGTTCGTGCGCTGCTCGGGCATCCGCGAGCGCAAACGTGCTGTCGATCGCGACGCGGACCGTGCCCGTGTCGAGCAGGCGTCCGAGTTCGGCGAGCTGAGCGCCGTTCGAGCGGACCTGGGTGGCCGTGACCGTGACACTCAGCTCGGCGGTCTCTTCTTCGTCGAAGTCGCCGAAGAATACGGGGAATTGGGCGCCGCCGCGCTTGAGCGTGCGCAGGAAGCGCCTGCTGTCGGGGCCGCCGACGGCGTCGAGAACGAGGTCGACGTCGTGTACGAGTTCCTCGGGGCGACTCTTGGTGTAGTCGATGAACTCGTCGGCGCCGAGCTCGCTCAGAAACGATTCGTGCGCGCCCGATGCCACCGCGATGACACGTGCGCCCTTCCACTTCGCCAGCTGTAGGGCGAGGTGCCCCACGCCGCCCGCGGCGCCGTTGATGAGCACCGTCGTGTGGGCGTCGAGTGGCACCGGGCGATGCTTCGCCGCCTGGAAGGGCGACGGGTGATCGTGCCCGAGCTCGATCAGGAACTGCCACGCGGTGAGCCCGGCCATGGGCGCCCCGGCGGCGTGCACGTGATCGATACCGGCCGGCTTGAGTGCGAGGTCCGAGGCGGGCGCGGCCACGTACTCGGCATAGGTGTGGCCGTCGAAGCTGGGGAAGCGAAGGAGACCGAAGACTTCATCGCCGACGGAGAAGCCGTCCACATCCGCGGCGACGGCCTCGACGACGCCCGACAGGTCCGTCCCCGGAATCACGGGCAGGTCGAACTTCGGCCTCGTCTCCGGAGGCAGGTTGGACATACCGTCGCGCAGGTACCAGTCGGGGGGATTGATGCCGGCCGCGTGCACCCGGACCAGCACCTCGCCCGGCCCCGGCTCAGGAATCGGCACCTCGTCGTACCGCAGAACCCCGGGGCCGCCGTGCTCATGGAGCCGGATCGCCCTCATCGTGTGTTTCGGCATCATTTTCTCCTGCTCGCGCTGCGGGATACGCTTATCCGGATCGGCGGTCCACATAAACGGACCACTGATCCGAATATATGGACCACTGATCCGGATAGTCAAGAGGGACAGATGCGGGCCGACGCCAGGAAGAACCGCGACCACCTGCTCGCAGTAGCGGGGGCAGCCATCGCCGAGCAAGGCGTCGACGTGTCACTGCGCGACATCGCCCGCAGGGCCGATGTCGGTCTCGCTACGCTGCTGCGGCATTTCCCGACGCGCGAGGCGCTGCTCGATGCCCTGCTCCGCACGAGCTTCGACGAACTGACCGTAAAGGCCGGCGAGTTCGAGGCGTCGAGCTCACCCGTAGACGCTCTCGTTTCGTGGCTGCGCGACTGCGTCGCGTGGACAACCGAGTATCGGGGCGTGACCGTACTGATGGCAGCCGCCATCGAGGACACCGAATCCGCTCTCCATGCCTCGTGTGTCACCCTGCGCGCAGCCGGTGCGCGGCTCCTCACCCGTGCCCAGGCCGTGGGCATGGCCAGGAGCGATATCGATGGCACCGATCTGTTCGCGCTGGTGGCGATGCTCGCCTGGCTCGGCGATCAGCCCGCCCTCGCGCCACGCGCCGATCGCCTCTCCGGGGTTGTCGCGAGCGCGATCCTGACGAGCGCAGGCAGCAGCCAGGCCGGGATCCCCTTCGAAGCGCGCCCTGATCGTGCTGATCCGTGAGGTGGGGGACGCGGCCGGCGGGCGGTTTCGGTGTGCTCGCCGGCGCCGGCGGCTCGGGTCAGGCGTTCGCCCGTACGGTCGCCACGATGTTCTTGTCCAGTGCCGCGCGTACCAGCGCCGCCGCGAGGACAGCGGGGCCGTGCCGACCCGTCGGGCCGCGCCTGTTGCGCCAGCTCCGCCAAGTTCGCCGGTGACGTCGGCAGGCCCAGCTGCTCCGCTCCCTGCAGCGCCTTCTTGTCGAGGTACGGCGCTGTCTCCGGCCACACCTCCTGCGCCTCGCGCAGGAAGATGTCCGCGCCGGTCGGACCGATGCCGGGTGTCCGGCGAAGCCCGTCCCGCAGCGCGTCGAGATCGCCGTCGGCCGACCGGCGAAGGCGCCGGAGATCGCCGGCGTACGTATCGAGCAGCAGCTCTGCCCCGTCGGCGAGCTGGGTGGCGGTCTTCTCGTCGTAGCGGCGGTACCCGCCCTCCCCGAGTGCGTCCACGCGTTGCTGCCAGGTCGCTTCGAGCATGTGGCGCGGGGTGCGCATGCCGTGTGCGAAGAGAGCCTGTGCGGCGGCCACCGCGACGGACGCCCTGATCCGGGCGCTCAGCAGGTGACTGAGCACCAGGAGTTGGTACAGGGGCTGCGGGGTGTCCCGCAGCCGGATGCCCGCCTCGTCGGCGAACGTCCTGCCGTGCTCCGTGAGCAGGGCCTCCATCGTCCTACGGTGGTTCACGACCGGTCGTCCCCTCCTGGCGTCGAGCTGCTCGGCCCCCGCCGGGCGGATCAACCTGCGGGGACGTACGCGCTGTCGGTGGCTTGGCGGACATCACACGGACGACCCTTGGTGATCGCCCCGGACGACTATGGCCACGGGGCGGGGTGCTGCCCCGCTGACGCACCGGCGCTTCGCCCGAATGCCGCCCGGCGGCTCTCCGATTGCCGCGGTGCTTTCCCGGACCGAGTGTGTGAGGTGCGCCGGAATTCGGGCAGGCGCAGAGCACGCATCGAAAAGGAGGAATGTCATGCCGGCAGGATCCAGTCGCAAGCGCGAGCGCCAGTACGAGCACATCAAGGAAAGTGCCGAGAAACGCGGCACTTCGGAAGGCCGGGCCGAGGAGATCGCAGCACGCACCGTCAATAAGGAGCGGGCGCGGTCGGGCGAGGCCAAATCGGCCGGCAAGGTCTCGACACGGGACCCGAAATCGGCGTCCCAGCGCGGCGGCGAACGCTCACACAGCGGCGCGCAGGGGCCGACCAGGGACCAGCTCTATGAAGAGGCGAAGAAGAAGAACGTCGAAGGCCGCTCCTCGATGAACAAGCAGCAGCTGCGCAAAGCTGTCGGACGCTGACACCGCACCTCCCGGAGTGTGCGGGACGGGGACGGCCCGCGGGCGGGTACACGCGGGCGCGCCCCCGGAATCTCCGTGTCCGCAGCGTCAGTGGTGGCCGTGGGCGCTGTCCGCGGCTCCGCCGAAAAGTCGCGCCACAGCCCTGAAAGGAAGGGTCACGACGGTGGCGATCGCCCCGCCGATCGACCTCAGAACATCTGCGATTGCAGTCAGCATGGGTAAATCCCCTTTCTCCGCAACCGGAGCAGCGGAATCTATTAGTAATTCTACCTAGCATTCGTTGGCCCGGCCCGTACCACTCGGTGGCTCGGACCGTCGTCTGCCATGTCCTGCCAGGCTGTCCCGCATCGCCTGCCCGACTCGTGTCCGGGCATGCATGTCAGCTGTTGTCCTGATCGCCGCGGTCGTCGGCAGTCCGACATGACGTGGCTCATTGCCCCGCTGTGACCTGCACTCGTGGACTGGGGCCGCCATTCCGATCTTCCCCTATGCGTACGGCTGTGCGTACGGCGCTGGAAATGGGCGCCTCAGGGGAGAGGCATACGTTCCGTACTCAGGGGCACGCGCTCTACAACCGCACAAGCGGTTCGCCGGACTTCTCATCGGGGTCCGTGAAGTCTTTCAGTGCGCGACAGGCGGGATTATGGCGACGACGGACAGTAAGGACAGTGAAAGCCGCGAGCGACTCGATGTTCCTACAGCAATGCGGCGGGCCGCAGATCAGCTCGCTGAATTGCTGCAGTGTGAGCCCAGTTCGGTATCCGCGCTGAAGGCGGTGGACGACGGCTGGTCGGCGGACATCGAGGTCGTGGAGCTCGAAAAGGTTCCTGACACCGCAAGCGTGATGGCCACTTACCGGGTTTCCCTCGACCTGCAGGGGCAACTCGTGGGCTACGAGCGAATTCGCCGTTACGCCAAGGGGCAGATCGACCGCTGAGGCCGGATCGGGCCCCGCCAAGAGACCGCTGAGTCTCGGCAGTTCACCCGGAGGGAGTTCAGCATGAGTGTTGTTCAGCAATCAAGCGCAAATACCAGGTCATCGAGTGGGGGTGGCTCCGGAAATCTCTACGATGTCCTGGAGCTCATCCTGGATCGGGGCCTCGTCATCGATGCCTTTGTCCGGGTGTCTCTCGTCGGTATCGAGATACTCAAGATCGATGTGCGTGTGGTCGTCGCGAGTGTCGACACCTATCTGCGGTTCGCCGAGGCGTGCAACCGGCTGGACCTGGAATCCGGCCGCAAGGCGCCCAGTCAACTCACCGACCTGGTGGGCGACATGACCGAGAAGGGCGCCAAGGGCAAGTCCAAGGGCGCCCTGTCAGGGGCGGTGGAGGCGTTCAGCGAGTCGCTCCAGGGCGGCCACGACGACTCGGAGGAGAAGCAGGAGCGCCCGGCGCGCAAGTCCGCTTCCAGCAGCAGCCGCCGCAGCTCCAGCCGACGGGAGGAGTAGCCCGTGTCCACGTACATCTACGCCATCACCAGTGCGGCGCATCCCTTGCGCCTGGACAACGTGGTCGGTGTCGGTCAGCCGCCGTCGGAGTTGCGCGTCATCGGCACGGACGCCCTGAGCGCGGTCGTGAGTGACGCGCCGGCGGACCTGCGGGCCAAGCGCCGTGATCTGGTCGCGCACCAGACGGTGCTGGAGAACCTCCTGGCGGACGGTGCCGCACTGCCGATGCGGTTCGGCCTGCTGGGGCCCGACGACGATCAGGTGATCGCGGCACTGGAGCGGCAGCAGGACGACTACAGCGTCCGGCTCAAGGAACTCGAAGGGTGCCTCGAGTACAACCTGAAGGTCGCCCGTGACGAGCAGGATCTGCTGCGGGAGATCGTCAACGAGTCCGGTGAGGTGCGCGAGCTGCGTGAGCGGACTCGCCAGAACCCCGGAGCCCACGACGAGATGGTCGCACTCGGAGAGCTGATCTCTCATGAGGTCCAGGCCCGCGAGCAGCAGGGCCGGGAGGAGATCACTTCCAGGCTCGAGCACGCCGCGGTACGCGTCGTCAACGGAGAGCCCACCAAGACGCATTTCCTCAACGTGTCGTTCCTCGTCGAGCGCGACCGAGCGGCCACCTTCACGCAGGCCGTGCACGAAGAGGCCGAACGCTGGGGTGACGCTTTCACGCACTCCCTGAACGGGCCGCTCCCGCCCTACAGCTTCGTCTGAGCCTGCGAACCGATCCCGGTCGAGCGGAGGACCCGGCATGGGTCTCATCACGAACATTCTGACTCTGCCGCTGGCACCGTTGCGCGGCACCGCATGGGTCGTCGACCAGGTGCTGGTGACGGCGGAGCGGGAGTACTACGACCCGGAGCCCGTACGCGCCGAACTGGCCGCGCTCGAAAAGGAGCTGCTGAGTGGACGTATCGAAGAGGACGAGTTCGATCGCCGCGAGGACGAGCTGCTGGACCGGCTGGAATGGCTCGAAGACAACCAGCGGCGGCTGCGGGCCCATGACTGACAACAGGGAGAACGAGGTGCACGACAGATGAAAGGCAACGGCAAGATAGGCGTCGCCCTGGTGGGTGGATACCTGCTGGGACGTACCAAGAAGGCGAAGCTGGCGATCGGCCTGGGCATGTTCCTGGCCGGCAAGAAGATGAGTCTGGATCCGGCGCAGCTGGGCAGGATGGTGGCCGACTCGCCGGTGCTCGGCAGCCTCAACAGCCAGGTCCGCAAGGAGTTGGTCGAGGCGACGAAGTCGGCGGCCACGTCCGCGCTGACGAAGCGCGCGAGCGGTCTGGCGGATTCTCTTCACGAGCGGACCCTGGGGCTCGACGAGCCGTCCAGCCGGGGGAGCGACGACGAGGAGCCCGAGGAGGACGACGGCCGGGAGCGCGCCGCTGAGGACGAAGAGGACGCACAGGACGAGCCCGCACCCCGTAAGCGGGCCGCCAGGTCCACGTCGTCCAAGCCGTCGTCCGCTGCCGGCGGCAAGGCCTCGCAGGGCGCTCGCAAGGCATCAGCGCCGGCTCGCCGGGCTGCATCCGGAACCCGGAAGACGGCGTCGCGGACGCGGGCCAGGAACGGGGGTGGCCGTAGTGAGTGACTCCGCTTTCAGCAAGCTGAAGGACGAGGTGGCGCGGAATCCGGCCACCGACAGGCTCAAGGACGAACTGCAGAACTACCTGCACGCCCGGGCCGAGCACGCGGTCACCCAGCTCGGACACAAGCTGGGGGAGGGCGTCAGCAAGCTGGGGGAGCCCGGCGAGGGCGGTCTGGCGGGCAGCCTTGCCAAGGGCGGGCAAGCCCTCAAGGAGGGCAAGTCGCCGGCCCAGGCCGCACTCTCCGCGGGGACCGCCCAGCTCAAGGACACGCTCAAGGAGAAGGTCAAGGGTGTGTTCGGCAAGGGCCGCAAGGGCGGCGGAGGCAAGTCCAAGAGTGTGACGATCGTCGAGGACATCGACGTGGGCGTACCCGTGCGCGAGGCGTACGACCAGTGGACGCAGTTCCAGGAGTTCAGCACGTTCGCCAAGGGCGTCGTCAGTGTCGAGAAGGCCGACGACACCAGCAGCAACTGGAAGGTGAAGGTCGCCAAGTCCACGCGTAGTTGGAAGGCGAACGTCACCGAGCAGGTGCCGGACGAGCGGATCACCTGGACCACGGAGGGGGCGAAGGGCACTGTCAAGGGCGTCGTGACGTTCCACCCCATCACGAGCGACCTCACCCGAGTGCTGCTGGTCCTTGAGTACTTCCCCAAGGGGCTGTTCGAGAAGACCGGCAACATTTGGCGGGCTCAGGGCCGACGCGCCCGGCTGGACCTCAAGCTCTACCGCAAGTTCATCATGATGCGCGGCGAGGCCACGGACGGCTGGCGCGGCGAGATCCGGGACGGCGAGGTCGTCGTGGACCACGACGACGCCGTGGCGGAGGAGCAGGCGGACTCCGAGAAGGAAGCGCACGACGCCGGACCGGCCGACTCGGCCGATGAGGGCGGCGAGGGCGGCCGGCGCGACTCGTTCGACGATGACGATGACGAGTACGCCGACGATGGCGAGTACGACGACGAGGAGCTCCCCGAGGAGGGTGAGCCCGACGCCGAAGCCGCCGAGTACGACGAAGCCGTCGAGGACGACGAGGACGACGAAGCCCTCGAAGGGGAAGCGGACATCGACGACGCCCCCGAAGCCGAGCCCGACGTCGCCGGCGACGAGGAAGAGGACCGGCCGGTCCGCCGCTCCCGGCGCCGTACCGCTGCCGCGGCCCGTTCCTGACCCGAGCCGACATCACAGACAGGGGCTGAACAAAGGTGTCCGATTCACTGGCCGGCCGTATGGGGGCTCCCTCCGGGGGGTCCCCGTACGGCCAGCAGGGTTCCTCTGCCAATCTGGCCGACATTCTCGAACGTGTCCTGGACAAGGGCATCGTCATCGCAGGTGACATCCAGATCAACCTGCTGGACATCGAGCTGCTGACGATCAAGCTCCGGCTTCTGGTCGCCTCCGTGGACAAGGCCAAGGAGATGGGCATCGACTGGTGGGAGCACGACCCGTCCCTGTCCTCCCGGGCTCGTCCACCTCAGCAGACAGAGAAACCGCACTCATCCGCCACGAACGACCCACTGGCTCAGGAGAACGCCCGCCTCAAGGCCGAACTGGCCGAGCTGAGGCAGGCCGCAGGCCTCCCCGCAGGGTCGGCGCAGGAGGCGGAGAGCAGCGTGAACGCGGGCAGGAAGGACGAGCAGTGAGCACCGGAATCTCCTACGTCTACGCCGTGAGCCGGGCCGGCACGCTCAGCGATGTGACGTCCGGCGCCGTACCCGGCCTGGACGGAGGCGGGCTGCGGACGGTGAGTGCCGACGGCCTCGAAGCCTTGGTTTCCTCCGTACCGGAGAGGGCCTTCGGCTCGGAGGGCATGAAGGCACAGATGGAGGACCTGAAGCGGCTGGAGGAGATCGCCCGCGGCCACCACGCAGTGGTGGAAGCTGCCTACGGGGCGACGACGGTCCTCCCCCTGCGACTGGCGACGGTCTATCTCAGTGACGAGCGAGTGGCCGCCATGCTCCACGAACGGCACGTGGAATTCGCTGAGTTGCTCTCCTGGCTCGAAGGCCATGTCGAACTCGGCGTGAAGGTGTACGCGGACCCGCACCGCCCGGCGGAGGCCCAGCCCCCGAAGGCCCCGGCCCCCGCCGCTCCGGTCAGTCCGGGGCGGGCGTACCTGCAGCAGCGCAGGGCGCAGCGCCGTAACCAGCAGGACGCCTACCGGGCCGCGGGGGAGCTGGCCGCCGAGGTCCCCGGCCGGGTGGCCGACGTGGCACGTGCCAGGGTCGCTCACCGGCCGCAGCAGGGCGAACTGGCCTCCTCGCCGGGCGAGAACATCGCCAATGACGCCTACCTGGTCCCGGCAGCCCGGGTCGGGGAATTCCGGCGCACGCTGGACACGCTGGCCGGCGATATGCCCGGTGTACGGATCGAGATCACCGGGCCCTGGGCCCCCTATTCCTTCGCCACGCCGCCGGCCGTGGCGCAGGGCGGCTCACCATGAGCGGTGCACAGGGCAACGCCGATACGGACATCGAGTCCCTGGCCGGGCGGCAGGTCGCACTCATCGATCTGCTGGACCGCCTGCTCAACGGCGGGGCGGTCCTCACCGGTGATCTCGTCCTCTCGATCGCCGATGTGGACCTGGTGCACATCAACTTGCGCGCCGTCATCCGCTCGATCACTTCCGACGAACCGGCACCGTGGTGAGGAGCCCCATGACGGCCGAGAACCTCAGCAGCCCTTCGGAGAAAGGGAATTTCGGCGAGATCGCGCAGGCCGCTGCGCGCGCGTTCGATCTCCTTCCGGCAGGCCCGGAGGAGACGCCTCCTCACCGTGGCAGCGCACAGCGCCTGGAAACGGACCCGGAAACCGTGGAGCGCGATCTCATCAAATTGGTACTCACCATTGTGGAGTTGCTGCGCCAGCTCATGGAACGCACAGCACTGCACCGGGTGGACCAGGGCGACCTCAGCGAGGACCAGGAAGAGCGCATAGGGCTCACCCTGATGATTCTGCAGGACCGGATGACTGAACTCTGCGACCGATATGGCCTCACCATGGACGATCTCAACCTGGATCTGGGGCCGTTGGGATCGCTGCTGCCTCATTCCGGCTAAGGCTGCAGACTCGAGGGCAATGTCGGCGGGGGCGACATCGTCGCCCTTGGCCACGAGCATCAGCAGGGGGGTGGGGGCGATGCGGGAGATCCACTGACCGGGTTCGTAGGCGCGGGCGCGGCGGTTGGACTGAAGGGTCACCTCCTTCGTCCACGTGTCGTCCGGAAGGGGGCAATCACGAGGGCTGCCCCGAATCGTCGAGGTCGGCCTACCCGCGGCTTCGCCTCGGCATTGAGGGCATCCATCCCGTGCGCCGCGAGAGTTTTCGGTCCTGAGCCGGCAAGAATCCGTCGATGTCTCTCTGCAGCGTGCCGGGAGCGTTCTTCAGTGGCCTGGGTGGTTCCCAGCCCATAGCGTGGGGGTTCGGCCTGACCACGGACTTGCCTGTTCGAGTTGGCCGGCGAGGCGGAAGAGCCGGCTTTCAAGGCCATATCCGGCGGCGAACTGCATGCCGACCGGGAGCCCCGTCCCGGCGTCGGTCGTCACGGGTACGGACATGGCGGGCGTGCCCGCCATGTTGAACGGCATGGTGAACGGCGACAGGTCATTGATGCGCTCGATCCAGCCGAGGCCGTCCAGTGTCTCCGCGCCCTCGGTATGGGTGCCCAGAGGCAGGGGAGGCTCCGGCAGGGTCGGCGTGAGGAGGATGTCGTACGCGTCGAAGTACCGTGCCAGGCTTCGGGCCACCCGGTTCCGCATCGCGAGAGCGGTGAGGAATTGCGCGCCGCCGACCCGCTGCCCGTAGTGGTAGCCGGCGAGGGTGGCCGGCTCAAGGGTCGAGGAGTCGATGGGACGGTCGAAGGCGGCGGCCAGCCCGTCGACCAGGGTGGTGAGGTTCACCGTCATGAGTCGGGCGTTGGCCAGGACGAATTCCTCCCAGTCGGCGCCGAGGTCGACCTCAACCTCGTTCACCTGGTGGCCGAGGGATTCAAGCAACCGCACGGTGCGGGAGAGGGCGTCGGTAACCGGTGCGGTAGTGCGGCGTCCGCCCCACGCTTGGGTGAGGACGCCGATTCGCAACGAGCCCGGATGACGGGTGACTTCCTCCGCGTACGGCCGTGACGGCTGCTGGGCGAAGTAGGGGTCGCCCGGTTCCGGGCCGCGTATCTGGTCGAGCAGTACTGCACTGTCGCGTACGGTGCGGCTGACGCTGCCGTGCACGGCCAGGCCGTTGAAGACCTCGTCGACGTCGGGCCCCATGGAGACCCGGCCACGGGTGGGCTTGATCCCGAAGAGGCCGTTGTAGGCGGCGGGGATGCGGAGCGATCCGGCGGCGTCGGTGCCATGGGCGACCGGGACCACCCCGGCGGCGACAGCGGCGGCCGCGCCTCCACTGGATCCGCCCGCGCTGCGCTCCAGGTCCCAGGGGTTGCGGGTCGCGCCGTACAACGCTGATTCCGTCGAGATGCCATAGGCCATCTCCGGTGTCGCGCTGCGCCCGAACGTCACGAGGCCCGCGCGCCGGAAGCGCTGCATCAGTGAGGAGTCGGCGCCGGCGACGTTACCGGCCGCAAGACGGCTTCCCAGCTCCATCCGCCTGCCGGCCATGGCCACCGCGATGTCTTTGATCAGAAAAGGGACGCCGGCCAGTGGTGTGCTGCCGGGGACAGGTTCGTCGTCGGTCGGCCATGTCTCCACGACGGCGTTGATCCGCGGATCAACTGCCTGTACAGCCTCGCGTGCGGCTGCCTCCAGTTCGGCGGGGAGCACCTCGCCCTTGGCCACCAGCGCCGCCAGCCCGACCGCGTCGAAGCTCACGTATTCAGGAACTCTCACTGTCACTCCCTGACTAGAACGATACCGTCGAGTGCTGGACGATACCCTACGGTATCTAAGGGGTCTGGCTGGTACCGTGGAGGGGTTGCGAACCCCACGATCGGAGTGACGGAGTAGTCATGGCATCGACCCTCAGCAGGCCGAGCAGAGTGGCGAAGCTGCCGCCTCGTGAGCGCATCCTCGACGCCGCCGAAGAGCTCTTCCAGAGAGAAGGGATCCGGCAGGTGGGGGTTCAGGCGATCGCCGACAAGGCCGAGACCACCAAGATGGCGATCTACCGGCACTTCGAGACCAAGGACGCGCTGGTCGCGGAATGGCTGCGGATCGTCGCCGCCGATTATCGGGCGGCCTTCGACCGCGTGGAAACCGAATACCCCGACCAACCCGAGGATCAGATTCTGGGCCTGGCCCGCTTCATCGCCGAAGGGCTGCCGGCGATCTCATACAGGGGCTGCCCGTTCATCAACTCCCTCGCCGAGCTGCCCGACCGCCTTCATCCGGCACGGCAAGTGATCCAGGACCACAAGGCTCACCAGACCCGCAGGCTGATCGGCATGTGCACCAAAGCCCAGATGCCCGACCCCGAACAGGCCGCGGCCGAGATCACCTTCGCACTCGAAGGGGCGCAGGTCAGCACACAGAACGGAAGCATCGATCAGACGGGAGAACGGCTGATGAAGATCGTCGAGGGAATCGTGGACCGGCACCGCTCCCACCTCGGCGCATACAGGGCGGCTAACTGACCGCCCCGCGCCGCCCGCCCGACCACCGCCCTCAACGTGGGCGTGCGAGTGTGACCCGGCGCGCCCGATCACCTGGAAAGCGCCTTTGACCGGAGCGGGAACAGGGACCCGGACGATCCTCGTTCCCGCTGGTCGGCTTCGCCTATGACCGGTGCGCTCGTCCATGCCCGGATCAAATAAACGGAGAACGCCCCTGACCTGCAACGATGGGACTTGTCTAGGGTCCTGTTGGTTGCACGGGGAAGCCTGATGCGGGAGGGACGGTGACTGTGGACCTGGGGGCGGGGTGCTGGTGATAGCGCACTCGGACAAGGAGGACGCCGCACCCACGTGGAAGCGGACCTACGGCCACCTGACCAGAACATTCCCCCATCCTTCCGACAGCACCTCAACGCCCGGAGCAGTGGAATCCGGCGCCACCCCGAGGCGACACTCGGGCCCTCGGCCTGCACGGCCTCAGCCCGCGGCACGAAAACGGTCCACCGACTCCATCGGCGGACCGTCACGAAACTTCGGGGCTGCGGCTAAGGCCAGGACTCAGGATCCGGCTCCGGACCCGGCTCTGGATCTCAGTGACTGTCTCTGGATCCCAGTGACTGTTTTCCACCGTCAGGGCGTAGGCAACCGGTTCCCTATGCAGGCAGTGGGGCGGCGGAGCGAGAGCCCCGCCGCCCCACTGCCCGGCCGAGCGGACTCGGCTGCCGGGCTCAGCTTCCGAGGCCGCCGCTGCCGAAACTGCTGCCGTCGCCGAAGCCATCGGCGTCGTCGTCCGTCGGCGGCTTCTGCGAAGCGCTGCGGTGCGTGCTGGAACCCTTGATTTCGTGCGGCAGCAGGCGTGACCCGTCGTGGGGCATTTCCTCCGGCTCCCGGTATTCCCGGATTTCGTGGACCGCGCCTTCCTTGGGAAGGTGAGGCTGCTCGTTCGGCTTTGGTGGCGGGAGTTCCCGGGCGCGGATACGGCGCCCCCATGCGAAAGCAGCGAGTAGTACGGCAACCACAACGATGCCGGTCAGGAGCATGAAAAGGGCCGTGTTGGATGAGACGGCGAGCTGAAATTTCGAGGCGTCCATTTGATTCTCGTACCCGTAAGCCAGGCTTCGTACCGCTTCATAAGCGACTCATACGGCCGCAGGAGTGAGGATGCCACCCTTGGATGCAGTCAAGAGTTTATCGGTCCCGCTGAATGGGAAATTGTGTTCTCTTTGGGCGCTGAGCGGGAGCACTGGCGGTGAACCGCGAGCCGCTACGGTGACCGCCATGACCGCCAACGACTTCTGGACCTCACCGGCCGATCGCATAGTGCGCGGCTCCATGGGTCACTGCAATCTGACCGTCCTTGAGCCGCGCTCCGGCGCGGGCGCGCTGCCCGTCAACGAGCCGTCGCGGGCGGCCGAGTTCGCCTCCTCCATCAGCACCGTCGAGGAGGTCCTCGAAGACGCCGGGCCGTGCGTCGCGCTCCACACACCCGAACCGGGCACCCGTGCCGAACTGGACGTCATCCAGGCCGGCGCGTGGGGCCCTGCCCTGGGTGTCTGTGATCCGGCGTTCGCCGACAACGGCAACGACACGCCGCTCCTGTACGAGGCCGAAGCCCTGCGGGAGCGGTTCCCCGACGCCCGGATCGTCGGCCGGGTCCACTTCCACGGAGGCGCCGACCACACCGAGGACATCGTGTGGCTGCCGGACGGCGCCATGTTCCACGCCAGTGGCTGGCCCGGTGACGAACCGTTCGTCATCACCGGCGACCCGGATGCGGTGGTCGCTTCTCTGGGGCTGACGGCCGGGATGCTGGAAGACGCCGGGATCGACCTGGAAGAGGACGATCCCGGAGAGACCGAGTGGGCGGCTCTGGCCGCGCTGGCTCTTGGCCATGCCGACCCGTGGAACCGCCCCGGCATCGAGGCTACGGCGTTCCGTGTCCGCCACACCGAGGACGCTGTCGGAACGATGGAAGACCTTTACTTCGTCTGACCAACTCCTGCACGTTGTAGTCGAGTTGACACACCGACACGCCATTGCCTGTTCTTTGCCTGGCGGCCTCGGGCGCTAGGGTCTGTCGGGCGGCGCGTACATGTCACGGGGGCTCGCGCGCCGCCCGGATTCCCCTTGCCCCCGCCGAGGGAAGACACCCACGTTGAATCGCATACTCGGACTCTCCCGCAGCTGGCGGACCGGCTTACGTCTGGCAGCGGCGGCCGGGCTGGCCGCTGCGGTCACCCTGACCGGTCTGCCGTCCATCGACATCGCCCAGGCGGCGGGCGGGCCGCCCGTCCTGGCCAAGCCCAAGCCCGGCACCGGCAAACGCTGCGATGTCCGCAACGGACTCCCGGCCGCCAAGCGCACCCCGGCGAACTCGGGGTTCCCCGACGACCCGACCGGGCTGATCCACAAGTCCACCGAACTGCCGAAGAACTTCGACTACAACCTTCCCGGCCAGGCGTACGACGGGATGAAGGCACCCACGGCCGCCCAGCAGCAGAAGGCCCTGTCCAAGGTCCCGGGCGACCCGAAGAAGAACGTCGCAGCCTGGACCAGGCAGGCCAACAAGTCCGGGGCTCCGGCGGACCGGGCCATGGAGATCTACGCCCGGTTCCTCGCGAACAAGGAGAACCTGACCTTCGACCACTGGTTCAAGTCCCGCTACATCCGCAACCAGACCAACAACAGCAAGGGTTCCGGGTTCGAACGGCAGCTCGTCAAGGACTACAACCTCATCGGGCCCGACTGGCTGTGCGAGTACTACGTCGAACTCTTCGACAAGGACGGCGACAAGGTCGGTGAGCGCCGCTACGACGCCTACAACAAGCGGACCAAGGAGTTCAACGAGTTCAAGTCCAACAGCCGGCTGGAGAACCCCCAGCTCGCCAAGGACCGAGTTGTCGCCAAGTCGATGCCCGACCACACCTTCCGCTACACCGGCGCGAAGAACTTCACCAAGGGTCAGGCCAAGAAGATCAGCGACCTGAACCAGGAGATCGTCGCGGAGCGGCCGGGGAAGACGAATCAGGTCCGCGGCAACCAGCGCTTCTACAACCCGGTCGCCAAGACCACCCCGGTCCCCGGCTACTCCCGTCAGGACCGCGCGTTCGCGCCCGGCTGCCAGAGCGGTGGTACGCAGCTCACCTCAGGCACCACGTCCAACTGCGGTGGCAGCCGCGGCCCACTGAACGAGCGCATCAACGACTCGGGCCGTACTCCGGCCGAGGCCAGGCGTTTCCAGGCCGAGGCCCGGCGCCTGGACAGCCGCGGCACTCTTCCCCGGGGCGGCCCGGGCGGCGTGGACTTCACCACTCTGGAGCTGCGCTATGTCGGCGGCCTCGAAAAGGGCAAGGGCATGCAGTACAGCATGCGCGCCGACCAGATGCCGGACCCGGACAGTAACCCCGGATACGGCGGCCAGGCCAAGATGCAGCTGGCGTCCGACGCCCTGTTCACATGGCTGGCCCTGACGCCCGACAAGTTCTGGGTGAACCTGAACCCGGACCAGCCGGACCGGGTCATGGACGACAAGTTCGCCTCCACCGACGCCGGGCGCGTGCTGCTGGAAGCCGACCTCCGGATGAAGCACGACTTCTTCAGGACGATGGATCCGAAGACCGACCTCGGCCGCCGGTTCTGGGCCGCCCTCCCCGAGGTGGACGGGCGTCCGTGCTTCACCGGCATCCGTAACTGGATCGAGCCCAAGCCCGCCGAGGTCCGTGAGCAGGACGGCGGTATCTACATCCTCGACGCCCCGCTCAGGCTGAAGTCCACCGAGCAGGACACCGTCACCCAGCCCGGCGGAGGCGAGGGTATCTGCCACCCCACCAAGGCGCAGCGTGACCAGGCCCAGGGGGTCATCGACCGGATGATCGTCCCTGCGGTGGAGAAGACCATCAACGCCGCTCCCCAGTACGCGGACCTGCGCCGCGTCTACACCTCCCGCGTCGCAGCCGAGTACATCCGCCGCCAGGACGCCAAGAAGCCGACCGACTTCCACAAGTTCATCAACAGCAACGATGTGAAGGCCTGGCCACTGCGCGCTCCGAACCAGAACTGGGACAAGGACAAGCTGTTCCAGGAGTACCGGAAGATCTTCATCAACGGCGAGTTCAAGTACAACGTGGACACCGCCAAGGGCGTCATGGTGTACATCGTCGGTGGCGTCGACTTCTCCAAGGCGCCGAAGCGGAACATCACCAAGGTCCGCTTCAAGGTGGAGAACCGGGACCTGGACCACACCACCAGCAACTCCCTGCAGTCCGACGACACCTCCTACCGCGACACCGACACCCTCTACCTCGGTGGGGGACCTGTCACCAGCGGCGGAGGAAAGCCCACCCCGGCCCCCACCTCCACCCCGACGCCCAGCGGAAAGCCGTCCGCGCCGGCCGGTCACACACCGGCCCCCGGTACGAGCAGCGTGCCGGCCGGCGGCGGAGGGGCGAGCCACCCGCCCACCAGTCCGGGCGGGGACCTCGCCCACACCGGATCCGACACCCCCGTCGGCCTGATCTCCGGCATCGCCGCCGCGGTCATCGCCGTTGGTGGCGGACTGGTCTGGTGGATGCGCCGACGCCGTACCGCACAGGACTAGAAGGTCTCAGGCGTCTCGCCTGACGCGACGCAGGTCTCTCCGGCCCCGCACCATCCGGTGCGGGGCCTTTGCGGTGCGGGGAACACCGGGGTTGACCTGGGCGCCTATTCGGACAGGCGCTTGTTCCTGGTTTTCGGGCTGCCCATCATGCGGAGCATCTCCCTGCCGCCGGTGCGGAAGAACCGGACCAGGAGCGCGGCGCCGAGGATCAGGAACGCGATGTTGAGCCAGGTCGTGTAGTTCCAGCTGACGCCGCCCATGGGGACTCTCGCGTCGGCCCGGTCGGGGACGATTCCCAGGCCGCCGAAGGCGAACTCGACAACGTACCCGGCTACGACCATGGACACATAGAAGGTGGCGAGCAGGAAGACCGTCATCCGCGCGCCGTAGTACTTCCGGTAGATGTTGAGGATCGGCAGGATCAGCAGGTCGGCGAAGATGAAGGCCAGCACGCCGCCGAAGCTGATGCCGCCCTTCCACAGCACGACCGCGAGCGGCACGTTCCCGATGGAGCAGACGAACGAGGCCATGGCCACCAGCGGGCCGATGACCGGGCCCCACAGTCTGGACGCCAGGGGGCGGCCGTCGAAGAAGAACGTGCGCCAGAAGGAGTCCGGGACCCAGGCGGCGATCGCCCCGGCGACGAGCAGGCCGATCACCAGGTCGCGCAGGATGGCCGCCCACTCCATGACGAAGACGTGCGAGGTCGCCGTGAGGCCATCCCGCGAGAACAGCCGCCGCGCGAAGGAACCCTCCCGCTGGACGGACATGTCCATCGCCGCGTGGCCCTCCATCGAGCCGGCCAGGCCCTGCTCGGCCTGTTCACGTGCCTGGCGCAGCAGTCTGTCCCGCAGGAACAGCCGGAAAAGCAGGGCCAGCACGGCGATCATGAGGGGGCCGCCGGCGAACTCAGCCGCGGTGAACTGCCAGCCCATCAGCAGGGCCAGGATCACACCGAGTTCGACCACCATGTTGGTCGAGGCGATCTCGAAGGCCATCGCAGCGGTGAAGTCCGCGCCCTTGCGGAACAGCGAGCGGGCGAGTGCCACCGCGGCGTAGGAGCACGAGGACGAGGCCATGCCGAGGCCGGCCGCCACGGCGAGGGTACGGGGGCGGTCGTCGCCGAGCAGGGAGATCACGGTGGACTTGCGGACCACCGCCTGGACGACAGCGGACAGCGCGAAGCCGAGGATCAGGGCCCAGGTGATCTCCCAGGTCATGGAACCGGCGATCGACAGTGCGTGCAGTACGGCTTGCATCCGTGAAGCCTTCCTCGCGACGCGGTAAACGCACCGGAGGCCGTGGTGCGACACCTTCGTGTCGCACCACGGCCTCCGGCAGAGCCGCCTCCCGGCCGCCCCGACTCACCACGCTCGGGGCGGAGTTACGGTCGGCTCCCGCCTCTCAGCGTCCTGACCGCCTCAGTGGCTCAGGTCCAGGTCGAGGTCCTGCCCGCCCTTGCGGTCCACCAGCAGCGAATGGGCGCTGGGCGCGTATCCGCTGGCCACCACCGTGTAGTCGCCGGTGTCGAGGTCGTTGAACGTGTACACACCGTCCGCACCCGTGATGGTCGACCCCACCGTGTTCCCCGCGGCGTCGAGCAGCGTGACCCGGGCGTCGTCCAGGGGCTCGCCCGCGCTGTTGCGGATGGTGCCGTGGACCCGGGCGCCGGGGTCGAGCCGGACCTCGTAGCGGTTGGCGGAGCCGCTGGTGACCTCCACCGGCACGGCCGTCGGCCGGTGCCCGCCGGCGCTCACCGCGAGGGTGTAGCTGCCGGGCACCAGGTCGCCGAAGCCGAAGTCTCCGGCGCCGTCGGTGGTGCCGGAGGCGACGACATCACCGCGCATGTCGGTGGCGATGACGAGCGCGCCGGGCAGCGGACGGTTGCCGGGCGTCGCCAGGACCGTACCGGAGAGCCCGGCGGCACCGCTGAGCATCAGGTCGAAGTCGACGGGGCCGTCGGCGACCGCCACCGTCGTCGCCTGGGGCTGCCGTGCGCCCCCGGAGCCGATCAGGACGTACGTACCGCCGGCGGGCGCCGCGACGAAGTACCGGCCGTCCGGTCCCGTCGTCGTACGGCCGAGCTGTCGCCCGCCCAGGTCGATCAGGGTGACCACGGCCTGCGGTACGGGCGAGCCGTCGGCGTCGCGGATGTATCCCCTGACGCCCGCGCCCGATGCGTCCGCCATGGCGGCTTCGACTGCGTCGGCCGGCTCCTGCGGGGGTGCCGCATGGCGTCCCGAGGCGGTGGCCGGAAGCGGTTCGGGGACTGCGGCGACGGCGGCCTCGGCCTCGATGGCGGTCGCGCCGCCCTCCTCGGCGGCGCGGGCCTGCAGGCCCGACATGTTCCGCAGCGGAACCTCCTTGGTCCACAGGACCATCAGGAAGCCGACCGCGACCACGCCCGCGGCGATCAGGAACACCAGGTGCATGGAGTCGGCGAAGCCCTGCTTGAAGGGCTCCGACAGACGCGGGTCGAGCTGCTGGATGAACGAGGAGTCGTTCAGCACGCCGGCCCCGCCACCCCCGCCGGGGTGCTTCACCATGTCGAGCACCGGCTTGTTGGCCGGGTTCGACAGCACCTGCGGGTCGTGGAGCGCGGCCTGGAACTGCGGGGTCTGCGCGGCCGACTTGAACGCCGAGGCGATCTTGTCGCCGACATTGCTGAACAGCACGGACAGGAAGATCGCGGTACCGGCGGTGGCGCCCATCTGACGGAAGAACGTGGACGACGCGGTCGCCACACCCATGTCCTGCGGCGGCACCGCGTTCTGCACCGCGAGGACCAGCGTCTGCATACAACCGCCGAGGCCGAGGCCGAAGACGAGCATGAAGACCATGGACTCCCACAGGGGGGTGTCCCACTGGATCTTGAAGTGGAAGAGCAGCAGCGCCACGACCATCAGGACGGTGCCGACGGTCGGGAAGATCTTGTAGCGGCCGGTCTTCGCGGTGAGCTGACCTGCCACGATCGAGGCGATGATCATGCCGAGCATCAGCGGCAGCATTTCGAGGCCCGACCGGGTGGGGCTGGCGCCCTTCACGATCTGCAGGTACTGCGGGATCATCAGCATCCCGCCGAACATGCCCGCACCGATGAGCACGGACAGCAGACTGGTCTTGCTGAAGATCGAGTTGCGGAAGAGACGCATCGGGATCAGCGCGTCGTCGCCCATCCGGCGTTCCACGAGGATCCAGGCGATGATGCCCACCACGCCGACGCCGTAGCAGATCAGCGAGTTCCTCGAGCCCCAGCCCCAGTCGCGGCCCTGCTCGGCGACGAGCAGCAGCGGCACCACGCCGACGGCGATGGTGACCGCGCCCCACCAGTCGATACGGCGGTCGCGGCGGACGTGCGGGATGTTGAGGACCTTCGCGACGACGAACAGCGCGATGATGCCGATCGGGACGTTCACCAGGAACACCCAGCGCCAGCCGGTGACGCCCAGGATGCTGTGCTGGCCGGCCAGGAAGCCGCCGATCAGCGGTCCGGCGACACTGGACGTGGCGAAGGTCGCCAGCATGTAGCCCTGGTAGCGGGCCCGTTCGCGGGGCGGCACGATGTCGCCGATGATCGCCAGGGCCAGCGACATCAGACCGCCGGCGCCGATGCCCTGCAGGGCACGGAAGGACGCCAGCTCGGTCATCGACGTCGAGAAGGTGCACAGCACCGAGCCGATGATGAAGACAGTGATCGCGGTCAGGAAGTACGGCTTACGTCCGTGCAGGTCGGACAGCTTGCCGTACAGCGGTGTGGCGATCGTCGAAGTGATCAGGTAGGCCGTCGTCGCCCACGCCTGCTGGCTCAGGCCGTGCAGGTCGTCCGCAATGGTGCGGATCGAGGTCGAGACGATGGTCTGGTCGAGCGCGGCCAGGAACATGCCCAGCATGAGGCCGCTCAGGATGGTCAGGATCTGCCGGTGGCTCAGGCCGCCCGGACTGGTGGGTATCGCTTTGGTCTGGGTGTCTCCGCGTGGCGCGGACACGGCCTCACTCATGCTTGCTTGCTCCCTGCTTCGCCGCCGCTTCGGAGTGGTTTCCCGAGCAGTGACGTGCGTGTTCATGCTCTGCCAGGTCGTCGTTGAGGCGTGCCATCAGCCGGATGAGCTGGTACCGGTCCTCCGGTGGCCATGGCCTGAGGAGATCCGCCAGCTCCGCGTCGCGCTGCCGCCGGTACGCCTCGAACGCCGCGTGCCCGGCCTCGGTCGCGTGCAGCAGCGCACCGCGCCGGTCCTCCGGGTCCGGGCGCCGCGCGATCAGGCCGTTCTCCACCATCGACCGCACCTGCCGACTGACAGTCGAAAGGTCCAGGAAGGTGTCCGTGGCCAGGTCGGTGGCTCGCCGTTCGCCGTCGAGCACCAGTCGCGCGAGGAGCAGCCGCTCACCGGCGCCCTGCTCGAACTTGGCCCGGCGTCTGTGAGCTGTGAGCAGTCGGGAGAACCGTACGATCTGGCTCCCGAGTCCGGCTGCGGCCTCCTCGGCACTGGCGTCTCCGGTGACCGGAATCGCCTCTGCTGGGCGGTCATGGACCGTCCCCTTGTCCATGCCTCCCGCCTCCATATTCTTATTGTTGCTTGTATCGAGCAAGTTATTGTAGCGGCCCTGGACCCGTGCTGGAACACACCCCTCGCGACGAGTGCGCCGACTCACCCTGCGTATGGCCGATCGCTACGACCCGCGACAGAACGTCGTACCGCCGGGCCTCCGGCGAGGGCCGAGGCGGTCACGGGATATCGAGCAGAACCCTCCCGACCACGCCGTGTTCAAGCGCGGCGTGGGCGTCAGCGGTGCGCCCCAGCGCGAAACGGTGCAGCGGCATTCCGGCCTCATCGCCCACGCGCAGGGCGCCCGCGTCCACGGCCGCCGCGACGTCGGTGAGAGCCTGCTGCTTCGCGGCGGGCGGCACGGTGTAGACGAAAACACTCTGCCAGCGCAGGTTCGCCGCCAGCGAGGAGAGCACCGGGACGGCGAGCTGCTCGTCCTCGCCGCCCGAGTAGTAGGCCACCACAGCACCCTGGGCGGCCACCGCGATGTCGAGAGCGGCGTTGGCGCCCGGTGCGACCTCCACGACGATGTCGACACCCTTGGGGGCGAAGGCCAGAATCTCCGCGGTGGCGTCCTGGGTGCGGTAGTCGACCACCTGGTGGGCACCTGCCGCGCGCGCCAGTGCTGCCTTGGCGGGGCTGCTGACCGTGGTGATCACACGCGCCCCGGCCCAGCGGGCGAGCTGAACGGCCGCGTTGCCGACCGCGCCGGCGCCGCCCGCCACCAGCACGGTCGCGCCCCGCAGAGTGCCGGGCGCGATACGCCCCGGCCCGCCGTCATGAACCGTCAGCGCGCGATGGGCGGTCAGGGCGGGGATGCCCAGGGCCGCGCCGAGCTCGAACGGTGCGTGGTCGGGCAGGGCGACGGCCTGCCGGTCGGGCACGAGCGTGAACTGCTGTGCCGTTCCCCAGGGCCGCTCCCACGCGGCTTCCCAGATCCACACCCGCTGCCCGACCCGCGCCGGGTCGACCTGCGGACCGACGGCGTCGATCACCCCGGCACCGTCCTGGTGGGGCACCTGCTCGTTCATGCCCGGCGGCAGCGCGCGTCTGCGGCTGCGCCAGTCGGTGGGGTTGATGCCCGAGACGTGCACGCGGACCCGTACCTCACCCGGGCCGGGCTCGGGCACCGGACGCTCGACGAGCTGCAGGACCTCGGGACCGCCGGCAGCCGTCCGGATGACGGACTTCATCTGTCACCTTTCTTCGCTCGCCCCTGGGGAAGCTGTCGCCCGGGGAGAACGCGTTCTGTGTGGGGGCACCCTCTGAACCGCCTTACGGAGCACGGTATTCCGGGAGTCTCGGAGAGCCCCGGGACAAGGAGAAGAGCGCGGCCGCCTCCCAGCCCGGACCTGAACGAAGTCCCGGCGGCCCCTCGGAGCTCCCTCTACGCTGCCGAGCATGACAGTGAACCCCGTGGAACTGGTGATCTTCGACTGTGACGGTGTGCTCGTGGACAGCGAACGAATATGCATCAGAGTAGACGCGATGATCATGGCCGACCTGGGGTGCGACTTCACCGAGGCGGAGATCATTGAGCGATTCGTGGGCTCGTCCACGGAGGTCTACACGGCCGCTGTGGAGGAGCGGCTCGGACGACGGCTGGAGAAGGACTGGCAGCTGCGGTACGAGCATCTGTACGAGGCGGCGTTCGCGGCCGAACTGACGGCTGTCGACGGTATCGCGGAGGTCCTGGAGGGCCTGACCACGCCCAGGTGCGTCGCGTCCAACGGTGATCACGACGGCATCCGGCGGAACCTGGAGACCGTCGCGTTGACCGACCACTTCAAGGGACGCATCTTCAGCGCCGACGATGTCCCCAGGGGCAAGCCCGCGCCCGACCTCTTTCTGCACGCGGCCCGCTCCATGGGCGTGGACCCCGGGCGGTGCGTGGTGATCGAGGACAGCCCGTACGGAGTTCAGGCCGCCCGAGCCGCCGGGATGCGGGCCTTCGGCTACTGCGGCGGTCTGACGCCGGCCTCCCGGCTGGAGGGGCCGGGCACGGTCGTGTTCGACGACATGCGCGGACTGCCGGAGCTGCTGACGGCCGCTGCCCGGTAGGAATCGCCTGCCTTTCGACCAGGAGGAGCGGCCTCTGTCATCCATGCGTGCTACTTTTAGACCGTGCGGTCGAAAAAGAGTGTGGATGGTCAGGGAGACGGCACGTTCGTGAACCGGGCCCGCCGGCGTCAGTTCGTGGAGTGCGCGATCGACGGCCTCGTCGAGCTGGGGTACACGGCGACGACGATCGCTGAAGTCGCCCGGCGGGCCGGGGTGTCGAAGAGCGTGGTGCTCTACCACTTCACCTCCCGTTCCGAGCTGATGGAGGCCGTGATGGAGCAGGTGTACGCCGATGCCGTGCCCCCGCTGCGGGCGGCGCGGGAGGCGGCGTCCACCGAGCGCGAGCGCGTACAGATCTATGTGCGCTCATCGGTGAACTTCACCTGGACCCATCAGAAAGAAGCGCAGGCCGTTCTGGAGATCAGCCGGAATCTGCGCGACGACGAGGGCAAGCTGCGGTACACCAGCCAGGGCAACGACGGCCTCATCGCCGTCGCCCAGCAGCTGCTGGAGGCGGGCCAACAGGCCGGTGAGTTCGGGGAGTTCGACACCTGGACGGCAGCGGTGCTGCTGCGGGCCACCATCGACGCGCTCTCCGAGCAGTTCATGACCTATTCCGACCTGGACGGCCGTGAAGTGGCCGAACACCTGGTGCAACTGGTCGACCGGATGATCCCGGCCCGTACGGATTGACCCCAGCCCCGCCCGGCGGCACCCCGGCCGGGCGGGGACCGACCGGACCCAAGGACCTCAAGGAGGCCGAGCACGATGAACACACCCAGTTCCCGGAGCCTGGAGCAGCCTCGTACCAAGGAAACGTTCCGGAGAATCAAACTACTGGTCGGCACCTACCTCGGTCTGAGCGTGCTGACGCTCCTGGCGGTTGTGCTGCTGCGCAACGACCACGCGGCGGTGAACTCCGCCGTATGGATCCGCGGATCGATCGTGGCCGTCAGCTCCGTGCTGCTGTACGCCTTCGCCGTGCGCGCCGCACGAGGCGCCCGGGGAGCCTGGCGCCGTCTGACGGTGATCTCGTCCGTGATGGTCGCGGTCATCGTCGTCATCGTCGCGCTGCCCGGGGGCTTCCCCGAGTGGATGAAGATCGAACAAGGCGTCTGCGGACTCCTGCTCATCGGAGTCGTCGGCTACGCCACCACCCTGCGCTCGGTGTTCACGCCTGGCCAGAACCAGGTCTGACGCACCACCGGCGCAAGCGACCCAACGGCACGGCCCCGTCTAACGCAGTCGCGCAGTCGCGACGTGGACCATGAACGTGCACGGAACCTGCCCGTCCGGCGTCGTCATCTCCCTCACCTCGGCGAAGAAGGCTGCCCGCAGGCCCTCCACGGTGGCCCGGTCCAGGGGGCCAAGGTCGTAAAGGCCGGACACGGAGCCCCACACCTGCTCCACCGGACCACTCAGATCGATGGGAACGGTCTCCCAGTCCACCGCCGCGAAGCCGGCCGGCCCGAGGATTTCGTCGAGCCCGTCTCGACTGCGAGTTCGCCGGTCTCCCAGCGGCGGAACGCGACGCGATGCGGGCAGTTCCCGTACCGCGGACCGCAGCAACTTGATGAAGCGCTCATAGGCTTCGCCGCCCAGGGCGCCCCTCCCCAGCACGCATGCCAGCACGCCTCCGGGCGACAGTACGCGGGCGACCTCGGTCACGACCTCTTCGATCTCGCCCATCAGCATCAGTGCCATATGGGAGACGCAGGCATCGAACGTGGCGTCGGCGAAGGGGAGTTGCTGGGCCCGGCCCTCTTCGAGTCTCGCCCCGGACAGCGCAGGCCGACGTCGTGCCAGCGCCAGTGCCTGCGGGGACAGATCCACCCCGGCCAGCTGTCGCCCGTCGGTCCGGGCCAGGAGTTCCAGCAGCGGACCATCGCCACAGCCGAGGTCCAGTACGCGCCTGCTGCCGGCCACCCGGTCGCACAGGATCTCGTAACTTGACCGGCCGTCCGGAGCCCGGCCGCCGCCGAACGCCTCGGCGGTAACCGCCGGGTGCTCGGCATGGAAAGCCTTCAGGAATGCTTCCTGCGTTGCGGTAGTCGTCACCGGCCCAACCTACGGCGCACTCCGCCCGCATGACCGTCCTCAGCGCGGGCGGCTCCGGTGTGGTTCAGGGGCGGCGGGCGGCCCACACCGTGCGCTCGGTGCGTACCGTCAGGTCGTCGCGGCGCAGGATGCTGTGCGGGCCGTCGGCGTCGAGCAGTTGGTCGAGAGCGGTGAGGTCTTCGGGTGCCAGCGCCTGGGCGACTCCGCCGCGTATGCGGGTCAGACTGCCGAGTGCGTAGCGGCCGACGGCCTCGGTGTGGGGCGGGCCCATGTTGACGGTGATGACGCGTTCGCCCTCGACGGTGAAGCCCGCGGCGGTCAGCTTGGGCCCCCAGTCGGCGCCGCGGTGGGGCACCTGCCCGGCATGGTGGCGGTCGAGTGCGGCGTGGCAGCGTTCTTCGAGTCCGGGACGGTCTGCCGGTGCGTCCTCGGGCAGGAAGCGCGGGAAGCCTGCCAGTTCCACGACGGCGAACAGCCCTTTGGGGGCAAGCGTGTTGTGGACCTGGCGCAGGGTGCGGTCGGGGTCGGCCATGTGGTGCATGGAGGCCGACGCCCAGACCAGTTCGGGCGTGCCGAGCTCTGGCCAGGCCCCGTCGAGGTCGGCCTGAAGGGTGCGCACCCGGTCGGCGAGACCCGCTGCCTCGGCCTTGTGCCGCAGGCGTTGCAGGTGGTCGGCCGAGGTGTCGACTGCGGTCACCTCGGCCCGGGGGAAGCGCTTGAGCAGGGCGAGGGTGCCGGCCCCGGTGCCGCAGCCCAGATCCACGATGTGGCGGGGGTCGGCCGCGACGGGCAGCCAGGCGGTGATGGAGGCGATGTGTCCGGCGAGCACCTCGGCGTCCAGGTCGAGGAGCTCCGCCTGGCCGTCGGTGTCGTGCTCCGGTCCATGGGCCGGGTGGGCGCCGTGGTCGTGCGCCGCGTGCGGGGAGGGGTGTGTCATGGCGCCCACGCTACGAGGATCACGGGGGATGCGGCCCGGTCGCCTTCCGGAAGAGCAAGAGGGTGGGCGCTTTCCGTGCCGGCCGCGCAAGCAGCCGGCGGGCTGGGTGGAAACGGGCTGGGTGGAAGGGTGTCGCAGGGCGGAGCCGCCGGGGGCCACCGGGCGCTGCTGGGATCAGCGCGACGGGCTGTCCGGGCTCCCGGTGCTGTCGTCGTTGCGCTGGTGGCTGCGGCGGGCGTCGCGGTCGAAGATGCCCAGCAGCTCGCACGGCCCGGCTTCGGCACCGATGGCGTGCGGGACCATCGTGGGGAACTCGGCGGCCTGGTTGGTCTCCACCCGGAAGCGCCGGTTGCCCAGGAGCAGGACGGCAGTGCCGGAGAGGACGACGAGCCATTCGCGGCCCGGGTGGGCGCGCATACGTGAGGGGCTGTCGGGCGGTGGGTCCGTCATGCGCTGGCGTACGACGGTCATGCCCGGGTCCGCCCGGACGGACCAGCGCATCAGCTGGTGGGCGGAGTCGATCACCGGGCTGGAGATAACGTCGTCCGTGGCCGTCTCGACCAGTTGGTCGAGCGTGGTGTCCAGCGCGCGGGCGAGGGTGACGAGCTGGTCCAGAGCGAGGCGGCGCTGACCGTTCTCGATCCGGCTGAGCGTGGAGGGGCTGAGCCGGGCGCGGGTGGCCAGCTCGTCCAGAGACCAGCCCTGCGCCACGCGCAGCGCGCGGATCCGTTTGCGTACGAGGCTGTCGAACTCCCCATCGTCTTGCGTCATGGGCATCATCGTATGCCGTATGCGCAAAGCCCACAGAACTGTCGGCACCACCGCCCCATGACGCCGTCGTCACCCGTCGGGCCGGGAAGCTCTAGGGTGCTGGAATGCCGTCGTACAGCATTGGCCAGGCAGCGGGACTGCTCGGTGTGAGTCCTGAGACCGTCCGTCGCTGGGCCGACGGGGGGCAGATCGCCATGGACCGGGACGGCTCGGGGAACCGCGTCATCGACGGGGCGAGCCTCGCGGCCTTCGCCAAGGGGCGGGCCGAGGGCCTGCATCCGGTGCCGGGGGAGGTCCACACCTCCGTACGGAACTCCTTCGCCGGGATCGTCACCCGGGTCGTCGTGGACGACGTGGTCGCCCAGGTCGAGATCCAGTCCGGGCCGCACCGGCTGGTCTCCCTGGTGAGCCGGGAGGCCGTCGACGAGCTGGGGATCGTGGTCGGGGTGACCGCAACGGCGCGTGTGAAGTCGACGAACGTTCATATCGACAGGCAGTAGCCGGCTCGGCAGGCGGTAGCCGGTCCCGGCGGTCAGCGGGCGAGGCGGGCGAGGCGAGGGAAGAGAGCTTCGGCGCTGCCGCGATTGACGGCCTCGGCCTGGCCGGGGGTGAAGTCCCGGTAGGTCTCCAGGAAGTGGTCGTAGTAGTTGCCGGTGTTCTGCGGAGCGAAGGGCCAGTCGCTTCCGTAGAGGACGTGGCCGGGCTCGGCGAAGGCGAGCAGTGCGGGCAGGGCGCTGGGGCTGGCGGCCAGTGCGGTGTCGAAGTAGAACCGCTTGAGGTCGCGGATGATGTCCTCGTCGTCGCGGCCGGTGTCGACCACGGTCGAGGTCAGGCCCGAGAACCGGTAGGCCGCGTAGGGCAGGAAGCCGCCGCCGTGCGACAGGATGACCTTCACCTTCGGGTACCGGCTCGTGACACCGTTCAGCACCATGTTCAGAGCAGTGCGGGTGGTGTCGAAGACGTAGTCGGCCAGTGGGGCCGGGGTCCCGGGAAGCAGTGCCATCGGGGGCTGTGCCGGGTGGATGAACACGACCGCCTCACGCCGGTCCAGCTCGGCCCAGAGCGGCTCGAAGCCCGGATCGCCGAGGTAGCGGCCCTGGGTGTTGGACATGAGCACCACACCGTCGGCACCCAGGGTGTCCAGTGCGTAGGCGGTCTCTTCCAGCGCGCCCTCCACGTCCGGCAGCGGGATGGAGGCGAAGGAGCCGATCCGGTCGGGGTGGTCCTTGACCCTTTCGGCGCCGTACTCGTTGACGGCACGGGCCAGGGCCCGGGCCCCGGCCACGTCGTCGTCGAGGCGGACACCGGGCGCGGTGACCGAGAGGACGCCGGTGGCGATGCCCTGCTCGTCCATCATCGTGATCGCGTCGGCCGCGCTCCAGGCCGGGATGGCCCAGCCGCCGGAGTCCATACCGCGGGATTCCAGGGCCTTCGCCCAGACCGGCGGAACGATGTGCTGGTGGACGTCTATGCGTGCCGGGAAGCTCATTTCCTCTGCTCTCCTAACATTTAGCGTGCTAACGAATTCATTCAGTACGCTAACGGTCATGGTTGGAAGAAGCAAGCGCACCCCGGACGAGGGCGCGGAATCGAGCGCACCCGTCACATCGGACGCAGGCGTGGACGAGCTGGCGCAGGCCGCGGACGCGCTCTTCTACGCGATGCGCCGTGCCCGCTCGGTGGCCGGCCAAGCGGGCTCCGGTCTGTCCCTCGCCCAACTGGCCCTCCTCGCCCCGCTGGCGACGGCGGGGGAGCTCACGGTCGGGCAACTGGCCGCCGCGGCCGACGTCAGCGTCCCTACCGCCACCCGGATGCTCCAGCAGCTGGAGGGCAAGGGCAGCGTGACCCGTCGGCGCTCGGCCACCGATGAGCGCCGGGTCCTGGTCGGCCTCACCGATGACGGCGCCCACCAGCTCGGCGCCGTACGCGCGCGACTGCGTGAACGCCAGACCGCCACCCTGACCCAGTTCCCGCCCGCCGAACGCACGCAGCTCGCCCGCCAGTTGCACCGACTGGCCGACGCCATCGCCGCCCTGGACGCCTGAGCACCCCGTCGGCAGCTGGTCCGTGGCCGGCGGTCCGTCAGCGGCGGCCCATCAGCGGCACTTCAGCGCGGCGTGCAGGTCGAGTTTGTCGTCCAGGTTGGAGAGCCCGCGGCCGGTCAGGGTCTCCACGCGCTGGATGCGGTAGTGCACCGTGTTGACGTGCAGATGCAGGGCCTCCGCGGTGCGGGTCCAGGAGCAGTTGTGGTCGAGGAAGACCTCCAGTGTTTCCAGGAGCACCCGGTGCGAACTGCTGGAGCTGTCGGACAGGGGGCCCAGGGTGTTGGCGCTGAAGGCCGTGCGTACGTCGGCGGGGATGCCCGCCAGCAGCGCGTCCAGTGAGGCGAGGTCGTCGACCGCGGTGACCCGGTCGGCTCCGGCGGCTGTGGTGGCGGCCGCTGCCAGGGCGTAACGCGCCTGCCCGAGAGCGGAGTTGAGGCCGCTGGGCCCCGGGGTGCTGTCGCTGATACCGGCGTGCAGCGGTGTCTCCGGGACGCAGTCGTGCAGCAGCGACCACGCCTGGTCGACCGCGGGCCGCCCGGAGTCCTCGTCCCGGCCGGTGTGCAGGACAGCCGCCGCCGTGCCGCCGGGCCGCAGCCCCACCGCGAACGGGCCTGCCGCGGCGTGGCTCAGCGCCTCGGTGAGCGCGGCCCGCGCGCCCGTCCCCTCGTTCTGCTGCGGCCCGCAGGCCCCCAGCGCGGCGACGAGCACGCGGTAGTGACCGTGCGCCGGGAGGCCGCAGGCGGTCAGTGCGGAGTCCAGGGCCGTCGCGTCGGCCACCGGGGAGTCGATCAGGGCCAGCAGTCCGTCGGTGGCCCGCCGCTCCGCCGCCCGGCGCCGGTCGAGGGCGTGGCGGTACTGGGCCATCACGTCGGCGATCTCGTGGAGTACCCGGGGCGGGGCCTCCGCCGGGTCGGGGAGGTAGAGGTACCAGGTGTCGTAGGGGCCCGAGTCCGCGTCGATGCGCAGGGCGACCCGGGTGGTGTCCCGTGCGGTGTCCCTCAGCAGTGCGGCGGCCCGCTGTACGGGCAGCTCGGGGGCGGACGGCGTACGGCCGAGGGTGCGGCCCCCGGCCGCCAGCAGGTAGCACGGCAGCCGGCCGAGATGGGCGAAGGCGCGGTCCAGGAGTTCGGCGGGGCCCGCGCCGTCCGCGAGCAGCCGGGCGAGCTCCGTCCGGACGTTGGCGGGCAGCGCGTAGTGGTGGGCCGGGCGGCGGCTGAGGTCGCCCCACTGGCGCAGATAGACCGCCTCGGTGATGGCGCGGAAGCTCGTCTGCGCGGGCACGGAGAGCAGCGGGACACCGTGTTCGCGGCAGGAGTCGACCAGGACGGCGGGGACGGTGCCGTGGGTCTCCTCGCCCGCCAGGAGCGCCGTCGCCCCGGCCGAGCGGAGCGCCGAGACGAAGTGGTCGGTCTTCGCCGGGCTGTCGCCGGGGCTCCACCAGACCAGCCCGCTCAGCACGATCTCGCCCTGCTGGAGGAAGCGCGCCGGGTCCTCCAGATCCGTGGCGGTGACACCGCTGATCTCCCGGGTGAGGAGCGGGCGGTCCCCCCAGAGCAGGGCCAGATCGAGCGATTCGAGCTGGAGAAGTTGTTCGACGTGCATGCTCTGGCTCCTTGTGCGGCGCCCGACCTGAAGATCCGGCATCTCACATTCACTAGGCGAGTGCGAGTGGAGACATCGTAAATGCCAGGGAGCTGCGCCGGAATGCCTCTTGGTTGATCATCCAACCATCGCGCTGGGGACTCGGCGGATTTCCGTGGCTGAAACCAGTCGTGCCGGACCGTGGCGCGTTGCTTCACTGACGGAGTACGTGCCGCCGGTGCGGGCGCCGGGCGGAGCTTCGGCGGCCCGGGAGCGGAAACCCGGGAGCGGAAACCCCGGGCGGCGCGACCGGGCACGAACCGGCAGAACGAAGACCCGGAGAAGGAAACCCGGAGAAGGAAAAGGGGGGAGCGGTATGGATCTCAATACGGTGGCCGAGGTGTGCGACGCGCGCACCGGACCGGCCTGGCGCCCCGGCGACTACTGGCTGGGCGGCGGCACCTACCTCTTCTCCGAGCCCCAGCCCCGGCTGCGCCGGCTGATCGATCTCAGCCGGATGGGCTGGGAGCCGCTGAAGGAACTGCCGAACGGCGATCTGGAGATCGCGGCGACCTGCACGATCGCGCAGCTCTCCCGGTTCGGGAAGGCCTGGCCGGCCCCCGCGGCGCCGCTCGTCGAGCAGTGCTGCCGGGCGTTCCTCGCCTCATTCAAGATCTGGAACATGGCGACCCTCGGCGGGAACCTCTGCAACGGTCTGCCGGCCGGCCCGATGATCTCGCTCACCGCCGCTCTCGACGGCGTCTGCCTGCTCCGGGCGCAGGACGGATCGCTGCGCCGCCTGCCGGTCACGGACTTCATCATCGGTGCCGGGGTCAAGAACCTGGGCCAGGGGGAGTTGCTCCGCTCGGTCACCCTGCCCGCCCGCGCGCTCGCCTCCCGTACGGCGTTCCGTCAGGCGTCGCTCTACGGGCTCGGCCGCTCCGGCGCGCTGATCGTCGGTGCGCTCGACCCGGTGGACGGCTCGCTGGCCATCACGGTCACGGCCTCGACCGTACGGCCGTTCCGGTTCTGGTTCCCGCTGCCGCCGACGGCGGCCCGGCTACGCGCGGAGATCCTGCGGAAAGTCCAGGACGACGACTGGTTCGACGACATCCACGGGCTCCCCGAGTGGCGCCGCCACATGGCGCTGCGTCTCGCCGAGGAGATCCGTTCCGAACTCACCGAGGGCGGTGTGCGATGACCTACGAGATCGAAGTGAACAAGAAGCGGTTCGATGCGGAGCCCCGTCCCGGACAGTGTCTGCGGACCTATCTGCGGGACCGCGGCTGGTTCGGTGTGAAGAAGGGGTGCGACGCGGGGGACTGCGGGGCGTGCACGGTGCATGTGGACGGCGAGCCCGTGCACAGCTGCCTCTACCCCGCCGTACGGGCCGAAGGCCGTTCGGTCACCACGGTGGAGGGGCTGGCCGAGGACGACGAACTCCACCCCGTACAGCAGAAGTTCCTCGACGCGCAGGGCTTCCAGTGCGGGTTCTGCACCGCCGGGTTCCTGATGACCACCGCGGCGCTCGACGAGGACCAGCTGACCGACCTGCCCAGGGCGCTCAAGGGAAACCTGTGCCGCTGCACGGGCTACCGGGCGATCGAGGACTCCATCAGGGGGGTCAAGCACGCGGAGGCGCCCTGCGCGGGCAAGGCCGTCGGCCGCAGCCTGCCCGCCCCGGCGGGACCGCAGGTGGTCACCGGCACCGCGCGCTACACCTTCGACATCGATGTGCCGGGGCTGCTGCACATGAAGCTGCTGCGCTCCCCGCACGCACACGCCCGCATCGTCTCCATCGACACCTCGGCCGCACTGCGGGTGCCCGGCGTGCACACCGTCCTGACCCACTACGACGCGCCGGAGCGGCTGTACTCAACGGCGCGCCACGAACACCCCGAAGAGGACCCGGACGACACCCGGCTGCTTGACGACACCGTGCGCTACGTCGGCCAGCGCGTCGCCGCGGTCGTCGCCGACAGCGAGGGCGCCGCCGAGGAGGGCTGCCGCCGGATCGAGGTCGTCTACGACGTACTGCCCGCCGTTTTCGACCCGGAGGAGGCGATGCTGCCGGGTGCCCCCGTCGTCCACGCCAAGGACGCGAAGCAGGCCCGCATCGCCCGCCCGCAGGACAACGTCGTCGGCGAGGCGCACGGGGAGATCGGCGACGTCGAGGCCGGGTTCGCCGAGGCCGATGTGGTGTACGAGCAGGACTTCCGCACCCAGCGGGTGCAGCACGCCAGCCTGGAGACGCACGGAGCGGTCGCCTGGTTCGAGGACATGGAGGAGGGCGCGGGCGGCGAGACGGGCTCCGCCGTAGGGGCCGACAGGGTGCGCAGGACCGGCGACACGGAGGGCGCCGGCCACGCCGGCAGTGCCGAGGGAGAAGCGGGCGCCGGCCGCACCGAGGGGATTCCCGCTCCGCCGGACGGACAGCGCCTGGTCGTGCGGTCGAGCAGCCAGACCCCGTTCCTGACCCGGCGCGCACTATGTGTCCTGTTCGAACTGCCGCTGGAGAAGGTACGCGTGGTCGCGGGCCGGGTCGGCGGAGGATTCGGCGGCAAGCAGGAGATGATCGTCGAGGACATCGTCGCGCTCGCCGTGCTGCGGACGGGGCGCCCGGTCAAGCTGGAGTACACCCGGGCCGAGCAATTCTACGGCGCCACCACCCGCCATCCGTTCCGTATCCGCATCAAGGCCGGGGCCCGGCGCGACGGCACGCTCACCGCGCTCCAGTTGCGGGTGGTCTCCAACACGGGGGCCTACGGGAACCACGGCCCGGCCGTGATGTTCCACGCCTGCGGCGAGTCCCTGTCGGTCTACCGCTGCCCCAACAAGAAGGCGGACGGCTACTCGGTCTACACCCATGCCGTTCCGGCGGGCGCGTTCCGTGGGTACGGGCTCGGGCAGGTCGTCTTCGGCATGGAGTCCGTGCTCGACGAGCTGGCCAGGCGGCTGGACATGGACCCGATGGAGCTGAAGGCACGCAACATCATCAAGGCGGGCGAGCCCATGATCACCGCCGACGGTGAGGAGGAGGACCTGCACATCGCCAGCTACGGGCTCGACCAGTGCCTCGGTATCGTCCGCGCGGCGCAGGAGCAGGAGAGGGGGAGGGAGAACGAGCAGAAGCAGGCGAAGGCGGCGGACCCGCAGGCCCCGCCGCCGGGCGGTTCCGTGCCCGACGGGTGGCTCGTCGGCGAGGGCTCGGCCCTCTCGATGATCGCCACCGGACCGCCCGGCGGCCATATCGCCGACGCACGTGTCACGCTCCTCGCCGACGGCACCTTCGATCTCGCCGTCGGTACGGCCGAGTTCGGCAACGGCACCACCACCGTGCACCGGCAGGTCGCCGCGGGCGAACTCGGCACCACCGTCGACCAGATCACCATTCGCCAGTCGGACACGGATGTGGTGCGCCACGACACAGGCGCTTTCGGCTCGACCGGCACCGTGGTGGCGGGCAAGGCGACCCTGCGGGCGTCGCAGGCGCTCGCCGCGTCGCTGCTGGCCTTCGCCGCCGCCCATCTCGGGGTGGCCAAGGAGGACTGCCGACTGGTCGAGGAAGCAGTGGAGTGCGGCGAACGCCGTCTGCTGCTCAAAGAGTTGTACGCCGCCGCGCAGGCCGTGGGCCAGGAACTCGCCGAGGACGGCCACTTCGGCGGCACACCCCGCTCGGTGGCCTTCAACGCCCAGTGGTTCAAGATCGCCGTCGACCCTGGCAGCGGAGAGATCCGCATCCTGCGCAGTGTGCACGCGGCGGACGCGGGCAAGGTGATGAACCCGATGCAGTGCCGTGGCCAGGTCGAAGGCGGAGTGGCCCAGGCGCTGGGTGCCACGCTCTTCGAGAACGTACGGCTCGGAGAGCGCGGCCAGGTCACCACGCCCGCCTTCCGTATGTACCGACTGCCCGCCTACGCCGATGTGCCCCGTACCGAGGTGCACTTCATGGAGACCGATGACGCGATCGGTCCGCTGGGCGCGAAGTCCATGAGTGAGAGCCCGTTCAACCCGGTTGCCCCGGCCCTGGCGAACGCGCTGCGGGACGCCACCGGCATCCGCTTCACCGAACTTCCGGTCACCCGCGACCGCGTATGGCGTGCCATGGACCGGCGGGCCCGGGGTCTTGATGAGTAGCGCCACCCCATCGGAAATCTCGCGTCTGCCGCCTGCCGTAGCTCATTTCAGTCCTATCAGCGAGCTTGATAGGCCGAATCGTCCCGCATATGTGGTTCAGGCCCCGATGCGGTGGGCATCATGGGCTCCAGGCAACGGCGGACGCCGAGTGGCCCGTCTGGAGGGGGAACCCCATGAGTGGAATCAGCGCACCGTCTCGCTCCGTCCGTGCTGCCCCCCTGGCGCCCAAGAGCTTTGTACTCAAGGGGGAGTTGGCCCGGCCCGCAGCGCTGACGGTGGCGGATCTGCGGACCCGGTGGGGGCAGCGCCGGGCGGATGTCGTCTTCGACTGTGCCAAGAACGGCCCGCAGCACCACACCTTCGAAGGGCCGCTGCTGCGCGACGTCATCGGCGACGCCCGGCCGGCCTTCGACCCGGCGCGGCGCAAGGACCGCTCCCGCTTCCTGCTGGCCGTCTCCGGCGGGGACGGGCACCGTACGGTGCTGTCCTGGGCGGAGATCGACGCGGACTTCGCGGACTCGCCGATCCTGCTGGCCACCGCCATGGACGGGCGCGGCCTGGACATGGCGGGCAGCCAGCTGGTGGTCCCGTCCGACCGCTGCGGCGCGCGCTACATCAGCTCGATCACGAGTGTCTGGGTCGGCACCTTCGCCTTCGCCGGGCTGTAGCCGCGGCTGTACCCGTACCCCTACCACCAGCCGTGTCCGTGTCCGTAGTGGCCGCCGTCAGGTCGAGGCGAGGGAGACCTCGGTGGACTTGATGAGTGCGACAACGGACGAGCCCGGCGCGAGACCGAGTTCGGCGGCCGACTCCTTCGTGATGGCGGCCGTCAGTTCGGCTCCCTCGACCGCGACCTTGACGCTCGCCATGGCCCCGCCCGTCGCGACGTCCGTGACCGTGCCCGGAAGCCGGTTGCGGATGCTCAGCCCGGTGACCGTGCCGGTCGCCAGGGAGATCTCGGTGGACTTGATCAGGGCCCGTACGGCGACCCCCTCGGCGATGCCCAGCTCCCGCGCCGCCTCCAGGGTGATCGCGGCGGTGACCTCCTGGCCGCCGCCGAGGCGCACCTTGACGGTCGCCATGACCGCTCCGCCGGTGATGCCGGTAACGGTGCCGGGGAGCTGGTTGCGGATGCTCAGAGACATGGAGGAACCTCGCACACAGAGTGGGGTGTCGGATTTGAGATATTACGTCCCTCCCCTCTCGCTCGCGCTCCCATGTGCACCCTCTGTCGCCGAACGGCGCTTCGGGTCTTCCTCCAAGGGCTGTGGCATCTGCCATATAGCTTCGCCTGATGAATTGCAAATGCGAGCCAACTCGGCATATCTTTCCGCATATGCAGTCCTACACGATCGGTCAGGCGGCTCGTCTGCTCGGCGTCAGCCCCGACACCGCTCGTCGTTGGGCGGATGCCGGCAGAGTCGCGACCCACCGCGATGAAGCCGGCCGCCGACTCATCGACGGACGCGATCTCGCCGCCTTCTCGATCGAGATCGGGCAGATCACCGCAGGCGAGGACGGTGCGTCCTACACCTCGGCGCGCAACGCCTTCCCGGGCATCGTCACCGCCGTGAAACTCGGCGATGTGGCGGCCCAGGTGGAAATCCAGGCCGGCCCGCACCGGCTGGTATCCCTCCTCACCAGGGAGGCCGTCGAGGAACTCGGCCTGGAGGTCGGTATGCAGGCCACCGCCCGCGTCAAGTCGACCAGTGTGCACATCGACAGGACCTGAGCCCCGTGCCGGCTCAGGTGCCCGCTCCCGCAACCAGCTCCCCAACGCAGCGGCGTCGCCCTTCCCCGAAGCCTCGGAGCAACCCGAGCCGGGAGGCCCCCATTCGGCGTGGCTCATCCCCATTCGCTCGGGCAGCATCCCTGCCGCCCGTCCCTCAAGGAGTCCCACCCTCATGTCCCGCATCTTCACCCGACGCCGTACCGCCACCGCGATCGTGACGGCGGCCCTGCTGCTGCCGCTGGCCGCCTGCGGCGGCAAGGACGACAGCAAGAAGGACACCGGCGCCAAGGCCGCCGCCTCCGGCACGCCGAAGGCCGATCTGACCGTCCTCGCGGCCTCCTCGCTGACCGATGTTTTCGGCACCGCGAAGAAGGTGTACGAGAAGGAGCACCCCGGCACGACGATCAAGTACTCCTTCGCAGGCTCCCAGGACCTCGCCACCCAGGTGAAGCAGGGCGACCCGGCCGACGCGCTGGTCACCGCGGACACCAAGACCATGGACGGTGTGAAGTCCGAGGTCGGCAAGCCGGAGATCATCGCCAAGAACCGGCTCGTCATCGTCACCCGCAAGGGCAACCCGGACAAGGTCCACAGCCTGAAGGACCTCTCCAACAGCAAGCTGAAGGTCGTCCTCGCCGCGCCCCAGGTGCCCGTCGGCAACTACAGCAAGAAGGTGCTGGACGCGCAGAAGATCAAGGTCAAGCCGGTCTCGCAGGAGGTGAACGTCCGCGCAGTCCTGTCCAAGGTCGAGCTGGGCGAGGCCGACGCGGGCATCGTCTACAGGACGGACGCCGCCACGGCGCCCGGCAAGGTCGACACGGTCACCATCCCAGACGCGCAGAACGCCGTCGCCTCCTACCCGGCGGCGACCGTCAAGGGATCGAAGAACTCGGCCGCGGCCGCCGCGTTCGTCGCCTGGCTCGACACCCCCGAGGCGCAGAAGATCCTCCAGGGCGCGGGCTTCCAGAAGCCGTAGTGGAGCAGTCGCAGTAGAGCCGGATCACGCCCAACTCGGCCGTACGGGGCTGTCCTTGCAGCACGACACTGGACAGCCCCGTACGGGTTCGCCTTGTACGGAGCGCGGCCACGGCTCCCGCACGCCGACTGTCGGCATCCCGCACCTGGCATCCCGATCACAGGAACCCCGATGAGAAGCATCCGCACCCGCGCCCGTACACCGCGCACCGGCTCTCCCATAGCCCTCGCGGTGCCCGCGCTGATCGGGGTCGGGTTCCTGCTGATGCCGCTGATCGGCATTCTGGCGCGCACCTCATGGGGCGAGCTCGGTACCAATCTGACCAGCCCGGACACGACTCAGGCGCTGCGGCTGTCGCTGGAGGTCTCCTTCTGCGCCCTGGGCGTCTCGCTGCTCCTGGGGGTGCCGCTGGCCTGGGTGCTCGCGCGGGTCGACTTTCCCGGCAAGGCGTTCGTACGCTCTCTCGTCCTGCTGCCGATGGTGCTGCCGCCCACCGTCGGGGGAGTGGCGCTGCTGCTCGGGTTCGGCCGCCGGGGAGTGCTCGGACCCTGGCTGGAGAACACCTTCGGCATCACCCTGCCCTTCCACACGTCGGGGGCGGTGGTCGCGGCGACCTTCGTGGCGATGCCGTTCCTGGTCATCAGCCTGGAGGGCACGCTCGCCGGGCTGCGGCCCCGTTACGAGGAGACGGCCGCCTCGCTCGGCGCCTCGCCGGTCCGGGTGTTCTTCACCGTCACCCTGCCCATGGTCGCGCCGGGGCTGGCCGCGGGCGCCGCGCTGACCTGGGCGCGGGCGCTGGGTGAGTTCGGGGCGACCATCACCTTCGCCGGGAACCTCCCGGGCTCCACACAGACGCTGCCGTTGCAGGTGTATCTCCTGCTGCAGGACTCACCCACGGCCGCAACTTCCGTATCTCTGCTGCTTCTTGTCATCGCGATGGCGGTCCTGGTGTCCCTGCGCGGGCGCTGGACCGGCGGTACGTCCACGCGCACCGGGAAAGCCGCACGCCCGGCCGACGACATCGGGGACGAGACCGGCCGGCCGCTCCCCGGCTTCGGACCGGCCGACCCCGCGACCGGTGGCGCGCCGGGCGGCACGGACGGGGCCGGCCGCGAAGCCAAGAGCCTGGGGCCCAACTCCCCGCCCCCGCAGGAGCGCTGGCCGCTGCACGCGGTGGTCACCGGCTTCAACGAGCTGACGCTCGACGCCGAGCCGGGCACCACCATCGCGGTCGTCGGCCCCAACGGCGCGGGCAAGACCACCCTGCTGCGCGCCCTCCTCGGCCTGACCCCGCGCGCCCGCGCGGAGCTGCGGCTCGGCGACATCGACGTCAGTCCGCTGCCGCCGCACCGCCGGGGGGTGGCCTGGGTTCCGCAGGACGGCGCGCTCTTCCCGCATCTGAGTGCGCTCACCAACACCGCGTACGGCCTGCGGTCGCGCCGGGTGCCGCGTGCCGAGGCGCGCCGGGAGGCCGGCCAGTGGCTGGACCGGCTCGGCGTCGGCCATCTCGCCGCCCGCAAGCCCTCCCAGCTCTCCGGTGGCCAGGCCCAGCGCGTCGCGCTCGCCAGGGCGCTCGCCGCCCGCCCCCGGCTGCTGCTGCTCGACGAGCCCCTCGCCGCGCTCGACCAGACCACCCGGGCCCATGTGCGGCACACCCTGCGTACGCATCTCAGCGGCTTCGCCGGTGTCTGCCTGATCGTCACCCACGACCCGGTGGAGGCGGTCTCGCTGGCCGACCGGGTCCTCGTACTGGACGACGGCCGCACGCTCCAGGACGCCCCGCCCACCGAAGTGACCCTGCACCCGCGGTCGCCCTGGGTGGCCAGGATGCTCGGCCGCAACGCCTGGACCGGAACCGCCTCCGCCGACGGTCTGACCCTCACCGGCGGCGGACGGCTCGTCATCGCCGACGGGCTCGACGAGGGCGTCAGGGCGCTGGCGATCATCGCGCCTGAAGCCGTCTCCGTCCACCGGGACAGGCCGTCGGGCAGCCCGCGCAACGTCTGGCCCGGCACCGTACGGGAGATCACGTCGGCCGGCAGCAGGCTCCGCGTCCTCATCACCTCGGCCGAGGCGCCCGACCTGGTGGCGGAGATCACTCCGCAGGCCGCGCTCGAACTCGGCCTCGCGGACGGCGTACCGGTGTGGACCAGCGTCAAGGCCACCGAGATCACTCTGGTCGAGGTCTAGGCAGTCTCAGGGATCAGGGGCCCGCCATGTGCGGGAGCGGGGGCCGAGGGCCCGGCCGGTTAGCATCCCCTGTGACCCCGATACCCGCATCCAAGGAGACGCCGATACGTCGGCGCATACTCGCCGACCTCACCCCGCTGCGCACATCCCCCGACTTCCGGCGGCTCTGGTTCGGCAACACCGTCTCCTGGGTCGGGCAGGGCATGACCGCCCTGGCGATCTCGCTCCAGGTCTACGACCTCACCCGCTCCAGCTTCTCCGTCGGCCTCGTCGGCCTCTTCTCACTGGTGCCGCTGGTCGCGTTCGGCCTCTACGGCGGGGCCGTCGCCGACACCCTCGACCGTCGCAAACTCGGGCTCTCCAGCGCCCTCGGGTCCGCGGTCCTCTCGGTCGGGCTCTCGTCGGCCGCGTTCGCCGGCTTCCACCATGTCTGGTTCCTGTACGGCATCGTGGCCCTCCAGTCCGTCTGCGCCGCGCTCAACGCCCCGGCCAGATCCGCGATGATCCCCCGGCTGCTGCCCGCCGACCAACTGCCCGCGGCCAACGCCCTGTCCTCTATGACCAGCACCTTCGGAACGCTGATCGGGCCGATGCTCGGCGGCCTCATCGTCGGCTTCTGGGGCTACCAGGCCGCGTATCTGATCGACGCCGTCTCCTTCGTCGCCGCCCTGTACGCGATGTGGCGGCTGCCCTCGATGCTCCCCGACCGGGCCACCGGATCGAAGAGCCGCGCCTCGGTCCTGGACGGACTCCGCTTCCTGGCCACCCGCCCCAACCTCCGGATGACGTTCTTCTCCGACTTCTGCGCCATGATCCTGGCCCAGCCGCGTGCGCTGTTCCCCGCGGTGGCCGTCCTCTGGTACGGGGGTGACGCCCGCACCACGGGGCTGCTGGTCGCGGCGCCCGCGGTGGGCGCGCTGCTCGGCGGGGTCTTCTCCGGCTGGCTGGGCGGCATCCACCGGCACGGCCTCGCGATCGTCCTCGCGGTCGCCGGGTGGGGGCTCGCCATCGCGGTGTTCGGCCTGACCAGGAACCTCTGGCTCGGCCTGTTCTTCCTCGCGCTCGCCGGTGCGGCGGACACCGTGTCCATGGTTTTCCGCAACACGATGATGCAGGTCGCGGCGCCGGACGAGATGCGCGGCAGGCTCCAGGGGGTCTTCATCGTGGTCGTGGCGGGCGGCCCGCGCCTGGGCGACTTCCTCGCGGGCTCGGCGGGCGACCTGGCCACCCCGGCCGCAGCCGTGGTCGGCGGCGGTCTCGCCTGTGTCGCCGCGGTCACCCTGCTCGGCCTGACCCGGCGCGGCTTCCTCCGCTACGACGCACGGTTGCCGGTGCCGTAACCGGGCACGAGGCCGCTACGACGCCTCCCACACCAGGGTGTTCCCGTCCTCGGCCTCCGGTGTCCCGTCGTGCGTGACCGTCAGCCGTACCGGGTCCTCCCGCGCGTCGACCACCACCGCGACCTGTGAGACGTCCGGCAGCCGGTGGGCGCGGGCGAGTGCCCGGCGCAGGGCGGCCAGCAGGTCCTCGCCGACCCGCTCCGTGATCCGCGCGTCGACCGGGCCGAGGAAGTGCACCGACGGAGCGAACCCCAGCAGCACCCGGGCGCCGTCCGTCTCCCGCAGCACCTGGCCGCGCAGCGTCGACGGGGCGTCGGCCGGCGGCTGCTGGAGGGCGAAGATCGCGGTCCTGACGTCCTGGATGGTCGAGTCGAGTTCGTCGACCGCCCGTCCGATCAGCTCACCGAGCTCGGTGCCGGCCGCCCGCCGCCGGGTCGACTCCAGCATCATCTCGGTCGCGAAGAGCCGCTGGACGACGAGGTCGTGCAGATCGCGGGCGATCCGGTCGCGGTCCTCGTATACCGCGAGCCGCTCGCGGTTCTGCCGGGCATCGGCCAGTACGAGCGCGAGCGCGGCCTGCGAGGCGAACTGCAGGGCCAGCGTCCGGTCCGCCGCGTTGTAGGGGCGGCCGCTGCGCCGCCTGGGCAGCGCGAGCGTGCCGATGAGCTTGCCGCCGCTCTGCAGCGGCAGCATCATGCTCGGCCCGAAGCGGGCGCGTACGTGGGTGGTCATCCGGGGATCGGTCGACGAGTCCTCGATGTACACCGGGTCCCCGCTGAGCAGCTGGACCAGGACGGGGGAGCCCGGTGCGATCGTGGCGCCGATGAGGTCGCCCGGGTCCTCGAAGGTGGAGGCGGCGACGATCTCCATGCCGCCGCTGCCGGTCGGCAGGAGCACCACACCGGCGACCGCGTCGGCGAGAACCCTGGCCTGTTCGGCGACCGTGGTCAGCGCGTCGGTCGCGCTCTCGCCGGTGAGCAGCGCGTTGGTGACGGCCGCCGCCCCCTTGATCCAGCGCTCCCGGAGCCTGGCCGTCTCGTACAGCCGGGCGTTGCCGATCGCGATGCCCGCCTGCGCGGCGAGCACCCGCAGCAGCGCCTTGTCGTCCAGGTCGAAGCTGCCCTCGTGCTTGTCCGCGAGATAGAGGGTGCCGAAAACCTGCTGGTGCACCCGGACCGGGAGCCGCAGCAGACCGGGGGTGTCGTCCGGGAGGCCGACCAGGGCGTCGCCGTCGGTGCCGGTCGCGAACAGGTCGCTGAGGCGGTCGCGCTCGGGGTCGACCACCCCGAGCGCCGCGCGCCGCGCGCCCGTCAGCCGGGTCGCCGAGTCCACGATGTGCTGGAGTGTGCCGCGCAGTTCGAGATCCGTACCGACGCTCAGCACTGCTTCGAGGAGGAGCGGCAGCCGTGTGTCACCGGTCATCGTGGTCCCCCGGTCCGAATCGTCGCAGGCCCTGCGGTGCCGCTCGGCCGTTGCCGCGGCGCGCCCGTGAGCGGGCCCGTCAGCTGTTCACCGGGGCCGGCGTCAGCTGTTCAGCGGGGCCAGCGTCATGGGCGCGAGCTTTCCCTCCATCATCGCGCCGAGTCCGAGAACCGAGCAGACGTCGGGCCGCTCGGCGATGTGCACCGGCATCCCCGTCGCATTGCGCAGCATCTGCTCCAGGCCGGGGAGCAGGGCACTTCCGCCGACCATCATGATGCCGCGGTCCGACAGGTCGGCGACCAGATCCGGCGGGCAGCCGCGCAGCACCCGGCCGATGCCGTCGAGTACGGCGGTCAGCGGGGTGTGGATGGCCTCCCGTACGGCCGCGGTGTCGACCTGGACCGAACGGGCGAGGCCGGTGGCCACGTCCCTGCCGTGGATCTCGGTGAACTCGGGGCCGCCCAGGGACAGCCCGTTGCCGCTGAGCGCCAGTTGCAGCGGTCGTACGGACTGGCTCGGCAGCAGCAGCTCGTGGGCCTGACGCAGATGCTGCACGACGGCCCGGTCGATGGCCTCGCCGCCGACCGGGATCCGCTCGGCGGTCACGATCGAGCCGAGCGAGAGGACGGCGATCTGCGTGGTCGCAGCGCCGCAGACCATGATCATGGTGGCGGTCGGCTGGTCGACGGGGAGCCCGCAGCCGACGGCGGCGGCGATGAGGGTGTCGACCAGCTCGACCTTCCGGGCGCCGAGACCGATCAGGGTCTCGACGGTGGCGCGCTGCGCCAGCGGGTCGGACTCGTGCGGGGTGCACGCGGCGGCGCGCAGCATCGGTGTGCGCCGCAGCCTGCGCCGCAGCTTCTCGCCGAGGAGCTGTCCCAGCATGCGCCGGGCCAGGTCGATGTCGACGACCGTGCCGCCGGACACGGGGCGGGCCACCTTGATGTAGCCGGGGGTACGGCCGGTCATCTGCTCGGCGAAGGCGCCGACGGCGATGAGCGCGTCCGTGCGGCTGTTCACCGCGACGACGCTCGGCTCATCCACGACGAGGCCCATGCCCTTGATGAACACCCGGGTCCGCGCGGCCCCGAGGTCGACGGCTACCTGGCAACGGCGCAGCTGATCAAGACTGACGGTCACGGCACGATCTCCCGGGAAAGGCTGAGGCGGAGCACCGGCGGCAGCCGGTCCTCATCGCATCGTGCGACGGCCGCAACCGGTGCGCGCGCTGGACTGAGCCGCCCGGGTGGTTCTCCCTCGTCCCGCCGGAAAGCAAGCTACTGGCGCGGTGTGTCGCCGGGTTGTACGTCCTGGAGCAGCCCCCAGGTGAACTCGGCGACGGCGGGGCGCCCGCCGGGCAGTGTGAGGGCGAGCCGCCACCGGGTCGGCGCGGTGCCCTCCATCGGGCGGGCGGGGGCGAAGGCGCGGGCCGCCTCGTCCACCGTGCACGACCAGGGCCGCAGGTCGTCCGCCGTGCGCAGGGCCGGCGCGACAGCGCCGGGGGCGCGGACCAGCCACTCGTTCCACACCGCGCCGCCGGGACCGGTCAGCACCTCGAACCGCAGTCCCGGCCAGAGCGGCACCGGCCACTGGAGGGCGTCGCACTCCAGGTCGCCGATCTTTCGACGGGCCGTGGCGGACGGCACCCCGAGCACCGAGCGGTAGCGCTGAGCAGCCCCGCGGGACCGGGGCGAACGGACCATCGCCTGCCAGCGCCGGTTCGCCTCGCGCATCTCGGCGAGCGTGACGCCAAGCTCACGCCGGGCGTCCTCGACGAGGCCCGGCTGATGGTCGGCCATCCGGCGCAGCAGCACCAGCTGGAAGTCGAGCGGTCCGAACGGGGTTCCTGATCGCGGCATACACCCATCCTGCCCGTACCGCACGCGCGCCCGGATCCGGTCCTCGGCGTCCGGACACCTCCCGGCGAAGAGGTCCTGCCGTCCTACCCCTTCGTACGCCCCAGCATCCGCTTCAGCAGGTCCCGCAGTACGGTCCGCTCCCCGGCCGACAGCTCGCCCAGCGGCTCACGGGCGAAGTCCATCGTGGCGCGCAGCTCCCGGGAGATCCGCCGGCCCGCCTCGGTGGCGGCGGCGAGTTTGATCCGGCGGTCGGCGGGGTCGGGGCGGCGCTCGGCGAGGCCGCGTGCTTCGAGCCGGTCGACGATCCCCGTGACGTTCGACGGCTCGCACTTCAGATGCCCGGCGAGACGGCGCATGGGCATCGCCTCGATGGACAGCAGTCCCAGTACCCGCGCCTGGGCCCCCGTGAGCGAGTGCACGGCCGCCGCTTCGTCGTACTCCTGGTGGTACCGGGCGACGACGTCGCCGATGAGCTCGACGACTTCCAGGGTCAGCGGGTCTGTACGAGTGGTCATGTCAACCATCGTACCTACATGCTTGACAATCTAAAATATCCAGGAGCATGGTTGTTTCAGGCAGTAGATATTTCATGTCATGAAGCTTTCCCAGGAGGCTGTACCGATGTCCGCACTCCCCACGACCGGCCGCGAATGGCACCTCACCGCCCGACCGGGCGGCTGGCCCACCCCGGCGGACTTCGCGCTGCGCGAGGTCCCGGTGTCCGAGCCCGCCGAGGGCCGGATCCTGGTCCGCAACCTCTACTTCTCGGTCGACCCGTACATGCGCGGCCGGATGAACGACGTGAAGTCGTACACGCCGCCCTTCCAGCTCGACAAGCCGATGGACGGCGGCGCGGTCGGCGAGGTCATCGCCTCGAACGCCGATGGCTTCGCGGTGGGTGACCACGTCCTGCACGGCCTCGGCTGGCGTGAGTACGCGCAGGTGCCGGCCGAGCACGCCACCAAGGTGGACCCCTCGGCCGCCCCGCTCTCCGCCTACCTCGGCGTGCTCGGTATGACGGGCCTCACCGCCTACGCCGGTCTCTTCGACGTCGCCGCCTTCAACGAGGGCGAGACGGTCTTCGTCTCCGGCGCCGCCGGCGCTGTCGGCAGCCAGGTCGGCCAGATGGCCAGGATCAAGGGCGCCGCACGTGTCATCGGTTCGGCGGGCTCGGAGGAGAAGGTCAGGCACCTCGTCGAGGACCTCGGCTTCGACGCGGCGTTCAACTACAAGGACGGCCCGGTGGCGGAGCAGCTGCGTAAGGCCGCCCCCGACGGCATCGACGTGTACTTCGACAACGTGGGCGGAGAGCACCTCGAAGCGGCCATCAGCTCGTTCAACGTGCACGGCCGTGCCACGATCTGCGGAATGATCTCGCAGTACAACAACACCGAGGCGGCTCCCGCCCCGCGCAACCTCGCGCTGGTCATCGGCAAGCGGCTGCGGCTCCAGGGCATGCTGGTCGGCGATCACGCCGCGCTCCAGCCGCAGTTCGTCAAGGACGTCGCCGGCTGGATCGCGTCGGGCGAGCTGAAGTACCAGGAAACGGTCGTCGAAGGTGTCGAGCAGGGCGTCGAGGCGTTTCTCGGTCTGCTCCGCGGTGAGAACACCGGGAAGATGATCGTCGCGGTCAACCAGTAGTCTCGACCCCAGGCCGCCGCGGTCGTGGGCGCGAGACGCGGCGTACACAACAGAAGGAACTCGCATGGCAATCCAGAAGATCGATGTCGCGTACACCGCTGTCGCCACCGCGGAGAACGGCCGTGACGGCCGGGTCTCCTCCAGCGACGGCAACCTCGACGTCGTCGTCAACCCGCCGAAGGAGATGGGCGGAAGCGGCGCGGGCACCAACCCGGAGCAGCTCTTCGCCGCCGGTTACAGCGCCTGCTTCCAGGGTGCGCTCGGTGTCGTCGCCCGCCAGGAGAAGGCCGACATCTCCGGCTCGACCGTGACCGCGGCCGTCTCCATCGGCAAGACCGAGGCCGGCGGCTTCGGCCTGGAGGTCACCATCACGGCCTCCATCCCGAACGTCGACGCCGCCACCGCGCAGTCGCTGATCGAGAAGGCGCACCAGGTGTGCCCGTACTCGAACGCGACCCGCGGCAACATCAAGGTCGACCTGGCCGTCGCCTGATCATGACCCGCTGACCCCGGCTCCGGCCGGGACCAGGAAGGGCCGCACCCGCTCCGGCGGGACGCATCAACAGCGTCCCGCTCCAGCGGGGGCGGCCCTTTGGCCATGTATCGGGTGTTACGCGGCGAATGTGCTGCAAGGTCCGCCACCCCGGTCGCCGCCGGGGCCATTGCCCGCCGAACTGCGCTGTGCGTACCGTGTGTTCGTGATCCCGACCGTTGGCCGGAGTTTCGAACGCTGAGTACCGAACAGAAGGGGTGGGTGGACCACCATGGGACGACTGGTCCCGGCGGTGACCCGGGCGCTGGACATACTTGAGCTCTTCCTCGAAGGGAACGGTTCGCTCTCAGCGCCCGATGTGACCCGCAGACTTCAGCTGCCGCGCACCACCGTGCACGAACTGCTCACCACCCTCGCGGCCCGCTCCTATCTGGTGCCGGTACCCGAGCAGCCCGGCCACTACCGGCTCGGCGTACGGACGTACCAGCTCGGCAGCCGGTACGCGGAACAGCTCGACCTCGCGGCCGAGGGCCGGCGAGTCGCCCGGGAGGTCGCCGAGACCTGCGACGAGACCGTCCATGTCGCCATCCTGGAGGACACCGACGTCATCTACGTCGCGAAGGTCGACTCCACCCACGCGGTCCGGATGGTCTCGGCCGCCGGGCGGCGGCTGCCCGCGCACTGCACGTCCGTCGGCAAGATGCTGCTCGCCTCGCTGCCCGACGCCGAACTGACCGCGCGGATATCCGGGCGGGAACTCTCCGCGATGACTCCGGACAGCGTGACCGACCCGGCCGCCCTGCGGGAGGCGCTCGCCCTGGTCAGGGAGCGCGGTGTCGCGGCCGAACACCGTGAGTCCAATCCGGACGTGAGCTGTGTGGCCGCTCCGGTGCGCGACGGTTCGGGGCAGGTCGTCGCCGCCCTCTCCATCTCGGTCCCGATGATCCGCTGGAGCGAGGAGCGCGAGCGCGAGCTGGCACAGCTGGCGCTCGACGGCGCGGCGGAACTCTCCACCCGGCTCGGCCACCGGGGGCGCTCATGAACCGCCACCGGCCACCGCGGGCGGGCCTGAGCCGTCCGGAAGTGGCGGTACGGGAACGGGCCGAGCTCGGCGAGGGACCGACCTGGGACGCGGCGGCCGGCCGGCTGATCTGGGTGGACATCCTCTCCGCGCGCGTCCACACCTACGATCCGGTGTCCGGCCGCCGCACCGTCCTGGCCACCGAGCAGCACGTCGGCGCCGCGAAACCGCGCGCGGGCGGCGGGCTGGTGGTCAACCTCCGGGACGGCGTGGGGCTCTACGAGCCCGACGGCGTCTTCTCCTGGCTGGTGCACGACCCGGTGCCGGGGAGACGGGCCAACGACGCGGCGGTCGCCCCGGACGGCGCGCTCTGGGCCGGGACCATGCCCTACGCGGACGGCGTCACCGGCGGCGGCACGCTGAGCCGGATCGCACCGGACGGCACGGTCTCCGGGACACTGCCCGCCAGTGTCTCCAACGGCACCGGCTGGAGCCCGGACGGCGCCCTCATGTACTACATCGACACCCCGACCCGGCGCATCGATGTCTTCGACTTCGACGGTGAACTGCCGCACAACCGCAGGGCGTTCGCCACGGTCGAGCCGGATGCCGGCTTCCCTGACGGGCTCACCGTCGACGCGGAAGGCTGCGTCTGGGTGGCGCTCTGGGACGGCGCGGCCGTCCGCCGGTACACCCCGGCCGGCGCCTTGGACGGTACCGTCGCACTGCCCGTGCAGCGCCCGACCGCCTGTGCGTTCGGCGGCCGGGCGCTGCGCGACCTCTACATCAGTACGGCCCGAGGCGGACTCGCCGCCCCGCACCCGCTCTCCGGTTCTCTGCTGGTCGTACCCGGCGCGGGGCAGGGCCTGCCGCAGCCGCCCTTCGCGGGCTGAGCGGCTGCGTGGTCGACTCCGATGGGAAGCAGCCGGATTACGAACCGACCCGGCGCTTGTTGTAGACGTCGAAGCCGACCGCGGCCAGCAGCACCAGGCCCTTGATGACCTGCTGGTAGTCGCTGCCGATGCCCACCAGGGACATGCCGTTGTTGAGCACGCCGAGCACCAGACCGCCGATGACCGCACCGAGAACCGTGCCGACACCGCCGCTCATCGAGGCGCCACCGATGAACGACGCGGCGATGGCCTCCAGTTCGAAGTTGACGCCGGCGTTGGGGGTGCCCGCGTTGAGACGGGCCGCGAAGACGATGCCCGCCAGAGCCGCGAGCAGGCCCATGTTCACGAAGACCAGGAAGGTCACCCGCTTGTCCTTGACACCGGACAGTTTGGCCGCGGACCGGTTGCCGCCGAGTGCGTACACATGGCGCCCGACGACCGCGTTGCGCATCACGAAGCCGAGGCCGATGAGCAGGGCGGCCAGTACCAGCAGCACCACCGGCACACCGCGGTAGCTCGCCAGCGTCATGGTGAAGGCCACCACGGCGGCGACCATCGCCACGCACTTGGTGAGGAAGAGACCGCGCGGGAGGACGTCGAGTGCGTACTCCTTCTCGCGGCGCCGTGAGCGCAGCTCCTGCACCAGCACGACCGCGATCAGCACAAGCCCCAGCAGGAGTGTGAGGTTGTGGTAGTTCGTGTCCGGGCCCACCGCGGGCAGATAGCCGGTGGCGATCTTCTGGAACCCCTCGGGGAACGGGCTGAGCGACTGCGAGCCGAGCAGGATCTGAGTCGCGCCCCGGAAGATCAGCATCCCGGCGAGCGTGACGATGAAGGACGGTATCCCCACATAGGCGATCCAGAAGCCCTGCCAGGCCCCGGCGACCACCCCGATGAGAAGTGCCACGATCAGCGCGAGCACCCAGGGGACCTTGTGCTGGACCATCATCACCGCGCAGGCCGCGGAGACGAACGCCGCGAGGGACCCGACGGACAGGTCGATATGGCCCGCGATGATGACGATCATCATGCCGATGGCCAGCACCAGGATGTAGCTGTTCTGGAGGACGAGGTTGGTGACGTTGTTCGGCTTGAGGAGCACGCCGCCGGTCCAGATCTGGAACAGGACGACGATCAGACCGAGCGCGATCAGCATCCCGTACTGGCGCATATTGCGGCGCACGGCGTCCATCAGGAGGGCTCCGGTGGCGGAGCGCGGTGGGTTCGGCGCCGGTGGGGCGCCCTTCGGGGTGTCGGTGGTGACCGGGCCCATGGCGACTACCTCTTGTTCATGGTCATGTGGCGCATCAGCACTTCCTGGTCCGCTTCCGCCCGCGCGACCTCACCGGTGAGCCGGCCGGCCGCCATCGTGTAGATGCGGTCACACATGCCGAGCAGTTCGGGGAGTTCGGACGAGATGAAGACGACGGCTCTGCCTTCGGCGGCGAGCTGGTCGATCACGGTGTAGATCTCGTACTTGGCGCCGACGTCGATACCGCGCGTCGGCTCGTCGAGGATCAGCACGTCGGGCCCCGCGAAGATCCACTTGCTCAGGACGACCTTCTGCTGGTTCCCGCCGGACAACCGGCCGACCTGCTCGAAGACGGTCGGGGCCTTGATGTTCATGGATCTGCGGTACGACTCGGCGACCCGGGTCTCCTCGTGCTCGTCGACCACACCGCGCCGGGAGACCTTCGGCAGCGCGCTCATGGTGATGTTGCGGCTGATGGTGTCGATGAGGTTGAGGCCGTACTGCTTGCGGTCCTCGGTGACATAGGCGATGCCGTGCCCGACCGCTTCGGGCACGGTCCTGGTGCGGATCTCCTTGCCGTCCTTCAGCACGGTCCCGCTGATGCTGCGCCCGTACGAACGCCCGAAGAGGCTCATCGCCAGCTCGGTGCGGCCCGCGCCCATCAGGCCGGCGATGCCGACGATCTCGCCCCTGCGCACATGCAGCGAGACGTCGTCGACCACCTTGCGCTGCTGGTCGATGGGGTGGTGCGCGGTCCACCCCCGTACTTCGAGCGCGGGGTGCGCGCCCGGGTCGCCCGCGTAGGGGGTGCGCTCGGGGAAACGGTGGTCGAGGTCGCGGCCGACCATGCCCCGGATGATCCGGTCCTCGGTCGTCTCGGGGGCCTTCACATCGAGGGTCTCGATGGTGCGGCCGTCCCGGATGATGGTGACGGAGTCGGCGACCGCGGAGATCTCGTTGAGTTTGTGCGAGATGATGATCGAGGTGATGCCCTGCTCCTTCAATTCCAGTATGAGTTGCAGGAGTTGAGCCGAGTCATCGTCGTTCAGGGCGGCGGTCGGCTCGTCCAGGATGAGGAGTTCCACCTCCTTGGAGAGCGCCTTGGCTATCTCCACGAGCTGCTGCTTGCCGACCCCGATGTCCGCGACCCGGGTCTGCGGATGCTCATGGAGGCCGACCCGCTTCAGCAGCTTCGCCGCGTGCTTCAGCGTCTCGTTCCAGCTGATGACGCCACGGGTGGCGTGCTCGTTGCCCAGGAAGATGTTCTCGGCTATCGAGAGATAAGGGATGAGCGCCAGTTCCTGGTGGATGATGACGATCCCGCGCGCCTCGCTGGCCCTGATGTCCTTGAAGGCGCAGTCCTCGCCACGGAAGAGGATGTCCCCCTGGTAACTCCCGTGCGGATGAACCCCGCTGAGGACCTTCATCAGGGTCGACTTGCCCGCGCCGTTCTCGCCGCAGATGGCGTGCACCTCGCCCTCGGCGACGGTCAGCGAGACGTCGGAGAGGGCCCGGACGCCGGGGAAGGTCTTGACGATCGAGCGCATCTCCAGCACCGGGGCGCGATTCCCGGGCGCCACTGTGCCGCCGTTGTCTCCGGGTGTCTGCCTGCCGCCGGTCACTTCAGGTCACTCGCCTTGATGTACCCCGAATCCACCAGCTCGGCACGGTAGTTGGACTTGTCGACGCTGACCGGCTTGAGGAGGTACGCAGGAACGACCTTCTTCCCGTTGTTGTAGGTGGTGACGTCGTTCACCTGCGGCTTCTTCTTGTGGAGCATGGCGTCGGCCATCTGCACGGCCTGCTTGGCGAGCGCCCTGGTGTCCTTGTAGACGGTCTGGGTCTGCTGGCCCGCGATGATCGACTTCACCGATGCCACCTCGGCGTCCGAACCGGTGACCACCGGGTACGGCTTGGCGGGCGTCCCGTATCCGTCCGACTTCAGCGAGGACAGGATGCCGATGGATATCCCGTCGTACGGCGAGAGGATCGCGTCGACCCGGGCGGACGAATACGACTTGGTGAGCAGGTCGTCCATCCGCTTCTGGGCGGTGGCACCGTCCCAGCGCAGGGTGGTCAGCTGATCGAGCTTGGTCTGCCCGCTCCGCACGACGAGCTGCTTCTTGTCGATGTACGGCTTGAGGGTCTTCATCGCGCCGTCGAAGAAGTAGCGGGTGTTGTTGTCGTCGGGTGAGCCGGCGAACAACTCGATGTTGAACGGGCCCTTCTTCCCGCTCTTCAGGCCGAGTTTGCCGATGAGGTAGTTCGCCTGGAGCACGCCCACCTTCTCGTTGTCGAAGGAGGCGTAGTAGTCGACGTCCGGGGTGCCGAGGATGAGCCGGTCGTAGGAGATCACCCTGATGTGCTGGTCGGCCGCCTGCTTGAGAACGTCGGTGAGCGCGTTGCCGTCGATGGCCGCGATCACCAGCACGTCCGCGCCCTTGGTGATCATGTTCTCGATCTGCGACACCTGGTGGTCGACGTCGTCCTCGCCGTACTGGAGATCCGTCTTGTAGCCCAGGGCCTTGAACTGCTTGACCATGTTGCTGCCGTCGGCGATCCAGCGTTCGGACGACTTGGTGGGCATGGCGATCCCGATGGTGGAGCCTTTGCCGCCGCTCTTGGACTCCTTGCTGCCGCCGTCGCTGCTCTGCCCGCAGGCGGTGAGAGCGAGGGCCAGTGATCCGGCGACGAGGGTGAACGCGGCTCGGCGGGTGTGGCGCATGGCGGTCATCAGTCCTTCTCGGGGGAGGAATTCAAGGGGGAGGAATTCTTGGCGGAGAGGTTCTTGGGGATGGGGGCCGCCGTCGGTGACGGCGGGACGGCGAAACGGCTGAGAGGTCCCGGCAGCCGCGAGCCGAGCGGTGACATACCGCCGTCGGCGCCGTGCCTGGCGAGCAGATCGAGGGCGAGCCTGCCGCGCCTGACCCGCTCACGGGCGGTGTTGAGGGTGTGGTCGCGGAGCTGGGCCCCGTACGGGTAGATGCCGGGTGACTTCGACAGGCCGAACTTCAGATAGATCGGGGCGCCGCGCCGGATCAGCTCGGCCGTCTCGTACATCCGGACGTAGCCGCCCAGGTCGTCGGGTGCCTCGATGTAGAGGTCCATCGGCGCGGCGCAGACCCGCCGGATCTCGGTGAAGTGGGCCAGGGTGAGGTCGGAAGGGATATTGACGGAGTCGGCGCCCAGCTGCTCGAAGACGGCGTACGAGGCGGGGTTCACCGGGCCGATCAGCGCCGAGACCTTGAAGGTGGTGTCGGCGGGGAGCACGCCCGCCGCCCGGAGCCTGTGCAGCGACCAGAGCACCCCCTCGTCCGCGACGAGCAGGCATCTCACGCCCAGTTCGGTGGCGCGCACGGCGTCTTCGAGCGACCCGGCCACGGCGTCGTGGCCCCGGGCGCGGAGCCCGGCGCCGCCCGATTCCGTCCGCGTTGCGGCACCGATGTCCCAGGTTCCGCGCGGCCCGGTGAACAGGCACAGCTCGACGGAGCGCTCCGCGCAGGCGGCCACCATCTCGCCGATCTCGGAGTCCGTGAGCATCCAGACACCGCTGCCCTGGCTGATGCGGTGGACCGGCACATCAAGCCTGGCGGACTCTTCGAGTACGACACCGAGCGCCTCAGGCCCTTCGACGGAGGGAACTTCGGTGCGCCAGGAGCCGCCGTCGGGGAAGCGGCGCGGTGAGGCGTCGGCGGGGTCGGCCGCGGGCGCGGCGAGGCCGAGCGCGGCGAGCGCCCGTTCGCCGGGGCGGCGGGGGACAGGGGCTGATACGTCGGTCACAGGCGGGTTCCTCGCATACTGGGGCCGGGTCCGGTGGGGTATGCACCGGTCACGTACGTCCGATATACCGAACATGGTTCGGATTGGTGGGCATGGGAAGGCCGGGGGCTGGGATGACCGGACATGGGATGACCGGTCATGGTCCGCTGCCGCGGACCGGTTCGGCTCATGGGCGCAGCAGCACCTTCCCGGTCTCCGGGCCACCGCCTCCGACGAGTGCGACGGCTTCGGCGTACCGTTCCAGCGGGAATTCATGGGTGATCAGCGGCCCCGGATCGAGAATCCCGGCGGTGAACGCCCGTACGGCGAAGGACCACGCGGCGGAGGGCGCGCCGAAGACGCTCCGCACGGTGAGCTGGCTCAGCGCCAGATGCACCGGGTCGATTCCGGTGGCCCCCGGCGTGAACATCCCGGTGAGTACCACCCGGCCGCCGCGCCGTGCGAGGAGACAGGAGTCGGCGGCGGTGGTGGGCGCCCCGGCGGTCTCGACCACCAGGTCGTAACTGCCGCGCCCGGACGCCGATTCCGCCGGAGTGCACACCTCGCTCGCTCCGAGATCCGTAGCCAGTCGGGCCCGTCCGGTGCGCGGGTCGATGACGGTGAGTACGGCGGGGGCGGCCGCGGCGATGAGCTGTACGGCGAGCAGCCCGAGGGTGCCGGCGCCCACCACGGCGATCCGCTCGCCGGGCTCGGGCCGTCCGGCCCGCACCGCGGCGGCCACCACGGCGGCCGGCTCAAGCAGCGCGGCGGCGCGCAGATCCGCCCCGTCCGCGAGTGGGTGCAACAGCCGGGCGGGGACGACGAGATGGTCGGCGAAGGCCCCGGGGCAGGTGAACCCCGTCTCCTCGTACCCGCCTTCGCAGAGCGAGGTCTCGCCCGCCCGGCAGCGTTCGCAGGTCCCGCACGCCCGGAAGCCCTCGGCCACCGTCGGGCGCCCGGTGAGGGAGGGGTCCACCCCTTCGCCCACCGCGTCGACGCTCCCCGACCACTCATGGCCGGGCGTGACCGGGTAGCGGACATAGGCCGGGTCGCGCCGGCCGTCGTACACCTCGCGGTCGCTCATGCAGATCCCGGCGGCCGCCACCCGGATCCGGACCTCGCCGGGGCCGGGCTCCGGCCGGTCGCCGCTCACCAGGCGGACGGAGCCCGGGGCATCGACCACGACGGCACGGCTGCCGCCGCTCATCCGGCGGTCCCGGGCGAACGCTTCTCCCAACCGTCCGCCCACAGGTCGAACCTGGCCTGCTGCTGCGGGAACTCGGCGGCCGCGTCCACATCCAGCTCGACACCCAGGCCAGGCGCGTCCGGCAGTTCGAAGTAGCCGTCCACGACCTGCGGTGCTCCCTTCACGACCGCCTTGATACCGGCGTCCGCGAAGTCATTGAAGTGTTCGAGGATCTTGAAGTTCGGTGTGCAACCGGCCACTTGGAGCGTCGCCGCCGTCAGTACCGAGCCGCCCACGTTGTGCGGGGCGACCAGCATGTAGTGCGTCTCGGCCGTCGCGGCGAGCTTGCGGGTCTCCAGGATGCCGCCGATGTGGCCGACGTCCGGCTGGATGATGTCGGCCGCCTGCGAGGCGAAGAGTTCCCTGAACTCGATCCGGTCGTGGATGCGTTCACCGGTCGCGACGGGGATGTCCACCTTCGCCGCGACCTTCTCCAGCGCCCTGAGGTTCTCCGGCGGGACCGGTTCCTCCAGCCACGCGGGCCTGAACGGCGCGAGATCACGGGCGAGGCGGACCGCGGTGGACGGCGAGAACCGCCCGTGCATCTCCAGCATCAGCTCCGTCTCCGGGCCGATCGCGTCCCGCACCGCCTCGATCAGCGAGACCGAGTAGTTCGTCTGTGCCTGGTCCAGCTCGTAGTGCCCGGTCCCGAACGGGTCGATCTTCAGGGCGCGGTAGCCCCGCTCCACCACCCCGAGGGCGGCCTGGTGGTAGGCCTCGGGCGTGCGCTCGGTGGTGTACCAGCCGTTCGCGTACGCCTTCACCCGGTCGGTGACCCGGCCGCCGAGCAGCTGCCAGACGGGGACACCGAGCGCCTTGCCCTTGATGTCCCAGCAGGCCATCTCGACGACGGCGATACCGGACATGACGATCTCGCCCGCCCGCCCGTAGTCCCCGTACTTCATCCGCCGGACCAGGTCTTCGATCGCGAACGGGTCCGAGCCCTCGATGTGGTTGGCGGCCGCCTCCCGCAGATAGCCGACGAGCGCGTCGGTCCGCCCGAGCATCCGGGTCTCGCCGACGCCGGTGAGGCCCTCGTCGGTGTGGACCTGCACATAGGTGAGGTTGCGCCAGGGAGTCCCGACGACATGGGTGCTGATTCCGGTGATGCGCACGGCAGTTGCCCCCGACGTGTTCGATATTTCGTCACTCGTTCGAAATCCTGGCGTGACCGTAATGGGGTGACGTGCGCAACGTCAATGGGCCTGCGTCAACAGCTCCGTTCCGGTCGGCAGGAGGGGGGACCGGCCGGTGCGGGGGCCGACCGGTGCCGGACCCGGCCGTGCCGGCCCCCGATAGGCTGCGCGCATGGGTGATCTCGGGGCGGGTTTCGGTTATCTGGTGAAGGGCCAGCGCTGGGTCGGCGTACGCGGCAAGCAGTACGGATTCGGGCTGCTGCCGGGGCTGATCACGCTCGTCCTCTACGTGGCGGCGCTGGTCGCGCTCGCGTTCTGGGCGGATGACGCCGTCGCCTGGGCGACACCGTTCGCCGACACCTGGAGCACGCCCTGGCCGGGCCTCCTGCGGGGCTTTCTGACCATACTGCTCTGGGCGCTGGCGCTGCTGCTCGCCGTGGTCTCGTTCACCGCCATGACCCTGCTGGTCGGCCAGCCCTTCTACGAGGCGCTCTCGGAGCGGGTCGACGCGTCGGAGGGTGCCGATGTCCCCGGCTCCGGCCTTCCGCTCTGGCGCGAACTGTGGATCTCCGCGCGCGACAGCCTCCGCATCCTGGTGCGGGTGGCGTTCTACGGCCTCCTGCTCTTCGCCGCCGGTTTCCTCCCGTTCGTCGGCCAGACCGTCGTCCCGGCGATCGGCTTCTGCGTGTCCGGCTTCTTCCTGGCCGAGGAGCTGACGGCGGTGGCGCTGCAGCGCCGCGGTATGGAGTTCCGGGAGCGGCTGGCCCTGCTGAAGAGGCGCCGCCTGCTCACCCTCGGCTTCGGGGTCCCGCTGACGCTCTGCTTCCTGGTGCCGCTGGTCGCGGTGTTCCTCATGCCGGGCGCGGTGGCGGGAGCGACGCTGATGGCGCGCGACCTGACGGGGGAGACGGCGCCGGAGCCGGATGCCGTACCGGGGCCGGACGCGGTGGCGGGACCGGGCGCCGGCGGTGCCGCCGGTCCGGGAGGCGCGCCCGGGGGTTCACCAGGCGGCGCGCCCGCGCCCACCACGCCCCCGCCTGCCCCCTCCCGTACCTGGTAGCCCCTGCCTGGTAGCGCCGGTCGGCCGCCCGTGCGTCATCCCGCCGCACCACCGGCGAGCAGCGTCGTGAAGGCCCGGAAAGCCGTGGGCATGTCCACCGATTCCGGGTCGAGCAGCCACTGGTACTGCAGGCCGTCCATCACCGCCACCAGCAGTGGTGCCACTTCCTCCGGCGTCAGCCCGCTCGGCAGCCGGTCCCCGAACTCGCCGCGCAGGGTGGCCGCCATCGACCCCCGCACCTGCACATAGCGGCGGGTGAAGAACTCCCGCGCCGGATGCCCGTCCGTGACGCTCTCGCCGAGCAGTGCGGCGAAGGTCTGAACGATCCCGGGCCGCATCGCGTTGTACTCCACCAGTGAGCCGAGCAGTTCGAGCGGCCAGGCCTCGCCGGAGCGCGCGGACGCGCCCGGGTCCCAGCGGTCGCGCGCTTCCAGCACGGCGACAAGCAGCGCGTCCTTGCTCGGGAAGTAGTGCAGCAGCCCCTGCTGGGTGAGGCCCACGCGCTCGGCGAGCGCGCCGAGGGTCGTGCCCCGGTAGCCGCGCTCCGCGATGACCTCAAGGGCCGCACGGAGGATCTCCGCCCGGCGCCCCTCGCCTCTCGCGCTCCCCATCACCGGCTCCTTTCCCCGTACGTGCTCTCCGTACGTGCTCCCCGTACGCATTCTCCGTAGGTGCTCACCCCCCGAGGACCGTACGGCATCGATCATCACGAAGAGGTGACGAAACCTACCGATCTACCGGCACGAGCGCCAGGATGGATACATCACGCGCCGGACGGCGGCTTCAGCACTTCAAGGCTCAGCACTTCAGGGCTCAGGGCTCAGGGCTTCAGCACTTCACCACTCGCAACGCGGAGGTACGACGGTGGCAGCCACCCCCATCAACGACGCGGACCCGGTCCGCGAGGCCGCGGTCGAGGCCGCGCTCGGCGCGCTCGACCTCGACACCAAGGCCCGGCTGCTCTCCGGTCAGGACTTCTGGAGCCTCCCGGCGATCCCGGAGATCGGGCTGCGGTCCCTCGTCATGTCGGACGGCCCGATCGGGGTACGCGGGGTGCGCTGGACCGCCGACGACCCGTCCATCGCCCTGCCGTCACCGACCGCCCTCGCCGCCACCTGGGACCCGGAACTCGCCCGCAGGGCCGGGGTGCTCCTCGCCCAGGAAGCGCGCCGCAAGGGGGTGCACGTCCTGCTCGCGCCGACCGTCAACCTGCACCGCTCCCCGCTCGGTGGGCGGCACTTCGAGTGCTACTCCGAGGACCCGTACCTCACCGGCGAGATCGGCACCGGCTACGTCCGGGGTGTGCAGGGCGGCGGCGTCGGCACCACCGTCAAGCACTTCGTCGGCAACGACGCGGAGACCGACCGCTTCACCGTCGACAACCTCATCGCCCCGCGCCCGCTGCGCGAGCTGTACCTCGCGCCGTTCGAGGCCATCGTCAGGAACGCCCGCCCCTGGGGCATCATGACCGCGTACAACACGGTCAACGGCACGACGATGACCGAGCACCGCTACCTCGTCAACGAAGTCCTGCGCGGCGAGTGGCAGTTCGACGGATTCAACGTCTCGGACTGGACGGCCGCGCGCTCCACCGCCGGCGCCGTCCTCGGCGGCCTCGATGTCGCGATGCCGGGCCCCGCCACCCCGTACGGTGAGCCGCTGGCCGCCGCCGTCAGAGCGGGCGAGGTCCCCGCGAGCGCGGTCGACGAGGCGGTACGGAACGTCCTGCGGCTCGCCGCGCGGGTCGGCGTCCTCGACGGCGCGCCGCCGGTCGTCACCGAGCTGCCGCCGGAGACCGACGGGCGTGAGCTGGCCCGCGAGATCGCACGCCGCGCCTTCGTCCTCGTACGGAACGAGGGCGGCGCGCTCCCGCTCGACGCGTCGAAGACCCGCAAGGTCGCGCTCATCGGCGCCGCCGCCCGTGACGCCCGCATCCTCGGCGGCGGCTCGGCCACCGTCTTCCCCGCCCGGGTGGTCTCCCCGCTCGACGGGCTGACGGCCGTGCTCCCCGACGGCGCTGTCAGCTACGCCCTTGGCGCCGACCCTAGCGGTCAACTGGCCACCGCAGGGCCGGGGTTCGCCCTGCGCGCGGTCTGCCGCGACAAGGCGGGCCGCACCATCGGCGTCGCGTCGGTGCCCGGCGGACGCATCCAGTGGGTGGGCAGCGACCTGCCCGAAGGAGTGACCCACGAGACGCTGCACACCATCGAGATCACGGGCACGTTCACGCCCAGGGAGAGCGGCGAGCACACCTTCGGCACCAGGGGGCTCGGCGGCTTCCGGCTCACCGTGGGCGAGCAGGTCCTCTTCGACGGGGACGAGCTGCCGGGCGACGAGGCCGATCCGTTCGCAGCGGTCTTCGGCGCACCCGTCGAGCGCGGCACCGCCACCCTCACCGCCGGCGAGTCGGTCGCGATCACCTTCGAGTACACCGTGTTCAAGAGCCCCGCAGCCCGGCTCCAGGCCATCGGCTTCTCCCTCATGCACCGTGCCCCGCAGCGCGACCCCGACGAACTGATCGCCGAGGCCGTGGCCGCCGCACGCGAGGCGGACACCGCCGTGGTGGTCGTCGCCACCACCGAGGAGGTCGAGTCCGAGGGCTTCGACCGCAAGGACCTCAGGCTCCCCGGCCGCCAGGACGACCTGGTGCACGCCGTGGCGGCCGTCAATCCGAACACGGTCGTGGTCGTCAACGCGGGCTCCCCGGTGGAACTGCCCTGGCGCGAGGACGTGACGGCGGTGCTGCTCAGCTGGTTCCCGGGCCAGGAGGGCGGCGCCGCACTCGCCGACGTACTCATCGGGGCGGCGGAGCCGGGCGGGCGCCTGCCCACCACCTGGCCGGTGGCCCTGGAGGACGCCCCGGTCCGCCGGGTCGAACCGGTCGGCGGTGAACTCCCCTACGAGGAGGGCGTGTTCATCGGCTACCGGGCCTGGGACCGGGCCGGTACGACGCCGGCGTACCCCTTCGGCCACGGTCTGGGCTACACGGAGTGGGGTTACGAGTCCCTGCAGGCGACCGCCACGACCGCCACCGTCCGTATCCGCAACACCGGCACCCGCACCGGGCGCGAAACGGTCCAGGTCTACGTCGCCCCGGCCGACCCCGGAACCGACCGGGCCGCCCGGCAGCTGGCCGGCTTCGCCACACTGGAAGCGGCGCCGGGGGAGACCGTGGAGGTGGCCGTCGCGCTCTCCTCCCGGGCCTTCGAGACCTGGGACGAGTCGGCCGACACCTGGGCGCGGCGCCCCGGAACGTACGAGATCCGCACCGGTCGCTCCCTCACGGACACCAGGCTGACCGCCACGGTCACCTGCTGAGGGACCGGCGCGTACACCTACCGTCCGCCCACCTACCGTACGGAGAACCCGTACACCGTCTCGGAGACGAACGCGCTGCCCGGCCGGAGGACCGCACCAGGGAACTCCGGCCGGTTCGGCGCGTCGGGGAAGCGCTGGGTCTCCAGCGCGATCCCGGCGCCCGGCCCGAAAGGACCGGCGTCGATGTGGTCACCGGTGTAGAGCTGCAGCCCCGGCTCGCTGGTCGTGATCGTCAGTACGCGCCCGGACGCCGGGTCGGACAGCTCCGCCGCCTCCGGACCGTCCAGCACATAGTTGTGGTCGTAGCCGAGGCCCACCTCCCGGGCCTGCCGGAAGTCGAAGCGAGTCCCCGCCACCGGCGCCTGTTCGCCGGTCGGGATCAGCTCCGCGTCCACGGGCGTCACCCGCGAGGCTCCGATCCGCAGTTCGTGCCCGGCCGCGCTGCCGGAGCCCGCACCGGCCAGATTCCAGTACGAGTGGTTGGTCAGGCTCACCACGGTCGGTGCGTCCGTCGTCGCCTCGTACGCGATCCGCAGCGCACCGCTCTCCGTCAGGCTGTACGTCACGGAGACGGCCAGCCGCCCCGGGAAGCCCTCCTCGCCGTCCGGGCTGACCCGCGAGAGCCGCACTCCGTGATCGGTCGCCTCCGCGTCCCACACCCGCTTGTCGAAGCCCCGGTCGCCGCCGTGCAGGCTGTTCGGCGGGTTGTTGCGGGGCAGCCGGTACGTCCGCCCGTCGAGCTCGAACACGCCGCCCGCGATGCGGTTCGCGTACCGCCCGACCAGCGCCCCGAAGTACGGCCCGGGGAAGGCCAGATAACCGGCCAGGTCCGGGAACCCAAGCGCCACCCCGGCCACCGCGCCCGCCCGGTCGGGCACCTCGGCCGACTGCACGATCCCGCCGTACGTGAGCACGCGCACCCGGGTGCCGCCGCGCTCCAGGGTCCAGCGGTGGACTGGGGTGCCGTCCGGGAGACGGCCGAAGGGTTCCGGCTGCGCGCTGCTCATGCCGGGACCCTACGCCGGGGGCCGCGCGGCCGTGACGTTGCGGTACGCGATCTCAGCCAGCCGCTCCTGGCCGTCCCTGCCGGGGTGGAACCAGTCCCAGGGGCTCAGCTGCGCTCCGGTGAACCGGAACCCGAAGACCGCGCCGCCGTCGTAACGGCAGTGCGTGTCAGTCGCGCACACGTCCCTGAGGACCGTGTTGTAAGCGACGACCCGGTCCCGCACGGCGTCGCGCCGCTTCACGGCCGCCGGGTCCATCGCGTCGGCGTCCCGCAGCATCGAGGCGCAGATCCCCAGCTTCCAGATCTGCTTGCCCAGCGGATTGCCGCGCCCCTGCGACCACAGCCGCTTCAGGTCCGGCACGCTCGACACATAGACCTCGCTCTTGGGCAGCGCCGTGCGCAACCGTTTCAGCGCCGTCGCAAACGAGGTCCGGAATTCATCCACCGGTGTCATGTGCGAAACCGAGTCCCGGCACGCGTCATTGGCACCTGCCATGATCGTCACCAGCTCGGGCCGGTGCGCCGCCGCGGCCCCGATCTGGGCCGGCACATCGGCCATCCGGGCCCCGGTCCTGGCGTCGTTCCACCCCTTCTTCACCCCGAGCCGGGAGACCAGACTGCGCACCCGGGTGTCGGAACCGGTCGCCCAGGAGACCTTGGGACAGTCGGAGAGCACCGAACAGGCGTCGAAGCCACGGGTGATGGAATCGCCCACGGCGGCGACCGACCGGGGGGACCTGTCCCAGGCCGGGGCGGGTGCGGGGGACGCACCGCGATGCCCCTGCGCATGTTTCGCGCCACTGTTGGAAGAGTCACAACCGGCCAGCGCGCCGAGCGGCAGGACGAGTGCCGCCGTCAGCCCCGCGACAGCGGTGCGGCTGCGGCGGCTCCGGGCGGATTCCGGCTTCCTCTGCACCCTCTGGACCCTCCAAGTGGCCGACCCGGGCGTCCTGCCGAGTGAAAGCTGTGTGTTCAACGGGGCTGGGACCGACAGTACGTCACACGGGGCAGGCCACCGCGCGGTAGTTTTTCCCCGTCGAAGCAGTGACAACTTCGCCCACCCGCTCCGGTAAATTACGTCACGTCACATACTGTCCCATTTCAGGAGATTAACTCCCGATGCTGTTTACTGTTGTACCCCGGGGCAGAACGGGCGAGAGGCCGCTGGGGAAGGCGAACCTCGAACCGCACTGGAGGTCCCGGTGACGACACGTGGAGTTCTGTACCTGCACTCCGCACCTCGCGCGCTGTGCCCGCACGTCGAGTGGGCCGTGGCGGGTGTTCTCGGTGCGCGGGTGAATCTCGACTGGATCAGGCAGCCTGCCTCTCCCGGCACCTGGAGATCCGAATTCTCCTGGAAGGGCGGCACGGGCACCGCGTCCCAGCTCGCCTCCGCGCTGCGTGGCTGGAATCTGCTGCGCTTCGAAGTGACGTCGGAGCCGTGCCCGGCAGCCGAGGGCGAGCGCTACAGCGCCACGCCCGAGCTGGGCATCTTCCACGCCGTCACCGGAATCCACGGCGACATCCTGATCCCCGAGGACCGGCTGCGGGCCGCACTGGCCCGTTCGCTGGCCGGCGAGAGCGATCTGGAGGCCGAGATCGCGCGACTGCTCGGCAAGCCGTGGGACGACGAGCTGGAGCCGTTCAGGTATGCGGGCGAGGGCGCGCCGGTGCGCTGGCTGCACCAGGTCGTATAGGTCCCGTCCCGGAGGAAAGGCCCTGGTCCGGACGGAACGCCCTGATCCCCTTTACGGTGGGGCCATGGCTGACAACACCTCAGTAGCTGTTCTCGGTACGGGCATCATGGGCGCCGCGATGGCCCGCAACCTCTGCCACGCCGGGCTCGACGTCCGCGTCTGGAACCGGACCCGCTCCAAGGCCGAACCCCTCGCAGGGGTGGGCGCCCACGTCACCGACACTCCAGGTGAGGCCGTCGAGGACGCGGACGTGATCATCACCATGGTGTACGACGGCGCGGCGGCGCTCGAAGCGATGACCGCGGCCGGGCCCTCGCTGAGCGCCGGGACGGTCTGGCTGCAGTCCACCACCGCCGGCACCGAGGGGCTCCTCCCGCTCGCCGCGCTGGCCAGGCAGCGCGGGCTGGTCTTCGTGGACGCTCCGGTCCTCGGCACCAAGGCCCCGGCGGAGAAGGGGCAGCTCACGGTCCTGGCGGCCGGCCCCGGCTCCGTACGCGACGAGGTGGCACCCGTCCTGGACGCCATCGGCTCCCGTACGGTCTGGGTCGGCGACGACGGCACCACGGGAGCGGCCACCCGGCTCAAACTGGTCTGCAACAGCTGGGTGCTGACCCTCACTCACGGCACGGCGGAGGCACTCGCGCTGGCGGCCGGTCTTGGCGTGGACCCGGCGAATTTCCTGGACGCGGTCGGCGGCGGCTCGCTCGACTGCGGCTATCTGCACCTCAAGGCACAGGCGATCGTCACCGAGGACTACACCCCGAGCTTCTCGGTCACCACGGCGGCGAAGGACGCCCGGCTGATCGTCGAGGCGGGACGCACGGCGGGTGTGCGGCTGGACGTGGCAGCCGCGGGCGCCGAGCGGTTCCGCCGGGCCGGGGCGCTGGGGCACGGAGACGACGACATGGCCGCGTCGTACTTCGCGAGCTTCGAGGCCTGAGACAGGGCCCCGAACCAGGCAGGCCCGCCCCTCCCGGACGGGGGAGGGACGGGCCTGTGTGGTGTGTGTACGGCGCGCCGCGTGCCGGGTGATCAGACCGAGCGGAACGCCAGCATCACGTTGTGACCGCCGAACCCGAACGAGTTGTTGACCGCGGAGATCGGCCCCTGCGGCAGCGTCCGCGGCTTGTCCCGGACGATGTCCGCGTTGACGTCCTCGTCCAGCTCGTCGACGTTGATGGTCGGCGGAGCCGTGCGGTGGTACAGCGCGAGCACCGTGGCGACGGTCTCGATGCCGCCGGCGCCGCCGAGCAGATGCCCGGTCATCGACTTCGTCGCGGAGATGGCGACATGGTCGAGGTCGTCGCCCAGCACCTGGCGGAGCGCCTTGATCTCGGCGACGTCACCCTGCGGGGTCGACGTGGCGTGCGCGTTGACATGCACGACCTCGGAGGGCTTCAGATCCGTGGTCTCCAGCATGTGCCGCAGCGCCGCCGCGATACCGCGACCGGTCGGCTCCGGCTGCGCGATGTGGTGGGCGTCCGAGGACAGGCCCTGGCCCACGAGCTCGCAGTAGACCCTGGCGCCGCGCGCGGCGGCGTGCTCGGCCGACTCCAGGACCACGATGCCGGCGCCCTCGCCGAGTACGAAGCCGTCGCGGCCCTTGTCGTACGGGCGGGAGGCACCCTCGGGGTCGTCGTTGTTCTTGGACATCGCCATCATGTTGGCGAAGGCCGCGATGGGCAGCGGGTGGATGGTCGCCTCGGTACCACCGGCGACGACGACGTCGGCACGGCCCGAGCGGATCATCTCGGCCGCGTAGCCGACCGCTTCGGCGCCGGACGCGCACGCGCTGACCAGCGCGTGAACACCCGCCTGCGCGCCGAGTTCGAGCCCGACGTTGGCGGACGGGCCGTTCGGCATGAGCATGGGGACGGTGTGCGGGGAGACGCGGCGTACGCCCTTCTCCTTGAGCACGTCGTACTGGTCGAGCAGGGTGGTGATGCCACCGATACCGGAGGCGACGACCGCACCGAGGCGCTCGGGGTGTATGGCGTCGTCCTCGCCGGCCTTCGCGGTGAAGCCCGCGTCGGACCAGGCTTCACGGGCCGCGATCACGGCGAACTGGGCCGAGCGGTCCAGCTTGCGGGCGAGGGGGCGCGCCAGGACCTCGCTCGGGTCGACAGCCACCGGGGCGGCGATGCGGACCGGGAGCTCGGCGAAGCGCTCGCCGGTGAGCGGCTTGACGCCGGAACGGCCTGCGAGCAGACCGTCCCAGGTCGATGCGCTGTCGCCACCCAGCGGTGTGGTTGCGCCGATACCGGTGACGACCACGGTGCGATTGGTCGGGCTCACTGGAATTTCTTCTCCACGTGTAGAGGGATCTGAATCACGGCGCCACCGCCGGGTGGCGTCAGCCGCGGGCCTGGGTCAGGCCTGGTGCTTCGAGATGTAATCGGCAGCGTCGCCGACGGTCTTGAGGTTCTTGACGTCGTCGTCCGGGATCTTGACGTCGAAGCGCTCTTCGGCGGCGACGACGACCTCGACCATGGACAGCGAGTCGACGTCCAGGTCGTCGGTGAAGGACTTGTCCAGCTTGACGTCCTCGACCGGGATACCGGCGATCTCGTTGACGATCTCGGCGAGACCGGTGACGATCTCTTCCTGGGTGGCGGCCATGTTGGCGCTCCTTCGATGTGTAGCGGTGTGTGTCGGGGACTGCTCGGGGTGTTCGAGCGAACCGGATTCCTCCGGAATGCCCTAGGGGAGGGTAACGACAGTCGCGGCGTAGACGAGACCCGCCCCGAAGCCGATGACCAGCGCGGTGTCGCCGCTCTTCGCCTGACCGGTCGCCAGGAGCCGCTCCATCGCGAGCGGAATCGAGGCGGCGGAGGTGTTGCCGGTGGTCTCCACGTCACGGGCGACCATGACGTGGTCCGGCAGCTTGAGGGTCTTCACCATCGAGTCGATGATCCGCATGTTGGCCTGGTGCGGGATGAAGACGTCCAGATCGGCCGCCTCGATACCGGCCGCGTCCAGGGCCTGCTGAGCGACCTTCGCCATCTCGAACACGGCCCAGCGGAAGACCGCCTGGCCCTCCTGCGTGATCGCGGGGAACTTGGCGCGGCCCTTGCCGTCGCGGTAGTCCGACCACGGCACGGTCTGCTTGATCGTCTCGGACTTGTCGCCCTCCGAGCCCCATACCGTGGGGCCTATGTGCGGCTCCTGGGACGGGCCGACCACGACCGCGCCCGCGCCGTCGCCGAAGAGGAAGGCCGTCGCGCGGTCCTCCAGGTCGGTGAGGTCGCTGAGCCGCTCGACGCCGATCACGAGCACGTACTCGGCGGAACCCTCGACGATCATGCCCTTGGCGAGCGTCAGCCCGTAGCCGAAGCCGGCGCACCCCGCCGAGATGTCGAAGGCGGGCGCCTTGTCGGTGCCGAGCTTGTGGGCGATCTCGGTGGCGATGGCCGGGGTCTGTGCGAAGTGCGAGACCGTCGACACGACCACGGCGCCGATCCGGTCGGCGGTGATCCCGGCGTCGGCGATGGCCTTGCCGGAGGCCTCGATGGACATCGCGGCCACGGTCTCCTCGTCGGATGCCCAGTGGCGGGTCGCGATTCCCGAGCGGGAGCGGATCCACTCGTCGGACGAGTCGATCGTCTCCAGGATCACCTCGTTGGGCACGACCCGGGTCGGACGGTAGCCGCCGACGCCCATGATCCGTGCGTACGGGGCGCCCTGGCTGGGCTTGATCTTCGCCATGCTCTCTCGGGCTCCTTAGGCCCCCGCCGCGTCAGCGGCAGGTGATTGGGTCTCGGCGATGAGGGCGCGGGCCGCGTCGAGGTCATCGGGTGTCTTGAGCGCCAGCGTCCGCACGCCGGGCATGGCGCGCTTGGCGATGCCCACCAGTGTGCCGCCGGGGCAGACCTCGATGAGCGCGGTCGCGCCCAGCCGCTGGGCGGTCTCCATGCACAGGTCCCAGCGGACCGGGTTCGAGACCTGGTTGACCAGCCGGGCGATGACGTCGGGGCCGGTCGCGACCACTTCGCCGTCGGCGTTCGAGATGTACGGGACGGCCGGGTCGGCGACGACCAGGTCCTGCGCCGCCCTGCCGAGTCCGGCGACCGCCGGAGCCATGTGGTGCGTGTGGAACGCACCGGCCACCTTGAGCGGCATGACCCTGCGGACCCCGTCGGGCTTGTCGTCGACGAGCGCGGCGATCTGCTCGGCGGTGCCCGCGGCGACGATCTGGCCGGCGCCGTTCACGTTCGCCGGGGTCAGCCCGAGCTTCTCCAGGTGCGGGAGCACGGTTTCGGGGTCGCCGCCGAGCAGCGCGGCCATCCCGGTCTCCGTGACGGCCGCGGCCTCGGCCATGGCCAGCCCGCGGGTCCGTACGAAACCGAGGGCCGCCGCGTCGTCGAGGACGCCCGCGAAAGCCGCGGCCGTGATCTCACCGACGCTGTGTCCTGCGACGGCGTCGGGCACGAAGTCGCCCAGCGCGGAAGCGGACAGCAGACCGGCCGCGACCAGCAGCGGCTGGGCCACCGCGGTGTCGCGGATGGCGTCCGCGTCGGCCTTCGTGCCGTAGTGGACAAGGTCGAGCCCGATGGCGTCCGACCACGCGGCGACGCGGTCGGCGGCACCGGGAAGTTCGAGCCAGGGAGTCAGGAAGCCGGGCGTCTGAGCGCCTTGGCCGGGAGCGACGAGTACGAGCACCCTCACACTCTCTCTTGTGGACGGCTCCGGATGCCCGTGGGGAGAGGGACGAAGAACCGTCGGGGTAATTGTTGGTGTCCGACAAAAGTCTAGAGCTGCGTATCCCCGTCGGCCAGGCGCCCCAGGATCAGAGCGATGCGCAGAGTGAATGCGGAGCGCACATCGGAGGGTGACCAACCGGTGACGTCGGTCACACGTCGGAGCCGGTAACGAACGGTGTTGGGGTGTACGAAGAGCATCCTGGCCGCGCCTTCCAGACTGCTCGCCTGTTCCAGGTAGACACTCAGCGTTTCCAGGAGGGCCGATCCCGCCTCCTCCAGAGGTCTGTAGATCTCCTCCACCAACTGCTCACGCGCCGAGGGGTCCGACGCGATGGCGCGCTCCGGCAGCAGATCGTCGGCGAGCACCGGGCGCGGCGCGTCCTGCCAGGCGTAACCGGCCTTGAGCCCGGCGGCCGCCGCCTGCGCGGACCGGGTGGCCGCGAGCAGGTCGGGCACGATCGGCCCGGCGACCACCGGCCCTGCCGCGTACGGGCCGATCAGGGCCTTGGCGACCTGGAGTGGATTGTCGTTGCCGCCCGCGATGACGACGAGCCGGTTGCCGAGCACCCCGGTCAGCACCTGCACCTTGGCGTGCCGAGCGGCGCGGCGGATCGCCTCGACGGTCAGTTCACTGTCGCCCTCGGGGGCGGTGCCGAGAATCACACAGACATGGTCGGGCGAGTTCCAGCCGAGCGCGGCGGCGCGGGAGACGGCGCCCTCGTCGGCCTCGCCCGACAGCACCGCGTTGACCACCAGGGACTCCAGCCGGGCGTCCCAGGCGCCGCGGGCCTCGGCGGCCTGCGCGTACACCTGGGCGGTCGCGAAGGCGATCTCCCGGGCGTAGACCAGCAGCGCCTCGCGGAGGATCGACTCGTCGCCGGGGGCCGCGACTTCCTCGATCGCGGTCTCCATAACCTCGATCGTGGTGCGCACCATCTCGACCGTCTGCCGCAGCGTGATGGCCCGGGTCAGCTCGCGCGGGGCGGTGCCGAAGACATCGGTGGAGATCGCCTGGGGGGCCTCGGGGTGCCGGAACCACTCGGTGAACGCCGCGATCCCGGCCTGGGCGACCAGACCGATCCAGGACCGGTTCTCCGGTGGCATCGCCCGGTACCACGGCAACGTCTCGTCCATCCGGGCGATGGCGTTCGCCGAGAGCCGGCCGGAGGCCTGCTCCAGTCGCTTCAGCGTCGCGGCATGCGGATGTGCGGGAGGGGGTCCGGGTGGCGCGGCATCGGATCGGGGCACGTGGACAAGACTGCCTTATCGGGACCCGGGCGTGGCGTGGCGGGGCTACGGTGGGCGGCGTGATGGATGTACGGCGCTCCGGCGAGCGCTACCGCGGAGGCGACCCGGCGGCCGGTATCGACTCCCGCCACGCCTTCTCGTTCGGCACCTTCTACGACCCGGACAACCTGCGTTTCGGACCGGTCCTGGCCTGCAACGAGGAGCGGCTCGCGCCAGGCGCGGGCTTCGGTGAACACGCGCACAGCCACACCGAGATCGTCACCTGGGTGGTCGAGGGCGAGCTGACCCACCGCGACTCGACGGGCGGTGCCACGGTCGTACGGGCCGGAGACGTCCAGCACCTCTCGTCGGCCGGCGGGGTCCGCCACGAGGAGCGCAACGAGGGCCCGGAGCCACTGGTCTTCGTACAGATGTGGCTGGCACCCCAGGAGCCGGGCGGCGAGCCGTCGTACGAGACCGTGCGAGGTATCGCGGACGCCACGCCCTTCGCGGTCCCCGCGGCGGGCGCGCTGCTCTCCGTCCGCAGACCGTCCCCCGGCGAGCGCGTGGCGGTGCCGGACGCGGCGGGGGTGTATCTGCATGTCGTACGGGGTGAAGTGCGGCTGGGGGAGACGGGGTTGGCCCCCGGGGACGCGGTGCGGATCACCGGTGAGCAGGGTCTGGACCTGCTGGCGGACACGGCGGCCGAGGTGCTGCTCTGGGAGCTGGAGACGGTCTGAGGCGGGCGGCCCCGGACGGGAGTGGCCCAGGATCGGCCAATACCGGAACGGCGGCTTCTCTCGGATGAGCACTACTCGGAACGGGGCGTTCCGCCGATAACGGCAAGCGCCTGAGCGGCTTGCGTGCGGGTGTCCGGGTCGAGGGCGCCGGTCGCAGAGTCGTCTCGCAGGCCGGGGTCTTGCTCCTGGCCGAGACGGGCCCCAAGACCGGTCTGGATGCGGCTATATCGGCGGTGCTCCTGCCGTGGCGCTGGCCGCGGGCAGTCCACGAGCCGGGCAAGATCCTGCTGGATGTCGCGCTCGCGGTGGCGCTGAGCGGGGACTGCCTGGTCGATGTGTGGGCATGTTGTGGGCCGAGCCGGCCGTGTTCGGGCAAGGTGGCCTCCGACCCCACGGTTCCCGGCTGATCAGCAAGCCGGCCTCGGGTGGACATCAGGTCCGTTGCCCCGCTGGCCTGGATGCCCCTGCTCGCCCTGACCGGCCAAGCCCGGCTCTGGGAGCCCCGCCGCCTGCGGCTGTTCTCCACCGCTGCTCAGCTCGTCACCACCGGCCGACCGCCGCTATTCCCACCTCGTCAGGCACTGGCCATGGACCGGCGTGATCATCGATGCCCTGGACCGGCTCCACGCCCTCTCGAACCACGGCTGACCAGCAGCGTTCCCATCCCCGCGCGCAGCACTACCCCGACCGGAGCGGTGGAACCCGGCGCCCACCCGGGCGACAGTCGGACGCTCAACCTGCCCAGACTCCGAAAAACCCCACCGGTACTCACCACGAAGGGCCATCAACAAGCTGACGGCCCCTCATGAACGATCGAGGCCGGCTGGCTTAGGCCGACTGCGGCGTTGACGATCCGGTCGAGTTCGCGGCGGGCGAGGCCGGCGAACCCGCGATAGGCCGGGCTTGCGGCCCAGCGCGCGTATGCCGCGCCGAACGCCGCGGTGCCGGCCAGTCCGGCCAGCTCGGCCGTCCCGGCGGCGACGCCCCGAGCCTGCAGCGCTTCGGTCATCGTCTGGGCAAGCGCGGCGCGTTTGAGTACGGCGCGCTCGTGCAAGGACGCCGAGGAAGCGATCAGGCGTTGACGGGTCGCGGCATGGCGGTGCCGGTCGGCGTCGAAAACGGGATCGACGGCGAGGACCGCGGCACGCACCAGCTCGAGCGGCGAGGCACCTGGCGCGCCGTCAGCGATGGTCTGCCGGAAGGTGTCGGCGAGCAGGTCTTGGCCCCAGAACAGCACCTCGGGCTTGTCGGGAAAGTGTCGAAAGAACGTCGCCTTGGTCAGTCCGGCGCGGCCGGCGATCTCGGCGGCCGACACCGCCTTGTACCCGCGCTCGGCGAACAACTCGAGGGCGGCTTCCTCTAGCCGGGCGTGCGCGTCCGGTTGCCAGCGGGCCATGACCCCATCATAGCGGCGCGTTGAGACTGGGTCTCGTCAATGTATATGGTGTTGAGACTGAGACTCATCACCAGAGCCTTGTCAGGACGGATTCGAGGAGAAAAATCATGGGACGTCTGACCGGCCGGACGGCCTTCGTCGCCCGCGGATCGACCGGCATCGGGCCGGCCACGACGCCGGGGATGGCCGAGGAGGGCGCTGTGGTCTTTCGCGGGGTGGGAGCATGACGGTTCGCCGGGTCGTCACCGGGCACGACAACGAGGGCAGGTCGCGCGTGGTCGACGACCAGAACGTGGAGCCGATCATCTCTGCGCTGACGCCCGGCTTCGCCGCTTACCGGCTGTGGGGACGAGACGAGCCGCCCACGTTCCCGGACGACGGGTCGCCCAGCGGCGTCGAGACGTACTTCCCACCGCGTGAGGGATCGCGCTTCGTGATCATTACGCATCCTCCGGAGGGGGTGACCCCACCCCCGGACGTGGACGCAGCCGCAGCCACCGCCGAGCTGGAGCGGCAGATGCCAGGCATGATGGCCTCAATGGAGCCCGACGGCTCAGGGATGCACACCACCGACACGATGGACTACCTGATGGTCGTGCAAGGCACGGCCACGCTCGAACTCGACGACGGCGAGCGAGCCGTGTTGCGGGCGGGCGACGTGGTCGTACAGAACGGCACCCGGCACGTGTGGCGCAATTACGGCACCGAGCCCTGCACGCTCGTCGCTGTCTCAGTCGGCGCGGACCGCACGACAACCCGTTAGTCCCGCGCACCCCAGGGGCATGGCCGGCCGGCCTCGGGACTCGATGCTCTCCTCTGCCACCGTCTGAGTTGGCGGTGGCAGAGGAGAACGCGCGACCGTTGGAGGCCAGCACCAGAGGCGCGGGGATTTCCACCGGCGGTGCGGACGCACTGGCTGCGGGTCGCTCCCCCGAACAGCTCGGTCGCGAGGCAGAGCTTGTCTTTGCTGTCGCGCGTCAACTGACCGTTGAGCATCACATCGAGCAGCGAGCAGGCGCTCTACGACCAGGCCCTGTCCACCTTCGGTGAGGAGGGCCTTTTTGACATCGCGGTCCTGATGGGCAACTCCCTCACTGTCAGTAGCGTTCTCGATCTCTTCGCCGTCCCCGCACCTGAGTAGCCGGTCCTCTCCGACCGTTCGAGATCGGATTCGCCCAGTGGGCGGACCCGGCGCGCGACCAGGACCCCGGCGAGCTGCCGACCCATACGAAGGCCGCCCTGGACGCACTGCGGACGGCAGCCGCAGAACTGTGCTGACGCCAGCAGGAGAGCCGGCGCATCCGGGGCTTTGGCCCCAGCTCGCCGGTGGTCACGGGCTGGGACGCTCGCGCGGCGGGTTCACCACCAACCTGCACCTGGCCGTCGAGCAGGGCCAAAAACCCATGTCGATCGTGGTGACCGCTGGGCAGCGCGGGGACTCACCGCAGTTCGAACCCGTCTTGGAGAAGATCCGCGTGCCCCGCATCGGGCCACCTTCACAGACGTCCTACGCGACCCTGACCACGTACTTGCCCTGGACGCCGCCCGTCTCCAGCGCCCGGTGCGCCGCTGCTGTCTCCTCCAGGGGGAAGACCGTGTCCACCGCAGGACTCAGCGTCCCCTCGACCACATGGCGGGCGAGGTCGTCGAAGTCCGCCCGCGTGGGGTTGCCGCTGAAGAAGCGCACCCGACCGCGTCCGTGGACCGTGCTGGCCGCGAGGTAGCCGAGCGACGCAGCGGGCCGTTTCAGGTCGAAGGCGATGGTGACCATGCGCCCGCCGGGATTCAGTAGGCGCCGGAAGGCCCGCAGGTCGGTCCCCGCGGTGTCCAGGACCACGTCGAAGCAGCCCAGTTCCGCCGGGTGCACGGTCCGGTGGTCGACGGCCTTGTGCGCGCCGAGCCCGCGGACGAAGTCGAGGTTGGCTGCGCGGGCCAGGGCCGTGACCTCGGCGCCGTACGCCCGTCCGAGCTGGACGGCGGCGTTGCCGACACCGCCCGCCGCGCCCCGGACGAGGAGTCGTTCGCCGGGGCGCAGCCCGGCTTTGTCCCGCAGCGCGGTGATGGCCGTGGTGGCCACCGGCAGCGCGGCGGCGTCCACCAGGTCAAGGCCGTCGGGGAGCTGGCCGACCCGCTCGGCGGGCACGGTCACGTACTCGGCGGCGCTGCCGAACCCGGAGGTGCGGCCCAAGATCCCCCATACGCGGTCGCCGGTCGCCAACCGTGTGACTCCGGCACCCAGTGCGGCGACCTCGCCGGTGAAGTCCAAGCCGACGCGCTTGGGGAATTTCCGGCCGCTCAGGAGGCGGAGACGGCCGGCACGGGCTGCCAGCTCGCCGCCGTTGACGCTGAACGCGCGCACCTTCACAAGGACCTCGCCGGGGACCGGCTCTGGGCGTGGCACGCGGACCGTGTAGAGCACATCGGGGCCGCCGTAGCGGTCGTAGAGCACTGCCTTCATCATGCGGTCGTTCATCGTTCTGCCTTTGCCGCCGGGGGCCGTACAGGGGACGGCATCGACCGTAAGCTCTTAAGTGGACGCAATCGTCCGATTGGGTCGGAAGTGAGAGACAATGATGGCGGAATCCTCTTGGATCACAGCCCAGGACGGGGTGCGGGCGGACGCCCGGCGCAACCGGGAGCGCGTCCTCGTCGCTGCCCGTGCGGTCTTTGCGGAGCACGGGATCGACGCACCGATGGCGACCGTGGCCCGACGGGCCGGGGTCGGCGTGGCGACGCTGTACCGGCATTTCCCGACCCGGGACGCTCTGGTGAGGGGCGCGTTCGCGCAGCAGATGGAGACCTGCGCGCGGGCGCTCACCGAGGCTCTGGCCGCCCCTGACCCGTGGCAGGCCTTCCAGCAACTGGTCGAGACGGTCTGCGCTCTGCAACGGAAGGAACGCGGGTTCCCGGCCGCGTTCGTCGCGGCCTTCCCGGAAAGCTCGTCGGAACACGCGCAGTCCCGGCAACGAGCCGAGCGGGACTTCGCGACCCTGGTACGCAGGGCCCAGACGTCGGGCGCGCTGCGGGCCGATTTTCACCCTTCCGACCTCGCCGTGGTCCTGTTGGCGCACTGCGGTCTGCTGACCGCCCTACCGGATGATGATGCAGCGTCCCGGCGCCTGGTGGCCTATCTGCTCCAGTCGTTCCGCACCGACACGGCCAACAAACCGCTGCCCCCGCCGAGTGCGCTGACACTGCGCAGCCTCCCGATTGCAACTGCCAGCCCCCAGGGGCGGCGGCCATGATTGATGACGGTCTCGTGCGCGACGCCGTCAACGTTCATCTTCTCGCTCCCCGCCGGAGGCGTGCGGGTCGAGGGCGCGGACGGATGGCCCCAACTGCCCAGCGCGGCCGTCGGTGACGAACTCGACGAGGGCGGGCGGGGGCTGGTCCTGGTCGACGCTCTCACCGACAGGTGGGGCGTTGAACCGCGCCGCGACGGGTGTGGCAAGACGGTGTGGTTCGAGTGCCTGACCTCGAAGGTGGCCGATCAGTGACCCTTCAGCGCTCGGAGGCCAGCTCCGCCAGCACCGCCTCGGTGAACGGCGGCCAGGCCTCGATCGCCCACGGTCCGAAGTCCCGGTCGGTCAGTGCCACACAGGCGGCCCCCGCACCCGGGTCGACCCAGAGGAACGTACCCGACTGGCCGAAGTGGCCGAAGGTGCGCCGGGACGACGAACTGCCCGTCCAGTGCGGGGACTTGGCGCCCCTGATCTCGAAGCCGAGGCCCCAGTCGTTCGGGTTCTGCAGACCGTAGCCGGGCAGCACGCCCTTGAGCCCCGGGTGGACCACCGAGGTTGCCTCGGCGACCGTGCGCGGGTCGAGCAGTCGGGGCGCCTGGAGCTCGGCGGCGAACCGGGCCAGGTCGTCGGCGCTGGACACTCCGTCCTTCGCGGGGGAGCCGTCCAGCGAGGTGTCCGCCATCCCGAGCGGTTCGAGCACGCCCTCGCGAAGGTACTCGGCGAACGGGATGCCGGTGGCCGCGGCGATGTGGTCGCCGAGCGCCTCGAACCCCGCGTTGGAGTAGATCCGGCGCTCACCGGGGGCCGCCATCACCCGGTTCTCGTCGAAGGCGAGACCGCTGGTGTGGGCGAGCAGATGCCGGACCGTGGACCCGGGCGGGCCCGCGGGCTCGTCCAGCTCGACCGCGCCCTCCTCGTACGCCATGAGCACGGCGTACGCGGCGAGCGGCTTGGTGACCGAGGCGAGCGGGAAGCGGCGCGCGGTCGGGCCGACCGTACCGGCGACGCCGCCGTCCGCTCGTACGACGGCGGCGGCCACCGCGGGTACCGGCCAGTTCTCGGTCGTCGCCAGGCTCTTCATGAGGGACGAGCTTAGGGCCTTTCGTTTGGATCGGATCCCGCTCCCTGATCCGGCCTGATCCAAACGAAAGACGCTGACTACAGCGTCAGGCGCATCGCCGGATCGGGGGTCCTGACAAAACCGAGGGAGGCGTAGAGAGGCTCGCCGTCGGCTGAGGCGCGCAGGTCGACCCTGGCCACATCGCGCTCCCGGAACCAGCCGAGCAGCGCCTCCATACAGGCGCGCGAGTACCCTCGGCGGCGCATGTCCGGATCGGTCGCGACGCTGAAGACGTAACCGCTCGTGCCGTGCGGGTTACCGGGGCCGCCGAGCCGGTACTCGACCGTGCCGACCACGCAGGCCGCGAGACCGCCGTCCGGCCGATCGACGACGAACGCGGTGAGATCGGCTTCCGGGTCGCTGAGCTTCCTGCGGAGCGTCTCGACCGCGGTGGGCTGCCAGCTGATGTCCGGGTGCGGTTCCCCGGACATGGAGTCCTGCATCAGCTTGCGCAGGCGTACGAGTTCGACGGCGTCATCGGGGTTCGCGCGGCGGGCGGTGCTCATGCCCGGGAGGCTACGGGAGCCGTCTGTGAAGTTCCGCTCGATTTCACTTGCTTGGAGTGCGCTCCAAGGATCTAGCGTTGGTGCTGTCGCGAGGATGAAGGAGCTGGGACCGCATGACTGTGACCGAGACCGTGCCCGCGCCGGAGACCGTGGACCTCTGCGCGGGACCGCCCACCACGGGCAGGCTGCCCGACGGGCAGGACCAGTACACGATCAGCCAGGTCGTCGCGTTCACCGGTCTCACCGCGCACACCCTGCGCTGGTACGAGAGGATCGGGCTGATGCCGCATGTCGACCGGTCGCACACCGGCCAGCGCCGCTTCTCCAACCGCGACCTGGACTGGCTCGCCCTCGTCGGCAAGCTGCGGCTGACCGGGATGCCGGTGGCCAAGATGGTCCGCTACGCCGAACTCGTACGCGAGGGCGTGGACACCTTCGAGGAACGGCGGGAGCTCCTGGAACAGACCCGCAGAGATGTGCGGCTGCGGATCGCGGAGCTCCAGGACACGCTCTCCGTACTCGACTTCAAGATCGACTCTTACGCGGACGCCCGGCGGGCGTCGGAGAGGTTCTGAACCTGATGAGCATCGAAAAGATCGACAGGGTGCGGCTCGGCGAGGACGGACCCGAGGTCGGCGTACAGGGCTTCGGCGCCATGGGCATCAGCGAGTTCTACGGGGCCACCGACGAGGTGGCGGCCAGGGACACCCTGGAGGCCACCGTCGAGGCCGGTGTCACGCTGATCGACACGGCCGATATCTACGGACTGGGCGCCAACGAGAGCTTCCTGGCGCCGTTCGTCGCCACGCACCGCGACGACATCACGCTGGCCACCAAGTTCTCCATCGAGCGGCGCCCCGACGACGAGCACTACCGGAGGGTGCGCAACGACGCCCCGTACATCAGGCAGGCCGTCGAAGCGAGCCTGCGGCGGCTGAACGTCGATGTCATCGACCTCTACTACATGCACCGCCGCAACCCCGATGTGCCGCTGGCCGAGTCCGTCGGCGCGATGGGCGAGCTGGTGGCCGCGGGCAAGGTCAAGTACCTGGGGCTGAGCGAGGTGACAGGTGCCGAACTGCGCGAGGCGCACTCCGTGCACCCGATCACCGCCGTGCAGTCCGAGTGGTCGCTGTTCAGCCGGGACGTGGAGCGGAGCCTGACCGGTGCAGCCGCTGAGCTCGGGGTGGGGATCGTGCCGTACTCCCCGCTCGGCCGGGGCTTCCTCACCGGCGCCTTCGCGGACGCGACCAAGGACCTCGGAGGCAGCGACTTCCGGAAGTTCCAGCCCCGCTTCACCGGCGACAACGCCAAGGCGAACGCGGCGCTTCTCGAACCCGTGCACAAGATCGCGGCGGCGCACGGCGCGACGGCCGCGCAGGTGGCCCTCGCCTGGGTGCAGCAGCGGGCCGAGGTGCACGGGCTTTCGGCGGTCGTGCCGATCCCCGGCACCCGCAAGCGTTCCCGCCTGCTGGAGAACACCGGCGCCACGCGGCTGAAGTTGACCGCGGAGGAGCTGGTGCTGCTTGAGCCGATCGCGGGCCAGGTCAAGGGCGACCGCTATCCGGACATGTCGTCGACTTCGACGGCCCGCGAGTAGCCGCAGCCCTGGCCGGCTCCGTAGCGGCGGCCGTACGTCCCGTTGGCCGCCGTTACAGCTCCGCCAGCAGTTCGGCCTTCTTCGCGCTGAACTCGTCGTCGGTGACCAGCCCGGACGAGTGCAGCTCGCCCAGGTGCCGTATCCGCTCGGCGATGTCCGCCGGGTCGCGCCGGCCGGTGGCGATGGCGGGCACCGGCACCGGCCTGGAGTGGCGGGCCGCCCCCAGGACGGCCGCGGCGAAGGGCAGCGACTCGTGCACCGGTCCGTAACCGAGCCCGAAGACGACCGCCGTGGGGTCCTGGTCCGCCTGCGCCGCATCCGGCTCGCCCTGCCGCAGCACCCGCAGATAGCCGTCGTACGCCTCGGGGGAGCGCCAGTCCACACCGGTCAGTTCGGCCACCGGGAAGTTCTGGTCGCCGCACTTCCACTTGGCCGACGACGCACCCGTCCACGACCACCGGAACGAGACCCGCGACCCGTCGAAGGACGCCTTGCCGTCGTACGCCTTGAAGTGGAGCGGCGCCTCGGGCGCCGCCACCAGGAACCGCTCGGCCGGCTCCGCCGCCTCCGGCACCAGCCGCGCCGTCAGCTCGTCCGCGTAGTACTCCGCGAGCGTCCGCTGCGCGGCCGGAAGGACCAGCCGGTACGGATCGCACCCCTCCTTCAGCTGTCCCGAGGCCGCCTCTATCAGCGGGTCGGCGCCCGCGCGCGGCGCCGCGCGCAGCACCACCGTCCCCCGTCTGCCCTCGGTCACCGACACCGACTCCAGCGCCTCGTGGGGGATACGCCGTTGACGCAGCGCCTGGAAGAGCTTCGGCGTGCGAATCCCCCGTTCGAAGCGGATGAGCACGGAGTCGGTCGCGAACTCCCAGGTGGCTTGAATTCCGGCCAGCACATCACCCATGTGCCACATCGTAGGCGGCGTGCGCCCGCGCGTCGCCCCTCTGCGGTGGACCTGATGCACGGGCATCTACGCGCGTGAACCTCCTGAGTCACCGCAAAATCAGCTGTGACAGGCGTTCCCACCGTTCGCACATGTCACCGAATCGAACTCGCCGGTGCCGACCGCCGCGAAGTTGTGCAGACTCTCGGTACCAGGCGTGAAATAGCCGGTGTGGCCCTGCGCCGCACCCGCCGATACGACGCGGGCGCCGAACTTCGGTGAGACCGGGTCGGCGCCGTGGCCGAGGCCGCCGACGTCCAGATGCGGGACGTCCTGGATCCAGTCGCTGCTGTCCCGCATCGCCCACACCCGGGCGTCCGTGTCCAGCTGGGCGGCGTTCTCCACGCGCATCCCGGGGCTTCCCGCGACCGCGATGTCGCTGACCCGTGACGGGAGGTCGCGGGCGGCGACGCCGCAGAGCACCGAGCCGTAGCTGTGGCAGAACAGCGCGACGGGTGCCTTGCCCGGCAGCGCGTCGACGAGCGCGTGCAGCCGGAGCGAACCCTCGGCGGCGAGCCTGCCGATCGCGGCGTCCACGCCGATACCGACGGGCGAGGTGTAGTCGGCCCAGGCGATGACGGCGGTGCGCGACTTGGGGGCCGCGGAGCGCTCGGCGCTGTACAGGGACGTCGCCATGCCGACCGGCGCGGTGTAGTAGGCCCGCTGGGTCTTCTGGAAGGTCAGCAGATTGGTGTCGACTCCGGGCACCACGATGGAGATGTGCCGGGCCTGCTGCAGATCGCCCATCACCTGCGCGACCCGGCCGGTGCCGGTCGGGTCGAAGGCGAGGATCTGCAGGCCGGGCCGCGCCAGCGCGTTGTAGCGGTCGTAGGTCTGGCGCGCGTCCAGGTGGCCGAGCTTGTTCAGCGTGGGGTCGGTCAGCCGTTCGCGTTCCTGCCCGGCGGCCTGTTCCAGCGCGCGCCGGTTGGCCTGATAACGCAGGGTCACCGGGGCGCCGTTGAGATTGCCGACCACCAGTGGATAGTCATCGGCGAGCCGGTCACGCTCGGCTGCGGTGAGCTCGGCGAAGAAACGCGCCAGCCGGTGCGGCGACGCGTTGGGCGAGGGGAGATGGTGACCAGCGATGGAGCCTCTGCCCCAGGCGGCCAGCGCGGTTTGGCGGGGTCCGGCGGTTCTCTGGTGGTGCACGGCGGTCCAGCCGGTGGTGGCCAGCATGACGAACACCACCGCGAGCGCGAGCAGAGTGCGCCAGACGGTGAGAGTGGGGGAGGAGTCGAAGGAAGTCACTGCCCGCCACCCTAGGAGACGGGGGAGCGTGCTTACGAAGACCGTGAGGGACATCACGTTTCGTAGCGGGAATGTATCCGAATGACTACATTCCGTGTGCGTCTGTCGTACGCCAGTTCCCTGCCAGCGCAGGCCCGATCAGGTCGAGGTGGGCCAGGGTGACCGCCCGCATGGAGGCGATGCTCAGGTCCTGGCCCTTGCCCCAGATCCGGCCGGTGGTCCGCATCACGCCGTCGAACGCGGCGACGGCCACGCGTGGCCGCGGATCGGTGTCCACGTCGAGCCCCTCGCGTGCGGCGATCAGCTGGGCGATCCGGTCCTCCAGCTCGGCCGAGCGGCGCAGATGGATCGCGAGCAGGGCCGGGGAGGACTCGATGATCTGACAGGTCCGCATGTACAGGTCGACGGGGACCAGGTCCTCGATGGTCAGACTGATGCCGTCCCAGGAGGCGAGCACCGCGTTGCGCATCGCCTCGAACGGGGTCTCCTCCGGCGGGCGGGCCTCCAGCGCGGTGAAGAACTGCGACTCCACCAGATCGTGCACCGCGAACGCGGCCTCCTCCTTGCTGGCGAAGTACCGGAAGAAGGTGCGCTGGGAGACCTCGACGGCGTCGGCGATCTCGTCGATGGTCGTCTGCTCGTACCCCTTCGTCGTGAAGAGTTCGAGTGCGACGCGCAGCAGGGCCTCGCGGGTGCGCTGTTTCTTGCGCTCCCGCAGTCCGGTCGGCGCGTCCGGCGTCGACGGCTCGGTCTGCTCCATCGTCACGTTCTGGTCCTCTTTCGGCGTGGGGGATGTGGCGTGGGGACGTGTGGAGCGCGGTGTGTGATCCGGCTCCGGCTCCGAACTGCTTCCGGTTTCGGGTGCTTTGTCGTCCCCAGGTTACCTGTGAGCTACGTGACAGCTACCGACTTGTGAATTGGTTTGTCAACTGTCAGCGACTGACACTAATCTGACTCGTATGACTAGTCAGACCACTGTCGACCCGGCGCCGCAGGATATTGCGGCGCCGCCGGTCAAGGGGCTCCGCGGCCACCCTTGGCTGACGCTCTTCTCCGTGGCCATCGGCGTGATGATGGTCGCGCTCGACGGCACGATCGTCGCGATCGCCAACCCGGCCATCCAGAAGGATCTCGGGGCCACCTTCGCCCAGATCCAGTGGATCACCAATGGCTACTTCCTCGCCCTCGCGGTGGCGCTGATCACCGCGGGCAAGCTCGGTGACCGCTTCGGCCACCGCCAGACCTTCCTCATCGGCGTGGTCGGCTTCGCCGCCGCGTCCGGCGCCATCGGCTTCTCCAACAGCGTCAGCCTGGTCGTGACCTTCCGGGTCCTCCAGGGGCTGTTCGGTGCGCTGCTGATGCCCGCCGCGCTCGGCCTGCTGCGCGCCACCTTCCCCGCCGAGAAGCTCAACATGGCCATCGGCCTCTGGGGCATGGTCATCGGCGCCTCCACCGCGGGCGGCCCGATCATCGGCGGCCTGCTCGTCCAGCACGTCAGCTGGCAGTCGGTCTTCTTCATCAATGTGCCGGTCGGTGTGATCGCGCTCGTCGTGGGTGTGGTGATCCTCAAGGACCACCGGGCCGAGAACGCCCCGAAGTCCTTCGACATCATGGGCATCCTGCTGCTGTCGGCGGCCATGTTCTGTCTGGTCTGGGCGCTCATCAAGGCCCCGGCGTGGGGCTGGGGCGACGGCAAGGTCTGGATCTTCCTGGCGGTCTCGCTGGTCTGTTTCGCGGCCTTCGCGTACTGGGAGACGAAGGTCAGGGAGCCGCTCATCCCGATGGCGCTCTTCCGCTCGGTGCCGCTCTCCGCGGGTGTGGTGCTTATGGTGCTCATGGCCATCGCCTTCATGGGCGGACTCTTCTTCGTCACCTTCTATCTCCAGAACGTGCACGGTATGAGCCCGGTCGACGCCGGTCTCCATCTGCTGCCGCTCACCGGCATGATGATCGTCGCCTCCCCGCTCGCGGGCGCGGTGATCACCAAGCTCGGCCCGCGTATCCCGCTGGCCGGCGGCATGGTCTGCACCGCGGTCGCGATGTACGGCATGTCCACGCTGGGGACCGACACCGGCAGCGTCAACATGTCGATCTGGTTCGCGCTGCTCGGCCTGGGGCTCGCCCCGGTCATGGTCGGCGCCACCGAGGTCATCGTCGGCAACGCCCCGATGGAGCTCTCCGGTGTCGCCGGTGGTCTCCAGCAGGCCGCCATGCAGATCGGCGGCAGCCTCGGTACGGCGGTGCTCGGTGCGGTCATGGCCTCCAAGGTCGACAGCGCCCTGCCGGTCAAGTGGGCGGATGCCAAACTTCCTCCGTTCGGGCCCGGTCAGCTGGACCAGGCGTCGCAGGCCGTCCAGGTCGGCATGGCCCCGGTGCCGCCGCACGCGCCGGCCGGACTCGCCGCGAAGATCACCGGTGTCGCGCACGACACGTTCATGTCCGGCATGGGCCTGGCCTGCCTGGTCGCCACCGGCGTCGCGGTCGTGGCCGTCTTCGTGGCCCTGCTCACCAAGCGCGGTGACAACCCGGAGGCTGCCGCGGGCGCTGCCCACATCTGACGATCCGGCGTCAACTCCACGCCAGGACAGCCCCGCCGGACCTCTCCGGCGGGGCTGTCGCCTATCAGGGTGGTGCGGGCGGCGCGCCCTTCCGGAGGTACGTGATCATGGGCCAGGCTGCGGTCCCAGATATCCGTACGACGCACCACACGGGGGACCACCATGAACACCGCACTCACCGGGACCACCGCTCCGACGCAGCGCACGGCGCCTTCGGCCGGCATCCGTAAGGCGCTGCTCCGTACGACCCTCACGACCGTCACGGCCGGGATCGTCACGACCACCGTGCTCGCCGCGCCCCAGGCGCTCGCCCCGCACACCGCGCTGGCCGCCTCGCAGCCCCGGATGGGGGAGTGCGCGACCGGCGAGCTCTGCCTCTGGGAGAAGGACGCCTTCAAGGGCGCCCGCCGCACCTACGACCTCTCCGGCACCGGCATCGACAGCTGTACGCCGCTTCCCGCGGGTACCACCGCCCAGTCCGTCGCCAACCGCACAGGGCGCCCGGTCACCACGTACCAGTCCGCCGAGTGCGCGGAGACCGGCGAGTTCGAGACGTACCCGGGCGGCGGCACCTGGCTGCCGCACTCCCCGTACCAGGTGCGGGCGTTCAAGATCTGGGAGAGCTGAGCCCCACCGAACGCGCACCCCACCGGACGCGCACCCCAGCGGACACACGCAAGGGCGGCGGGACCGCCGTGGTCCCGCCGCCCTCGTGCGTGCTCAGTGACGCCTACGCGTCGCCGCCCGCCGCGCCCGGGTCGGCCGACGACACGTCCAGGAGCTGGTAGCGGTCGATGGCCTGCTTCAGGGTCGAGCGGTCCACCTTGCCCTGCTTGGACAGCTCGGTCAGGACCGAGACGACGATCGACTGCGCGTCGATGTGGAAGAAGCGGCGCGCCGCGCCCCGGGTGTCCGCGAAGCCGAAACCGTCCGCGCCCAGCGACTGGTAGGGCCCCGGCACCCAGCGTGCGATCTGGTCCGGCACCGAGCGCATCCAGTCCGATACGGCCACGAAGGGGCCTTCGGAGTCCGAGAGCTTCCGCGTCACGTACGGGACGCGCTGCTCCTCCTCGGGGTGGAGCAGATTGTGCCGTTCCACCTCCACGGCCTCGCGACGCAGCTCGTTCCAGGAGGTCGCGGACCAGACGTCGGCCTTCACGTCCCACTCGTCGGCGAGGATCTGCTGGGCCTCGACGGCCCACGGGACGGCCACGCCCGACGCCATGATCTGCGCCGGGATCTGGCCCCGCTCGCCCGGCTTGAAGCGGTGGATGCCCTGGAGGATGCCCTCGACGTCGACATCGGCGGGCTCCGCCGGATGCTGGATCGGCTCGTTGTAGACGGTGAGGTAGTAGAAGACGTCCTCGCCCGGCCTGCCGTCCGCCGTCTCGCCGTACATCCGGCGCAGACCGTCCTGGACGATGTACGCGATCTCGAAACCGAACGCCGGGTCGTAGGCGACACAGGCCGGGTTGGTCGAGGCGAGCAGCTGCGAGTGGCCGTCCGCGTGCTGGAGGCCCTCACCCGTCAGCGTGGTCCGCCCGGCGGTCGCGCCGAGCACGAAACCACGCGCCAGCTGGTCGCCCATCTGCCAGAACTGGTCGCCGGTGCGCTGGAACCCGAACATCGAGTAGAAGACGTAGACCGGGATCATCGGCTCGCCGTGCGTGGCGTACGCCGAACCGGCCGCGATCAGCGACGCCGTGCAGCCGGCCTCCGAGATGCCGTCGTGCAGCATCTGCCCGGTAGGCGACTCCTTGTACGCGAGCAGCAGTTCGCGGTCCACCGACTCGTACTGCTGGCCGAGCGGGTTGTAGATCTTCGCGCTCGGAAAGAACGCGTCCATACCGAAGGTGCGGTACTCGTCGGGGGCGATCAGCACGAAGCGCTTGCCGATCTCCTTGTCCCGCATGAGGTCCTTCAGGACGCGGACGAACGCCATGGTGGTGGCGATCGACTGCTGGCCCGAGCCCTTCTTCGCGATGGCGTACGTCTTGTCGGCAGGCAGCGGCAGCGGCTTGGCGCGGACCACCCTGGTCGGTACGTAACCGCCGCAGGACTTGCGGTGGTCGTGCATGTACTGGATCTCTTCGGAGTCCCGGCCCGGGTGGTAGTACGGCGGGTTGCCGTCCTCCAGGTCCTTGTCCGCGATCGGCAGGTGCAGCCGGTCCCGGAAGCGCTTGAGGTCGTCCGCGGTCAGCTTCTTCATCTGGTGGGTCGCGTTGCGGCCCTCGAAGTTCGGGCCCAGCGTCCAGCCCTTGATGGTCTGGGCGAGGATCACCGTCGGCTGGCCCTTGTGCTCCTTGGCCGCCGTGTAGGCCGCGAAGACCTTCCGGTGGTCGTGCCCGCCGCGCCCGAGGTGCAGGATCTGCTCGTCGGACATGTCCTCGACCATCTTGCGCAGCCGCTGGTCGGTGCCGAAGAAGTGTTCACGGATGTAAGCACCGCTCTCGGTGGCGTACGTCTGGAACTGTCCGTCCGGCGTGGTGTTCATCTTGTTGACCAGGGTGCCGTCGCGGTCCTGGGCCAGCAGCGGGTCCCAGCTCCGGTCCCAGACCAGCTTGATGACGTTCCAGCCGGCGCCGCGGAACTGCGACTCCAGCTCCTGGATGATCTTGCCGTTGCCGCGTACCGGGCCGTCGAGGCGCTGGAGGTTGCAGTTGACGACGAAGGTCAGGTTGTCCAGGCCCTCACGGGCGGCGATGGAGAGCTGGCCGAGCGACTCGGGCTCGTCCATCTCGCCGTCGCCGAGGTAGGCCCAGACATGCGACTTGGAGGTGTCCGCGATCCCGCGCGCCTCCATGTAGCGGTTCATCCGCGCCTGGTAGATCGCGCCGAGCGGGCCGAGGCCCATCGAGACGGTCGGGAACTCCCAGAAGTCCGGCATCAGCCGCGGGTGCGGATAGCTGGACAGCCCGTAGGGGGCCTTCGACTTCTCCTGGCGGAACCCGTCGAGCTGCTGCTCGGAGAGCCGGTCGAGCAGGAAGGCGCGGGCGTAGATACCCGGGGACGCGTGCCCCTGGAAGAAGACCTGGTCGCCGCCGAGGCCGTCGTCCTTACCGCGGAAGAAGTGGTTGAAGCCCACGTCGTACAGCGAGGCGGAGGAGGCGAAGGTGGCGATGTGGCCGCCGACCCCGATGCCGGGGCGCTGGGCGCGCGAGACCATCACGGCCGCGTTCCAGCGGGTGGCGTTCAGGACCTTGCGCTCGATCTCCTCGTTGCCCGGGAAAAACGGTTCGTCCTTGGTGGCGATCGTGTTCACGTAGTCCGTGCTGCGCATCTCGGGCACGGCCACGCGCTTCTCACGCGCGCGCTCGATGAGGCGGAGCATCAGATAACGCGCACGCTCACGGCCGCGCTCGTCGACGGCGGCATCGAGGGAGGCGAGCCATTCCTGGGTCTCTTCAGGATCGAAGTCCGGGACCTGGCTCGGAAGGCCGCCAATGATGATCGGGTTGCGATCGGATCCGGAAACCACGCTGTTCCTTCGCTGTTCGGTGGTGCGGTATCGGGGCGTACGCCGCCACCATCGTGTACCGCCAGGACGCTGACGTCATCTCTACCGAGGGGTAACGTCACTCGGTGAGACATCCCGTCCGGAGGCCGCTGCTGGGTCCGGCGAAATCGCAACCTTACGCCCGACCCGCTCAGACATTCCCAAAGGGATCCGGGGCACAATTGACGTATCCGATGCCGTAGAACCCCGCAAACAGGGATGAACAGTGTGGGATGGATCACCAGAGAGCGTCAGGATCTGCCTGAGGTTGGGATGAGGTGCCAGGAAACGTCACCGTTTCGACTGTCTCGACCGCTGGGTACTTGCGCGATCGGTCCCGCCCGTGTGGACTACGGCCAACGCCCCGCGCACGCGCGTGGCTGGTGCATTTCCAAAAACGATCAGGAGGCAAACCGTGAGCGCGACCGCGGACCACGCGGAGGAGCGGACCAATCAGGCAGCACGCCTGGGGTTCGAGCCCGGACAAGTGGTCCAGGAGATCGGCTACGACGACGACGTCGAGCAGGAACTCCGTGAGGGTATTGAGAGCGTCATCGGCCAGGAACTCGTCGACGAGGACTACGACGACGTGGCTGACGCTGTCGTGTTGTGGTTCCGCGACGAGGACGGCGACCTTACGGACGCGCTGGTGGACGCGATCGGTCTGGTCGACGACGGCGGCGCGGTCTGGCTGCTGACCCCCAAGACCGGCCGTGACGGTTACGTCGAGCCGAGCGATATCAACGAGGCATCTCAGACAGCCGGTCTGGCCCAGACCAAGAGCATCAATGCCGGCAAGGACTGGACGGGGAGCCGTCTCGTCACACCGAAGGTGGCAAGGTCCGGCAAGCGCTGAGTCGCCACAAGCCCCGAGAAGCCCCCGCCGGCCATCCTGCCGGCGGGGGCTTCCCCTTGTTCGGGGTGGTCCGGCTCCGGCTGGTCCCGGAGTCCGGCTCCGGCTGGTCCGGGCGTCCGGTTCCGGGTGGTCCGGGCGTCCGGTTCCGGCTGGTCCGGGCGTCCGGTTCCGGGTGGTCCGGGTGGTCCGGTGGTCCGGCTGGCCCGGCGAAGGCGCTGCCCGCCCCCCGCTGTGGCCGGTGGCGAGGCCATAGGGTGGTGGGCATCATTCGAATGGCCCCACCGAAGGGAAGCGTTTTCATGGCGATCGAGGTCGGCACCGAGGCCCCGGATTTCGAGCTGAAGGACAACCACGGCCGGACGGTCCGCCTCTCGGACTTCCGCGGCGAGAAGAACGTGGTGCTGCTCTTCTACCCCTTCGCTTTCACCGGCGTGTGCACCGGCGAGCTCTGCGCCCTCCGCGACGAGCTGCCGAAGTTCGTCAACGACGACGTGCAGCTGCTCGCCGTCTCCAACGACTCCATCCACACGCTGCGCGTCTTCGCCGAGCAGGAGGGCCTCGAATACCCGCTGCTCTCGGACTTCTGGCCGCACGGCGAGGCCTCGCGGGCGTACGGCGTTTTCGACGAGGAGAAGGGGTGCGCGGTGCGCGGGACCTTCATCATCGACAAGGAGGGCGTCGTCCGCTGGACCGTCGTGAACGGTCTGCCGGACGCTCGTGACCTGAACGAGTACGCCAAGGCGCTCGACACCCTCTGACCCGGCCGGTCAACTGCCTGCCGTGTCCGGGAACCGGTCACTAGGATCGGTTCGTTGATCCGATGCCACGTAAAACGGGGGCAAGGGCCCTCCTCGGCCCCTCGAAACCAATTGGGAGGACTCGTGGGAGTCAGCCTCAGCAAGGGCGGCAACGTCTCGCTGACCAAGGCCGCACCCAATCTGACGGCGGTCGTCGTCGGTCTCGGATGGGATGCACGCACCACCACAGGTGGTGACTTCGACCTCGACGCCAGCGCGCTGCTGACGAATGAAGAGGGCAAGGTCGCCAACGACTCGAACTTCGTTTTCTTCAACAACCTCAAGAGCCCCGACGGCTCGGTCGAGCACACCGGTGACAACCTCACCGGTGAGGGCGAGGGCGACGACGAGGTCATCAAGGTGAACCTCGCCGGCGTGCCCGCCGATGTCGCGAAGATCGTGTTCCCGGTCTCGATCTACGAGGCCGAGAGCCGCCAGCAGAGCTTCGGCCAGGTCCGCAACGCGTATATCCGCGTGGTGAACGAGGCGGACAACTCCGAGCTGGCGCGGTACGACCTCAGTGAGGATGCGTCGACGGAGACCGCCATGGTCTTCGGCGAGCTCTACCGCAACGGCGCTGAGTGGAAGTTCCGCGCCATCGGCCAGGGGTACGCCTCCGGGCTGCGCGGTATCGCGCAGGACTTCGGCGTCAACGTCTGAGTCTGGCGTCACCGTCTGAGCAGGATTCACTCCGTCCGGCGCCGCACCTCAGTGCGGCGCCGGACGTGCTAGTCAACCGTTCACACCTCGGGGAGGATCAGCGATCATGGGCGTAACGCTCGCCAAGGGCGGCAATGTCTCCCTCTCGAAGGCCGCACCCAACCTCACGCAAGTACTGGTCGGGCTCGGCTGGGACGCACGCTCCACCACCGGAGCGGATTTCGACCTCGACGCCAGCGCGCTGCTGTGCCAGTCGGGCCGGGTGCTCGGCGATGAGTACTTCATCTTCTACAACCAGCTGACCAGCCCGGACGGCTCGGTGGAGCACACCGGTGACAACCTCACCGGCGAGGGTGAGGGCGACGACGAGTCGATCATCGTCGACCTCTCCAAGGTGCCCGCCCACTGCGACAAGATCGTCTTCCCCGTCTCGATCCACGAGGCGGACAGCCGCGGCCAGACCTTCGGTCAGGTCGCCAACGCCTTCATCCGCGTGGTGAACCAGGCCGACGGCCAGGAGCTGGCGCGGTACGACCTGAGCGAGGACGCCTCGACGGAGACCGCGATGATCTTCGGCGAGCTCTACCGGTACGGCGGCGAATGGAAGTTCCGTGCCGTGGGGCAGGGGTACGCGTCGGGACTTCGGGGCATCGCTCTAGACTTCGGGGTCAATGTTTCCTAAAGCATTCTTCCGGCGTGGTTCAAGTCCGGGAGATCTCCCGGCTTCCGTGCGGGGGACCCAGGGTTCGTGCTCCGGGAGAATGCAGGGCTGGGACACCACCTGGACCGCGCACGGCGCGGGGGAACCCGTACACACACGATGGGGTAGCCAGTGCTTCTGAAAACCTTCGGGTGGTCATTCGTGATCACCGTGGTCGGTCTTGCCGTGGCGGTGATCTACGACGGATGGACCGCCGTGGGCATTGTGGCGATCCTGGGCGTCCTGGAGATCTCGCTGTCCTTCGACAACGCGGTGATCAACGCCGGAATCCTGAAGAAGATGAATGCCTTCTGGCAGAAGATCTTCCTCACGGTCGGTGTGCTCATCGCCGTCTTCGGTATGCGACTGGTCTTCCCCGTCGTGATCGTCGCCATCAGCGCCAAGATCAATCCGGTCGAGGCGGTGAAGCTGGCCATCAACGAGAAGGACCACTACCAGCAGCTGGTCACCGACGCCCACCCGTCGATCGCGGCCTTCGGTGGCATGTTCCTGATGATGATCTTCCTCGACTTCATCTTCGAGGACCGCGACATCCAGTGGCTGCGCTGGATCGAGCGCCCGCTGGCCAAGCTCGGCAAGGTCGACATGCTGTCGGTCTGCATCGCGCTCGCCGTGCTGCTGATCTCCTCCTTCACTGTCGCCACCCACGCCCACCAGCACGGCGGCGTGCACGCGGACAAGGCGCAGACGGTCCTCGTCTCCGGTATCGCCGGGCTCATCGCCTACCTCGTGGTGGGCGGGCTCTCCGGGTACTTCGAGAACCGGCTGGAAGAGGACGAGGAGCGTGAACAGGAGGCCGAGGAGGAGGCCAGGAAGTCCGGCTCGGCGGTGCCCGCGGTCATGATGGCCGGCAAGGCCGCGTTCTTCATGTTCCTCTACCTGGAAGTCCTCGACGCCTCCTTCTCGTTCGACGGGGTCATCGGCGCCTTCGCCATCACCAACGACATCGTGCTGATGACGCTCGGCCTCGGCATCGGCGCCATGTACGTCAGGTCGCTCACCGTCTACCTGGTCCGCCAGGGCACCCTGGACGACTACGTCTACCTGGAGCACGGCGCGCACTACGCGATCGGCGCGCTCTCGGTGATCCTGCTCATCACCATCCAGTACGACATCAACGAGGTCATCACCGGACTCGTCGGAGTCGTGCTGATCGGCTTGTCCTTCTGGTCGTCGGTCCGCAGGAACAAGCGCATCGCGGCCGAGGGCGGGGACAGCTCCGGAGACCGGACAGAAGTGCCGTCCGGGGTGTGACCCGTACCGGATTGCGGAACGCTCTGAACGGGGCGGTCAGGAAGCGGAAGCCTCCTGACCGCCCCGTGCGCGTGCCCGTACGCCTGCCTGTACGCGTGGGGGAAGAAGTCCGGGGAAGAACCGGGAAAGAGTCACCGAGCAAGCTGGGGGTGGGACATGGCCTTCTGGGACAGTCTTCGACGGGACAAGCCGCCGCACTTCGATTCGGGGAGCTCGGCGTCCAACTCGATCGAGCTGACCAAGCGGCACCCGGTGGTCTCGCTGACCAAACAGGGCGCGACCACCGGAAACCTGCGAGTGAACCTGTCCTGGCGGATGCGCTCGTCGGACTTCGGCGGCAGCTCGCGGAAGCGCGGAAGTCTGCTGCGCCATCCGTCCCGGATGTTCCAGCCCGACGTAGTCCAGGCGCACACCCAGGGCGTCGTGAACGTCGACCTCGACCTGGGCTGCCTCTACGAGCTGGAGGACGGCACCAAGGGCGTGGTGCAGCCCCTGGGGAACTTCCTCGGCGGACTCAACGAAGCGCCGTATGTGCAGCTCAGCGGTGACGACCGGTTCGGGTCGCCGTCCGGCGAGACGCTCTACGTCAACCTCGACCACCGCGACGAGATCAAACGGCTGCTGGTCTTCGTCTACATCTACGACCAGACGCCCGCCTTCGACCGTACGCACGCCGTAGTGACGCTCTACCCCAGCAACGGCCCGCGCATCGAGATCCAGCTGGACGAGCGCCATCCGCAGGCCCGCTCATGCGCGGTCTTCGCCATCGAGAAGGTCAAGAGCGACATGCTGGTGCGCCGCGAGGTGAAGTTCGTTTACGGCTTCCAGGCCGAGCTGGACCGGCTGTACGGCTGGGGGCTCCAGTGGGGCCGGGGCTACAAGACCAAGATCTGAGCCCGGCCCCCCATCAGCCCTTCGCCGGCCCGCCCCGCCGTCACCTGGGCAGGAACTGCGGTCCCATCGGCGGCAGTCGGAAGTACGGATCGGGCGCGGGAGCGGCCGCCGCGGCCGGCTGCGGATAGCCGCTCCGCTGCGCTCCGCCTCGGCTCCACTCACTGTTTCCGGATGCGGAACGGGCGGGCTGGGCCATCGGCTGGGTCGGCACGGCCTGCGGGTAGCCGTAACCGGGTGGCGGTGACTGCGGGGGCGGGGGGAAGCCGGCGACGGGCGCCGGGATGGTGGGGCCTGTCGCACCCATGGGGCCGGGCTGCGCGGGCTCTGCCGCCGCGCCTGCTGGGGCCCCGTCCGTTCCGGCCGTTGCCGCGTTCACTGCGGGTCCGGCGGGTTCTGCGTCCACTGCGGGTTCTGCGGGTTCGTCGACCGAGATCCCGTACGCCGTGGCAAGCCCGATCAGACCGGTCGGGTAGCCCTGCCCCACCGCCCGGAACTTCCAGCGGTCACCGCGGCGGTACAGCTCGCCGCAGATCATCGCCGTCTCCTCGCCGGTCTCCGGCTGTACGTCGAAGACGGCCAGAGCCGGAGTGCCGTCCCCGGCCGGCGCCGCCGCGTCGTAGAGCAGGATCCGCAGATCCCGTACGGCGCGGAAGGGCGCGTCGTCGGACGAGGCGGCCAGCACCACCTGTTCCACCGAGGGGTCCAGGGCGGCAAGGTCGGCCTCGACGGTGTCGGTGAGGCCTTCGGCGTCACGTTTCTTCGGCAGCCGCCGCACCAGGCCCGACGGGTGGCGCGGCTGGTTGTAGAAGACGAAGTCCTCGTCGGAGCGCACACGCCCGCCGGGGCCCAGCAGCAGGGCGGAAGCGTCGATGTCGGGGACGTCGGGGCGCGGGGTCCAGCGCAGAACGGCCCGTACCGCCAAGGCGTCCAGCGGGACGTTCGAACCCTTCATCATCGCGTGCGTCATGCCGGTCATCCTGCCTTCCCCGCGCGGCCCCGGACAATGCGGGGGCGCTTTGGGGCGAGTCCGGTACATCCCGGCGGGACGGGCGGGACGACTGTTGCGGGTGGGTCCGAATTCCCTCTCCGTTGGAACTAGTGCCATGCGTCCATACGTACTATTACCGGCCGCGCGTCATCGGGACGGCATGGCACTACGAGGGGACCTTATGCATCATTTCGGGCATATCTCGCCCCTTGTCCGGTCGGAGCTCTTCCATCAGGAGCCGGCCGACTTCACCTCCGGGTCTCCGGCACCCGTCCTCGGCGCCGCTCTCGGCGCCACGCTCTACAGCCCGGCCACCCGGCCACAACTCGCCGACGACGTGCTGAAACAGGCCGCACGCGGGGTGGTCTCCATGGTGCTGTGCCTGGAGGACTCCATCGACGACGCCGATGTCGCCGACGGCGAGGTCAATCTGGTCCGCCAGTTCGCCGAGCTGGAAGCCAGGTGTGGCGGGCCCGCCGGGAACGCGGACGACATGCCCCTGCTCTTCATCCGGGTCCGCGAGCCGGATCAGATACCTGACCTGGTCCACAGGCTGGGCCCGTCGGCGCGGCTGCTGTCCGGATTCGTACTGCCGAAGTTCACCGAGGAGCGTGGCACGGCCTTCCTGGAGGCGCTCACCGGGGCGGAGGCGGCGGGCGGCCGGCGGCTGTTCGCCATGCCTGTCCTCGAATCCCCCGAGCTGCTGCACCTGGAGACCCGTGCGGACTCCCTCGCAGGAATAGCCCGCACGGTCGACAAGTACCGTGACCGGATCCTCGCCCTCCGGCTCGGTGTCACCGACTTCTGCTCGGCGTACGGGCTGCGCAGGACGCCCGACATGACCGCGTACGACGTCCAGATCGTCGCCTCGGTCATCGGCGACGTGGTGAACGTCCTGGGCCGCTCGGACGGTACGGGCTTCACGATCACCGGCCCGGTCTGGGAGTACTTCCCAGTCCAGGAACGGATGTTCAAGCCGCAGCTGCGCCGCAGCCCCTTCATGGAGGGCCGCGCCGACCAGCTCCGGACCACTCTGATCGAGCACGATCTGGACGGACTGCTGCGCGAGATCGGGCTCGACCGCGCCAACGGACTGCTCGGGAAGACCTGCATCCACCCCTCGCACGTGATGCCGGTGCACGCCCTCTCGGTCGTCAGCCACGAGGAGTTCAGCGACGCCCGTGACATCGTCCGGCCCGACCGGGACGGCGGGGGGGTGCTGCGCTCCGCGTACACGAACAAGATGAACGAGGTGAAGCCGCACCGGGCCTGGGCCGAGCGGACCCTCCTGCGGGCCGAGGTCTTCGGTGTGGCCAGGGAAGACATCGGCTTTGTCGAACTGCTCACGGCCGGGCTCTCCGGCTGATGCGAACCGGAAGGGAAGAGACGGGCGAAGTGGTCTGGTCGGGAACATGGGTCGCGGACCGGCTCGGTGTGCGGCTCGCGGGGGACGACGGCCTCCGGGACGTGCTGGGCCTCGCGCTGCGGCGCAATCCGAAACGCGCCCATCTGCTGGTGTCGAACGTGCTGGGCAAGCATGTGCCGCAGCGCCCGTCGACGGTGTACGGCCACGGCCACCGGCTCGGCCTCGCGGTACGGCGGCTGCTCGGCGACGAGGCCGCGCGGAGGGCGGTCGTCCTCGGCTACGCGGAGACCGCGACGGGCCTGGGCCACTCGGTCGCGGACGGGCTGGCCCTCGCGCCGTATCTGCACTCCACCCGCCGCGAGGTCGCCGGGGTGGCGCGGGCGGGCGGCTTCGAGGAGTCGCACTCGCACGCGACCTCGCATCTGCTGCTGCCCGAGGACCCGGAACTGCTGGCGGGCGACGGCCCGCTGGTCCTCGTGGACGACGAGTTCTCCACCGGCAACACGGTGCTCAACACCATCCGCGATCTGCACGGGCGGTATCCGCGCCGGTGGTACGTGGTCGTCGCGCTGGTCGACATGCGGTCGGCCGCCGACCGGGACCGGCTGACGGACTTCGGCCGGGAGATCGGCGCCCGGGTCGACCTGCTGACCTCGGTGCGCGGTGAGGTGGAACTGCCCGACGGCGTACTGGAGAAGGGGCGCCGTCTGGTCGAGGAGCACGAGGGGCGGCGGCGCCACACGTACGCTTCCCCCGGCGCCGGGCCCGGCGGTCCGGTCGTCCGGGCGGATCTCGGCTGGCCGGACGGGCTGCCGGACGGCGGGCGGCACGGCTTCACCCCCGACCACCGCGCCACCCTGGAGGCCGCGCTGCCGGGGATGGCGGCGCGGCTCGCGGAGGCGCTGGCGCGGGGTGTGCCGGGCTCGGAGCCTGCTGCCACGGATCGGCCGGCCACGCCTGCCACGCCCGCCCCGCGTGTCCTCGTGCTCGGATTCGAGGAGCTGATGTACACCCCGCTCCGCCTCGGCCTCGCGCTGGAGCAGGCCGGGCACGACGTACGCTCATCGACCACCACCCGCTCGCCGGTACTCGCCCTGGACGTTCCCGGCTACGCGATACGGACCGGCCTGGTCTTTCCCGCGCACGACAGCCCCGGCGACGGGCCGGGCGACCGGTACGCGTACAACGTGGCGGGCGGCGGCTTCGACGCGGTGGTCCTCGTCGTCGACTCGGCCGCCGACACCCCCGAACTGCACGCCCCCGACGGCCTCCTGGCCCAACTCGCCGCGCACGTCCCGCAGGTGCTGCTGGCGGTCGTCCCGTCGTACGTCCCCCCACAGCCGCGCGCCCCCGGACAGTCGTACGCCCCCGGACAGCCACATGTACCCGGGCAGTCGTCCGTACCCCTACAGCCCCACGTTCCCGAACAGCAGGAAGCAGCCGCCCCCATGCCCGAGCCGTTGCGCGGCCCCGCCTTCTCCTCCTACGCCGCCGAAGACGTCGGCTGGCTGCTCCAGGATCTCTCCGACGTGCAGCTGGAGGCGCCCACCGAGGAGCGCGAGGAGGCGATACAGGCGGGGGGTGCCCACTACGCCGAGTCGCTGCCTGTCGAGTACCAGCCCAGCGAGCAGTATCAGGAGCTGTTCAGGGCTGCGCTGGAGACCTCGGCGCCGCGGATCGCGCAGGCCGTCGGCACGGTCACCGAGACCGTGCTCGCCGAGCGGTCCGCACGGCCGGTCCTGGTCTCCCTCGCCCGCGCCGGTACGCCCGTCGGCGTACTGATGCGCCGCTGGGCCCGGCACCGCCACGGCCTGGACCTGCCGCACTACGCGGTGTCCATCGTGCGGGGCCGTGGCATCGACGCCAACGCACTGCGCTGGCTGGCCGCCCACCACGACCCGGCCGATGTCGTCTTCGTCGACGGCTGGACCGGCAAGGGTGCCATCACCCGTGAACTGGCGGACGCGCTGGCGGAGTTCCCCGGCTTCGACCCGGAGATCGCGGTGCTGGCGGACCCGGGCGGCTGCGTCCGTACGTACGGCACCCGCGAGGACTTCCTCATCCCCTCCGCTTGCCTCAACTCCACGGTGTCCGGATTGATTTCGCGTACGGTCCTCCGCGCCGACCTGGTCGGGCCCGGGGACTTCCACGGCGGGAAGTTCTACCGCGAGCTGGCGGACTCCGACGTCTCGGCGGACTTCATCGACGCCGTCGCCGCCCGCTTCGACGGAGTGTCCGGCGCGGTGGACACGGCGGTGAAGGAGCAGCTGGCGGCGGACCGCGCACCGACCTGGGAGGGGTGGGCGGCCGTCGAGCGGATCAGCGAGGAGTACGGCATCCACGACGTCAACCTCGTCAAGCCGGGGGTCGGCGAGACCACCCGCGTCCTGCTGCGCCGCGTCCCCTGGAAGATCCTCGCCAGGAGCGGTGCGGGCGCCGATCTCGACCACGTACGGCTCCTCGCGGAGCAGCGCGGCGTTCCGGTCGAGGAGGTCGACTCGCTGCCGTACAGCTGCGTCGGTCTGATCCACCCGCGCTTCACCCGCGGCGCGACCGGCGCCGACGGCACCGCGGCGGTGACCGCGTGAACCCGGCAGCGCCCGTACTCGTCGCCAGCGATCTTGACCGCACCCTCATCTATTCGGCGCCCGCGCTCGGCCTGACCATGCCGGACGCCGAAGCGCCGAGGCTGCTCTGCGTCGAGGTGTACGAGAGCAGGCCGCTCTCGTACGTCACGGAGACCGCGGCCGGGCTGCTCGGCGCGCTCGCCGCTGAGGCCCTCTTCGTACCGACGACCACGAGGACGCGCGAGCAGTACCGCCGCATCCGGCTGCCCTGCCCGCCGCCGAGGTTCGCGATCTGCGCCAACGGCGGTCATCTGCTGGTGGACGGGGTGTCCGACCTGGGCTGGCAGTCCGCTGTGGCCCGACGTCTGGCCGCCGAGTGCGCCACCCTGGCCGAGGTACGCACCCACCTGGTGTCCGCGGCCGATCCGGCCTGGCTGCTCAAGGAACGGGTGGCCGAGGACCTCTTCGCCTATCTGGTCGTCGAACGGGCCCTGCTGCCTGAGGGCTGGGTGGACGAGCTGTCCGCGTGGGCCGGGCCGAGGGGCTGGACGGTCTCGCTCCAGGGCCGCAAGCTCTACGCGGTGCCGAAACCGCTGACCAAGAGCGCGGCGGTGCGCGAGGTGACCCGCCGCACCGGCGCCGAACTCACCCTGGCCGCAGGCGATTCCCTCCTCGACGCGGACCTGCTGCTGGCCGCCGACCGGGGCTGGCGCCCCGCGCACGGCGAACTCGCGGACGCGGGGTGGAGCGCGCCGCATGTGGAGGTGACCGCCGGGCGCGGGGTCGCGGCCGGCGAAGAGATCCTGCGGGAGTTCACCCGCGCCGCGCAGGGCGGCACGGGGTCGCTGTCCGGAGCGGGCAGTGGCGGGGCGCTGTCCGGAGCCGCGCCGCTGGAGCTGCCGGACTAGGACCTAGCCGCAGCAGCCTCCGCCGCAGCACCCGCCTCCGCCGCCTCCGCCGCCCCCGCCGGACGGGGCTCCGGCAGCGGACCCCCCGACGGCAACAGCGGACAGCAGCTTGACCGTGTCCTCGTGGCCTTCGGGGCAGGCGGCGGGTGCCGAGGACTCGGCCATCGGGCGGCTGATCTCGAAGGTGTCGCCGCAGGAGCGGCAGCGGTACTCGTAACGGGGCATGAGGCCCAGATTAGAGGTGCGGGGCGCCGCTGCGCACCACCTCAGCGCACCACGGTGCCCGGCGCCGCTCCGAGGAGCCCCAGCTCGGCACGGGTCGGAGCGCCCTCCCAGTCGCCGGACGCGGCCACCGCGAACGCTCCCGTGGTCACCGCCCGGTCCAGCCGCTCCCCCGTGTCCGAACCGTCGAGCAGCGCCGAGAGATATCCGGCGACGAACGCGTCGCCCGCACCGACCGGGTCCACGACCGGCACCGTACGGGCGGGTGCGTGCAGCTCGCCCTGCAAGGTGTACGCCGTGGCGCCCGCCGCACCGAGCTTGACCACGACTTCGCCCGCCCCGGCCTCCAGCAGTGCTTCCGCCTGCCGGGCCGGGTCTTCCGGGCAGTCCGCGGGCAGACAGAGCGGCAACTCGTCGTCGGACGCGATCAGTACGTCGGCGCGCGGCGCCCAGTCCCGCAGCACCGCCGACGCCTCCTCCGTACTCCACAGCCGGGAGCGGAAGTTGACGTCGAGACTGATCAACACGTCGTTCTCGGCGGCCAGTTCCATCGCGCGCTCGGCGGCGGAGCGGGCGGTGGGGGAGAGGGCGGGGGTGATACCGGTCAGATGCAGCACGCGGGTGGCGCGGTTCGTGTTCGCACCCGTGTCCGCGCCTGTGTCCGCCCCGGTTCCGGCGTCCAGGAACGCGGTGAAGGCCCGCTCCACGTCGTCGGCCGCGATCCTCGAACCGGCCGATCCCGCACGGTAGTAGTGCACCCGCGTCACGCCGGGCAGCCGCGGCTCGAAGAGGAGCAGCCCGGTGGGCGCGGCCTCGTCACGCGTGGTGGCCGTGACGCCGACCCCCTCGGCGCGCAGCGTCCGCAGCACCAGTTCACCGGCCTCGTCGGCGCCTGTCGCACCCGCCCAGTGCACCGGGTGCCCCAACCGGGCCAGGCCGATGGCCACGTTCGACTCGGCACCGGCGACCGAGACGGCCATGGTGCCGCCCAGCTTCAGCTGCCCGTCGCCGCGCAGCGCGACCATCGTCTCGCCGAAGGTGAACACGCTCATGACCGGACCGCCGGGGCCGCTGCCTCGGTGGCCCGCACTGTCCCGACGATGTTCAGGAACGCGGCGGCCCGCTTCCGCAGCGCGTCCTGGTCCCCGCCGTCGGCCGCGTCCCCGATCAGTGGCGACCCGACGCCCACGGCGACCGCACCCAGCGTCAGGTACTCGGCGGCGGCCGCCGCGTCCACCCCGCCCACCGGTACGAACGGAACATCCGGGAAGGGGGCCCGCAGCGCCTTCAGATAGGAGGAGCCGCCCACCGACGCGGGGAAGAGCTTCAGCGCGGTGGCGCCGGCCGCGATACCGGCGATGACCTCGGTGGGGGTGACGACTCCGGACAGTACGGGGAGCCCCAGCCGTACGGCCTCGTCCACGCCCGCGCCGAGCCCCGGAGTCACGATGAGGTCGGCTCCGGCCTCCGCGGCCCGCCGTGCGTCGTCCGCGGTGAGGACGGTGCCCGCGCCCAGCCACGCGCCGTCCCCGAGTGCGGCCCGCGCCCGGCGTATGACCCCGAGCGCGTCCGTGCCGCTGAGCGACACCTCGACCAGGGGTATCCCGCTCTCGACTAGCGTCATGACCGACCTGAAGGACGCCTCGGGGTCCGAGCCGCGGACGATGGCGACCAGCCGCTCATTCCGGAGACTCGCGGTGAAGTCGGTGCGGTCCATCTGTTCTCTTCCTGCCTTTTCGGGTGCCTGGTGATCAATGGCCGGCGCCGCGCTCCTCGCGGATCTGCTCGACCACGTGCGTGGCGGTCTTCCGCACCTCCTCGGTCTCCGTGAGGAAGTGCCAGTAGTCGGGGTGCCGGCCCTCCAGCCCGGCGACCGCTCGTTCCAGCCGCTCCACCGCCTGGTCCAGCGGGCGGGCGTGCCGGGGGTCGGGGGTGTTCCGGCCGGCCATCGCCAGCCGCTGGGCGTCCCGGATCGTGAACCTGGTCCGCTCGATCTCCTGCTGCGGATCCTTCGCCACAGCGTTGAGCCGTTCGAGCCGCGCACCCGCGGCCGAGACCGCCTCATCGGTGCTGTTGAGCAGCGACCTGACGGTCGTGAGCAGGGACGTCGCGTCGGGCCAGCGCTGCTCCTCGCGCGCCCTGGTGGCCTCCTTGAGCTTCTCCTCCGCCTGCCGCACGGACACGGCGGCCTGCTCGGGCACATGCTGGAGGTCCTGCCAGCACGGTGCGGTGAAGCGCCGCCGCAGCTCGCTGAGGACCGGGGCGACCGTACCGGCCCGGGTGGTGAGCGCCTGGGCGCGGGTACGGAGCGACACCAGGCGCCGGTCGATCTCGGAGGCCCGCTCCGGCAGCCGCGCGGCCTCGGCCCGTACGGCTTCGGCGTCACGCATCACCTTGTCCGCGCGGTCCAGGGTGCCCTGCACACCGTGCCGGCCTGCGCCCTGGTTGAGCTTGGTCAGCTCGGGCCCGAGATGCGCGAGACGAGTGGCGAGGTCGTCGGCCTTCAGCCCGGATTCCCGTACCGCGTCGAGAGCATTGCTCGCGGACAGGAGCGCCTGCCGCGCGCGCTCCACGGCGGGCGCGAGCCGGGCGAGCTGCGTCTCGGCCTTGCCGAGCAGCGGCCCCAGCCCCTGCCCGAACCGGTCGAGCTCGCCCTTCACACGTACGAGGTCGTCCTTGGCCCGGGTCAGCTCCGTACGCGCCTGGGACAGGGCGGAACTCTCCAGACCGTCCCGGTCGAGGTCATGGGCGTCGACCGCGGTGATGTACGAGGCGCTGACCTCGTCGATCCGCTGCCCCAGCGAGGCGAAGTCCGAGAGCGCCCTGCGGGCCTCCGGCGAGTTGTCCACCGCGGAGATCGTCTCGATCGAGATCCGCAGATCGCGCTGAGCGGTGTCGAGATCGTAGAAGGCGGCGGCGGCGGCGTCCTTCGCGGCCTGCGCGTCGGCCCGCTGGCTCTCACCCCGCCCGCCGAACCATCGCCGTGTGCCCCCACCTGCGAAGGCGGCGGCCAGACCGGCCAGCAACGGCACCGGGAGGGCCATGAGCGTCAGGACATCCCGCACGGCACTCGATCGCGCATACGGCTGCCCGTGTCTTGCCGTCACATCCCTCTCCCGTGCTGGTCCGCCCTGCCCTGGCCATTCTCCCACCAGGCAGGGACGAACACACGGGCCGGTCAGTTCGCGCTTCGAACAATGATCCTTCCGTTGTCACTGCGCGCAGTGACGGAGTGGCGACTGGCGTCGTCCGTGGGCACACCGACCTTGGTACTCCCGTTGCTGCTGTGGGTCACGACCTTGTACGCGAGCCCCGGCTTCTTCGGCAGCGCGATCTCGATCGACCCGTTGTCGCTGACGCTCTGCACCCGGTCGGGAACCGTGGTGAGCGACAGCCGTACCTCGCCGTTGTTGGAGTCCGCTGTGACCTGCCTGGACGAGACGCCCTCGGCGTTGATGGTCCCGTTGTCGCTGTTCAGGTCCAGGGCGCCGCTGGAGTCCCGGACGGTGACCTTGCCGTTGGCCGAGCGGAGCTTCAGAGGGGTGTCGAACCCGGCGGCGGTCACGGACCCGTTGTCGTCCTTCACGATCACGGAGACCCCGCGCGGCACCTTGATCTGGTGCCGCGCCGAACAGTTGCTGATGACGGCGCTGCACTTCAGCTTCAGGCTGAGCGTGTCGTCCCGCATGGACCAGGAGGCCTCGGGCCCGCTCCCCACGAAGACCCACCCGTCGACGCGCCGGGTGACCTGGACGGACTCCACATCGGCGGGCACCAGCTCGACGGCGGAGTCGTCGGTGTGGATGGTCAGCGTCTTCCCGCTGAGGGCGAATGACTTGTGCTCGGCGGGCGCGTCCGAAGGATCAGCGCCGCACCCGGTGAGGGCGACGGAGACAAGAACGGCCCCTCCGGCCGCGACAAGCGTACGAGGACGGAGTGCCACGTAGATCATTCCCCCAGATCGAACCGAACCTGCCGAAGAGCCCCAACGGTACGGACCGCCCCCACCCCCACACGATCCAGCGACCCACCGGACCGGGGGTGGGGTTATCCCCCCGGTCCCATGGGCCGGCGGACTGGTGGGCGGCGCGGGGCGGGCGCCCAGGAGTGTTCCTTGGCTCCTGCAACAGGTTTGCGAGAGGGGGCCCGGGGCCATGTACCCTGTTGCTTCATCCACGGGTGCGTAGCTCAGGGGTAGAGCGCTGCTCTTACAAAGCAGATGTCGGCAGTTCGAAACTGCCCGCGCCCACAGAACAGTCAGATTCCTGACCTGGCCAGGAACCCTCAACAGGGGGTTCTTCGGAAGCCCCGGACTCCTTGTCCGGGGCTTCCTGCGTGAGCGGGCGTGCTGACGATCTTGTTGGAGCGTTGCAGAGGCACCAGTTTCGCCGCGGCCTCCGCCCTCGTTGTCCTCGATCTGCTGAAGTGGGCTTACCGAGTCGAGCTGACCGCCCGGGCCGGCCCGCCCCCGGACCCGCCAACCGAACTCGACCTGTCGTCCTGGCGGTACTGAACGAACCTCGCCCCGCTCTTCTCCGGGAGGGCGGGGCGCATTCGTGCGTCCGGGACCGGTCAGCCCTGCGCCTCACCGAGGGCCTTACGCAGCCAGTCCAACGGCCCCTGGCTGAGCAACTCGTCCGCCAAGAGGCAGGCCGTCTCAGTGACCAGCCGACCGCGACTGTTGTCGATCCACCTCTGCGCGTTCTCGTAGCCCTGCGCCCGGTACTCGATGCCCTGGAGCAGGCACTCCAGCTTGTCGGCATCCCTGGCGCAGACCGCCTCGGCGGTCTCCTTCGCCTCATACTCCCCGACTAGGTCGCGCACCGTCGCGGCCAGCACCTCGGGCATGCCGGCCGTCTGGTCCGCGGTCACCTCCTCCGGATCCGCACCGGAGGAGTACATCTTGCCCAGGTAGTTGACGTCCCCCGTGCGGGACTCCTGAGAGTCGTGCCACACCGCGAGGAACGCCGCGCGCGCCGGATCGGCGCCCTCCAGCTTCGCGATGATCGACGCGATGAGCGACGTGCGCCAGGAGTGATCAGCGACGCTCTCGGGATCACGCACACCGGCCATCCACCACCCTGTACGCCGTGCCTGCTTCAGCGTGCCCGCCTCGTACAGGAAGTGCGCTACCGCGGACAGGTCGTCAGCCACGTCTGATTCCTCTCATGCCTCTGCAAGGCGCATCGCGTATCGAATGCCGTCCAGCTCCCCGCGCGTCCGCGCCGTCAGCTCCTGGATATCCAACATCACCGGCAGCTGTGCGCGCAGGGTGCGCACTGATGTTGATCCGGAGCGCAGCAGGGCGGGCCGGGCGGCGAGCAGCGCCCAGAGGGTGTGGACGTTGAGGTCGAAGAACCCGTGCTCGGGTGTCAGCCCGTGGATCAGGTGCTCCATCAGCTTGTCGCCGTGCCAGGGGCCCGGCTTGGGCGAGCCGATGAAGTCGTCCGAGAGATGAATATGCTGGGACTCTCCGATCCAGTACGCCCAGTAATTCAGGTTGGCGATCTCGCCGGCGTCGTCGTCAGTGAGGGTCGTCTTGATGAAGTGACCCATGCGGTCTCGGTCACCCTGGCGTGCCGCGACGGCGGCTGCGGAGCGGGAGTTGAGCCAGGATGTCAGCCAGTCGCTGGGGCGCTCGGTGCGCTGCTGGTGAGCAAGCCACTCCTGAGTGTCGGCCTCGGTGTCGTATCCGGCGAGATAGAGAGCCTGCCGACGGAGCAGGAAGTCGCCAGGGCCGCGAGCCTGTTCTGCCGTGCTCCGCATTTGAGAGAAGAACCGCTGCCGTTCGCTGGCTGAGAGTTCCGGGCCGGCGGGGACAGGCCCGTGCCGACGGCGGGGCGGCGGGGGCAGGCGTCGGAGAGGCGTCGGCGGCACGTTGTTGAGGGGCCAGGCGAGGACCTCGACAAGGTCGCGCTGCATGACCCATGCGCCGAGGGGGCTCGGGCCGCCCGACGCATTGTCCTCAAGGACACTGGCGAGGAGGACGTCGGCCTCAATGGCCCGCTCAAGGGCGAGGAGGAGGGCCGGGGGCGCGCCGAGCTGCATGAAGCGGTGGCGGTGGACAAGCATCTGACCCACAGGGATCGCGGTGAGCGCCCGTCTCCCCGATTCCCATCCCGCGATGGTGTCGGCCGAGATTACGAACTGGTCTGCGAGCTCGTCCTGGGTGAGGCCGAGCTGTTCGCGGATGAGGCGGAATACGTACCCGGAAACGACCCCGCCGCGGGGGCGCGGGGCGGAACCCCGACTGGCGGTCGGGGTAGTTGGCGGTCTGCTCCGCATGGTGCCCCCGTTGCCCGTGGACCGCGAATAGATACCCGTACCCGCGGTCACTTCAGCCGATGATCTCTACTCCCTACCGTCATGAGTGCAGTAGTGAGCGGGCAACTCAGCGTAGTAGAAGGGGCGTCATCGTGGACACCGGAGCGTCAACATGGGCCCATCGAGGCACTGGCAGCCAGACATCACAGCAGTGGGTGGACATGAGATCTGGACCGGGTCGCATGCAGCCGGTGCTCGACACGAAGGCGGCCTGACGCGAAGAACGTGGCGCTCTCGTGATCTGCGCGAGCTGCGACCAGCAGATCCGGCCCGACGAGCCGTCGCAGGAGTACGAGATCAGCGGGGGCACCGGCGTAGTCGCCGCGGTGCGCCTGCACGTCGTCTGCCCGGTCCGGGTCCCGCCGGTGCGCCGCTACCGCCCATGAACTCCCGCCCCGGCCAGATCTCTTGGCGGAGCCACCGGCCGGGGCGGGTCAGTCCCCACCGGACACACCAGAGGAGATCACCGTGAGCGTACCTCCGAACCCCGGCCCCGACCCGACCCCGATCCCCGTCATCGCCCGCGCGCTCATCGCCGACGCGCAGTTCACCAGCTGCCGCCAGACCATCCTGGACACCAACCCCGACATGTCCCAGGACATGGCCGACCGCATCCTCGAAGAGGCCCTGAAGTTCGTCGCCGCGTGCTCGCGGCGGCCCGGGGTCGGCCTGGCTCCGTCGCGGATCGTGGACGAGGGATGGCACGCCCTGATCCTGCACACCGCTCTGTACGCCGAGCTGTGTGCGGCCCTCGGCGGCGCATTCGTCCACCACTTCCCGGGGTATGACCCGACGAACTACGACTCCCGCATCCTGGAGCGCACCCGCGAGGCCATCGCCGGCCTCGGGTACACGGCCGACTCTGAACTCTGGGGCCCGCCGACTGATGAGCTGCTGGTGTCCGTCGCGGCGAAGTGCCAGCATTCCCCGGACTGCACGATCGTGGTGCAGCCCAAGCCCAAGGGCTGATCGGTAGCCTGCTGGCAGAAGGGAGGCCACATGGACTGGACCGACCCCCGGTACGCCGAGCTGGTGGCAGCGTGGGATGACACGCAGACACCAAACTCGCGAGACCCGGAGCCCCGGCCCGCGCGGGCATTCATCGCATCGCCCGCCCCGGACACCACGCCGGACTGAGCATCGAGCCGCGGCCACTGGCCGGGGCTCTTTCATATCCCTGGGTAGGTCTGTCATCCACGGATGGTGGCTGAGATGTTGCTGCCCCGATTGCCCGGAGCAAGGCTGAGCCCGACGTCACCGAGTCACAGGGAGTGCGGACGGGACCGCGCCGGCCACGGTGGACGTAAGGAGCGGCGCCATGAGGGTCATGCTGAGAGCGCGTATGGACACCCAGATCACGAACGAAGCCGTCAAGAACGGCACGCTGCAGAAGATCATGCAGTCGATGTCGGAACGGCTCAAGCCGGAGGCGGCCTACTTCGGCCCCACCAAGGGCGGACGGGCCTGCACCTTTGTCTTCGACATGCAGGACAGCTCACTGCTGCCCTCCATCGCGGAGCCGCTCTTCCAGGGGCTCGGCGCGGAGATCGAGATCCAGCCGGTGATGAACACCGAAGACATGCTGAAGGGCTTGGCCGCATCGCAGAAGAGCTGACCTCGTCGGCTGCCTGCAAGGCTCGGTCCGGTCTCCGGGCGTGATTCGATCCCTGCCCAGGTCGTAAAGGAGAGGCTGCCGGCCCGCCCGCCCGCCCGCCATAATGGGCCCATGGGAAAGAGCTACGAGCGGATAGACGGCAGGCTGCGTGACTTCATCGAGGCGCAGCACATCTTCTTCACCGCGACGGCGCCGCTGGACGGCGATGGCACCGTCAATCTTTCGCCCAAGGGCCTGAGCGGATCGTTCGCGGTGCTCGATGAAGTCACCGTGGCCTACCTTGACTTCGCCGGTAGCAATGCCGAGACCATTGCCCATCTGCGCGAGAACGGCCGCATCACCTTGATGTGGTGCGCCTTCGACGGTCCACCCAACATCGTGCGCGTGCACGGCCGCGGAGAGCCTGTCTTCCGCGACGACGCACGGTGGCGCGAGCTGATGGGGCACTTCCCGGACATCGACCCGACCCGGCACGGTCTGCGCGCGATCATCGTGGTGACCGCCGAGAAGATCCGCGACACCTGCGGCTACGCCGTCCCGTTCCTGACCTATGACGAGGACCGCCCGCTGCACGGGTCGCGCTTCGCGCGTGAAACGGATGAGTCGCTCGACGCGTACTTCCAGAAGAAGGAGCACATCGCGACCAGCATCGACGGCCTGCCGGGGCTGCCACTGCCCCTGCCGGCGCTGTCGCGTACCGAATAAGACCCCCCGGCGGCACCTGATTAATACCCAGCAGCACCCGGAGCGGTTACGTACGATGCGGCGCATGTCCCTTCCGAGCCGAGAGCTGACCCCCGACGACCTCGAACTCATCGAGTTCGCACGGCAGATCGTCGATACGAACACCGATGGCGAAGACGGCGTCCACACCATGGGCGCGGTCGTGCGCGGGGCGGACGGTGAGATGTACGGCGGTATCAACCTCTACCACTTCACCGGTGGGCCCTGCGCCGAACTCGTCGCGCTCGGGCACGCCCGTGCGTCCGGCGCGCGCGAACTCGTCACCATCGTCGCCGTGGGGAACTGCGGGCGCGGGCCCGTCGGCCCCTGCGGGCGGGACCGGCAGATTCTCTTCGACTACCACCCGGATATCCGCGTCATCCTCCCCACCCCCGACGGCATCAGAAGTGTCCGGATCAAGGACCTGATGCCCCTCGCCGCCGTGTGGAGCCCCGAGGACGGCGTAAGGGCCTTCGAACCGGAACTCTAGGGACGGCCGCCCGGCGTGCCGGTCTGACCGGCTTCCTCGTGCATGGCGTTCCGGCCCGGGCCCGCCGGGCTGAGGCCCGCTGTCCACTTCTCCTCGATGCGGCCGAACTTCCAGATCGCCATGGCCACCAGCCAGGTCACGAAGAACAGCCCGACGATCACGAACCCGACGATGTTCAGATCCAGTCCGCCCACCCAGTCCCAGAAGGCGCCGTGCAGGCCGAGTTTCTGGGTGAGCAGGCCGAGCAGTTCGACTGTCCCGATGATGAACGCGACCGCCACCGAGAGGCCGGTGATCGTGAGGTTGTAGTAGACCTTGCGGACGGGCTTCGAGAACGCCCAGCCGTACGCGAAGTTCATGAACGAGCCGTCGATGGTGTCCAGCAGGCACATGCCGGCCGCGAACAGCACCGGCAGGCAGAGGATCGCGTACCAGGGCAGCCCGGACGCGGCGCCGGAGCCCGCCAGGACGAGCAGGGCGATCTCCGTGGCCGTGTCGAAGCCGAGGCCGAAGAGCAGTCCGAGCGGGTACATCTGCCAGGGCTTGGTGATCGACTTCATCACGCGCCCCAGAAGCCGGTTCATCAGGCCCCGGTTGTTCAGGTGCTCCTCCAGGGCGGCCTCGTCGAAGTCGCCCGAGCGCATCTTCCGGAAGACCTTCCAGATCCCCACCAGGATGAGGACGTTGATGCCTGCGATCAGATAGAGGAAGAACCCGGAGACGGTCGTGCCGATCAGGCTGGTGACGTTGTGCAGCTGAGAGTTGTCGTCGCGCACCGGGCCCGCGAGGGCCTTCACTCCGAGGGACAGCAGGAACGCCAGGACGAACACGACGCTGGAGTGCCCGAGCGAGAACCAGAAGCCCACTGACAAAGGGCGCTGCTTCTCGTTCATCAGCTTGCGGGTGGTGTTGTCGATCGCCGCGATGTGGTCCGCGTCGAAGGCGTGCCGCATCCCCAGGGTGTACGCGGTGACACCGATCCCGATGCCGAACGACTTCGTACCGAGGCTGTAGTGCTCGGGGGCCACGATCGTCACCAGCGTGAGCCACCCGACGACGTGCAGCGCCACGATGAACGCGCCCATGCCGCCCAGCCGGGTCCACTCCTGGCGTGTCATCGACATCTGCAGACGCCGGCGTCGCGTGGGGGTCGGGAGTGGTGCGGTGGACGTGGTGCTCATGGGTGCTTGCTGCCTTCCGGTTCGATAAGCCGTAGACAGCCAATTGCAAATTGGTCGCAATAGCAACCAAGGCGCAGTAAAGGCAGGTCAGGGTGGGTCTCGGCGTCCGGCCGTCCGCGGCGTCCGGCCGTCCGCGGCGTCCGGCCGTCCGCGGCGTCCGGCCGTCGGAGTGTCCAGTCGTCCGGGCCCCGGGTGCCTCGTTGTCCCGGCGCTGCTACCGCGCCGTGCCCCGGGTCCCGCTGACGGCGCCGTTGTCCCGGTACCGGAGCAGCAGCATGGCCGCGTCGTCCTGGAGCGGGCCCGCCGTGTGCTGCACCAGGTCCTTGCGCAGGCACTCCAGCGCACGCTCCGGATCATCGTCCCTCAGAAGCTGGTGCCGCTCTCCCAGGGGGTAGAAGGTCCCGTCGTGGTCCCGGGCCTCGGTCACGCCGTCGGTATAGAGGAGCAGCTGGTCGCCGGGGCCGAAGGCGACCCGGAAGGGCTGCGGCCCGTCGGTCCCGTGGACGCCGAGGCCCAGCGGGAGCGCGTACTCGGCCGGCTCGGGGAAGTGCGCGGAGCCGTCCGCCCGTACGAGGAGGGGCGGCGGATGCCCGTAGTTGAGGAACACCGCGCCCCCGTCCGGGCTGATCTCCGCGATCAGCGCCGTCACGAACTTCTCGCCCTGGAGCGCCCGGTCCACGGACCGTTCGACGCGGGCTCCGACCCCCGCCAGGTCCGGCTCGTCGTGCGCGGCCTCCCGGAAGGCGCCGAGCACGACTGCCGCGGTCTCGACGGCCTCCAGCCCCTTGCCCTGTACGTCCCCGACGATCACGCGTACCCCGTCCGGGGCGGCGACCACCTCGTACAGATCCCCGCCGATGTGCGCCTCCGCCACGGCCGATGTGTACGAGACGGCGGCGCGCAGATGGCCCGCTCTGTGCGGCACCGGGCGGAGCAGCACCCGCTGGGCGACCTCGGCGATGGAGCGCACGCTGGCCAGCTCCGCCTCGCGGCGCTGGCGCATGACCGCGGCCGCGACCCCGGCGATGGTCACGCCGAGCACCGACGACATCGCGGTGTATCCGCGCCTGGCGTGGAACGCCCCGTCGTGCCAGGCGAGTGAGTAGCAGAGCACGAGGGCCAGCATCCCGATGGCGGCCGTGCGCCGCCAGCCGCCGATCAGCCCGGCAAACGCCGGCCCGAGAGAGATCAGCGGCAGGAATCCGACACTCGAACCCGCAGAGATGTCCACTCCCGCGACCACGGCCATCACCGCGAACGGCAGGACGGACAGCGACAGGACCGACAGCGAGGCGAACGCGGGACTCTTCTCCTCTGGCACAGGGTTCTCCGGTGGTGTGGCGGGCGATTCGCGGACGGGCGGTGGCTCCTCGGCCCTCCATGGCCGTCAGACGGACATCTGTGCGGTTGCGTTGCACGTGAGAGCACGTATGCGGGTTCCCGAACACGTTCCAGGACGCGTTCTCGGGCGCCTCCAGGGTGCGTTCCCGGATGCCCACCCTAGGTGTTTAGCCTATGTAAAGGTTTCCCTTGCCAAGTATCGGAGTCACATCGACGTTATGGAATCGAGGCCGGCTGCACGGACCGGCCGGACACCGGGGGAGGGCCGGGCCGGAGCTGACGCCGAATCCCGCCGGCCGATGCCCGTACATGAACCCGGACCGGCCCCCGCCGGGCCCCGCCCGAACCCGCCTGCGAAACCGAACACCCCCATGGGGCAGTCTCTGTTGACGTGTACTCACTCCCGAATCAGAGCCAACAGAGCTCCCCCGACGGCCACATGATCGTCTGTGGTGACGACGGCCTGGCCCACCGGCTCGCCGCCGAGCTGCGCGGTGTGTACCGGGAGACGGTGACCCTCGTCGTACCGCCCGCCGGAGCGGCGGGTGTCCCGGCGCACACCCAACTCACCCCGGTCGGCCGGGCCTCCGCCCTCTTCGGGCGGATGTCGCGCGTCGTCGCGGGCCCGCCGTCCGGCGACCGGGACGCGGTGGCTGACCGGCTGCTCGAATCGTCCGGCCTGGACGACGAGGTGCTGCTGCGCGCCGGAGTGGAAGAGGCGTCGGCGCTGGCGCTCGTCCACCAGGACGACGAGGCGAATATCCGGGCCGCGCTCGCCGCCAGGCGGCTCAACCCCCGGCTGCGGCTGGTGATCCGGCTCTACAACCGCAAGCTCGGCCAGCATCTGGAGGAACTGCTCGACCAGGCAGCCGCCGTCAGCGCGCCGGACATGGACCGGGAGGAGGCCGACGCCACTACGACCGTACTGTCGGACGCCGACACCGCGGCCCCCTCCCTCGCGGCGACCGCCGTTGCCGGTACGAGCAAGGTCGTCCAGGCCGACGGACTGCTGCTGCGCGCCGTGGAGCGGCCGCCGGCCGCCCGGTACGGGCCGGCCACCGACCCCTGCCTGTGCACCCTGGCGCTGCTCTCGTCGACCAACGGTGATCCGGGAGGAGCCGACGGTTCGGACAGCAGCGGCGAGGCGGGACCCCAGCTCCTCCCCGACGAGGCGTCCGTCCGCGCGGCGTCCGGGCGGGGCACGGTCGTCCTCGAGGCGGTCTCGTACCAGGGCCCCGACCTCTCTCCGAGCAGACTGGCCGGCCGCGGCGCGCCCCTCAGGCAGGTTTTCTCGCGTCGGCTGCGCTGGTCCCTCTTCGGGATCTTCGCCTCGGTGTTCGGCCTGGCCGTCGCCTCCTGGCTGACCACGGACGAGCCGCCGGTGCACGCCGCGTATCTGACGATCCTCGACATCTTCGCGATAGACGATCCCGCGATTGGCCAGCCCACCAGCCGCCAGGTGCTCCAGATGCTGTCCGGGCTGACCGGGCTGTTGCTGCTGCCGGTGCTGGTCGCGGCCGTACTGGAAGGGCTCGGTACGTTCCGCACCGCCGCCGCGCTGCGCCGCCCGCCGCGCGGGCTCTCCGGGCACGTCGTCCTGCTCGGGCTCGGCAAGATCGGCTCACGGGTGCTGGCCCGGCTGCGGGAGCTGGACATCCCCGTCGTGTGCGTGGAGGCCGACCCGGAGGCGCGCGGGGTCGCCCTGGCGCGGCGGCTGCGGGTGCCGATCGTGATCGGCGACGTGACCACGGAGGGCGTGCTGGAGGCCGCCAAGATCGAACGGGCCCGCGCGCTGCTCGCGCTCACCAGCGCCGACATCACCAACCTGGAGGCGGCGCTGTACGCCCGCACAGTGAAGCCCGACCTCCGGGTGGCGATGCGGCTCTTCGACGACGCGTTCGCCTACGCCGTCTTCCGTACGCTGCGTGCGGCCCACCCGCAGGCGGTCACCCGGAGCCGGAGCGTCTCCACGCTGGCCGCGCCCGCCTTCGCCGCGGCGATGATGGGCCGCCAGATCCTCGGTGCCATGCCGGTCGAGCGCCAGGTGCTGCTGTTCGCGGCGGTGGATGTCGCGGGCCACCCCCTGCTGGAGGGCCGCACCCTCGGCGAGGTCTTCCGGGAGGGTGCCTGGCGGATCCTCGCGCTCGATCTCGCGGACCCGGACGAGCGCCGCGCCGATCTGTCCGTGCCCCGCTCCTCGGACGGGGAGAGCCGCAAGGCCGAGCTGGTCTGGAACCTGCCGCAGAGCTATGTCCTGCGCCCCCAGGACCGGGTTGTCATCGCGGGGACCCGGCAGGGTCTGGGCGATCTGCTGGGCAGGAGGCAGCCCCGCGTCGTGGCGGAGCCGTAGGGGCGGGGCGGGTCGGCGCTCCCCGGCATCGGCTCCGGCCCTCCGCTTCACCCGGATGGCCGCGCTCCGCTGGTTGCGCGGTGGGCGCTCACGGAGGCTCGGAGCTGTCACCGGGAGGGCAGCGGCATCGGGTCCACGGCATCGGGTCCACCAGGGCCGGAACACCTCACCGGACTGTGGCGGACGCGTGAATCCGAGGGTTCCCACGGCCGCCTCCGCGCTCCCGCGCGCCTGTGCGCGGCCGAGAGGAGTCCGAAGTGACCGACCAAGCCGACGGCTCCAGTCAGGCCGACCGCCCCGACCGCCCCGACCGCCCCGACCGCCCCGACCGCCCCGACCGCCCCGACCGCCCCGACCGCCCCGACCGTCCTGATCACGAAGGCCACCCCGACCAACCCGGCCCCTCAGGCACCGCCGGTCCCGCCGACCAGGCCGAGCCCGCCGCGCCCCCCGGACCCGCCGTACCCCCCGCCCCCTCCGATCTCACGGAGCTGGCAGCCGAGGCATACATCTACGGATATCCGCTGGTCTTCGACCTGTCGATGGTCCAGGCCGCCCTGCACGAGGGGTTCGGTTCGCTGCCGTCCGCCTCCTTCAATGAGTTCGCCCACTCCTCGCGGCTCGCCACCCCCGACGCGCACTTCGTGTCCGTGAACAACGACACGGTGTACTCGATCGCGCAGCTCGACCTCTCCGGCGGCCCGCTGCGGCTGCACGTACCCGACACGCTCGGCGCGTACTACGTGCTGCAGTTCATCGACGCGTGGAGCAACAACTTCGCCTACGTGGGCCGCCGTGCGACCGGCACGGGTGAGACCAAGTGGCTGATCGTGCCGCCCGGCTGGGCCGGTGAGACCCCCGAGGGGATGACCGGGGTGATCGACGCGCCGACCACGATCGTCTCGATCGCCGGCCGCTTCGCCTGCGCGGGCCCCGCGGACCTGCCGCGTGTGCACGGGCTGCAGCAGCGGCTCACCCTGAAGGTCCTCGAGGAATTCATGCACCACACCTGGCTGCCTGCCACCGACCCCGATGTGCCGGAACCGCTGCACTTCTTCGAGAAGCTGCGGGTCTGGATGGCGGCCTTCCCGCCGTCGGCCGATGACCGTGCCTACCAGGACCGCTTCCAGCCGCTGCAGCTGCTGGAGGAGGGGCCATCGCCGTACGTCCACCCCGCTCCCGAGCTCCTGCACGCGCTCACCGAAGGGCTGAAGCGCGGAGCGGCGCGGGTCGAGAAGGCGAGCCGGACGGGGGTGGACGGCACCCGTGCCCCCGGTGCCTGGGAGATGAACCCGCACCTCTTCGACTACAACCTCGACTGGTTCGGGGTGGGTACCCATGACTCCCCGGAGTGGCGCATCGAGGACCGGACGGCGTCGTATCTGACCAGGGCGGTCGCCGCGCGGGTCGGTCTGTGGGGCAACCACGGCTACGAAGCGGTGTACGCGCACACCTTCGAAGACGCGGACGGCCACTGGCTCAACGGCTCCAGAAAATACACCCTGCGCTTCGAAACTCCGCCGCCCGTACGGTCGTTCTGGTCCGTGACCATGTACGACTCGCCGGACTACTACCTCGTGGCCAACCCCGCGGACCGCTACTCCATCGGCGACCGCACGCCAGGTCTCGTGTACGGCGACGACGGGTCGCTGACGCTGCACATCCAGAAGGACCGCCCCACCGACCCGGCGGAGGCGGCCAACTGGCTGCCCGCGCCGGAGGGCGACTTCCGGCCGATGCTCCGCCTCTACACGCCGGAGCAGTCCGTCCTGGACGGGAGTTACGAGATCCCGCGCATCACTCCGAAACGGGAGCCGGGGGCTGCCTGAGCCCTGCTGCCTGACCCCCCGGCCGGGCGCACTCCGGGTCATGCGCGGCAACCCGATCGCCGGATCCGTGCCCGGGACGGCCGGTCCGCGTCAGACTGGAAGTATGTGCCGCAGTATCAAGACTCTCCGTCCGCCCGTCCTCCCCGGGGAAGCGACCGAGGAGGACATCAGGGCCGCAGCGCTTCAGTACGTACGGAAGGTCTCCGGCTTCCGGGCCCCCGCCGCGCACAACCGCGCGGTGTTCGACCGGGCCGTCGACGAGATCGCCCGCGCGACGCAGACACTGCTCGCCGACCTGGAGGTGCGGGGGAGCGGGTCGGGAACACCGAAGGGGGCCGCGCAGACCCGGGGGTGAGGGCCAGGCGGGGCCCCGGGCCGGGGTTACGAGACCGGTGCCGCCACCGGCGCGGGACGCCGTATCAGCAGTGCTGCCACCGAGCCCGCGCCGAACAGCGCGAAGAGCGAGACCGCCGTACCCAGCCAGCTCGTGCCCAGCCACTGGCCGCCGAAGTATCCGAGGCCCACGCTGTAACCCGCCCAGGCCACGCCCGCCAGGGCCGACCAGGGCAGGAACTCCTTCGCCCTGCGGTGCGCGGCGCCCGCGCCCAGCGAGACGATCGAACGGCCCGCCGGTGCGAAGCGGGCTATCACGACGAGCAGACCGCCGCCACGCGCCAGCGCCGTGCCGAGGCGTTCCTGTGCGCTGGTGAGACGCCGTGAGCGGGCGATGGCCCGGTCGAGGCGTTCGCCTCCGCGCCAGGCCAGCCGGTACGCGATCAGGTCGCCCACGATCGAGGCGGCCGCGGCGCAGGCAGTGAGGACCAGCAAGTCCGGGACGTTGTGCGGGACTTCACCGGCCACCGTGGTCGAACCGGCGGCGGCGCCGGTGGCCGCCGTGATCACCAGGACCCCGCTGGGGAGCAGCGGTACGAAGACGTCGAGGACGACGGAGAGCGCGACCACGGCATAGATCCATGGACTGTCGGTCAACGACCGCACACTCTCCAGCACCGGACTCCCCGTTCATGAAGGCGCCGCGGTGTCGCAGGGGAGCGGCAGGTGCGGCTGTACAGCCATACAGCGTACGCGGGGAGGGTCCGCGTCCATTCGCCGGGGCCGGTGATGTTCGAAAGCTCCCGTTCACCCGTACGGCTGCTCCCGTACGGGGGTTTGGCCGCGCTGCGGCCAGGCTGGGCCGTACAGCTGCGGAACAGTGGCGAACGAGCAACCCGGGCGAACGAGTCGACGAGCAATCGGCCCTCGACATCGGGCATCGGACATCGGGCAAACGAGCACAAGGAGCGGACGATGGTGGTGGCAGGGGTACTGGCCGGAGCGGCGGCGCTGGCGATGCTGACGGGCGGCGGGGCGGCTCCCGCGGGGAGCACCGCGGCGGGGAGCGCTCCGGCGCGTCACGCCTCAGGGGGGAGCGCGCCTGCGGCCGGCACCGATACTCACGCGGGCGTGTACTGGCAGCGCGTCCACGCCCGGTTCGCGCCGCCCACCGCCTTCATTCAGTCGTCCGCGGTGACGTACGACTTGAAGCTGGTGCCCGCGGCCTCCGGGATCGATGTCGAGCAGTTCACGGACCCCTCGGGCACCCGGGTGACGGCGCGGCTGGCGGGGCTGGAGTCCGGGCACGCGTTCGGTATGCGGGTGCACACCCGGCCCTGCGGCAGTACCCCCGGCGCTGCGGGCCCGCGGTATGCGCGCAGCGCGGACGGCCGGAAGCCGGGCCCCGACGACGAGGTGCGGCTGGATTTCACGACAGACGCGAAGGGTGCGGCCACGGTTACCGCGCGGCGTAGCTGGAACTTCCGGCCCGGCGGCGCCGGATCGGTGGTGATCGACGGGGCACGGGGCGGCGCGGCGAACCCCGTCGCCTGTTTCACGGTGCCGTTCGGACCGCTGGGAGGCCCCACCGCGTAAGGCCCCGCACGCCAGGCCCCGCCACGTGAGGCCCCGCACGCGGGGCCCCGACACGAGAGAGGCCGGGCGGGGCGGGGCGTGCGGATCAGGCCGTCACCGGGGCCGGTTCGGTGGCGCGCCGGCGGGAGGCGAGCACGGCGTCCAGCGCCAGTGCGCCGGGCCCGGTGAACACGAGCAGCAGGAAGGCCCAGCAGAACATCGCCGAGGGCTCGCCGCCGTTCTGGATCGGCCACAGGGAGTTGGGCTGGTGCACATGGAAGTACGCGAAGGCCATCGCACCCGATGCGACGAACGCGGCCGGACGCGTCAGCAGTCCCGCCAGCACCAGCACGCCGCCGACGAGTTCGATGACGGACGCGTATCCGTCGGGCCAAGTGCCCGCCGACACCGTGCCGCCGCCCGGCGCGCCGCCGAGTACACCGAAGAGAGAAGCGGCGCCGTGGCAGGCGAACAGCAGGCCGACCACGGCGCGGAAGAGAGCCAGGACGTACGGGCGTGCCAGATCGGTCTGCCGGCCGAGCGAGGACACAGCCGTGGATATCGCTGATGGCATGACGGTGGAACTCCTTCGGTGGGGGACGGAGCAGCCTTAGATTAGGTATGCCTGACTAGAACTTGCAAGTTCAACATTTAGTCAGGTTGCTCGATCCCCGCCCGGCCTGTGCCCGATTCCCCGCCCGCCCTCGTCGAGTGCTCGCCCGGCCCTCGCCCGGCCGGTATCCGCTCAGCAGGCGCTCAGCAGCCGTTCAGTACCCCTTGGAGTGCCGTCTTCTCCGCCGAGTCGACCGTGAGCTTGTAGTAGTGCTTCACCTCCACCCAGGCCCGGACGTAGGTGCACTTGTAGGCGGCGCGCGGAGGCAGCCACTCGGCCGGGTCCTTGTCACCCTTGGACTGGTTGACGTTGTCCGTCACCGCGATGAGCTGTGGCCGGGTCAGGTCGTTGGCGTACGCCTGCCGCTGTGCGGTGGTCCAGCTGCTGGCGCCCGAGCGCCAGGCCTCGGCGAGCGGGACCATGTGGTCGATGTCCACGTCGGACGACGCGGTCCAGGTCGCGCCGTCGTACTCGGAGTACCAACTGCCGCTGGTGGCGGCGCAGGTGGAGCTCTGGACGACGTTCGTGCCGTCGCGCTTGAGCACGACTTCGCGGGTGTCGCAGGCGCCGGACTGGGTGATCCAGTGTGGGAACTTGTCCCGGCTGTAGCCGTCGGACGACCCTTCGGCTGCGACGGTGAGGGAGCTGAGATAGGTCCGTGCGGTGGCCGCGCTCACCGGGGTGGGCAGGGCGGCCTGGGCGGAGGGGGCGGTGACGAGGCCGGCGAGGGTGATTCCGGCGGTCGCGGTGAGTACCGCTATTCGACGCGCGTAGACACTTGAGACACCTGAGGCACCTGACATGCGAACTCCCGTGGGGTGGAGGGGCTTTGCCGGTCCGGCTCGGCCATCGTGGTGGCGCCGGATTGCCGTGGGGTGGGCGCCAGGTAACAGCCTGGCGACATGTGCACGTCACATCAAGAGGGCTGCCGATGTTTGACGGCCCGGCAGATTTCCCGCACAGCCGTACGGTTGGCGCCCGCCGCCTCTGTCCGGGCCGCCTCCGGGGTCGTACTCGGGCTACTTCCGCTGGTCGCGGCCTCGGCGGACGCCTGTGCCCGGCTCGCTCCCGTCGGCGGGGTGGGTGCTGCGGGGAGGTGTGCGGCGGTTCCGGTGCCGGTTGTCGCACTTTTGGCCGGTCTGGTCACCCGATCGGGGCTTTTGTCCGTGATGTGTGGCTGCTGATGAAACTGGGGCGGGGGAGCGGGCTGCTGTGCCGGTGCACTGCTGCGGTTGCGCGGGTGCCGTATCGTGTACGGAGCAGAAGGGGAGTAGCTCTTCGCCGGAACGTCGACATACTGCCGAACCTCGGTTCGGCCGGCGCCCGGAGGCGGATCTTCTTTGGAGACCAGCCAGCGAGACCTTCGGCAGCAGTGTCCTGTTGACCCTGCCGTGCCGAAGCGACCCCTTTTCTCTCCGAGTCAGGTCCTCCCGGTGCGGTCAGCCCGAACCGATTGAGGAAAACAACCCGTGTTCAGCTTTACGATCCTGGCGATCACCTTCGGCGTGGTCTTTCTCGCCGAACTTCCCGACAAGACCGCTCTCGCCGGCCTGATGCTGGGCACCCGCTACCGGGCCTCGTACGTCTTCGTGGGCGTCGCGGCGGCCTTCGCCGTCCATGTCGCACTCGCCATCGCCGCGGGCAGTGTGCTGACCCTGATTCCGCACCGGCTGCTGCAGGCGATCGTCGGCGCGCTCTTCCTCGCGGGCGCGGCGATGCTGCTCTTCAAGAAGGACGAGGAGGAGGAAGAGGTGAAGCCCCCCGCCGACCAGTCCTTCTGGAAGGTGGCCGGGGCCGGATTCATGCTGATTCTCGTCGCCGAGTTCGGTGACCTGACCCAGATCATGACGGCCAACCTGGCGGCCCGCTACGACAGCCCGGTCTCGGTGGGCGTCGGCGCGGTGCTGGCGCTCTGGGCGGTGGGCGGTCTGGGGATCCTCGGCGGCCGCAAGCTGATGAAGCACGTACCGCTGCGGCTGATCACGAAGATCGCCGCCGCGCTGATGCTGGCGCTGGCTGGATTCAGCCTGTACGAGGCCATCGCGGGCTGAGGTCCGGGTGGACGGGAGAGCCGGCGGAGGCGTTGCTCCGGCGTCACCCCGCGGCGTCTGCGAGGGGCCCTGCCGCTTCCCCGATGGCGTGGATCGCCTCGGTGAGCAGCGGGCGCGGCATGGCGAGGTTGAACCGCAGGTGAACGGCGCCGACGGCGCCGAAGGCAGAGCCATCCAGAAGTACTACCTGCGCGACCACGAGACCGGGCGGGTGGGCGGCATCTACCTGTTCGAGACCAAGGAAGCAGCCGAGGCGTACGTCAACGGCCCGATCGTCGCGAGCGTCGGTGACCGGTTCAACGTCGACGGCGACGTCGACATCGAAGTACTCAAGGTGCAGCTGACCCTCGACGAGGCGTGAGCGGGACGCGGTGGCACCTCCGCCTGGGGGCGCCACCGCGTCACGCCCCATGTTCCGACGTACGGGAGAAGTCCGGCCGTCCGGCAACCCGTCAGTCCGCCACGTGGACCCGCGCGGTGCCGTCGTCCGCCCGCTCGACGCGGATCCGTGTGAGGTCGGGTACCTGCGCGGTCGGCCGGTGCGCGATGGCGCGCGGGCCCACGCCGACGACCTGCATGCCTGCCGCCCTGCAGGCGGCGATCCCCGCCTCCGAGTCCTCGAAGGCGAGACACTCGCCGGGGGCGAAGCCCAGTTCGGCGGCGCCCTTGAGGAAGCCCTCAGGGTCCGGCTTGCTGGCGCCGACGCTTTCCGCGGTGACCCGGATCTCGGGCATCGGCAGCCCGGCGGCCCTCATCCTGGCCCGCGCGAGCGCCGCGTCGGCCGAGGTGACCAGGGCGTGCGGCAGGCCCGCCAGGGACGCCAGGAAGGCCGGCGCGCCGGGGATCGGGACGACGCCTTCGGTGTCGGCGGTCTCCAGGGCGAGCATCGCGCGGTTGTCGGCGTAGTTCTCCTCGACGGGGCGGTCCGGGAGCAGGACGGCCATCGTCGCGTACCCCTGGCGGCCGTGCACCACCTTGAGTGCCTCGTGCGGGTCCAGGCCGTGGGCGACGGCCCAGCGGTGCCAGATGCGCTCGACCACGGCGTCCGAGTTCACCAGCGTCCCGTCCATGTCGAGGAGTACGCCCTTGAACACACCCAGGAGTCGTTCGTTGCTCAAGGCATCCACCCTCGTCGTCTTCGTCTGCTCGTCGTCCGGCCGTGATTCTTTGTTCCATCATGATACAAAATGGGCGGATGCTTCACCTGCTGGGGTGCGGGGGGAGGCTCCGGCCGTGACGGCCCTGTCTGGTCGCTCTCCATCGACCACCTCGGCTTCGCCACCTCGATGACCATCCTCGCGGGCTTCCTGGTGCTCGGCGCGGTCGTCTCGGTGGCCTGGGCGCCGGAGACCTCGGGTATGGCCCTCGATTGGTCCCTCCCGGCCGGCGGAGCGGGAGTGGCAGTGAAGACAAGGCGGTCCCGCCCGCCGGTCAGGGAGTACGGGCGGAACCACTTTGTTTCGCCAGAGTACAAAACAGGGTGTGCTGTGCGCCAGCCGTTACGGCGTCCTTTTCCCACCCCGGCCCTCTTGAACTCGCGGCGACTATTCCGCAGCACCAGGATGGGAGGCATGGCTCAGGAAACCCCGGCACCCCCGGCGGCGCCGGTGGCGGCCGACGGGCAGCCCCAGCGGTCCGTCCTCGTGGCGATCGGCGCCCTGCTGCTCGGAATGCTCCTCGCCGCCCTCGACCAGACGATCGTCTCCACCGCGCTTCCCACGATCGTCAGCGACCTCGGCGGTATGGAGCATCTGTCCTGGGTGGTCACGGCGTACATGCTGGCCTCGACCGCCGCCACACCGCTCTGGGGCAAGCTCGGCGACCAGTACGGCCGCAAGAAGCTCTTCCAGACGGCCATCGTCATCTTCCTCATCGGCTCCGCCCTCTGCGGCATCGCGCAGAACATGCCGCAGCTCATCGGCTTCCGCGCGCTCCAGGGCCTCGGCGGCGGTGGTCTGATGGTGCTGTCGATGGCGATCGTCGGCGACATCGTCCCGCCCCGCGAACGCGGCAAGTACCAGGGACTGTTCGGCGCCGTCTTCGGCGCGACGAGCGTTCTGGGCCCGCTGCTCGGCGGGCTGTTCACCGAACACCTCAGCTGGCGCTGGGTGTTCTACATCAACCTGCCCATCGGTCTGATCGCGCTCGGTGTCATCGCCGCCGTGCTGCACATCCCGGTCCGCTCGACGAAGCACACCATCGACTACCTCGGTACGTTCCTCATCGCGTCCGTGGCCACCTGTCTGGTGCTCGTCGCCTCGCTCGGCGGCTCCACCTGGGCCTGGGCGTCGGCGCCGATCATCGGCCTCGCGGTGCTGGCCGTCGTGCTGCTCGCCGCGTTCGTGTACGTCGAACGGGGCGCCGCCGAACCCGTACTGCCCCTGAAGCTCTTCCGTATCAGGACCTTCGTGCTCTGCTCGGTCATCAGCTTCATCGTCGGTTTCTCGATGTTCGGCGCGATGACCTACCTGCCGACCTTCCTCCAGGTCGTCCAGGGCGTCTCGCCGACCCTGTCCGGCGTGCACATGCTGCCGATGGTCTTCGGCCTGCTGCTCTCCTCGACCGCGTCCGGCCAGATCGTCAGCCGCACCGGCCGCTGGAAGGTCTTCCCGATCGCCGGGACGGGCATCACCGCGATCGGGCTCGCGCTGCTCCACCGGCTGACCGAGCACAGCTCCACCTGGTCGATGAGCGTCAGTTTCTTCGTGTTCGGCCTGGGACTCGGCCTGGTCATGCAGGTCCTGGTCCTCGTCGTGCAGAACGCCGTGAGCTACCAGGACCTCGGCGTCGCCACCTCGGGCGCGACCTTCTTCCGCTCCATCGGCGCGTCCTTCGGCGTGGCCATCTTCGGCACCATCTTCACCACCCGGCTGCACGGAAAACTCAGCGACGCCCTGGCCGGCCGCCCGCTGCCGCCCGGCGTGAGCGCCGGTAGCCTGCAGGCCGACCCGCGCGCCATCGCCGCACTCCCGCCGCAGCTGCGGCCACGGGTGCTGCACGCGTACGCCTCGTCCATCACCGACGTGTTCCTGTACGCGGTCCCGGTGGTGCTCCTCGCCTTCGTCGTCTCCTGGTTCCTCAAGGAGGACAAGCTGCGCGGCTCGGTCACCACCCCGGAAATCAGCGAGACGCTCGCGTCCAACCCGGTCCAGCGCTCGTCGTACGACGAGGTCATGCGGGCCCTCTCGGTGCTCGGCAGCCGGGAGGGGCGCCGCGAGATCTACGAGACGATCACCGCCAAGGCCGGCTACGACCTGCTCCCCGCCACGAGCTGGCTGCTGCTGCGCATCAAACGCCACGGCCTGGTCGAGCCGGGCCAGCTGGCCGAGACCGCGCCGGTCCCGCTGCGGGCCATCACCGAGGCGGCCCGGCAGGCCGAGGAGCGCGGCCTCGCCGTACGCGAAGGGGTCCAGCTCGCGCTGACCGACGCGGGCGTGAACGTCGCGGCCCGGCTCTCCAAGGCCCGCGAGGAGTCCCTCGCCGAGCTGCTCGGCGACTGGTGGGGCCCCGAACGGCCCACCGACCTGGTCGTCCTGGTCGAGGAGCTGAACGCGGAACTGTGCGGCTCCGACGCCGAATGGCCGCGTGAGCACGAGCAGCGGACGGTGTGACGCCCGGGGTCCGGTGGGCCTACAGGCCCTTCCCGTACCAGATCTCCATGTACGGGCCGGTCGTGTACGCCGGTATCTCCCGGTAGCCCTGGCGTACGTAGAGCCCGCGCGCCTCGACGAGATCCAGGCGGGTGTTCAGCACCATCCTCGTCGCTCCGAGCCGCCGTGCCGCGTCCTCCAGCGTGCCGAGCAGGATCTTGCCGCCGCCGGTGCCGCGCTGTCCGGGGCGTGTGTAGATCCGGGTGAGCTCGGCCGTCGCCGGGTCGAGCAGCAGCACCCCACCGCACGAAGCGGGCTTGCCCTCGTGCCGCCCGACCAGGAACTCCCCGGTGGGGAAAGCCAGCTGCTCGACACCGTCGACGGCCAGTCCGTCATCGATCTCCTGCTCGGTGGCGGGCCGCCGCCAGTAACGGCTGGCCACCTCGTCGTAATAGGAGCGGCGCAGCGCGTACGCGTCGGGGGTGTCGAAGGGCTCGGGGGCCACGATCCAGGTCACCGGAGCCATGGTGACGGCGGCGCCGTCGTTTGGCACTCGGATTCCGGGACACCCGAACGGCGTACGAACAACCGCCCCGTCCGCGAGGAGGAAGGTACTCATGTCAACAGTCCTGATCGTCGCAGTGATCGTGGTGTTCGTCGCCCTTGTCGCCGCCTTTCTGTACTTCGGGCCCGGCAGGGGAGCGCGCCGCGGCAGCCTGAGACGACGCTTCGGCCCCGAGTACGACCGGGTGCTGGCCCGCCATGACGGAGACACCGGGGCCGCGGAGGCGGAGCTCGCAGAGCGGGTGAGGCGCCATGGCTCGCTGAAGACCCGTCCGCTGACCGCCGAAACGCGTGAACGGTATGTGTCCCGGTGGGCCGGCCTCCAGGAGCAGTTCGTCGACTCGCCGCAGCAGGCGGTCGCCGAGGCCGGGCGGCTCGTCGGCGCACTCGCCCAGGAGCGGGGATTCCCGGCTCCCGAGGACCGCGAGAACCATGCGGACGCCCTGTCGGTGCACCACCCGTACCACGTCAACGGCTACCGCGCGCTGCACAGTTCGGTGGAGGCCGGCGCGGGCACCGAGGATCTCAGGGCCGCACTCCTCGAAGCGCGCGGGCTCTTCGGTGAGCTGGTGTCCACGAAGGAGCACGGTCCCGAACGCAGGACCGAGCCGGTCCGCCACCGCCACCGCCAGAAGGTGTTGCCGATGGGGCACCGGGTGAAGGGAGAGGGTGCGTAATGGCGTACGAACAGGAGCGAATGGAAGCGGCGCCGGGGCAGGCCCGGGCCGAGCGCGCCGGGCGAGCGGGGACCGTGTCCGATCCGACGGCGGGCGTCCAGGACCCGGTGGTCGGGGAGGCCCCCGACGCGGACGGCAACGCCCCCGTCGCCGGCGCCGGTCAGGGCCTGCGTGGTCCCGGTGTACGTGTCCCTGACGTACGCGGCGACGGCTTCGAGGCAGGCACGGCCGGCGGGCACGGGATGGCGGCGCCGGTGCCGGACTCCGTCGCGGAATCGGGCGCGGACCCCGCAGCGGACGTACGGGGGACCGGGTACGAGACCGAGGAGGCGGGCCGGCACACGACCGCGCACTCCACCGGCGCATCCATCGGCCGCGGCGGGTCGTTCGCCGAATCGCGCACGGCCGGCCCGCGTACCACCGCCCGGACCGCTGCGGTCCCGGCCGACGCGGGACTCGTGACCGCCGGTGAACGTGAGCAGCTGGAGCGCCGTCTGCAGGGAGCCGTCAGCAGCTTTGTCGACGCCCCGAGGGAGGCGGTCGAACAGGCCGACCGGGTCCTCGGCGAGACGATCACCACGGTGACCGCCCTCCTCACCGAGCGCTCCAACAGTCTGCGGCTGTCCTGGCACGGCAAGGACGGTGGGAAGCACGGGGAGGCGGAGACGGAAGAGCTGCGGCTCGCGCTCCGCACCTACCGTGAGGTGACGGAGCGCCTGCTGACGCTCTGATCAGCCGTTCTTCGGGGCGGCCTGCTGGACGACCTCGAAGGACCACAGGGACGAGCCGGAGGCGGCGGGCTTGGGGCGCTCGCCGCCTTCCGCGCTGCCGGCGTGGGCGCCGCGCATGGAGGTCGCCATCCACTTCTCGAAGTCGGCCTCGGTCGCCCAGCGGGTGTAGACGAGGTACTGGTCGGTCCCCTCGACCGGACGCAGCAGCTCGAACCACTCGAAGCCGTCGGAGTTCTCCACGGACCCCGCGCGGGAGGCGAACCGCTTCTCCAGCACCTCGCGCTGCTCGTCGGGCACGGTCAGGACATTGATCTTCACGATGCTCATATCGCCCATCCTGCCGTACCCGCCGCTCACCGGTGCCGGGTGGGTCAGGCGACCACCCGCGCCAGGACGAAGCCGTCGTAGCCCTTGCTGCCGACCGTCTGGAGCGCGGTCGCGCTGAGCTTGGGGTGCCCGGCCATCATCTCGATCATCGCCCGGGTGCCCCGGACCCGGGGGTCAGTGCTCGCCGGGTCGACGACCGCGCCGTCGCGCACCACGTTGTCCCCGATGATCACGCTGCCCGGCCGGGTCAGCTTCAGGGCCCACTCCAGGTAGTGCGGGTTGTTCGGCTTGTCGGCGTCGATGAAGACCAGGTCGAAGGGGCCGGCGTCCTCGGCTGCCAGCAGCGGCAGGGTGTCGAGGGCCGCTCCCGTCCTGACCTCGGCGACGGAACCGAGCCCGGCCCGCGCCAGATTGGCGCGGGCCACGTCGGCGGCCGCCGGGTCCGCCTCCAGTGAGACGAGACGGCCGTCGGACGGGAGCGCCCTGGCCAGCCAGATGGTGCTGTAGCCGCCGAGCGTGCCGATTTCGAGGACAGTGCGCGCGCCCTGGATGCGGGCCAGCAGATGCAGCAGCTTGCCCTGGTTCGGGGCGACGTTCATCGGGATCAGACCGGCGGCGTCGCTGGAGGCCAGGGTGGCCTCCAGGACGTCGTCGGCCGGGACCAGATGGTCGGTGAAGTACCGGTCGACCTCGGTCCACCGGACCTGAGCCTGGTCTTGGGCCCGGGCGGCCAGGGCATGTTGCTGGGCCTGGTGCTGGGTCTCGGGCATGGATTCCATCGATTCCTCCCACGGGGCCGCGGAAACGCGAGTTCCGCATGTGAGTTCCCTCTGGGAACTTGCCCCGAATCTACTCGTGGCCCGGCTGCGTGCCCCCGGCGGGTCAGGAGAGCGGCGGCGGTACGTACACCGGCGGCGGAGGCGTCACCGGGCGACGGCCGCGGGCCGCCACCAGCAGCAGCGCCGCCGCCACGAGCACCAGCAGCACCCCGCCCACAGTCAGCAGCCAGACCGCGACCCCGCCCACGGTCAGCAGTTTCTCCTCGTAGATCACCCGCTGGTAGGGCCGGTCGGACGCGGTGCGGCGCAGCACGTGGTCCCCGTTGATCCGGGACGGCAGGGGGAAGCTCTGCTCAAGCGCGGTCAGATACCGTTCCCCGTCCGCGAACCGGCCCAGCGCGCCGGTGGACGGGATCCGCCCGGCGTAGGTGACGACGGGCGGCAGCCCTCCGATGGTGCCCCGCGGCTCCATCCGGTGCGCGGCCAGCACGTACAGCCCCAGCGTCTGGGGGTTCCGTGCCCGCCGCGACAGCCGCATCGGATAGACCAGCCGGTCGCTGGCGAAGCTCAGCCGCAGCGGGTCGAGTACGCCCGCGAGCGTGCCGCCCCTGCGGTCGGGGGCCAGCCGCACCGCGACGTACTCCCACTTCCGGTCGACGTACGGCTTGAGGTCCTCCGGCATCCCGGCGGGCATCCGGAAGCCGTTCAGCCGGAGCCAGCTGTCCAGCGCCCTGGGGTCGGTGGCTGTCAGCCGGGCGACGTCGAAGGGGCCAAGCCGTTCGCGGCCGACGACCCCGACAGCGGGGGCGCCCGCGGGGCGCGCGGCGGCGGACGCGCCGTCACCACCGGACCCGGAGCCGAACGGCCAGTCGCCACCGTCCGGCCAGAAGTGGTCGCGGGTGCGGTGCACCGGCGCTGTGACCGAATCCAGGGCGTCGAAGAGCGCGTTGTCGCCGAGCGTGACCGTGGCCCGGTGCGGGACCGGCATGATCCAGGCAGCCTGCGCCGCGTTCCCCGCGACCGTCAGGCTCATCACGATCTGCTCGCTGTGACCGTCCCAGCGCACCGCCGACGTCTCCCGGTCGACGTTCAGCCGGGACGCCGGGTCGTGCACCAGCGCACCGCACCCGCAGGCGTACGCCGGTGCCACCAGCGATCCCAACTGCACCCCCAGCAGAGCGAGCACCACAAGGAGCGTTCGGCTCCGCAGCCTCCTCGCACGCAACGGCGCCCAAATCCCCCGCAGTCGCATCATCTGTCCCCGCATCCCCCGTGGCCTCTCCCCTTCGCCGTTCACCGTGCCGTGCCACCGTCCGACACGAGCACAGACGGCGTGCGGAGGGGGCCGGTTCCGGACAACCCTGCCGGCAGTCCGGCGCCCCTCAAGAAGGCCGTGGGTGGACGCCGCCTCAAGGGGCTCGCGGACCGCAGGGGCCTGCGCACCGGCGCGGGCAGTGCTTGAATGGCCCGGCTGGACAGGCCCAGGAGGCCCGTCACCGGCCGGCCGGGGCGACGATTTGGCAGCGGTGTCTCCGTACCCGCCAACGGTCTTCCTGACTGCGGCCCTTGGCCGGAACCACAGGGGCCGGGTCAGGTGAACAGGGGGTTGCCTGCGTCCCTGCTCCGGAGCAGTGCGAGTCTCTATCAGACAACAGGTACCGGGCATTCCCGGTGATGAAACGGGTGGAGGGCCGGCGCGGCGTGGCGAACGACGGGCACAGCGGAGCGCGGACTGCGGTGGGCGCAGGAGCGGGAATCGAGCGGGCACGGGCGGTGCTCTGGCTGGTCGTCGCGGCACTGGCGATCCGGCAGGTGGCGGCCATACTGCGGTTGCCGCCCAGCAGACGCCTCACCGACCTGGAGACGTGGACGGGCGCCGACGGTGTGCTGCACATCGGCGGACCGCTCTACGCGACCGGGAAGTTCACCGGGACCCCGTTCGCCGGTCTGGTACTGAAACCGCTGACCCGCTCCGCCGAGCAGAGCCTCGGTGTCGTCTGGACCTTCGGGTCGCTGCTGCTCGTCGTCGCCCTCGGCGTGGTCGCGGCGCGCGCGCTGCCGGGTGAGGTCTCCCGGCGTACGTCGCTGATCGCCGCCCCCGTCGCGATCAGTCTGCTGATGCTCTCGCTGCCGGTGCGCAACGCCTTCCACCTGGGCCAGACCAGCATCATTCCGGTGCTGCTCGTCCTGCTGGGGTGCTTCGCCGTACGGGACGAGCGCGGCTCCGGCGCGCTCATCGGGCTCGGGGCCGCGCTCCAGCCCACCGTGCTGCTCTTCGTGCCGCTGCTCTGGCTGACCGGCCGCAAACGCGCCGCGCTCTCCGCCGGCGCCGCCTTCGCCGTCTGTACCGCGCTCGCCTGGGCTCTGATGGCGCGTGACTCCTGGACGTACTGGATCCACCACGTGGCGGGAGCCGGCCTCGGCTCGCACCCGGACGGGCTCGCCAACCAGTCGATGCACGGCGCGCTGCTGCGCTTCGGGCTGCACGGGCCGCTGGAGATCGTGGCCTTCCTGGTCCTCGCCGCCGCGGTCTCGGTGCTCGCGCTGCGCCGCGCGGCGCGGTACGCGAAGGACGGGCAGCTGCTGCTCGCCGTCGCGGTGACGGGCTGCGCCGCGGTCGCCGTCTCGCCGACCGCCTGGCAGCACCAGCTGCTCTGGGTGCTGCTCGCGGTCGTCGGCCGGGTCGGCCGGCGCGTCGCCGACCGGATGGTCTGGCCCGCCGTGGTCGTGCTGGTGAGCACCCTGCCGGGCACGATGCTGCTGCCCAACATGGCGGCGCTGTACCCGGTACGGGACAACGCGGTGCTGCTGACCGCGCTGGCGGCGGCCTGCGCCGTGCCGTTCATGGGCAGCACCGCGCCCGGCTGGGACGCGGCGGAGCCCACCGTCCACGCGACACCCGTCCAGGCCCGCTGGAGCCGGGTCCCGCTGCTGCCGTTCTGGCGGCGGGTGCTGATCCGCCCCAATCTGCTGCTCGAACTCCTCGCGATCCGCGTCGGCTACTCGGTGTACTCGCACATCAGGGCCGCCGCGACCGGCGGCCGGTCGACCGCCGAGGCGCACGGCCGTACGGTCGTCGCGATCGAGAAGGCGCTGCACATCAACATCGAGCACTGGGCCAACCACGCGGTGGTCAAGGTCCACTGGCTCGAATCGTTCTTCGACTTCTACTACGAGTCGTTCCACTTCGTGGTGCCGCTGGCGATCCTCGCCGTGCTGTACGTCCGCCGCCCCAGCGACTACCGCTGGGCGCGTACGTCGCTCTCGTTCGCGACCCTTCTCGGCCTGGTCGGGTTCTACTTCTTCCCGCTGGCCCCGCCCCGGCTGATGCCGGGCCTGGGCTTCATCGACACGGTGCACGGGGTGCAGGACCTGGCGCACCCGGACTACGGCGCGATGACCGCGATGACCAACCAGTACGCGGCGATGCCCTCGCTGCACTTCGGCTGGGCGCTGTGGTGCGGCATCACCGTCGCCGTCCTGGTCCCGAAGCGCTGGATGAAGGCGGTCGCGCTGCTGCACCCGCTCTTCACGGTCAGCGCGATCATCGCCACCGCCAACCACTGGGTGCTCGACGCGATCGGCGGGGCGACGGTGGTGGCGCTCGGCTTCGGGCTCACCTATCTGCTGGCCGGCCCGCGTAAGCTGCTGGCGCCGCCGGGCGATGTGGCGACGAACGTCCCGGAGGGCATGACGAAGCGGGAGCCGAAGCCGGAGCCCGAGGCGGCCGGCGCCGGCTGACGGTTGACGGCGCCGGCTCCGGACCTTGCCCGGCGGCCGGTCAGCCGCGGTTCACCTGGAGTTCCTTGATCCCGTTCAGCCAGGCCGAGCGCAGCCGTCGCGGGTCAGCGGTCAGCTTCAGGTCCGGCAGTACGTCCGCGATGGCGTTGAAGATCAGGTTGATCTCCAGCACGGCGAGGGACTTGCCCAGGCAGAAGTGCGGGCCACCGCCGCCGAAGCCGAGGTGCGGATTGGGGTCGCGGGTGATGTCGAACTGCTCCGGGTTCTCGAAGACCTCGGGGTCGTTGTTGGCCGACGAGTAGAAGACGCCGACCCGCTCGCCCGCCTTGATCTGCTGCCCGCCCAGCTCCAGGTCCTGGGTCGCGGTGCGCTGGAAGGACACCACCGGGGTGGCCCAGCGCACGATCTCCTCGGCCGTCGTGTCGGGCCGGTCGGCCTTGTAGCGCTCCCACTGCTCGGGGTGCGTGAGGAAGGCGTGCATACCGTGGCTGATCGCGTTGCGGGTGGTCTCGTTGCCCGCGACCGCGAGCAGGATGACGAAGAAGCCGAACTCGTCCGACGACAGGTTCCCCTCGCCCTCCGCCGCGACCAGCGTGGACACGATGTCCTCGGCCGGGCACTCCTTGCGGTCCGCCGCGAGGTTCATCGCGTACGAGACGATCTCCATCGCGGCCTCGGTGCCGACCTCCTCCGTGATGGCGTACTCCGGATCGTCGTACGCCGCCATCTTGTTGGACCAGTCGAAGATCTTGGACCGGTCCTGCTGCGGTACGCCGATGAGTTCCGCGATGGCCTGGAGCGGCAGCTCCACCGCGATGTTGGTCACGAAGTCGAAGGAGCCGTCGTTCGCCGCGCCCGCCAGCGCGGTCTCGACGATCGAGCGCGCGCGGTTGCGCAGGGTGTCCTCCAGCGAGCGGATGGCCCGCGGGGTGAAGCCGCGCTGGACGATCTGACGGACCCGGGTGTGCTCGGGCGGGTCCATGTTGAGCATGATCAGCCGCTGTACGTCGATCTGGTCGCGGCTGATGGACTCGTTGAACCGGATGACGGCGGTGTTGGTGTTGGACGAGAGCAGTTCCGGGTGCGTGGAGACGTACTTGACGTCCGCGTGTCGCGTGACGGCCCAGTACCCCTCGTCGCCGAAGCCCGCGATCCCGGCCGGCTGGCTGCACCACCAGACCGGCGCGGTCTGCCGTAGCTGGGCGAACTCCGGGTGAGGGACCCGGGATTGGAGCAGATCCGGATCCGTCAAGTCGAATCCTTCGGGCAGATGGGGGCAGTGCATCGGCTCCTCCAACTCCAGGTCTGGCTGACTGTGTCCGGCCGCTGACCGTCTGACGACCCATCAGAAGTCGTCCGAAAGATAGTAACGAGTTCTACAAGGAGCAAGGGTTCCGGACGGAGTTGTTGCGCGCCGAGTGAGCGCGCGGCACCGCAAGACCCGTGCACGGGCCTTGCGTACCGGGGGTAGCACTCATAAGACTGCGCAGAGAACTAGAACGCGTATCAGTTCTTCCGCGCGGGCGCCGGGACGCCTCAGCGGACGTGGAGGAGAGGACGAGCTCATGGCCGCGGAACCCGTCATCGTCGAAGCCGTACGTACCCCCATCGGCAGGCGCGGAGGCGCCCTCGCCAATCTCCATCCCGCCTATCTGCTGGGCGAGACCTACCGTGAACTCCTGGGCCGCACCGCCATCCACGCCGACTGCGTCGAGCAGATCGTCGGCGGTACGGTCACCCACGCGGGCGAGCAGTCCATGAACCCGGCGCGCAACGCGTGGCTGGCCATGGGGCTGCCGTACGAGACGGCTGCGACCACCGTGGACTGTCAGTGCGGATCCTCGCAACAGGCCAGCCACATGGTGGCCAACATGATCGCGGGCGGGGTCATGGACATCGGCATCAGCTGCGGTGTCGAGGCCATGTCGCGGGTACCGCTGGGCAGCGGCTCCAAGCACGGTCCCGGCAAGCCCTTCCCCGACGAGTGGAACGTCGACCTGCCGAACCAGTTCGAGGCCGCCGAGCGGATCGCCCGGCACCGGGGGCTGACCCGCGAGAACGTCGACTCGCTGGGCCTCATCTCGCAGGAGCGGGCCGCCGCCGCCTGGGCCGAGGAGCGTTTCAAACGGGAGACCTTCGCCGTCCAGGTCCCCACCACCGAGGAGGAACAGGCCGCCGGGCAGGGCATGTGGCGCCTCGTCGACCGCGACGAGGGGCTGCGTGACACCACGATGGAGGGGCTCGGCCGGCTCAAGCCGGTGATGCCGGTCGCCGTGCACACGGCGGGGAACTCCTCGCAGATATCCGACGGCGCCTGCGCGATCATGTGGGCGTCCAAGCGGATGGCGCGTGCGCTCAAGCTCAGGCCGCGGGCGCGCATCGTCGCCCAGGCGCTGGTGGGTTCGGACCCGCACTTCCACCTGGACGGGCCGGTCGACGCGACGCGTGCGGTGCTCGGCAAGGCGGGGATGTCGCTCAAGGACATCGACCTCGTGGAGATCAACGAGGCGTTCGCCTCGGTGGTGCTGAGCTGGGCCAAGGTCTTCGAGCAGGATCTGGAGAAGGTCAACGTGAACGGCGGGGCTATCGCGCTGGGGCACCCGGTGGGGGCGACCGGCGCGCGGCTGATCACCACCGCGCTGCACGAACTGGAGCGCAGGGACAAGGAGTTCGCGCTGATCACGATGTGCGCGGGCGGCGCGCTGGCCACCGGGACGATCATTCAGCGGCTGTAGCGGACGGGGGCACGGGGCGGGCGGAGCCGGACGACCGGTCCGGCTCCGCCCTCACCTCGGTCCCGGCTTTCACCTCGGTCCCGGATTTCACCTCGAACCCGGCCTCCGCGTCGAAGGCCGCCCGCCGGGTCGCCCGGCGCAGCGCCTTCAGGAGGGCCGAGCCGACGACCAGGGTCAGGATGACGGTGACGGCCGCCCGCCCCAGGTCCCAGCCGAGCGAAGTGGCCGCGCAGTACGCGAAGAAGCGCGTCAGATTCGCCCCGACCGCGTCACCCGGATGGAAGGAGATCCCAGTGGAGAGCCCGCCGATGTAGGTCCAGCCCTGCAGGTTCATGACCGTGCCGTACGCGAAGGCCGCCGCGCAGCCGTAACCGGCGAGCATCAGCAACTCGGCCCGCCCGCGCAGCCGCCGGGTGCCCGGCAGCAGACCCGCGCCCATCGTGAACCAGCCCATCGCCAGCATCTGGAAGGGCATCCACGGCCCGACCCCGCCGGTCAGCAGGGCCGAGGCGAACATGGTGACCGAGCCGAGCACGAAGCCGAATCCCGGACCCAGCACCCGCCCGCTCAGTACCATCAGGAAGAACATCGGCTCAAGTCCCGCCGTGCCGGCGCCGAGCGGGCGCAGCGCGGCGCCCACCGCCGCCAGCACACCGAGCATCGCCACCGCCTTGGCGTCGAGACCGGCGTCGGCGATGGTCGCCACCACCACGGCCACCAGCAGCGGAAGCAGCGCGGCGAACAGCCAGGGGGCGTCCTGCGAGTGCGCGAGCCCGGACGCGGGGTCGGCGAGCAGCGGCCAGCCGAAGGCGAACACCCCGATCACCGTGATCAGGACGAGCGCGGCGACCGAGCGGGGCCCGAGCCCGATGGCCCTCACAGCGCCTCCCGCACCTGGGTCACCGTCAGCCAGTCCTGCGGCGCCAGGATCTTCGAGACCTGCGGTGCGAAGGACGGCGATGAGACCACGACCTCGGGCGTCGGCCCGTCCGCGACGATCTCGCCGTCGGCCAGGATGACGACCCGGTGGGCGAGTTCGGCGGCCAGTTCCACGTCATGGGTGGCGAGCACGATGGCGTGCCCGTCCCGTGCCAGCGTGCGCAGTATCCCGACCAGCCGGCCCTTCGCCGCGTAGTCCAGACCGCGCGTCGGCTCGTCGAGCAGGAGCAGCGGGGGACGGCCGGTCAGCACGATCGCCAGCGCCAGCGCGAGGCGCTGCCCTTCGGAGAGGTCACGCGGGTGGGTGGAGTCGGGGACGCCGGGGAGCAGTTCGCAGACGAGAGCCCGGCAGCTGCCGGTCTCCGCGCCCGCGTCCGCGTCGGCCGCCGCGCACTCGGCGGCGACCGTGTCCGCGTACAGCAGATCGCGCGGCTCCTGCGGTACGAGCCCGACCCGGCGGATCATCTCGCGCGGCGAGGTGCGGTGCGGGGTACTGCCGCCGACCCGGACCGACCCGGACGACGGCTCGTGCATCCCGACGAGCGTGCCGAGCAGCGTGGACTTCCCGGCGCCGTTGCGGCCCATCAGGGCGACCGTCTCGCCTGGCCGCACCGAGAGGGAGACCTGACGCAGTGCCTCGATCCGCCCGCGCCGCAGGCCGAGCCGGTCCGCGGTGGCGACCGGGGCGGCGGGCGGGGGAGCGGGCGGGTCCGTGCGGACGCGGCCGGACAGCCGCTCGCGCAGCGGCGCGGCGCGGCGCCTGGCGTCCCGTACGGACAGCGGCAGCGGATCCCAGCCCGCCAGCCTGCCCAGTGCAACGACCGGCGGGAACACCGGGGACGCCGCCATCACATCGGCGGGCGCACCGACGACCGGGCCCTCGCCGGGGCCGGGCAGCAGGATCACCTGGTCCGCGTACTGCACCACCCGCTCCAGCCGGTGTTCGGCCATCAGCACGGTCGTGCCGAGGTCATGTACCAGCCGCTGGAGGACGGCCAGCACCTCTTCGGCTGCTGCCGGGTCCAGCGCGGACGTCGGTTCGTCGAGCACCAGCACCTTGGGGTGCGGGGTCAGCACGGAGCCGATCGCGACCCGCTGCTGCTGGCCGCCGGAGAGCGTCGCGATCGGCCGGTCGCGCAGCTCGGTGAGGCCCAGCAGATCGAGGGTCTCCTCCACCCGCCTGCGCATCACGTCCGGGGCGACCCCCAGCGACTCCATGCCGTACGCGAGCTCGTCCTCGACGGTGTCCGTCACGAAGTGGGCGAGTGGGTCCTGGCCCACCGTGCCCACCAGGTCGGCGAGTTCGCGGGGTTTATGGGTCCGGGTGTCCCGGCCGTCGACGGTGACCCGGCCGCGCAGCACCCCGCCCGTGAAGTGCGGCACCAGACCGGACACCGCGCCGAGCAGTGTCGACTTGCCGACACCGGACGGGCCGACGAGCAGCACCAGCTCGCCTTCGGGCACGGTCAGGTCGACCCCCTGGACGGCGGGCCCCCGGGCATCGGCGTAGGTGACCGAGACCTGTTCGAACCGGATCACTTACACCCTCCTCTTTCTCGGTACGGGGGCCTCCGGTACGGGGGCTTCCGGTACGGGCGCCACGAAGGCCGGGGCCAGTCCGATCAGCACGGCGGCGGCCGGCCACAGCGGCAGCACCGGTGCGACCAGCGGGACCACACCGGGGTGCAGCGCCGCCGTGTCGCGGGCACCCGCCCAGATCATCAAAGCGGCGACCGCGACCCCCGAGCCCGCCACCAGCCAGGCGCGCGGACCCCAGCGGTCCGGCCGGTAGCGCGTCCGCACGGACCGGCGGCCGCCCAGCCTGAGCCCGGCCAGCGCGGCCAGCAGCCCCACGCCGAGCACCGGCAGACCGTACGAGGCTCCCTCGGCGGCCAGCAGGCCGTACGTCCCCGCGCAGACCCCGAGCAGTCCGCCCAGCGTCAGCACCGTCGTGGTGTGCCGGACCGCACGCGGCACCTGCGCCGTCCTGCCGTACCCGCGCGCGTCCATCGAGGCCGCGACGGCGACCGACCGCTCCAGGGCGCCTTCCAGCACCGGCAGCCCGATCTGCAGGACTGCCCTGACCCCGCCGGTGGGTCGGCCGCGCAGCCGCCGCGCGGTCCGCAGCCGCACCACGTCGGCGACCATGTTCGGCGCGAAAGTCATCGCGACGACGACGGCCACCCCGACTTCGTACAGGGCGCCCGGCAGGGACTTGAGGAGCCGGGCCGGGTTGGCGAGCGCGTTGGCAGCGCCCACACAGATCAGCAGGGTGGCCAGCTTGGCGCCGTCGTACAGCGCGAACACCAGCTGCTCCGCGGTCACCCGGCCACCGACCCGCACCCCCTGCGCCCAGTGCGGCAGCGGGAGTTCCGGCAGCGTGAACAGTGTGTGCGAGCCGGGCACCGGGGAGCCGAGCACGACCGAGAACACCAGCCGGATGCCGATGACGAACAGCCCGAGCCGCACGAAGGTGCCGTACGAGCGGGCCCACGGCGCGTCCGTGCGCCGGGCCGCCACCACATAGCCCGCCACGCCCACCAGCAGGCCGAGCAGCAGCGGGTCCGTGGTGCGGGACGCGGCGGTGGCGAGCCCGAGGGCCCACAGCCACCAGGCCCCCGCGTGCAGGGCGTTGCCGCGGCCGACGGCAGGGGCGCGGAGCGACACCGTCATCCGCTGTTGCGCCTGCGGCGCGCCTGCCACACACCGGCCGCGCCGAGCACGACCACCGCGGCGATCCCGCCGACGAGCCCCGCTGAGGGCCCGCCGCTGTCGTCCTGCGGGGCGCTGCCGGCCTGCTGCTCGTGGCCTCCGCCCTTCTGAGTCTGCGAGACCTGCTCGCCGCAGCCCGTCCTGGGAAAGCCCGCGATCGAGCAGAGCAGCGCTTCGCTGTTGTAGCGCAGCGGTCGGGCGACGGCGGCGAGCGCCTCGGCGCTGGTCGCGTCGCCGCCGACCCGCGCGCACACGGTGCGTTCGGCCGGCGGCTTCTCGCCGTCCGGTGCGTCGGCCACCGTACCGAAGTCGATGACCAGCGCGATTCGCTTGGAGCCGCCCTTGGCCGGGGTTTTGGCGCAGACGCCGTCGAAGGTGAGGGGGGTGCCCCGCGCCGGGACGCGCGGCTTGCTCGCGTCCTGGGAGTCCGCGCTGACCGCGAACCGGAATCCCTGTACGTCCCCGTCGGCGGGCCGGGCCGTCGACGGGCCCTGGGTGGCGTACTGCCAGCCGCTGCCCGAGCGGTCCCAGAACGACCAGTACCGGTACCCGGCGGCCTGCGCGGGAGCCGCCCCGAAGGCGGTGAGCGCGGTGAGTGCCGCGCCCACCGCGACAGCCAGGGCGATCAGCCGGACGGAACCGGTCCGCACGGGGTGCGTACGGGGTGGTGCCGGGAGGGGTATCGGGCTGCGCATCAGCCCTGCCGCTTCCTGCCGCGCGTGCTGATCAGGAAGCCGCCGCCGATTCCGGCGATCAGGCCGACGCCGATGATCCACCAGACGCTGATGCCCGAACTGTCGCTGTCCTGCTTCGAGTCGGCGGCCTTCACCGAACCGGCGGGGGCGGGGCCGGTCGCGTTGAGCTGCTTGACCAGGTCCGCGCCGCCGAAGTCGTGCGGGTCAATACCGTTCGCACGGGCCGCGAAGATCAGCTGGGCGTACGCGGCGGGGCCACTCTGCCTGGCCCATCCCGCAGCGTGCTGCTCCAGCCAGGCGAGGGGCTGCCTGGCCTGCGCGATGAGGCCGTCGGCGCCGAGCGCGGTCACCGCGTCGGCGGTGTTGCCGTAGTCGGGCTGGTCCTCAGCGCCCGGCATCGCGGACTTCAGATAGGCCTTCCCCGCGGTTGCCCCGGCGAGGTAGGTGGCGCCGTTGTGCGCGGTCTGGGCGGGCGTCGAGGCGTTCAGGCAGCCGGTGCCGCCGGCGTCCTTGCCGCCGGGGCCTGGTGCCAGACCGGCGCCCAGCGCGCCCAGCACGGCGGCGCCCGTCGCATCGGCGTTCGCGTACAGCTTCCCGGACTTCTTGTCGGGCTGGTAGGCGAAGCCGCCGCCGCCCTCCTTGGCGTCGCACGGGATCGAGAGCGAGACCAGCACCTTCTTGGCCTTGGCCGTCGGCTCCCCGGCAAGGGCGAGCGTGCCGATCACCACGGATGTGGAGTTCGCGTCACTCGCGCCGCCGGGGTTGTAGCTCCAGCCGCCGTCCTTGCCCGCCACCGACTTCAGCCAGCCGACGCCCTTCTTCACGGCGGCGTCGTGCCCGCCGAGCACCTTCAGCGCCTGCACGGCGGCCGCGGTGGCGTTGGTGTCCAGGAGTTCCTTCGCCCCGCACGGCTTCGTCACGTCGGCGCGGAAGGAGGTGAAGGCGCCGTTGGCGCACTGCTGGCCGGTCAGCCAGCCGACGGCTTTCGCGGCGGGGCGGACCCCGGTGGCGTCCTGTGCGATCAGCGCGAGGGACTGCCGCCAGACCCCGTCGTACTTGGGGTCGGTCTTGCCGTACAGGCCGGAGGGGAGCACCGGGGACGGTGAGGGCGACGGCGAGGAGTCGGCGAAGGCCGTCGGCGCAGCGGCCGCGCAGAGTACGGCGGATGCGGCGAGCGCGGTGACGCTGCGGCGAAAGGTCATGGCGAGCGGGGCCTCTCCTGCGGGGAAGCCGGGACACGGGCCCACTCAGGCACCGGGGCTCCGGCTCCGTATACCTCGACGGTGCCGGCCACCGGAGGCTTCCGGTGGCACGAGCCGGTCACTTCCGTACAGGGCGGTCCGGCTCACCACCGGGAGGGTGGCTCACGGATGGGGTCTCCCCCGGTCGAGCGAAGCCGAGAGCTTGGGGAAGGGGTCAGCGCCGGAATTGCACCGGCTTCCCCCTGTGCGGGTGTGATGACGACGTTCTTACTGTACCGAGCGCCCTCGGGGTGGCTGGGGGCGGCCGGGGGGAACGGACGGCGGCGCACCGCTGGAACCGGTGCGCCGCCGTCCGTACTCGATCGTTCTCGTCCGTGCCCGTCCCGTACGGCCCCGGGGCTGTCCGGGACGGGCGACCGCTCCTACTTGATGTCGATCGGCCCGTTGTCGCCGTTGTCACCGTTGTCCTTGCCGGACTTCGCGCCCAGGTAGCGCTGGATCTCCGCGCCCCGGCCGCCCTGGTGGGCGTCGCCGTCCTGCGCGCCCAGGTTCTTCCGTACCGAGTCGAGGATCGTCAGGCCCTGGCCCACCAGACCGGCCGCGATCTCGCCCAGGCCGTCCGCGCCGTTGAGCACGTTGACATTGGCGCCCGCGAGGCCGGACGCGGCCTCCTTGACGATCTGCGGGAGCTGGTCGATCAGCATCCGGTCGAGCGCCACCCGGTCGTACGAGGCGGCCGCCGCGGCCTGGATCTTCATCCGCTCGGCCTCGGCCACGGCCAGCACCCTGATGCGCTCGGCGTCGGCCTCGGCGGGCTTCACGATCTCGGCGACCAGCTGCTGCTGGCGCAACTGGGCGGCGCGCTGGGCCAGTTCGGTCTGGGCCGCGAGCACCTCCTGCTGCGCGTGTGCCTGGGCGAGCGGACCGGCCTGGGCGGCCTGCGCCTGCGCGCGGTCCACCTCCGCCGAGTACTGCGCCTGTACGACGGCGGTCTGTCGCTGGTACTCGGCCTGGTTACGGGTGGCTTCCTGCTGCGCCTCGACGGACGCCTGGGTGGCCTGCGCCTGGGCGATCTGCGCCTGCCGCTGGATGGCCGCCGTGTGCGGGGCGGACATGGCCGCGATATAGCCCGTCTCGCCGTCGTCGATGGACTGGATCTGGAGCGAGTCCACGATCAGACCGATCTTGGCCATCTCCGTCTTGGAGGTCTCCAGCACCTCGGTGGCGAGCTTCTGCCGCTCGGTGACGATCTCCTCGACGGTCATCGAGCCGATGATCGAGCGCAGATGACCGGAGAAGATCCGCCCGGTCAGCACCGACATCTGGTCCTGGTCCGAGAGGAAGCGCTGGCCGGCGTTGACGATGCTCTCGGTGTCGTTGCCGACCTTGAACGCGATGACGGCCCGCACGGTCAGCACGATGCCCTGCCGTGTCACACAGGTCTCGGCGACCTCCGCCTCGCACATCGCGAGGGTCAGGAAGCGGGTCTTGCGGAAGACCGGGAGGACGAACTTGCCGTGGCCGGTCACGACCCTGAAGGGCGCACCGCCCAGACCACGCCTGCCTCCGGAGATGAGCATGGCCTCGTCCGGCGCTGGAACGCGATAACCCAACATCCTTGGTCTCCTTAGTCGGTGTCGCCGGGGTCGAGGGTCAGCGCATCCAGCGGGTCCACGGGATCGGTCCACTCGATGACGTCGACCTGGCGAGTACCGCGGGATTCGATCACGAGCACTGTCGCCCCGTACGACAAGGGCTCCTGGGACCAGGCGAGAAAGGCTTCCCAGCCTCCTCTGACCTGGATCAGGACCTCACCGGGGCCGGCGGATCCGCGCGTTGCCAGGATCAGCTTCCCCGTGCAGCCGATCACAGCCTCGTCCGGCGCCATCGGCGGCCGCCCCCCTCGTGATGTGCGGTACTGAATGCATGACCCTAACGCTACTCCGACCTGCGGACTATCCTCCGCTGGTCCCGAGTTCGGACGCGGGCGGGGAGCGGGTGACGTGTGGGTGGCGGGCCTGATCCGGGGTGGTTTGCCGCCGCCTTGCGCGCGTACCGGAAGGAACGGGGCAATGTTTCCGGCTATACCGCCATATAGGTCACGGGGTCACTGCCGGTGAGGGCTTCCGCCTGCCCCAGTTTCACCAGCCGTCGCAGATGGGCCTCGGCCTCCGAGACCGCGATGTTGCGTGAGCCGTGCGGAATCTGCTCCCAGGGGCGGTTCCACTCCATCCGCTCGGCTGTCTGCCAGGGGGTGAGCGGCCGGGCCAGCAGGGTCAGCAGGTCCCGGAGCCGGTCCTCGTGGTGGGCCAGCAACTCCCGTACCCGCCCGGCGGCGTCGGTGAAGGCGTACTGGTGGGCGGGGAGCACCTCGGCGGGGGCCAGCCGGCCGATCCGCTCCAGGGAGTCCAGGTAGTCGCCGAGGGGGTCCCCCCGCCCGAACGAAGTTGAGAGTGGGGGCGGGTCGGTGACCGTGGCGTCGTCCGGGTCCTCGTAGAGCCCGATGTGCGGGGTGATGCCCGGCAGCAGGTGGTCGCCGGAGAAGAGCCGCCCGTTGCCCGGGAGGTTCGCCGGGTGCTCCTCGTCCAGATGGAGGCAGACATGGCCCGGGGTGTGGCCGGGCGTCCAGATGGCGCGCAGTCTGCGGCCGGGCAGCGGCAGCAGGTCGCCGGGGACGATCTCGCGGTCGGGGACGGCGGCCCGCAGCCCCGGGAGCGTCCGCATCCCGCCGGAGGCGCGGGCCCGGCGCAGCGGTGCGATGTGTTCGTCGGGCGCTCCGGCGGCGGCGAGTTTCCGGGTGAGGTACTCCAGCCAGGCCGCCGGTTCGGCACCGCGGGTGCGCTTGACGACCTCGGTGTCGGCGGCGTGCATCGCCAGCCAGGCCCCGGACGCCTCGCGCACCTGTCCGGAGAGGCCGTGGTGGTCGGGGTGGTGGTGGGTGATGAGGACGCCGTGGATGTCCGGCACGGAGAGGGAGAGGGCCGCCAGACCCGATGACAGCGCGTCCCAGGAGGCGGGGTCGTCCCAGCCGGTGTCGATCAGTACGGGGCCGCGGTCCGTCTCGATGACGTGGACCAGGGTGTGGCCCAGGGGATTGTCCGGAATCGGGACCTCGATGGACCAGACGCCTCCGCCGTGCTCCGTCACCTGCGCCATGGCGTCCTCAACTCTCTTCCGGGGCACTGCCCTTGATCGCGACTCACTATAACTAGAACCGGTTTCAATGACACCGCGTGTTCTGCCGGGAGCGGTTCCGGCAGGCCCCCGCGCGCCCTTGGGGGTTCCGGATGCGAAGTAGAACTGGTATCAGTTCTGATACAGCGTCAGGAAGTGTCCCCCGGGAGGCAGTCAGTCATGACCGAGCTTGTGGAACACCGGCAGCTCTTCATCGGCGGGGAGTGGGCCGAACCACTCGGCACCGACGTCATCGAAGTCGTCTCGCCCCACACCGAGCAGGTCATCGGGCGCGTGCCGCACGCGTCCGAGGCCGATGTGGACCGCGCTGTGGCCGTGGCGCGGCAGGCGTTCGACGAGGGCCCCTGGCCCCGGATGTCACTGGACGAGCGGATCGAGGTGATCACCCGGATCAAGGACGCGTTCGCCGTGCGGTACGAGGAGATCGCCCGCGTCATCAGCGCCCAGAACGGCACCCCGTACACCTCCAGCACCATGGTGCAGGCGCTCGCCGCGATGATGGTGTGGGACGCCGCGATCACGACCGCCCGCGCCTTCCCGTACGAGGAGAGCCGGGACGGTGTCCTCGGCAAGCTGCTCGTACGGCGTGAGCCGGTCGGGGTGGTGGCCGCGGTGGTCCCGTGGAACGTCCCGCAGTTCACGGCCGCCGCCAAGCTCGCCCCTGCGCTGCTCGCGGGCTGCCCCGCGATCCTGAAGGTCTCGCCGGAGACCCCGCTGGACGCCTACGTCCTCGCCGACATCGTCAGCGAGGCAGGGCTGCCGAAGGGGGTCCTGTCGATCCTCCCGGCCGACCGCGAGGTGAGCGAGTACCTGGTCGGGCACCCCGGCGTGGACAAGGTGTCGTTCACCGGCTCCGTCGCCGCGGGCAAGCGCGTGATGGAGGTCGCGGCGCGCAATCTGACCCGGGTGACCCTGGAGCTCGGCGGCAAGTCGGCGGCGATCATCCTGTCCGACGCGGACCTGGAACCGACGGTCGCGGGCATCGTGCCGTTCGCCTGGATGATCAACGGGCAGGCGTGTGTCGCCCAGACCCGGATCCTGGTCCCGCGCAGCCGGTACGACGAGATCGCCGAGGCGTTCGCCGCGGCGGCGGGCGCGCTCAAGGTCGGCGACCCGATGGACCCGGCGACCGAGGTCGGCCCGCTGGTGGCACGCCGCCAGCAGCAGCGCTCACTGGACTACATCCGCATCGGCCAGGAGGAGGGCGCCAAGATCCTCACCGGCGGCGGCCGGCCTGCGGCCATCGACGGCGGCTGGTACGTCGAGCCGACCCTCTTCGGGGACGTCGACAACTCGATGCGGATCGCCCGCGAGGAGATCTTCGGCCCGGTGATCTGCCTGCTGCCCTACGGCGACGAGGAGGAGGCCGTGAAGATCGCCAACGACTCCGACTACGGGCTCAGCGGCAGTGTGTGGACGGCGGACGTCGAGCACGGTATCGAGATCGCGCGCCGGGTCAGGACGGGCACGTACAGCGTGAACACCTTCAGCCTGGACATGCTCGGGCCGTTCGGCGGCTACAAGAACTCCGGAGTGGGCAGGGAGTTCGGGCCCGAGGGGTACGGCGAGTACTTCGAGCACAAGATGATCCACCTTCCCGCCGGGTACGAACCGGCAGCGGGCGAGGCGGGTAATGGGTGACCGCTGGCGCGTGGAGGTCGACCGCTCCGTCTGCATCGGCTCCGGGATGTGTGTGAACCACGCACCGGACGGCTTCGCACTCGACTCGGCGCGCCAGTCCCGGCCACGGTCGCCGGAGACCGACGCCAACGAGAAGGTGCTGGCCGCCGCGGAGGGCTGTCCGGTCGAGGCCATCATGATCACGCTGCTCGAGAGCGGCGAGACGGTCTTCCCGCCGGACGAGTAGCGCATCGGCCGGTGGCGCCCTGCCGGGCGGGAGCCATGGAGCCGCTACGGTGCCGCGATCCGGCCCGGACCGCTGTCCGGGCCGGTCAGGTCGATCAGCCGGCAGACCGTTTCGATGTCGATCTTCACCTGGGCGATCGACGCCCGCCCCGACAGCCAGGTGATCAGCGCGGAGTGCCAGGTGTGCTCGATGACCCGGACCGCCGACAGCTGCTCGGGGGTGGGGTGCTCCAGGCCCATCGCGTCCAGGATGATCGCCGTCGTCAGACGGGAGACGGTGTCCACCTCGGGGCTGACGCTCCGGTCGGCGAAGGTCAGCGCCCGGACCATCGCGTCCGCCAGATGCGGCTCGCGCTGGAGCGCGCGGAAGGCGCCCATCAGCGTCGACGCGACACGCTCGGCGGGGGTGTCGCCCGCGGGGGGCCGCTTGCGGAGGGCGGTGTGCAGATGCTGGAGCTGGTCCTGCATGGTGGCGACCAGGAGATGGATCTTGGAGGGGAAGTACCGGTACAGCGTGCCGAGCGCCACCGACGAGGACTCGGCGACCTCACGCATCTGCACCGCGTCGAAGCCGCCGCGGCTGGCCAGCTGGGCGCTCGCGTGCAGGATCCTGCGGCGGCGCGCCTCCTGCCGCTCCGTCAGGGGTGGCGATGCCGGCCTGGCTTCCACAGTCATCTGTCCCATCCGATCCCGCCGTGGCGCGAATCACCTGATCCGGCTGCTGCGACGGAGCTACCTGCCGGTAGATTCGAAGCTCATTGAACGATCAAGTCTGGCTGAGTTCTTCCGGGGGCGCCCTCGGGCCCCAGGCTTGCGAGAACTTGTTCTAGATTAGCGTGAGCGACTACGCTCCGCCGGGACTGCTGCGAGAAGGGGGCCGAGTGTGACCGCTGAGGCCATAGAAGCGGGCCCCCTTGCCGGTGGTTCCGCCGCCGGTGCCCGGGGCCCGCTGCGTATCGCGTTCCTCACGTACAAGGGCAATCCTTTCTGCGGAGGTCAGGGCGTCTACGCCCGGCACCTCTCACGGGAGCTGGCCCGGCTCGGCCACAGCGTCGAGGTGATCGGCGCCCAGCCCTTCCCGGTGCTGGACGAGGGCGTACCGCTCACCGAGCTGCCCAGCCTCGACCTCTACCGCAGCCCGGACCCCTTCCGTACCCCGGGACGCGACGAGTACCGCGACTGGATCGACGCCGTCGAGGTGGGCACCATGTGGACCGGCGGCTTCCCGGAGCCGCTGACCTTCTCGCTGCGCGCCCGGCGCCATCTCCTGGCCAGGCGCGGCGAGTTCGACGTCATCCACGACAACCAGACCCTCGGCTACGGACTGCTCGGCGACCTCGGTGCGCCGCTGGTCACCACCGTCCACCACCCCATCACCGTCGACCGGCGGCTCGACCTGGCGGCCGCGGACGGCTGGCGCCGCCGCGCCTCCGTACGCCGCTGGTACGGCTTCACCCGGATGCAGAAGCGGGTCGCCCGCAGGCTCCCGTCGGTCCTCACGGTCTCCGGCTCGTCGCAGCAGGAGATCATCGAGGATCTCGGGGTGCGCGAGGACCGCATCCATGTCGTGCACATCGGCGCCGACACCGAACTCTGGGCGCCCGACCCGGCCGTGGCCGAGGTGCCCGGCCGGATCGTGACGACATCGAGCGCCGACGTACCGCTCAAGGGCCTGATCCATCTGGTCGAGGCGCTCGCCAAGCTCCGTACCGAGCACCCGGCCGCCCACCTTGTCGTCGTCGGCAGACGAGCCGAGGACGGACCGGTCGCGCAGGCCATCGAGCGGTACGGGCTCGACGGGGCGGTGCGGTTCGTCAAGGGCATCAGCGACCAGGAGCTGGTCGACCTGGTGCGCGGCGCGCAGATCGCCTGTGTGCCCTCGCTCTACGAGGGTTTCTCGCTGCCCGCGGCCGAGGCGATGGCCACCGGCACCCCGCTGGTCGCCACGACCGGCGGAGCCATCCCCGAGGTCACCGGCGCCGACGGCGAGACCTGCCTCGCGGTGCCACCCGGCGACGCGGGCGCGCTGGCCGGCGCCCTGTCCCGGCTGCTCGCCGACCCCGTGCTCCGCACCCGCCTCGGCGTGGCCGGGCGCGAACGTGTCCTGGCCCGCTTCACCTGGAAGCAGGCCGCCATCGGCACCGCGGAGCGCTACCGCGAAGCCATCGCAGCCCGCCGCTCCGGCACCCCTTCCGTGCCGGCCTAGGCCGCATCCCCTCCCATACCCCTAGCGAAGAAGGCAGACCCCCGTGCTGACCGTGGACTTCTCCCGCTTCCCGCTCGCTCCGGGCGACCGTGTGCTCGACCTGGGCTGCGGCGCGGGCCGGCATGCCTTCGAGTGCTATCGGCGCGGCGCGCAGGTGGTGGCGCTCGACCAGAACGGCGAGGAGATCCGCGAGGTCGCCAAGTGGTTCGCCGCCATGAAGGAGGAGGGCGAGGCCCCCGCGGGCGCCACCGCCACCGCCATGGAGGGCGACGCGCTCAATCTGCCGTTCCCGGACGCCTCCTTCGACGTCGTGATCATCTCCGAGGTCATGGAGCACATCCCGGACGACAAAGGAGTGCTCGCCGAGATGGTCCGGGTGCTGAAGCCCGGCGGCCGGATCGCGATCACCGTCCCCCGGTACGGACCCGAGAAGGTCTGCTGGGCGCTCTCCGACGCCTACCACGAGGTCGAGGGCGGCCACATCCGGATCTACAAGGCCGACGAACTCCTCGGCAAGATCCGCGAGGCGGGGCTGCGTCCGTACGGCAGTCACCACGCGCACGCGCTGCACGCGCCGTACTGGTGGCTCAAGTGCGCCTTCGGCGTCGACAACGACAAGGCGCTGCCGGTCCGCGCCTACCACCAGCTCCTCGTCTGGGACATCATGAAGAAGCCGCTGGCGACCCGGCTCGCCGAGCGCGCGCTGAACCCGGTCGTCGGCAAGAGCTTCGTGGCGTACGCGACCAAGCCGCACACACCGCGGGTGGACGCGTGACCTCACCGGGCCGTACGGAACATCTGGTCCTGCCCGGAGTCCTCACCGCCGAGCAGGCCGCCCGCACGGTCGCCGGGATCCTCGCCGTCCAGCGCGAGGACGGCGCGATCCCCTGGTTCCGCGGGCACCACCTCGACCCGTGGGACCACACCGAGGCGGCCATGGCGCTCGACGCCGCCGGCGAGCACGAGGCCGCGGAGCGCGCGTACGCCTGGCTCGCCCGGCACCAGAACGAGGACGGCTCCTGGTACGCCGCCTACCAGGACGGCGACGCGGCCCGGATCACCGACCGGGGCCGGGAGACCAACTTCTGCGCGTACGTCGCAGTCGGCGTCTGGCACCACTATCTGGCCACCGGCGACGACACCTTCGCCGACCGGATGTGGCCCGTCGTGCGGGCCGCGGTCGAGTTCGTGCTCCAACTCCAGCAGCCGGGCGGCGAGATCGGCTGGAAGAGGGAGCCGGCAGAGGAGGGCGGGGCGGTCGTCGAGGACGCGCTGCTGACCGGTTGCTCGTCCGTCTACCAGGCGCTGCGCTGCGCGCTCGCGCTCGCCGACGAGCGCGAGGAGCCGCAACCCGACTGGGAGTTGGCGACTGGCGCGCTGGGGCACGCGATCCGCAGCCACCCCGAGCGCTTCCTCGACAAGAGCCGCTACTCGATGGACTGGTACTACCCGGTGCTCGGCGGCGCGATCGGCGGATCGGCGGCGAAGCAGCGGATCGACGGGGAGTGGGACCGCTTCGTCGTACCGGACCTCGGGGTGCGCTGTGTGCTGCCCAACAACTGGGTGACCGGTGGCGAGAGCTGCGAACTCGCCCTGACACTCTGGGTGATGGGGGAGTCGGACCGGGCGCTGGAGATACTCCAGTCGATCCGGCACCTGCGTGCGGACGACGGTATGTACTGGACGGGGTACGTGTTCGACGACCGGGCGCTGTGGCCGCTGGAACGCACCAGCTGGACGGCGGGATCACTGCTGCTCGCGGTGGCCGCGCTCGGCGGGGACGAGGCGACCACCGCGGTCTTCGGGGCGGAGCGGCTGCCGACCGGGCTCGAACCGGACTGCTGCCGCTGACGGTTCGGCACGGGCCGCGCGGGTGGCGGCTCAGTGCCGGCGCAACCGGCCCGCGACGAGGTGGCCGATGAAGAGGTACACGACCGCCGCGAGGCCGTAGCCCGAGACGACGCGGGCCCAGGCCTCATTGAAGGTGAACAGGTCGCGGGACCAGCCGGCCAGCCAGTCGGCCGCGTGGTGGACGAAGGTCACCAGGTCATTGGCCCGGTTCGCGTCCAGGAGATACATCAGAATCCACAGGCCCAGGATGAAGGCCATGACATCGGCGACCACCATGATGGCTTTCGCCGCCGGGCTGCTTGCGCTCGAATATCTGGACATGGTCGAACGTGTTGCCGCTTGTGCTTGTGTGAAACCCCCGTCGGTCAGTCAGGCCCTTTCCGGGGGCCGACCGTGACCGGACCGGCCCGGGATATCCGCGATCTCCGCGCCACTGCGCTGGTTAGGGTGAGGCCATGACGCTACTGGGACATGACCACTACTGCGACGAACTCCTGCGGCAGACCGAACTGTTCGGGGCGGCGCTGGCCGGAGCCGACCTGGCGGCGACGGTGCCGACCTGCCCGGAGTGGAGCCTGGGGGAGCTGACCCGCCATCTGGGCCGCGCGCACCGCTGGGCCGAGGCGATCGTACGGACGAAGGCAACCGAGGCGGTTCCGCCCGGCCAGGTGCCGGACAGCGCCGGTCCGGCCGACGAGGACCCGGAGGCCCTGGGCGACTGGCTGGCCTCGGGCGCCGCGCGGCTCGCGGCGACCCTGCGGGCGGCGGGCCCGGACACGGTGGTCTGGACGTGGGCGGCCGATCAGCGCGCCGGGTTCTGGGCGCGCCGGATGGTCCACGAGACGGTGGTCCACCGGGCGGACGCGGCCCTGACGGCCGGTGTGCCGTTCGACGTCGATGCGGACGTCGCCGCCGACACCATCGACGAGTGGCTGGAGATCCTGGCCTTCGCGCAGGCCTCAGGCGACAAGGACGCGGCCGACCTGCGGGGAGCGGGCCGGTCGATCCATCTGCACGCCACGGACGCGGCCGGTGCGGAGTGGCTGGTCGAGTTCGGTGACGACGGGTTCAGCTGGCGCCGGGCGCACGAGAAGGCGACGGTGGCGCTGCGGGGGCCGCTGACCGACGTGCTCCAGGTCTTCTACCGGCGGCTGCCCGCGGGCAGCGACCGGGTGGAGGTGCTGGGCGACCGGGAACTGCTGGACTTCTGGCTGGAGCGGGCCTCGTTCTAGGGACTCGCGCCGACCCTGCCGGCCCGCCCCCGGCAGGACGGCAGAGTCGGCAGCGGCTGCCGGTGCGGTTCAGGTGTTCAGCTCTGCCAGCACCCGCAGCGTCGTCAGGTCCGGAGCCGTCACCAACAGGTCAGTCACGGGGCCCTTACGCCACAACTCCAGCCGTTCGGCGATTCGTTGGCGCGGTCCCACCAGGGAGATCTCGTCGGCGAACGCGTCCGGCACCGCCAGCACCGCCTCTTCCCTGCGGCCGGCGAGGAACAGCTCCTGGATGCGGTGGGCCTCGGCCTCGAACCCCATCCGCGCCATCAGGTCCGCGTGGAAGTTACGGGCCGCGTGGCCCATGCCGCCGATGTAGAAGCCGAGCATCGCCTTCACCGGCAGCAGGCCGTCGGCCACGCTGTCGCAGACGTGCGCACGGACCATCGGCGCGATCATGAAGTCATCGGGGAGGCCGGCGAGCGACGCCTCGTAGACGTCGAAGCGGGTCGGCGACCAGTACAGGGGCAGCCAGCCGTCCGCGATACGGGTGGTCTGGGCGATGTTCTTCGGCCCCTCGGCCCCCAGCAGGATGGGCAGTCCGGCCCGCAGCGGATGGGTGATCGGCTTGAGCGGCTTGCCGGTACCGGTGCCGTCCGCGCCCCGGTACGGGTGGGCGTGGAAGCGGCCCTCCAGCTCGACCGGGGCCTCCCGTCTGAGGACCTGGCGGATGACGTCGACGTACTCACGGGTCGCGGTGAGCGGGCTGCTGGGGAACGGGCGTCCGTACCAGCCCTCCACCACCTGCGGTCCCGAAAGCCCGAGACCCAGCATCATCCGGCCGCCGGAGAGGTGGTCCAGGGTGAGTGCGTGCATCGCGGTGGCCGTGGGGGAGCGGGCCGCCATCTGGACGATCGCCGTGCCCAGCCGGATACGGGAGGTGTGCGCCGCGATCCAGGTCAGCGGGGTGAAGGCGTCGGAGCCCCAGGCCTCGGATGTCCAGACGGATGCGTAGCCGAGCCGCTCGGCCTCCTGGGCCAGTTCGAGATGACCGGGGTCCGGGCCGCGGCCCCAGTAGCCGAGGGCGAGTCCTAGACGCATCGTAAAGCCTCCCGGTCGCAAATAACTGACGGCCCGTCAGGCGACTGTAGACGCAACAGCCCCCGCCCGGAAGGGGCGGGGGCTGTGAGGCGTCAGGGCTGGAAGAAAGGGCGTCAGCCGCGCTGGATGCCCGTGGTGTCCTGGAGCACGCCGCGCCGGCCGTCCTGCGTCTGCGCGATCAGGCCCGGGCCACGCTGCTCGACAGCCAGGTACCAGGTCCCCGGGGCCAGTTCGGCGATGGGGGCGGGCGAGCCGTCCTCCCCGTACAGCGGGCGCGCCACCGGGACAGCGAACCAGAACGGTGCGAACTCCCCGGCGGGGGCGTCGGCCGAAGGCTGCGGCTGGGCCGCCGTGGGCTGGTGGGTGTCCTGCGGCTGGCCGGGGTGCGCGGCGGCCTGGGCTCCGAACGCGGGCTGCGGCTGACCCGGCTGCGGCTGGGCGCCGTAGGGCTGTTGGGCCTGTGCGCCCGGGTACCCGTAGCCCTGGCCCGGCGCACCGGCTGCCTGCACACCGTACGGGGACGGCGTCACGGCGGCCGGCTTCGGGGCGCTCATCAGCGGGCCCTTGAGCGCGGGGAGCATCGGGCCGGCGACAGCCGCGCCCGCGAGCACCAGCGCCGCGATGAATCCCAGGATCAGTCCGGCCCCCCGGCTCGACGCGTCGACCAGGGTCCAGAAACCCGTCCACGCGGCGAAGATAGTGAACGCGACACCGAACTGAGCCATGTCGAGACCCGCGACCTTGCGCGGCTGCGGCAGCGCGCGGGCCACGGTGATCAGGGCTGCCCCGATGACGCCGGCCAGGTAGATGCTCATCAGCGTGCCCAGTGAGTCCCACGCGCTGGGGTTGTTCAGGTTGGCACAGTACGAACCGCTGCACTGGTTGCCGTAAGAGGTGAGGTCGAGGAACGAGGCGATGAACAGCACCACCGCTGCTCCGATCACCACGCCGTCGCCTCGTGTGAGGGAGCGGATGTTCACGTAAGAATCCTTAGTAGGTCGGCTCGTCGGGGCGGCGTGGAGCTCGGGGGCGGCTCCCCATCGTAGGGGTGAATCTATCGTCTGCCCCGGGGGCTCGTGTGTCGGGTCTCGTCACTCCGCGTGGAGAAAGCTGCTGATGCCGTCCGCGATCCCCTGTGCGGCCTTCTGGCGCCAGCTTCCGCTTGTGAGCAGAGCGGCATCCTTGGGATCACGCATATTGCCGCATTCGATGAACACTTTGGGCACGGTTGAGAGATTGAGCCCGCCGAGATCACCCCGGGTGTCCAACCCCGTACCGCCGCCGATGTAGTTGGAAGGAGCGGTTCCGGTGTCCCGGACGAACTTTCCGGCGATCCGCGTCCCGAGATCACGCGACGGGGCCACGATGTCAGCGGTGTTGGCCGTACCCGCTTTCACCAGGGCGGGAAGGATCACATGAAAACCCCGGTGGCCGGCCGACGAGCCGTCGGCGTGCACGGAGACGGCGGCGTCCGCTTTCGCCTTGTTGCCGAAGGCGGCCCGTTCGGTCACACAGGGGCCGAAACTGTGGTCGTCGTTCTGGGTCAACGTGACCTTCGCCCCTTGCTTTTCGAGCAGGGCGCGCAGCCGGTGCGAGACATCGAGAGTGAACTGGGCCTCGGCATAACCGTTATTGGTCGAAGTGCCGGTGGTGTCGCACTCTGTTGTGCCATTGCCGATATTCACCCGGCGGTTGATTTCGGTGGGGTGACGGTAATTGCTCGGGTTGTGCCCCGGGTCGATCACGACGACCTTTCCCGTGAGCGGTCCCTGTCCGGCGGGTGCGCTCTTGCCGGGCTCGTCGTCGTCGCCGGTCGCCGTATGCGAGGGCTTCGACGGGGTGGCGCTCGGGGTGCTGTCCTGTGCCCGTGTCTGCGCCGGGGTCTTCGCGGACGTCTCGTCCGGGCCGCCCACGGCATGCCAGATCAGCCAGCCCGCCAGACAGGCGGGCACCAGGACGGCGACCGTGATCACCCCCGGTGACTTCCGGAGGCGGCGCGCGAGGGAGGGGCGGGTGTCGTCATCGTCGTCGTACAGCACGGCGCGAGCTTACGGCCTCCCCCGCGACAGCCCGGCCTTCCGTCGCCGACCGGTCCTGGCCCGGCCGTCCGGCCGGGGGCCCGGATGGTCCGGCTGCTCAGATCCCCGTTCCGGTGCGCCGCAGGACGCGCAGCGAGCCGGTTACGGAGATCTCGGTGAAGGCGCCGGACGCGAGGGCCCTGAGGTAGACGCGGTACGGGGCCTGGCCGCCGTCGGCCGGGTCCGGGAATACGTCGTGGACGAGCAGCAGCCCGCCGTCCGCGAGGTGCGGGGCCCAGCCCTCGTAATCGCCGCTCGCGTGCTCGTCGGTGTGGCCGCCGTCGATGAACACCAGGCCGAGCGGTCCGCCCCAGGCCTTGGCGACCTGCGGGGACCGGCCGACCATCGCGATCACATGGTCTTCGAGTCCCGCCCTGTGCAGGGTGCGGCGGAAGGTGGGGAGCGTGTCCATGAGGCCGACCTCGGGGTCCACGACGGAGGGGTCGTGGTACTCCCAGCCGGGCTGCTGCTCCTCGCTGCCGCGGTGGTGGTCGACGGTGATGGCGGGGACCCCGGCCGCGCGCGCGGCGTCGGCGATGAGGAGGGTGGACCGGCCGCAGTAGGTGCCGACCTCCAGGAGCGGGAAGCCGAGCCCGGCGGCCAGCACGGCCGCCTCGTACAGTGCGAGCCCTTCGTCCGCGGGCATGAACCCCTTGGCGGCCTCGAACGCGGCCAGGGTCGCTGGCGTGGGGGCGGCCATGGGGATCCTCCTGTGCGGGGCGGGACGGGGCTGGGCGGGGCTGGGTACGGGTGGGGCTTGCCGGTGGGCCGGGCCGGGCCATGCTAGTCCCGGGGGCCGGGGGCCCCGAGCGGGCCCCCGGCGACGCCTGCCGGCTCGCCCCGGCCCCGGCGATGGCTACCGGCTCGCGTTGGCCGGCACGGTCGCTCCCAGCTTCAGGTCCACCGCCACCAGCTGATCGACGCTCGTGTACGCGACATGGGTGGCCAGCGGCGGGAGGCCGGGCGCCGTGGCGGCCAGGATGTACGTACCGGCCGACCGCGCGGCGAGCGCGAAGGTGCCGGCGCCGTCCGCGACCACGATCCCCGACTGCCGGCCGCGGTGGTCGATCAGCGTGACCGTGGCGCGCGGCACCGGAGCGCCGTCGGCGTCGAGCACCCGCCCCTGGAACCCCCGGAAATCCGGGAAGCCGCGGTCCTGGGCTTCGAGCAGGGCCGCCGCGGCCTCGGCGACGGACGCCGTGCTGCCCTCAGCCGTGCCGCCGTCCTGCGTGGCGACGGGCCGCGACTTCGCGGCCGCGCGCTTGCGCGAGGGGAGGAACGCCGCGAAGGCCAGGCCGATCACGACCGCGGCCGTGGCGATCATGAACGAGGTGCGGAAGCCGCTCATGCTCGGTACGGACACCGGGCCCAGCGCGGTCGATGAGTGCGCGAGCACCATGCCGATCACCGCACTCGACACCGAGGTGCCGATGGAACGCATCAGCGTGTTCAGGCCGTTGGCCGCGCCCGTCTCGGAGGGGTCGACCGCGCCGATGATCAGCGCGGGGAGCGAGGAGTAGGCGAGACCGATGCCCGCGCCGACGACGACCGAGATGATGATGGTCTGCCAGGGCGCGCTCATGAGGGCGAGCCCCGCCCCGTACCCGATCGCGATGATCAGCATGCCGATCATCAGCGAGACCTTGGGCCCGTACTTCGCGGCGATCTTGGCGTAGACCGGCGCGGTGAGCATCATCGTGAGGCCGAGCGGCGCCACGCACAGGCCCGCGACCACCATCGACTGGCCGAGGCCGTAACCGGTCGCCTTCGGCAGCTGGAGCAGCTGCGGCAGCACCAGCGAGATGGCGTAGAACGCGACACCGACCATGATCGACGCCAGGTTGGTGAGCAGCACTTCGCGGCGGGCCGTGGTGCGCAGGTCCACCAGCGGGGCCGCGACCCGCAGCTCCATCACGCCCCACAGCAGCAGGATGGCGAGCGCACCGCCGAAGAGGCCGAGCGTGGTGCCCGAGGTCCAGCCCCAGTCGGAGCCCTTGGTGATCGGCAGCAGCAGGCAGACCAGACCGGCCGAGAGACCGAGCGCGCCGATGGTGTCGAAGCTGCCCTGGGCGCGGGTCGAGGACTCCGGTACGAAGACGAGGGTGAGCAGCATCGAGATGACGCCGAGACCGGCGGCGCCGAAGAACAGGGCGTGCCAGTCGGCGTGCTGTGCCACCAGGGCGGCGGCCGGCAGGGCGAGCCCGCCGCCGACGCCGATGGAGGAGCTCATCAGCGCCATGGCCGAGCCGAGCTTCTCGCGGGGCAGCTCGTCGCGCATGATGCCGATACCGAGCGGGATGGCGCCCATGGCGAAGCCCTGGAGCGCACGGCCGACGATCATGATCAGCAGGTTGTCGGTGAACCCGCAGATCAGCGAGCCGATCACCATGACGGCGAGGCTGGCGAGCAGCATCCGCCGCTTGCCGTAGAGGTCACCGAGCCGGCCCATGATCGGGGTGGCTATCGCGCCCGCGAGCAGCGTGGCGGTCATGACCCAGGTGGCGTTCGACGGGGCGGTGCTCAGCAGCGTCGGCAGGTCCTTGATGACCGGGACGAGCAGCGTCTGCATGACGGCCACGACGATGCCTGCGAAGGCGAGTACGGGGACGATGCCGCCCCTGCCACGGGGGGTGCGCGGTTCCTCGGTGGTGATCTCGGGCAGCGAGGGAGCGGCCTGTGTCATGCGTGAAGCCTCCAGGGCGTAGGGCGGACCGGCAGGGGACCGGGCGTCCAAGTGGTTGCACTATGAAGCTTCCGGAGGGGTTCGTGTATTCCGGTAAACGCCATATAAGTGCCGCGTGATCTGTATCACCTGCTCCGGCCTCGGTACCTGACCTTCCGTCAGAATGGAACGTGTTCTAGCCTCGCTGTGTATGGGCATCGGAATCACGCAGGAGCAGAGGGAGTTGGCCGACGCCGTGCGGGGGCTGCTGGCGCGGGAGGTGCCGCCCGCCAAGGCCCGCGAACTGCTCGACGCGCCACCCGGCAGCGACGGCGCCGGCGAGGACGGCGGTGGCAGTGGCCGCGGCAGTGGCGGTGGCAGTGCCGGCGGTCACAGTGCCGGTGGCGGCGATGTGCCACCGGCCCACTGGGCGTCCCTCGCCGCGCAGGGGCTGCTGGGAGCGCATCTCCCCGAGGAGTACGGGGGAGGGGGCGGCGGCCTCCTGGAGCAGGCCGTCATCCTGGAGGAGGCCGCCCGTGCGGCGCTTCCCGGCCCCTATCTCCCGACTGTGCTGGCCTCCGCCGTGCTGCACCGCGCGGGCCGCCCCGACCTCGCGGCGCCGCTCGCGGACGGACGGTGGACGGGCGCGGTGGCCCTGGGCGACGCGGGCGATCCGGTACTCGGCGGGGCTGAGGCCGGTCTGGTCCTGCTGCGGCACGAGGGGCACTGGGCCGCCGTGGACGCCGTGGATCTCGATGTACGTGCCCAGCGGAGCGTGGACCCGACCCGGCCGACCGCCGATGTGCGGCTGCGGGCGGACGTACCGGCCGGCCGGCTGCTGACACTCGACGCCGAGGTCGTCACCGATCTGGCGGCCGTCCTGTTCGCCGCGGACGCCTGCGGTACGGCGGCCTGGGCGCTGCACACCGCCACCGAGCACGCCAAGGTGCGCGAGCAGTTCGGGCGGCCCATCGGCCAGTTCCAGGCCGTCAAGCACCTCTGCGCCGACATGCTCCTGCGGGTCGAGCAGGCCAGGGCGCTGACCTGGGACGCGGCGCGGGCCGCCGAAGCGGGCTGCGACTCCTCCGATGCGAGCGGGGAGGCGAGTGCCGAGGCGGGTGCCGAGGTGAGTGCCGGGGCGCGCGGGCTCGTCGCGTCGCTCGCGGCCGCCACCGCGCTGGACGCCGCCCACAGCTGCGCCAAGGACTGCATCCAGATCCTCGGCGGCACCGGCTTCACCTGGGAACACGACGCACACCTCCATCTGCGCCGCGCCGTCGTCGCCCGGCAGCTGCTCGGCCCCGGCGACACCCACCGGGCGCGGGCCGTGCGGCTCGCCGCCGCGGGCGCACGCCGGGAACTGCGCCTGGAACTGCCCGCCGAGGCCGCCCCGTACCGGGAGCGGGCCCGCGAGGCGATCGGGGCCGTCCGCGGCCTGGACCCGGCCGAGGCGCGCCGCGTCCTCGCGCCCACCGGGTACGCGGCCCCCCACCTTGCGGAGCCGTACGGCCTCGGCGCGGGTCCGGTCCAACAACTCGCCGTACAACAGGAGTTGAATGCGGCAGGGGTGCGGATCAGCGATCTGGGGATCGCCACCTGGGTGGTGCCATCCCTGCTCGCGTACGGGACCGAGGAGCAGCGCGCTCGTCATCTGGCCCCGACGCTCCGCGGCGACGTGCTCTGGTGCCAGCTCTTCTCGGAGCCCGGCGCCGGATCCGACCTCGCCTCGCTGCGTACCCGCGCGGACCGCGTCGAGGGCGGCTGGCTGGTCAACGGCCAGAAACTATGGACCTCAGCCGCGCAGTGGGCCGACCACGGCATCCTGCTCGCCCGTACGAACCAGGAAGCCCCCCGGCACAAGGGGCTCACCTACTTCCTGGTGGACATGAAGAGGACCGCCGGGATCGACATCAGGCCGCTCAAGGAGATCACCGGCGACTCGCTCTTCAACGAGGTGTACTTCGACGACGTGCTGCTGCCCGATGACGCGGTACTCGGCGCGGTCGACGACGGCTGGCGGGTGGCCCGCAACACCCTCGGCAACGAACGCGTCCACATGGCCGACCAGTTGACTTTCCCCACCGGACTCGAAGCGCTGATCGCCAGGTCGGACGGGCTCGACGGCGCCCAGCGTGCCCGGATCGGCGCGCTCGCCGCCGAGGCGCACGCCCTCGCCTGCATCGGGCTGCGCACCACCCTCCAGCAGGTCTCCGGGCTCGAACCGGGCGCGGGCGCCTCCGTGCGGAAGCTGGTGCAGACCCCGCACCAGCAGAAGGTCGCAGAGCTGTCCCTCGAACTGCTGGGGCCGGCCGGCGCGGTCAGTGAAGGACCGGGGGAGCAGGCCGTCCACGGCTTCCTGATGTCGCGCTGCCTGACCATCGCAGGCGGGACCACTCAGGTGCAGCTCAATGTGGTCGCCGAGCGTCTGCTCGGCCTGCCGCGCGATCCGTGAGTGCCCCGCCGCCCGGTCGAGGCGGAGATCGACCGCCTCACCCAAGGCTGAAATCCATCCTGGCCCCGCCCCGTCCCCACGCCAGTAAGGAGCACCGCGCTCGAACTGCACGAGGCCGGGCACTCACCGGGCCCGCGGCCTTCCGCTGACCGTCTCCCGCTGCCACTATCTACCTATCTGACGGGGCGTCAGGTGGAAGTCCGGCGGCACGCCGGGCGCGGGACAGGGCAGCGGGCCCGGGAAGCGGGACAGGACCATGAAGGCGTACATCGTCGGCGTCGGGATGACCAAGTTCGAGAAGCCGGAGAGCCGTGACTGGCAGTACTGGGACATGGCGAAGGAGGCAGGCACCCAGGCGCTCGCCGACGCCGGGGTCGCCTATGGGCAGGTGCAGCAACTGCCCGTCGGCTACTGCTTCCAGGCCTCCACGGCCGGACAGCGCGCCGCGTACGAGCTGGGGCTCACCGGGATACCCGTCTACAACGTCAACAACAACTGCGCCACCGGGTCGACGGCGCTGATGATGGCGCGGCAGTTCGTCGAGGGCGGCATCGCGGACTGTGTGCTCGCGCTCGGCTTCGAGAAGATGCAGCGTGGCGCGCTCGGCGGCGGAGCGGACAGTGGGGACTTCAAGACGTCCCCGGTGGCCAGGCACTACGGGATCATGGCCGCGGGACACGGCTTCGAGATGTCTCCGCCGACCGCGCAGATCTTCGGCAACGCGGCCCGGGAGCACATGGAGCGGTACGGGACGACCGCCGCCCAGCTGGCCGCGGTCGGCGCCAAGAACCACCGGCACTCGGCGGACAACCCGCGCGCCCAGTTCCAGGACGTCTACACGGTGGACGAGATCCTGGCGGCGAAGACCATCCACCGGCCGCTCACGAAACTCCAGTGCTCGCCGACCTCGGACGGCGCCGCCGCGGCGGTCGTCGTGTCGGAGCGGTTCCTCGTCGAACACGGCCTGCACGACAAGGCGGTGGAGATCGCGGGCCAGGCGATGACGACGGACACCGAGGAGAGCTTCGCGTCGGGTTCGTGCATCGACGCGGTGGGCCGGCCGATGTCGCGCGAGGCGGCGCGGCAGGCGTACGAGCGGTCCGGTCTCGGTATCGAGGACGTCGACGTCGTCGAGCTGCACGACTGCTTCTCGGTCAATGAGCTGCTGACGTACGAGGCTCTGGGCATGTGCGCCGACGGGGAGTCGGGCAAGCTCGTGGAGAGCGGGGCGACGACACACGGCGGCCGGTGGGTGGTCAACCCGTCGGGCGGGCTGATCTCCAAAGGCCATCCGCTGGGAGCGACGGGCCTGGCCCAGGCGGCCGAACTGGCCTGGCAGCTGCGCGGGGAGGCCGGCGGCCGGCAGGTACCGGGGGCCCGGGTCGGCCTCGCGCACAACATCGGTCTCGGCGGGGCCGCGGTGGTGACGGTGCTGCGGCGGGAGTGAGCGCTCCGGCGCGCCCAGGCGGCACACCGCTCTCGCGCTGGTCGGCCCCGGAGCTGGCCCGCGAGGTCGTCGGCCGCGCCATCGCCGGCGCGATCTCCGCCTCCACCGTGCGGCGCTGGCCCAAGCAGGACGCGCTCAAGCCCTGGCAGTACCAGTCCTGGACCTTCATCACCGACCCTGCCTTCCGGCCAAGGCCGAGCGCGTGCTCGACCTCTATGCCCGCATCTGGAACGGCGAAGCGCTCGGCCCGGACGAGTACGTGATCAGCGCGGATGAGAAGACCTCCATCCAGGCCCGCTGCCGCTGCCACCCACCCTGGCCCCCGGGCAGGCCAGGGCGATGCGGGTGAACCACACTTACGGCCGCGGCGGCGCGGTGGCCTTCCTGGCCGCCTACGACGTCCACCACGCGAAGGTGGAGATCTACTTCTCCGTCGTGCAGCGCAAGGTCGTGACACCCAACGACTTCACCGACCTCAACGAGGTCGCGGACGGGCTCCGAGCCTTCGAAGACCTCTACAACGCCACGGCACAACCGTTCCAGGGGAAGTTCACCACCTCCGACCTGGACGATCTGCTGGTCAGGCTCGACCGGCACACCGCCGATCACCTCAGAAGAATCCTCTGCCGCCCCGGCAGCATGATCAACGCGCCGAAGGACTTACGACGCAGAGCACTAAGAGCCTCCGTCCGGAAGCGACTTGTGCAAGGGCCCCGCCTTGGGCCGGGACAGATCTCACCTGCGTGGATGGCTCTCTGGCATCCGACTTGGCCATGGTGGCGAGCGTGTCGGGACGGGCAGTCGTGGGCGCTCTTGCTACCGTCCGCTTTGCCCTGTTGATCCACAAAATGCCAATTCGCTCCCGTGAGTGGTTGAGAGGACACGGACCATGAACGACTTTTCCCGGCGTCGGTTGCTCAAGACTTCGGCGGTCGTCGGCGCCGGTGCCGTCGTCGTGCCGGGTATCGCTGCTGCCGCAGCCCCCGCTGCGAGCGCTGTGACGGAGGCTTCGGTGAGCGGAGCGCTCGGGGGGCACGGACACTGCCCGCCGGCGGAGCTGACCGGGCGGATCGTCCGGCCCCACGACGCCGGGTACACGGACGCGCGCCTGGGCTGGGATCAGCTCTTCTCCCACTATCCGTTGGTCATCGTCTTCGCCCAGAACACCCAGGACGTGGTCAACGCCCTGACGTGGGCGCGGCAGCACGATGTCGCGCTGCGGATCCGCAGCGGCCGCCACTGCCTGGAGGGCTGGTCGAACGTCGACAGCGGCCTCGTGATCGACGTCAGCGAACTGAAGTCGGTCCACATCGACGCCGGCGCCCGCGTCGCGACCGTCGGCTCCGGGCTCAACCAGGAAGAAGCGGTGACCACGCTCGCGAAGCGAAACTTCGCGGTGACGACGGGTACCGAAGGCAGCGTGGGGTTGTCCGGCGCCACGCTCGGCGGCGGCTTCGGCTTCCTGACCCGCTGGCTCGGCATGGCCTGTGACAGCCTGATCGGCGCCGAGATCGTCGTCGCGGAAGGCGACGAGTGCGCCAAGGTGATCAAGGTCGACCTGAAGCACCACTCGGATCTGCTGTGGGCGCTGCGCGGAGCGGGCAACGGCAACTTCGGCATCGTCACCTCCCTCACCTACAAGCTGGCTCCGCTGAAGAGCGTCACGTATCTCCAGGCCACGTGGGACGGCACCGGCGACCTGCGCAGGCTCTTCGAGGCCTACCAGCGCACTGCGCCGTACACCGACGTTCGCCTCGGCACCCAGCTCGAGGCCCACCGGAACCAGACCCTGCTGTTCGCGGTGCTCCCGGAGGGAACGCCCGCGGAGACGAAGAGGCTGCTGGCCCCGATCCTGTCGATCGGCAGCCCGGAGGTCACGACGCAGGTGGGCAACTGGGGCGACGTGTACGCGGGATTCCAGATCCCGACCGAGCTCGAGCCGGCCAACTGGAAGTTCTACTCGCAGTTCGCCAAGAAGCCGTTCCCGACCAAGGCGATCGACATCGTCTCCTCGTTCATCAGGGCCGCTCCTACGGACGAAAGCAACTACTTCCTCCAGGCGTTCGGCGGGAACGTCAGGAAGAGCCCCCAATGCGGCACGGCGTTCCCGCACCGCGACGCGCTCTTCTACGCCGAGCCCGGCGTCGGCTGGGGCAAGCGCAGTGACGAGCCGGGCATCTGCGACCCGCTCACGCCGCAGGCCCAGGCATGGATCGCCGAGTTCAGCCAGGAGCTGCGCCCTTACGTGGACGGCGCCTACGTCAACGTGCCGAACATCGGCACGCAGGACTGGGAGACCGCCTACTGGCGGAACAACTTCGACCGCCTGCGCAAGATCAAGGCGAAGTACGACCCGCACAACGTCTTCCAGTACGACCAGAGCATCCCGCCCGCGGTCTGCTGACCGAGCACTGACGGAGCCCCCTCCCAACCGGTGAGGGGGCTCCGTCATGTCTGCCCGCTCCAGCCCCCGGGGGGCTTCGCCCGAAGCGTGGAGCGCTTGCGGTCGGACAGGCGATGTTCGTCTGTGGCACGGGCAGCTTCGGCATGTGGTTCTTCATGACGCTGTACGCCCAGAACGTGCTGGGCTACACGCCGTTCGTGGCCGGACTCGCCCTCGTACCCAGCTCGTTGACCGTCATCGCCGGGTCCAAGTTCGCCCCGCGGCTGATGTCCCGGTTCGGCGGCCAAGAACGTGGCGGTCGCCGGCATCCTGATCACCGTGGCCGGATTCGGCTGGCAGTCGACGATGACGGCGTACGGCGCCTATCTCACTTCGATCATGCTGCCCGGTGTGCTGATGATGGCCGGTGCCGGTCTCGCCATGACGCCGCTCGCCTCGCTCGCCACGTCGGGTGCGGCGCCGGGCGACGCGGGTCTGGTCTCCGGTCTGGTCAACACCTCCCGTACGCTGGGCGGTTCGCTTGGCCTGGCGGTCCTCTCCACCGTCGCCGCCTCCCGTGCCCGGGGCGGCACCGGGGCCGAGGCGCTGACCGAGGGTTACGCGCTGGCGTTCCGGTGCGGCGGGTTCGTCCTGCTCGCCGGTGCGGTGCTGATGCTGGTGTGGATGCCCGGGGCCCGTACGCGGGTGACCGGCCGCCCGGTCTCCTCGTCGGAGCCGTCGGGCGGCTGACCGCGCCCCGCCGGCGGGGGCCTGCCGCCGCCTCGCTGCCGGGAGACCGGCCTGCGGGGCTACAGCCAGCCCTGCTGCCGGGCCGACCGTACGGCCTCCATGCGGTTGCGGGTGCCGGTCTTGCCGATCGCGGACGAGAGGTAGTTGCGGACCGTCGACTCCGAGAGGTGCAGCTTCCCCGCGATGTCGGAGACGGTCGCCCCGTCCACCGACGCGTTCAGCACATCGCACTCGCGCGCCGTCAGCGGGCTGGGCCCCGCGCTCAGGGCGGCCGCGGCCAGGGCGGGGTCGATGACCGTCTCACCGGCCAGCACCCGGCGGATCGCGGCGGCCAGATCCTCCACCGGACCGTCCTTGACCAGGAAGCCCGCCGCGCCCGCCTCCATCGCGCGGCGCAGGTAGCCGGGCCTGCCGAACGTGGTGAGGATCAGCACCCGGCACCCCGGGGCCCGCGTCCGCAGCTCGGCGGCCGCGTCGAGCCCGCTGCGGCCGGGGAGTTCGATGTCGAGCAGCGCCACATCGGGGTTCGCGTCCAGCACCGCCGCGACGATCGCGTCGCCGGTGGCCACCTGGGCGACCACCTCGATGTCCTCCTCAAGGCCGAGGAGCAGAGCGAGCGCTCCCCGCATCATGCCCTGGTCTTCGGCGAGGAGGACTCGGATCATTCGCTGCTCTCCCAATCTGTGGTCACTCGGGCAATCGGTGCCCGGCGGTCTGCCGGTCACTCCGGGGCGGGCACCACCCCCGGCGCCGGGCCCGGTACGGCGGTCTCCACCGGCAGTTCGGCCACCAGGCGGAAGCCGGACCGGCCGGGGCCCGCATCCAGTGAGCCGCCCGCCGCCGCGAGACGTTCGGTCAGGCCCTTCAGCCCGCTGCCGGGTGGCGTCGAGCCTACGCCGCGCCCATTGTCACTGATCACCAGCCGCACACGTTCGGGCTTCTCGCCGTCCACGGCGATCTCGCACCGGGTGGCCTTGCTGTGCCGCACGGTGTTGGTGACGGCCTCCCTGACGACCCAGCCGAGCAGGGACGCGCTCTGCGGCTCCAGCGGCGGCCCCGACTGCCGTACGAGGGGCTCGATCCCGGCGGCGGTCAGCATGGAGCGGGCACTGTCCAGTTCGCTGGCGAGGCTGGCGTCCCGGTACCCGGTGACCGCCTCGCGGATCTCGGTGAGGGCCTGCCTGCCGACGGTCTCGATGTCGGAGATCTGGCCGAGAGCCGCGTCGATGTCGCGCGGTGCGAGCCGCCGGGCCGCCTCCGACTTCACCACGATCACCGAGAGGGTGTGACCGAGCAGATCGTGCAGATCGCGCGAGAAACGCAGCCGCTCCTTCTCGACGGCCGTACGGGCCAGTTCCTGACGGGTGGCGCGCAGTTCCATGACTGTTTCGGAGAGCGCCAGGAGTCCGGCGGTCACCGCGCCCGAGATGAACGTGCCGTACCCCAGCGTCCACGGGTCCCACGGGCTGTGTCCCTCCGTGCCGGAGATGTATCCGGCGGAGGCCGAGAGGACCATCAGTGTGAAGCCGAGCTTCCGGTCGCGCAGCGTGGTGCCGACGGCCAGCGAGAGCAGCGGGAAGAACAGCAGCCAGCTGCCCCCGTAACCGAGAGCCAGCCCGTAGGTGACGGCGGCCAGCGCACCGAGCAGCCAGAGTGTCGTACGGCTCTGGCGCTTCCTCTTGTCGAACGCCCGCATCGCCACGGAGATGTAGAGGGAGTTGAAGGCCAGCAGTCCGGCACCGCCGATCCACGGGTTCGGTGTCCGGCCGCCGATCAGGTTGGAGAAACTGCCCAGGCCGAGCAGCAGCCAGGGCATCAGCGTGAACGCGTTCGGCGGCCCCGGCCGCCGGCGCGCCACCCGTTCCCTGCGGCGCTGGGCACACCCTCCGATCCACTGCCGCAGTGGATCCAGCTTCTCCTGCATGGTCTCTCCCGTCACACGGTCCTCGCGGACCGACGGTACGAGATCACCGCGTACGTACCGAACGCCAGCAGCCAGCCGGCGAGCACCGCCACCGTGCCGAGGGCGGGCGCGCTGCCCTGGGTGGTGGACCAGCCCAGCTCGGCGAAGCGGTTGGTCGGGGTGTAGCGGGCGACGGACCGCAGCCAGCCGGGAAAGGCGTCGACCGGGAACCACAGCCCGCCCACGATGGCGAGCCCCATCAGACACGCCACGTTCACCACACCCGTGGTCTGGGCGGTGAGCCGGTACCCGTTGCCGATCCCCAGCAGCGTGAAGGGCAGCGCGCCGATCCACAGCAGCAGGGTGAGGACGGCCCACTGCCAGGCGTCGATCCGTACGCCGTTGATGAGCGCCCCGGCCAGCAGCACCGCCACGATCCCCGGCAGTACGGTCACCGAACCGGAGACCGCCCGGCCCAGCACCACCTGCGAGGGCGGCAGCGGGGTCACCCGCAACTGGCGCAGCCAGCCGAGGGACTTGTCGGACGCGACCCCGGTGCCGACGCCCAGGGCGGCGCCCAGTGCGCCGTACGCGGCCATGCCGACCATCGAGGTGACCCGCCAGGCCGCCGAGCCTGAGTCGGTCGGACCGATGTTGGTGAACAGCAGATACATCACGACCGGCATACCGATGCCGAAGATGACGAACCCGGGGTCGCGCAGCGTCCGCCGGACTTCGAGCTTGACGTATTCCAGCATCAGACCGCTGCTTCCTGTGTGGTGGTGCGGGACGGGATCCCGGCGCTCCCCCGGGTGGGGGCGGCGCCGTCCGTGCGGCTGGGGAGCGGGCTCCCCTGCGAGGTCAGGGCCAGGAAGGCGTCCTCCAGCGTCGCCGGGGCGACCGCGAGGCCGCGGATCGCGCCCTGCTCCGCCAGGGCGACGACGGTGGCGTCCGAGTCGTCCGTACGCAGTGAGGCCCGGTCCCCGCGGATCTCCACGGCGGTGACCCCGGGCAGCACCTGGAGCCCCTCGGTACCGGCCCCCGCGAGGTCGAACGAGACCAGGCTGCCGCCCGCCGCGCGCTTGAGCACCTCGGAGCTGCCGTCGGCGACGATGCGGCCCTGGTGGATGACCACGATGCGGTCGGCGTTGCTGTCGGCCTCCTCCAGGTAGTGCGTGGAGAAGAGCACGGTGTTGCCGCGCCGCGCGTACGCCCGCATCGACTCCCAGAACGCCCGCCTGGCCTCCACGTCGAGCGCGGCCGTCGGCTCGTCGAGCACGATCAGCTCCGGATTCCCGGCGAGCGCGACGGCGAACCTGACCCGCTGCATCTGGCCGCCGGAGAGCTTGTCGACCCGGCGTGCTCCGTACTCGCCGAGCCCGGCCATGTCCAGCGCCTCGGTGACCGGGAGCGGGCGCGGATACGTGCTGGCCACGAAGGCCACCAGCTCCCGCACCGTTACGCGGGGGATGGGCTGCCCCGCCTGGAGCATCGCGCCCACCAGACCTGCCCCGACCGCCTGCGCGGGGGCCCGGCCGAAGAGCCGCACCTGCCCGCTGTCGGGCTCGTCGAGGCCGAGCAGCAGACTGATCGTGGTGGACTTTCCGGCCCCGTTGCGCCCCAGCAGGGCGACGGTCTCCCCGCGCTGGATCTCCAGGTCGGCGCCGTCCACGGCCCGCACCGCCCCGAACGTCTTGACCGCTCCCGTGAAGCTCACCGCGGGTCCGGTGTCTGCTGTCTGCGTCATGCCCCCACGCTACGGAGCCGGGCGGCGCCGCGGACAGATGCGGTTGTACGCAGCCGCCCGGGACAAATGTCACGGCCGCACGCCGTGGCCGGATGTCATGGCAGCGAGTCAAGGCCGGATCTGACGTGGCGTCAGCAGTCTTCACAACTCATGAGGGGTGCGTTATACATGGGGCCATCGGCCTAGAACGCGTTCTATAAAGGGCGCCGGAGGCCGGTCCCGTACGACCTCGGTGCGCCTGACGGTGCGGACGGTCGCACCGAGGTCTTTCCACCGTCAAGGAGCGCTTGCCCCATGCCCATTGATGCCGCAGAGGCCGTCGCAGCCGAGCCCCGCTCCGGCGAGATCGCCTGGGACCACAAGGACATCCAGCTCTACCACCTGGGAATCGGCGCGGGCCGGCCGGCCACCGGCGCCGACGAGCTGCGCTACACCCTGGAGTCCAGGCTCCATGTGCTGCCCAGCTTCGCGACCGTCGCGGGCGCCGGCATGGCGCTGATGGGCGGTCTCGCCGCACCGGGCATCGATGTGAACCTGGCGGCCGTCCTGCACGGCGGGCAGACCGTCGTCCTGCACCGGCCGATCCCGGTCAAGGGATCGGCGGTCACCACCGCCCGGGTCCAGGCGGTGTACGACAAGGGGAAAGCGGCCGTCATCGTGCTGCGCTCCGAAGTCGCCGACGAACAGGGCCCGTTGTGGACCAGCGACTCGCAGATCTTCGTACGCGGGGAGGGCGGTTTCGGCGGCGAGCGCGGCCCCTCCGCCCGGCTCGAACTGCCCGACCGGGCCCCCGACCGCACCGAGGACCGCCCCATCCGCGAGGACCAGGCGCTGCTCTACCGGCTCTCCGGCGACTGGAACCCGCTGCACGCCGACCCGGAGTTCGCCAAGCTCGCCGGGTTCGACCGGCCCATCCTGCACGGGCTCTGCTCGTACGGAATGACGCTCAAGGCCGTGGTCGACACGGCGCTGGGCGGCGACGTGGCCCGCGTCGACTCGTACACCACCCGCTTCGCCGGTGTCGTCTTCCCCGGCGAGACGCTCAGGATCCGGATGTGGCAGTCGCCGGGCCGGGTCCAGGTGACGGTCTCGGCCGTCGAGCGGGACGAGGCGCCGGTCCTCGCCGACACGGTCGTCACCCACCACTGAGGTCCGCCCGGCCATCCACCCCTGATCCACCGGAACCAGCCGTATGTGAGGAGCCGCACCATGCGCGCAGCCGTACTGCATGAGATTGGCCAGGACAAGCTCGAAGTCCTCGACGACATCGAGGCGGTGGGCTTCGGCCCCGGCAAGGTGAGGATCAGGGTCCGGGCCACCGGCCTCTGCCACTCGGACGTCTCGGCGATGAACGGCGTGCTGCCGCAGCCCGCGCCGTTCGTGCCCGGCCACGAGGGCGCCGGCGAGATCCTCGACGTGGGCGACGGGGTGACGGGCGTCAAGCAGGGGGACCGGGTGGTGATCTGCTGGCTGCCCGCCTGCGGTACCTGTCCGGCCTGCAAACGCGGCCAGACCGAACTCTGCCTCGCCGGTTTCATGAACGCGGGCACCCCCAACTTCAAGCGCCCCGGCGGCGATGTCTTCGGCTTCGCCGGAACCGGCACCTTCACCGAGGAGGTCGTCGTGGGGGCCGGGTGCGCGGTGCCGATCCCCGACGACGTGCCGTTCGAGATCGCGGCGCTCATCGGCTGCGGGGTGACCACCGGACTCGGCGCCGCCATCAACACCGCCGATGTGGAGGCCGGTTCGTCGGTCGCCGTGATCGGCTGCGGAGGCGTCGGCATCTCCGCCATCCAGGGCGCACGTCTCAAGGGCGCGTCACAGATCGTCGCCGTCGACCCGGTGGCCTCCCGCCGGGAGGCCGCGCTGACCTTCGGCGCGACGGAGGCCGTGGCACCGGACGCGCTGAACGACGCCAAGCAGCGCATCACGGCGGGGGAGGGCTTCGACTACGTCTTCGAGGTCGTCGGCAAGTCGGCCACCGCCCGCACGGCGTATGAGACGACCCGGCGCGGCGGCACCCTCTGCATCGTCGGCGCGGGCGCCATGGACGACTTCCTCCAGCTCAACATGTTCGAGCTGTTCTTCGACGAGAAGCGGATCCTGCCCTCCATGTACGGCGGGGGGGATGTGGTCCGTTCGTACGAGCGGGCCATCTCGCTCTGGCGGTCGGGCCGTATCGATCTCGAAGGGCTGATCACCCACCGGGTGAAACTCGCCGGGATCAACGACGCGCTGGACCAGATGCGCTCCGGCGAGGCGCTGCGCACCTGCATCGAGATCTGACCACCGGAGCACCGGAGCGGACCCCACGGAGCACCGGAGCGGGCCCCCGGGCCCCCGGAGCGCAGGCGCCCGGAGCGCCCTGAGTACGAGAGTGCCCGGTGCGCCCGGAGCCGGACCGCCGGTACCCGCAGACCTGTAAGGAGAGCTCGTCCATGTCCTTGCCACTTGATGGCCTGTCCGCGATCGTCACCGGGGCCGGCCGCGGCCTCGGCCGTGCCGAAGCGCTCGAACTCGCCCGGCTCGGTGCGAGCGTCGTCGTCAACGACTTCGGCCAGCCGGGCCGCGACGGTTCCGGCGAGGCGTCCGCCGCACCCGCCGAAGAGGTCGCAGCCGAGATCCGCGCGGCCGGCGGACAGGCGGTCGCCCACCTCGGCGATGTCGCGGACCACGAACAGGCCCGCGCCCTCGTCCAGCTGGCCGTCGACACGTACGGAAAGCTCGACATCCTGGTCAACAACGCGGGCATCCTGCGGGACCGGATGGTCTTCTCGATGACGGAGAACGAGTGGGACTCGGTGATCCGGGTCCACCTCAAGGGCCACTTCAACACCACCCACTTCGCTTCGGTGCACTGGCGTGAGCGGTCCAAGGCGGCGGGCGGCCCGGTCTACGGCCGGATCGTCAACACCTCGTCGGAGGCGTTCCTCGCCGGCTCGGCGGGCCAGCCGAACTACGCGGCGGCCAAGGGCGGCATCGTGGGGCTCACGACGTCGACGGCGCTGGCACTCGCCAAGTACGGCGTCACCGCCAATGTGATCTGCCCGCGTGCCAGGACCCGGATGACAGAGGACGTGTTCGCGGGCTTCGGCGAACCGGACGCCGGCGAACTGGACCCGCTGGCACCCGAACACGTCTCACCGCTCGTCGGCTATCTCGCCTCCCCTGCGGCCTCGAAGGTCAACGGCCAGCTGCTGGTGGTGCACGGCGGCATGGTGGCCGTGGTGGAACGGCCCAAGGTGGCGGCGAAGTTCGACACGGCGAAGACGGTGTTCTCGTACGAGGAACTGGACGAGGTGATCTCGCCGTACTACGCCGACCGCCCGCCGAACGAGACCTTCGCCGCCGCGGAGGTCCTGGGCCTCAAACACGGCTGACGCCCGGCGGCACGGCGGAAGGGCCGGCCTCCGCCTGAAACGGGGGCCGGCCCTTCCGGTGCGCGTGGAGCGGTTGTACGTGAGCAGTTCTGCGTGAGCGGTTGTACGTGAACTCGTCGTGCGTGAGCGGTTGTGCGTGCGCGGACTGTCAGGCCGCGTTCGAGTGCTGCTGTTCCGCCGAGCGGCGATGGCGGCCGTTGGTCTCCGCCTCGGACGCCTCGGTGGACGCCGCACCCCCCCGGTGCTTTCCGGAGCCTCCGGCTTCGCCCCGGCCGGCGGCCGCAGGCTGCGGGCGCGACTGGGCTATGTCGGTCCTGGCTTCAGACATGATGGGAAATCTCCCCCGTCAAATCGCTGTGTTCGGTACTTTGCCGTGCTGTGCTGCGGTGCTGCCGTACTGCGGTGCTGCGGTGCTGTGCCCGCGCTTCAAGTGATCATGCGAACTCGATCAATTCTGCGTGTGCGGGCCCGCGATTCTAACCACGCGGCGGGCGGCTCGGCAGAGGCGCCTGCTGCAACGGTACGGGCTTGCACACAAGAGGAGACATCTGGGCCGCGCATGGTTCCTGACCAGCGGCTTCCGCTTGTGCGGGTTCTGTGACCCCGTCGCCCTGGGACACCATCCGGAGATCGAGCGGCAGCCCGCCGAGCGGTGCGATGTCCACCACGCCGACCGGCGCGGCCCCCGTGGCGCAGGGCAGTCGGAGCACTCCCTCCGTGCTCCACAGCCCCGCACCCGGCAACCACCCCTCGGGCGCGTCCAGTTGCAGCAGTCGCCGCCCCGCGGGGCGCCACACGCCGAGCCGGCTGCCCGCCGCGCTCGCGATCCGCAGCGCGACACCGCAGCTCTCCGGCATGAGCATCTGCCCGGGCTGCACGGCGAACGGCGTCAGCAGCGCGTCCTCCAGCCGCAGGGACTCCGGGAACCGGATCGGCCGGCTGCTCCCCAGTACCCCCCAGCCCAGCCGTTCGTCCCCCGGCGCGTCCGACCGTACGAGCAGCAGACCGCTGTCCGGGTCGGCGAGCAGCAGCCGGTCCTCGCTTCCGTCGGCGATCTGGAGCAGCGGAGTGACCTCGCCGCCCCGCTCCAGATCGACAGCGACCGCCTTGGTGACCCCGCCCGCCTCCCGGTCGAGCGCCAGCATCCGGCCTCCACGGTCCAGCCACACCCCGCCGGTGCAGCGCCCCGGCACATCGGCGACGCGCTCGGGCCCGAAGGCGCCGCCCGCCACCAGCCAGACGGTGGTCATGTGCGCACGGGGCTCCAGTGCGTAAGCGCTGCTGCCGCCGGGCGCGGGCGGCAGCAGCGTCAGCTGCTCGCACTCGACAGCGCCCAGCGGCAGTTCACCGGTGCCGGGCCCGGTCGGGTAGAGCAGTGAGAAGGCGTGCCGGCCGTCCACGGACCGCCGGATCAGCACCCGGCCGTCGGCCATCGGCAGCACATCGGAACCGGGTTCCTCGGGCTGGTTGCCGGGCAGCTCCACCGCGTACGGCTCCGGGCCGTCCAGGGTCCAGCGCTCGGGGAACCAGGCGTCCCCGGCGCGGCGGGCCAGCCGGGCCGCGTAGGAACCGTCGTCGGCGATGGTGAGACCCATCTCGGGTACGGCGCCCGGCTCCGCGGTGTCCTCCGCGCGGCGCTCCGCCCTGTCCTCCCCGCTGCCCGCTGCGGCGGTCCGTACGACGATCGCTGTCGCTGTCGCTGTTGCTTGCGGTGTCGCTGTCGGTGTCGCGGTTTTCGTGGCCAAGGCCGTCATATTTTGGTCACCTCCGGACACCGAAGCTAGTTTTCGCACGTCCTGCCGAGTCGGCCCGGGCCGGTCGCTTCACACATACGGGTGGCTGTCCCGGTATTCACCTGAGGAGGAGGGGGTGGGTGTGCTCGCGGAGAAGTACGACCAGCTCAAGGTGGAGACGGTCGGCGCGGCAGCTCCGGCGGGACCGACCGGCAGCAGGGGCACGGAGCGCAGGTAACCTTGTAGGCGTGCCCCGTCTGTCTGAAGTCCTCTCCGCACTCGACGTCCTGTGGCCGCCCGAGCGGGCCGAATCCTGGGACGCCGTCGGCACGGTCTGCGGCGACCCCGACGATGAGACCGACCGCGTACTCTTCGCCGTCGACCCCGTCCAGGAGATCGCCGACGAGGCCGTGAAGCTCGGTGCCCAGCTGATCGTCACGCACCACCCGCTCTATCTGCGCGGTACGACGACGGTCGCGGCCGACACCTTCAAGGGCCGGGTCGTCCACACCCTGATCAGACACGGCATCGCCCTGCACGTCGCGCACACCAACGCCGACACCGCCGACCCCGGGGTCTCCGACGCCCTCGCGGGCGCGCTGGACCTGCGGGTGGTGGGTCCGCTCGTACCGGACCCCACCGATCCGCTCGGCCGCCGCGGTCTCGGCCGCGTCTGCGAGCTGGTCCATCCGCTGCCGCTTCGGGAGCTCGCCGCACTGGCCGCGGCCCGGCTGCCCGCCACCGCGCAGGGCGTCCGCGCCGCGGGCGACCCGGACGCACTCGTCCGTACCGTCGCGGTCAGCGGCGGATCCGGCGACAGCCTCTTCGGCCACGCACGCGCGGCCGGAGTCGATGCCTTCCTCACCGCGGACCTGCGCCACCACCCGGTGTCCGAGGCCGTGCAGCAGTCGCCGCTCGGCCTGCTCGACGCCGCGCACTGGGCCACCGAGTGGCCCTGGTGCACCCAGGCCGCGGCCCAGCTCGACGAGATTTCCGACCGCCACGGATGGGGTCTGCGCACCCACGTGTCCCGTACGGTCACAGACCCCTGGACCGCCCACGCGGCGTCCACCGCAACCGATCCTTCTGGAGCCCCCAACTGAACGCCGCGCACGCCGACCAGATCCGACTCCTCGACGTCCAGTCCCTCGACGTACGTCTGTCGCAGCTCGCACACAAGCGCAAGTCGCTGCCGGAGCACGCCGAGATCGACTCCCTGACCAAGGACCTCACCCAGCTCCGTGACCTGCGCGTCGCCGTGCAGACCGAGGAGAGCGACACCGCACGCGAGCAGACCAAGGCCGAGCAGGACGTCGACCAGGTCCGTCAGCGCTCGGTCCGTGATCAGCAGCGCCTCGACTCCGGCGCGGTCAGCTCGCCCAAGGACCTGGAGAACCTCCAGCGCGAGATCGCCTCGCTGGCCAAGCGCCAGGGCGACCTGGAGGACGTGGTCCTGGAGGTCATGGAGCGCCGCGAGTCCGCCCAGGAGCGGGCCGCCGAGCTCACCGAGCGCGTCTCGTCCGTCGAGGCCAAGGTGGCCGACGCCACCGAGCGCCGGGACGTGGCCGCCGCGGAGATCGACCGGGAGACCGGCACGCTCACCAAGGAGCGCGAGATCGTCGCCGGTTCGGTCCCCGCCGACCTGATGAAGCTCTACGAGAAGCTGCGGGAGCAGCAGGGCGGCGTGGGTGCGGCCCGGCTCTACCAGCGACGCTGCGAGGGCTGCCGCCTGGAGCTCAACATCACCGAGGTGAACGAGGTCAAGGCGGCCTCCCCCGACACCGTGCTGCGGTGCGAGAACTGCCGCCGCATCCTGGTGCGTACGGCCGACTCGGGCATCTGATGCGGCAGTTCGTCGTGGAGGCGGACGGCGGTTCCCGGGGCAACCCGGGGCCCGCCGGCTACGGCGCCGTCGTCATCGACCCGGTCAGCGGGGAGACGCTCGCCGAGGCCGCGGAGTACATCGGCATCGCGACGAACAACGTGGCCGAGTACCGGGGCCTGATCGCAGGGCTGCGCGCCGCCGCCGCGCTGGACCCGGCGGCCCGGGTCCGGGTCCGGATGGACTCCAAGCTGGTCGTCGAGCAGATGTCGGGGCGCTGGCAGATCAAGCACCCCGACATGAAGCCGCTGGCCGCCGAGGCGGCGATGGTGCTGCCGGGTACGCAGGTGACGTACGAGTGGATCCCGCGCGCGCAGAACAAGCACGCGGACCGGCTCGCCAATGAGGCGATGGACGCGGGCCGGGACGGCAGGCAGTGGGAGCCGTCCGCCTCGACGGCGGAGCTCACGGCCGGGGACGCGGCCGCCCGTACCGGGGCAGCCCGGGGCCCGGCCGCCCTGGACGTGACCGCTGTGGCGCAGTCCGTCGGCTGGGCCCCGGCCGATCTGGGCGCTCCGGCGACCTTCGTCCTGCTGCGCCACGGCGAGACGGCGCTCACTCCGCACAAGCGGTTCTCCGGCAGTGGGGGCACGGACCCCGAGCTGTCCGCCGTCGGCCGCGGGCAGGCGGCCGACGCCGCGGCCGCGTTCGCCGCCCGCGGCACGATCCAGGCGGTCGTCACCTCACCCCTGCGCCGCTGCCGTGAGACGGCTCGGACGGTCGCTGACCGGCTGGGTCTGGAGGTAAGGATCGAAGAGGGCCTGCGCGAGGCGGACTTCGGCGCCTGGGAGGGGCTGACCTTCGGCGAGGTACGCGAACGCTACCCGGCCGACATGGACGCCTGGCTCGCTTCGGCGAAGGCGGCGCCGACGGGCGGCGGCGAGAGCTTCGCGACGGTGACCCGCAGGGTCGCCGCGGCCCGCGACCGCCTCGTCGGACACCACCGGGGCGCGACGGTGCTGCTGGTCACGCATGTCACACCGATCAAGACGCTGGTACGGCTCGCGCTGGGCGCACCGCCGGAGTCCCTGTTCCGGATGGAGCTGTCGGCGGCTTCGGTGTCGACGGTGGCGTACTACGCCGACGGCAACGCGTCCGTACGGGTCCTGAACGACACGTCGCACCTGCGCTGAGCGCTGAGCAGTCGGGCAGCTGAGCGAGAGTTCGAGGGGGAGGGGCGGGGCCGGGGGCCGACTGTGCGGAACCGGCCCCCGGTGGTTCAGCCGCGCAGCGCCGCGGCGCCCCGGGCCAGCAGCTCCACCCGGTCCCAGTCCCGCGCCGCCACCGCATCGGCCGGCAGCATCCATGTGCCGCCCACGCACGCCACATTGGGCAGCGCCAGATACGAGGGTGCCGACGCCAGCGAGATACCGCCGGTGGGGCAGAACCTGGCCTGCGGAAGCGGCCCGCCCAGGGACTTGAGATAGGCCGTGCCGCCCGCCGCCTCCGCGGGGAAGAACTTCATCCCGGTGATCCCGCGCTCCAGCAGCTCCACGACCTCGGAGGTCGTGGAGACCCCCGGCAGGAACGGCACGCCGGATTCGGTCATCGCGCCGAGCAGCCGGTCCGACCAGCCGGGGCTGACCAGGAACCTGGACCCCGCGGCCACCGCCTGCTTGACCCCGTCGGGGGAGATCACCGTGCCGGCGCCGACCACGGCCTCCGGCACCTCGGCGGTGATGGCGCGGATCGCGTCCAGCGCGGCGGGCGTCCGCAGCGTCACCTCGATCGCGGGCAGCCCGCCCGCGACCAGGGCCCGCGCCAGCGGTACGGCATCGGCGGCATCGTCGATGACGACAACAGGGACGACGGGGGCGAGGTCAAGCACGGAAGTCATACGGGCATCCTGCCCCGGCGCACACGTCATGCGCAACGCGCGTTGCGCACCGTGCAACGCGCGGCGGTTTCTGCCCCCATGCGTCCGCGGCTGCCGACCTACCCGCATCCGCGCTGCCGCTCAGTGGATCTCGGCCACCAGTACATCCAGCTCCCGGGGCTTGCCCGGCTTCACCGGGCCCGGGGCCTCCACCTCGTAACCCAGTTCCCGCAGCACTTCCACCAGCTCGTCGGGCCCGGCCGGAGCCGCGTCCGCGAGGAGCAGGTCCCGTACGATCCGCCCCTTCGTCGCCTTGTTGAAGTGGCTGACGACCTTCCGGGTCGGCGCGTGGAGCACCCGCACCGAAGCCGTACGGCCGGCGACCTCGCCCTTCGGCTTCCACGCCGAGGTGTACGCGGCGGACCGCAGATCGAGCACAAGGCCGTCGCCCGCCGCCTCCGGCATGACCTCGGCCATCGGCCCGCGCCAGTACGGGCCCAGCGCGCCGAGCCCCGGCAGCTTCACCCCCATCGAGCAGCGGTACGAGGGGATCCGGTCGGCGATCCGTACCGCGCCCCACAGCCCCGAGAAGACCAGCAGCGAGTCCTCGGCCCGCTGCCGCGCCGCCGCGTCCATCGAGGCGAGGCCGAGCGCGTCGTACAGCACTCCGGTGTAGATCTGCCCGGCGGGCCGGGCACCCGCGGTCCGCAGACCGGTGTTCTTGGCGACCTCCCCGCGCAGCCCCTCGCTCAGCCCGAGAACCTCGCGCGCCTTCTCCTCGTCGGCCGCGCACAGCTCGACGAGCTCGTCCAGCACCGCGGCCCGCGCACCGGCCAGCCCGGGCAGCGAGAGCGACTCCGGCTTCAACGGGGCGCCGGAGCCGCTCGCGGCCTTTCCCTCGGACGGCGGCAAGAGCACGAGCACGGCGGGTCTCCTCATGTACGGACAACAGCGTCTGCCCAGGGTAGAGGGGCCGCCCATCTCCCTGCCGCGCAGCCGGTTCCGACGCATCCGCCACAGGAACCGGGAGCAGCGCCCGGCACGTACCGGCGTGTGCCACGATCGGGGGAAGATCTCCCATCTCACGGACAGTGGAGCAGCTGATGTCCCACGCTGGCGAGCGACCGAGGAAGGGGCGTGACATGACTGCCATGCCGCATGAACCGCTCACGCAGGCAGAGGTCCTGCTGGAAGGCTTCCTGGCGTTGGAAACGCCGGAGGGCTTCCGCGCGGAGCTGATCGAGGGGGAGATTGTCGTGACGCCGCCGCCGGACGGGGATCATGAGGACTACATCAATATGGTGGCGAAGCAGGTGATCAGACGTTCGCGGACGGAGATGGATTTCTCTGGGAACAAAGGCTTGAAGCTGCGGAGCGGCGGAGCCTGCCCCAAGAACCACGCCATCCCCGATGGCACGTTCGCCCCCACCGCTCAGCGGTTGTTCCGGGGAGCCGAGCCGTGGATGCCCTGCGACGGTGTGGCCCTGGTGGTCGAGGTCACCTCCAGCAAGCCGCAGGCGGACCGGGAGGCCAAGCGGCGCTGCTATGCGCGCGGCGCGATCCCTCTCTACCTTCTCGTCGATCGCGAGGAGTCCTCGGTGACGCTGTTCAGCGATCCGGAGAGTGACGACTACCGGCAGCGCTGCACCATCCCGTTCGGTAAGTCCCTGGCTCTCCCGGAGCCCTTCGCCTTCGAGCTGGAGACCGCCGACTTCGTCTGATGAAGTCCGGGTACGGGGGGCGTCGACCCGCAGGTAGCATGGCTGGTACGGCAGACGAGCCGGCCGGACGGCCGCGTGGAGATCCTCTGGATCTTCCCGAGGAACGTCCGGGCTCCACAGGGCAAGGTGGTGGCTAACGGCCACCCGGGGTGACCCGCGGGACAGTGCCACAGAAAACAGACCGCCGGGGTCCGCAAGGCCCCCGGTAAGGGTGAAACGGTGGTGTAAGAGACCACCAGCGCCTGAGGTGACTCAGGCGGCTAGGTAAACCCCACCTGGAGCAAGGTCAAGAGAGGCCGTCGCACGACGGCCTTGCGCGGACGTTCGAGGGCTGCTCGCCCGAGTCCGCGGGTAGACCGCAGGAGGCCGGCAGCAATGCCGGTCGTAGATGGATGGCCGTCTCCCCGGCGACCGCGAGGTTTCCGGGCGACAGAACCCGGCGTACAGGCCGGCTCGTCCTGTCGCAAGGGGCCTCTGCCCCGCTTAATTGCTGGTCAGAGGCCCCTTCGCATACCCGCCGGGGCTGTCCCGGACCCGGTACGTACGGGCTGAAACGCGTCCGTGCGGCCCCGCTCAGGGCACGACCGTACTGTCGTCACCGCCCACCGGCCGTAGCCATGGCTCAACAGCCGTGGGACCGGACACCCGGCCCGTACTCCGCGTACGGGCCGGGTCGTCCGTCGTTCAGCCCTCAGGTTCAGTTTTCGGAGCTGCCGGAGCGGCGAGGCCGTCAGACGGCGCCGACCTTCGGTGCCGTTTTCACCGGGGTCTCGCTCACCGAGGTGCGGGTGGCCGCCGAGACCGCGAACATCACCAGGGCGTTCGCGATGAGGGCGATGACGCCGACGTTGAGGTCCTTGACCTCCTGCGGCAGCCCCGGCAGCAGGCTGCCGACGGTGGCGCCGGTGATGGTCACCGCGCCGACGATCAGGACCCCCACGATGATGCCCGCTGCCGCGCCCTGTTTGCTGACCAGCTTGCGCGGCGCCAGGCTGAGCAGCAGCGCCGGGAAGAGCTGCGTCACCAGGGAGTAGCCCATGAGCATCAGGTTCACGATGCTGCTGCCGCCGTTGAAGGTGAAGAACAGCGCGATCAGTGCCAGGACCGGCACCAGCAGCTTGGCCAGCCGGCCCACCGACTGTTCCGACGTCGCCGGGCGGGCGAGCTTGTAGATGTTCTTGGCCAGGCAGGTCGCCGAGGTCAGCAGGAGCAGTGAGCCGGGGACCAGCGCGGTGAGCACACCGGCGCCGCCGATGACGCCCACGAACCACGGGTCGAAGGACTTGACCGTGATCCGCAGCATCGACAGGTCGGCGTCGGCGCCCTTCAGGCCGGGAACGGCGATCAGCGCGGCGAATCCGGCCAGGAAGACGAAGAGCAGGACGAGTTGGTAGAGCGGCATGAAGATGGCGTTCCGGCGGAACACCCGCTCGTTCTCGGCGGTGTAGGAGGCGCTGAACGAGTGCGGCCACATATAGAAGCCCAGCGTGGACAGCAGGACCGTGGAGACGAACCAGGTCGGACTGAAGCCGCTGTGCTGGAGGGTCAGGAAGCCCGGTTTCGCGGTGTTGATGGTGTGGAACATGTGGCCGACGCCGCCCGCGTAGTGCAACGGCAGGTAGATGCCGAGGAACAGCACCACCGAGAGGATCAGGACGTCCTTGAGAACCGCGGTCCAGGCAGAACCGTGGATGCCGGAGATGGTCACGTACACGGTCAGGGCGACCGTACCGATGATCACCGCGACGGTCTTGGAGATATGGCCGTACGAGGCCTCGGACACGATGATCCCCATGCCGGTCAGCTGGAGGACCAGATACGGCACCATCGCCACGACGCCGACCAGGGCGACCAGCGCGCCGAGCAGGGGACTGTTGAACTTCTTGGCGAAGAAGTCGGACTGGGAGACGAGGCGGTGCTCCTTGGCGTAACGCCAGATCGCCGGCAGCAGCCAGTACGAGATCACGTACCCCAGCGCGCCGTAGCACAGGATGTACAGGGCGGGCCCGCCCTTCCCGTACGCCCAGCCCGAGGCGCCGAGGAAGGTGAAGGTGGTGTAGATCTCGCCGGCGAGCAGCAGGAAGACGAAGGTCGTTCCGAAACTGCGGCCGCCGACGGACCATTCTTCGAGGTCCATGTCCTTGCCGCGGCGGGCCTGCAGCCCGAGGCATATGGCGACCAGGAGGAAGCCGAGGATGACGACGAGTGCGGTCATGCCGAGTGCTCCTCTCGGTTGCGGGGGTCGAGCTTGTAGATCACGGCCATGACCACCGAGATCAGGGCCACCCAGAGGACGATCCAGAACAGGATGAACGGCATTCCGAGGACGTAGGGCGTCACCCGGTTCGCGAACCAGATTCCGCCGAGGATCCCGATGAACGGGATTGCCCCGATGAGGGGGAGCAGGGCGCCGCCAACCGGACGGGGCTTGGGCACAGGGGGCATGGGGTCGTCCCGGGGTAGTGGTAGTGGTGAGCGCGTGTTATTCCACTATCTATTCCGTCATGCGGAATTAATTTTCCGGCAAGAGCGTAGCCGCCGGTGTGGGATCTCTGTCAAGGCTCCGGTGGCGGCCGGTTTTGATTCAACATTTCGTTGAATCTTCCCTGGTGGGAGGGGGTTTGGCGCCTTCGGACCAGTGTGCGCCCCGCCCGGTCCGCACATCTGTCCGTACAGGCGCCCGGTCGCCCCTGCAGGCGCCCGCCCGCCCGTCCGGACAGGCGCCCGCCCGTCCGGACAGCCGCCCATCGTCCATCCCTGTGCGGGGGGTGGACGTTTCCGAGCCGGGCTCAGGGGCTCGGAGACCCGGGAGGCCCGGGGCTCAGGCCGCGAGGATGACGTCGCGGTCCATGGTGTTCAGCAGCAGCGCGCTCGTCCGCACCACCGCGTCCAGTAGGGCCTGCGTGCCGAGGACCAGCTGGTTGTCGGGTGTGTGCTCCCGGTTGGAGTGCGAGAAGCCGCCCGTCGAGGGGACGAACAGCATCGCGGTCGGCAGCCGGGTGCTGATGACGCTGGCGTCGTGGCCGGCGTAGGACAGCAGCGGTTCGCTCGCCTCCGTCCGGCTCCGGCACACGTCGTCCACGGTGTCCACCAGGCGCTTGTCGAACCGCGCGGCCGGCTTCGCTGAGGTGCGGTCCAGGACCGCCGTGCAGGACTCCTCCACGGCGACCTGCGCCAGCCGGTCCCGGAGCTCCGCCTCGATGATGTCGAGGGTGGCGTCCTCCCCGGCCCGGATCTCGATCTCGGTACGCGCCGTGCCGGGCACGACGTTCGCCGCGCCGGGGCCGAACTCGATGACGCCGGCATTACCGATGGAGAACGGGTCCGCCTCGGTGCAGATGTCCCGCAGGGCCGCCGCCATACGGGAGGCCACGCGCCCCGCGTCGGCCCGCAGGTGGAACGGCGTGGTCCCGGCGTGATTCTCCTGACCCCGGACGGTGAGGGTGTAGCGGCGCACGCCGACGATGCCGGTGACCGGGGACAGTTCGAGGCCGGACGCCTCCATCCGCGGGCCCTGTTCCACATGGAGCTCCAGATAGCCCACCAGCTCGTCCGCGTGCGGGTCGCGGGTCAGTGCGGTCGAGCCGACCAGCCCGCCGTTCGACTCCGGTGTCACGCCCTCCTCGTCGAACCAGGCGACGGTCTCCACGTGGTCGGCCATGGGATGGCCTGTCTCGTGCAGGGTGCGCAGCACTTCCATGGCCGCGATCACCCCGTACGCGCCGTCCAGATGGCCACCACCGGGCACCGTGTCGGCGTGCGAGCCGATCAGCAGCCAGGGGCCGCCGGTGGCCTTCCTGCGGGCGAAGACGTTGCCGGTGTCGTCGTAGTACGAGTGCAGACCCGAGACCCGCATGGTCTTGTCGATCCAGTCACGGCCCGCCCAGTCCGCCTTGTTCCCGGCGATGCGGTGGATGGAGCCGTCAGGACCGGCTCCGATCTGGGAGAGGTGGGTGAGGTCGGTGAGCAGGCGCTGCGCGTTGATGCCGGGTACGTGTGCGTTGTCCATGGTGCGTCAAGTCCTTGCGGGTCAGGTGGGATTGGTTCAGTTCTTCTTGCCGGCGCCGAGCGCGATGCCGGAGATGATCAGCGCCATGCAGATGACCTGCATCCCGCTGGTGTCCTCGCCCAGGGCGAAGTAGGAGACGATCGCGACGAAGACGGGCTGGAGGTAGTAGATGATTCCGGCCCGCGCCGCACCGATAAGGTCGATGGCTTTGTTCCAGGTGAAGTACGCGACGGCCGACGAGGCGACACCGATGTAGAGCAGGGCGCCGACCGTGCCGCCCGACGGGGTGAAGCCGCCCTGCACGACCAGGCTCACCACATAGGCGGGGATGAGGAGCACCGTACCCAGCAGGAACGTCGTGAAGAGGAACGAGATGCCGGAGATCCCCTCCGGCCTGCGGCGCAGCAGCGCGGTGTATCCCGCGAAGGTGGCGGTCGCGGCCAGCATCCACAGGTCGCCGACGGCGAAGTCCAGGTGCAGCAGCACCGACAGGGAGCCCTTCGACACCAGCGCGACGACGCCGACGAGCGCCACCACCATGCCGACGGCGCGCCGTCCCGTGACCTTCTCGCCACCGCGGCCGATCATCCCGAACAGTACGATCAGCACCGGTGAAGCGGCGGCGATCAGCGCCAGGTTGGTGGCGCTGGTGGACCGTCCTGCCTGGTAGATCAAGGTGTTGAACAAGGTGACGCCGAGCAGGGCGGCCCCGCAGAGGTACCGCAAGTGGGTGCGGATCAGTTGGCGTTGCTGCCAGACCGCCTTCGCGGCGAAGGGCAGTACGGCCAGCATCGCGATGATCCACCGCCAGAACGCGGTCTGTACGGGAGCGACGTCCTCGTGCAGGGCGCGGGCGATGACGAAGTTCCCGGACCAGATGAGGGTGGCGAGGGTCGCGAGGACCGGGCCGATCCACATCACCGCGCGGGCCGTTCGCTCCCCGGCACTCTCGGCCGACGCGGCCCGCACGTCCGGCGCGGTGTCCGCACGGGGCGCGGGCTCATCGGGGGGAACGACCTCACCGGGGGACATGGCCTCCTCCTCGGCCGCTGCCGGTGCCTGGGGCTTTTCCAACTGCTGCATCACAACGTCTCTCTGTATGCGATCAATGCGATCTGGCTGTGCGTTCTGTCCGTGCGACCTGGCTGTGCGTTCTGTCCGTGCGTTCTGTCCGTGCCCTCGTGGGTCAGTCCCAGCCGATGCTGCTCTTGTTGGCCGGTGCCTTGCTCGCCTGGGGCGTGGCGCTGTCCCAGCCGATGCTCGTACCGTCGCCGGCGGCCACCGTGCGGGTGACCTCGACGGGACCGGCGGCAGGCCGCTCGGCTCCCGTCGCCGCACCTGCGGCGAGTCCGGTGAAGGCGAGGGCGGCAATGGTGGAAGCAGTGGCAATGCGGCGTGCAGCAGACATGGTGGTACCCCAAATCGAGAGCGGTGAGTCGCGGGAAGTTCTCCCAGGGGGCGCCGGTCGCGTCGTTTCCGGTCCGGCGCGCCGCCCTGGTGATGACCAGATTTCCCGATCCGCCCCGGCAGGGGTAGAGGTTCCGGGTGGCAGCTACTGCACCCGGCACGCTCATGCCGTCATTTCCGCAGGTCACCACTGCCAGGCCGGTATGGATGGCAGGGCACGGCCAGGCCGTGGGGCCCACCGCGCCACTGCTCCCCGTCCTACTGCCTCTGTCCTGTCGTCCCGCGTCCTACTGCTTCTCGTCGAGCCAGCCCCGCTGCGCCGCCCGCACGCCCGCCTCGAAGCGTGAACGGGCGTCCAGGCGCCCCATCAGGTCGGCCATCATCCGCCGCACGGTCCGCAACCCGATGCCCAGCCGACGGGCTGCGATCTCGTCGGTCAGCCCCTGGGTGAGCAGCCGGAGGAGCTGGGCCTCCTGCGCGGTGAGCCCCTCTTCGTTGAGCTCGCGGTCGCGGTCCGTACCGAAGGGGGCCGCGCGCTCCCACACGGTGTCGAACAACGCCACCAGCGCCACGATCACCCCCGGCCCGCCCAACTGGACGGCTCCGCGCCTGGTGTTGTCCGGATCGACGGGCAGCAGCGCGGCCTGGTCGTCGAAGAGCACCATGCGGACCGGCAGCACCGGGGCGGTGCGGACCTGCCCGCCGAGCTGGGTGAGCCACTGGGCGTACGCACGCGTCGCCGGGTCGTTGCGCACGCTGTCCTGGTAGACGGTGAGGAGTTCGACGCCCCGTTCCCGGGCTGCCAGGTCCAGCGGCCTGCTCGCCTTCAGGCTCGCCGCGGACTGCGCGCCACCGGGCATGAAGGAGATGACCCGCGAAGTGCAGGCGTGGGCGAGCTGTTCGAGACGGTCCTGGATGGCATCGATGCCGACCAGCTGCTCCATGTCGTGGCGGGACGCCCCACGGTCGGCGTACTCCTCCAGCAGCCGCATGGCGGCCGCCTGCGTCTCGGCGAACTGCTGCTGCGTACGCAGCACTTCGCGCTCCTGCTCGGCGAGCAGGAGCGGCAGACCGACGGCGGGGTTGATCGGGCGGAGCGATCCCTCGGTCAGGAGCGAGGTACGCAGCAGATTCAGCTCGGCCAGCCGGTCAAGGGCTGTTCTGACCTCGGTCTCGGTCAGACCCAGATGCGCGGCGATCTCGGCGACGCCCCAGTCGGACTGATCGAGCATGAGCCGGTACACGGCCTCGGCACGCTCGTCGATGCCCAGTGCGGACAACAAGACAAATCCCCCCGTACTTAACAAATTGGGATGTCCTGTCCGCCCCCGGAACGTGACGATCTTCCCAGGTCCATACCGTGCCGGGCAACCTCCTGCCGTGAGCACTTCATGCCAGGCCGCACCCCTACCGGCCCGCCGCGCGGGGTCGCAGGATCGGCGGAGCGAACCGTCTCTCCCTCTCCGCTTTTCCTCCCCTGTCTGTTCACTTCCTGCTTGCCCGTCTCCGCTTCTGCCCGCTCCCCTCCCGAGAACTGCCCGCTCCCCTCCCGATAGAGGTCGGTCGATGCACATCGTCACGGTCACGCTCACGCCCCACGGAACCTCTCCGCCGACCACCGTGCTCGCCCCGCATGACGTGGATCTCTTCTGGGTGTCCGCCCGCCCGGGCGACGGTCTGGAACATCTGCACCTCCACTCCGGAGCGGCCGGCGCCCACCTCACCTTCTTCATCCGGGCCCCGGACGCGGCTGTCGCCACGACCACCGCGCGTGACATCGCCCGCCGGGCCACGGAAACCGCACCGGCGCTCCGCGGCTGGCAGCCCGCCAGGTCGTGAGCGGAGGGCCGGGGGCCGGAGACCACAGGGCGCGGTCGCGGGCCCGCCCGGCAGCGTGAATCACCGCTGACGCACCGCGAAGGTGACCGCTCGTGAGTCACCCGCTGACGCACCGGCTGAACCGTCGCGTGAAGCATTTCGGGTGATCCGCACCCCCCGGCGCACCCGCGCACAGCTCCGGTTCGTACGATCCCTCAGTGACCAGCGACGCTTCGCCCTCCAGGCGCGCAGTGCTCGGCCTCGCCGCCGCTGCCGTGCCCGCCGCTCTTCTCGCCACCGGGGCCGCACCGGCCTCGGCCGCCACCGCCGTGGGCGGTGAGCGGCTCGGCCTCGACGGGATACAGGTGAGTCTCGGCGGCGCGCCCCGGGTTCCGCACCTTGCCGCCCAGTCGTGGCTCGTCGCGGACTGCGAGAACGGGGAGGTGCTGGCCGCCTACCGCGCGCACCACCGGCTGCCCCCCGCCTCCACGCTCAAGATGCTCTTCGCGGACACCGTGCTGCCCAAGTTCGACAAGGCGCAGAAGCACCGGGTCGCCGCGGCCGATCTGGCGGGCATACCGGAGGGCAGCAGCCTGGTGGGTGTCGAGGCCGGTACGACGTACACCGTCGACCAGTTGTGGCACGGGGTCTTCCTGCGCTCCGGCAACGACGCCGTCCATGTGCTCAGCGCCATGAACGGCGGGGTGCCGGCCACCGTGCGCGAGATGGCGGCGAAGGCCGTCGATCTGCAAGCTCTCGACACCCATGTGGTCAGCCCGGACGGATACGACCACCCCGGGCAGGTGTCATCGGCGTACGACCTGTCGCTGTTCGCCCGGCACGGGCTGCGGAACACCGACTTCCGGGCCTACTGCGGGACCCGGATCGCGGAGTTCCCCGCCCGTGGCGGCAAGAAGTTCCAGATCCAGAACACCGACCGGCTGCTCGGCGTGTACAAGGGCATGATCGGCGTCAAGAACGGCTACACCACGCACGCGGGCAACACCTTCACCGGCGCCGCCACCCGCGACGGCCGCACCCTGCTGGTCACCGTCATGCATCCGGTGAACGGCTACGACCAGGTGTACAAGGACACGTCGGCGCTCCTCGACTGGGGCTTCCGGGCGGCGGGCAAGGTGACCCCGGTCGGCACGCTCGTGGCCCCGGTCAGCGAGGGCGGCCGCCCTGCGGCCGCCGGAACCCCGGCGCCGGGTCCGAACGCGGCGAAGGCGGGCTCCGGCGGTTCCGGCGGCTCCTCGTCCTCATGGCCGCTGTTCGGTGCGGGCGGCGGGGCGGCCGCACTGCTCGCCGCCGGCACGGTGGCCCTGCGCAACCGGCGGCCGCGCCGTACCCGCAAGCACTGAACCGCCCACCGGGCGCGGCCGGGGCACTTCGCCCGGCCGCCCCGTCGGCTGTGTGCAGGCCGGGCTGTGCGGCCAGGTCGCTGAGGCCGTCTGCCCCGGTCAGCTGCTGCTGTCCGGGATACGGGTGCCCGTGCCGCTCACCCGTACCCGTGTGTCGCCCGCCCGCAGCGCGACCGTGAGCTCGCCGGCGCGCCCCATGTCCGCGCCCTGGTGGAGCGTGAGGACCGCATCCTCCGCGACGAGGCCCAGCTCACGGGCGTACGCACCGAACGCCGCAGCGGCGGCCCCGGTCACGGGATCCTCGACCACGCCGCCCACCGGGAACGGGTCCCGGACATGGAAGACCGTCTCCGATTCCCGCCACACCAGCTGGAGCGTGGTCAGGTCCAGGGTGTGCATGAACTCGGCCAGCCGGTCGAAGTCGTACGAGAGGTCCGCCAGCCGGGACCGGGTCGCGGCGGCCAGCACCAGATGGCGCGCGCCCGCGTAGGCGATACGGGGCGGAAAGGCCGGGTCGAGGTCGGAGGCCTGCCAGCCCAGTGCGGCGAGTGCTTCGCCGACGTCGTCCCCGGCCACGTCGAGAACGGCCGGCTCGACGCTCGTCAGGGTCGCCCGCAGCGCGCCGCCCTCCACGGCCACCGTGACCGGCACCGTGCCCGCTCGGGTGGCGAGGAGCAGCTCGCCGGGGCCGTGCCGTTCCGCGAAGGCGATGGCGGTGGCGACCGTCGCGTGCCCGCAGAACGAGACCTCGGCCTGCGGACTGAAGTACCGGACGGTGAAGGCCCGGCCCGGCTCTCCGCCGAGCCCTTCCGGCGGCGCGGTCAGGAACGCGGTCTCGCTGTACCCGAGGTCCGCCGCGATCGCGAGCTGCGCCGCGTCGTCGAGGCCGGCGGCGTCCAGCACGACCCCTGCGGGGTTGCCTCCGGCGGGGTCGGTGGAGAACGCGGTGTACCGGAGAATCTCGGAGCCTCCGTGGGCGGTTGGCGTCATGTCAGTCGCCAACCGCCGGGCGGTCGCGGTCATTCCCCGGTCATGACACGTTATTCCCCGGCGGGGTCCGGCCGGCTGAGGGAGCGGGCGGCCACCCGCTCAAGATGACCGGCGAAGACCTCGGCCGCGTCCGGGGTCAGCGTGCGCAGCGCCACCATCGCCGTCACGATCACATCGCAGAGCTCGGCCTCCACGTCCTGCCAGCTGTGCGATGTGCCCTTGCGGGGGTTCTGGCCGGTGGCGCCGATCACCGCCTGGGCCACCTCGCCGACCTCCTCGGAGAGCTTGAGGATGCGGAGCAGGGTCTCCTCGTGAGGGGGCCGGGAGGCGGACTGGGCCAGCCAGGTGTGGAGTTGAGCGACGGTGGTCCAGGCGTGTTCATCCATGAACGGCACCCTGCCATGCCTGTGCCCGTGGTCATGCCTGTGCCTTTGTCCGTGCCCGCGCCCATGCCCGCGTACTCAGCGGGTCAGCTGGTGACGTATCCCTTGCCGGGGCGCGACCACGAGACGCTGTCCTTCTTCTTGCCCTTGGAGTCGGTCAGCGTCGCGGTGTCGCGGTCGTTGTTCCACACGTACGCGCCGCGCCCCTGGTACTTGGACGCCGTCGTGTTCGTGCCCTTGCCCGTGTACACGGTGACCGACTGGTTCCGCTTGAGCGTGACGCTGCCGAAGGTGTAGCTGTGCCGGCTCGCGTCGGTCACCTTCCAGCCCTTGATGCTGACGGTCGACCCGCTCCGGTTCTGGAGCCGCACCCACTCGCCGTTGAGGCTCGTGTTGCTGCGGGTGTCCTTGCCCGGCGAGTCATACTGGACCTTGCTGATCTGTACGGGCGAGGTGGCCGCCGAAGCGCTCGGGGCGGTGGCTAGCAGCGCCCCCGCGAGGGCGGCGACGAGCAGTGCGGAGGGGGCCGTTGAACGTATGCGCAAGGTGCGCTCCTGGTGTGAAAAGTGTGAAGAAACCTTGAAGTAGCGGAGTGTAGAGGGCGGGAGCAGCCGCCGTGGCCGCTTTCCGCCAAGTCGCCTTTCCGCCAACTCCCCGGTCCGCACGGGCCACTCGTCCGCACCTCGCGCCCGGCCCCCGCCCGGCTCAGCCGCGTCCCACGTACGGCATCGACGTCGCCAGCACCGTCGCGAACTGCACGTTCGCCTCCAGCGGCAGTTCCGCCATGTGCAGCACCGTGCGCGCCACGTCCGCCACATCCATCACCGGCTCGGCCAGCAGCTCACCGTTGGCCTGCTTGATACCGCTGCGCATCCGCTCGGTCATCTCGGTGGCCGCGTTGCCGATGTCGATCTGCCCGCAGGCGATGCGGTACGGACGGCCGTCCAGGGAGAGGGACTTGGTGAGACCCGTCAGGGCGTGCTTCGTCGCGGTGTACGCGATCGAGTCCGGGCGCGGGGCGTGCGCCGAGACGGACCCGTTGTTGATGATCCGGCCGCCCTGCGGGTCCTGCTCCTTCATGAGCCGGAAGGCGGCCTGCGCGCACAGGAACGAACCCGTCAGGTTGGTGTCGACGACCTGACGCCACGCCTCGTACGGAAGGTCCTCCACCGGCACTCCGCCGGGGCCCGAGATACCCGCGTTGTTGAAGAGCAGGTCCAGCCGTCCCCAGCGCTCCCGCACCGCGCCGAAGAGCGCGCCGACCTCGTCGGGGGACGTGACATCCGCCACTACGGGGATGGTCTCGCCCTCGGTGAGCGCGACCGTCCCGGCCAGCTTCTCCATGCGGCGCCCGGCCAGCGCCACCGACCAGCCCGCGTCCGCCAGGATGCGGGCGACACTGCGCCCGATGCCGGAGCCCGCGCCGGTGACCACTGCTGTCTTCCGGGATGTGTTCAGGGATGTGTTCATGGGGGCGCAGATTACGACAGGGCCGGGACCGGGGCGGGCTCCGGTGCCGGAGCGGGGCCCGATCCCGCCCGCGCGCGGGGCGCGCGTCACCCCGGCTCGCGTAATCGGTCCTTATCACACCCGCCGAGCTGAGAGCATAGAGGCCATGCCGAAGACCTCTGCCCCGGAGCACATACGCACCGGGCTCCCCGCCCCTGCCGTCGCCCGCACCACCGGAATCCTGGTCACCCTCGTCCTCGGCGGGCTCACCGCGCTGCCCGCGCTCTCGATGGACATGTACCTCCCCGCGCTGCCGGAGGTCACGGACGCGCTGCACTCGCCCGCCGCCACCGTTCAGCTCACCCTCACGGCCTGCCTGATCGGCATGGCGCTCGGCCAGCTCGTCGTCGGTCCGATGAGCGACAAGTGGGGGAGGCGGCGGCCGCTCCTCATCGGCATGGCGGTGTACGTCGCCGCCACCGCGGTCTGCGCCTTCGCGCCGAGTGTCGAACTGCTCATCAGCTTCCGGCTGTTGCAGGGCCTGGCCGGCTCCGCGGGCATCGTCATCGCACGCGCGGTGGTGCGCGATCTCTATGACGGTCTGGAGATGGCGCGGTTCTTCTCCACGCTGATGCTGATCTCCGGGGTCGCCCCGATCGTCGCCCCGCTCATCGGCGGCCAGATCCTCCAGATCACCGACTGGCGCGGAGTCTTCGTCCTGCTCACCGTGGTCGGCACGGTGCTGACGCTCGTTGTCTGGAAGTGGCTGCACGAGACGCTGCCGCCCGAGCGGCGGCACACCGGCGGTGTCGGTCACGCGCTGCGGACGATGCGCACGCTCCTCGCCGACCGGGTCTTCACCGGCTATCTGCTCGCCGGGGGCCTCGCCTTCGGGGCGCTCTTCGCGTACATCTCCGCTTCGCCCTTCGTCGTGCAGGACATCTACGGGGCGTCGCCGCAGATGTTCAGCCTGCTCTTCGGGATCAACTCGGTCGGTCTGGTCGCGGTCGGCCAGATCAACGGCAAGCTGCTCGTCGGCCGGGTCAGCCTGGACAAGGCGCTCGGTTTCGGGCTGACCGTCATCACGCTCGCGGCCACGGCACTGCTGCTGATGACATCCGGGGTCTTCGGCCATGTCGGCCTCTTCCCGATCGCCGCGGGGCTCTTCGTGCTGATGTCGGCGATGGGCCTGGCCATGCCGAACACCAACGCGCAGGCGCTGATGCGCACTCCGCACGCCGCGGGATCGGCCTCGGCGCTGCTCGGCTCGTCCACCTTCCTCCTCGGCGCGGTGGCATCCCCGCTGGTCGGCATCGCGGGCGAGGCGACCGCCGCCCCGATGGCCGTGGTCCAGCTGGTGTGCGGGCTGGGCGCGATGACCTGCTTCCTGGCGCTGTGCCGGCCGTGGCAGCGCAGGGCGCCCGCGGTGACGGCCACAGCGTAGCCACCCGGGCTGCGGCGGCCCGCTGCCGCCGCAGCCCGGCGGGTCCGCACCGAAGCGTCGCAGGTCATGGCGGTACGGACCCACGGTTCGAACGGCTGACCAAGGCCCACCCGTTCGGCCCCCTGCTGCGAAACCCTTCCCCCTCGTACGCCGTTCTGCTGCCGCAGACAGCGGACGGACGAGGGGGGACGGGGTGGCTCTGGTCGAGTCGGTGGCCGGGTGGGTCCCGCCGTGGCGCGTGACCAACGACGAATTACCCGCGCACTGGGGTGTGGACGACCACTGGGTGCGTACCCGGACCGGGATCGCGGCCCGCCACCGGAGCGGTCCCGGCGTCTCCACCGGGGACCTTGCGTACGCGGCGGCCCGGCTGCTCCTGGAGCGCGCGGGCCATCCGCGCGTCGACGCGCTCGTCCTGGCGACGGCCACCCCCGACCAGCTGTGTCCCGCCACGGCTCCCGCCGTCGCGGCCCGGCTGGGGCTCGGCCCCGTCGCGGCCGTCGACGTGTCGGCGGTGTGCAGCGGCTTCATCTACGGGCTGGCCTGTGCCCAGGGTCTGGTGGCCGCCGGAATCGCCGGACGTGTCCTGCTGGCCGGCGCCGACACGTACTCCGGCTGGCTCGACCCGGACGACCACAGGTCCGGGGTCGTCTTCGGCGACGGCGCGGGGGCCGCGCTGGTCGCCGCGGGACCCGCCGGAGCCCCCGGGGAACTGCTCGGCTTCGACCTGGGCAGCGACGGCACCGGACACGACCTGATCACCGTGGCGGGCGGCGGCTCCCGGGCGCGGTCCGCGCGGGAGCCCGCAGGGCCGGGCGACGGCTACTTCCGGATGCGCGGCGGAGCCGTCTACCAGCAGGCCGTCGAGCGGATGACCGCCTCCTGCCGGACCCTCCTCGACAGGCTGGACTGGGACCCCGGGCAGGTCGACCACTTCGTACCGCACCAGGCCAACGGCCGGATCCTCAGTGCGGTCGCCGAGCGGCTGGGCATCGCCTCCGCCCGGTGCGTGACCCACCTGGACCGGGTCGGCAACACCGGCGCCGCTTCCATCCCGCTCGCACTCGCCGACGCGGACGCCAGAGGTGTGCTGCGGACCGGCGACCGCGTACTGCTGACCGCCTTCGGCGGCGGGCTGACGTGGGGGTCGGCCGCGCTGCGGTGGGGCGGTCCACCGGGCGCCCCCACCTCCGCCTCCGCGCGGTCGGCTGCTTCCGCTGCTTCTGATGGCATCCCCGCTTGCCGTACCACCGCTTTCCGTACCCCTGCTTCCCGTACCCCCGCTGCGCTGCCCGCCGCGGCCGCACTCTCCGAGGAGCTCTCATGAGGACACCCGAGATCGCTGTGACCGGACTGGGGATGATCACCCCGGCGGGCGTCGGTGCGGCCGAGACCTGGGAAGAGGTCCGCGCCGGCCGGCCCACGGCCCGCCGACTGCCCGAACTGCGCGGTCTGCCGGTCGACTTCGGCTGTCCCGTGGACGGTATCGACCTGGACGCCGCGGTCGGCGGACGGAAGACCTGGCGGATGCACCGGTTCGTCAAACTGGCGGTGATCGCCGCCCGGCAGGCCGTCGCCGACGCAGGGCTCGACCCCGCGTGCTGGGACGGCGGCCGGGTGGGGGTCGTCATCGGTGTCGGCGTCGGCGGCGTCTCCGTTCTCACCGACAACGCCCTGCGGCTGCAAGCCGAAGGGCCGGGCGCGGTCTCCCCGTTGCTGGTGCCGATGATGATCCCCAACGCGGCCGCGGGCGAGGTCGCCATCGCGCTGTCGGCGCACGGGCCGAGTCTGGCGCCCGTCACCGCCTGCGCGTCCGGCGCCACGGCCATCGCCGTCGCCCGGGATCTGCTGGCCTCCGGGCAGTGCGACGTCGTGGTGGCCGGGGGAGCGGAGTCGGTGCTCCAGCCGCTTGTGGTGTCCGGATTCGCGCAGATGGGCGCGGTGTCGAAGCGGTGCGACGACCCGGCGGGGGCGTCCCGGCCGTTCGCCGGGGACCGGGACGGGTTCGTCATCGCCGAGGGCGCCGGGGTGCTGGTCCTGGAACGGGCGGCCGACGCGGCGGCACGAGGCCGCCGGGCGCGGGCGCTGCTCGCCGGGGTGGGATCGACCACCGACGCGCACCACCCCACCGCCCCGGACCCGCACGGCCGTTGTGCGCAGGCAGCCGTCGAGGAGGCGCTGCGGGACGCCGGCTGGAGTCCGTACGACGTCGGGCACGTCAACGCGCACGGCACCTCCACCCCGCTCAACGACGCGGTGGAGGCCGACGTGATCGCGCGGGTCTTCCCGCACTGGCCGCCGGTGACATCGGCCAAGGGCGTTCTGGGGCACTCGCTCGCGGCGGCCGGGGCGATCGAGGCCGCGCTGACCGTACTGACCCTGGAGGAGGGCGTCATCCCGCCGATCGCCAATCTGGACGCCCCCGCTGTCGAGTTCGACCTGAACTGTGTGACCAAGCAGGAGCGCCGCGAGCCCGTGGAGCGGGCGGTCAGCCACTCCTTCGGCTTCGGCGGGCACAACGTGGTGCTGGCCTTCCAGCGCGGAGCTTGAGACATGACTGCGGAGACGATGGCAGCGGAGACGATGACTGCGGCAACGACGGCTACGGACGGACTGGCCGCGGAAGTCCTGTGCCCGCCTGCCACTGCCACAGCCACTGCCACTGCAACCGCACCCGGTACCGAGACCGCGACCGCGGAGTGCGGCCCGGCTGTGCGCGGTGAGCTGGTCCGGGCGCTGTTCGGCGACGACCACCGGGCCGGCCACGGCCCCTGGCGCGCGCTCCTCACCACGGAGCCCTTCCGGCGCAGGTCAGGTCTGGCACCGGACGCGCAACTACGGCTGGCGTACGGGCGGCTGCGCACCCTCAACTCCACGCTGGACAGCGCCTTGCGGCTGGCCGCCGACCCGGTGGCACTGGCCAATATGCACGAGTGGCTCAGCCCGGTCGACGCCGCGCTGACCACGGTCGCAGGCATCCACTACAACCTGTTCCTCGGCACCCTGCTGGACCATGACAGCGACAGCGACAGCGACAGCGACGGTGACGTACGGCGGGATCTGTCCGGCTTCGCGGATCTGACCCGCGTCGGGACCTTCCTGTGCACCGAGATCGACCATGGCAACGACGCGACGGCACTGCAGACGACCGCCCGCTACGACCGCGCCAGGGACGGATTCCTGCTGCGCACCCCGCACGCGGGCGCCCAGAAGTTCATGCCCAACACCAGTACGGCGGGCGGCCCCAAGAGCGGAGTTGTGGCGGCCCGTCTGCTGGTCGACGGCAGGGACCTCGGCGTATTCCTGTTCCTGACCGCGCTGACCGGGACGGAGGGGCCGCTGCCCGGCGTACGCGTCAGACTGCTGCCCCGGCGCATGGGCAGCGTGGTCGACCACTGTCTGACCTCCTTCGACGATGTCTTCGTCCCACGTGGGTCGCTGCTCTCCGGGCCTCAGGGCCGACTGGGCGCAGACGGCACTTTCAGCAGCGAGGTCGCCAACCGACGCAGCCGCTTCCTGCTGTCGATCGGCCGCGTCACCGCCGGGAAGCTGAGCATGAGCGCCGCAGCGGTGGGGTCCGTACGGGCGGCCCTGGCGGTGGCGGTGCGCCACGGCTCGCACCGGCTGATCGGCGGCGTACGGGCGCCCGAGCGGGTGCCCGTCATGGCGCACCGCAGCCACTACGCCCCCCTCGCGGGCGCGCTGGCCACGGCGTACGCGATGACGCTGCTGCACCGCACGGTCCTGCGCACCTGGACGGAACACGAGCGGACGGAGCAAGACCGGACGGAGCAAGATGGGGCGGACGGGGCCGGCCGGGCGGAGGCCGAGCGGCTGGTCGCCGTCGCCAAGGCGTGGATCACCTGGGAGGCGCGCGGTGTCATCACCGAGTGCCGCGAACGGTGCGGTGCCCAGGGGTTGTTGGAGAACAACGGCCTCGCCGCGCTGGTGACGGGCATCGAGGGCGCGATCACCGCCGAGGGCGACAACATGGCCATCCACGCCAAGGCGGCGGCCCAGATGGTGTCGGGTCACAGTCCGGCACGGCCGCCCACCGACCCGGCCGGCCGTGAACTGACCGATCCGGTGTTCCTCAGGGAACTGCTGGCCGCCGTCGAGTGCCTCGAACTCGACCGGGCCCGCGCCGGGATGGCCGCGGCAGCCCCGGGAGACGCGCTCGGCCGGTGGAACGCGGGGGCGACCGCAGCGCTGCGGGCTGCCACCGCGCACGCCCAGCTCCGGGCCGCCGAGGCCGTGGCGGCGGCCGCGGACGCGCTGCCGCCGGGCTCCGCCGCCGCTGAGCTGCTGCACACCCTGGGCCGGCTGTTCGCCCTGGAGCGCATCGCGCCCCGGAGCGGTGATCTGCTGAACGAGGGTTTCGTCGAGGGCCGGCACATCGCCGCGATCCCGGCCGAGACCGACCGGCTGGCTGCCCGGGTCGCCGGAGAGGCGCAGGTGCTGACCGAGGCCTTCGACCTCCCGGCCGAGTGGCTGGCTGATGTGCCGGTCGCGGGCGCCGGGTACGCATCGGCGTACGACGACCCCGAGGGGCCCTGGCACCGTTCGGCCGAGGAGGCGCGGTCGTGAACCGGCTCCTGCTGCGCACGGTTCTGCTCGCGTACGGGGGCACGGTCCATGTGCTGTCCCGTTTCTGCCGGTAGGCACTGCCCGGTCGACCTCGGTGGGCCCGGCGCTGCTTCCGGTACGGCTTCCCGATACGGCTTCCGAGGCAGCCTCCCGGTACCGGACCCGGGGGTGAAAAAACCTTCCCTCACCGCGTAACCGGAAGATCGTCCAGCCGTTGGACCGATATCCACGGGATGCGTTTCATCCATATTCAGCCCGTTTTATAGGTCTGTTCTGTAGGCCCGTTCTGCAGGTCTGTCCGCTCTGCAGGTCTGTCCGCTTTGCATGAAGGGGAATGTCATGTCCGAGCTGCACCCGACCCTTGTCGAAGTCCTGACCAACACCTTCAAGGTCCCCGCCGTCGAACTCCGCCCCGAGGCCACCATGGACGACCTGGAGATGGACTCCCTCGCCGTCGCGGAACTCGGGGTCATCGTCAAGGAGACCCTCGGGGTCGACGCCGACGCCGACTCCGCGTACAAGGGGGCAACCCTCGGCCGGATCAGCGAGTTCCTGACCGAATCCACCGCGGCCGACGCCCGATGACCCTGCCTCCGGTCGCCATCACCGGCCTGGGCATGATCACCCCGGCCGGCAACGACACGGAATCCACCTGGCGAGGTGTGTGTGCGGGCCGCTCCACGGCCCGTGCCGTTCCCGAACTGGACGGCTGCGCCATCGACTTCGCCTGCCGGGTCACCGGAATCGACCTGGCGGAGGCCGTCGGCGGCCGGGCCGTCTACCGCATGGGGCGCTACGTCAGGTTCGCGGTGCTCGCCGCCGAGGAGGCCGTCGCCGACGCCGGGCTCTCCCCGGCCGGCTGGGACGGTGCCCGGGTCGCCGTCGTCATCGGGACCAGCAGCGCGGGCTCGACCGGGCTGTACGAGCAGTCGGTCGCCCTGGAGCGCCGGGGGCCCGAGGCCACCTCGCCCCTGGGCACCCTGCTCACCGTCCCCAATATGGCGGCCGCCGAGGTCGCCATCCGGCTGCGGGCCACCGGGCCGAGCCTGGCGCCCTGCACGGCCTGCTCGTCCGGCGCCACCGCACTCTCGGTGGCCCGCGATCTGCTGGTCACCGGGCAGTGCGACATCGCTGTCGCGGGTGCCACCGAATCGATCATCGACCGGCTGGCCCTGACCGGGTTCGCACGGTCGGGGGCCGGTGCGGTGCGGGCCGGGGAGCAACCCCCGGCCATCTGCCGTCCGTTCGCCGCCGACCGGCGCGGTGTCGTGATGGGGGAGGGGGCCGCCGTCATGGTCCTGGAGCGTGAGGCCGACGCCCAGGCCCGGAACGTCACCCCCCGCGCCCTGCTGGCCGGAACCGGCGCCACCACCGACGCGTACCACCCGACCAGCCCCCGGCCCGACGGTTCCGTCGCCGCGGCCGCGGTGGACGCGGCGCTGCGCGACGCGGGCTGGGGCGCGGCTGACGTCGGTCATGTGAACGCCCACGGCACATCCACTCTGCTCAACGACGCCACCGAGGCCGGGCTGATCGCCCGCGCCTATCCGCACCGGCCCCCAGTGACCGCGCCCAAGGGCGTGCTCGGTCACTGCATGGGCGCGGCGGGCGCCATCGAGGCCGGGCTGACCGTCCTCACCCTCCAGCACGGACTCGTACCGCCGGTCGCCAATCTGACCGCCCCCGCACCGGAGTTCGACATCGACTGCGTGACCAAACAGCCCCGCCGGGTACGGGTCTCGCGCGCGGTCAGCCACTCCTTCGGCTTCGGCGGCCACAATGCGGTGCTCGCCTTCCAGCACGCCTGACGGGGTCTCCGCAGGCCTCTTACCTGGTGCCGGTCCGCGCTGACGCGGACCGGCACTGCGCGACCCGCCGCCGGTTCCGGTTCCGGATCCGGTTCCCGGCAGACTCTTGACACGTGCTGAGCGCACCCGCATCCTTTCGCCAGAAAACGCAACGGCGTTGCGTTTTCCGCAACGGACGGACCAACGGACGACGCAGGCGAAGGAGGTCGCACCCATGGTGGAACGCGGCGCCCGGGCGGCCGACACCCTGGTGAGCCTGGTACGCGCCGGGGCGGCGGAGATCACCGCAGCACTGGGCGGCTGAACCGGCCCCCCGGACGCCCGCCTGACCTCGCCCCGCCCCCAGCCTGAAACCGCGACCTCACCAGCAGCCCCCGTCTCACCCGCAGTCCCACACCACACCCCACCCGCGCAGTCCCGTCCGTCCGCGATCCGCCCGCGTCCCCGGTGCGCCGCGTGCTGCCCCCGCACGCTCCCCCCGCCGAAGGCATCGCTTCGCCCGTCCCTGCCCGTGCTGACCGAAGGAGGAGCCCCCGTGGCGCACCCCGTCCCGGCCCCGCCCCGCGTTCCGCCGCCGACCGGCCTTGACGAAGAACCCGCGCACCCGCGTGTCCTGGAACCCCTCGTCTGGTGATACTGGTGGTGCTCTCCGCCGTCTGCGCCGTCATCGGGATCGACTCGATTGTCCGCGACGCAGAACTGCTGCGCCGCCACCTCCAGGGCGACCGGCCGTGGAGCGTACTGGGCCAGAGCTTCCGGCCCTCTACGAGCTGGACAGGCTCGCCGCCAACGAGGTCCCGGCCGTCGCGGCCGTCTACCACGACGACATGTACGTGGACCGGGAGCAGGCCCTCGCCACCGCGGGCGCCGTCCGGGGACTGCGGACCTGGGTCGCCGACGCCTACGCGCACGACGGGGTGCGCGCCGACGCCGCCGTCCTGGACCGGCCGATCGCCATGGCCGACGGCAAGATCTGAACCCGCCGGACGGCAGCCCCCGGCCCAGCCCCGCGCGCCCGGCACGGTCCGGACAGGACCTAGACTCTTTCAGTGAACGACTCCCTCCCCACCGCCGAAGCCCTGCGCACCGCCCTGGCCGGGCTCCTCGACGGACTGCCGCCCAAACAGGCCGCCCAGGCCGTCGAGCGGCTGATCGCCAACTACCGGGGGACCACCCCCACCGGTACCCCGCTCCTGCGTGACCGCTCGGACGTCGCCGCGTACGCCGCGTACCGGATGCCCGCCACGTTCGAAGCGGTACGGGCGGCGCTCGACGCCTTCCGTGCCGCGGTGCCCGGGTGGGCCCCGGCCCGGCACACCGACATCGGCGGCGGCACCGGTGCGGCGACCTGGGCGGTGGCGGGGGCCTGGGACGACGGCCCGCACGGGGCGGAGGGGACGGGGACCCGGAGTACCACCGTGCTGGACTGGGCGGAGCCCGCGCTGGTGCTCGGCCGTGAACTCGCCGCGCGGTCCGGCTCGTCCGCGCTGCGCGCGGCCGACTGGCAGCGCTCTCGTATCGGACCGGGGCTCACTCTGGAGAGCACGGATCTGGTGACGGTCTCGTACGTCCTGGGGGAGCTGACCGAGGCCGGCCGCACCGCCGTGGTGGACGCCGCAGCGGAGGCCGCCCAGGCGGTCGTCGTGGTCGAGCCCGGCACGCCCGACGGCTATCTGCGGATCATGGCGGCCCGGGACCGGCTGACCGCGGCGGGCCTGCGGAGCGCCGCCCCCTGCCCGCACAGCGACGCCTGCCCCATCGAGCGCGGCACCGACTGGTGCCACTTCTCGGCCCGGGTGAGCAGGTCCTCGCTGCACCGGCAGGTCAAGGGCGGCTCGCTGGCGTACGAGGACGAGAAGTTCAGCTATGTCGCCGCGTTCCGGGGCGAGGTGGCGACGGTCCCGGCCCGGGTGGTACGCAGACCGCAGATCCGCAAGGGCCTGGTCCAGCTGGAACTGTGCAGGGAGACGGGCGGCCTCGCCCGCGAGACCGTCTCCAAGCGCCACGGCGACCTCTACCGCGCGGCCCGGGACACCGCATGGGGCGACGCATGGCCGCCGCCCCCGGACAGGGCCTAGTGCCGCGGCAGGGCGGGTTTGCCCCGTCGCGACGCCCGGCACTTCCCCGAGTTCTCGGCTGCGCTCGAACAGGGGAGGCCCCATCTCTCGCCGCACCGGCCGAAGGCCCGAGTACGTCCAGTACGGGGACTTCCGGCCGGCACTCCGAGTGGGGGCACCCGCTGCTCGCAGAGCTTGGGGGAACGCATCGGACGCCGCTCCTCGACGGGCAAACCTTGCCTGCCGCGGCACTAGAGCTTCACGACCGGACCGGGTCCGATCCCGCCGGGGCTACGAACGCAGCTCCTGCGTACAGCACTTGACGCTTCCGCCGCCCTTGAGCAGCTCGCTCAGATCCATGCCGAGCGGTTCGAAGCCGCGGGCCCGCAGCGGTGCGTAGAGGCCGACTGCGGCCTGCGGCAGCAGTACATGGCGGCCGTCGCTCACCGCGTTGAGCCCCAGCGCCGCGGCGTCCTCCGGGGCCGCGATCAGCGCGTCGGGGAAGAGCCTGGCCAGCACGGAGCGGCTGCCGGGCGAAAAGGCGTCCGGGTAGTACATGATCTCGTCCGCCGAGTCGTCCAGGACGCTCAGCGCCGTATCGAGGTGGTAGTAGAGCGGGTCGACCAGATCGAGGCCGATCACCGGGCGGCCGAAGAACTCCTGTGCCTCGTCGTGCGAGAGCGGGCTGGAGCGGAAGCCCCGCCCGGCCAGGATGTACGAGGAGGTGACGGCGAAGTCGCCCTCACCCTCGTTGACATGGACGGGCTGGTGGATCCCGGTGAAGCCGTGCGCGCGGAACCACTCCAGGTGCGCTTCGGCCTCCTCGGCGCGCTCCGCGTGGGCGAAGCGGGCGCCGAGAACGCGTCCGTCGATCACCGTCGCGCCGTTGGCCGCGAAGACCATGTCGGGCAGGCCGGGCCCGGGGTCCAGGATGTCGACCGTGTGGCCGAGCGCGCGGTAGCGGTCGCGCAGGTCCTCCCACTGGGCGAGGGCCAGGGGGAGTTCGACCGGTTTCGAAGGGTCCATCCACGGGTTGATGGAGTAGGTCACCCTGAAGTGTGCCGGTGGGCACATCAGATAGCGCCGGGGTCTGGCGTCACGAGGCAATGAGGGCTCCTCACGGCGGACATGGGCTGCGCGTGTGCAGCCGGCTGCTTGCCATGGTCCGCCCTGCGGGGCCCGCGCGCTGTGCACCGATCGGGTGGTTCACCCACCGTGGCCGGCCGGGGTAGCACCCGCCGAGCCAACCCCGCCGGGCCGCGCACCATCGGTACGGAAGCCCCACATCACGCGGATACCGAGACGATACGTATCGGATCCGCCGATGTTAGATTCCCCTCCATGGCCGACTCCCCGTCCCCCGCAGCGAAGCCGCCCGCCGGACACCAGCCCGGCGCGCGGCAGCCCGGAACCCAGCCCTCCGGGCGGCCCGCCAGGGCGCCGGACGCCAGCCGCCGCAGCGAACGCTCACGGCGTGCCATCCTCGACGCGGCCCTCGCCCTGGTCGGCGAGGTCGGTTACAACAAGCTGACCATCGAGGCCATCGCCGCCCGGGCCGGAGTGGGGAAGCAGACGATCTACCGCTGGTGGCCTTCGAAGGCGGCCGTCCTGCTCGACGCGTCCCTCGCCCTCGCCGGGGACGCCGAGACCGAGGGTGACTGGAGCGGCTTCCCCGACACCGGCGACATCGCCGCCGACCTCAAGCATGTGCTGCGGCTCACCGTCGACCAGTTCAACGACGAGAAGTACGAGGCGCCCGCCCGCGCCCTCACAGCGGCCGGGTCCACCGATCCGGAACTCGGCAGGCGCTTCACCCGCGAGCTGCTCGAACCGGCCCTCGGGCTGTACGAGGAACGGCTGCGGTCCGCCGTCGCGGCCGGACAGGTCGGCGCGGACGTGGATATCCGGATCGCCGTGGAGATGCTGGTCGGGCCGCTCACCCACCGATGGCTCCAGCGCACCGGGCCGCTCACCCACGCCTTCGCCGACACCTGTGTGGACCAGGTGCTCCGCGGTATCGGGGCCCGTCCGGACGGTGGCTGAACCACCCCGGCCGGTAAGTGTGGTCACCCGGGGCGCAGGATGGTGGCAGCATGGAGGGTCCGTGGACCATGCAGCGGCAGCGGTGAGGTGAGGGGATAGATGGGAACAGAGTTCGGCCGAGACCGTGGCCCGGCGAGCAGGATGACCCAGTGGCTGCGCCGCCGCCCCAGACAGTCCCCTGACGACAACCTCGTCCGCGAGAAGCTCCTGGTCGCCGCCGCCGAAGCCGGGCTGCCCCTCTCGCCTGCCGCCCACCCCGTCGGGTACCGGTGCTCCTGCGACCGGGTCGGCTGTCCCACCCCCGCAAGGCACCCCCTCTCCTTTGCCTGGCAGACGCAGTCCACGACCGACCGCGCCCAGGTCGAGCGCTGGGTCCGCAACCAGCCCGAGGCCAACTTCATCACCGCGACCGGCATGGTCCTCGACGTCCTCGACGTGCCGCTCGACGCGGGGCGCAGCGCGCTGGAGCGGCTGCTCGCCGAGGGGATCCAGGTGGGACCCGTCGCCCAGTCGGGCATCGACCGGATGCTCTTCTTCACCGCCACCCGGGGTACGCCCGAGGACGAGGACGAGTGGTGGCCGTGCGAGCTGGACTGCCACCCGGAGACGATGGACGAGCACCCGGGGCTGCGCTGGCACTGCCGCGGCAGCTATGTACTCGTACCGCCCGCCCGGCTGCCCGGTGAGGCGAGCGTGGACTGGGTGCGCGGGCTCGAACATCCGCTGCCCGACCCGCTGACCTTGCTCGAGACGCTCACCGACGCCTGCGCGCGCCATGCCGACGGAGACCAGGACGCTCACGCGGTGGCGTGGCCACTCGGCCGCTGATCCGCCCCACGCCCGGCCCGCTGCGAGGCGGGCCGGCCCGCTCAAAGTGCCCGGCCCGTAAAGGTGACCGGCCCGCAAAGGCGCGGGACCCGTGCACACGCCGGTCCCGCTGAAAGTGCCCGAGGTTACGAGCCCTTCGCCGCCGTCAGCCCGGCCAGCCGGTTGAGGATCGTGACCTGTCCCCTCGCCGGAACCAGCGCCACCTGGCTGGAGACGCGCTCCTTGGTGATGGTGCTCCTCGCGTCACCGGTCATCAGTGCCTTCACATCCGCGGGCACCGCCAGATGCAGACCCTTCGCGGCCGTCTGCTGCTCGTAGTGCCGGGTGGAGAAGAAGACCAGCGCCCCGCCGCCCCGGATGGCCAGCCCCAGTGGCCGGTAGTCGCCGTCGGTGAGCGACCGGTCGACGTACTGCGTGGAGAGCCCCGGCAGATTCGCGTTCTTCGCCCGCGCTTCGCGCCAGACAGTTGTGTCGTTGCCGGGGGCGAAGTGGTCCGGGCTGCCGTTCTTCAGATACCCGGCGTACTCGCCGCTGAGCTTCTCCGGAGCCACCGCCAGCGAGGGGTCGGCCGGTTCGGCGGGCCGCGCCCAGCCGTCCTTGTCCGTGACGAAGTCGGGGACCGCCGACGGGCGGAGGACCGAGAGATAGGCGGCCTTCCACGGCTGGGCTGCCGCGTCCCGTACGAACACCACCAGCCAGCGGGTGTCCAGCCTGCCGCCGCCGTCCTGGTCCCGGTTGGAGTCCGTGTCGGCGACGAACCACCGCGGCCACCCGGCTTTCTTCGGGATGACGAACTTCGCGTCGGTGAGCCTCAGATCCGAGTGCTGCGCGTTGCCGGCCGGAGTGGTGACGTGCCGCGCCTTCAGCCCCGCCTGGTTGATGGCCCCCAGCGGACCGGTGACCCGGCCCTCGTCGAGAGCCGGGTCGTACGCCTTGTCCGCCTTGTTGTACGCGATGGTGAAAGCGGCGAGCGCCTGTGCCGCCTCAGCCTTCGTCGCCGACGGTACGACCTCCAGCTCGCCGTGCACCGTCATGCACCCGCTCGCCGTCAGCGACATCGCCGCCGTCGTCGCGAGCCCCGCCGTCAGCCGCCCCAGCCTGCCCATGAGTTGCCTTCTGCTCCTGCGATCCCGCTGCCTTCGAGGACGTGGTGAACCCTACCGGGGCGAAGAAGAACACGAGCGTGGGGACCAGGTACAGCGCCCATACCGTTGCCTGGAGCACGGTCGGGTCGGGCTGGAAGTTGAACACGCCCTTCAGGAGCGTCCCGAACCAGCTGTCCGGCGGGACGGCCGAGCTGATGTCGAACGCCAGGCTCTGCAGACCGGGGACGAAACCGGCCTCCTGCAGGTCGTGGAAGCCGTACGCCAGCACACCCGCCGCCACGACCACCAGCATCCCGCCGGTCCAGGTGAAGAACTTCGACAGGTTGATACGGACCGCGCCCCGGTAGAACAGCCACCCGAGCACGACGGCGCTGAGGATGCCGAGCAGGGCGCCGATCATCGGCCCCTGGGCGCCGTTGGTCGAGGTGTGCACCGAGGACCAGATGAACAGGGCGGTCTCCAGGCCCTCCCGGCCCACGGCCAGGAACGCCGTCGCGACCAGCGCGCCCGTCCCCATCTGCAGCGCGGTGTCGAGCTTGCCGTGGAGTTCGGTCCTGAGATGCCGGGCGGTGCGCCGCATCCAGAAGACCATCCAGGTCACCAGGACCACGGCCACGATCGACAGTGAACCGCCGAGCGCCTCCTGGGCCTTGAACGTCAGCTCCTGCGAGCCGAATTCGAGCGCGAAGCCGAAGGCGAGCGCCACCAGGACCGCGGTGGAGATACCGATCCATACCGGGCGCAGCGCGTCACGCCGCCCGGTCTTGACCAGATAGGCGATGAGGATGCACACGACCAGGCTCGCTTCGAGCCCCTCGCGCAGACCGATCAGATAGTTGCCGAACACGTCGGGTCCTTTCTGGTTGCAGGAACCGGATTACGAGAACGACGGAAAAAGAGGGGAGTCAGGTTCAGGTGAAGAGCGCACGGCCCCACCAGTCGCTCTTGTCACGGACACCCGGCGGGACGGCGAAGTGCGCCGAACCCACGTGCTGGATGTACTCGTTGAGCGCGTCATGGCGGGCCAGACCGCGCTGGAGCGGGATGAACCCCTGCCGGGTGTCCTTCTGGTACGCGAGGAAGAACAGCCCCGCGTCCAGCCGTCCCAGACCGTCCGTGCCATCGGTGAAGGAGTAGCCGCGGCGCAGGATCCGGATCCCGTGGTTGCTGTCCGGATGGGCGAGACGCACGTGCGACGTCGGCAGCATCGCCTTCAGGAACGGCTCGTCGCGCTCCTTGGCCTTGCCCACCGGCGCGCCCTCGCCCTTGTCGCGGCCGAAGACGTCCTCCTGCTCCTGCAGCGAGGCGCGGTCCCAGGTCTCGATGTGCATCCGGATGCGGCGGGCCACCAGATAGGAGCCGCCGGTCATCCAGGCCGCCCCGTCCTTCTCCGCCGCCCACACATGCTGCTTCAGCGCGGCCGTGTCGGTGCCCGAGATGTTCCGGGTGCCGTCCTTGAAGCCCATCATGTTGCGCGGGGTCTGCGCGTCGGGGGTGGTCGACGAGGTCTTGCCGAAGCCCAGCTGCGACCAGCGGATCGCGATCTTCCCGAAGCCGATCCTGGCCAGGTTGCGGATCGCGTGCACCGCGACCTGGGGGTCGTCCGCGCACGCCTGGATGCACAAGTCACCGCCGCTGCGCGCCGCTTCGAGGTTGTCACCGGGGAACTCCGGCAGATCGACCAGCGCTTCGGGGCGCCTGCCCTCCAGGCCGAACCGCCCCTTCTCGAAGAGCTCGGGGCCGAAGCCCACCGTCAGCGTCAGCCGGGACGGCTTCAGTCCGAGCGCCTCGCCGGTGTCGTCCGGCGGGGCCTCGGGGAGACCGCCGTACGCCCCGTCGCCCACGGTGTGCCCCTGCGTCATCAGGGCGGCCGCCGCCGTCCAGTCCTTGAGCAGCTGGATCAGCTCGGCCCGGTCGCTGGTCGTCACGTCGAACGACGCGAAGTGCAGCCGGTCCTGGACCGCGGTGGCGATACCGGCCTGGTGCGCGCCGTGGAACGGCACGGCCGCGCCGGACTCCGCCACCGGCGCGCTGTCGCCGCCGGTGCGCAGCGCGGCGACCGCGCCACCCGCGGCCACCGCCCCGATCGCGAGTCCGGCACCGCCCCAGCCGATCAGGGAACGTCTGGAAGGGGAAGGAACGCTGGTCTCGTCTGCCATTCCGCACTCCTGACTCTGCTGCCCGGTGCTCTGCTGTCCGGCGGTCTGCTGTCCGGCCGTCTTCTCCGTGTTGGGCATCTACTTGGTGACCACGGCCGCTGCGAGCTTCGACAGCGGCTCGGCCAGGGCGTTGACGGCGTCCGACAGCTTCTTGCGGTCCGCCTCCGAGACCTTGTCGTACGAGGTGAAGTCGTACGAGGCCTTGTCGTTGCGATACTGGTCGAGCAGCGAGTTCAGTGCGGTGAACTGCCGGTCCAGCTCCTTGGTCAGGGCCGGCTGGTTCTCCGACGCGACCGGCTTCAGCAGCTCGTACGCCTGCTGCGCGCCCTCGACGTTCGCCTTGAAGTCGACCAGGTCGGTGTGGCTGAAGCGGTCCTCCTCACCGGTGATCTTCCCGGTGGCGACCTCGTCGAGCAGCTCCTTGGCGCCGTTGGCCATCGAGGTCGGGGTGATCGCTGCCGTGCCCACGCGCTTCTGCCAGTCGGCCAGATCGGTGTCCAGCTCGGTCGCGAGGGACTTCTCGGTGGCGCCGGTCCTCTTGTCGTGCCAGAGCGCCTTCTCCAAGCGGTGCCAGCCGGTCCACTTCTGGCCCTTCTCCAGGCCGTCCGCGCGGGTGTCGGTCTTCGGGTCGATGTCGCCGAACGACTCGGCGACCGGCTCGGTGCGCTCCCAGCCGATACGCGAGGGGGCGTACGCCTTCTTGGCCGCCGCCAGGTCGCCCCGGCGGACGGCGTCCGTGAAGACCTTCACCTTCGGCAGCGTCTCGTCGGCCTGCTCCTGCACGTACTTGCGGTAAGCGGCGACCGCGGCGTCCAGCTTCGGGTCGCGCTTGACGGCTTCGCCTCCGGTGGCGGTGACCTTCTGCCGGATGCCGTTGCCCTTCATCCCGGGCTTGCAGGCGATCTCGTACGAACCGGCCTTCACCTCGGCGGTCAGGTTCTGCTTCAGGCCGGGGCCGATGTTCTCGCGCTCCGCGACGATGCGGTCGTCCGGGAAGAGCAGATAGACCTCGGTGACCTTGGAGCCCTTGTTCTCCAGGGCGAACTGCACGTGCCCGGCCGGGAATTCGGCCTTGGACACCTTGCATGAGGAGTCGTTCGCGGTGACGGAGACGACGCCACCGCTGCCCGCCTTGGCGTCACTCTTCTCGGCACAGCCCGTGACGGCGGTCAGAGCGGCCACCGCCGTGGCGGCGGTGACGACGGAGAGTCGGACGGGTCGCATAGGGGCTCCACGCTGGGTGAATGGTCGAGTGAGGCAGCCCTAACTTAACCGAGGCTTACCTGACCGATACCCGTCCGTGTTGTGATTCAGGTCTCATTCCGCCGGTCCGGTCGCCCCCGCATCACGGCCGGTCGTCGCCGGGCCGGGCCGATCCTGGAAGGCGGCGTCCGCTTCGCGCAGCGACCCCGCCCCGCGCCGGTGCGGCGCCGCTCACTCCATCGGGTCGTCTGGAGTGGCAGCTCCGCCGGGCTCTCGTAGCGTCGGAAGCGCGGCCCTCGCCGTGCCCGACTCCCCTCAGTGATCTGCCCGAACCGCTGAAACGAGGCAACCATGGTCGGCCAGCCGGTGTACCCGTACGGAGATGAGCCACCGCTCGTCCCACGCGCCGATGGTCCGCTCGGAGCCGAACCCGGGCCCGGTGTGCCGTGCTGCCCTCCCTGCCCCCGCATCCGGTGACGCCCGCAGAACCGGCCGCCCCGGGACCGCACGCTTCCCTGCTGGTCAGCCTGCAACTGGCGGACCCCGGGTTCCCGGGCGGCGGGTGCAACCCCGCGTACGAATGGGACTGCATGGTCCGGCCGGACCGGGTGGACCGGGCCGGTCTGGGGCCTCTGCTCCACACCCTGCTGCGCCGAGCCGTCGGCCCGACCGACGCGACGGCCCTCGCCCTCGCCCATGCCGCCGCCACGGAAGGCTGCTGGGGTGAGGTGGCCGAGATCGACGAACGGCTCCACGCCGCCAAGCTCGGCCGGGAAGAGCGGGCGGCCGCGACCCGGACCGGCGGGCGGATGCTCGACCTGGGCCGTGCCGTGTTCCCCAGCGAGGCCGTGGAGGAGTTCGCCGCTCTGGTCGCGCGCAGGGAGGCACCCGGTAACCGTGCGGTGGTCTCCGCCGTCATCCAGGCCGGTGTGGGCGTACCGCGCCAACAGGCGGTAACCGCAGAGCTGTTCGCGTTCTGCGCCGCCTTCGCCGGGGCGGCCCGGCGGACGGGGGCGGCCGACCACAGCGCCACGCAACTGCTGCTGCGCGGGGCGGCCCCGGTGGTCGAGGAGGTGACGGCGGAGGCCCTCCGCCGTGAACTCGCCGATCTGGGCGGCTGCGTACCCGCGGCCGAAGCCCTCTCGGGGCGCCCCGGCCGTGCGCCGGCACAGGCGTCCGCCGGCTGAGTGAGCACGCAGCGCACGACCTGCCGGCCCACCCGGCCGCCAGAGACCGGAAGGAATCACCATGAACGACATAGTGTCGCGCGCGGCCCGCTGCCGCGCAGGACTCTCTTTGCCGGGTGTCCGGAACGGGGCGGTGGTCTGACATGGCGCTTGTCACGGACGAGATGCCCGAGACGTCGGGGACGGGGCGCGCGAAGGGGGAGTCGCGGCTCTGCGCCGCGCACCACACCCCCGGCCGGGTACCGCCCGAGGTCGCCCGGCACGCCCCCGACGCCGGTGAGTCCGCCGCCGGACCGTCCGCCCGGGTCGGTCTCCTCGAGATGGGGTTCGAGCGGGTCAGCGGACGCACCGAACTGGTCCGCCGGTACAGCAGAATGCCGCTGCGGACAGGCCGGCCGCAGTATCCGGACCCGCTGCGGCCGCAGATGGCGTTCGTCCGGCTGGCTCCGGTCACGGGCGGTCTGGTCCAGGACGACCGCCAGCGCGTCGACGTCTGCTGCGGTGCCGAGACCGAGGTGCATCTCTCGACGGGGGCAGCGACCGAGATCCGGCCGATGGAGCGGGGCTACGCCACCCGCCTCGTCAATCTCTCGGCGGGGCCCGACGCGTATCTGGAGTACCTGCCGGACCCGCTGCTCCCGCTGCCCGGCGCCCGGCTCTACCAGCGCACCGTGATCACAGCGGACCCCGCCGCCACCGTCGTCATCGGTGAGACGGTGGCGGCGGGACGGCCGGGGTCCGGTGCCCGCCATGGATACGACGTACTCGGCCTCGACCTGGAGGTGCGCAGGCCGCACGGCAGGCTGCTCGCCCTGGACGCGATACGGCTGTGCCCCGGCCGGCCCGGTGCGGCAGGCCCTGGGGTGCTCTCCGGCCACACCCGGCTGGCCTCGCTCTTCGTCGTGACCGGCCGGTCGCCCGCTGCCGAGGTGGCTGACGCCCTGCACGCCGCGCTCGACGGCATGGGACTGCCGTACGGGGTCAGCGTGCTGCCGTACGACTGCGGCGCGTGGCTGCGGGTCCTCGGCGACGACGAGGCGGCCGTGGCGTCCGCCCGATACGCGGGCTGGGACGCCGCCCGCCGGCTCCTCACCGGCTCGCGCGCCCCTGCGTACGGGGGGCGCGGGCGCGGGGCGGCGTGAACTCCCGCGAGCCGGCTCAGGGCAGCGTAAGGATCTCCGCCCCGGTCTCCGTCACCACGAGCGTGTGCTCGAACTGCGCGGTCCGCTTACGGTCCTTGGTCACCACGGTCCAGCCGTCCTCCCACATGTCGTACTCGTACGAGCCGAGGGTGAGCATCGGCTCGATCGTGAACGTCATGCCGGGCCGGATCAGCTCCGTGGCGTACGGGCTGTCGTAGTGCGGGACGATCAGCCCGGAGTGGAACGACGTGCTGATGCCGTGGCCGGTGAAGTCCTTGACGACGCCGTAGCCGAAGCGCTTGGCGTACGACTCGATGACCCGCCCGATGATGTTGATCTGGCGGCCGGGGCGCACCGCCTTGATGGCACGGTTGAGCGACTCCCGGGTCCGCTCCACCAGCAGCCGGGACTCCTCGTCGACGTCCCCGCAGAGGTAGGTGGCGTTGTTGTCCCCGTGCACGCCGTTGATGTACGCGGTGACGTCGAGGTTCACGATGTCGCCGTCCCGGAGCACGGTGGAGTCCGGAATCCCGTGGCAGATGACTTCGTTGACCGAGGTGCAGAGAGACTTCTTGAACCCCCGGTAGCCGAGAGTCGACGGATAGGCGCCATGGTCGCACATGAACTCATGGGCGACCCGGTCGAGTTCGTCCGTCGTCACACCGGGCGCGATGTGCTTGGCGGCCTCCGCCATAGCCTGCGCGGCGATACGGCCCGCGAGGCGCATACGCTCGACGGTGTCGGCATCCTGGACTTCCGGACCGGTGTACGGCGTTGGCGCGGGCTTGCCCACGTACTCGGGACGCCGGATGTTTCCGGGTACGGAACGGGTGGGAGAAAGCTCCCCTGGTACGAGCAGTGACTGGCCAGACATGCCAGCGAGTGTATGAGAGAGGAACCGGCCATGGCTTTGTTCAAGAGGCGGACGACCGCGCAGCCGGGCGACTGGTACTACTGCCTCCAGCACAAAAAGGTCGAAGACGGGCCCGAGTGCCCGGGTAAGAACCGGTTCGGCCCCTACGCCACCCGCGAGGAGGCGGCGCACGCCATGGAGAAGGTGGCCGAGCGCAACGAGGAGTGGGACACCGACCCCAAGTGGAACGACGACAGGACCACCCCCACCGACGAGGAAGGCTGACCGTCCAGGGGCCACCGCCCCGGCCGGACGGACCCGACCGCACAGGTCGGTCCGCCCGGTCCGACGTGCACCGGTGCGGTGATGTCAGTCCGCCTGAGGCAGCCGGAGCGTGGCGACGGCTCCGCCGTCGGCGGCATTGGAGAAGAGCAGTGACGCGCCGATGACCCGGGCCTGGCCCGAGGCGACTGTCAGCCCGAGGCCGTGTCCGCGGCCGCGGTCAGCTGCTCCGGTGCGGAACCGCTGTGGTCCTTCGGCGAGGAGGTGGTCGGGAAAGCCGGAACCGTGGTCGCGGATGATGACGGTTCCGCCCTCGACGGTGACCTCGACGGGGCCGGCGCCGTGCCGGTGGCAGTTGACGACGAGATTGGTGATGATCCGGTCGAGTCGGCGGGGATCAGTCTCCACCACGGCGGGCGCGGCGCCGAGCGAGAGCCGTGCGTCGAGGCCGCTGCGGAGGAGCGAGCCCCGCACCATCTCGGTCAGCGCGACGGGCCGCAGGTCGGCGCGTTCCACGCCGGCGTCGAGTCGGGAGATCTCCAACAGGTCCTCGACGAGGATGCGCAGCACCCGGACCCGGTCCCGGACGAGATCGGTGGCCTCGCTCTCGGGAAGCAGTTCGGCGGAGGTGACCAACCCCATGAGCGGCGTGCGCAGCTCGTGTGCGACATCGGCGGTGAAACGCTGCTCGACGCGCAACCGGTCCTGGAGGCTGTCGGCCATCGAGTCGACGGTGTCCGAGATCGCGGTGATCTCGTCGCCCGCCCGGCCTCCCACCTTGGTTCTGGCGGCCAGGTCGCCGGAGGCTATGCGCCGCGCGGTGCGCGCCACCCGCCGCAGTCGTCGGTTGGGGAGCTCGGCGGCGAGGGCGGAGAGAGGGACGATGACGGCCAGCGCGGCCAGGGAGTACTTCTCCATGTGCCGGTCCAGGGAGCGGCGGCTGAGCTGGTCGGGGATCATGTCGATCGAGACCGCCGCCATGTGTCCGTCCGGCGTCCCTGCGCCGGCCCACATCCGCGGCCGGTACTCGTCGCTCTCATCGTACAGGTGGCCGCTGCCGTGTTCCCGGACCGTCCGCACCAGAGCCGGCGGCATCTCCCCGGGTGCGCGTACCAGGCTGTCGCTTCCGTCGCCGCTTTCCGCCGAGATCGCGCTGTCCAGAGCGCCGTACGCCTTGGCCGCACCGTCGTTCATGGACCTCTCGTACGTGCTGTGGTGCACCAGCAGCCCGACCGTCAGCGCGATGCCGCAGCACGCCGCTGCCACCAGCAGCGCGATCTTCCAGCGCAGCGAGTGCCGGTTGAGCAGGGTCCGTCGGTTTCCCGGGTCGGACAGGGCCCCTGGGACTCCCATGTCAGCCCCTCAGCTTGTAACCGAAGCCCCGGACCGTTTCGATGCGCCCGGCACCGATCTTCTTCCGCAACCGCTGCACGCACAGGTCGACCACCCGGGTGTCGCCGTCCCAGTCGTAGTCCCACACGTTGCGCAGAAGGGTCTGCCGGTCCAGGACGATGCCCGGGTACGCGACGAACTCCAGCAGGAGCCGGAGTTCGGTCGGGGCCAGTGCGACCGGCTCACCGGCGAGGAACACCTCCAGGCCGGCCGTGTCGACGGCCAGGTCAGCGAAGACGAGCAGGGCGCGGTGAGGGCGCGGAGTGCTCTGCTCCAGGCGAGCCGACGGGTCCGGCGGGGGAACCGGGGGAACCGTCGGCCCATCTCTCACGGTGGTGGATTCCGCCGGTGCCGCGGCCCGTGTGAACGTGGCACGGCGCAGCAGTGAGCGGATCCGGGCCACCAGCACCGCGGTGTCGACCGGCTTGACGACGTAGTCGTCGGCCCCCGCCTCCAGGCCGGACACGACCTCCAGGGTGCCCCCTCGAGCCGACATGATGAGGATCGGCTTCGTGCTGGTTTCCCGGATCCGGCGGCACAGCCCGATGCCGTCGAGCTCCGGCAGCATGACGTCCAGCAACAGCAGGTCGTGCCCGCCCTCTCGGAACCGTTCGAGACCGGTCAGCCCGTCACCGGCGGAGGTGACGCGGTAGCCGTAGCGCTCCAGCGCCATCGTGACCGACCGGCGGATCACCTCGTCGTCCTCGACGAGCAGGATCGACACGGGCTCCGGGGCTCTCACCCCGGCGGCGGCTGGAACCGACATCTCTTCCCATCGGACGTGGTTGGGTGCTGGGGGCCCATGATGCGCCAACCCGCCCGCCCTGCCGAATCCTGGCCCCGGCACGCCCGCGCGGGGCCGTGTCCGCCGGTGTGGCCGGCGCGCTCAGCGTCGGTGTGCCGGAGGACCGCTGCGCTGCTCCTCCTCACTGGGGGCGTCGCCGTGGTGGTCGGAGCGTGGTGCGGCACCGGACAGCGTGCAGCCCCGGTGGGACAGGTCCAGCTTCGACCCCTCGGTCAGGCAGGACGGGATCATGGAGACCTGCTGGCCGTAACCACGGCCCTGTACGGCGGTCACGGTTCCGTCCGAGCCCACCTCGCAGGGGTTGTTGTCGGTGCACTTCTCGCCGGCGTCGTTGTGGGTGTTGTGGATCCCCACGACCGTGGAGCCGTCGGGGGCCAGCAGCGCCGAACCGGAAAAGCCGTAGTAGGGAGTGCAGCCCTTGCTGGTGGCATAGCGGATCGAATGGTCCTGCTGGTAGCCGCCCTCCCGCAGGTGCGGGAGCACGGCCCCGGCGGTGCACTTGAAGCGGCCGCCTGTGTAGGCCATGGTCAGGGAATCACCGGCGCGCACGGGGGTGGAGGTGAGCCGGAAGACCTTCGCGCCCTCGGCCTGCAACTGCGCGTAACTCTGGTCCAGTCGGTAGAGCGCGACGTCGGTACCGGTCATCGTCGCGTACACCAGCCGTTTCGCATGGGCGGTGGTCTGCGGGTAGCCCTGGCGGTCGGCGATCGTCACCTTGCGGTCGGCCGGCTGGTCCACCAGCGCGGCTCCGGGCGCGGGCCGATTTCCCTGCACACAGTGGCCGTTGGTCAGCAGCAGCGCCGGGTCCTGCGGTCGGGAGGACGGGGCGCGCACCACCGAGCCCACGCAGTCGCCCAGGTCCGCCGCGCCTTCCACGTTGGGTATCTTGTCGTCGGGCGGCACGTGGGTGCCGCTGATGATGCCCTTGATCCAGTCGGCGTGCCTGGTGACGTCGGTGTACAGCGTCTTGCCGCTCTCGTCGGGACCGCTGACCACACCGGCCACCGCCCACTTGCCGCCTTCGCGCACCAGCGCGGGCCCACCGGAATCCATGTTCGACGCGGCGATCCTGCCGTCGGCGCTGCCGACGCACATCTCGCCGACGTTCGTGTATGACGGGCACTTCGAGATCGGCTGCACCACGGTGTCAGCCTCCCGGAGCCGCGTCGGGTAGCACGCCGGATCGGTGTTGTCGTCGCAGGTCATGCCCCAGCCCATGATGCGCACGGAGGAGTTGTCCGCCGGCGTGGTCGAGGCAATCCGCACGGGCTCGGCCCGGACCGGGGTGCGCAGGTGCATCAACGCCATGTCCCGGCCCCAGAACCCGCCCTCGTCGTTGGGGGTCGCCAGCCGGTAGTAGTGGTCGACCTCGGCGACCTCGCCCCCGGACGTGGTGTCCAGCGACCCGACCCGGACCTTCCAGCCACGGGGGACACCCGCCTTCGCCCCGGTCGGGTTCCGGCCGGCGCAGTGGCTCGCGGTCAGCACCCACTGCGGTGCGAGGACCTCCACCCCGCAGCCATGTCCGTCCGAGCGCGGCGGCATGGGATAGGCCGGCTGGAACGAACCCATGAATGAGTAGGCGTGGGTCGACTCGGTGCCGCCCACGATGGCCTCTGCCGGCTGGGCGGCCGTCACAGCCGCGGTCAAGGCGACCCCCGTCGTCAGGACGGCGGCCGCCCTCGGACTGATCCACTTGCGCATGGGTCTCTCCCCTTTCGTCCGCCGCCGGCAATCGCCGCGGCGCGCTCGTACGGAGGAGGGACAGCACCCGGCCGTCCCGTCCGGCCACTGATCCTGGACCCGGCGGTGCTCCGGCGGGCCTCACCCGTGTATCAGGCACTCCACGGCGACCGCTCAGTTGTGTATCCGCCGCGAACGGCAACGTCACCGGCTGGGCGGCATCACGCTCTCGAGGTAGACGCCCCGCTCCCTGAGCGGGGGCTCAGATTTCCCGGCCCGGCCTCGTGCCGGCCGGTCACGTCGGCGAGCTCGCCACGCGCCCCGGCCGCAACCGGATCAACAGCGGCTCGGTGGGGCGGTCAGCTTCTCTGCACTCGGTTTCTCTGTACTCGGTGCAAAGTGACCTCGTCCAGGGCTCCGTCTGCCACGAGGAGAGTCATGTACGTGCAGTACGGCTCCCGCCTGCGGTCCGTGGGTGACCCCGGGTTCAGCAGGCGCAGGCCACCCGGCGCATGACTGTCCCAGGGGATGTGACTGTGTCCGAAGACCAGGACGTCCAGGTCGGGAAAGCGTGCGGCACAGCGTGTCTCCCGCCCCCGCGCGGGACCAGTCTCGTGAACAGCACCGAACCGCAGGCCTCCCAGCTCTGCGCGGGCCACCTCGGGCAGCCGGCGACGCAACCCGGGGCCGTCGTTGTTACCGAACACACCGATCAACCGTCGTGCGTGTCCTTCCAGCAGGTCGAGGGTCGCGGTGTCGACCCAGTCTCCGGCGTGGATGACGACGTCGGCCTGTTCCGCCTCGTGCAGTAACTCGGAGGGCAACCGTTTGGCGCGGGCCGGCACATGGGTGTCGGAAATGAGGAGCAGCCGCAAGGAGGGGGTTGTCCTGCCTGCCCGGCGGAGCGCGGTGGCATCCCTCCTGGGCCGGTTTCCCTCCGGAACTGTCATGACCTCTCTCCTCTGCGGCTGCTCCTGGCGAGGGGCAACTGATCGCGTTCGGCGGCGCGACTGCGCCGCTTGTTGTGTTCCATCATGCGCCGCAGAGAATCACGTCACCGACGCCGAGCCGGCTGAGGAGGCGGACGAGCCGTCGGACCAACCGGATTACCAGCGGCCCGGCGGGGGAGCGGTCAGCTGGTCGGCGAGGCGGGACAGGCGGTCACGGAAGCGTGGCTTCCCGCGCTGCGCGGGCAGGCTGTTCTCGCCGGCGGCCGCGCTGACCAGGTGCTGCACGGTGTCGAGATCCACCTCGTCGCCGTCGGCCACGGTCAGCGTCTCGTGCGCGAGCCCGTGCACCTCCGGATCCCCGCCGTCCAGCGTCAGCACGGTGGCCCCCGCTCGCCGCGCCCCGTGCACCCGTTCGAGAAGCCCCGCGCCCGGCAGCTCCGGCGCCACGACGAGCAGCGTCTCGCCGCGCCCTGCCGCCTCGATCCTCCCGAGTCCCACGGAGAGATGCGCGGGCTCACCGCCGCCGACCCGGTGCCGTACCAGCGTGGGTGCCAGTTCGGGCAGCCCCGACCAGGCGGCCTCGTCCACGAGATGGGCCGCCAGATGCCACGGCTCGTACCGCTCGGTCCCCACCAGGAGCAGGCCTCCGCCGTGCGGCACCACGGACGACCGCAGCGCGGTGGCGAACCGGCGGGTGGCGCGCGGCCACTCCGTCCCGGCGAGTACTTCCCGGAGCAGCGCTACCCGTACGGCATCCATGGCCCGGCATCCTGCCCCACCGGGCCGCCCGGCGCGGGCTGTTGGCCGCTCCTCATCCGTACGGGTACCGGGTACCAGCAAGTAGGGTCGGGCCATGACTTCCACCGACAGTGCACAGCAGCCGGCCGCCAGGGACCCCTGGGACCTCCCCGACGTATCGGACCTGGTCGTCGGCGTCCTCGGCGGGACCGGTGACCAGGGGCGCGGGCTCGCCTACCGGCTGGCCAGGGCCGGCCAGAAAGTGATCATCGGCTCCCGTGCCGCCGAGCGGGCCCGGGCCGCGGCCGGAGAGCTCGGACACGGCGTCGAGGGCGTGGAGAACGCCGAGTGCGCACGCCGCAGCGACGTGGTGATCGTGGCCGTGCCGTGGGACGGGCACGCCAAGACCCTGGAGTCGCTGCGCTCCGAGCTGACCGGCAAACTCGTGGTCGACTGCGTCAACCCGCTCGGCTTCGACAAGAAGGGCGCGTACGCCCTGAAGCCGGAGGAGGGCAGCGCCGCCGAGCAGGCCGCCGCCCTGCTGCCGGAATCCCGGGTGGCCGCGGCCTTCCACCATCTGTCGGCGGTGCTGCTCCAGGACCCGGCGATCGAGGAGATCGACACCGATGTGATGGTGCTGGGCGAGGAGCGCGCGGACGTCGAGATCGTGCAGGCGCTCGCGGGGCGGATCGCCGGGATGCGCGGAGTCTTCGCCGGCCGGCTGCGCAACGCCCACCAGGTCGAGTCGCTGGTCGCCAATCTGATCTCCGTCAACCGCCGCTACAAGGCCCACGCGGGGCTGCGCGTCACCGACGTGTGAGTGCGACCGGGGCATGGGGGACACTGGGGGGCGAAAAGACTTTGCCCCCGGACAGGAGCCGCCCCCATGCCCCGCCTCGCTCTGTACGCCCTCGTCGTCTGCGCCCTCGCCGTGGCAGCGGCCGTGGTCTCCTTCGTCCAGGGCAGCTTCATCGGGATCGTCTGGATCCTGCTGGCGGGACTCTCCTCGAACATGGCCTGGTTCTATCTGCGCAAGAGCCGCGCCGCGAAGGCGGCAGGCGCCCCCGCCACCCGCTGACCGGCCGCGCCGCTCGCGCTACCGCGGGCAGAAGAACCCGGCGGGCTGCCCGTACCAGAAGCGGTAGAAGTTCTGCCCGCAGTACGTGTCGTTGCCGCTGACCCCGACGCCACGCAGGATCGCGTCGATCAGGTCGAAGAACGCGTGGTTCAGCGACGGGATCCACAGCAGCGCGAAGACCGCCAGCATCCCGATCTGGCCGAACGGCTCGACCTGGCGGCGGATGCTGTACGGCAGCCAGGGCTCGATCACGCCGTACCCGTCGAGCCCCGGCACCGGCAGGGAGTTCAGGATCGCCGCCGTGAACTGGAGCAGCGCGAGGAAGCCCAGCGCGTAGCGGAACAGCGGCGGTACGCCGTCCAGCGCGTGCAGCCAGAACGGCGCCGTGCAGACGAACGCGAACAGCACGTTCGTCAGCGGACCCGCCGCCGAGATCAGACTGTGCCGCCAGCGGCCCCTGATCCGGCCCCGCTCGATGAAGACCGCGCCACCGGGCAGACCGATCCCGCCCAGCACCAGGAAGATCAGCGGCAGCACGATGGACAGCATCGCGTGCGTGTACTTCATCGGGTTCAGGGTGAGATAGCCCTTCGCGCTGACGGAGATGTCACCGCTGTGCAGGGCGCTGCGGGCGTGCGCGTACTCGTGCAGACAGAGTGAGACCACCCACGCCGACGTCACGAACAGGAACACCGAGAAGCCGGGGACCTTCGCGAAGTCCGCCCACACCGCCCAGCCGGTGACCGCCATGACAGCGACGATCCCCAGGAAGACCGGACTGATCCGCCGCTCGCTGCGGCGGGGGAAGGCGGTGGTCATGGACGGAGCTCCTGATGCGTGGGCGGCCGGGTCTCAAGAGCTCCGACCGTACAGGTGACACGCGGTAAACGTCTCGCGGTCGGGGAGGGGTTCCGGGCAGGGTGGGGACATGACGGTATGGCAGGTGGTGTACGCGGACTGGGAGATGGAGTGCTGCGGCACCCCGTTCTCGGTGGGCGACGAGGTCACATGGACCGTGGGCCCGTACGGCGGGGTCGGCCCCGGCCTGCCCGGCGGGACGCTCTGCGTCTCGAACCACGGCATGGGCGGCCCGCTGGCGGAGCCGCTGACCGCGCGCGTCCGGTCGATCCGGGTGGTGACAGAGGAGTTCGCGGAGACGCCGGACGGGTCCGGATGCGAGCCCGTGCCGGGGCGGCTCGCGCTGCGCTCCGTGCGGCGCTGCCCGAAGTGGTTCAGCCGCGAGGCGGACGGAGCCGGCGGGCCCGGTCACGACAGGCGTGCGACCGGTGTGCTGGTCGAGCTGGAGAGACCGGGCGGCTGAGGTGCGCGGAGTAACGGACAATGGGCCCGTGCGCTACCGGATCCTCTCCACGACCCAGGCGCTCCGCCCCGACGGCACGGCCGTCGCCCTCGGCGGGGCGCGGCTGCGTGCTCTCCTCACCGTGCTGGCGCTGCGCGTCGGACGGACCGTCCCGGCGGCCGTGCTGGTAGGCGAAGTGTGGGACGGCGAACCGCCCGCCGACGCCACCGGTGCGCTCCAGGCGCTGGTGGCCCGGCTGCGACGGGCGCTCGGACACGCGGCCGTCTCTTCCGTGGACGGCGGGTACCGGCTGTGCGCGGATCCGGACGACGTCGATCTGTACCGGTTCGAGCGGCTGGCGGGGGAGGGCGCGCGGGCCCTGGACGAGGGCGACCCGGCCAAGGCTGCCGGTCTGCTGGAGGACGCGCTGGCGCTGTGGCGGGGGATGGTGCTCGCCGACCTCCCCGACCGCACGGCCGTGGCGGCCCGCTGGGAGGCCCGGCGGCTGGACGCGCGCCGGGCGGCGCTCGCCGCCGCGCTCGCTCTCGGCCGGGCCGATGAGACGCTGCCTGAGCTGGCCGCGCTCTGCGCCGACCACCCGATCGACGAACCGCTGCAGGCCCTGCGGATCCGGGCCCTGCGGGACGCGGGGCGGACGGCGGAGGGGCTCGTGGCGTACGAGGAGGTGCGGCGCGGGCTCGTGGAGCTGCTCGGCGCGGACCCGGGCCCCGAACTGCGCGCGCTGCACGCCGGGTTGCTGTCGCCCGGCGAGCCCGCCCCGCCGACTGAGCCCGCCGCGTCCGCTGTGCCTGCTGCGCCCGCCGACCAGAGCTCGGGGCAGGGGTCTGCCGGTCCGGAGCCTGCTGGTACGCGCGCTGCCGCCCCCGGATCCGGCGGGCGTGGGCCCGGCAACCTCCGGGCCCGGCTGACCAGCTTCGTCGGGCGCGAGAGTGACATCGACGCCCTGCGCGCCGACCTCGGGTCGGCCCGGCTCGTCACGCTGCTCGGCCCCGGCGGGGCCGGGAAGACCCGGCTCTCGCAGGAGGCGGCCGAGGCCGCCTCCGGAGCCTGGCCGGACGGCGTGTGGCTGGCCGAACTCGCCCCGGTGGACGACCCGGAGACCGTGCCCGAAGCGGTACTCGGCGCACTCGGCGCCCGCCAGACGGTGCTGCGCGGCGCGGGCGCCGAGGAGATACGCGCCGCCGACCGGCACGCGGACGACCCCCTCACCCGGCTCGCCGAGCACTGCTCCCGCCGCCGTATGCTGCTCCTGCTCGACAACTGCGAGCACGTCATCGCGGCCGCCGCCACCCTCGCCGAGATGCTCCTCGCACGCTGCCCCGGACTGACGATCCTCGCCACCAGCCGGGAGCCGCTCGGGGTGCCCGGCGAAGTCGTACGCCCCGTTGAGCCGCTGCCCCAGCCGTCCGCGCTCCGGCTGTTCGCCGAGCGTGGGAGCGCCGCGAGACCGGACTTCCGGATCGACGACGACCCGGCGGCCGCCACCGAGATCTGCCGCCGCCTCGACGGACTGCCGCTCGCCATCGAACTCGCCGCGGCCCGGCTGCGGATGCTCTCCCCGCGCCAGATCGCCGACCGTCTCGACAACCGGTTCCGGCTGCTGACCGGCGGTGCCCGGACCACCCTGCCGCGCCAGCAGACCCTGCGCGCGGTCGTCGACTGGTCCTGGGACCTGCTGGACGAGCCGGAGCGCACCGTACTGCGCAGGCTCTCCGTCTTCGCCGGGGGCTGCGGGCTCACCGCGGTGGAGGCGGTGTGCGGCGCCGACGCACTGGACGTACTGGGCTCGCTGGTCGACAAGTCCCTGGTGGTGGCGGTCCCTTCGGGCGAGGACGAGATGCGCTACCAGCTCCTCGAAACCGTCGGCGAGTACGCGGCCGAGCGGCTGGACGAGGCGGGGGACCGCGCCGACGCCGAACACGGCCACCTGGTGCACTACCGGGAGCTGGCCAGGCGGGCCGACCCCGAGCTGCGCGGACACGGGCAGCGCGCGGCGATCGACCTGCTGGTGCGTGAGTACGAGAACGTACGCACCGCACTGCGCCGGGCCGTGGCGACGGGCGACGAGCAGGAGGCGCTGATCCTGGTGCACTCCCTCGCCTGGTTCTGGCAGATGCGCGATCTGCGCGGCGATGCCAGGCACTGGGCCGCCGCGACCGCGGACCTCGGACCCGACCCGTTCGAGCCGCCGGTCGTGAAGGCCCCGCCACTGCATGAGCGGTGCACGGACGCCCCGCCGCCGATGAGCCCCGAACTGCTGGAAGAGGCGCGGCGTGGGGTGCGGCTGATCCATCTGTCCTCCGCCGACCACGATTTCGACGACTGGTCCACACCGGCGAGCAGGGAGCGGCTCAGCCGGGTGGTGGAGGCCTACGGCCCCGGGCTGCCGCAGACCTGCCGGAGCCCTGCCTCGCTCTGGTTCTTCGCGATCATGCTCACCGGCTCTCCTGCTCAGCTGCGGGAGGTACTCGACGAGACCGTACGGTCCTGCCGGAACTTCGGGTACGAGTGGGAGCTGGCCGCCGCCCTGCAGATGCGGGCCAACGTCCTGGCCAACCGGAGCGACTGGGCGGGCGACGCCGCCAGGGACGCAGAGGAGGCCCTCGACATCTTCAGCCGCCTCGGTGACGCCTGGGGCGCAGCCGAGGCACTCTCGGCGCGGGGTGAGGCGCGTGAGCGGCGCGGCGACTTCCTGCCCGCCGGTGAGGACTACCGGATGGCCTTCGGCTACGCCGAGCAGCTCGGCGCCCGGACCCAGGTAGCGGTGTTGCGGGCGCGATACGCCGGGGTGCTCATGGAAGCGGGCCGCGGCGACGAGGGCGAGACGATCCTGCGGCAGATCCTGGAGGAGGAGAGGGGGCCGGACGTCGGGCACGAGGTCTGGCCGGTGGCCCGGATGCTGCTCGCCACCTGGCTGGGCCGCACCGGCCGGCCGGCCGAGGCGCGGGTCGAACTGGCCCTGCTGCACGAGAAGTTCAAGCTGGGGCCGCTGGCCTTCTTCGAGGGGATGCTGTTCGGCCTGATGGCCTGGCTGGACAACGAGGAGGGCCAGTACGCCGACGCCCGGGCCAAGGCGCGGAAGGCGATCACCCGGGCCCGTGACCCGCTGTCGCTGATGGTGGCCCCGCAGATGCCCGCCGCCCATCTGGTCACGTACGCCTGGGCGCTGGCGGGACCCGGCGATCCGGCGGAGGCCCGGGACGCGGTGCGGCTGATCGCGGCGTCCGACGCGCAGCTGCCGCCGGGCCACTTCAGCGCGACCACGGAGCGCGCCAACCGCGAGCAGGCCGAGGCGGCCGGCCGCGCCGCCCTGGGGGACGCCGGCTACGAGCGTGCGTACGCCGAGGGCGGCGGCCTCACCCCGGAGGAGGCCACCGCTCTGGTGGAGCGACGCGATCAGTGAACGGGACCGCCGGGTCATCAGGCCCGGCGGTCCGGTCAGGTCTTCTTGCGGAACTTCCGGATCGCCAGCGGCGCGGTGAGCGCGGTGATCGCCACCGACCAGCCGAGCGTCATCAGCACGGAGTGGGCGACCGGGCCGCCGTTCAGCAGGTTCCGTGCCGCGTCCGCGAGGTTGGAGAGCGGGTTGTAGTCGGTGAACGCCTGGAGCCAGCCCGGCATCGTGGTGGGCGGGGCGAAGATCGACGAGCCGAACTGGAGCGGCATCAGGACCAGCATGGCCATCCCCTGGACGGCCTGCACCGTCTTCATGGTCAGTCCGAGCAGGATGAAGATCCACATCAGCGAGGCGCCGAACACCAGCGAGAGGCCGATCGCCGCGAAGAGCGAGAGCACCGAGGTGTGGATGGTGAGACCCAGGATGAAGCCCACGGTCAGCAGGATCGCGATGGCGACCAGCATCCGGCCGATCTCCACGACGATCTTCGCGATCAGGACGGACGACCGAGCGATGGGCATACTGCGGAACCGGTCCATCACCCCCTTCTTGAAGTCGTCGTTGACCCCGGTGCCGACGGCCATGGCGATGTTCATGCCCATCATCGCCATCAGGCCCGGGACGACGTAGTCGACGTACTGCGTCTGGTTGCCCTTGCCCGCGATGGCGCCGCCGAAGACGAAGACGAACAGCAGGGTGAAGATGATCGGCATGAACAGGACGTCGACCATCGAGTCCGGATCCGCCTTGATCTGCAGCGCGTTGCGCCGGGCCAGGGCTCCGATGTGGCGCAGATTGGCCCGCAGCCCGATCCGCCCCTCACCGGCGGCCGCGGCCGGCACGGCGGGTCCCGGTTTCTCGATCGTTGCCGTGCTCATACCGCGGCCTCCTGGACCTGGTCCGTCTTCTCGTTCTGGTCGAAGCGGTCCTGCACGCTGGGCTTCTGGCCGGTGATGGCCAGGAACACCTCGTCCAGGCTGGGCAGATGGGTGCCGATGTTGGTGATGCCGAAGCCGCGCGAGGCCAGCAGGCCGACCACCGCGGTCAGTTGCTCGTCGCTGAGGATCGGCACGTTGAGCAGGCCCTCGTCGGGAACCGCCTGCGAGCCCGCGACACCGTCGAGCCCGGCCTCGGCCAGGGCGCGCGCCATGGCGGGCAGCTGGGCGCGGTCGCTCGGCTCGATCTGAAGGGTGCGGCCGCCGACCTTCGCCTTCAGCTCGTTCACCTCGCCGTTGGCGATGACCTTGCCCTTGTCGATGACCGTCAGCTCGTTGGCGAGCTGCTCGGCCTCCTCCATGTACTGGGTGGTGATGAGCACGGTCGCCCCCTCCGCGACCATCCGCTGCACCTCGTCCCAGACCTCGTTGCGGGTACGGGGGTCGAGACCGGTCGTCGGCTCGTCCAGGTAGAGCACCGACGGGTTGCCGATCATCGAGGCCGCCAGGTCGAGCCTGCGGCGCATCCCGCCCGAGTAGTTCATCGCGGCCTTCCTGGCCGCCTCCGTCAGCGAGAACCGCTCAAGCAGCTCGTCGGCTCGGCGCCTGGCGTCCTTGCGGGGGAGGTCGAGCAGCCTGCCGATCAGGTAGAGGTTCTCCCAGCCGGAGAGCTTCTCGTCGACCGATGCGTACTGCCCGGTGAGCCCGATCACCCGGCGCAGCTGCCGGGGCTGGGTCAGTACGTTGTAGCCGGCCACGGTGGCGGTGCCCGAGTCGGGCTGCAGCAGGGTGGAGAGGACCCGTACGAGGGTGGTCTTCCCGGCGCCGTTGGGCCCGAGCACACCGAGGACCGTGCCCTCCCGTACGTCCAGGTCCACGCCGTCCAGGGCCTTGGTGTCCCCGTAGTGCTTCACCAGCCCCCGCACCTGTACGGCGGGTCCGCCGTTCCCGGGGTTCTTGTCGATTCGCGTCATGCCGACTATCAGAGCAGCCGCCACTGACAAGTCACCGACAGAATGCCGACAGCCCGCCGATGGGGGAGGTCGGCGGGCTGTCGGTCCGTGCGGCAGTGGCCCGGGAAGGGCCGGTAACCCTAGTGGAAGGTGTGCTGCTCCAGCGGGAAGGTGCCGCCGACCACCTCGTCGGCGAACTCCTTCGCCGCGTCGCCGAGGGTCCGGCGGAGGTCCGCGTACTGCTTGGTGAAGCGCGGCACCTTGCCGCCGGTCAGACCGACCATGTCGGTGTAGACGAGCACCTGCGCGTCGCACTCGGGGCCGGCGCCGATCCCGACCGTCGGAATGTGCAGGATGCGGGTGACCTCGGCGGCCAGCTCGGCGGGTACGAGTTCGAGGACGACCGCGAACGCGCCCGCGTCCTGCACGGCCTTGGCGTCGCGCAGCAGCTGCTGTGCGGCCTCCTCGCCGCGGCCCTGCACCCGGTAACCCATGGAGTTGACGGACTGCGGCGTCAGCCCGATGTGGCCCATGACGGGGATGCCGGACCGCACCAGCAGATCGATCTGCTGGTGGGAGCGCTCGCCGCCCTCCAGCTTCACCGCGCCCACGCCCGCATCCTTGACCAGCCGCATCGCGCTGCGCAGTGCCTGGACCGGGCCCTCCTGGTAGCTGCCGAAGGGCAGGTCGCCGACGATCAGCGCCCGCGAGGTGCCCCGTACGACGGCGGCGGAGAGCATCGTCATCTCGTCGAGGGTGACAGGGACCGTGGTCTCGTAGCCGAGATGGCAGTTGCCCATCGAGTCGCCTACGAGCATCACGGGGATGCCCGCCTCGTCGAAGACGGAAGCGGTCATCGCGTCGTACGCGGTGAGCATGGGCCACTTCTCGCCGCGCTCCTTGGCGCCGCCGATGTCGTGGACGGTGATGCGCCTGCTGCTCCGGCCGCCGTACAGCGCCTTGCTGCTGTCGGCGGGCTTGTCGGGCTTTCCGGCGGGGGAGTCGGAGGAGGTGGAGTTCTCAGAGTTCAACGCGCGCGTCATCGCAACGCTCCTGTTCGTCATCTCGAGGCGCCCTGACGGCGTCCCCGGACCGCCTCCATGGTTGCACCGGACCGCCGCCGCACGGAAGTGGACCCCGGGACCGCCGTCGGCCCCCGGGTAAAATCTTCTCGATCATGGACCGGATGACTGAAATGTGCGCGTTCCGTCACAACCGGAACTCGGTACGGGACCCGGCTCGTCCTCGTGTCTGTACGGCCGTGTCCACACGGCGCGGAAAGTGCCGTTCCATCGCCTAGTGTCAAGGGCCGGGACGGCATGCACGGCAAGTCAGCGAGGGCAACGGTATGGCGCAGGCGCACTTCACGGACACGGAACACGGCGGCTCGGAGCACGGCCATTCCGAATCCGGTGCCCGGCGTCTGTTCGGCGGGCGGTGGCGGGGCGACCGGGGCATCTGGCGCCGGGGCATCGTCCTCGCGTTCTTCGCGGTGCTGCTCACGCTGACGATGCTCTTCCACGGGCATCTCCCCAATGACGTCGGCAACCTCGGCAGCCTCACCGAGACCTTCCTGCCCTGGCTGGGCCTGATCGGCATCCCGGTCCTGCTCGTGCTGGCGCTGCTGCGCCGCTCGGCCACCGCCCTGATCGTCCTGCTGCTGCCCGCCATCGTCTGGCTGAACATCTTCGGCGGGCTGCTCACCGACAAGTCGGCCTCCGGCGGCGACCTGGTGGTGGCCACTCACAACGTGAACGCGGCGAATCCCGACCCGGTGGGCACCGCGAAGAAGGTCGCCGCGTCGGGTGCCGACGTGGTCGCCCTGGAGGAGCTGGCCGCGGGCAAGGTCTCGACGTACACGAACGCCCTCGCGGCCACCTACCCGTACCACTCGGTGGAGGGCACGGTCGGGCTCTGGAGCAAGTACCCGATGAGCGACACCCGGCCCGTCGGAATAAGGCTCGGCTGGGTCCGCGCCCTGCGGTCCACGATCACCACCCCCAAGGGCAAGGCCGCCGTCTACGTCGCGCACCTCCCCTCGGTAAGGGTGAAGCTCGACGCCGGGTTCACCGCCTCGCAGCGCGACCAGAGCGCGGACGCGCTGGGTGCGGCCATCAGGAAGGAGCCGCTGCACGACGTGGTGCTCCTCGGCGACCTCAACGGGACGATGAACGACCGTTCGCTGAACGCCGTGACCGCGCAGCTGCGCTCCACCCAGGGCGCGGCGGGCAACGGCTTCGGCTTCAGCTGGCCCGCGAAGTTCCCGATGGCGCGGATCGACCAGATCCTGGTCAAGGGCGCCGACCCGGTCTCCTCCTGGACGCTGCCCAGCACCGGCAGCGACCATCTGCCGATCGCGGCCCGCATCAGGCTCTGAGCGGGCGGCGGCGGGGCCCCGGCCCCCGCCGCGGTAAAGAGCCGGACGAGATACGCATCACTTAACGGGATGTTCACCTGCTGGAACAACACGGCGGGGAGACTTTGTTCAGCAGGAGAACTTAAGCTGGCCTTCCGGCCCGCCGCCGTTCTTCCGTCCCCGTGTTCCCGCTCTCGTAAGAGAAGGTCTTTCTCCATGCCCCTGGCCCTGCTCGCGCTGGCCATCTCCGCGTTCGGCATCGGCACCACCGAGTTCGTGATGATGGGCCTGCTGCCCAACGTCGCCGACGACCTGGGCACCTCCGTGCCCACCGCGGGTTATCTCGTCTCCGCCTACGCGATCGGCGTCGTCGTCGGCGCCCCGCTGCTCACCGCCCTCGGCTCCCGTATCCCGCGCAAGCGGATGCTGCTGCTCCTGATGGCCCTCTTCACCGTCGGCAACCTGGCATCCGCCTTCGCGCCCGGCTTCGGCTGGCTACTGGCCGGGCGGGTACTCGCCGGGCTGCCGCACGGCGCCTTCTTCGGCGTCGGCGCGGTCGTCGCCTCCGGCCTGGTCGACGAGGGCAGGCGCGGCCGCGCCGTCGCCACCATGTTCCTCGGCCTGACCATCGCCAACATCGTCGGCGTCCCCGCCGCGACCCTGCTCGGACAGCACCTCGGCTGGCGCGCCACCTTCGTCGTGGTCGGCGTGATCGGTCTGGTGGCGCTGGCCGCGCTGGCCCGGCTCATTCCGTACGTCCCCGTCGACGCCCGCCAGAGCCTGCGTCACGAGGTGCGCGCCCTCGGCAACCGGCAGGTGCTCCTCGGGCTGCTCACCGCGGTCTTCGGCTTCGCCGGGGTCTTCGCCGTCTACAGCTACCTCGCCTCGATCACCACCGAGGTCATGGGCCTCTCCGAGTCCTCGGTGACCCTGGTGCTGGCGCTCTTCGGCATCGGTATGACGCTGGGCGCGCTGGCCGCCGGGCCGCTGAGCGACCGGGCGCTGCGCCCCACGGTGTACGGCTCGCTGGCCGGACTCGCCGTCGTGCTGGTCGCCTTCGACTTCACCGTGCATGTGAAGTGGGCCGCGCTGCTGAGCGTGGTGCTCCTCGGCGCTGTCGGCTTCATGACCACGACCCCGCTGCAGATGCTGGTGATGGAGAAGGCCAGGTCGGCCCCCACACTGGCGTCGGCCTCCAACCACTCCGCCTTCAACATGGCCAACGCGGGCGGCGCCTGGCTCGGCGGGGTCGCCATCGCGGCCGGCTGGGGCTGGATGTCGCCGACCCTGGTGGGCGCGGCACTCGCGGTGACCGGCCTGGCCATCGCGGTGACCGCGGGCGTCCTTGACCGCGGTACACGCAAGGGGGCCTCCCGCGTGGTCGCGGAAGGCCCCCGTACGGAGCGTGCGCTCAGCTCGTCTCGCGCCAGCGGTTCGTGATCGGCAGCCGCCGGTCCTTGCCGAACCCCTTCGCGGAGATCTTGGTGCCCGGCGGGTACTGACGGCGCTTGTACTCGGCGGTGTCCACCATCCGGAGTGTCTTCACCACCAGCTCCGGGTCGAACCCGGCCGCGACAATGGAGTCGAGGCCCTGGTCGGCGTCCACGTACCGGGCCAGGATCGCGTCGAGCACCTCGTAGTCCGGCAGCGAGTCCGTGTCGACCTGGCCGGGGCGCAGCTCGGCGCTGGGGGGTTTGGTGATCGAGTTCTCCGGGATCGGCGGGGTCTGGCCCCGCTCGGCCGCCGCCCGGTTACGCCACTCGGCGAGCCGGAAGATCGACGTCTTGTAGACGTCCTTGATCGGGCCGTAGGCGCCGACCGAGTCGCCGTAGAGCGTCGAGTACCCCACCGCCAGCTCGGACTTGTTGCCCGGTGCGAGCACGATCTGGCCCTCCTGGTTGGAGATGGCCATCAGCGTGGTGCCGCGCAGCCGCGACTGGAGGTTCTCCTCGGCCAGGCCTGTGAGCGAGAGCGAGTCCATGTACGCGTCGAACATCGGAGCGATCTCCACGGTCCGGTAGTTCAGCCCGGTACGCCGGGCCAGCTCGGCCGCGTCGCCCCGGGAGTGGTCGGACGAGTACTTGGACGGCATGGAGACGCCGTACACGTTCTTCGCACCGAGGGCGTCGCAGGCGATGGCCGCGACGAGGGCCGAGTCGATGCCGCCGGAGAGCCCGATCAGCACCGAGGAGAAGCCGTTCTTCGCGGCGTACGCCCGCAGGCCCACGACCAGTGCGGTGTACAGCTCCTCGTCGTCGTCGAGCCGCTCGGCGTAGCCGCCGGGCAGCTCGGCCGAGTAGGCGGGGACCGGCTCGTCGGAGAGCGTCACGTGCTCGATGCGCAGCCCGTCGGCGACCACGCCGGAGGGGACCGGGCCCGCGGCGGGCAACTCCAGGTCGACCACCACACAGCCCTCGGTGAACTGCGGCGCCCGCGCGACGACTTCGCCGTCCTTGTCGACCACGATCGAGTCGCCGTCGTAGACCAGCTCGTCCTGGCCGCCGGTCATCGCGACGTACGCGGTGGTGCAGCCGGCCTCCCTGGCCCGCTTGCGGACCAGTTCGAGCCGCTGGTCGTCCTTGTTCAGCTCGTACGGCGACGCGTTGATCGAGACCAGCAGCCCGGCCCCGGCGGACCGGGTGGCGGGGACCCGCCCGCCGTCCTGCCAGAGGTCCTCGCAGATGGCGAGCGCGACGTCGACGCCGTGCACCCGGATCACCGGGAGGGTCTCCCCGGGGACGAAGTAGCGGAACTCGTCGAAGACGCCGTAGTTCGGCAGATGGTGTTTGGAGAAGGTGAGCGCGACCTCACCGCGGTGCAGCACGGCCCCGGCGTCCCGCGGGGCGCCCGCGGGCTGCCCGTAGCGGGGCTGGGCCTTCTCGGTGCGGTCGAGGTAGCCGACGACGACGGGGACCTCCCCGAACCCTTCGGCGTCCAGCCGTGCCGCGAGCGCGTGCAGCGCGGCCCGGGACGCGTCGACGAAGGACGACCGCAGGGCCAGGTCCTCGACGGGGTATCCGGTCAGCATCATCTCCGGGAACGCCACCAGATGGGCGCCCTGCTCGATGGAGTGCCGGGTCCAGTGGACGATCGCCTCGGCGTTCCCGGCGAGGTCACCGACGGTCGAGTCGATCTGATTCAGTGCGAGGCGTAGTTGAGGCACGGGGCCAGTGTAATCGTCTCTCTGACGCGATGTCCCGTTGGGAGGGTGCGCGGTATGTCACTGCGACGCCGCCCCGCCCCCACCCGCGATGCGGGGTCTCAGGGCGGGGCGGCGTCTGTGGCTACCGCCCGCGGTGGTGGCGGCAGTGGTGACGGCCTGTGGCGGTCAGCGGCGGGCGTACGAGCTGATGTACGTCCGTCCCGGGGTGCCGACACCCGTCACGTCGTCGTAGCCGACGGTGGCGGTCAGTGACGCGTCCGCGCCGAGCGTCCGCAGCGAGGTCAGCAGACCGCCACTCGCGTCGACACTGTTGGCGAAGTCGACACGGACGACCGACTGGGTGTGTCCGGCGCCCAGCGGGTGGTCGGTCACGTCGTGGTAGGCCGAGGTCCCGTAGCGGGAGTAGATCGACGGGTTGGCGAACCCGATCGGAACCCCGTGCTGCGCCTGCTGCGCCAGCGCCTGGATGCCCGCGATGACCGGCGACGCCAGCGAGGTGCCGCCGATGCGGTACTCGCTGTACTGCTGCGAACCGTCCGGGAAGGTCTGCGTCTGGCCCACCAGGAAGCCGGTGTTGGGGTCAGCGATCGCGGAGATGTCCGGAACGGTGCGCATGGGCGTCTTGCCATTGAACGTGGCGAGCTTCCCGGGCACCACACCGCGCTGGTAGAACGGCTGCGCCACGGTCTTGCTGGTGCCGCCGCCCGCGCCGCCGGTGTAGGCGCCGGGGAAGGACGTCCAGGTCTTCTTGTCGGCCGAGAGGGCCGACTTCCGGGTGCCCCAGCCGGTCTCCCACTGGTACTTGTCGCCCTTGCCCACGGCGAGCGAGGTGCCACCGACCGCCGTCACCCAGGCGGAGTTGGCCGGAGTGTCGACCTGCTTGGTACCGGTGTTGGCGACCTCGTCGCCGTTGTCACCGGATGAGAAGTAGAAGCCGATGCCCTCGACTGCGCCCATCTGGAAGACCTGGTCGTAGGCCGCGGCCACGGCCGGGGTCTCGTTGGCCTCGATGTCGCCCCAGGAGTTCGAGACGATGTCGGCGAGGTGGTTGTCGACGACCTTGCCGAGCGAGTCGAGCAGCGCGTCGTCGTTGCAGGACGCGGCACCGACGTACACGATGTCCGACTTGGGCGCCACCGCGTGCACGGCCTGGACGTCGAGGGTCTCCTCGCCGTACCAGCCGGCCGCGCCGCACGCGTCGATGTCGGTGTAGTCGCTCGGCAGCACCTGCGAGAGCTGGCCCTTGGCGTACGAGCTGTCGCCGTTGCGCTGGGCGTACTTGGCCGAGTCCTGCGCGATGGTCGGCGAGGCGTAGGCGTCCGTGATGGCGACCGTGACGCCCTTGCCGGTCTTGTTGCCCGCGCCGTAGGCGGCGCGCAGCTGCTTGCCGGTGTAGCCCTTGATCGCGTAGGGAGCCTTCTCGCCGTACGCGTTCGGGAGGTCCTTGTTGACCTTCTGGCCGTAGTACGACGACATCGGCCCGGCGTTCTTGAAGACCGCACTGGGCGGGGGCAGCGTCGTGGTGTCGTGCTTCACGTTGTGCGGGGCGTTGTCGAGGCCCACCACCGTCAGCACCGCACCCTGGAGGGAGGCGGGCGCGGAGGCCGTCGACGTCGGGGCCCGGTAGGTTTTGCTGCCCTTGCGGTAGTTGTGCAGCTGCGTCGAGAAGGCCTTCTCGGCCGCGCTCACGTCGCCGCTGACCGACACGTAGTGCTCGTTGGTCCCGGTGACCTTCAGGCCCGAGGACTTCAGCCAGGCGGTGACCTGCTTGACCTGCTCGGGCGTCGTGCCGAAGCGGGCCTTGGCCTGCTTCGCGCTCAGGTACTTGCCGTAGGAGGCGGACTGCGGGTCCGACACCTCCTTCGCGTACGCCGTCAGGCCCTTGGCGTCACGCCCGGCCAGATAGACGCGCGCGTTCACCTGGCCCGAGTTCGCGCTCGCGCCACGGTCGGCGGAGGCCTTCGCCCACAGCGGTTTGGTGCCCTGAAGTGCATGGCGGCTGCCCGTACCGGAGTCGGCGTTGGCGCTGGGTATGGACAGAGCCAGCGCGCCGGCGAGCAGCGGCAGTGTCGCTGCCACGCTCAGCCCGGCGCGCATTTTCGAGCGGCTGGATCTCATGGAACCCCCTGGTTGCGGTTCGTCGCAGGTACGCGTGTACGCCACACCTTGCCCGATGAACAGCTCACGCCAGGGGCATGCGATGACCAAGAAGATCTCAAGGAACGGTCATGAACCGGCAGTTGATCCCGTTGGTGGCGAAGCGCCCCTTTCCTTCAGCAGATCGGCCATGAGCTGCACCTCGGACTGCTGGGCGGCCACCATGCCCTGCGCCAGCTTCTCCTCCGCTCCGACCTTGCAGAGCTGCACACATCCCTCCGCCATATGGATACCGCCCCTGTGATGGGCCGTCATCAGCTGGAGGTACAGGATCTCCGCCTTCCTGCCGCTCAGCTTCCGCAGGGTGGAGAGCTGGGCCGTGGTGGCCATACCGGGCATCAACGCCCCGTCGGCGGACGGCTCCTGCCCCATCCCCATCCACTCCATCGGCAGCCGGTCCGCGTCGCTCACCGGCAGCCCCCAGAGGTTCAGCCAGCCCGTCATCATGCCGCGCTGGTTGGCCTGGGTGTTGGCGATGTCGTACGCGAGGCGGCGCACATCGGTGTTGTCCGTGCGGTCCCGCACGATGAACGACATCTCCACTGCCTGCTGGTGGTGGACCGACATGTCACGGGCGAAACCGGCGTCGGCCGAGCCCGCGGTGGGCGTCCGCGCGGCGCCCGCATCGGTGTGCGCAGCGGTGTGCGTGTCGTGACCCGTGGTGAACGCCATCGTCGCCGCGGCAGCGCAGAGCAGGACGAGAACGGCGGCGGCGACAGTCATCAGCCGCGTGCTCCTGCTCACTGGCCGTCAAGCCCGCCCGTGCACGCCGCACCCGGTTCCGGGGTCTGCGGGCCCTGCACGTACTTGGTGAAGAACTGGTTCACCCTCGGGTCGTCCGCGCCGCCCACCGTGACCTGCTTGCCCCAGGCGCTGAGCATGATCGCACCCGACTGGCCCGGGTACGGGCTCATCAGCGAGTACGGGGTCCTCGACACCTTCGCGCCCAGCTTCTTCACGTCGGCCGCCGGGGCCTTGTCCGTGTAGGTGACCCAGACCGAGCCGTGCTCCAGCGAGTGGACGGCGTTCATGTCGGGGAGCGGCTTGGTGTAGACGTTCCCGTTGCAGTCCATCCAGACCTGGTTGTGGTCCCCGCCGACCGGCGGCCTCATCGGGTAGTTCACCTTCGTGGTGACGTGGGTGCGACCGAGCTTCTTGATGTCCCAGTCCTTCTCACCCTTGATGGGCCCGGCTGTCGTCCCGCTGTCCGCCTCGCCGTCGGACGCCTTGCTGTCGGACGCGGTGCTGTCCGAGCCAGAGCTGACGAGATACGTGCCGAAGCCGACCAGCCCCGCCACGGCGACCGCCGCCACCGTGATCACGGCGATACGGACCCGGCGCTCACGCGACCTCTCGGCGCGGCGCATCTCTTCTATTCGGGTCTTGCGATCGTTCTTCGAGCCCTGCGTCGAAGCCATCGATGAGTCCTCAAGTCCTGGTGCGATACGGACGGTCCGGGGGCTCAGATCGTAATGGCGGGGAATGCGGCATGGCACAGGGACCGGACAGCGGAAGTGCGGCACTGTGGCCGGGGCACTGGCGTACGGAGGTGGACGAAGGGTGCACAAGTATGCGATCGGCGCGGAAGTGCTGCTCTGGTGGGCGGCCCTGACGGCGCTGTGGCTGGTTCTCATCAGCACCGTGGACGTACTGGAAGTCGTGGTGGGAGCGGCACTGGCGCTGCCGGCGGCAGTCGCCGCCCGTGCGGCACGGACGGCGGTGAGGCAACGGTGAACGGCTGGCTGTTCGCTGCCGCCGCGCTGCTGGTGGGCGGGGTGGCACCGGCCCTGTGGGCGGTGGCCTCCGGCCCGCTGCGGCGCCGTGTCGTCGCCCAGAACCAGGCCACCCTGCTGGTCTGCCTCGCCATGCTGCTGCTCGCCCAGGGGTTCGACCGCTCCTCCGCGTACACCGACCTCGCCCTCGTGCTGGCGGTACTCGGCCCGGCCGGCACCCTGGTGTACGCCCGGCTGCTCGCCGACGACCTGGCGGACGACCCGCCGCGCAGCTCCCGGACCACCTGGCCGGCCGTCGCCGCCACGGTGCTGGTCGTCGTGCCGCTGTGCGTGGTGACCGGGCCGGGCCGGGCGGCCGCCAAACTGCTCGTCATCGGGACCGTGCTGGTCACGGGCAACATCATCGCTTCACGGGCGCTGGACGTCCCGGTCCCGGAGGCGCCCCGTGGCTGACGCGCTGATCATCATCGCCCTGCTGCTGGTCGCCGCCGCGGCCACCGCGGCCGTCCTGGTCCGGGACCCCGCCCGGCAGGCGCTCGTCCTCTCGGTACTCGGCCTCGCCCTGGCCGTGCTGTTCACCGTCCTCCAGGCCCCGGACGTGGCGCTCTCCCAGCTCGCGGTGGGCTCGGCGCTCACTCCGCTGCTCGTGCTCCTGTCCGTACGCAAGGTCCGCCGCAGGCGCGGGGCCGAGCGGAAGGAGCACAGCGGATGAGCCGGCGGCTGCGACTGTGGGTCCTGGCGCTCGGCCTGGCCGGACTCGCGGCCATGCTCGCCGGCGCGTACCGGCTGCTCCCGCACTTCGGCGGTGACGTCCACCCGTACGGCGACCGGGCGGTGCGGGCGGCGCTGAGCCGGCACACCGCCAACGTCATCGCCTCCGTCAACTTCGATCAGCGGGCCTTCGACACCCTGGGGGAGGAGAGCATCCTCTTCGGCGCGGTCCTCGGCACGGTCGTACTGCTGCGCCAGACCCGGGACGAGCGGCAGTACCGCCCCGAGCCCGCCCCCGTCCTGCGGTCCGTGCGCCGCTACGCGCTGGTGGCGCTGCCCGTCACCCTGCTAGCCGGGGCGTACGTGGTCGCACACGGGCAGCTCAGCCCCGGCGGCGGATTCCAGGGCGGCGTCGTGATGGCCACCGCGCTGCACCTGCTCTACATCGCGGTCGACTACCGGGCGCTGGAGCGGGTCCGGCCCATCGGCGTCTACCACATCGGTGACGCGGCGGGCGAGGGCGCCTATCTGGTCCTGGGGCTCGCGGGACTGCTCTGCGGGACCTCGTTCCTCGCCAACTTCCTGCCGTACGGCACCTTCAACAAACTCGCGTCGGGCGGGACCGTGCCGCTGCTCAACGCGGCCATCGGGGTGGAGGTCGCCTGCGCGGTGGTCGTCCTCCTTGCCGGCTTCCTCGACCAGGCACTGGAGATCGAGGAGTCGGAGGAGCCGGAGAAGACGAAGGAGGCGGGGCCGGAATGATGTCCGTGCTGCCGTACGCGATCGCCGGGTGGGTATTCATCGTCGGTGTCTACGGCCTCGCCACCAGCCGCAACCTCATCCATGCCGTGGGCTGCCTCACCGTCTGCCAGTCCTCCACCTATGTCCTCCTGCTCTCCGTCGGCTACCGCGACAGCGGTACCGCCCCGGTCTTCTCCGACCTCAAGCCCGGCTCGCGGCCCCTGGTGGATCCCGTCGTGCAGGCCCTGTCCCTGACCGACGTGGTGGTGGGCGCGACCCTCACCGCACTGCTGCTCGCCCTCGTCGTACAGATCGACAAACGGCACGGCACCGTCGACCCCGACGAACTCTCCGAGCTGCGCGGATGAACGGGTCCGGGCAGCTGAACCAGCTGCTTCCGCTGATCGTGGCGCTGCCGCTCGCCGGGGCCGCCGCCCTGGTCGCCGCCGGCCGCAGGCTGCCCCGGTTCGCCGCCGAAGTGGTCGGTGCCGCCTTCGCGGCGGGCACCGCGGCGCTCTCCCTCGTCCTGCTCGTGGGCGGCACGGACCACGCAGCCGAATGGGTCGGCGGCTGGACCCCGAAGCACGGGCAGAGCGTCGGCATCGTCCTGACCGGCGACCCGCTCGCGCTGGGTCTCGCCACGCTGATCTCCCTGCTCGTCGTCGCCGTACTCGCCTACTCCTGGCGGTACTTCGACGAGCCGCCGCATCGGCATGCCGGCGCGTTCCCCGCGCTCGTCCTGCTCTTCCAGGCCGGTATGTGCGGCTTCGTCCTCACCGGGGACCTCTTCAACGCCTTCGTCTTCTTCGAGCTGATGAGCGTGGTCGCCTACGCGCTCACCGGCTACCGGGTCGAGGAGGCGAAAGCGGTCCAGGGCGCGCTCACCTTCGGCGTCGTCAACTCGCTGGGTGCGTACGCCACGCTCACCGGGATCGTGCTGCTCTACGCCCGCACCGGTGAACTCGGTATGCGGGCCATCGGGCGGCGTCTCGACGAGCAGGGCGGCCCTGACGCCCTCGTCCTCACCGCCTTCGTCCTCATCATCACCGGGCTGCTGGTCAAAGCGGCCACCGTCCCCTTCCACTTCTGGCTTCCCGACGCGCACGCGGTCGCGCCCACCCCGGTCTGCATGCTGTTCTCCGGTGTGATGGTCGAGCTCGGTGTGTACGGGACGGGCCGGATCTACTGGACGGTCTTCGGCGGCCCGGGCGGGGTCCCGGCGCACGACGCCGAGCGGGCACTGGTGACCCTCGGTGTGCTGACCGCCCTGGTCGGGGCCGTCATGTGCTGGTACCAGCGCCACCTCAAACGCCTGCTCGCCTTCTCGACCGTCGCGCACACCGGCCTCTTCCTGGTCGGCCTCGGACTGCTCACCCCGCAGGCGTCGGCGGGCGTCGCGCTGTACGTGCTCGGGCACGCGGGTGTGAAGGCGGCGCTCTTCGCCTGCGCCGGGATTCTCCTCGACCGCTACGGCTCCATCGACGAGCACGAACTGCACGGCCGCGCCCGTGGACTCACGGTCGTCGGTGTGCTGTTCACGGCTGGCGGTCTCGCACTCGCGGGGCTGCCGCCGTTCGGCACGGGTCTGGGAAAGGCGGTCATCGAGGAATCGGGGGGCACCCCCCTCACGGCGCTCTGCGTCGCGGTGTCGGCGCTCACCGGGGGAGCGGTGCTGCGCGTCGCCGCGCGGGTCTTCGGCGGGTTCGGCCGCCCTCCGGAGGACAGCCGCCCGTACGAGACGAGCGGTGAGCACGAGGAGCCCGAGACCGGCGGCCGGCCGCTGTCCCGCGTCCCCGACACCATGCTCGCCGTGCCGGCGGTGCTGCTCGCCGGGGCGCTGGCGGTAGGTGCGGTGCCGGGCATCGCAGGCGCGGTCGGCCATGCGCTGGACGAGGCGATTCCGGGGAAGGCGGACCATGGGCCCGAGTGGTCGTCCGCCGGAGTGCTCCTGGGCCTGCTGTCCACGGTGCTCGCCGCGGGGCTCGCCACCGTGGCTGTGCGCCGGCCGGACCTGCTCGGCGGCCCGGACCGGTTCCGGTCACTGCGCAGGCTCCACTCGGGGCACGTCGGCGACTACGTCGCGTGGCTGGCCGCGGGGGTATCCCTGCTGGGTGCGCTGGTCCGCTGGTAGGCCGCCGATGGTCCGTTGGCAGCCCGCCGGCAGTCCGCGCAACCTCAACACCGTACGGGGGTGTTCGCTGTGCTCCCCGCACTCGCGGGGGCTGTCCGGAAGGGCGGCGACCCTGACTCGTTCAGGGCCTCGACGTGACTCACAATGGAGGCTGCGGTACACCCGAACGGGGTCAGATGTTCGGACGAGGGTTCGCAACATGCTGGAAATCGTGTGGTGGGATGCTCATGAGCCCCGGGGACTCCGGAGGCGTGGGAGCAGGTGGCTGACCAGCAAGGATAGGTAGGACGGTATGGATAAACAGCAGGAATTCGTGCTCCGTACGCTGGAGGAGCGCGATATCCGCTTTGTGCGCCTGTGGTTCACCGACGTGCTCGGGTTCCTGAAGTCGGTCGCCGTGGCACCCGCCGAGCTGGAGCAGGCCTTCGACGAGGGCATCGGTTTCGACGGGTCGGCCATCGAGGGCTTCGCGCGCGTCTACGAGTCCGACATGATCGCCAAGCCGGACCCCAGTACCTTCCAGATCCTGCCGTGGCGCGCGGAGGCTCCCGGTACCGCCCGGATGTTCTGCGACATCCTGATGCCGGACGGCTCCCCGTCCTTCGCCGACCCCCGCTATGTACTGAAGCGGATCCTGGCCAAGACCTCCGACCTGGGCTTCACCTTCTACACCCACCCGGAGATCGAGTTCTACCTCCTGAAGGACAAGCCGCTCGACGGCACCCGCCCCACCCCCGCCGACAACTCCGGCTACTTCGACCACACTCCGCAGAACGTCGGCATGGACTTCCGCCGCCAGGCGATCACCATGCTCGAATCCATGGGGATCTCGGTCGAGTTCAGCCACCACGAGGGCGCCCCGGGCCAGCAGGAGATCGATCTGCGGTACGCCGACGCGCTGTCGACCGCCGACAACATCATGACTTTCCGGCTGGTCATGAAGCAGGTCGCGCTGGAGCAGGGCGTGCAGGCCACCTTCATGCCGAAGCCGTTCAGCGAGTACCCCGGCTCGGGTATGCACACCCACCTCTCCCTCTTCGAGGGCGACCGCAACGCCTTCTACGAGTCGGGTGCCGAGTACCAGCTCTCCAAGGTGGGCCGGTCCTTCATCGCGGGCCTGCTGACGCACGCGGCAGAGGTCTGCGCGGTCACCAACCAGTGGGTCAACTCCTACAAGCGCATCTGGGGCGGCTCGGCGCGCAGCGCGGGAGCGGGCGGCGAGGCACCCTCGTACATCTGCTGGGGGCACAACAACCGCTCCGCGCTGATCCGCGTCCCGATGTACAAGCCGGGCAAGACCGGCTCGGCGCGGGTCGAGGTCCGCTCCATCGACTCCGGGGCCAACCCGTACCTGACGTACGCGCTGCTGCTCGCGGCGGGCCTCAAGGGCGTCGAGGAGAGCTACGAACTCCCGGCCGGCGCCGACGACGACGTATGGGCGCTCTCCGACTCGGAGCGCCGCGCGATGGGCATCGAGCCGCTGCCGCAGAACCTGGGCGAGGCGATCGAGCTGATGGAGCGCAGCGAACTGGTCGCCGAGACGCTGGGCGAGCATGTCTTCGACTTCTTCCTGCGGAACAAGAAGCAGGAGTGGGAGGAGTACCGCAGCGAGGTCACCGCGTTCGAGCTGCGGAAGAACCTGCCGGTGTTGTAGGGGCGGGGCGGTTTTATGCCTGAGCGACATTCCGGGTCCGCGCCGATCGGGGCGGGCCCGGAAGGACCTCGGACCCCAGCGTGAGCGCGCGCCGGGGCCTGAACGGAACGGGCTGGACCGCGTCGGTCAGTGAGGATTGCCGTCGCAGACGTGGCAAGAACCCTCCTCACTCTCCCCGACGTGGCCGGACTGGCCCGAACTGCCGTTCTGGCAGCAGGAGACGGCCCTGTCCGGTCGGTCAACGGCCACTCGCGACCGGGCTGCCTGCCACGTGGAAACCGGGTTGCGGCGGCTCCCCCGCTCGGTGAGGCTGCCCGGAAAGCCGCCGAGCCTGTGGGGATGCCGATGCTGAGCGACGCCGAGATCGAGTCCTTCGTCGCGGACGGTTTCGTGCGTGTCCCCGGGGCCGTTCCCAGGGGGACGGTGGAGGACTGCCGCGCGCAGTTGTGGGAGGCGAGCGGCTGCTCCCCAGACGATCCCGCGAGCTGGACCGAGCCGGTCGTGCGGATCGGCGGCCTGGCCACTCCGGCGTTCCGCGACGCGGCCAACCCCCCGGTGCTGCATGAGGCCTACGACCAGTTGGCCGGGGCGGGGCGATGGCGCTCGCCGGGCGGGATGGGTACCTTCCCGCTCCGCTTCCCGAGTGAGAGGGACCCCGGTGACGACGGCTGGCACCTCGACGCGGGCTGGACCGCGGACACGGGGGAGTATCTGGTGAACCTGCGCTCGCGCGGGCGGGCGTTGCTGATGCTGTTTCTCTTCACCGACGTCGGCCCGGACGACGCCCCGACCCGCATCCGGGTCGGCTCGCACCTGGATGTGCCGCCCCTGCTCGGCGCCGCGGGTGAGAAGGGGCGGGCGTGGTTCCCTTTGTGTGCGGAGGCCGTTCCGGACTCGGTGGGCCGCCGTGAGGTGGCTGCCACCGGGGAGGCCGGGGACGTGTTCCTCTGTCATCCGTTCCTGATCCACGCCGCCCAGCGGCACGGCGGTACTACCCCGCGCTTCATCGCCCAGCCGCCGCTGGAGCCGACAGGACTGCTCGCCCTGGACGGCCAGGCGCCGACGCCCGTCGAACGGGCCGTATTGGCCGGCTTGTCCCGTCTCTGAGGGCGCGAACGTTCCGCAGGCACCGCACCTTCGGGGGCCGAGGCAATGACGGAGCCGGTCAAGTGGCTCTTGGACTTTGGCGGTGCGGTGCTTGTCCTTTTGTCATCGGCTTGCCGCCGGCCGTTGACGAAGCGTCAGTTGGTGCGTGAACGTGCTTGTTCAACGCCTCCGGTGAACAGGACCACTCACCCGGCTGTACAGCCACGTAACGCCATCAGTGCACTCTCCACCCCCACACAGGAGACACACATGCGGATGCACATGCGGATGCGGCACCTGCTCACCACCGGAACACTGGCCACCGCGGCGGGCGTCGCCGTGCTGCTCATGGGGCCCGCTGCGCCCGTACAGGCCGCGGCCCCCGTACAGGACGCCGCCACCGGGCAGACCCCGGGGACGTACGCCTACTGGAGCGCGCCGTCCGACGTCACATCGGTCTCGATCCCGATGACGCTCCAGCATTCGCCCGGCAACTACAACGCCTACTGGTCGACCCAGTTCGGCTTCGCGGGCAGCGGGGCCTCCGGGTACATGGGGTTCCAGACCCACGCCGACGGCGGCGGGATGTTCCTCGTCTCGATCTGGAACGGCACCGAGGCCACCGCGGGCGGCTCCGGCACGTACTGCCAGGACTTCGACGAGGGCGGCACCGGCAAGACCTGCCGGCTTGACCAGCGCCCCGTCGAAGGGCACCAGTACGCGATGGAGGCGGCGCAGCAGACCGGTTCGTACTGGAAGTACTCCATCGTCGACAGGACCGCCGGCACCACCACCGTCCTCGGGAAGATCAAGATCGACGGCGACCACCCGATGGCCGGGTCCAGTTTCGACAGCTGGACCGAGTACTTCGACTGGAACGACCCCGCCACCGTCTGCGCCGACGCCAAGTACTCCAAGCTGCTGTTCGGTATCCCCACCACCAGTGCGGGCAAGGGCACTTACAACTCGTCCAGCCTCAGCGACACCTGCCAGTCCATCGCCAAGGTGACCCTGGACGCCTCCGGAGCCACGGAGGAGAACGGCATCGGGCAGTAGCGGCCGCCACGACCCCGGTGGATCCCGGCGGGCAGCCGGTTCTCCGGCCGCCGGGGACCAGCCGCCCGCCCTCTGCCTCGTTGAGCGCCCGGTCGACCCCTGAGCGCCGCGTCACACGATGTGGCAGCGCCACCTCGGCCCCCTGCGACTACGCTCGGAACCGGACTTCGATCAACCGGTGTTCCGAGCAACCGGGTGCCACGTGACGAGAGGCGGCAGCATGAGCGTGCCGGGACGCAGAGGCAGTACGTTCACCCGGCTGCTCCGGCACGGTTTCACCGACCCCGCGGCGGCCGAGCGGCTGCTCGACGCCCCCGAGCTGGCCTCCGTACGCGATGACTCCGTCCTGCTCGACGCGCTCGGTGCCACCGCCGACCCCGACCTCGCCCTGAACGGCCTGGTCCGCATGGTCGAGGCCCAGCAGCCCGACGAGCGGCAGACGCTCCTCGACACGCTGATCGCGGCCAAGCCGCTGCGCGACCGGCTGCTCGGGGTGCTCGGCGCGTCCGAGGCGCTCGGTGACCACCTGGCGCGCCACCCGCACGACTGGCACGCCCTCGTCACGTACGAGACCTCCGATCTGCATCCCGGCGTTCCCGAGTTCGAGGAAGGCCTCGCGGAGGCGACGGACGCGGTGGAGCTGCGGATCGCCTACCGGCGGTGTCTGCTGGCCATCGCGGCCCGGGACGTCTGCGGCACCACCGACGTGCGGGAGGCCGCCGCCGAACTGGCCGACCTGGCCACCGCCACCCTGCGCGCCGCCCTCACCATCGCGTCGGCCGCCGCCCCCGAGGACGCCGCGCTCTGCCGCCTCGCCGTCGTCGCGATGGGCAAGTGCGGCGGCCACGAGCTCAACTACGTGTCCGACGTGGACGTCATCTTCGTCGCGGAGCCCGTCGAGCCCACCGGCATCGGCGAGGCCGCCGACGAGGCCGGGGCCATGCAGGCCGCCACCCGGCTCGCCGCCCACCTCATGCGGATCTGCTCCGACACCAACATCGAGGGCACCATCTGGCCCGTCGACGCGAACCTGCGGCCCGAGGGACGCAACGGACCGCTGGTCCGTACGCTCTCCAGCCACCTCGCCTACTACGAGCGCTGGGCCAAGACCTGGGAGTTCCAGGCGCTCCTCAAGGCCCGTGCGGTCGCGGGCGATCCGGCGCTCGGTGCTGAGTACACCGACGCGGTCGGACCCCTGGTGTGGCAGGCGTCCGAGCGCGAGAACTTCGTCGCCGACGCCCAGAAGATGCGCCGCCGGGTCATCGACAACATCCCTCCGGCCCTCGTCGACCGCGAGCTGAAACTCGGGCCCGGTGGGCTGCGGGACGTGGAGTTCGCCGTCCAGTTGCTCCAGCTCGTGCACGGCCGGAACGACGCGACCCTGCGCAGCGGCAACACCCTGGACGCCCTGGCGGCCCTGGCGGCCGGCGGCTACGTGGGCAGGACCGACGCGGCGCAGCTCGACGCGGCCTACCGCTTTCTGCGGGCCATGGAGCACCGGATCCAGCTGTACCGCCTCCGGCGCACCCATCTGGTGCCGGACGACCCGGCGGACCTGCGCAGGCTCGGGCGCTCGCTGGGACTGCGAACCGACCCCGTCGCCGAACTCACCAGGGTGTGGAAGCGCCACGGGGCGGTCGTCAGGCGGCTGCACGAGAAGCTCTTCTACCGGCCGCTCCTGGACGCCGTCGCGCAGCTGGCGCCCGGCGAGATCCGGCTCAGCCCCAGGGCGGCGGGCCAGCGCCTCGAAGCGCTCGGTTACGCGGACCCGGCCGGCGCCCTGCGGCATCTGGAGGCGCTGTCCTCCGGGGTCTCCAGGAAGGCCGCCATCCAGCGCACCCTGCTGCCCGTGCTGCTCGGCTGGTTCGCGGACTCCGCCGACCCGGACGCCGGGCTGCTCGGCTTCCGCAAGGTCTCCGACGCGTTGGGCAAGACCCCCTGGTACCTGCGGCTGCTGCGGGACGAGGGCGCCGCCGCCGAGAATCTCGCCCGGGTCCTCTCGGCCGGCCGGCTCGCCCCCGACCTGCTGCTGCGCGCCCCGGAGGCTGTCGCGCTGCTCGGTGCGCGGGGCGGGCTCGAACCGCGCCCCCGGGAGATCCTGGAGCAGGAGGTCCTGGCGGCCGTCGGCCGTGCCGAGAGCCCCGAGGGGGCTGTCGCGTCCGCGCGCGGGGTGCGCCGCCGCGAACTGTTCCGTACCGCGGCCGCCGACCTCATCGACTCGTACGGCACCGAGGAGAACCCGGCGGAATCGGACCCCGGGGCGCTGGTCGACCGGGTCGGCAACGCCGTCACCGATCTGAACGCCGCCACCATCGCGGGCGCGCTGCGGGCCGCCGTACGGGCGCAGTGGGGTGAGACCCTGCCCACCCGGTTCGCGGTCATCGGTATGGGCCGCTTCGGCGGCCACGAGCTGAGCTACGGCTCGGACGCCGACGTGCTCTTCCTGCACGAGCCGCGGGACGGCGTGGACGACCAGGAGGCCGCCCGCGCCGCGAACGCCGTCGTCGCCGAGATGCGCAGGCTCCTCCAGCTGCCGACCACCGACCCGCCGCTGATGATCGACGCGGATCTGCGCCCCGAGGGCAAGAGCGGCCCGATGGTGCGGACACTGGCCTCCTACGCCGCGTACTACCGGCGCTGGTCGGGCGTCTGGGAGAGCCAGGCGCTGCTGCGCGCCGAGCCGATGGCCGGCGACATGGAGCTGGGCCGCGGTTTCGTCGAGCTGATCGACCCGCTGCGCTATCCCGTCGAGGGGCTCGGGGACGACGCCGTACGCGAGATCCGCCGTCTCAAGGCGCGGATGGAGTCCGAGCGGATGCCGCGCGGCGCCGACCCGACGCTCCACGCGAAGCTGGGCCGGGGCGGGCTCAGCGACGTGGAGTGGACCGTGCAGCTGCTGCAGATGCAGCACGGCTGGGTGGTGCCGGGGCTGCGGACCACCCGTACCCGGACCGCGCTGGCCGCCGCGCACGCCGCGGAGCTGATCTCCACGGAGGACGCGCAGACGCTGGACGAGGCGTGGGTGCTGGCGTCACGGGTGCGCAACGCGGTGATGCTGGTGCGGGGGAGGGCCGGTGACACGTTCCCATCGGACGGGCGGGAGCTGGCCGCGATGGCCCGGTACCTGGGGTACGAGACGGGGCACGTGGGGGACATGCTGGATGACTACCGGCGTGCGACCAGGCGTGCGCGGGGGGTTATGGAGGAGCTGTTCTACGGGGCGTAGGGGCGGGTGCCGTGCGGGCTGTCCGATTCCGCCGGTACAGGCTTCAGCGTGCCGTGGATGCCCTGGGTGAACGTGCCGCCCGCTCTGCCGCCCCCTCTGACCTTCTCCGGAACCCTTGGGAGCCGGTGCGGCAGTGCTCCGTACCAGGCGTACGAGAGGCCCGTGCCGAAGGTCAGGCACAGGACGCCGCCCACCGCGTCCAGCCAGAAGTGGTTCGCCGTCCCGACGATCACGAGAAGGGTCAGGGCCGGGTACAGCAGGCCCAGGATCCGGGCCCACGGGGCGCGGGCCAGCGCGAAGATGATCAGGCCGCACCAGAGGGACCAGCCGATGTGCATCGAGGGCATCGCCGCGTACTGATTCGACATGTTCTTGAGGTTGCCCGAGGCCATCGAACCCCAGGTGTGGTGCACCAGCACCGTGTCGACGAAGTGGCTGTTGTTCATCAGGCGCGGTGGCGCCAGCGGGAACAGGTAGTAGCCAGCCAGCGCCACGGCGGTCGTCGCGAAGAGCGCCAGGCGGGCCGCCGCGTAGCGCCCCGGATGGAAGTGGAACAGCCACACCAGGACGCTGACGGTCATGATGAAGTGCAGTGTCGCGTAGTAGTAGTTCATCGAGACGATCAGCCATGTCACCGAATTGAGCGCATGGTTGATGTTCTCCTCGGCCGAGATGCCGAGAATGTGCTCGGCGCGCCAGATCCAGTCCGCGTTGCGCAGCGCCTCCGCCTTCTGCTCCGGTACCGCGTTGCGGATCAGGGAGTAACCCCAGTAACTCACCGCGATGAGCAGTACTTCGAACCAGATGCGGGGGCGGCGCGGCGCACGCAGACGCCCGAGGAATGAGATGTGAGGCTCCTTGGCCACGACGGGTGACGCGGTGGCCGAATGGCCGTCCAGTGTCTTCACAGTCGTTTCACCCATAGGGGAAGAGTCTGCCAGAACTCGGCTTCCCACAGATCATCCCTCGGTAGGGGCGCGCTCGCACCCGCTACGCCTTGTTGACGTCCTCACCCCGGGATACCGGGCCTGCCGCGGATCCCGGCGCGGCCGCCGTGGAGCCACGGACTACCAACTCGGTCATAAAGACGAATTCGCTGTGCGGTGCGGGGGTGCCGCCGACCTCTTCGAGCAGGGTGCGGACGGCTGCCTGGCCCATGGCGGTGACCGGCTGCCTGATGGTGGTCATCGGCGGGTCGGTGAACGCTATGAGCGGGGAGTCGTCGAAGCCGACCACGGAGATGTCGCGCGGAACGTCGAACCCCAGCTGGCGGGCGGCCCTGATGGCACCGAGTGCCATCATGTCGCTGGCGCAGATCACCGCCGTACAGCCCGACGCGATGAGTTCGGACGCCGCCGCCTGGCCGCCCTCCAGCGTGTACAGCGAGTGCTGGATCAGCTTCTCGCTCTCGGCCGCCGGCAGCCCGAACCTGGCCTGCATCTCGGCCTGGAAGCCCTCGGTCTTGCGCAGCACGGGCACGAAGCGCCGCGGCCCGAGCGCCAGCCCTATCCGGGTGTGGCCGAGCGACGCGAGGTGGGTGACGGCCAGCCGCATCGCCGCGCGGTCGTCGGGTGAGATGAAGGGCGCCTGCACCTTCGGCGAGAAGCCGTTGACCAGGACGTACGGCACACCCTGGGCGCGCAGCTGCTCGTAGCGCCGCATGTCGGCCGTGGTGTCCGCGTGCAGTCCCGAGACGAAGATGATGCCCGCGACGCCGCGTTCCACCAGCATCTCGGTGAGCTCGTCCTCGGTGGAGCCGCCGGGTGTCTGGGTGGCCAGGACCGGCGTATACCCCTGCCGGGTCAGGGCCTGGCCGATGACCTGGGCCAGCGCGGGGAAGATCGGGTTCTCCAGCTCCGGCGTGATCAGACCGACCAGACCCGCGCTCCGCCGGCGCAGCCGTACCGGGCGTTCGTAGCCGAGTACGTCGAGGGCGGCGAGTACGGACTCGCGGGTGGCCGCCGCTACCCCGGGCTTGCCGTTGAGGACCCGGCTCACCGTCGCTTCGCTGACCCCCGCCTGAGTTGCGATGTCGGCAAGCCGTGCGGTCATGGGAAGGGACTGTACCGGGCGGGTGTCAGATTGCCCACCAGGTGCAGGAATCACCGGGAATGCGCACCGATTCACCGGAGATGTCCGGCGCGGCCGACGAGAGCAGCGGCCTTCCCGGTACGCGCAGTTCGACAGCGCCAGGCAGGGTGTTGACGGTGCAGACGAAACCCGGCCGGGTGAAGGCGAGCACCCCGTCGGGTCCTTCGAGCCAGCTCATCGGACCGTCGCCCAGACCGTCCACCCGGCGCCGGAGCGCGAGCGCGGCGCGGTACAGCTCCAGTGTCGATCCGGCGTCCCCGGTCTGCGCCGCCACGGAACGTGCCCCCCAGTCCTCCGGCTGCGGCAGCCATCCCGGGCCGGGCCCGAAACCGTACGAAGGCCCTTCACCGGTCCAGGGGATCGGCACCCGGCAGCCGTCCCGCAGCCCGTCCTGTCCCGCGCCGCGGAAGAACGACGGGTCCTCGCGCAGTTCGTCGGGCAGGTCGGTGACTTCGGGCAGCCCCAGCTCCTCACCCTGGTAGAGGTAGACGGAGCCGGGCAGCGCCAGCATCAGCAGCGCGGCGGCGCGGGCCCTGCGCAGCCCGGCCGCGCCGTCCCCGTACCGCGTCACATGGCGTACGACATCGTGGTTGGAGAGCACCCAGGTGGTGGGCGCCCCCACCGACGCCGTCGCGGCCAGCGAGTCGTCCACCACCGCGCGCATCGCCGCCGCGTCCCAGGGGCACCGCAGGAACTGGAAGTTGAAGGCCTGGTGCAGTTCGTCCGGGCGTACGTACAGGGCGAGGCGCCCGGCGGACGGGGCCCACGCCTCGGCGACGCCGATGCGTTCCCCCGGGTAGGAGTCGAGCAACTTCCGCCAGGAGCGGTGGATCTCGTGCACCCCGTCCTGGTCGAAGAAGGGGAGCGTCTGGGAGCCGATCATCCGCACCTGCTCGGCGGTGCCGATGTCGGGCAGCCCGGCCGCCTTGACCATGCCGTGCGCCACATCGACCCGGAACCCGTCCACGCCGCGCCCGCCGAGCTCCAGCCAGAACCGCAGGACCGAATCGAACTCCGCACGCACCTCCGGGTTCTCCCAGTTGAGGTCGGGCTGCTCGGGGGCGAAAAGATGGAGGTACCAGGCGCCGTCGGACACCCGCGTCCAGGCAGGGCCGCCGAATACCGACTGCCAGTCATTCGGCGGCAGTTCACCGTCCGCGCCGCGGCCGGTCCTGAAGTGGTAGCGCGCGCGGGCCGGGCCGCCGGCGGCCAGCGCCTCCCTGAACCACACATGCCGGTCCGACGTGTGGTTGGGGACCACGTCCACGATCACCCGCAACCCCAGCCGGTGCGCCGCGCGCAGCAGCGATTCGGCGTCGGCCAGCGTCCCGAACAGCGGGTCGACGACCCGGTAGTCAGCGACGTCGTAGCCTCCGTCGGCCTGCGGCGACGCGTAGAAGGGGGTGAGCCAGACCGCGTCGGCCCCCAGCTCCACGAGGTACGGCAGCCGCTCCTCGATGCCCCGCAGATCGCCGATGCCGTCACCGTCGCTGTCCGCGAAGGACCGCACGTACACCTGGTAGATGACGGCGTCCCGCCACCATCGGGTGCGGGCCCCGGATGCGGTGGCCGCGCCGGTGAGCTGCTGCGTCTGCTGCGTCTGCTGCGTCATGGGGGTTGGGTCCCTTTCGGAAGGCTGCAACGTACGGGAACAACGCCGGTGCCCCTCCGAAAGTAACAGCCTTGCAAGGGCTTGCGAAGGCCGCCGCGACCCGCGCCGCAGCCCTGGAAGAGCCCCAATGCCCTGTTTGACAAGGGCCATCACGGCAACCGTGCGGACACGCCGAGGTAACGAAGACGAGTTCTTGCAGAAATTCTTCGCAAGGTCTTTCGGTCGTCTTTCATCCTTGTTACGTTCCTCGACGACCCGGAGCCGTGATGGAACGGCACCCCTCGAAGGAGTTCACATGCGACGTGGCATAGCGGCCACCGCCCTGGTCGCGGCCCTGGCGCTCGCGGCGACGGCCTGCGGCGGCGACAGCGGCAGCGGCAAGGCGGACGGTGTCACCACCATCACCTGGTGGGACACCTCGAACGCCACGAACGAGGCCCCGACCTACCGGGCTCTGGTCAAGGAGTTCGAAGCGGCGAACAAGGGCATCAAGGTCACCTACGTCAACGTCCCCTTCGACCAGGCGCAGAACAAGTTCGACACGGCCGCCGGCGCCAAGGGCGCCCCGGACGTGCTGCGCTCCGAGGTCGGCTGGACCCCCGCCTTCGCCAAGAAGGGCTACTTCCTCCCGCTGGACGGCACCGAAGCCCTCAAGGACAAGGCGCACTTCGAGCCCAACCTGCTGAAGCAGGCCCAGTTCGACGGCAAGACCTACGGTGTCCCGCTGGTCACGGACACTCTCGCCTTCGTCTACAACAAGGCGCTCTTCGCCAAGGCCGGCATCACCAAGGCCCCCGCCACCTGGGGCGAGCTGAAGAGCGACGCCGCCGCGGTCAAGTCGAAGGCGAAGGTCGACGGCTACTGGGCCAGCACCGCCGGCTACTACGCACAGCCCTTCCTGTACGGCGAGGGCACCGACACCGTCGACCTCGCGCACAAGAAGGTCACCATCGCCGGCGCTCCAGCGGTCAAGGGCCTGCAGACCTGGAAGGGCCTCTTCGACGGCCCCGGTCTGCACAAGGCGGACACCACGGCCGACGCCTACGCCCACCAGCAGGACGCCTTCGTCAACGGCAAGGTCGCCTCGATCATCCAGGGGCCCTGGGAGATCACGAACTTCTACAAGGGCTCGGCCTTCAAGGACAAGAAGAACCTCGGCATCGCCACCGTCCCGGCCGGCTCCACCGGCAAGGCGGGCGCCCCGACCGGCGGCCACAACCTCGCCGTCTACGCGGGCTCCGACAAGGCGCACCAGGCCGCGTCGCTGAAGTTCCTGAACTTCATGACCTCGGCGAAGAGCCAGGAGCAGATCGCGCTCAAGAACTCCACGCTGCCGACCCGCTCCGACGCCTACACCGCCGAGGTGACGGCCGACCCCGGCATCGCCGGCTTCCAGAAAGTTCTCAGCGCCTCGCAGCCGCGTCCCGAACTGCCCGAGTACAGCTCGCTCTGGGGCCCGATGGACACCGAACTGCCCAAGGTCGCCGACGGCAAGGAATCGCTCCAGGACGGGGTCAAGGCCCTGAACGACGCCATGGCCAAGCTGGTCCCCGGCTTCACCGAGTGAGCCCCGGCCGCCGGGTCCGTGCACCGCACTGATCCGGCGGCCGCCCGACCGTGTCCGCGACGTCGCACCAACCCCGAACTCCCCTGAAAAGGTGTCAAGATGACCGTTGCCGTCGCAGGCGCGGGCCCGGAGCGCCCTACGCCGGCGCAGCGCATCAAGCAGTCCTGGCAGAAGCACTGGTACGCCTACGCGATGGCGGCCCCGGTCGTCGTCGTCCTCGGTGTCCTGGTGGGCTATCCGCTGGTCCAGGGCCTCTACCTCACCCTGACCGACGCGAACAGCCTCAACTCGGCCCGCACCATCGGCGTCAACCACATCGACGCCACCTACAAGTTCATCGGGCTGCACAACTACGCGGACATCCTCTGGGGGCCGACCGCCTGGGACCGCTTCTGGTCCCACTTCCTCTGGACCATCGTCTGGACCGCCGCCTGTGTGGCCCTGCACTACTGCATCGGCCTCGGCCTGGCCCTGCTGCTCAACCAGAAGCTGCGCGGCCGGACCTTCTACCGGATGCTCCTGATCCTGCCCTGGGCGGTGCCGACGTTCGTCACCGTCTTCTCCTGGCGGATCATGCTCGGTGACTCCGGCATCGTGAACTCGGTACTCGGCGGCCTCCACCTTCCCCAGCCCGCCTGGCTGGAGGAGCCGCACTTCCAGCAGCTCGCCGCGATCATCGTCAACACCTGGTGCGGCGTGCCGTTCATGATGGTGTCGCTGCTCGGCGGGCTCCAGTCGATCTCCGCCGACCTGTACGAGGCCGCCGAGATGGACGGCGCCGGCCCCTGGCAGCGCTTCCTCAACGTCACTCTGCCCGGCCTGTGTTCGGTGAGCTCCACCGTCGTCCTGCTCGGCATCATCTGGACGTTCAACCAGTTCGCCATCATCTTCCTGCTGTTCGGCAACGGCGCACCGGACGCCCAGATCCTCGTCACCTGGGCCTACCGCCTCGGCTTCGGCCAGCAGCCCAGGGACTACGCCCAGTCCGCCGCGTACGGCGTGCTGCTGCTCTCCATCCTGATCGTCTTCACCTCCTTCTACCGGCGCTGGCTGGCCCGTAGCGAGAAGGCCGGCAGCTGAGACCGTCCGGACACAAGAAGGCAGGAAGCCGATGACGACCCTCACCACAGACCCCACCCCGGCGGAGCGGACACCACCGCCCGTACGGCGCCCCGCCCGCACCGTCCGCCGCGACCGGCCGAGCCGCCGGGCCACCGTGCTCTCGCACACCGCGCTCAGCATCGCGAGCCTGATCGCGCTCTTCCCGATCGCCTGGCTGGCCTTCCTCTCGCTGGGCCCCGACAAGAGCGACTATCTGCACCCGGGCCGGATCTGGTCCAAGATCTCGTTCTCCAACTACTCGTTCGTCCTGGAGCACACCCGCTTCTTCACCTGGCTCGGCAACACCGCCCTGATCGCCGTCGCGACCAGCGTCATCGGCGTCTTCATGGCCGCCACCGCGGGCTACGCCGTCTCCCGTATGAGGTTCCCCGGCCACAAGAAGCTGATGTGGCTGCTGCTGGTCACCCAGATGTTCCCAGTGGCCGTCCTGATGGTGCCGATGTACGTGATCCTCGCGGACCTCGGCCTCATCGACACGTTCGGCGCACTGATCCTGGTGTACTGCTCCACCGCCGTGCCGTACTGCGCCTGGATGCTCAAGGGGTACTTCGACACCATCCCGTACGAGATCGACGAGGCGGGGCGCGTCGACGGGCTGAGCCCCTTCGGCACCTTCTGGCGGCTCATCCTGCCGCTCGCCAGGCCGGGTCTCGCGGTGGCCGGGTTCTACACCTGCCTGACCGCCTGGGGCGAGGTCGCCTTCGCCTCGACGTTCATGCTCGACGACAGCAAGTACACGCTCGCGGTGGGCCTCTCCAGCTTTGTCAGTGAGCACGACGCCCAGTGGAACTACATGGCCGCCACCGCTGTCCTCATCGCCATCCCCGTCTCCGTCATCTTCTACCTGGTGCAGAAGCACCTGGTCACAGGCTTGACGGCGGGCGGGACCAAGGGCTGAGCCGCGCCCCTTCCGTACGCCCCACGACGCAACTGACTCACCCAGGGAAGACATGACTCAGCACTCCGCCGCCCCTGCCGCCGCCCCGACGACCGACGCCCGCACCGGCTGGTGGAGGGACGCGGTGATCTACCAGGTCTATCCGCGCAGCTTCGCCGACAGCAACGGCGACGGCATGGGCGACCTCGAAGGCGTCCGCAGCCGGCTGCCGTACCTGCGCGACCTCGGCGTCGACGCCGTCTGGCTCTCGCCGTTCTACGCGTCGCCGCAGGCCGACGCCGGGTACGACGTCGCCGACTACCGGGCCATCGACCCCATGTTCGGCACGCTCATGGACGCCGACGCGCTGATCCGCGACGCCCACGGCCTCGGCCTGCGGATCATCGTGGACGTGGTGCCCAACCACTCGTCGGACCAGTACGAGTGGTTCAAGCGCGCCATCGGCGACGGCCCCGCTTCCCCGCTCCGCGACCGCTACCACTTCCGCGAGGGCAAGGGCGAGGACGGTGAACTCCCGCCCAACGACTGGGAGTCCGTCTTCGGCGGTCCGGCCTGGACACGGGTGTCCGACGGCTCCTGGTACCTCCATCTCTTCGCCCCCGAGCAGCCGGACCTCAACTGGGAGAATCCGGCGGTAGCCGACGAGTTCCGCTCGATCCTGCGGTTCTGGCTCGACATGGGCGTCGACGGATTCCGGGTCGACGTCGCCCACGGGCTCGTCAAGGCGCCAGGCCTGCCCGACCTCGGCACCACCGAGCAGCTCCGGCTGCTCGGCAATGACGTCATGCCGTTCTTCGACCAGGACGGTGTCCACGAGATCTACCGGTCCTGGCGCACGATCCTCGATGAGTACCCGGGGGAGCGGATAGCCGTCGCCGAGGCGTGGACGCCGACCGTGCAGCGCACCGCCCACTACGTACGCCCCGACGAGCTGCACCAGGCGTTCAACTTCCAGTACCTGGGCACCCACTGGGACGCCGGCGAGCTGCGCGAGGTCATAGATGTATCGCTCGCCGCGATGCTGCCGGTGGGCGCGCCCGCCACCTGGGTGCTCTCCAACCACGACGTCACCCGGCACACCACCCGCTTCGCCAACCCCCCGGCCGGCACCCAGATCCGCACCCCCGGTGACCGGGAGCTGGGCCTGCGGCGGGCCCGTGCGGCGACCCTGCTGATGCTGGCGCTGCCCGGCTCGGCCTACCTCTACCAGGGGGAGGAGCTGGGCCTCCCGGACGTCACCGACCTGCCCGACGAGGTCAGGCAGGACCCGTCGTTCTTCCGCGCGGCAGGCCAGGACGGATTCCGCGACGGCTGCCGGGTGCCGATCCCGTGGACCGCGGAAGGCTCCTCGTACGGCTTCGGCAGCGGCGGCAGCTGGCTCCCGCAGCCCTCGGGCTGGGGCGCGCTGAGCGTCGAGGCGCAGACCGGCGACCGCGGTTCCACCCTGGAGCTGTACCGTGGCGCGCTCGCCCTGCGCCGGGAGCTGCCGGGCCTGGGGGCCGGCGAGTCCGTCGACTGGGTTCCCGGCACCCCGGACGGAGTGCTGGCGTTCACCCGTCCCGGCTTCCACTGCACCGTCAACACCACCGGCCGACCCGTACGTCTGCCCGTGCCCGGCCGGATGGTGCTGGCCAGCACCGAAGTCACCCTGTCGGAAGGCGAGTTCGAGCTGCCCGCGGACAGCACCGTCTGGTGGTCGGTGTGAGCGCACCGCCCCGGCTCGCGCACATCGCCGCGCAGGCCGCCGTCAGCGAGGCCACCGTGAGCCGGGTACTCAACGGAAAGCCGGGCGTCGCGGACTCCACGCGCCAGCGGGTGCTCGCGGCGCTCGACGTCCTCGGTTACGAACGGCCGGTACGGCTGCACCGGCGCAGCGCGGGCCTGATCGGCCTGGTGACCCCCGAGCTGACCAACCCCATCTTCCCGGCCTTCGCCCAGGCCGTGGAGCAGACGCTCGCGGGCCACGGCTACACCCCGGTCCTCTGTACGCAGATGCCGGGCGGCGCCACCGAGGACGAACTGGTCGAGCAGCTGGTGGAGCGCGGGGTGGGCGGCATCGTCTTCCTCTCCGGGCTGCACGCCGACACCTCGTCGGACCCCGCGCGGTACGCCGGCCTCGCGGAGCGCGGGGTGCCGTTCGTCCTGATCAACGGCTACAACGAGCGGATCAGCGCGCCCTTCGTCTCGCCCGACGACCACGCGGCGGCCCATATGGCCGTGCGCCACCTCGCGGACCTGGGGCACCGCAGGATCGGTCTGGCGGTCGGGCCGCCCCGCTATGTGCCGTCGCGCCGCAAGCGAGAGGGGTTCATCGAGGCGGTGGCGGCCCGGCTCGGCCAGTCGGCGGAGGAGGCCGGAGCCCTGGTCCAGCACACCCTGTTCAGCGTCGAGGGCGGCCGGGCCGCGGCGGGCGCGCTGTTCGACCAGGGGTGCACGGCCGTGGTCTGCGGCAGCGACATGATGGCGCTTGGCGTCGTACGGGCGGCCCGCGAACGCGGCCTCGAAGTCCCCGACGACGTCTCGGTGGTCGGTTTCGACGACTCGCAGCTGATCGCCTTCACCAGCCCGCCGCTGACCACGGTCCGCCAGCCCGTCCAGGCGATGGCCGCGGCGGCGGTCGGCGCGCTCCTTGAGGAGATCGGCGGCAACCCCGTCCAGCGCACGGAGTTCGTCTTCCAGCCCGAGCTGGTGGTACGGGGGTCCACGGCCCGCCGCACCGGCTGAGAGCCTGTCGGGTGACCTCTGACCGGGCGGGCACGCCCTGGCACGCACGCTTCCCGCGTTGCCGAAATGCCCTGGTAGCTCCGCTACGAGGGCCTCCCGTCGCCTTGGAATCGCACGCACCAGACCGCGTCCGCTGTCCGATCGAAGGCCACCCGACAGGCTCTGACCGGCGGGGGGGACCGGCGTGCGAGGCTGGGCGGTGGCAGCGCGCCGCTCCGCCCTGCCGACCGGACCGGACGCCGTCCGTTCCGGACCGGAAGCCCGCCAGGAGGAATCCGCCATGCCGCAGATCACCGTCGAGTACTCCGAGTCCCTGGAGGACGCCTTCGACCGCAGAGGCTTCGTACTCGGCCTGCACCCGGTCGTCGTGGAGACGGTCTCCGCCACGCTCCCCGCCTGCAAGACGAGGTTCGTCAGGACGGCCGGGTTCGTCGCGGGCGACGGCGCGGGTGACGACGCCGTGGTGCACGTGGAGATCGCGCTGCTGGCCGGCCGTACCGACGAGGCCAAGGCGCGGCTGAGCGAGGCGGTGCTCGATGTCGTACGCCACCACCTGAAGCCCACGCAGAGCACGGTGCACCTCTCCGCCGAGACCCGCGATCTGGACGCGTCCTACCGCAAGGCCTGAGCGCGGGCCGGGTGTTCCCGCGGGCCGTCCTCAGCCGGTGCGCTGGGCGGGGAGTTCCGTCGCGGGCAGCGGCGCCAGCGAGAGCAGCCGGCCGACCAGGTCCCCGAACGGCCCGTCGGCGGGCTCCTCGCTCAGTATCCGGCGTACGACCGCCGCCATCTCGGTGTCGTACGCCGCGCTCACCGCGGCCAGCGCGGCGAAGTCGTGCACCAGCTGCAATTCCAGCTCGGACCGCGGAATGCTCCGCCCGTCGAGCCAGATCAGCGCGGTCGACTCGGCGAGCGACACCCACGACCTGACCACCAACTGGAGCCTGGCGGGCGGCTCCTGGACGTCCAGATGGGACAGGATCTGGAGATACGCGGTGGTGCGGACCTCGTCGATCATCGCGTTGGTGGTGGTGGAACCCACGGCGGGGCCGCCGCGCATCAGCGCGGCGAAGCCGGGCCCGTGCTCCTCGACGAAGTCGAAGAACCGCTCCATCACCCGCAGCAGCCGCGCCCCCAGCGGCCCTTCGCGCGGCTCGACGAACCGCTCGGCCAGCTCGTCGGCCGCGCGGCGCAGCGCCGCCTCGTACAGGCTCTGCTTGCCGGGGAAGTAGTGGTAGACGAGCGGCCGTGAAATGCCCGCGGCCGCGGCTATCTCGTCGATGGAGACATCGTCGGGGGAGCGGTGGCTGAACAGTTCGAGCGCGACGCTGATCAGCTGCTGCCTGCGCTCTTCGACGCCCAATCTGCGGCGTACCCCGGTCGTCATATGAACAGGGTACCGATTGTGGTGCCGCCGGGCGTTGGCCGTACCGGGGCGGGCTGTGCCACGTGCGCCCGATGCGGGCGTCGGCGAAACGGGCCGTCGTGGCACGGATTCCGTGCCACGACGGCCCGCCGGCCGGCTGTTCCGGGTCAGGCGGTGGCCACCGCGAAGACGTGCAGCACGCCGCCATTCGTCGTGGACGGCAGCGTCACGCTAGCCAGCTGCTTGCCCGCCTGGAGTGTGACCGGCGCGGTCGCGAAGACCTCCGTGCCGACCGGGTCCGTACCACCGCCCTGGACATCGCGGTACGGGGTGTGGACCGCGATCGTGTTGCCGAACGACGGCTTGTCCCCTCCGCCGCCCAGCGTCCAGTCGCTGAAGCCGATGTCCGCCTTCTGCGTGGTGCCGTCGGTGTACGTCAGCGTCGCCGTACCGCTGGCCGAACCCTCGGCCGCGCTGCCCAGCAGGCTGAGCTCCGTGGCGCCCTGCGCCGACGGGACGTTCAGCACCTGCGGGGTGTCCCCGGCCACCTCGATGTTGTCGGGGTCTCCGGCTGCCACCTTCGGCCAGGTGAAGTCGAAGCCGCCGGACGAGACGGTACCCCCGGGTGTGGCCCCGGCCGCTGCCAGCGCCTTGCCCGAGTAGCTCCAGCCCTCACCGTCGAAGTTGGCCTGCGGGTTGTCGTCGTCGGAGGATATGGCCGTGCTGTTCCGGTTCCAGAGCATGCTGTTCTTCGTGGCGACGGTCACCGCGAACGACGTCTTCGGAAGCTCCTTGCCCGCCGAGGACTTCAGTGTGACCGGGACCGTGTAGCGGCCCTCCGCCGTGCCGGACGCGGCCGACACCGAGAGCTTCGCGCTCGCCGCGCCGCCCGCCGGGACCGTGAAGTCGCCCTGCGCGGGCTGCACCGTGACACCGGCCGGCGGTGTCGCCGTCCAGTGCACCGTGGTCGGCTCCTGCTCCAGCGTCTGCACCTTGACCGTGATGTCCGCACCGGCGGCGCCGGGCTCGATCTTCAGCTGCTCGGGGGTGGCGCCGGTGAAGTACTTCACGCCGCCGCCCGGGAAGGACGGCGGGGCGTCGGCCGCCGCGCTGCCCCACGAGGTGTCCGCCTTGGCGCCCAGCGTGTAGTCGAGGGTGCCGCCGTGGGTGACCAGTGAGGCCGGGACCCAGGGCTTGCCGGACGTCCGGCCGTTGACCTTCAGCCCCTGGATGTACGTGTTGTCCGCCGAAGCGGCCGGAGCGTTGACCGTGATGGTCCGGCCGTGCCCGGTGTGCACCACCACGTGCGGGAACAACGGCGCCGAGAGCGTCAGATCGGCGCGGCTGGGGTTCTGCGGGTACATGCCGAGTGCCGAGAACACATACCAGGACGACATGGTCCCGGCATCGTCGTTACCGGGAATGCCGCCCGGGGTGTCGGTCCACAGCTGGTCCATCTCCGCGCGGACGGTCTCCTGCGTCTTGTACGGGGCGCCCAGGTAGTCGTACAGGTAAGGCGTGTTGATGTCCGGTTCGTTGGTCGCGTCGTAGCGCGTGTCGTCCTTCGCCGAGAAGTCGAACTTGCCGTCCGGCGTACGGAAGAAGGCGTCCAGCCGCTTCACGGCGCTGTCATCGCCGCCCATGGCGGACGCCAGGCCCGCGACGTCCGAGTACACCATCCAGGTGTAGCGGGCACTGGTGCCCTCGACGAAGCCGCTGCCGGTGCCGGGTGTGAAGGTGCCCGCCCAGGTGCCGTCGGACTTGCGGTCGCGGATGTAGCCGCCCTGCGGCGTGGCGTTGGCGTCGAAGACGTTCGTCCAGTTGCCCGAGCGGTCCAGGAACTTCTTCGCGTCGGCGCTCTTCCCGGTCTGCCGGGACAGCTCGGAGAGACCGTAGTCGGCCGCCGCGTCCTCCAGGGTCTCGGCCGCGCCGCCCCAGCAGTGGCAGTTGTCGGAGGGTACGTACCCGAGCTTCAGGTACTTGTCGAGCGCGGGGCGCTGGCCCACGCACTCGACGTTGCAGCCGGAGCTGTCCGAGTCGTTCGCCGTCGGTACGGTCGCCGCCTCGACCAGCGACTTCAGTGCGCCCTTGACGTCGAAGTCATGGCCGCCGAACGCGTAGATCCCGGCGAGCGCGGCGTCGGACGGGTCGCCCGACATGACGCTCGTCTTGCCGTTCTCAAGGAGCCAGCGGTCCCACTCGCCGCCCCGCTGTCCCGCGTAGTTGTAGAGCGACTGTGCGTAGTCGCTGCCCGCCCTGGGGTTGAGCAGCGTCATCAGCTGCACCTGGGCGCGGTACTGGTCCCAGCCGGAGAAGGTGCCGTACTGCGCCTGCTGCCTCTTGGCCAGCCGGTGCGGCTTGCGGTCGGCGCCAAGATAGCGGCCGTCGACGTCACTGGTCAGCGTCGGCTCCAGCATGGAGTGGTAGAGCGCGGTGTAGAAGGTCGAACGCTGGGCGTCGGTGCCGCCGCCCACCTCGACCGACTTCAGCACCTTGTTCCAGGCGCCGGCCGCCTGCGACTTCACGGAGCCGAAGCTCTTGTGGGGCGCGTTCTCGGCGCGGAGGTTGGCTTCGGCGTTCTGCGGGCTGACATAGGAGACGGCGACCTTGGCCTGCGCCTCCGTGGTCCCGTCGGCGAAGGTGATGTACGCGCCCGAGCCCTTGCCCTCCACGGCGTTGCCGGACGAGCTGTAGCCCGTACCGCCGGACGCCGAGGTGGACCCCGGGCTGACCGTGCTGTCCTTCCAGGTGCCGACCTTGGCGAACGCCTTGTCGAAGTGGGCGGTGAAGTACAGCGTGTACAGGTCGTGCCGGTTGTTCGCGCTCTGCGGGCCGCAGAAGTTGCCCGCGGTGACGGAGCCCGTCACGGTCCGGGCCGCCTTGTCGATCTTCACGGTGGCGTCCGTGCTGCCGCTCTCCGAGTTGGAGGTGCGGAAGAGCATGCTGGCCGGCTTGTCCTTGGGGAAGCCGAACTGCCCGGAGCCGGTCCGTGGAGTCGTGGTCAGCGCGGCGGACGCGCCGTTGTCCAGGCCGACCTTGTAATAGCCGGGCGACGCGCTCTCGTTGGCGTGCGAGAAGCTGCTGGCGTACTTGGCGTCGGTGGTGTCCGCGCTGGGCGACGAGTCGACATCGCCCGTGTACGGCATGATCGGGATGTCGCCGTTCGCACCGGAGCAGCCCACCCCGTTGAGGTGGGTGAGGCTGAAGCCGCGGATCTTCGTGGCGTCGTACTGGTAGCCGCCGGGCGCGGGTGTGGAGACCTGCTTGCCCCTGGAGTTCTGCGGGCTCCAGGCCAGCATCCCGAAGGGCTGCACCGCGCCCGGGTAGGTGTTGCCCGCGTTGGCGGAACCGATCAGCGGGTGGACGTACGACACCGGGTCCTTGACGGTGCCGTGCGAGGATGCGGCCGAGGCGGGGGCGGCGGTGGCCGCCATCCCCAGAGCGGCCATGGCGGTCACCACGACGGAGCTGAGCGCTCTGGTCCCGGTGCGCGTCCGACGGCTGTGCGTGTCTGACACCCGTTCCTGCCCTTCGTGTGTGACGGACTCGTGTGTGACGATTCGTGCGAGACGGACTTGTGTGTGACGGGCGGTCAACATGTGCTGAACAGGAGCGCCGTCGACCACTCCGGAACGGCGCTCGCCCGACAACGTTGTCAACGACGTGAGGATGCTCCTCCTGCCGGTCCGGGGTGTCAAGGCTCCGCAGGCCTTGACACCCCGGCCCGGCGGATGCCTCCTACAGATCGAGGACGAGCCGCCCGCCCCGCGCCCGTGACACGCAGATCAGCATCGAGTCGTCCCGCTCCGCGTCCGTCAGCAGCTCGTCCCGGTGGTCTATCTCGCCGTCGATGACGCGCTGTTGGCAGGTCCCGCAGAAGCCCTGCTCGCAGGAGTACGGCACATTCGCCACCTCCGCGCGGACGGCGGCCAGCACCGTGGAGCCGGGCGCGACCGTCACCGTACGGCCGGAGCGGCGCAGTTCGACGTCGAAGCTGTCCGCGTCCGCCGCATCTGCCGCCTGCGGTGCGAACCGCTCCAGATGGAGCGCGGCTCCGGCCGGGAGCGCAGCCGTCACCGCTTCGAGCAGGCCCTCCGGGCCGCAGCAGTAGTACGCGGTCCCCGCCGGGTCGTCCCCGAACTCCAGGCCAGGGTGGCCCAGTTCGTCCTGCGGGACCACCGTGACGCGGCCCGCGCCCCCGCCCAGCTTCTCGGCCTCCGCCAGGAACGGCATCGAGGCGCGCGTACGCCCGCAGTACACCAGCCGCCACCGCGCGCCCGCCGCTTCGGCCGCCCGGAGCATCGGCAGGACCGGGGTGATCCCGATGCCGCCCGCGACGAAGACGTACGAGGCGGCTTCGACCAGCGGGAAGCGGTTGCGGGGGCCGCGGATCTCGATCTCGGCGCCCTCGTGGAGCTGTTCATGGACCTCGCGGGAGCCGCCCCGGCCGTCCTCGATCAGCCGGGTGGCGACCGTGTACGCCTCCCGGTCGGCCGGGTCCCCGCACAGCGAGTACTGGCGGACCAGGCCGGACGGCAGTACCAGATCCAGATGGGCGCCCGGCGTCCAGGCGTCGAGCGGTTCGCCGGACGCGCTCTCCAGCCGGAGCCGCACGACGCCGTCGGCCTCCGGGGCGCGCTCGGTGATCAGCAGCCGCCGGCCGACGGTCCGGTGGCGGCCACGGCCCGAGACCGGCGGCTCCAGCGCGGGCAGCGGCCAGAGCGGGGACGCGGCGATACGGCGGTGCAGGGCGCGCTTGGCGAGCAGGGCCGCACCGGCGACCAGAACGACCGTGTGGACGCGGGGCGGGGGCGGCGCCATCTCAGTGGGCTCCGTTCGCGGTGGCGGCAGTCGGGACGGTGGAATTCGCGACGGTGGAATTGGATGCGGGGGAGTTCGCGGCCGGCGAGTTCGCGAGATAGGCGACGGCCTGCGCCGTGCTGCCTTCCTGCGAGGGGTGGTAGGTACGGCTCAGATACCCCGGCACGGACCGGGCGATGGCCCCGGTCGTGGGCAGCAGCCCCTGCTTGCCGCGCCGGTGGTAGGCCCGCAGGGTCGCCCGGCCGTCCACAAGCAGCGGATCGTTCTCCATGAAGAATCTGACGCCGCGCTGCCAGAGGAAGACCAGTGCGGAGAAGGCGGTCGCCCAGGTGCGCACCCTGCGGCGGTAGCCGCCGTCGATGTGCTGGAAGACCTCGAAGGCGACCGACCGGTGTTCGACCTCCTCGGCGCCGTGCCAGCGCAGCAGGTCCAGCATGGTGGGATCGGCCCCGCGCCGGTCGAGCGCCTCCGCGTTGAGCACCCAGTCGCCGAGGAACGCCGTGTAGTGCTCGATCGCGGCGATCGTCGCGACCCGCTCCTTGAGCCACCAGCGGCTCGCCCGGCCGGGCGGCAGCGTCCGGTCGCCGAGCAGCTTCTCGAAGAGCCAGTCGACCTGGGCGGTGTACGGGGTCGGGTCGAGCCCCTGCGCCGCGAGGTGGGGGAGCACGTCGTCGTGTGCCTGCGAGTGCATGGCCTCCTGGCCGATGAACCCGATGACGTCCTGGCGCAACCGCGCGTCCCGGATCAGCGGCAGCACCTGCTTGTAGACGTGCACGAACCAGCGTTCGCCCGCGGGGAGCAGCAGATGCAGCACATTGATGGTGTGCGTGGTGAACGGGTCACCGGGCACCCAGTGCAGCGGGGTGGACTCCCAGTCGAAGGAGACCTTGCGGGCCTTGAGTGCTATGTGTTCCGAAGCCACCGGGGCGGGCTGCGTATTAGACATGGCGTCAATGTACCGACGGGTACGCCCAAGGGACAGGGCCTTGCACGCAGCCGTCCGGCCGCGCGAGCGCCGCGGGCCCCCGTCACCGCAGCGCGCCGACCCGGGTCCCGTTCGCCAGCCGTCCGGTCAGCTGCGCCTTCGTCCCCTGCTTGGCGGGCAGGGCGAGCAGCGGGCCGATGGCGCTGCCCGTGATGCCGCCCGTCGTGGCCAGCGAAGTGAACTGCGCGCTGCCCGCCGCCAGTACGTACCACTGCCCGTCGCGGGACTTCCACAGCACTCCGGCGAGCACCCGTGGCTGCCGTTTTCCGCAGGCCGGTGAGTTCTCCGACCGGGCCACCACCGTGTCGGGATCCGGCCCCCGGCCGCCCGGGACCCGGAACTGTGCGAGCACCCGGCTCCCGGCGCCGCGCCAGGTCTCCGCGCGGGTGCAGAGCCAGGCCGCCCGGCCGCCCGCGGCCGGCAGTTGCTGGGAGGCGAACTGCCAGGAGTTCACCGTGCGTACGCCGTGCGAACGGACCACGGGGAGCAGGCAGGCGGTATGCGCCCAGCCCGACAGGTCCGCCGCACCCGTCACGTCGTGCGGCCCGGTCGGCGGACCCGCGAGCAGCCGGGCCGGGGGCAGCTCGCCCAGGTCGGTGAAGAGATGCGTGCCCGCACCGTCGCCCAGCGCGAGCGCGTTCCAGGAGGTGCAGGTACGGGAGGCACCGGGGCCCGGTACCGGGTCGGTGACACCGTCGGCCGCGCGGGCCAGCGGCCGCGCCCCCGCCGCAGGGGCGAGCAGGTCCCGCACGCTCGCGCCCCGCACCCAGGGCGCCGTCAGATAGCGGACGTTGCCGTCGGTCCTGCCGACGACCAGCGCATCCGAAGCGACCTCGTCCGCGCCGTCCACCCGCGCGAAATCCAGCGCGGTGCCTCCGCCGCCGTCCTTCGCCTCCGCGTACCGCACCACCCGAAGACCGTCGTAGAGCAGCACGACCACCGCGTCGTCCACCGTGCCCGCGTACAGCAGCTGCGGCGCGCCCATCGGCGGCCCGGCGGGTGTGCCGGGGGTCGCCGAGACCTGTACGGAGTCGCCGGGGCGGGCCCAGACGGCGAGCGCGCGCCGCAGCAGCGCCGTGTCACCGGTGCGGTCGCCGCGCACAGGCCAGACGGAGAAGTCGGTACGGGCCGACGCCTTCCACGCGGTCCCCGCGACCCGGGTCAGCTTCGCCGGGTTCAGGGCCTGCTCGGAGACCGGGTTGCCGGTGTACGCCGGTGCCGCGGTCCGCCCGGCGCCCAGACCGCCGGCCGGCAGCGCCAGCAGCGTCCCGCACACCAGGACGGCGGCGGCCGAGGCCAGCGCACCCCGGCCGCGGCGTCTGCGCCGCAGCAGATCGGTCGGCCTGGCCTGGAGCGAGCAGGGGTCGAACGCGGCGGACGCCAGCAGCCCGTACTGCGCCGACGGGCCGTCCGCCCGGTCGAGCGCCGTTCTGGGGTCGGCCACTCCGGCGGCCTCCAGCACCCGCCGTACCCGGGTGTCGTCGAGCCCTTCGAGGCCGCGCAGCGCGTACGCGGCGCGGGCCGGCCCGGAGAGGGCGGAGAGCCGCTGGTCCAGGGCGAGTTCATCGGCGCCGCCGGACCGGGGGAAGAGCCGCAGTCCCCACACCTGGGGCAGCAGCGGAGGCAACTGGGCGCGGCGGGGCCAGGCGTTCCACCGCCGGGGCCGCGCGACCTCCAGCGCCGCCGCGACCACCCGGCCCCGCACATAGGCGTAGGCCGGGTCGCAGTCGTCCGCCCGGCGCGGCGACGGAAAGGAATCGGCCGCCCCGGACCGCCGTCCGCGCGGCAGCGCCCGCTGCGCGATGGAGTGGGCTGTCAGCACCCGGCGGTTGCGGCCGAGCGACGGCGGCAGGATCAGATACGCCAGCCGGACCAGCCGGGGGTAGTGCTCGACGAGCGCGGCCCCGGCCTGTCCGGTGTCGACATCTGCGGCATCGGCGGCGGCTGAGTCGGACGCGGGGCGACGGGTGAGATCCTTTGGCGGCACATTCAGCAGAACGAGCGAATGGTGCGTTGGTCACCGGGGGCCCCGCCGCGCCGGGGCCCCCGAACCGCTCAACTCAGCGACCAGCCACTGAAGTCCACGGTGCCGCGCATCCCGTTTCCGCCGTTCGTCGCACTCATGAAGATCCCCGTGTCCTGGCTGCCCGCCGCACTCGGCACGGCGACGGTGGCGACCGTGCGCCAACTGCCCCCGCCGTCCGTCGAGAAGGAGCCGGTGTACGCCGTGCCCGCCCGGGTGAGCCGCAGCACGACCGGTGCCTTGATGCCGGTGACGCGCTTGTAGGTGTCCAGCGCGCCGTCGCCGTCCGTGTCGTACGAGAGCACGACGCCCTGGCCCGGCGTCACCGCCAGGTTCAGGAACCCGGCCGAGCCCGGGGTCGCCAGGCTGTTGCGTACGACGATGCCGGACCGGGCCCAGCTACCGGTGTTGTCCTGGGAGTCCACCCGTACGGTCACGCTCGTGCCGTCGGACATCGCCCCCGCGCGGAACGCGGTGCCGAACTGGGTGGTGCCCTTCCACAGGTCCTGCCCGCCGCCGTTGATCGCCAGCCGATCGTCCAGCTGCCCGAACACCGCGTCGTTGCCGGTGTACGTCCGCCACCCGTCGGCGAGCGGACCGGCCACGTACACCGCGCTCTGCTCCCGCACATCCACCTGCTTCTCGCCCTGCGGTCCGAACCGCGTCACGAGGGTGTACGGCATCGGGCGCAGCGGAGTGGTCAGCGGGTCGGCGGGGGCGGTGACCTGCCAGGAGACCGAGCCGGACGCGCCAGGGCCGACCCTCTTCAGGGAGGTGCCGCCCTTCGGCGCCGCGTCCAGGCCGGTCAGCGTGAAATCGACCTGGCCGGTCGCGCGCAGCCCGTTGAGGTTACGGAAGCCGGCCGTGACCGTGCCGGTGCTGCCCGGGGTGAAGGCGACGGGCTGGGCGGAGACGGTGGCGGCGCCCTGGTACGGGGCCGTGGCCAGAGTGTCGTACACCCGCTGCGCGGTGCGGTACGCGTCGCCGGTCGCCTTCACGGGGTACGAACCGGTCCGGTGGGTCCAGGACTCCTCGTCCGGGTACCAGTCGAAGGTTTTGGCACCCCGGCCGTCGGCGAGCGCGGCCGCCAGTTCGTCCAGGAACGCCTGCCACTGCGGGAGATGGACGTCGCTGAGCAGCCCGTGCCAGTCGCGGTTCGCGTAGTTGCTGAGGTGGTCGGCGGCGGTGCGGTCACCCCAGGTGGTGATGAGGGTGCGGGCCGTCCACTCCAACTGCACCGCCTCGGCCGGGCTGGTGGCGAAACGCTTGGCCTCCTCAAGCCAGGGGCCGAGCAGGAACGCCTGGTGGCAGCCGGCCAGGGTGTCGGCTAGCCGCATCAGCTTCAGCCAGAGCACGGACAGCGCCCGGAGGGTGGCGGCGTCCTTGCCGGTGTAGGCGTCGTGCAGTTGGGGCAGCAGGATCCGGCCCCGGTCGGCGAGGGCCTGCCGGGCGAGGTCGACGAGGTCGTAGCGGTAGGCGTCCGAGCCGCGCAGCGGTGCCCGGACATCGAGCAGTGCGGCGAAAGCGGTGTCGAACCCGGCGGTGTCGAAGGCGGACTTCACGGAGGCGGTGAGGCTGGGCCGACGGGCGAAGAGCGAGTCGACCGGACGTCCGTCGGTGGTGGTCAGCTGGTACGCAGTCGTGGCGAGCGCGGCGAACGCCGTCCGCGCGGCGCGGTCGTCCCCGCCGTAGCGCACCCCGGCGTACTGGGTGAACCACGCGGTCCGGTCGATCTTCTCGGTGCGCCAGGCCAGTTCGCTGAAGAGCTCGAAGGCGGCCGGGTCGCGCTCGGCGGCCTCCGGCATGTACGCGGTGCCGGCCAGCGCGCTGCCCGGCTTGTCGCGCCACGCGGTGAACTTCTCCGTCCAGCGGTCGGTGTCGGCGCCGATCGTCGTACGGCCGCCGAAGTCGGGGATGGAGCCGAAGGCGTACGGCGCGCCGCCCCAGGTCTTCTCGCGGTCGGTGACGGTGTCGATGTCGGAGAGCCCGTCGACGATCAGGATCCGGTCGGTGTCCACGGCCCGGAGCAGTTCGGCGCGCGGGTTGGCTCCCCAGCCGAGGATGACCCAGGTGGCGTCGGGGTGGACGGTGTGCAGGGCTGTCTCGACGGCCCGCGCGGCATCGGCGACCGGGACGTCACCGGGGGTGCCGCCCTCGTGGAGCAGGTCCATCTTGAAGTGTTCGGCGTCGCCGAGGAGTTCGGACTGGTGCCGGTAGAAGGCCGCGGCCACCCGGTCGAACACCTCCGACCTCGGGTCGAGCCAGTCGGGGCGTCGCAGCCCGTTCCAGGTGCCCTGCGGGACGACGTCGGCGCCTGGGTTGCGGTCCGGGAACCCGTCCGGGACTGTCCCGAAGTAGCCGGGGAACACCGGGTGCATGCCCAGCTCGCGCAGCCGGTCGGCGATCCGCCGGCCCAGGTCGGCGCGCCGGTCGATCAGCGCGGTGGAGAGCGGGCCGCCGTATCCGCTCATGTTCTGGAGGAGCCACCAGGGCTGGTGGGAGGGGGCGGGCAGCCAGGTGCGGGCCTCGGTGTCGGAGTACCCGAAGTCCTGGAGCAGCCGGTGGTAGACGGCTTCCTGACCGGGCGTGATGAGGACTTCGTTGCAGCCGTGCAGGGCCAGCACGTCGATCGTCCGTTCCCAGTGCGGCCAGTCCGCGTACGGGGCGGTGTAGCCGTCGTGGGTGTCGTTGAGCGCGAAGCGGTGCGGGACAGTCGCCGACTGCTGGATGGCCTTGCCGGGGGCGGGCAGCCGCTTGGGCAGGTCGAGCTGCGAGGTGTTCCACGAGATGTGTGCCCGGCAGACGTACTTGAGGTACCAGTGGACGCCGGTCAGTGCAGTGGCGGGGCCGGTGGCGGCGACCTCGATCCGGCCCGCCGAGCCGGCGACCCGGAAGCGTTCCCCACCGGTCAGGGGTGTGAGCGTGAACTGGTCGGCGTGGAGCGGCAGCAGACGCTTCAGGGCCGCGCGGGCCGGTCCGGTGTCGAGCGGCTCCGGTGCGGCGGGGGAGTGGCTCATGGGAAGGCCCAGGGGAAGGGCGGCCGGTGCGCCGGCCGCTGCGGCGGGGGTCTGCGCGCCGATCACGGCGCCGGCGCCGATCACACCCGCGGTGCTCAGCAGCGTACGTCTGGACAGCTCGTGCATCGGCACTCCTCGTGTTGCGCGTCAATGCTGCTGACGGTCCGTGCGATGACAGATGCATGCGATGCGCACGGTAATGACGAGGGGCAGGTGGAGCAATGGGGCGCACAGGTTCGGGTGCGTAAAAGCGGCCCGGTTCCATCTTTCGGCCCGCCGAATCCAGGATTGACAAGGTGGGGAGTTGGGTATCACACGGCGATCCCGAACTGGGCGATTTCGTTCTGTCAGTGGCTTGGTCGCTGTCCGGGTGCGTGGGTGATCTGCATTCCGTAATGAACAGAATCAGGTCCGAGGAGGGCCTGAAATCGTACGCCTGGTACACCAGGTACTGACCTGCGACGATCTTCTGCGGGCACGCCGCGGTTCGTGGGCATTACGGCTGGATCCGGGTGCAATCGGCGTCGCTGGGTCCGAACTGATTGATGAAATGCGCCGCAGCGTACGGCCGTTGCATTCGAGCGGTCGGCATTCAAGCCGCTCAAGGGGAGGGCCGGTCCATCACCTGGCCGGAAACGTCCGCGTTCATGGCTCATGTGTGCTGTTTCGCGGGACGCCAAAGTCGAACTGAATAAAACGGGACCACGGACCGTGCCATGCCCCCTGCCCTACCCCCGGTCGAGATAGGCGAGCACCGCGAGGACCCGCCGGTTGTCGTCGTCCGACACCGGCAGGCTCAGCTTGGCGAAGATGTTCGACGTGTGCTTCGCCACCGCCCGCTCCGTCACCACGAGCTGACCCGCGATAGCGGCATTGGAACGCCCCTGTGCCATCAGCTCCATGACCTCCAGCTCGCGCGGGGTGAGGCTGCCCACCGGCTTGTCCTGGGCCCGCCGGGACAGCAGTTGCTGGATCACCTGCGGGTCCATCGCGGTACCGCCCGCCGCCACCCGGCGTACCGCGTCGATGAACTGGTCGGCGTCGAACACCCGGTCCTTGAGCAGATATCCCACGCCACCCGTACCGTCCGCCAGCAGCTCGCGGGCGTACAACTGCTCCACGTGCTGCGACAGGACCAGGACCGGCAGCCCGGGTCTGGCCCGGCGGGCGGCCAGCGCGCACTGGAGGCCCTCGTCCGTGTGGGACGGCGGCAGCCTGACGTCGACCACGGCGACGTCAGGCTGCAATTCGGCCAAGGCCTTTGTCAGTTCGGGTCCGGTCTCGACCGCTGCCGCGATCTCGAAGTCGTACGCCTCCAACATCCGGACCAGGCCGTCTCTCAGAAGGAAGAGGTCTTCGGCGAGGACAACGCGCACGGAATCTCCATCGTCACCATGGTCGGGCCGCCCACTGGGCTGTTGACGGCCAGTACGCCGTCGAATGTACCCAGTCGGCGTTCGATTCCGCTCAGCCCCGAACCCTTTCCCGCTGACGCACCCCCGCGGCCGTCATCGGTGACCGATATCCGCAGCATCCCCTCGGCGTGGTGGATGTCGGCCCAGATCCGGTCCGCCCCCGCGTGCTTGACGGCGTTCGTCAGGACCTCGCTGACCGCGAAGTACGCCGCCGACTCGACCGGGGCCTCCGCGCGGCCCGCCATGTCCACCTCGACCTCGGTCGTCACGGGCAGCCGCAAGGCCAGCGCCCTGACCGCGTCACCGAGTCCCCGCTCGGCCAGCACCGGCGGGTGGATGCCGCGCACCAGGTCACGCAGCTCCGTGAGAGCCTCCGCCGATGATTCGCGGGCCATCGACAGCATCTTCTTCGCCTGCGCCGGGTCCTTCTCGATGAGCGCCTCGATGGTGGACAGATTCATGCCCATGGCCACCAGCCTGGCCTGCGCGCCGTCGTGCAGATCCCGCTCGATCCGGCGCAGTTCGGCAGCCGAACTGTCCACGGCGTCGTGCCGGGTCTCAGTGAGCCGTTCGATGCGCTCGCCCAGCTCTGCCTCCCTGGTGGGGGCCAGCGCCGACCCGGTGATGGTGAAGTGGACACGGATCAGAGCGGGCCCGAAACGCAGTCCGGCTGCGATCCAGCAGATACCGACCAGGGCCGCGAACGCAGCGGTGGTCCAGCTGTCGACCCGGACGAACTCGTACCAGTACCCACCGCCCGCACGGACGATCGGCTTCCAGAGACCGAGCAGCAGGAGGATGCCGAAGAGACCCTCGCTGAGCAGCGACAGCGGGAGCAGCGCGGTGACCGCGCCCACCGTCATGTCGACCAGCAGCCAGCGTATGTCGCGCCACGTCGCGGGGTCCTTCACCAGCACCGTGCAGCGCTCCACCTGACCGGCTGTGCCCGATCGCGGGTGGAGCGGGAGCGGCCGGCGCACCACGGGAATGCGGGTGCCCGTCCACTTGGCCGCCAGCAGCCGGCGCTGGTTGGCGTGGGAGCGGATCAGCTCCAGCAGCGCCGGCGTCGTGAAGACACCGACGCCGACCGGGATCAGGGCGATCGACGTGACCGCCAGGGCGAAGAGCGTGATCGAGCCGATGAGTGACATCCCGGCCAGCGCCAGGCCCCGTACGGCCGTCAACCCCGCGTCGCGTGCCTTCGTCGCCCTCATTGATGTCCCTCTCGTCCCTGGCCAGGTGAGCACCGGCCTGGACACCAGTGTGGCCGCAAGGGGGCGCCCGGGGCATTGGGTTCTGCACCCGATTCGGGGGTGTAGCTGGCACCACCCCGGGCCCTCGCCCTATGGCTCCGCACAGGGTGCCTGGACGGCTGGGGCCGCCCGCGGCCCGTTCCTAGCGTGTGAAGCGAACCAACCGACGCTTACATCTGGGGGCGGAACGCCATGAGGCTCAACCTCGCGGCACGTATCGGTGTGTGGAGTGCCCACCACCGAAGAACAGCCATTTTCGGCTGGCTGGTGTTCGTGGTGCTCGCCATGGGCATCGGCGGGGCCTCCGGCATGGTGAACATGTCGGACTCCGAGAACGGCGCGGGCGAATCGGCGCAGGCCACCCGGATCCTGGAGGACGCCGGTCTCAGCAGGCCCGCCGGCGAGATGGTCATGGTGTCGGGCAGCGGCGCCGGCGACTGGAAGCCTGTGGCACGCGCGGTCACCGCGGCCGTCGGGAAGACCGGAGCGGTGCGGAACATCGCGGCGCCCGTCCCCTCGAAGGACGGCAGGGCCGCGCTGATCACCTTCGACATGAAGGGCGACGCGGACACCGCGGCCGACCGGGTGGGGCCGGTGCTCGACGCGGTGTCCGGGGTGCGCGCCGACCGGCCGGACGTGCGGATCTACCAGTTCGGCGACGCCAGCGCGGGCAAGTGGCTCGGCGATCTGCTCTCCAAGGATCTCCGCTCGGCCGAATTCACGGCAGTGCCACTGGCGTTGGGCATCCTGCTGGTGGCCTTCGGGGCCGTGGTGGCCGCGCTGCTGCCCGTCGGGCTCGCGCTGACGGCGTGCATGGCGGCCTTCGGGCTGCTGTCGCTCGCCAGCCACCAGCTGCACCTCTTCCAGACCACGTACTCGGTGATGTTCCTGATGGGCTTCGCCGTCGGCGTCGACTACTGCCTCTTCTACCTGCGGCGCGAACGCGACGAGCGGGCCGCGGGGCGCGACGCCGAGACCGCCCTGCGCATCGCGGCCGCCACCAGTGGACGGGCCGTGCTCGTCTCGGGGGTCACCGTGATGGTGGCGATGGCCGGGATGTTCCTGTCCGGCCTGATGCTGTTCGAGGGCTTCGCGCTCGCCACCATCATCGTGGTCCTCATCGCGATGCTCGGCTCGGTGACGGTGCTGCCCGCGCTGCTCTCCTGGCTGGGCGACCGGATCGACGGCGGGCGCGTCCCGCTGCTGAACCGGCGCAGCAGGCGCGGCGTACGGCAGAGCGGCGCGACAGCCGGACGGCTGCTGAAGCCGGTGCTCGCCCGCCCCGCGCTCTTCGCGGCCGGAGCGGTGGTGGCGCTGCTCGCCCTGGCGGCACCCGCGCTGGGTATGAAGACGGAGGAACTCGGCCTGGAGAAGCAGTTCGGCTCGTCGTCCGAACTGTCGGTCGCCTACCGCCATATCGCGGACACCTTCCCCGGTGGCCCCGCCCCGGCCACGGTGGTGGTCAAGGCCGACGACATCGGAGCGCCGGGCGTACGCAAGGCACTCGCCGGATTCGACCAGGTCGCCGTGCACAGCCGGCAGAACGTCGCGGAGATCGAGGTGCCCCTGCCCACGGGCCGGGCCGGCCTGACGGAACTGCGGGACGAGCGGCTGCCCGCCGCCTTCGACGGCACCGGCGCCCACGCCTACGTCACCGGGGAACTGGCGAATTCGCTCGACTTCAACCATCAGCTGAAGCACGGAATCGTTCCGGTCTTCGCCTTCATCACGGCGGTGACCTTCCTGCTGATGCTCTGCTGCTTCCGCTCGTACGTCATCGCCCTGACGTCCGTTCTCCTCAACCTGCTCTCGGTGGCCGCCGCGTACGGGGTGATGGTCGCCGTCTTCCAGCACGGCTGGGGAGCGTCGCTGATCGGCTCGGAGAAGGCTGGTGCGATCGAGTCCTGGATGCCGCTCTTCGTCCTGGTCGTCCTCTTCGGCCTCTCGATGGACTACCACGTGTTCGTCGTGTCCCGGATCCGGGAGGCGCGCGAACGGGGGCTGAGCACCAGGGGCGCGGTCGACGAGGGCATCCGGCGGACCGCGGGCGCGGTGACCGGCGCCGCCGTGATCATGGTCGCGGTGTTCTCGGTCTTCGGCTCGCTCTCGATGCAGGACATGCAGCAGATGGGCGTCGGCCTCGCGGTGGCGGTACTGCTGGACGCGACCGTGGTGCGGATGGTGCTGCTGCCCGCGGTGATGACGCTGCTGGGCGAGCGCAACTGGCGTACGCCGAAGGGGCTTTCCCCCCGGCGGCCCGGCCCCGGTTACCGCGACGCGGCCCCGAAGATCCCGGCAGGCATCTGACCGAATACAGACGGCGGCACGCGGCAGCGCAGCGCCCTCCCCGGGTGCCATGGGACGTGGGACACGGGGTTTGGAACAAGCCGGGGAGGGCACCGCGCTGGGTGTCGCGGGGACGAACGGGTGTGATCAGGGCGCGTACTTGTACCCGACGCGGCGCACCGTACGGATCGTGTGCCGGTGCTCGGCACCCAGCTTTCGGCGCAGCCGGGCCACATGGACATCGACCGTCCGGCCGTCGCCCACATGCCCGTACCCCCACACCGTGGTCACCAACTGGTCGCGGCTGTGCACGCGGTGGGGGTGCGCGACGAGATGCGCGAGCAGCTCGAACTCCAGATACGTCAGATCCAGTGTCCGCCCGTCCACCGAGGCGGTGCGCTGTGCACTGTCGATCCGCACCGCCCCTCCGGGTGCGGTGGGGGCCGGTACCGGGCCCGGCTGGTGGTCGGCCGGCACCAGCACCAGATAGCCGATCATCGGGGGCTGCCCCGGCGCGCTGGGCAGGGTGTGCGGGGGCGCGGGCAGCCAGGTGGCGCCCGGCGGCAGGAAGTCGGCGACCGGGACCACCTCGTCACGGTCGACGGACCGCAGCCGGTTCCGGTGGGACGGGAAGGGACTGGCGGTCGCAGAGGTCGCAGTGGTCACGGCGGTCGCAGCGGAGAGGGAACGGGTGTCAGCCATGAGTGGTCAGCTCTTTCACGCGGAGAGGTCGTCGATGGACGTACGTCGTGCGCGCCGGCCGAAGGCTTCGAAGCGGAAGAGGCGTTAGAGGGCCGGCGCCTGCGTCGCACGGCAACACACTCGGTCGAAGTCGTGATGCTGACGGGACGGCCAGAACGGTTCGAGGTCGGAGCGACCGGTCGAGGTGTTCTGATGGCGGGCCATGTGCCCATTGAACCAGATCCGCCGGAGCGGCAGCAGGGGCTCCCGGCAATGGAACGGCTCAGGGGCGCCCGCCGGTGCGGCGGACGCCCCCGTGGGGAACGCGGCGAAGATGCGTACCCGGGTGCTCATGTATTCAGGGAGGAGTCCAGGGTGCCCAGGGAGTCCAGGGTGCTCAGACCTGCCCTGCCTTCTCCAGCGCGGTGCAGCAGGTGTCGGTGACCAGCCGGGTCACCACGTACGGGTCGACGTTAGCGTTGGGCCTGCGGTCCTCGATGTAGCCCTTCCGGTCCCGCTCGACCTGCCACGGGATCCGGACCGACGCACCGCGGTCGGAGACACCGTAGGTGTACTCGTTCCACCGGGCCGTCTCGTGCAGACCGGTCAGCCGGTCGTCGATCCCGGCCCCGTAGTTCTTCACGTGGTCCATCGGCTTCGAGCCCTCGCCCAGCGCCTCGCACGCGGTGATGATCGCGTCGTATCCCTCGCGCATCGCCTTCGTGGAGAAGTTGGTGTGCGCGCCCGCGCCGTTCCAGTCGCCCTTCACCGGCTTCGGGTCGAGTGTCGCCGACACGTCGAAGTCCTCGGCGGTCCGGTAGAGCAGCCAGCGCGCGATCCACAGCTGGTCGGACACTTCGAGCGGCGACAGCGGACCGACCTGGAACTCCCACTGGCCGGGCATGACCTCGGCGTTGATGCCCGAGATGCCAAGACCCGCTGCGAGGCAGTGGTCGAGGTGCTTCTCCACGATGTCGCGGCCGAAGATCTCGTCGGCGCCGACCCCGCAGTAGTAACCCCCCTGCGCGGCCGGGTACCCGCCCTCCGGGAAGCCGAGCGGCCGGTGGCCGTCGAAGAACGTGTACTCCTGCTCGATACCGAAGATCGCCTCCTGCGCCTCGAACCGCCCCGCGACCTCGGCGAGTGCGGCCCGGGTGTTGGAGGAGTGCGGGGTCAGGTCGGTGTTGAGGACCTCGCACAGGACGAGTACGTGGTCACCGCCGCGTATCGGGTCCGGGCAGCTGACCACCGGGTTGAGCACCAGGTCGGATGCGTGGCCCCGCGCCTGGCTGGTGCTCGAACCGTCGAAGCCCCAGAGCGGCGGGGCCTCCCCGGTGGCCAGGATCTTCGTCTTCGAACGGAGTTTGGCGGTCGGCTCGGTCCCGTCGATCCAGATGTACTCGGCCTTGAACGTCACGGAAGCCATCCTTCGCTGGTGCGGCCCTGCTGGTGCGAGCCCTGCGGTGCGGCAGGCCCATGCCGCAGCATCGCAATCCGTGGTTTCCCGGCCGTTGCCCGAGCGTGAACGGGGTGTTTCCCGGCGCGGATGTGATGGCCGACACTGACCGGTATGACGAAGCCATCGCGTACCAAGCCCACCCGCACGAAGGCGCGTATCGGTCTGCTCGGCACCGGCCCCTGGGCGCGGTCCACCCACGCCCCCGCGCTCGCCGCCCACCCGGACATCGAGTTCAGCGGGGTCTGGGGCAGACGGCGCGAGGCGGCCGCCGAGCTCGCCGCCGAACACGGCACGACCGCATACGACGGTGTGGACGCGCTCCTCGCGGCGAGCGACGCGGTCGCGGTGGCTCTCCCACCGGACGTCCAGGCGCCGCTCGCGACCCGCGCCGCGGCAGCCGGATGCCATCTGCTGCTCGACAAACCGGTCGCCACGACGGTCAGCGGCGCACGCGAGGTCGTGGCCGCGGCCGCACGCTCCGGCGTCGCGTCCGTGGTCTTCTGCACGCTGCGCTTCACACCGGGGGTGGCCGAGTGGATCGCCGGACAGGCCGCCGTGGACGGCTGGTTCACCGGCCGCGCGGAGTGGCTCGGGGCGCTCTTCTCACCCGGGGTGGACAGCCCGTACGCGGCCTCCCCGTGGCGCGGGGAGAAGGGCGGGCTGTGGGATGTGGGTCCGCACGCGCTCTCGGTCCTGCTGCCGGTCCTCGGGGACGCGACGGAGGTCACAGCGGCCGGCGGCGCCGGGGACACCGTCCACCTCGCGCTGCGCCACACCTCGGGCGCTTCCAGTTCGGCGACGCTCAGCCTGAGCGCCCCGGCCCGAGCGGCGGGCGCCACCGTCGAGTTCCGCGGCACCCACGGGGTGGCGGTGCTGCCGGAAGGCCGGGGCGGCGCCGCGCGGGTGCCGTTCGCCGCGGCGGTCGACGCGCTGCTCGCGGCCGTACGGACCGGTGAACCGCATCCGTGCGACGTACGGTTCGGCCTGCGGCTGACCGAGATCCTGGCGGAGGCGGAGAAGCAGCTGACCGGGAAGTGACCGGCGGCGCGGCGGAGCAGCAGGGGCCGGGCGGGAACTCACCGCCCGAGAACGTCCCGTACCGCTTCCTCCGTACGCGCCACCACCGCCGTGCCGTCGTCCGCCGTGATGATGGGCCGCTGGATCAGCTTCGGATGCCCGGCCAGCGCGGCGATCCACCGGTCCCGCGCTTCCGCGTCGCGCGGCCAGTCCTTCAGCCCGAGCGCCTTCGCGTCCGGCTCCTGGGTCCGGGTGATGTCCCACGGCTCCAGTCCGAGCCGGCCGAGCACCTCCCGGATCTCGTCCTCACCCGGCACGTCGTCCAGGTATCTGCGGACGGTGTACGAAGCACCTTCCGCGTCCAGCAGGTCCACCGCGCTGCGGCATTTCGAGCATGCGGGATTGATCCAGATCTCCATGGGGTCAAAGGTACGTGAGAGGCCGTCCGGACCCTTCTGGCCAGGGGCTTCTGTCAGTGCCGGGCAGTAAAATGGAAGCAGTTCGTGAGGGCCCGTGAGGGCCCTTTCACCAGCGCCTGGAGGTCGCCGATGGCCGTAGCCGTGTTCCCGACGGAGTCCCTGGTCAAGAAGAAGCTGCCCGCAGGAAAACCACGTGACTGGTACGTCTCGCACAACCGCAGGCTGAAGGCGATGCGCCTGACCATCGCGCTGCTCGACACCGGTGTCTACCGGCCGGATCAGGCAACGAACCGGAAGATACGCTCCACGGCTGCTCTCGCGGGCATCCACCCGCCGTCCGACACCACCTGCCGGATGGTCCGTGTCCTGATCCGCTTGGGGCGCTGAGCACACCAGTAGTCCGACCGGGTTTCACCAACTGATCCACCGGCTGATTCACCGAGTGCTTCACCAGTCGTTCGGTCGGTGGGGGCGGACATCAACTCGCACCCACCGGCCGAAGCGGAACCGGCCGGGCCCCGCCGTCAGTCCGTGCCGCGTGTCCCGATGACAACCGTGGCGTACCGCTCAACGCTGCTGGCCACTCGTGCGGACAGCCCGTCCCGGGTGACCGTCCGTACGGCCGCGGGCGCCTGCCGTTCGCTGGTCTCGAACAGCAGATGGCCGCCAGGCGCCAGCCAGGGCAGCGCGGCCGCGGTCACCCGCCGCAGTACGTCGAGGCCGTCCGCACCACCGTCGAGCGCGACGCGCGCCTCGTGCACCCGGGCCTCGGCGGGCAGCAGCTCGATCTCCTCCGTGGGGACGTACGGCACGTTGGCCAGCAGGATGTCGACGCGGCCCCGCAGCGACCGCGGCAGTGGACTGTAGAGGTCGCCTTCGTACACCCGGCCCCCGGCACCGGCGACATTGCGGCGGGCACAGCGGACCGCGGCGGGGTCGACATCGGCCGCGTGCAGTTCGGCTCCGTCCAACGCGGCGGCGAGCGCGGCCCCCAGCGCGCCCGAGCCGCAGCACAGGTCGACCACGACGGCCCCGGGCGGAGCGAGGGCGACGGCCTGCTCGACCAGGAACTCGGTACGCCGGCGGGGTACGAAGACCCCCGCGTCCACGGCGACGCGCAGACCGCAGAACTCCGCCCAGCCCAGTACGTGTTCGAGCGGGAGCCCCACGACGCGCCGGTCGACCATGGCGGCCAGTTCGGCGGAGTCGCGGGCGGCGGAGACAAGCAGCGCCGCTTCGTCCTCGGCGAAGACACAGCCCGCGGCCCGGAGCCTGGTGACGATGGCGGAGAGCGGCAGCGGTGACTGAGGTGACGGCGGTGACTGAGGTGAGAGCGGTGACTCAGGTGTCAGATGTGACGGTGGGACCGGCATGTGAGCCTTTCGGGATACCTGTGGGGCTCCCTCGGTTCACCTGGGTCAGATGAACCGCACGGCCGTGAGGGGGAGCGCCCGGCCTGCTACAGCGGTAATGGGGCTCACCTCCTCGGTACGGTCCACGGGCGTGGGGAGGGCAACAGTACATGAGAGCGCCGTCCTTTCCGCGGGGTCCGACCGTTCACGGGGCGAAGGTGCCCGGGCCGCCCATGCCGCGCAGAAGGGTGTCGACCACGCGGGTGGCCAACTCGTCGACATCGTCGGCGTCGTCGGGTCCGGCCGGTTCGGTCCGGCTCTGGGCCGCCTCGTGGATCAGTGCGTAGTAGACGCGGCGCGTCCAGTCCAGATCGGCGTCGGCGCGCAGCACACCGGCGTCCCGGGCACGCCGGAACAGCCGGTCGCACCGGCCGAGCACATCGGCATGGATCCGCGCCACTTCGGGATTCTCCGGCGCCGTCCTGCTCATGGCGAATCCCCAACTGATCTTTACCCGCAGAGCGTTCGCCGTCACCTGGTAGAGCGCGACCAGCGGAGGTGTGCTGTCGGGGCGGGCACTCTCGACTGCCTGGTGGAACTGCTGAGTGGCCCAGGCGGTCAGCGCCTCGACCAGGGCTTCCCGGGTCGCGAAGCGGCGGTGCACGGTCGTCCGCGCGACGCCCGCCGCCTCGGCGATCTGCTCCATCGTCGCCGCCGGTTGAGCGCTCAGCACCCGCTCGGCGGCGGTGAGGATCGCCTGGACGGTGCGCTCCGCGTCCGCGCGCAGAGGCCGTCGCGGACCCCGCTGATACATGCGATCCATGGGCTACCTCTCGATGATCGCGGTGATCTCGGGCCAAGACTACGACAGCGTGGCGATTCAGCTCCTACTTGCAACATTGATGTCGCAAGTACTACATTCAAAGCGTCATCCGAGACTCGTATCTGGCGCGGGAGTGTGTGATGGATCTGCAGTTGACCGGCAAAACGGCAGTAGTGACCGGCGCGAGCCGTGGCATCGGCCTGGCCACGGTGGCCGCGCTCGTCGGTGAGGGCATGAGGGTGGTGGCGGCGGCCCGGACCGTCACTCCGGAGCTCGAAGCCACCGGGGCGCTGGGCGTATCCGTGGACCTGACCGACCCCGCCGGGGCCTCCGACCTGCTGCTCCGCGCGACGGACGAATTCGGCAGGCTGGACCTGCTGGTCAACAATGTCGGCGGTGGTGACAGTGGGGCCGGACAGACGGGCGGCTTCCTCAGCTTCTCGGATCAGCAGTGGCAGGACTCGTTCGACCTGAACTTCACCGCCGCCGTCCGCACCACCAGGGCCGCGCTGCCCCATCTCATCGGAACCGGGGGCGCCGTGGTCAACATCTCTTCCAACGGAGCCAGGACGCCGCACGCTGGGCCCGTCACGTACACGACCGCCAAAGCGGCGCTCACCGCGTTCGGCAAGGCGCTGGCCGAGGAGTTCGGCCCGCGTGGTGTCCGCGTCAACACGATTTCACCGGGCCCGGTCCGCACCGCGATGTGGGAGGCCCCGGACGGCTACGGGGCCGAACTGGCCGCCGCGATGGACCTGGGCCAGGAGCAACTCCTGGCCCAGCTCCCCTCGCTCATGGGCATGGTGACCGGCCGGCTGGTGCGGCCCGCCGAGGTGGCGGCGCTCGTCGCCTACCTCGCGTCGCCCCTCGCGGGCAGCGTCACCGGGGCGGATCACATCATCGACGGCGGCGCGATCAAGACCGTATGAACTACAGGCCGCCGCACCGTGTGAACGGCGTGCCGCCGCGCCGTATGAACCGCACGCTGCCGCGGCCTACGACGTGGCGGTCGTGTCGAGAGCGAGTGCGCCCTTGGCCGGGACCGTCGCCGTGACCTTGCCGTCGTTCCCGACCGTCACGGTGTTGCCCGTGCAGTTGCCCGGGGACGCCTTGGCGACGTTGCAGTACGTGCCGCCGGGCAGTGACGTGGTGAACGTCTGCTGGAGGTCGCCGCCCCCGTTGTTGAGGGCGACGTACCCCTTGGCGCCGCGCCCGAAGGCGATGGCGCTGCCCTGCGACCACCAGTCGGTCACCGCCGCGTCGCCGACGGCGTTGTGGAACCCGACCATCCCGGTGATCTCGGGGTCCGCGTGCATGTTGGTCCAGCCGTCGCTGCCGCTGGGCGGCCCCGCGTCCTTGTCGGACCACTCGTAACCGGAGAAGACGTTCGGTGAGCCGTAGGGGAACGCGAGCATGAAGGCGTTGGCGAGCTTGTAGGTGTCGCCGTCCTTGTAGCTGAGCGTCGAGCCGTTCCGTTCGGTGTCCCAGTCGTCGACGAACGTGGTGGCCTTGTCGCCGGGCAGCTTCCCGTCGGCGACGTTCTGCAGGCTGCCGAGGTCGCCGCCCTGGAAGGCGCTCTTGAGGTGGGTGCCGTAGCGGAACTCGTCGACGTCGCCGAGTCCCGTGTACTCCTCTGGCTGTACGGCCTCGCCACTGCCGTAGATGACCTCCGAGACCCAGAAACCGGGGTCGGCCATCTTGCTCCGGATGGCCTGCAGGTCGGCGGCGGCCATGTGCTTCGCCGCGTCGATGCGGAATCCGTCGACGCCCATCTTCCGCAGGCCGGTGAGGTAGCCGGCGACGGTGGACCGGACGTAGTCGCTGCCGGTGTCGAGGTCGGCCAGGCCGACCAGTTCGCAGGTCTGGACGTTCTCGCGATTGGTGTAGTCGGTGATGTCCTTGCGGCAGGTGTGGAAATCCGGGTCGCTGTACGTCCCCGGGTAGTTGTACTTGCTGTACTGCGTGCCGCCCGTCCCGGTGCCCGACCCGGCCGACATGTGGTTGATGACCGCGTCGGCGATCACCTTGACGCCGGCCGCATGGCACGCGCTCACCATGCCCTGGAACGCGTCGGCGTCCCCGAGGCGCCCGGTGATCCGGTAACTCACGGGCTGGTACGAGGTCCACCACTGGGAACCCGCGATGTGCTCGGTGGCCGGTGACACCTCGACGTACCCGTAACCGGCCGGGCCGAGCGAGTCCGTGCAGATCTTTCCGACGTCCGTGTACGGGCGCTCGAAGAGGGTTGCGGTGACGGTCCGGTCGCCGGGAGGCGCGCCCTGCGCCTGCCAGGGGGTGAGGGCGAGCAGACCGCCGGTGGCCATGACCCCGGCCATGACCCCGGTCATGGACGTGCCGAGCAGACGGTTGCGCATCGTTGCGGCTCCTTCGTGGGGCGGGCAGTGCGGTGTCCCGGGGCGGCCGCGTGCGGGTGACCGCCATGGGGGGAGACGCAGAGGAGCCTGCCGCTAAGGCATGAGCACTTCAAGAGTTTGCGCAAAAGTTTCCTGCAACTTGCAGAAATAACTTGCCGGTCTCATGCCGGTGTTCTGGTGAGGGGAAGGCCGGGGCCTACCGGGCGGCGGGCCGGCCGTTACGCGGATGCCGCAGGACGCAGTCGCCGCAGAGGCTGCCGCCGGGGACCCGGTAGTACAGGCAGCAGTTGTTGCGAAGGAACGCGAAGCCCAGCCCCTCCTCGACGATGAAATCGCCGCTGCCCGCGAGGGGTTCGCCCGCCAGCACGGCGGCCGCCAGTGCGGTGGCCCGCGCCTCGACGCCGGGGCGCCGGCCGTTCAGCACGCGCACCGCCCCGGCCAGCGCGGACGCCGCGTTGCCCCGCAGAGTGTGCGGCGAGAGGCTGTACCGGGCCCGCAGGGTCGCGTGGAACGGGCGCAGATGGGCGAGGGCCACCGCCGCGAGTACGGCGTCGGCAGGATGGTCCTCCTGTGGTCCCTGCGGGGCGAGTGCCGGTACGGGCAGCCACAGTTCGAGCGGACCGTCGTCGGTGAGGCGTACCCGCAGCCGCTCCGGGTTCAGGTCCGGCAGACGCCCGGCGAGTACGGCTGCGCCGAGCGCGACCGACCAGAGGCGGGAGGCGAGGCCCAGCTGGAAAGCGGAAGCGGCCACCCGGAGCTGGTCGGTGCCCATCCGCCGGGCGTACAGCCGCACATACGCACTGAGCGGACCGGCCGGGCCGTCGCCGTCGCCATCGGGGACGGTGCCGGGCGCGTTGATGGTGTCGGCGCTGTCCGTTCCGTACAGACCGGACAGCGGTCCGAACCCTTCCGGGTCCTGCCTCTCGCCGTACTGAACGGTGAAGTACGGCCCTACCGAGCCCAGTCGGGCGAGTACGGCGGAGGCTTCAGTCACGGGGTGCACCAGACGGCTGGACGGCGGAGGTTCGAGGGCTGCGGTTCGGGGGCTGGTTCGGGGCCGAAGCCCCGGACCGGTCAGCCTGAAGGCCGGCGCGGCCCCACGGGCGCGGACCAGGCTACGCGGTCGGGCCACGCGGCCCCGGCTACTTCAGCAGCCGGGACATCCGCCGGTCCGCCAGGATCCTGCCGCCGGTCTGGCAGGTGGGGCAGTACTGCATCGAGGAGTCGCTGAAGGACACCTCGCGGACGGTGTCCCCGCAGACGGGGCACGGCTCTCCCGCGCGCCCGTGTACGCGCAGCCCGCTCTTCTTCTCGGCCTTGAGATTGCGCAGGGCCAGCCCGCGGGACCGTTCGACCGCCTCGCCGAGCGTCGTCCCGATCGCCGCGTACAGCACGTCCACCTCCTCGTCGGAGAGCTTGGCGGCCAGCCGGAACGGCGACATCCGGGCCGCGTGCAGGATCTCGTCCGAGTACGCGTTGCCGATCCCGGCGATCACGCTCTGGTCGCGCAGCACGCCCTTGATCTGGCGGCGCTCGCCCTCAAGCAGGCCGGTGAAGGCCGCGAGAGTGAAGGATTCGGCGAGGGGATCGGGCCCCAGGCGTGCGATGCCGGGCACCTCCAGCGGATCCCGGACGACGTAGACCGCCAGCCGCTTCTGGGTGCCGGCCTCGGTGACGTCGAACCCCGCGCCTTCCGGCTCCTGCAGCCTGACCCGGAGCGCCAGCGGGCCCTTGCCCGGGCGGGGCGGCGCGTCCGGCAGGCGGTCGCTCCAGCGGACCCAGCCCGCCCTGGCGAGGTGCATGACCAGATGCACTCCGCCGATCCCGAGGTCGAGGAACTTGCCGTGCCTGGTCACATGGTCGAACGACTGTCCTTCGAGCGCTGTGAGCGGTGGATCGTAGGTCTTGAGCGCGTGGACGGCCACCGGGTGGACACGGGCGACGGTACGGCCGACGACGTGCTCGCCCAGGAACCGGGTGAGGGACTCGACCTCCGGCAATTCAGGCATAACGCCATTCTGCCTCGCATCGGCGGGATCGGACCGCCGACCGCCGCCGGACCGGTTCAGCCGGAAGTGTCACACCGCACCCGGCCCGGCCTCAACAGTCCGGCGGCGGGCCGGGCTGAGTGGCCGGCCGGGGGCAGTCCGAACCGCCCCCTCAAGCAGCGGGGACGCGGCCCAGGAACCGTGCACGGATACGGCCGTCCTCCGCGAGCGCGATCACGTCGAACCCGGCGACGGGCGCCGAGCCGTCGGCGAGGGACACCAGCTCCCGGCTGAAGCGGGCGATGGCGTGGTGGTCGTCGGCGGCCCCGGTCTGCCGGGACTCGAAGCCGGGGAACTGCTCCCCGCCGGGACGCCGAACGGCCACCGCCCGCAGCCCCCCACAGTCACCGCTGGGCCGCCTCGGCGCTGTCGCCCTGACCGCGAACCCGGGACGGCGGAGCGGACTGCCGCAGCGCCGCCAGCCAGGTGTGCCCCGGGTAGGCGCGCGTCAGGAAACCGGCCAGCGTGGCTCGTTGGGCATCCGACAACAGGGGCAGCGTGGCGGTGAAGTCCTGCTGGTCCTTGGGCCGGGCCCGTCCGGCCTTGAAGAGCAGCACCAACTCCGGTGCGAGATAAGGGATTCCGTCGGCCGTCCGCCGGATGACCACGGTGTACGGCAGCCGGATCGCCGGATCGCGGCGGCATATCCAGATGTCGCCGTCGTGCGGCTCGCGGAAGACGTCGAGCAGGTACGTCCCGGTCACCCGGTCACGCAGCCAGGTCTGATGGGTCACGGCCAGGGCCGTGGCCGGGGCCGCCTCCCAGATACGTCCGGACCCCACCGCGTCGAACTCGAACAGGGCCCCGGAAAGCCCGCCCCCGGCACACTCGCCCCGGGAAAGCCCGGCCTCCGGATGGGCTCCCGCCCCAGGTCCGACGGTGAGGCGCGCGCGGATCTCGGGGAACCGGGCCGCCGGGACCGCGATTTCGATGTCGCCGTGCTCCCGGCTCTGCTCACCCCGGAACAGGTCCAGTGCCCAGCCCGCGGCGACGTACCAGGGCGCGCTGACTCCGGCGAGACGCGAGGCCACCTCCTGCGGCCGCCAGCAGTCCGCCCACCGTGCGTCGATCTCGTCCGGAGCCACCACGACACCACCGGCGGGAAGCTGTTCGGTCATCCCGTCAACCTACCGGCGGGACTCCGTTCCCCCCATCTGGTCCCCGGTATCAGGAGCCGCTGTGAATGTTTTCCGACGGAACGGCTCCGGTTCTTCACTCCGTCACATGAAACTGACAAAGTGACAGATCGAATGGCGCCGGGACGCCGAGGCCGTCTCCGCTCAGGAGGCCCGACCCACCTCGGTATGCGTGAGCAGCAGACCCCCAGCGTCACCCCCACCATCCCCGGCCTCCGCGGGGCGAAGCGACAGCCGTCCAGCCGAAGGCACTCCGGGGTCAGTTGCACGGAAGGAAACACCCTTGCACAAGAGAAAAGGGAAGCGATGGCTGCCGGCGGCCGTTCTCGGCGGCACCCTGGCCGCAGGAGCCCTCGCTTTCCTGCCTGCCATCGCCCAGGCGGGAAACGAGGACGACGCGAAACAGCCGACCACCGCGCAGGCCGACTTCAACGCAGCCGCTGCGGAGTTCAAGGTTCCGGTCTCTGTCCTCCAGGGCGTGGCTCATGAGGAGTCCGGCTGGCTGCAGCACACCGGCTACAGCGACACCGGTGGCTGGGGCCTGATGAACCTCACTGATGTGACACCGGAGATGGTGGCGGACGGCGAGGCCGGCGCCGCGGGCCGCTCCGGCCTCACCTCGTTCACCGACCACCCCGAACTGCACACCCTGCGAGCCGCCGCGAAGCTGACCGGAGTTCCGGCCGCACAGCTCCAGCACAACCGGAGGGACAACATCCGGGGCGGGGCCGCCCTTCTCGCCTCGTACCAGAAGCAACTCACCGGCAGTACGTCCGAGGACCCGTCGCAGTGGACCGCGGCGATCGCCAAGTACAGCCGGATGTCGGACCGGAAGGCGGCCACGTCGTACGTCGACGACGTGTTCGCCACCATCGCATCGGGCGCCAAGCAGGACTCGAAGGCCCCCGCCGGATCGAAGGCGGCCACGGCGGCCAAGGCGGCCACGGCGCCCACCACCGCGGTCACCATGAGCGCAGTGCCGTCGGCGAAGCCGGTCACCGGCCAGCTGAGCAAGCTCCACCTCAAGGACACCTCGTCGCCGCAGGCCGAATGCCCGCGGACGATGAACTGCCGGTTCGTCCCGGCGGATCCGTCCAACGGCCAGGTGTCCGACCGCCCGGCCAACGGCATAAAGATCAACCAGATCATCATCCACACCACGGAGGGGGCGTACGACGACGCGATCAAGACCTTCCAGACCCCTGGTGGCGCCTCGGCGCAGTACGTGATGCGGTCGTCGGACGGCGCGGTCACCCAGATGGTGGCCGACAAGGACGTCGCGTTCGGTGACGGCAACTACGACAGCAACCTGCACGCGGTCCAGATCGAGCACGAGGGCTTCTCCGCGCACGGCGCGGACTGGTACACGACGGCGGCCTACCAGCAGACCGCCAGGCTCGTGCGGTACCTGGCCGCCCGGTACGACATCCCGCTGGACCGGCAGCACATCCTCGGCCACGACAACGTGCCGGGTCCGTCGGACACCACCCTGTCGGGTATGCACTGGGACCCGGCCGACGGCTGGGACTGGACGCGCTTCATGCGGTTGCTCGGCGCCCCGTTCGACTTCGGCCGCCATGGCGTCGGACCCGTCGGGTCCGCCGTGACGATCACCCCCGGGTTCCGCGAGAACGAGCAGACGTACACCGTCTGCCCGGAGGACGACCCGACGGGTGCGGTCACCGCCTGCACGCCGGTGACCGGACCGTCGAGCGCCCTGTTCGTACGCAGCGCACCGAGCGACGACGCCCCGCTGATCCTCGACCCGGTCATCCACCCGGACCCCGCGGCGAAGGGCGGCACCGACAGGGTCAACGACTGGAGCGTCACGGTCCAGGCCGGGCAGCAGTTCGTCGTCGCCGGGGAGCAGGATGACTGGACGGCGATCTGGTACGACGGCCAGAAGGGCTGGATCCACAACCCCGGCGGCAGCAACACCTCACCCGCCCCGGGCGCACGGATCCTCAGGCCGGCCGGTACCACCGCCGCCCCGGTGTACGGAACGGCGTACCCGGACCCGTCCGAGTACCCGGCCGGGCTATCCCCGTCGAAGCAGGTCCCGCTGACGGCGAAGAACTACTCGATCCCGGTCGGTCAGGCCTATGTCGCGGCCCAACCGCCGGTCGCCGGCGTGGACTTCTTCCCCAAGGGCGGAGAGGTGGTCACCGGGGCCAAGCACTACTACACGGTCCAGTTCAACCACCGGTACATCCTGGTCAACGCGGCGGACGTCACGGTGAGCCGGACGGCGCGCCACTGACGGACGAAGGCGACGGCCACCGCTACGGGTGGCAACGGGCGTGGTTTCCGGGGGCCAACTCCCCCGGGAACCACGCCCGTTCGCCCTTCGAGGCCGACCTCGCGACACGGTGGGGCAGTGGCCGGCCACATTTACGGAATCCGGTACTCCTGCTCGGGGCGCCCGGTCGCCCCGTAGCGCAGTCTCATCTTCAGCAGGCCGCTGGTGACCAGCCCCGCGAGGTAGCGCTGGGCGGTGGCGCGCGAGACGCCGATGAGCGCACCGACCTCGCCCGCCGACAGCGGGGAGGCCGAACTCCGTACGGCCGAGAGCACCGCGTCGCCGGTCACCGTGCGGGGGGCGGGACGTCGGGCCGTACGGTGGACCGGCGGGCTCCGCAGGGCGGCGTACGCGCTCTCGACAGCGCCCTGGTCGACGATCTCCGCTTCGGTCAGCTGGCGGAAGCGGGCGTAGCCGCGCAGCTTCTCGGCCAGTAGTTCCGGCGTGAACGGCTTGACCAGATAGGCCAGTGCTCCCGCCGACACCGCCCGCCGCACCGTGGTTCCTTCGGCGGCCGCGCTCAGTACGAACGCGTCGCACTCCAGGCCGCGCAGCAGGTCGATCCCGGAACCGTCGGGCAGATAGAGGTCGATCAGTGCCAGGTCAACGGGTGCGGCTTCGGCGGCCCGGAGCGCGGCCCCGGCGGAGTTCGCCGGGGCGACGGCCCGGAATCCGGGTACGCCGTCCACGAGTGACGCATGGATCCCGGCGACCCGGAAGTCGTCGTCGACGACCAGCACGGAAAACGGCTCACGTCCGGTCATCGGCCTGCCTCATCCACGTTTCCTGCCCCACGTTTTCTGCCCCACGTTTCCTGCCCCCACGGCTTCTGCTCCACGAGTCCTGGCCCGGCCGCTCCGGGTTCCACGGCTCGGGTCACCGCGGATTCGGTCTCCACGGTTCCGGACTCGGTCTCTCCGGGCGCCATGACTCCGGGCAGCCGGGCTACGAACACGGCACCGCCCGAGACCCGCCCCGGCTCGTCCCCGCCCGGCCCGGAAGCGGACGCCCCTGCTCCGTACGTCCCCGAGGGGCCCGGGTGCTCGGCCTCCGGCCCAGGCGGGCCGTCGTGTCCGGCCTCCGGCCCAGCCGGCGGCCCGCCGTGCTCGGCGAGGTGGACGTCTCCGCCCCTGGCCCGCGCGATCTGCCGCGCCAGTGCCAGCCCGATGCCCCGGCCGCCGACGGCTGACGTGTGGTCCTTCGTCGACACGCCCTCGCGGAACACATCGTCGGCCGGTTCGGACGGAATGCCGTCGCCGGTGTCCGCGACGGTGATGAGGAGCGTGGCGCCCTCGGTCATCAGCTCGACCTCGACCAGGGAAGGGGCGCGCGTCCCGTGCCGGGCGGCGTCGATCGCGTTGTCGACCAGGTTGCCGAACACAGTGGTGACATCGACCGGGGCTGTCACGGTCCCTTCGGCCCAGGTCGCCCCGCCGATCACCAGCGTCACCCCGTTCTCCCGCGCATGGGCGGCCTTGGCGGACAGGAAAGCCCGTACGTAGGAGTCGCGGACCGCGTCGATACCGGGCAGGGCCTCACCCAGCGGACCGGTGCCGAGCAGCGTGCCGATGTACTCGGTCGTCTCCGCGAGGTGACCGCCGTGGACCAGCGCGGAGACCACATGCAGCCGGTTGGCGAACTCGTGGCGCTGCGCGCGCAGCGCCGAACTCATCGCCTGCACCGCGTCGAGCTGGCGCGTCAGCGACTCGACGTCGGTGCGGTCCTGCACGGTCAGCAGTGTGCCGAGATCCTGCCCGTCGCGTTCGACCGGCCGGGCCGAGAGCACCAGGACGCGCTCGCCGACCGCCGCCATGACCGGGCTGCCGACGGGCGTACGGATCGTCTCCAGCACCCGCGGTGTCAGCCCCAGCGAGTCCACGGACGATCCCGGCCGGGCCGGGGTCGCCAGCAGCCGGCGCGCCTCGTCGTTGGCGACGGTGACCGTCCCGCCGTTGTCGACGGCGAGTACCCCTTCGCCGATCCCGTGCAGGACGGCTTCCTGCTCCTGCACCAGACCGGCCAGCTCCTCCGGTTCCAGGCCGAGCGTCAGCCGCTTCCAGCGCCGGGCCAGCAGGGCCGAAGCACCGATACCGAGCAGCAGGGCGACCACCAGCCAGCCGAGACCGCCCAGCAGTACACGGATCAGCTGCGCCCGCACGTCGGATACGGCGACACCCGCGTTGGCCTCGCCGACGACCCGGTGCGAGCCCGGTGCGTACACCGGGACCTTCGCGACCACCTCCTCGCCGAGATGCGCGTGGTCCCGCGCCAGCACCTCATGACCGGAGAGCGCACCGCTGGGATCGGTGCTCACCATCCGCCCCAGCTGGGACCGCTCCGGATGCGCCAGCCTGATGCCGCGGTCGTCGGTGACCACCACGAACAGCGATCCCGTCCTGGTGCGGGCCGCCTCCGCCGCCGTCTGGACCGGTCCGGCGGCGAGCGTCGCGCGCGGCGTGCTCGCGGCTCCGCCGCCGGGCCGGGTGTTGGCCGCCGAATACTTCGCCGCGCCACGCCGGACGGCGGGCTGGGCGGCGACCGTACGGGCCACCGCGAGCGCACGCAGCTGGTACTCGCTGACGAGCCGGTGCTCGTTGGAGTACGCGTAGGCGCCGAACGCCGTGGCCAGGGTCACCGCGACGACCGCGCACTGCAACAGCAGGACCTGGGTGCGCAGCCGCACCCGCCCGCGTATCCGCCGGCGCGCGGCGGGGCGGCGGGCGGACGGGTTCGCGGCGGACGGCTTCCTGGCAGACGGCTTCCCGGCAGGCAGCTCCCTGGCGGACGGTCCGAAGAATCTCACCCCGCCGACGGTAACCGCCGACGCCCGGTGCACAGAATGCACACAACGCACGGAACAGGGGTTACGCGGGTTGTGCGCAGAACCTGGAGAGCAGTGGCAGGCGCCGGATAGCTTCCCGCCGGGACACAACGAGCCGCACCAGGAGTTCTCTTGCTGAAGATACCGCGCCCCGGAACACGGGCCCGCTCGCGTCGCACCCGCGGGGGCCAACTGTGACGGGGCACACCTGGACGCTGCTGATCATCCTGGCGGCAGCCATCGCCGTACTGATCCTGCTGATCAACTCACGGTTGCGGTTCCACCCCTTCGTGGCGCTGATGACCGTGTCGATCGGTGTCGCGCTGGCCGCGGGCCAGCCCGTCGAGAAGATCGCGGAGTCACTGGAGTCGGGCGCCGGCGGCATCCTCGGCAACGTGGGCGTGACCCTGGCCTTCGGCGCGATGCTGGGCAGGCTGCTGTCGGGGTCGGGCGCCACGGACAAGATCGCCCGCCTGATCGTCGACCGGTCCGGGGAACGCTCCCTGCCCTGGTACATGGCGGGCGCCGCCTTCGTCATCGGCATCCCGATGTTCTTCGAGATCGGGCTGATCGTGCTGCTCCCGCTGATCTTCAGCGTGGCCCGGCGCCTCCAGGACACCCACCGGATCAAGGGGTCGCCGTACGTCTTCCTCGCCACCCCCGCGATCGCCGCGCTGTCGACCCTGCACGGAATGGTGGCACCGCACCCCGGCCCGCTGGTCGCGGTGGAGGGGCTGCACGCCAACCTCGGCATGACGATCGTGGTGGGTCTGGTCTGCGCGATCCCGACGATCATCATCGCCGGCCCGGTGTACGGCCGCTGGATCGCGCCGCGTCTCGACGTGCACCCCGACCCGGAACTGGTCGCGAAGTTCACCGGGCCCGAGAACCCGGACGACAGCACGGGCGTCGGCGCCCCTCCCGTCAACAAGGTCCGCACCGGCTGGGCGCTGACCGCCGTACTCGTCCCGGTCGTACTCATGCTGCTGCGCACGCTCGCGGAGCTGGTGTACGACGAGTCGAGCCCGGTACGGCACGTCCTGACCTTCACCGGTGAGCCGGTGATCGCCATGCTCGCGGGCTTCCTCTTCGCGCTGTTCGCACTCGGCTACCGCAGCGACATGACCCCCGACGCCATCAGGTCGTCCCTGACGGACAGCCTCAAGGCGGTGGCCGGCATCCTGCTGATCATCGCGGGCGGCGGCGCGTTCAACCAGGTCCTGGAGGACTCGGGCATCGGCAAGGCAGTCGAGTCGGCAGCCTCGGGACTGCACATCAACGTCCTGATCCTGGGCTGGCTGCTGGCCCTGCTCCTGTCGTTCTCGACGGGCTCGGCCACCGTGGGAATCGTCGCGGCGACGGGCATCCTGGCCCCTCTGGCGGCCTCCGGCAGCAGCCTGCACACGGCACTGCTCGTGGTCGCGATCGGAGCAGGATCGATCGGCCTCAACTACGTGAACCACGCGGGTTTCTGGCTGGTCAAGGAGTCCTTCGGGATGTCACTTGGCCAGGCCACGAAATCACACACGGCGATCCAGACGATCGTGAGCGTCTGCGGCCTGCTGATGGCCCTGCTGATCTCGGTCGCAGCGTGAACACGGCCTCGCCGCCCACCGGTTCGCGCACCGGTCACTGACCGGGACACGACCGAGGGCCGCCGCCCAGCAACTGGGCGGCGGCCCTTTCGGAGTACGGAACCGGTGGCCGGGCTTCCGCCCACACGTACCGGTCGCGCGTTCTAGTGCCTGCGGCGGCACTAGAGGTCGAAGTACAGCTCGAACTCGTGCGGGTGCGGGCGCAGCTGGATCGGGGCGATCTCCTGCGTGCGCTTGTAGTCGACCCACGTCTCGATCAGGTCGGAAGTGAAGACGCCGCCCGCCTGGAGGTACTCGTTGTCGGCCTCCAGGGCGTCGAGGACCGCCGGGAGCGAGGTCGGGACCTGGGCGACGCCCGCGTGCTCCTCGGGGGCCAGCTCGTAGAGGTCCTTGTCGATCGGCTCGGCCGGCTCGATCTTGTTCTTGACGCCGTCCAGGCCGGCCATCAGCAGTGCCGAGAAGGCCAGGTACGGGTTGGACGACGGGTCGGGCGCGCGGAACTCGACGCGCTTGGCCTTCGGGTTCGAGCCGGTGATCGGGATCCGCATCGCGGCCGAGCGGTTGCGCTGTGAGTAGACCAGGTTGACCGGGGCCTCGAAGCCGGGGACCAGGCGGTGGTACGAGTTCACCGTCGGGTTGGTGAAGGCAAGCAGCGAGGGGGCGTGCTTCAGGATGCCGCCGATGTAGTAGCGGGCCATGTCCGACAGGCCCGCGTAGCCCTGCTCGTCGTAGAAGAGCGGGGAGCCGCCGGTCCACAGGGACTGGTGGACGTGCATGCCAGAGCCGTTGTCGCCGAAGATCGGCTTCGGCATGAAGGTCGCGGTCTTGTTGTTGCGCCAGGCGACGTTCTTCACGATGTACTTGAAGAGCATCAGGTCGTCGGCCGCGGCGAGCAGCGTGTTGAACTTGTAGTTGATCTCGGCCTGGCCCGCGGTGCCGACCTCGTGGTGCTGGCGCTCGACCTGGAGGCCGTTCTTGTCCAGCTCCAGGGAGATCTCGGCGCGCAGGTCGGCGAAGTGGTCGACCGGCGGGGTCGGGAAGTAGCCGCCCTTGTAACGGACCTTGTATCCGCGGTTGTTCTCCTCCGCACCGGTGTTCCAGGCGCCGGCCTCGGAGTCGATGTGGTAGAAGCTCTCGTTCGCCGAGGTCTGGAACCGGGCGCTGTCGAACACGTAGAACTCGGCCTCGGGGCCGAAGTACGCCGTGTCGGCGATCCCGGTCGAGGTGAGGTACGCCTCGGCCTTCTTCGCCACGTTCCGCGGGTCGCGGCTGTACTGCTCACCGGTGATCGGGTCGTGGATGAAGAAGTTGATGTTGACGGTCTTGTCGCGGCGGAAGGGGTCGACCCGGGCGGTCGACAGGTCCGCTCGGAGCGCCATGTCGGACTCGTGGATGGCCTGGAAGCCGCGGATCGACGAGCCGTCGAACGCAAGCTCCTCGGCCGGGTCGAAGACCGCCGCCGGGATGGTGAAGTGCTGCATCACGCCGGGCAGGTCACAGAACCGGACATCGATGAACTTGACGTCTTCGTCGGCGATGAACTTCTTCACGTCGTCGGCGTTCTGGAACATCCAACTCCTCCTACTCCCGACCCGGGAGGGGCGGGGTTGCGGCTCGTTGTGGCGCCAGTGCGGTGGCACACGCTGGACCTGACCATAGGGACAGCGGATTTCTCAAGCATGACCCATTTGTTTCGCTGAAGTTAACCGGCCCGGGTGCGACACCGCTGCGACGACCCCCGACCGTACGGATCGGAAGGGGGCCGCAGTACCGTGGACGGGTGGACAACAGGCAAGTAGTCGGATCGTGGCTCTCCGGGCCTGGCGAGGCCGCGAAAGAGATGGGCGCCGACTTCGGCTACCGGGGCAAGCGGCTCGGCCTGCCGGAGGAAGGGCCGGGCGCGATCGCGCCGCTGGGCCGCCGGTTCGGGGCCGTTTTCATCGACTGGGCACTCTGCATGCTTATCGCATACGGGCTCATTTCGCGCGGCGGTCAGCAGTCGGCGGGGAACTGGGCCCTGCTCGTGTTCTTCGTACTGAGCCTGCTCACCGTCTCGACGGTCGGATTCACCCCGGGCAAGCGTCTGCTCCGGCTGCGGGTCGTCGCGGAGGGCGGCGGGCGCCTCGGTACGGGCCGTGTCTTCGTACGCAGTCTGCTGCTCTGCGTAGCCATCCCCGCGCTCATCTGGGACCGCGACGGACGCGGCCTCCACGACCGGCTGGCCCGCGCCGTGCAGGTACGGATCTGACCGCCGGCGTACGGATCCGATCTCGGCCGGGCGACGTCGCCCGGGGCACACGACAACAAGGCGGCCCGGACCTGGTGGTCCGGGCCGCCTTCGGTGTGTGGTGCGTGGCGTGGGTCAGCGCTGCTTTCCGCCGCGCGGGGCGCGGGCGCTCTTCGGCATGGGGCCCTTCGGGAGCGGCATGTTCGACATCAGGTCGCCCATCGCGCGCAGCCGGTCGTTGGCGGCGGTGACCTGGGCACCGGTCAGGACGCGCGGCAGCTTCAGCAGCGTGGTGCGCACCCTCTTCAACGAGACCTGGCCCTCGCCGTCGCCCACGATGATGTCGTGCACCGGCACGTCCACCACGACGCGCGCCATCTTCTTCTTCTCGGCGGCCAGCAGGGACTTCACCCGGTTCGGGTTGCCCTCGGCCACCAGGACCACTCCGGCCTTGCCGACCGCGCGGTGCACGACGTCCTGGCTGCGGTTCATCGCGATGGCCGGGGTCGTGGTCCAGCCGCGGCCCACATTCTCGAGCACCGCCGCCGCAGCGCCGGGCTTGCCTTCCATCTGTCCGAAGGCCGCTCGCTCGGCGCGGCGTCCGAAGACGATCGCCATCGCGAGGAAGGCCAGCAGGAAACCCAGGATGCCCAGGTAGATGGGGTGACCGATCAAGAAGCCGACGCCGAGGAGGACGCCGAAGACGACGATTCCCAGGCCACCGACGACAAGACCGACCTTGGGATCGGCCTTGCGGGTCATCTTGTAGGTCAGGGCGATCTGCTTGAGTCGCCCGGGATTCTCAGAGTCTGCGTTTGCCTTCCTCGCCATGGCCAGAAGTTTACGCGGACTAAGAAGTGCGGGCCGCCACGGCCTCCAGTACGTGCTCTGCGTCCACCCGGTCCTTGGCCCGGCGGCGGTCTTCGAGGACCGATGTCCAGGCATTGCGGCGGGCGGTGCGCTGGCCGTTGCTCAGCAGCAGTGATTCGACCGCACGGAGTGCTCCGGTGACGGTCGGGATGGCGGTGACGCGTACGGACTGGGTCGCGGCCTGCATGATGGGGCCCCTCGGGACGGCAGCGGATACACAGCGGATACAGCGGTACGGCGAGTGGTGCGGTACGGCGAGCGGTGCGTGTGACGTGGTGCGGTGCGTGACGCGGAGCGGTTCTGCGGTGTGCGGGGGACCGGCGGGCGGAACGGTTCTTCTTGGTTCGTGCACCGGGCCGTGGCTCCGGACCGGGCCCCGCATCGTTCCCCGGGCCGGTGTCCGGTCCGATGGGGCGGTGCGTAGTTCCAGAGTCACTGATTGTTGTTACCAAGGCATGTCCAGGCGGTCAAACGCCCGTGAAGGCCGGGTAATCCCCGTGGAACGGAGGACGCGGCCCGTACTGGCCCTCCTACCTGCGAGGACCGTACGAGCCGCGTCTCACGGCGACTACCGCACAGTAGTGGCTTGTGCCCGGATTCACACGGCGGCGGCGCCGCGCCGATCCATCGCCTGGCGGAAGAGGCGGCCGGCTCGGTACGAGGACCTGACCAGCGGGCCCGACATCACACCGGAGTAGCCGATCTCCTCGGCTTCGCCCTGGAGCTCCACGAACTCGGCCGGCTTCACCCACCGCTCGACCGGGTGGTGGCGCGGGGAGGGGCGCAGGTACTGCGTGATGGTGATGAGCTCGCAGCCCGCGTCGTACAGGTCCTGGAGCGCCTGGCTGATCTCCTCGCGCTCCTCGCCCATGCCCAGGATGAGGTTCGACTTGGTGACCAGACCGGCCTCACGGGCCTTGGTGATGACTTCGAGCGAGCGCTCGTAGCGGAAGCCGGGGCGGATCCGCTTGAAGATACGCGGCACCGTCTCCACGTTGTGCGCGAGGACCTCCGGGCGGGACGAGAAGACCTCGGCCAGCTGCTCGGGGACCGCGTTGAAGTCGGGGATGAGCAGCTCGACCTTGGTGCGGCCCTCGGCACGCTCGGCCGTCATGGCGTGGATCTGCCGCACGGTCTCCGCGTACAGCCAGGCGCCGCCGTCCTCCAGGTCGTCGCGGGCAACGCCGGTGATGGTCGCGTAGTTCAGGTCCATCGTGACGACGGACTCACCCACCCGGCGCGGCTCGTCCAGGTCCAGGGCGGCCGGCTTGCCGGTGTCGATCTGGCAGAAGTCGCAGCGCCGCGTGCACTGGTCGCCGCCGATGAGGAAGGTGGCCTCGCGGTCCTCCCAGCATTCGTAGATGTTGGGACAGCCCGCCTCCTGGCAGACCGTGTGCAGCCCCTCGGACTTCACCAGGGCCTGCATCTTCGTGTACTCGGGGCCCATCTTGGCGCGAGTCTTGATCCACTCGGGCTTGCGCTCGATGGGGGTCTGGCTGTTCCGGACCTCCAGACGCAACATCTTGCGCCCGTCGGGTGCGACAGCGGACACGTCCGGCTCCCTACAGCTTCGATTCTTCGGCGAACACCAGGGTACGCCCGTCATATGTATGGCTTGTTCTCTGGCCAACCCGGGGCCGCTGAGGCGCATTCCCCCTACCGGCCAGGACCGCTCCTGTTCCGGACGGGGACGGACCGCCCGGACGGAGCCCGCCGGCCGCGTTAGGCGGTGGCGCCCTCGACCGTACGCGGCGCCAGGGCCGCGTTCTCCAGCACGTCCCGCAGATGTTTCTCCACGACGGGCAGCACCTCTGCGATCGTGACCTCGCGGCCCAGCTCGTACGAGAGCGAAGTCACCCCCGCGTCCCGGATCCCGCACGGCACGATCCGGTCGAACCAGGTGGTGTCGGGATTGCAGTTCAGCGCGAAGCCGTGCATGGTCACGCCCTTCGCGACCCGGATGCCCATGGCGGCGATCTTTCGGTCCTCACGGCGCTGCCCGGCGTTGGACGGCGCGTACTCGGGGCCGTTCATCCGCGGGTCGAACTCCTCGTCGTGCAGCCGCGGGTCCAGATCGAGCGAGAGCCCGCCGATGGACGGGCGCTGCTCCACCGGATCGCCCAGCACCCAGACACCCGCGCGGCCCTCGACGCGGCTGGTCTCGACACCGAACTCCGCACAGACCCGGATCAGCGCCTCCTCCAGGCGGCGCAGATGCGCGATCACGTCCACCGGGCGCGGCAGCTTCTGGATCGGGTAGCCGATCAGCTGGCCGTAACCGTGCCAGGTGATCTTGCCGCCGCGGTCCACATCCACCACCGGCGTCCCGTCGAGAGGGCGCTCGCTGTCGTCCGTGCGCCGCCCCGCCGTGTAGACGGGCGGATGCTCCAGGAGCAGCACGGTGTCGGGCGTCTCGTCGGCGAACCGCGCCGCGTGCACCTCACGCTGCTTCTGCCAGGCCTCCCGGTACTCGACGGCTTCCTCGCCGAACCCCAGACGGACAAACCGCAGCTCGCTCACGGCAGCTCCTCATCGCATACGGACAGCACGCCCCGGAGAGCGCCACCCGGCAACTGTACGACCGCCTCGAACGGCACCCCTGGGCGGGCAGAAACGACACCTCCTCACACGATCGGATGAATCCGGGGCGAAGGTGGCGGAACGAGCGGTTGAGCCCGCTAAATTCGCGCCGTTCCATGAGGGCTGCTCCCGGCCCGGAAGGCAGGAGACCGCACAGCTGATGACGGAACGAACCCCGCAGCGCACGTCCAACCGCCAGCTCGCCGCGCTCATCGGAGAGGCAGGGTTCTCCAACGCGGGGCTGGCCAGAAGAGTCGACCAGCTCGGCCTTGAGCACGGTCTCGACCTGCGGTACGACAAGACGTCGGTGACCCGCTGGCTGCGCGGTCAGCAGCCGCGCGGCACCACGCCCGCGCTGATCGCCGAGGTCTTCACCAGGCGTCTGGGGCGCAGGCTCTCCGCGCAGGATCTGGGGCTCGACGCCTGCGCGCCGGTGTACGCGGGGCTGGAATTCGCCGGTACGCCCGAGGAGGCCGTCGACATCGTCAGCGGTCTCTGGCGCAAGGACTCCGGCAGCCATGCCGAACTGCGCAAGATCGCCTTCACCCCTGCCGGGCTCGTCGTGCCGAGCCGGGACTGGCTGATCGGCCGCCCGGACGACTGGGGCGCACCCGGTTCGGCCGGTGGAGTGAGGCCGGGGCAGAACGGCCGCGCCGAGCCACCCCGCTCAGCCGCCAGGATTCCCTCGCAGCCCCGCCCGACCGTGCCGCGCCAGCGGCAGACCGAGCGGACGACCGGGCAGCGGGTCGGGCCGGGCGACATCGCGGCGCTGCGTTCGGTGGGCGAGCTGTTCCGCACGCTCGATCACGCGTACGGCGGCGGCCACGCCCGGCAGGCCCTGGTGCGCTACCTGGAGCACGAGGCGGAGCCCATGCTCCGCGGGACGTACGGGGAGGCGACCGGCCGGCGGCTCTTCGCGGCCGCCGCGGACCTGACCCGGCTGGCGGGCTGGACCTCGTACGACATCGCGGCCCACGGGCTCGCCCAGCGCTACTTCGTCCAGGCCCTGCGGCTCTCGCAGGCCGCCGGGGACCGGGCGTACGGCTCGTACGTGCTCGTCACCATGAGCCGCCAGGCCGTCTATCTCGGGCACGGCAGGGAGGCCGTCCAGCTCGCACGCGTGGCCCAGCAGGGCATCGGGAGCTCGGCGCCGCCGGTCGTCCAGGCGCTGCTGCACGCCGCCGAGGCGCGCGGCCACGGGGCGCTCGCCGAGGTACGGGCCTGCACGGCCTCCCTGGCACGGGCCGAGCGGGCCATGGAGGCGGCCCGGCCGGGCGACGAAGTGCCGTACTGGGCACGGTTCTTCGACGAGGCGCAGTTGGCGGACGAGTTCGGGCACTGCCACCGCGACCTCCAGCAGTACCGGCCCGCCGCGCAGTACGCGGAACGCTCGCTCCAGCTGCGCGCTCCCAGCTTCGCGCGCTCCCGGCTCTTCTGCCGGGTCGTGCTGGCCACCGCGCGGCTGGGCCTCGGCGAACTGGACCAGGCGTGCGCGCTGGGGGCCGAGTCGGCGCAGCAGGCGGGGGAGATGCGGTCGGTGCGGGCCGTGGAGTATGTGCGCGAGTTCGAGCGGAGGCTGGAGCCGTACCGGGACGCGGCGGCGGTACGGGGGTACCGGGACCGCGTCGCGGCGCTCGGCTGAGGCTCACGTCACGCGGCGAGCGGGAGCCCGTCCACCGCGACGTCCGGTTTGATGCCGAAGTCCCGCATGACCGCCTGCGCGGCGCGGCGGCCCGAGGCGAGTGCGCCCTGGGCGCTGCTGGTGTCGCGGTGGTCGCCGCACACGTAAAGACCCGCGAGCAGACGGACCGGGCGGCGCATGTCGTGCGGCGGCGGCATGGCGGGGACCGCGTCGGGGGAGTGGTGGACGGCGAGCAACTCCCAGTCGTCGGTCGATGTGCCGTGCAGCGCGGCCAGTTGGGCGCGGGCCGCGCGTTCCAGGCCGGCGCCCGGGTCGCCGAGCACCGTCGACGAGATCAGCGCGTGGCCGTCCGGGGCCCGGGTGGGGTCGACCTCGCTCATGACCGCGCTGTGCGAGACGGGGCCCGAGCGGTCGGCGTCCAGGACCAGGGCCGGGCCGGTGGGCGGAGGCGCCGGGGCAGCATGGTGAAGGACCGTCACCGGGTGGAAGTCCGGGACCCGCAGCCCGGGCAGCAGCCGGGCGGCCGAGCGGGCGTCGGTGGCCACGATGAGCGCACGGCAGCTCAGCGTGCCCAGTTCCGCCGTGGTGACCGAGCTGATGGAGGCGGCGGTGACGGGTACCCCGGTGCGCACCGTGCCCGGCGGCAGCGTCGCCGCCAGCCGCTCGGGCAGGACGGCCGCGCCGCCCGCCGGTACGCACAGCCGGCCGAGGGCGAAACTCCGCAGCGCGAGATCCGCGCACCGGCTCGACGTGGTCAGCCCGGGGTCGCTCAGCAGCGCGGACAGCAGGGGCTTGAGGAAGCCGGCCGCGGCACGCGGCGGGAGGCCGTACGAGCGGAGCGCGGCCAGCGCGGTCTGTTCCGGGCGGGCCGGCAGCCGGTCCACCGGGGTGGCGGCGAGGCGGGCCAGCGCGGCGCCCAGCCTGGCCCGGTCGAGTGCGCCGCTCACGCGTGCACTGTTCGCGCCACGGCCGCCGCCCGTGGCACTGCTCAGGGGGGCGCGTGAGGCGCTCCGCAGGGCGCTGAATGCGCCCCGTGTGCCCCCGGCCTCGCCCGTACGGTGCAGACGGCCCCCGCTGTGCACGAGGACGCCCGGTGAGAACAGCCTGAGGTCCGTCTCGCCCAGGCACGGGGCGCGGAGCAGTTCCGGGTACGAGGTGTTGAGGAACCCCCCGGCGCGGTCCAGGCGGAAGCCGCCGGTCAGCTCGGTGGACATGCGGCCGCCCGGCGAGGGGGCGGCCTCCAGGACACTGACCGACACACCGGCACTGGTCAGCCGGTGAGCGGCTGCCAGGCCGGCGAGCCCGGCTCCGACGATGATCACGTCGGCATGGCGTGCGGTTCTGAGCACGTGCCCCTCCCCGAGGTCGGCGCGGCCGCGGTCTTCCGTGCAGAGCTGATTCCCCCAACCGGCCGCGGAAATGCCCTGGTTCGGGTTGAGAGTAGGGAGTGGGGCGGTGGGTGGCAGGCGCGCGGCGCGGGGGCATGGGGGCGCGGGGTCGCACGGCGGGCGGTGGGGGCGTGGGGCGGTGCGCGCTGGGGCCGGTGCGGTTGCGTTGCAGGGGGCTCCGCCCCGGACCCCGCTCCTCGGACTCCGGAGGGGCTGGATTCGGTCTCCGCCCGGTGGCGTCCGCGCGGGGCCCGACTCGCCTACGCCGCCGCCCGGATCGCCCCGTCGATCTCCGGGAACGCGAAGGTGAAGCCCGACTCCAGGAGCTTCTTCGGGAGGACCCGCTGGCTTCCCAGGACGTCCCCCGCCATCTCGCCCAGCGCGACCCGCAGCGCGGGCGCCGGGGCCGTGAACAGGGTGGGCCGGTGCAGGACCCGGCCCATGGCCGCTGTCACCTCGCGGTTGGTGACCGGCTGAGGTCCGGTCAGGTTCACCGGGCCCGACAGGGACTCCGTGTCCAGGATATGGCGCAGCGCCGCGACATGATCGAGCAGCGCGATGAAACTCCAGTACTGGCTGCCGTCGCCCATCCGGCCGCCGAGCCCCGCCTTGAACAGCGGGAACAGCCGGCCCCAGGCCCCGCCCTCCCTGGCCACGACCAGGCCCGTACGGGCGAACGCCGTCCGGATTCCCGCTTCTTCGGCCGCGCGGGCCGACTCCTCCCACTCGACGCAGAGCGAGGCGAGGAAGCCCTCACCGGGGGGTGCGTTCTCGTCGACCGCGCGGTCGCCCGTGTCTCCGTAGTAGCCGACCGCGCTGCCGCACAGGAACACCGCCGGCGGTACGTCGAGCGAGGCGACGGCCTCCGCGAGAGTGGCGGTGCCCAGCACCCGGCTGTCCCGCAGCTCCTTCTTGTACGCGTCCGTCCAGCGGTGGTCGCCGACCCCCGCACCAGCCAGGTTGACCACCGCGTCGCAGCCCGCCAGACCCGCCGTGTCCACGTGCTCACGGGCCGGATCCCAGGCCACCTCGTCCGCTGCCCTGACCGTACGGCGGACCAGCCGCACCACCTCGTGCCCGTCGGCGCGCAGGGAGCGGCCCAGCGCCGTACCGATCAGTCCTGATGCTCCGGCAATCGCGATACGCATGGGCCCATCCTCACGCACCCCGGCGAAATCGCGCAGCGCCGTCGCCCGCGTCCGTGGCAGAGTGGCCCGCATGCCCGATCCGAACATACGTATGGCCGTACCCGATGACGGTGACGCGCTCGGTGAGCTCGACCGGGTGACCTGGTCCTCGCTGCACGCGGTCATGCCCCCGCCCCAGCCCCCGTACCACCCCTTCTTCGACGAGCAGCACCGCCCCGACGACCACATGGTCGCCGAGCTGGCAGGCGCGGTCGTGGGCTACATCCGGCTGGTACGGCCGACTCCGCTCGCCAGCAACGCCCATGTGCGCCAGATCCAGGGCCTGGCCGTCGCCGGGACGGCGCGCCGCCACGGTGTGGGCCGGGCGCTGCTGAGGGCCGCGTGCGCCGAGGCACGGCGCCAGGGCGCATCCCGGATCACCCTGCGGGTACTCGGGCACAACACCCCGGCCCGCGAGCTCTACGCCGCCGAGGGGTTCGCGGTGGAGGGCGTGCTGCCGGGCGAGTTCTACCTGGCGGGCCGGTATGTGGACGACGTGCTGATGGGGCGCGGCCTCACCGCGTAATGAACCTCGGCCACATGCCGGCGGGGCGCATGGACGCTCAGGAGCCGAACCGCTCCCACAGGCGCGGATACCGTTCGGCGAGTGCCTCGTCGTCGAAGTCGACCGGCGGCCCTTCCGGGTCGGCGGCCTGCGGCGGAATACCGAGATCGGGCGTGGGTGCCCCGGTGAGCTGTTCGTACGCCTCGTCGGCCGCGTACCCCAGGTCCTCGCCGTCGCCGTCGATCTCCTCGTCGAAGTCGTCGAGGAGGTCGGCCAGGGCGTCCGGGTCCTGCAGCGCGCCCTCGAAGATCTCCCGGCCCTGGCCGATGAGCCAGCAGCGGAAGTAGTCGAAGGAGTCGCTGTCGCTCTCGCGCAGCAGCACGACCGCCGCGCCCCACAGGTCCCAGCGGTAGGCGCGGTTGTAGCGCGTCTCGAAGTACCGGGCGAACTCCAGCACGGACTCCGGGTCGAGCTGCGCCAATCGCTCGGTGAGCAGGTCGGCATGGTCCTCGGGGTCGCCGTCGGCGGCCGCGCGAGTGCTGTCGATGGTCTCCCAGAACTCCGTCTCGTCCCTCACGCGTCCAGCATCGTGGTTGGCCGGGCGCTGCGCACGCGGAGCGCCGATCAGCGGCCCTCTTGTTACCAGGCGATGTGACCGTCCGATGAATCACTCGTTTGACGGGTGAAGCGTTTCGATCACTCACCCCAAAGGGGCCGCCCCCGTCATGCGAACGCAAGAGCAACCGGAAGGAGCGCGGTCCGGCGCCGCCCGGGTGGGCGTGGAACAGGCCGAAGCCGCACTCGTCGAGCACTATCCGCGGCTCGTCCGCCTCGCCTACATCACGCTGCCCCCGTCACTGGGCCGCCACCGCCGGGTGCTCGCCGCCCATGCGGCCGTCCAGCGGGCGCTGCCCGCCTCGTCGCGCGGCAGCGTCCCGGACGAGCCGCGGGTGCCCGCCCAGCGCGGCACATCGGATGACCCCGGTTACGTCCTGGTCAGACAGCGCGTGCTGACGGCCGCCCTGGCGTACGGACAGCGTCCCGGCTGGTGGCCCCGGCAACTGCCCGCACCGCGTGCGCTGCGGCCCGCGCTGCCCGCCGTCTTCGGGCTGCGGATCTTCCCCCGGGCCGGTGGCGCCGACGAACTCGCCCTGGAACAGGCGCTGTCCGGGACCACAGCGGCCGCCAGGGCCGCACTCGTGCTGCACCGCATCGAGGGGCTGAGTGAACAGGCCACCCGTACGCTGCTGACGACGGCGGGCGCCACCGACGCGGGGTCCGCGCTGCGCACGGCGCTCCGGCTGGCCCGCACCCCGGCGGAGACGGGCGCAGACGCGCTGCTGACATCCGACGAGTTCGACCCCTGTCTGGTGCACACCCGCCCCACGGATCTGCTCCGGCGCAGGCAGCGCATCAGGTTCGCGCGGTCCGTGGGCGTCGTCGTGACCGTGCTCGCCGTGGCGCTGGTGGTGGTGGACCGCGAGGGCGGCTCGGCGCCGTCGGCAGCGACCGGGCCGTTCGATCCCGCGGTCAGCGCCCGCGCCGTTGACCCGGCGCTGCTGCTGCGCGCCCCGGCGCAGGAGTGGGCCGACAGCTCGCGCCTGGACTTCACGGTCTGGCCCGCGCGAGGCGCGCGCAAGGAGGACACCGCGCTGCTCGGCCGGGCGCTGAAGGTCTGGGCGAGCCCCGCCCGTACGGTACGGATCTCCGCCACCCAGGGCGCCGCGACCGTCCCGCCGTCCCAGCCGCCCCGGCTGCTCTACGCGGGCGACGTGGACGGCGCGGCGGTGGTGCTGTTCGCCGACGGTGAGCGGGTCGTCCGGTACGCCGAGCCCACCGGCGGCAAGGGTGCGCCCGCGCTCGACTTCGCCCGCACCGACGGCGCGGACCTCACCACCGGGGCCGCGGTCGTCGTCGCCCGCACCGACGGAAACGCCCGTTTCCTGCTGGCCCCCTGGGTCGCCGAGTCCGGCACCCGCGACCTCCTCGCCCCGGACGCCCCGGCGCGCCCGCTCGACGAGGGCAAGGACGGAGTGACCGCACCGGTGTCGAGCCCGGCCCCGGTCGTGGGTGGCACCGGATGCGGTTCCTGGACCGCGCTCCAGCTCCGCTCCTCCAGCAAGGTGGTGGAGAAGCACGCGTTCCTCGTCACCGACCTCGGCGACCTCACGCCCGTCCACCTCACCTACAGCCCGCCGCCGGCCGGCCGCGACCCGGCGGGGCAGCCGAGGGAGGCGACCGGCAGCCAGGCGCTGCTCAGCTGGGCGCACACCGCCTGCTCGCTGGCCGGTGTGCGCGGCACCGGTGTACGCGCCGTGAACAACTGGGAGTACGCCCGCCAGCAGCTCCCCGAGAACGGCGGCAGTGCCTCCTGGGTGTGCACCAGGGCGGACACCTGGCAGGGGCCCGGCCGGGTCTCCGTACAGCTCCAGCTCCCCGGGCCGGCGTCCAGGCCGGGCGCGATGGTGGCGCAGCAGAAGAACACCGCGCTGTGCAGCCGCTTCGGCCGGAACGTACTGGCCGGTGCCAAGTGGGAGTCAGGCTCGGGGCGCTGGTACCTGCTCGCCGCGGGCAGCAGGGAGGTCCGCGAGATCGAGGCGACCGGGGGCGTACGGGCCACGGCGCACGGTACGACGCTGGCGGTACGGGCGGGAAAGAGCGACCGGGCTGTGCTGTCGGCCCGGCTGGCGAACGGGGACACGCTGAAGGCACTGGGCTGACCACCGGATCCGGAATCCCCCGGAAAACCGGACCGAAGCTGTCGGGTATAGGTGGCACGGTGACCGTATGGAGACAGACAAGCCTTTGACGGGACGAATCGCCCTGGTGGCCGGAGCCACCCGGGGTGCGGGCCGGGCCATCGCCGTACAGCTGGCAGCGGCGGGCGCCACCGTGTACGCGACCGGGCGGACCACCCGCGAGCACCGCAGCGAAGTGGGACGTTCCGAGACCATCGAGGAGACCGCCGAGCTGATCGGCGCCGCGGGCGGGACCGGATTCGCCGTGCCCACCGACCATCTGGAGGAGGAGCAGGTCCGGGCGCTGGCCGAGCGCATCGACCGTGAGCAGGGACGGCTGGACATCCTGGTCAACGACATCTGGGGCGGTGACCATCTCGCCCGGGTCGGCGAGGACGTCAAGATGTGGGAGATCCCGCTGGAGGAGGGGCTCCGGATGCTGGAACTCGGGGTGAAGAGCCACATCATCACCAGCAGTGCCCTGCTCCCGCTGCTGGCCCGCACCCCCGGTGGCCTGGTGGTCGAAGTGACCGACGGAACAGCTGAGTCCAACCGCGACTACCGGGTGAACTTCTACTACGACCTGGCCAAGAACGCGCCCATCCGGATGGCCGCCGGCCTCGCCCACGAGCTGGAGTCCGTCGGTTCCACGGCCATCTGTGTCACCCCGGGCTTCCTGCGCTCGGAGGCGATGCTCGACCACTTCGGGGTGACTGAGGCGACCTGGCGCGACGCCATCGCGAGGGAACCGCACTTCGCCATCGCGGAGTCGCCGGTGTTCGTGGGCCGCGCGGTGGCGGCGGTCGCGGCCGACGCGGACCGGGCGCGGTGGAACGGGCAGTCGCTCTCCAGCGGACAACTGGCCGCGGAGTACGGCTTCACGGACACGGACGGCAGTCGGCCCGACGCCTGGCGGTACATCACGGAGGTCGCGCTCGGCGGCGCGGACCGGGCAGCGGAGGAGTACCGGTAACGGCTGCCCTGACTCAGGCGTACAGCCGCGCCGCCGCGGTCAGCGCGTCGGCGAAGCGCGCCCGGAGCTCCGGTGGCTCCAGGACCTCCACCTCCGGCCCCAGCGAGAGCAGTTGACCGTACGCCACCTCCAGTGACTCGACGGGCAGCGCGACCGTGACCCGGCCGAGATCATCAGGGGCGGAGGCCGAGGTCAGCGCCTCGTTCGCCGCCGCGCGGTCCACGGCGTGCGGGAGGGACTCGGCGCCGGCCGCGGAGACCCGGACCACCACCTCCGCCGCGAGGAGCGACCGGGCGAAGTCCGCCGCACGCTGCTCCCAGAAGGCGGACAGGTCGAACGCCTCGTCCCGTATGAAACAGCCCTGCCCATCGTGGGCATGGAGCGTGACTGCGGTGAAGCGGTCGATGCGGTACACCCGGAAGTCAGCCGCATCACGCGGGCCGGTCGCGTCGCGCGGATCGGTTATGCCGCGCGGGCCGTCTTCCGCGCGAGCGCAGACGTACCAGACACCAGCCTTCAGCACGAGGCCGTACGGCTCCAGGTCGCGCTCCACCTCGGAACCGTCCCGGCGGCGGTAGCGCGCCGATACCCGTCTGTCCGCCCACACCGCGCCGGCCAGCGCGGGCAGCAGCTCCGGCGTGCTCGGCTCCTGGTACCAGCCGGGCGCGTCCAGATGGAAGCGCCGGTCCGCCGACGCGGGGGCGTCGCGCAGCGCGGGCAGCAGGGCCGCCGACACCTTCAGGCGGGCCGCCGACGCGGCGTCCTCAAGCCCCATCTCCCGCAGCGCGCCGGGCAGCCCGGAGAGGAACAGCGCCTCGGCCTCGGTGCGGGCCAGACCGGTCAGCCGGGTGCGGTAACCGCCGATCAGCCGGTACCCGCCGGACCTGCCCCGCTCCGCATACACCGGAACGCCCGCCTCCGAGAGCGCGAGCGCGTCCCGTGTGACGGTGCGCTCGGACACGTCGAGCTCCTGCGCCAGCTCGGCCGCCGTCATCAGCGGCCGGGACTGGAGCAGGAGCACCATCTTGATCAGGCGGGCAGCGCGCATGGAATCAGCATGCACGCCACCACTGACAACGGGCCCGTGACGTCGGGTTCCCCCGGCTCACGCGCCCGCTGCCAGATGTTCACACGGTCACAGGCCGTAGCGCTCGCGCGCTTCCTTGACCGCCGAAACGGGTACCTCGCCGCGCTTGGCGAGCGAGGCCAGCGCCGCGACGACGACCGACTGGGCGTCGACACCGAAGTGGCGGCGGGCCGCCTCCCGGGTGTCCGACAGACCGAACCCGTCCGTGCCGAGCGAGGTCCAGTCCTGCTCGACCCACTGGCTGATCTGGTCCGGTACCTGTCGCATCCAGTCGCTCACCGCGAGCACCGGACCGGGCGCACCGGCCAGCGCCTGGGTGACGTACGGGGTGCGCTGCTCGCCGCGGAGCAGCGCCTCGTCGCACTCCAGCGCGTCGCGGCGCAGTTCGCCCCACGAGGTCGCCGACCAGACATCGGCCGTGACACCCCAGTCGGCCGCGAGCAGTTCCTGCGCCTCCAGTACCCAGTGGATCGCCGTACCGGATGCGAGCAGCTGCATCCGCGGGGCGCCGGCTGCCTCCGCTCCCTCCTTGAAGCGGTACAGACCGCGGCGGATGCCCTCCTCGACGCCCTCGGGCATCGCGGGCTGCGGCTTCGGCTCGTTGTAGACCGTCAGGTAGTAGAAGACGTTCTCCGCGTCCGGGCCGTACATCCGGCGCAGACCGTCCTTGACGATCACCGCGATCTCGAAGGCGAACGCCGGGTCGTAGTTGAGCGACGCCGGGTTGGTGGAGGCGATCAGGTGCGAGTGGCCGTCCGCGTGCTGGAGCCCCTCACCGGTCAGGGTGGTGCGGCCCGCGGTGGCGCCGACGATGAATCCGCGGCCGAGCTGGTCGCCGAGCTGCCACATCTGGTCGGCCGTGCGCTGCCAGCCGAACATCGAGTAGAAGATGTAGAAGGGGATCATCGGTTCACCGTGCGTCGCGTACGACGAGGCGGCGGCGATGAAGTCGGCCATGGCGCCGGCCTCGGTGATCCCCTCGTTGAGGATCTGGCCGTCGGTGGCTTCCTTGTAGTACATCAGCTGGTCGCGGTCGACCGCGTCGTACGTCTGGCCCTTCGGCGAGTAGATACCGGCCGAGGGGAACAGCGACTCCATACCGAACGTACGGGCCTCGTCGGGGACGATCGGCACCCAGCGCTTGCCGGTCTGCTTGTCCCGCATCAGGTCCTTCATCAGGCGGACGAAGGCCATCGTGGTGGCCATCTCCTGATGTCCCGAACCCTTGATGAGCGCCTTGAAGGCACGCTCCTCGGGCTCCGGGAGCACCACCTGGTGCACCCGGCGGGCCGGGGCGGGGCCGCCGAGCTCGGCGCGGCGCTCCTGGAGGTAGCGGACCTCGGGGGAGTCGGCGCCGGGGTGGCCGTACGGCACCAGGCCCTCGTCCAGCTTCGCGTCCGGGATCGGCAGGTCCAGCAGGTCGCGCATGGCGCGGAACTGCTTGCCGTCCAGCTTCTTCATCTGGTGGTTGGCGTTGCGGGACTCGAAGCCCTCGCCGAGCGTGAAGCCCTTCACGGTCTGCGCGAGGATCACGGTCGGCGCGCCCTTGAACTCCAGGGCCGCCTTGTACGCCGCGTACACCTTGCGGGCCTCGTGGCCACCGCGCGAGGTGTGGAAGCACTCGGCGATCTTCGCATCGGTGAGCAGCTTCGCCAGCTCGGCCAGCGCGGGCTCGGCGCCGAAGAAGTGCTGGCGGATGTAGGCCACGTCGCGCGTCGCGTACGTCTGGAACTGCGCGTCCGGCACCTCGCGGAGGCGGCGGATCAGCGCACCGTTGGTGTCGAGCTGGATCAGCTCGTCCCAGGCGGAGCCCCAGAGCGTCTTGATGACGTTCCAGCCGGCGCCGCGGAACTGGGCCTCCAGCTCCTGCACGACCCGGAAGTTGGCCCGCACCGGGCCGTCGAGGCGCTGCAGGTTGCAGTTGATGACGAAGGTGAGGTTGTCGAGCCCCTCACGGGCGGCCAGGGTGAGCGCGGTCGTCGACTCGGGCTCGTCCATCTCGCCGTCGCCGAGGAAGGCCCAGACGTGCGACTTCGAGGTGTCCTTGATGCCGCGGCCGGTCAGATAGCGGTTGAACCGAGCCTGGTAGATCGAGGAGATCGGGCCCAGGCCCATCGAGACCGTGGGGAACTCCCAGAGCCAGGGCAGCCGGCGCGGGTGCGGGTAGGACGGCAGACCGTCGCCGCCCGCCTCCTGGCGGAAGTTGTCGAGCTGCTGCTCGCTGAGGCGTCCGTCGAGGAAGGCGCGGGCGTAGATGCCGGGCGACGCGTGGCCCTGGATGTAGAGCTGGTCACCCGAGCCGTCGCCCTCCTTGCCGCGGAAGAAGTGGTTGAAGCCGGTCTCGTACAGCCAGGCGGCCGAGGCGAAGGTGGCGATGTGGCCGCCGACGCCGAACCGGGAGCCGCGGGTGACCATCGCGGCCGCGTTCCAGCGGTTCCACGCGGTGATCCGGCTCTCCATCGCCAGGTCGCCGTCGAAGGCGGGCTCGGCGGAAGTCGGAATGGTGTTGACGTAATCGGTCTCAAGCAGCTTGGGCAGCGCGAGACCGTCGCTGTCGGCCCGCTCCAGCGTGCGGCGCATCAGATATGCGGCACGGTGGGGGCCGGCGGCCTTGGTGACGGCGTCCAGGGAGGCCGCCCACTCGGCGGTCTCCTCGGGGTCGCGGTCCGGGAGCTGGTCGAGCTCGCTGTGAAGCTTGCCTACGGGGTCGGTCATGGTCGCCGCCTTCCGGACAGAACAGGGGGTGCAGATAGGCCCGGTCTGGCAGGACAGGGCGACGGGCTGGGTGAAGCCCTCCGGAGACTGTAAATCGCTGATCGATGATCGATCAAAGGGTTGAAGGAAAAATCTTTCCGCACCGTAGAAAGTCGGCATTCGGTGTCAGTAATCGGGGCACGCGGTGCCGCGAAAGGGCCTCTCGTCAGGCCCGCGGTGCACATCCGAGCACGTGGACCTTCACCAGAGGGCCGATCTGCGGGTCCCTCCGGCGGAAGGCCTCGACCAGTGCTTCGTGCTCTTCCGCGTAGGACTTCTGCACGGTCCCCAGCCAGCGGATCGACAGCGTGGTGAACACCTCGATGCCCAGGGACTCCCAGGTGTGCATCAGCACACTGTTCCCGGCGGCCCGCACCAGCTCGCGGTGGAAGGCCACGGTGTGCCTGACCTGCGCCGCGCTGTCGCCGGCCTGGTCGGCCCGGTAGAGGGCGGCGACCGAGGGCTCAAGGACGGACACGTCGGCGGCCAGCCGGTCGGCGGCCAGCTCGGCCGCGATCTGCTCAAGACCGGCCCGGACGGGGTAGCTCTCCTCCAGGTCGGCAGCGGTCAGATTCCGTACGCGTACGCCCTTGTTGGGGGCCGACTCGATGAGCCGCAGCGACTCCAGCTCGCGCAGGGCCTCCCGGACCGGCGTCTGGCTGACCTCCAGCTCGACGGCGATCCGCCGCTCCACGATCCGTTCACCGGGCTGCCAGCGCCCGCGGACGATGCCCTCCACGATGTGCTCGCGAATCTGCTCGCGCAGGGAGTGGATGACGGGCGGCGTCATTTTGTGCTCCTTCGGACCGTATTGGTCTGGGTGTGGCCGGTCGCGCGGACCAGGCCCCCCATGACAATACGGCGGCGCCCCCGTCCGGAAGGGATCCGGAGGGGGGCGCCGCAGGTGAGGCTGGTTACAGGCCGAGCTCGACCTCGAACTCGCCGGCCTCCAGGATCTCCTTGACCGTCGTCAGGTAACGGGCCGCGTCGGCGCCGTCCACCAGGCGGTGGTCGTAGGAGAGAGCCAGGTACGTCATGTCGCGGACGCCGATGACGGTGCCCTCGGCGGTCTCGATGACGGCCGGACGCTTGACGGTCGCGCCGATGCCCAGGATGGCTGCCTGGTTCGGCGGGACGATGACCGTGTCGAACAGCGCACCGCGCGAGCCGGTGTTGCTGATCGTGAAGGTCGCACCGGACAGCTCGTCCGGGCTGATCTTGCTGGACCGGACCTTGCCGGCCAGCTCAGCGGTCTTCTTCGAGATACCGGCGAGGTTGAGGTCGCCCGCATCCTTGATGACCGGGGTCATCAGACCCTTCTCGGAGTCCACCGCGATACCGATGTGCTCGGTGTCGAAGTAGGTGATCGTGCCCTCGTCCTCGTTGATCCGGGCGTTGACGACCGGGTGGGCCTTCAGCGCCTGAGCGGCGGCCTTGACGAAGAACGGCATCGGGGACAGCTTGACGCCCTCACGGGCGGCGAAGGACGCCTTGGCCTGGTTGCGCAGCTTCATCAGCTTGGTGATGTCCACCTCGACCACGGTGGTCAGCTGAGCCTGGCTGTGCAGCGCCTTCATCATGTTGTCGCCGATGACCTTGCGCATCCGGGTCATCTTGAGGGTCTGGCCGCGCAGCGGGGACGCCTCCAGCTTCGGCGCCCTGGCAGCGGCGGTGGGAGCCGCCGACGGCGCCGGGGCGGCGGCCTTGGCGGCCTCCGCCGCGGAGATGACGTCCTGCTTGCGGATGCGGCCACCGACGCCGGTGCCCTTGACCGAACCCAGCGCGACGCCGTTCTCGGCGGCGAGCTTGCGGACCAGCGGGGTCACGTAGGCGCCGTCGTCAGCAGCTGGGGGCGCGGCGACAGCTTCTCCGGTGGAGCCGGTGCTCGCACCGGAGGTCGGGGCCGGGGTGACGGGGGCGGGAGCCGGAGCGGCGGCCGGGGCCGGTGCGGGCGCCGGTGCGGCGGGCGCGGCCGGAGCCTGCTGGGCGGGTGCCGGAGCCGGAGCGGCGGCCGGTGCCGGAGCAGCCGGGGCCGGTGCGGCAGCGGGTGCCGGAGCAGCCGGGGCCGGTGCCGGAGCGGCGGGCGCGGCTGCCGGGGCCGCACCCTTCGCACCGACGACGGCGAGCCGGGCGCCGACCTCGGCGGTCTCGTCCTCGCCGACCAGGATCTCCAGCAGGGTGCCCGAAACGGGCGACGGGATCTCGGTGTCGACCTTGTCGGTCGAGACCTCGAGCAGCGGCTCGTCCTCGGCGACGTCGTCGCCGACTTCCTTGAGCCAGCGGGTGACGGTGCCCTCGGTGACGCTCTCGCCGAGCGCCGGAAGGGTGACGTCCGTGCCCTCGGCGGAACCGCCGGCGGCGGGCGCCTCGGCAGCCGGAGCAGCCGCGGGGGCCGGGGCCTCGGCGGCGGGCGCGGGGGCCTCGGCGGCAGGCGCCTCGGCGGCGGCCGGAGCCGGGGCGGCAGCGGGCGCGCCCGTGCCGTCGTCGATGACGGCCAGCTCGGCGCCGACCTCGACGGTCTCGTCCTCGGCGACCTTGATGGCGGCCAGCACGCCCGAAGCCGGAGCCGGGATCTCGGTGTCGACCTTGTCGGTCGAGACCTCAAGCAGCGGCTCGTCGGCCTCGACGCGCTCGCCCTCGGCCTTGAGCCAGCGGGTGACGGTGCCCTCGGTGACGCTCTCGCCGAGCGCCGGCAGGGTTACGGAAACCGACATGGTTTCAGTTGCTCCTTACAAAGTCTGGAAGTGGTCGTCGCGCCCAGGGACTGAGAGCCCGGGAGGGCTGCTAGTCGTGGGAGTGCAGGGGCTTGCCGGCGAGGGCCAGGTGGGCCTCGCCGAGCGCCTCGCTCTGCGTCGGGTGCGCGTGGATGAGCTGCGCGACCTCGGCCGGCAGGGCTTCCCAGTTGTAGATCAGCTGGGCTTCGCCGACCTGCTCACCCATCCGGTCACCGACCATGTGGACGCCTACGACGGCACCGTCCTTGACCTGGACGAGCTTGATCTCGCCCGCGGTCTTGAGGATCTTGCTCCTGCCGTTGCCCGCGAGGCTGTACTTGAGGGCGACGACCTTGTCCGCGCCGTACACCTCCTTGGCCTTGGCCTCGGAGAGTCCGACCGATGCGACCTCGGGGTGGCAGTACGTCACCTTCGGCACACCGTCGTAGTCGATCGGCACGGTCTTCAGGCCGGCCAGCCGCTCCGCGACGAGGATGCCCTCGGCGAAGCCGACGTGCGCGAGCTGAAGGGTCGGGGCCAGGTCACCGACGGCCGAGATCGTCTCGACGTTGGTGCGCATGTACTCGTCGACCAGGACATAGCCGCGGTCCATCGCGACGCCCTGCTCCTCGTAACCGAGGCCCTGCGAGACCGGTCCGCGGCCGATGGCCACGAGCAGCACCTCGGCCTCGAACTCCTTGCCGTCGGCCAGCGTGACCTTGACACCCTTCTCGGTGTACTCGGCCTTGTCGAAGAAGGTGCCCAGGTTGAACTTGATACCGCGCTTGCGGAACGCCCGCTCCAGGAGCTTCGAGCTGTTCTCGTCCTCGACCGGCACCAGGTGCTTCAGGCCCTCGACGACCGTCACGTCGGTGCCGAAGGACTTCCACGCCGAGGCGAACTCGACGCCGATGACGCCGCCGCCAAGGATGATCGCGGACTCCGGGACCCGGTCCAGCGTCAGGGCGTGGTCGGAGGAGATGATGCGGTTGCCGTCGATCTCCAGGCCGGGCAGCGACTTCGGTACGGAGCCGGTGGCGAGGAGGATGTGGCGGCCCTCGATGCGCTTGCCGTCCACGTCCACGGAGGTGGGGGAGGAGAGACGCCCCGCACCTTCGATGTAGGTCACCTTGCGGGAGGCGACCAGTCCCTGCAGGCCCTTGTAGAGGCCCGCGATCACATCGTCCTTGTACTTGTGGACCCCGGCGATGTCGATGCCCTCGAAGGTGGCCTTGACACCGAACTGCTCGCTCTCACGCGCCTGGTCGGCGATCTCGCCGGCGTGCAGCAGGGCCTTCGTGGGGATGCAGCCGTTGTGCAGGCAGGTGCCGCCGAGCTTGTTCTTCTCGATCAGGGCGACGTCGAGACCAAGCTGCGCCCCGCGCAGCGCCGCGGCGTAACCGCCGCTACCGCCGCCGAGAATCACTAGGTCGAAAACGGTGCTGGCGTCGTTCGCCACGTCACGTCCTCCATGCATGGTGCGCCGGTGCCGGTCTTCCCTGACCGGGCGGCGGCGGGTGTACGGCCGCTTTTATTTCGGCCCTGTGGTGGGGGCCCTGTCCTGCCGAAGACCCATCTTTGCACTTGTCGGCCGCCGACGAGACGCCGGGCCGCAGTGCGGTACGTCCCATCCGCCCTCCGGGCCGCTCACCCGGGCGTACGCGCGTACGGATTTCGTTCAGGGCGAACACCGGCAAAGACAGGGCAAAGCCGTACGGCCCCGGGCGGGGAGCCCGGGGCCGTACGGGAGGTGCGGTGGCGCCGGTCAGCCGAGGTCGCCGTCGGCAGTGCGCTCCGCGAGGCGCACCAGGGTGCGGATCGCCGAGCCGGTGCCGCCCTTGGGGGTGTACCCGAAGGGGCCTGCCTCGTTGAAGGCCGGGCCCGCGATGTCCAGGTGGGCCCAGGTGATGCCCTCGCCGACGAACTCCTTCAGGAACAGACCGGCGACCAGCCCGCCACCCATCCGTTCGCCCATGTTGGCGATGTCGGCGGTGGGCGAGTCCATGCCCTTGCGCAGGTCGGCGGGGAGCGGCATCGGCCAGGACGGCTCGCCGACCTCCTCCGCGATCTCGTGCAGCTCGGTACGGAAGGCGTCGTCGTTGGACATGATGCCGAAGGTACGGCTGCCGAGCGCCATCATCATCGCGCCGGTCAGCGTCGCCACGTCGACGATCGCGTCGGGCGTCTCCTCGGAGGCCTTCGCCAACGCATCGGCCAGCACCAGCCGGCCCTCGGCGTCGGTGTTGAGGACCTCGACGGTCTTGCCGCTGTACATCCGCAGCACGTCACCCGGGCGGGTGGCCGAGCCGGACGGCATGTTCTCGGCGAGCGCCAGCCAGCCGGTGACGTTGACCTGGAGGCCGAGGCGCGCGGCGGCCACGACGGCGGCGAACACGGCGGCGGCGCCGGCCATGTCGCACTTCATCGTCTCGTTGTGGCCGGCCGGCTTGAGCGAGATGCCGCCCGAGTCGTACGTGATGCCCTTGCCGACGAAGGCGAGCGACTTCTCCGCCTTGGAGTGCGTGTACGAGAGCTTCACCAGCCGGGGCGGAGCCTCCGAACCGACACCGACGCCGAGGATGCCGCCGAAGCCGCCCTTGGTGAGGGCCTTCTCGTCGAGCACCTGCACCTTGACGCCGTGCTCCTTGCCGGCCGCGGTGGCGACAGCGGCGAAGGCGGCCGGATCCAGCTCGTTCGGCGGGGTGTTGACCAGGTCGCGGGCGCGGTTGATCTCCTCGGCGACGGTCACGGCGCGCTCGGCGGCGGCCTTGTGCGCCTTGTCCCGCGGCTTGGCTCCCAGCAGGGCGGCCTCACCGAGCGGGCCCTTGGCCTCCTTGGGGACGGCCTGGAATGCGGTGAAGGCGTACGCCCCGAGCAGCGCGCCCTCGCCGATCGCCTGGACGTCCTCGGCGGCCGTGACGGGCAGCGCGAAGGCGGCCTTCTTGGCACCGGCCAGCGCGCGGGCGGCGACACCGGCCGCGCGGCGCAGCGTCTCCTCGGCGAACTCGGCCTCGGCGTCCGTCTTGTCCGGTACGGCGCCGAGCCCGACGGCCAGGACGACCGGGGCCTTGAGGCCGGCGGGCGCGGGGACCTTGGTCGCCTCGCCCTCGGCGCCGGTGGCTCCGAGGGTCTCCAGAACGGCGGCGAGCTTTCCGCCGAACGCCTTGTCCACGGCTTCGGCGCCCGGTGCGACCACGGGGCCCTTGGCGCCCTTCGCCACGCCTACGACGACGGCGTCGGCGCGCAGCGTTGCGGCGCCGGCCGTGCTGAGAGTGAGAGCAGTCACGGTGGTGAAATCTCGCTTCCGTTGAGTTGGTCGGTGGCCGATGGATGGGGCCGCCCCGCCGCAGAGCCTACGCTCGGTGACGGAAATCGCCCACGCGGGCTGCTAATTAGACAGAGCAGCAAATAGAGCGGGGCGGCAGATCTTGTCCTGCGCGACGGTGCGCGACGGAGCGCCGGACAGGACAGGGCGGCAGACACGACGGCCCGCCGGACCGGCTGTCATCCGAACGTCAGCACCACCAGGGCCGCCGTGGCCGCCGTCTCGGCCAGCGCGCCGAACACGTCCCCGGTCACCCCGCCGAAGCGGCTCACGCAGTGCCGCAGCAGGAGTTGGGCCGTGCCGAGCGCCAGCAGCACGGCCAGTGCGTGGCGCAGCGCGCCGTACGGCCCGAAGAGCGCGCCCGCCGCCGCGCACACCGCGGTGACACCAACGGCCGTGCCCAGCGCGGCCCCTGCGGGCACGGCCCCGGCCACCGCCGCGCCAAGACCGTCCGGGCGGGCGGCCGGAACGCCCCGGCGGCAGGCGAGCGTCAGCGCCAGCCTGGCCGCGAGCGCGCAGACGACGGCGCCGGCCGCTCCCTGCGCCCAGCCCTCCCCGTACAGCCGGGCCAGCGCGGCGACCTGGGCGAGCAGGACGAGGACCAGCGTCACCACGCCGAACGGGCCGATGTCCGACTGCTTCATGACGCGCAGCGCTTCATCGGCCGGCTTCGCGCTGCCGAGTCCGTCCGCGACGTCCGCGAGGCCGTCCAGATGCAGCCCACGGGTGAGGACCGCGGGCACAGCCGCGCTCACCACCGCGGCGAGCAGCGGCCCGGGACCGAGCAGCAGCACCGGTGCGCCGAGCGCCGCCGCGCACACCCCCACGACCAGGCCGGCCAGCGGAGCCCAGAGCATGCCCGAGCGCGCAGCGGCCCGGTCCCAGCGGGTCACCCGGACCGGGAGGACCGTGAGCGTGCCGAAGGCGAAACGTATGCCGTCCATGGCGCGCAGGCTATCCGCAGGCGAGGGCGGATAAGTTACGTGTAACACTCAAAAGGGAAGCAGGTGGCATGGGTCACTGGTGGGCGCGGAACATTGTGGAACCCGGCAAGCTCCCGCTGACGCTGGCGCTGTTCTCCTTCGTCCTGTCCTTCGTGATCGTGCGGTCCATCGCCCGGCTGATCCGGGCGGGCCGCGGACCATTCAGGAACGTCACCCCCGGCGGCATGCACATCCACCATGTGGTGCCCGGCGTCATCCTGGTGGTCATCGGCGGCTTCGGCGCGGTGACCAGTGGGAGACACGGGGTGGGCGGCGCTGTCTGGGCGGTCGTCTTCGGAGCCGGGGCGGGCCTGGTCCTCGACGAGTTCGCCCTCCTCCTCCACCTCGACGACGTGTACTGGAGCGAACAGGGCCGCAAGAGCGTCGAGATCGTGGTGCTCACGGCGGCCCTGGTGGGGCTGATCCTGGGCGGCTTCCTGCCGTTCGGGGTCAATCAGGTGTCGCCGCAGGAGGCCCACGACCGGACGACGGTCGTGGTGAACGTCGTGCTGGACTTCGCCTTCGCGCTCATCGCGCTGAGCAAGGGCAAACCCCGGATCGCCCTGATCGGCGCCGTGGTCCCGTTCGTCGCCCTGATCGGCGCCGTCCGGCTGGCCCGACCGGTGTCCCCGTGGGCCAAGCGCTTCTACCGCAACAGGCACCGGACCCGCGCCAGGGCGATCCGGCGCGCCTACCGTCACGACAGGCGCTGGGCGGGCCCACGGCGCCGGCTGGGGGAGTTCATCGGCGGCGCCCCCGACCCGGCCCGGACCAAGCTGCCCGGACGGGACGGCGGACCGCCCCGCTGAAGCCGGCGGTCCCGCCAGCCCGCCAGGGCGCAGAGCGCCAGCGCGGCCAGGATCGCCGCCAGATGCTCCTTGCCCGCCAGGTTGTCCTTGAGGACCAGCTCCAGGACCATGCCCAGGATCACCGCGCCGGTCGTCCACCGGGCGCCCAGCCGCCAGCAGACGAAGACGGCGAGACCCACCACGGCGGCCGAGGGACCGGTGTCGACGATCAGCGCGTCCGACGCCTTCACGCCGAAGGCGTTGTGCGGCCCGAAGGAGATCGCGAGGCGGGCGTACAGCGTGCCGGCGAGCGTGGTGACGTACGAGATCAGTAGCGTCCGCCACCAGCCGATGCAGATCTCCGCCATGCCGAACACCAGCAGGATCTGGACCAGCGCGCCCCAGACCGGCAGGTCCAGGGCCGGTACGAACAGTGAGAGCGGGGTGCGCAGCAGCGCGAGCCAGAGCGGGTCCATCGCCCGGACGAACCCGATGTCGTGCACAGGCCGCAGCCCCCACGACTGGTTCTGCACGATCTGGAAGCACGCCGTCAGGGCGACGGAGCCGAGTGTCAGCGGGACGGCACGCCACTTCCTGCTGACGAGCGCCGTCCGTACGGTGGTGAACAGCGGCCCCCACTCGCGGCGGGCCGCGGCGCACAGGGCGCTCCGGTTCACCGTCTGGTCCCGAGCGGCTTGCGGTGCAGCCACTTCAGGATGCCCGGGGCCTCCAGGAAACCCTCGGCGCGCGCCGAGGCGACAGCGATGCGCAGCAGATCCGCGCTTTTCTCGAACAGCATGAAACGGGGCTCCCAGATTGGCCGGTACTTGGCGTTGGCGCGGTACAGCGACTCGATCTGCCACCACCGTGAGAAGAAGGTGAGGAACGAGCGCCATAGCCTCAGCACGGGGCCGGCCCCGAGCTTCGAGCCACGTTCGAAGACCGATCTGAACATCGCGAAGTTGAGTGAGATCTGAGTGATCCCGATCTCCTTCGCCCGCTGCAGGAGTTCGATGATCATGAACTCCATCAGGCCGTTCTCGGCCTCCCGGTCACGGCGCATCAGATCCAGCGAGAGCCCTTCCGGGCCCCAGGGCGCGAAACTCAGGACGGCACGCAACTCGCCCTCGCCGTCCGTGCATTCGAGCATCATGCAGCGGCCGTCCGCCGGATCGCCGAGCCGTCCGAGCGCCATCGAGAACCCCCGCTCGGTGGCTCCGTCGCGCCAGTCGTCGGCCCGGTGCAGCAGGTGCTCCATCTCGGCATCGGGGATCTCCTCGTGCCGCCGGATCCGGACCGTGTACCCGGCGCGCTGCACCCGCTTGTACGCCTGGCGCACCGTCCGCATGGCCCGGCCCTCCAGGGTGAACTCCGCGGTGTCCACGATGGCTTCGTCGCCGAACTCCAGCGCGTCGAGGCCGTGCCTGGCGTAGACCGTGCCCGCCTCCTCGCTCGCCCCCATCACCGCGGGCAGCCAGCCGTGCTCGCGCGCCTCGGCCAGCCAGGGCTCGATCGCCCCCGGCCAGGCCTCCGGATCGCCGATCGGATCACCTGAGGCGAGCGAGACCCCGCTCAGCACCCGGTAGGCGACCGCGGCCTTGCCGGTGGGGGACCACACCACGCTCTTGTCGCGGCGCAGCGCGAAGTAGCCGAGTGAGTCGCGCTCGCCGTGCTTGTCCAGGAGGGCGCGCAGCCGCTCCTCGTCGTCCGGGGTGATCGGGTCGACGGCACGCCGGGAGCGGAAGGCCGCGAAGAGCACCGCGAGCAGCAGCAGGGTGGACATGACGTTGATGAAGACGTCGACCCAGGCGGGGGTCTCGATGCCCTGGATGCGGGAGTCGTTGGGGACCAGCGAGACCAGCCGCATCGTGCCGTACCGCCAGCGGTCCAGGAACGTCGAACGGTACGTGTCATGGGCCGTGTTGGTGATGGTGACCAGCAGCGAGGCCAGCAGGGAGCAGACCAGCAGCCCTCCCACGGCAACGGTGGCCGCCAGCTTCGGATTGGAGCGGTCGCCCTTGGCGTAGAACTCCCGCCTGCCGGTCAGCAGCGACAGGACGAAGGCTGCGGTCAGCGCCAGCGAGACCCAGTTCTGCGCGTACCTGCGGAACTCCGGGAAGCACATCGCCAGCACGAGGACCAGCAGGAAGAGTCCGCTCATCACCAGGTTGAGCAGCCAGGCGGCCCGCTTGCGGCGGCGCATGGTGACCGCCAGGAAGAGGCTGAACGCACCCGATGCGAAGCCCGCGGTGAGCAGATAGGGGGTGAAGAAGTACTCGGTGTTGTGCCGCCGCACATCCTGGCCCAGGGAGACCCAGGCGGCGCCCAGCAGATTGATGAACGCCACGGCACGCAGATACCAGACGGCGAACGCCGCACAGTGGCGCGACCGGACCGTGGTCAGGGGTGTGCCCCCGGCAGATGTACGGACGTCTCCCATGAAACGCGATGATATGGGGCGCCGGGTTTCCTGCCGGGACCTGCTGCGGCCGACGGCAGGCCGCCGACCGCGTTGCTACTCCCCACTGTCTCCCGCTGATGGCCCCGACGCCACCGAAGTCACGTCATTCCCGGCCGCGTTGGGTGTGTTTCCGGCCGGATCAGCCTCGGCGGAGGGGGCTACGGCCCCGGTTTCCGCTGAGGTTTCCGAGGCGAGCGCCTCCGCTCCCCCGGCACTGTCCGCCGAACCCTCCGGGAGCTCAGCCGCCAGTGCCGCCGCCGCCTGCACGAGCGGCAGCGCCAGCAGCGCCCCCGTGCCCTCGCCCACCGTCACCCCGTGGTCGAGCAGCGGGGTGAGCGCCATCCGGTCCAGCGCCTTCGCCTGGGCCGGTTCACCGCTGACCTGGCCGGCCAGCCAGGATTCGGGGGCGCGGAAGGCGGCCCGCTGGCCCACCAGCGCGCACGCGGCCGAGACCACCCCGTCGAGGATCACCGGCAGCCGCCGGACCGAGCACTGCAGCAGGAACCCGGTCATCGCGGCCAGATCCGCGCCGCCGACCGCGGCGAGCAGCTCCAGTTGGTCGCCGAGGACCGGGCGGGCCCGGCGCAGCGCGTCCCTGACCGCCGCGCACTTGCGCATCCAGACGAGATCGTCGATGACCGCTCCGCCACGCCCGGTGACGACCGAGGCGTCCGTGCCGCAGAGCGCGGCGATCAGCGTGGACGCGGCCGTGGTGCCGCCGACGCTCAGATCGCCCAGCACGACCAGGCCGGTGCCCGAATCGGCCTCCTCGTCCGCGATCGCCATGCCGAGACGTACGGCCTGCTCGGCCTCTTCGACGGTGAGGGCGTCCTCGATGTCGATCCGTCCCGTGCCGCGCCGCACCCGGTGCCGTACGACCTCGTCCGGCAGCAGCGCCGGGTCGCAGTCGAGGCCGGCGTCGATGATCCGTACCGGCAGCCCGAGCCGGCGGGCCAGCACCGCGACCGGGCTCTCCCCGTCGAGCACGGCCCGCACCAGTACATGCGCGCTCTTGGCGGGCCGCGCCGACACACCCCGCTCGGCCACACCGTGATCGCCCGCGAACAGCACCACGCGGACGTTGTCGACCGGCCTGACCGGCACCGCGGACTGCGCCGCCGAGAGCCACTCACCCAGCTCGTCGAGCCGGCCGAGCGCGCCGGGCGGGACGGCCAGCCGCTCCCGGCGTTCCTCGGCTTCGCGCCGTACGCCGCTGTCGGGGCGTTCGATCAGATCGGAGAAGTCGTCGAGATTCAGCGAGCTCATTCGCCGAACAGTACCGGCAGCCCTCCCCGGCGGGACGCCGCGCGGCCCATACCTCCCTCTGTGCGCCGATTGCCGGGGCCGCGCTGTCAGCCGCGCAGCACGACCGCCTGCCCGGCGACGACCAGGAGAACGTGCTCGCACTCGGCGGCGAACGCCGCGTTCAGCCGCCCGAGTTCGTCCCGGAAGCGCCGCCCGGACGCGGTCGCGGGCACCACACCCGAGCCCACCTCGTTACTGACGGCGACGACCATGCGCCCGGTGGCCCTGACCGCGGCGACCAGCTCGCTCACCCGCGCGTGCAGTGCCCGTTCGCCGCCGTCCGTCCACCGCTCGTCGTCCCAGGCACCCACCCGGTCCATCGCGTCGGTCAGCCACAGCGACAGGCAGTCGATCAGCAGCGGCGGCCCGTCGTGCTCCGCCAGCAGCGGCAGCAGCTCGCAGGTCTCCTCGGTCCGCCAGGATCCCGGCCTGCGCTCACGGTGCAGCCCCACCCGGGACGCCCACTCGGCGTCGCCTTCGCGGCTGCCGCCCGTCGCCACGTACACGACCCCGGGGAACCCCTCCAGACGCCGTTCGGCTTCCACGGACTTCCCCGAGCGGGCCCCGCCGAGCACCAGCGTGCGGCGCGGCAGGTCGGGCACCGCGTGGTACTCGCCGACGATCAGCGTCGTCCCGTCCGGTACCGCCCGCGCCCCCGCTGCGGCCAGCCGTCGCGCCAGCTCGGGACCGGGCGGCACCTCGTGGCCGAGATGGACGGCCAGCACATCGGTGGTGGCACCGACGGCCCCGGCCGCCCGCAGCCTGGCCAGCGCGTCCGGGCGTCCGACCACGTCGGCCAGCACCATCTCGTAGGGGGCCGGGCCGTCGTCCGGGAACCCGGCCGGTGAGGCGCCGGGCGGCAGGTACAGCAGCCGCTCGCCCTCCGGGGACGTCACCTCGTACCCGGTACCGGGGGAGTCCATCGCGACCGCCCGCACCCGGTGCCCGCTGATCAGCGTCAGCACGCGCCCGTCGGCCACCCGGCCGGCCTGCGGCAGCCCGGCCGGCAGCTCCACCGGGGGCCCGTCGTGCGGATGGGTGAGCAGCACCTGGCGTACGCCGGCCAGCGAGTGCCCGGCGCGTGCGGCGGCCAGTGCGGCCCCCGGAGTGAGGTCGAGCAGCAGTACGCCGTCGACGAGCAGCGCGGTCGCCGCCCGTGCCCGGTCGCCCCGGGCGGCGGCACAGACGGCGCAGGGACAGTCGGGACGGGGCAGCCCGTCGGGGGCACCGGTGCCGAGGAGAGTGAGTTCCACAGGAAGATCCTCCCGCGCGGCCGCTCGCGGTGCTCGCCCGGCTACGCTGCCAGCAGGCTGTGAACCCGCCGGGGAGACCCGTACGGGATCCCGGCCGGCCGAATACAGCGTGGCAGCAGTGTGTCATCCAGTGGCATCCAGGAGGCGGACATGGCATGGACGTGGCGGTTCGAGAAGTCCGACGGTACGGAGACCCAGCCGGCGGTGGCGCCCGATGAGTTCACCACGCAGGGCGACGCGGAGTCCTGGGTCGGCGAGGTGTGGAAGGAGCTCGCCGACGGCGGCGCCGACCAGGTGACGCTCTTCGAGGACGCGACGAAGATCTACGGTCCGATGAGCCTGCACCCCAAGGAGACGGCGGACGGCGCGGACGCGGCCGGTCCGGAGGACTGAGACCCCGTTCCGGCGGCGGCGAGGGGCGGCGCCCGCACGGGCACCGTCCGTCACCGCCGCGCGGTGCTGTTCCCGACCGGCCGCCGCCCCGGCCCTACATCGTGCCGAGGGTGACCTCGGCCGTCTTCACGCTGCTGCCGCGCTCGTAGCCGACCTTGACCTTCTGCCCGGGCTTGTGCGAGGCGAGTACCTCGGAGAGCGCCGTCAGCGACGTGACCGGGGTGGAGCCCACCCGGGTGACGATGTCCCCGGTCCGCAGCCCGGCGGCGCCCGCCGCGCCGCCCTTCGTCAGGGCGACCACCGCGACCCCCGCGGGCTGGAAATTGGCGCCCACGACGGTGCGGCCGGTGATACCCAGGGCGGCCCGGCCCGAGTTGGAGACCTTGCCGTTCTTGATGATCTGGCCCGCGATGTTGGTCACCATCGACGCCGGGATGGCGAATCCGATGCCGGGTGCGGCGCCGCTGCCCAGCTGCGGGTCGGTCGCCGCCAGCGTGGGGATGCCGATGACCTTCCCGTCCAGGCCGACCAGCGCGCCCCCGCTGTTGCCGGGGTTGATCGCGGCTGAGGTCTGCACCATGTTCCCGATGGTGGCCCCGGTGCCGCCGCCCGAGCTGCCCTCACTGACGGTGCGTCCGGTGGCGGAGACGATCCCCTGGGTGACGCTGCTGGAGAGCCCGAGGGGCGAGCCCAGCGCGAGCACGATCGTCCCCATGTCGACCTTGGACGACTGGCTGAAGGAGGCGGCCTTCAGCCCGGAGGGGACCTTGTCGAGCTTGATGACCGCCAGATCCTGTGCGGGGTAGCTGGAGACGAGCCGGGCGTGCAACTGGCCGCCGCCGGTGGCCGATGTGACCTTGAACTGCTTGGCCTTGCCGACCACATGGGCGTTGGTGACGATGTCGCCCTTGCCGTCGTAGACGATGCCCGAGCCGAGGTCGTTGCCCGACTCGATCTGGACGACCGAGGGCAGGACGTTCTTGATCACCTGCTCGTAGTTGCTCTGCAGGGCGTCCCCGCCGTCGGTGGCGGCGGAGTCGGCGGCCGCCGACGGGGACGCCGAAGGACCGGAGCCGGCGGCGGGGCCGGACGAGAAACCGGAACCTGAGCAGCCGCCGATCAGGGCGACGCCACAGATTCCTGCGGTCAGCGGCAGCAGCAGCCGGTGCGCGCGGCTACGGACACGGCCACGGGTACGGGAGGAATCCATGTCCGTAGTGTCGCTTTTGGCAAGTGGGGTCTGCCTGCGGTGCGCCGCCGATCAGGGGAAGACCGGGGCGGAAGACCCAGCCAGGAGGACGCAGCTGGGCGTCAGCCCCGTACACCGCACAGATGAAGCAGCGCTGCGACGTTCTTGTACGGCTCGGTCCGCCCGGCGCGGTCCTCGGCCGCCAGCAGCTGGTCCAGCTCAAGGGCGGACGGCAGCTCCTCGTCGTTGCCCACGTTGTCCGTGAAGACCCGCACCCCGTACCAGGCATGCAGGGGGGCGGCGATCCCGGCCAGCGTGGCGGTGACCGCTTCGAGCCGGTCGGCGCGTGCGGTCAGGCCGAGCCGGTTGGTGTACGTGTCGCTGTCGAAGGCGGCCAGCGCGCCCGGCCAGTCACCGGCCAATCCCGGCCGCATGGCGAGCGCGTCGGCGTTCCGTACGAGCAGCGAGAGCAGTCCGCCGGGTGCCAGCATCCTGGCCAGACCGGCCAGCATCGCGTCCGGCTCATCGGCGTACATCAGGACGCCGTGGCAGAGCACCACGTCGAAACTGCCGGGGAGGAAGTGCGCACCGGTCTCCCGGCCGTCCCCGTCCATCAGCCGCATCCGCTCACGGATGCCCTCGGGCTCGGTGGCCAGCGCGTCACGGGCCACCTTGAGCATCGCCGGGTCGGACTCCAGGCCGGTCAGGGTGTGCCCGGCGCGGGCCAGCCGCAGGGCCTGGGTGCCCTGCCCGATTCCGACGTCGAGGATCCGCAGCCGCTGCCCCACCGGAAAACGCGCCGCGAGCTGTTCGTCGAGCTGACGCGCGACGAGCTCCTGGCGGACGGTGTTGCGCAGGCCTCCCAGCCCCTTCAGCCATGCGGCCGAAGCGCCGTCGAACCCCGAGGCGCCCGTGCTCAGGGCCGCTCTCCGCGCTTGACCTGCGGCTTCGGCAGCCGCATCCGGCGCATCTGGAGCGTGCGCATCAGGCCGTAGGCCAGGGCGCCGCCCTTGGGCTCGTTCGGGAAGCGCTCGTTCATCTGCTTCCTCATCCGGAACCAGATTCCGGCCGAGTCGATGATGATCAGCACGATCACGATGAGCCAGAGCAGCAGCGCGATGCTCTGGATGCCGGGTACCTGGATGACGCTCAGTACCAGGATGACGACGGCGAGCGGCAGGAAGAACTCGGCGAGGCACCAGCGCGAGTCCACGTAGTCCCGCGCGAAGCGGCGGACCGGGCCCTTGTCCCGGGCCGGCAGATAACGCTCGTCGCCGCTGGCGAGAGCCTCACGCTGCTTCGCCATGTCCGCACGGCGGGCCTCGCGCTGACGCTTGGAGGCCTCCTTGCGGTCGGTCGTGGGAGTGACCGCGCGGCGTCGCTGGGACTGCGCATCATTCCGCTTGGGAGTGGGGCGACCTTTGGGGGCCTGCGGGTCGCGGGGCTGCTTGGAGAGGTCCGGCGTCACCTTGGAGGTGCGGACCTTCTCTTCATTGGCGCGGCTTCGGAACACAAAACCCAAGGGTACGGGGTGCGGTGCGGGGCGCCAGGACCGAGGGGGAACGATCCCGCAACGGTCTGCAGGGGCCGGGAGCCGCCCTGTACTGGTTCCGCCGGTTCTGCTGGGGCTTTCCCCGGGGTGCTCCTACTCCCTGCGCGGGAGTGGAACCGCCTCAGCTCGTCCTGGAGGAGGAGCGCATCCGCTCCCGAACAGTGCGGTAATGGATGTAGGCCCCGTAGTGTGGGTTCAAGTGCTGGAGCTGAAGTCCGTCAGAAGGGGGCGCGCGAAGCCCATGAGCGGTGTCATGAAGCGTATGGGAATGATCTTCCGCGCGAAGGCCAACAAGGCCCTGGACCGGGCCGAGGATCCGCGCGAGACCCTTGATTACTCGTACCAGAAGCAGCTCGAACTGCTTCAGAAGGTACGCCGTGGGGTCGCCGACGTGGCGACCTCGCGCAAGCGTCTCGAACTGCAGCTGAACCAGCTGCAGGGGCAGTCCACCAAGCTGGAGGACCAGGGACGCAAGGCCCTCGCGCTGGGCCGAGAGGACCTGGCCCGGGAGGCGCTGTCGCGCCGTGCGGCGCTGCAGCAGCAGGTCACCGACCTGGAGACGCAGCACCAGACGCTGCAGGGCGAGGAGGAGAAGCTCACTCTCGCCGCCCAGCGTCTGCAGGCCAAGGTCGACGCCTTCCGTACGAAGAAGGAGACCATCAAGGCCACCTACACGGCGGCCCAGGCGCAGACCCGGATCGCCGAGTCCTTCTCGGGCATCTCCGAGGAGATGGGCGACGTCGGCCAGGCCATCGCGCGGGCCGAGGACAAGACGGCCCAGCTGCAGGCCAGGGCGGGTGCGATCGACGAGCTGCTCGCATCGGGCGCTCTGGACGACCAGTCCGGCATGGGCAAGGACGACATCTCCGCCGAGCTGGACCGGATCTCCGGTGGTACGGATGTGGAGCTGGAACTGCAGCGCATGAAGGCCGAGCTGGCAGGCGGGTCCTCCGCGTCCCAGCAGGCCATCGAAGGCAGTGAGCCGCAGGACAGGCCCCATCCGAATCTGGACAAGCAGTAGGGACGCGTCATGATCGTACGGATCATGGGTGAAGGTCAGATGGAGCTGGCCGACAGCCACCTCACGGAGCTCAACAAGCTGGACGACGACCTGCTCGTCGAGGTGCAGGGCGGCGACGAAGCAGGTTTCCGTCGCACACTCCACGCCCTGCTCGACAAGGTCCGGGACCTGGGAACGCCGCTCCCTGACGACTCCCTGGCCCCATCCGAGCTGATCCTGCCGCCCGCCGAAGCGACCCTGGCGGACGTCAGGGACATGCTCAACGACGACGGTCTGATCCCGGGCTGAGCCGCTCCACGGCCCGTCCGGACTCCTCCGGCGACTTTCCGTCCGGCGCCCCGTCCCGTTCCGCCCCTCCAGTCGGGGGACGGAACAGGGCGGGGCGCCGTGCTGTCCGGCGGAGACAGCACGCGCCGCTGGGCGGCCCGACCACGCTGCGGCACGCCGTACCGTTGCTCGACGTGACACCACCGTCGAAAGCTGCCACCCGCTACGCCCGGGCCCGCGGCTGGCTGCGCGCCCATCCGACGGCCCTCGACGCCGTGCTGGCCCTGGCCGTGCTCGTCTGCATGATCACCGGTTCGTTCGCCTCCACCGGCGGCCCCGACGGCCCGACCTTCGGCACCAGGAGCCCGGAGCTGCGCAGCGTCGTCCTGATGCTGGTCGGCGCCGCCGCCCTGGTGCTGCGGCGCCGCAGCCCGGTGTCCGTGCTCGCGGTGACCGGCGCGGTCACCATGGTCGAGCTGATCGCGGGGGAGCCGCCGGCGCCGGTGGCGATGAGCGCGGTCATCGCGCTCTACACGGTCGCCTCCCGCACCGACCGCCCCACCACCTGGCGGGTCGGGCTGCTCACCATGGCGGTGCTGACGGCGTCGGCGATGTGCTTCAGCCGGACCCCCTGGTACTCGCAGGAGAACCTCGGGATCTTCGCGTGGACCGGAATGGCGTCGGCGGCGGGCGACGCCGTACGCAGCCGCCGCGCCTTCGTCGACGCCATCCGGGAGCGGGCCGAGCGGGCGGAACGCACCCGCGACGAGGAGGCCAGACGCCGGGTCGCCGAGGAGCGGCTGCGGATCGCCCGTGACCTCCACGACGTCGTCGCCCACCACATCGCCCTGGTCAACGTCCAGGCCGGGGTGGCGGCCCACGTCATGGACAAGCGCCCCGACCAGGCCAAGGAGGCACTCGCCCACGTACGGGAGGCCAGTCGCTCCGCGCTGAACGAACTGCGCGCCACCGTCGGCCTGCTGCGCCAGTCCGGCGACCCCGAGGCACCCACCGAACCGGCGCCGGGACTCGCGGTGCTCGACGAGCTGGTCGACACCTTCCGTAACGCCGGACTCCCGGTGGAGGTGGCCTGCAACCCCGAGCAGACCACCATGCCCGCCGCCGTCGACCTGGCCGCCTACCGGATCATCCAGGAGGCGCTGACCAATGTGCGCAAGCACGCGGGGCCCGGCGCGCGGGCCGAGGTCAGCGTGGTGCGGGTGGGACCGGCCGTGGAGGTCACCGTCCTCGACGACGGCGCGGGACAGGGCGCGGAGGCCGGGCCGGAGAGTGCCGGGCATGGCGGGGCGGCGGACGGCGGGGGCCACGGCCTGACCGGGATGCGCGAGCGGGCGGCCGCGCTGCGGGGCTCCTGCTCGGCGGGGCCCCGCTACGGCGGCGGCTTCCGCGTACAGGCGATACTGCCGGTCACGGCCGGAGCGGGGGAGGACGTATGACGATCAGGGTGTTGCTCGCCGACGACCAGACGCTGCTGCGCAGCGCGTTCCGGGTGCTGGTGGACTCGGAGCCCGACATGGAGGTCGTCGGGGAGGCGGCGGACGGCGCGGAGGCGGTGGCCCTCGCCCGCTCGGAGGCCCCCGATGTGGTGCTGATGGACATCCGGATGCCCGGCACGGACGGACTCGCCGCCACCCGCATGATCAGCACCGACCCCGAACTCACCGCGGTGCACGTGGTGATGCTCACGACCTTCGAGGTGGACGAGTACGTGGTCCAGTCGCTGCGGGCCGGCGCTTCCGGCTTCCTCGGCAAGGGCGCGGAGCCGGAGGAGCTGCTCAACGCGATCCGTATCGCGGCGGCGGGGGAGGCGCTGCTCTCCCCGGTGGCAACCAAGGGGCTCATCGCGCGTTTCCTTGCCCAGGGCGGCAGTTCGGACGGATCGGGCCCCGAGGCGTACGCGGGGCGGCTCGCCGCGCTCACCGTCCGCGAGCGGGAGGTCCTCGTCCAGGTCGGCGGCGGCCACTCCAACGACGAGATCGCCGAGCGGCTGTCCGTCAGCCCGCTCACCGTCAAGACCCATGTGAACCGGGCGATGGCGAAGCTCGGGGCCCGCGATCGGGCCCAATTGGTGGTAATCGCCTACGAATCGGGCCTGGTCCACCCAAGGGCGTAGCGGCGGCATACTCCAGCTGCTGTATGCGCCGGATAAGTAGGGCACCTGGGAGCGACGAATCCGGCCTGCCGGATAGCTGAAGGTAGACGTGGGTCATACGTGTCCCTCCCCTCGTACCCCCGCACACCCTCAGCCATTCCTCCGGCTCCACCTGCCTCGTACGCCACAGAAGAGAGACCCCATGTCCTGGCTGTCCAGATTCAGCCTCGCGCAACGGGCCCTGATCGGGCTGATATCGATCGTCGCCGTCGTCTTCGGTGCGATCGCGATACCGCAGCTCAAGCAGCAGCTGCTGCCCACCATCGAACTGCCGATGGTGTCGGTGCTCGCCCCGTACCAGGGCGCGTCCCCCGACGTGGTCGAGAAGCAGGTCGTCGAGCCGCTCGAAGACACGATCAAGGCTGTCGACGGCATCAAGGGCGTGACCTCCACGGCGAGCGAGGGCAACGCCGTGATCATGGCCCAGTTCGACTACGGCAACGGCACCAAGCAGCTCGTCGCCGATGTCCAGCAGGCCGTGAACCGGGCCCGGGTGAAGATCCCCGACTCGGTCGACCCGCAGGTCGTCGCCGGTTCGACCGACGACATCCCGACGGTCGTCCTCGCCGTCACCTCCAACAAGGACCAGCAGGCGCTCTCCGACCAGCTCGACCGTTCGGTCGTCCCGGTTCTGCAGAACATCGACGGCGTCGGCCAGGTCAGCGTCGACGGCGTGCGGGACCTCCAGGTCACCGTCACCCCCGACGTCAAGAAGCTGGCCGGCGCCGGACTGAACGCGGCGACGCTCAGCCAGGCTCTCCAGGCGGGCGGCGCCACGCTCCCGGCCGGGTCCTTCTCCGAGGACGGCAAGAGCCGCACGGTCCAGGTCGGCGGCGGCTACACCTCGCTGAAGCAGATCGAGGACCTGCGCGTCACCGGTCAGCCCGCGCCGGGCGGTGTGTCCACGGGCCGCCAGGCCCCGAAGCCGGTCCGCCTCGGTGACATCGCCAAGGTCGCCGAGCAGCCCGCGAGCGCGGTCTCCATCACCCGTACGGACGGAAAGCCCAGCCTCTCCCTCTCGCTGACGATGGACCAGGACGGCAGCGCCGTCGCCATCTCCGACGCGGTCAAGGACAAGCTCCCCGAGCTGCGCAGGACCCTCGGCTCCGGCAGCGATCTGAAGGTCATCTTCGACCAGGGCCCGTCCGTCTCGAAGTCCATCTCCGGCCTCACCACCGAGGGCGCGCTCGGCCTCCTCTTCGCCGTGATCGTCATCCTGGTCTTCCTGGCGTCGCTGCGCTCCACCCTGGTCACCGCGCTCTCCATCCCGCTCTCGGTGCTCCTGGCGCTGATCGTGCTGTGGACCCGCGACCTCTCGCTCAACATGCTCACCCTCGGCGCGCTGACCATCGCGATCGGCCGGGTGGTCGACGACTCGATCGTCGTCCTGGAGAACATCAAGCGGCACCTGAGCTACGGCGAGGAGCGCCGGACGGCGATCATCAGCGCGGTCCGGGAGGTCGCGGGCGCGGTCACCTCCTCCACGCTGACCACCGTGGCGGTCTTCCTGCCGATCGGCCTCGTCGGCGGCATGGTGGGCCAGCTCTTCGGCTCGTTCTCCATCACGATCACCGCGGCGCTGCTCGCCTCGCTGCTGGTCTCGCTGACTGTGGTCCCGGTCTTCTCGTACTGGTTCCTGCGCGCCCCCAAGGGCTCGGCCGGTGCCGACCCGCAGGAGCTGCGCCGCAGGGCCGAGGAGAAGGAGGAGCGCAGCCGTCTGCAGCGCTTCTACGTCCCGGTGCTGCGCTTCGCGACCCGGCGCCGTATCACCAGCCTGGTCATCGCGGCCGTGGTGCTCATCGCCACCTTCGGCATGGCCCCGCTGCTCAAGACCAACTTCTTCGACCAGGGCGACCAGGACACCCTGTCGCTCACCCAGAAGCTCGCCCCGGGCACCAGCCTGCAGGCCGCCGACACCGCGGCCAAGAAGGTCGAGAAGGTGCTTGACGGCATCGACACGATCAAGGACTACCAGGTCACGGTCGGCTCCTCCGGCTTCGCCGCTGCCTTCGGCGGAGGTACGGGCGCCAACCAGGCCTCGTACCAGGTGACCCTGAAGAACGCGTCGGACTACGACGCGACCCAGGACCGTATCGAGAAGGGCCTGGCCAAGCTGCACGGCATCGGCGACGCCAGTGTCGGCAGCGGCGGCGGCTTCGGCAACCAGGACCTCAGCGTCGTGGTCAAGGCCGGCGACGGCGACACCCTCAAGAAGGCGTCCGAGCAGGTACGGGCCGCTGTGGCCGAGCTCGACCACGTCAAGGACGTGCAGAGCGACCTCTCGCAGAGCGTGCCGCGCATCTCGGTGAAGACCAACGACAAGGCGGCCGCGGCGGGCTTCAACGAGACGACGCTGGGCGCGGCCGTCGGCCAGGCGGTCCAGGGCACCACGTCGGGCAAGGCGATCCTGGACGACACCGAGCGGGACGTCGTCGTGAAGTCGGCGCAGCCGGCCACCACCCTCGCCCAGCTGAGGAACCTCAGCCTCGGCGCGGTCAAGCTCGGCGACATCGCCACGGTCGAGCTGGTCCCGGGGCCGGTCTCGATGACCCGCATCGACGGCGCCCGCGCCGCGACGATCACGGCGAAGCCGACCGGTGACAACACGGGCGCGGTCACCACCGCGCTCCAGTCCAGGATCAAGGACGTCGAGAAGACGCTGCCCAGCGGTGCGACCGTCCAGATCGGCGGTGTCTCCTCCGACCAGAGCGACGCGTTCAAGAACCTGGCGCTGGCCATGCTGGCCGCCGTCGCGATCGTCTTCATGCTGCTGGTGGCGACGTTCCGCTCGCTGGTCCAGCCGCTGATCCTGCTGGTCTCGATCCCGTTCGCGGCCACCGGCGCCATCGGCCTGCTGCTCGCCACCGGCACCCCGATGGGCGTCCCGGCGATGATCGGCATGCTGATGCTCATCGGCATCGTGGTCACCAACGCGATCGTGCTGATCGACCTGATCAACCAGTACCGCTCGCAGGGCCTCGGCGTGGTCGAGGCGGTCATGGAGGGCGGCAGGCACCGTCTGCGGCCGATCCTGATGACCGCACTGGCGACGATCTTCGCGCTGCTCCCGATGGCGCTCGGCGTCACCGGCGAGGGCGGCTTCATCTCGCAGCCCCTGGCGGTGGTGGTGATCGGCGGTCTGATCACCTCGACGCTGCTGACGCTGCTGCTCGTGCCGACGCTCTACGCGCTGGTGGAGCTCCGCAAGGAGCGCCGCTCGGTGAAGAAGGCGGCCAAGCGCGAGAAGAAGTCGGGCGATACGGCTCCCACGGGTGCCGAGTCGCCGTCGGACGAGCCGGAGCCGGCGAACGTCTGACCGCCCTGGCATGACGAGGGGCCTGTCCCACACGAGCGGGTGGGACAGGCCCCTCCGGGTTCCCGCTTGCTGCTTGAGCGCTACTGCTGCTTGAGCGAGGAGACGAACGAACCCCAGGCTGCGGCCTGGACGATGAGTGCCGGGCCGGTGGGGTTCTTGCTGTCGCGTACGGGGACGATGCCGGGGAAATCGTCGGTGATCTCGACGCATTCGCCCCCGTTGGTGTTGCTGTAGCTGCTGCGGCGCCAGTGGGCGGTGCCCAACTCGGGGGAGTGGGTCATGGTCGGTAGTCCTCCATCGTGGTCCGGATCAGTTCCGCCGACTCGGCCAGGGGGAGGGAGTTGGCGCGCAGTACCTCGTACTGGCGTCGCCACTTCTTCACCGCGGCCGGGTCCTCGTAGAGATGACCGGCCTGGATGCCCTCCTCGTACGCCACCGAAGTGCCGTCGGGCAGGGCCAGCAGAGTCAGCGCGCCACCCAAGAGCGAGTGTGGCCCCGCACTGAACGGCATCACCTGAACTTTACTGTTCGGAGTATCCACCTGCTCCAGCAGCGAAGCCAGTTGCTCACGCATACAGGCAGGCCCGCCCACCTGTCGTCGCAGCACGGCCTCATCGATGATCGCCCACCGGAACGGTGGGTCCTCCGAACGCTGGCGTTCCTGCCGCGACATGCGTGCGGTGACGCGTTCCTCGACCTGTTCGGCGCTCAGGTCCTCCTGGCAACGGAGCAACTCCCGTGCGTACTCCTCGATCTGGAACAGGCCTGGCAGTGCCTGCGCGCCGTACTGCTCTATCACCTCGGACCGGAACTCGAAGTCCATGTACCGCTGGTACTGGTCGGGATGGATCTCCCGCCGGGCCAGCTCGTACAGCCCGTGGAAGTGGTCGTCCGTCCCGAAGGCCATGTCCAGCCGGCTGGGGATGTCCGGTGGCGGCATCAGGTCAGCCGTCTCGATCCGGGCCAGCGTGCTCTTGCTGGAGTTCACGATGCCCGCGAGCTGTACGAGCGACAGGCCGGCCCGCTCGCGGTGACGGCGCTGCTCGGAGCCGAAGTAGTGGCGGGCGGAGAGATAAGGGGTGAGCGGCTGGGGCTTGAACGTCACGGTGCGTGCCTTTCGTGTGTCCCGTTCCCAAGGCCGGGACAGCGGCGCCCTGTTGAGGTGGAGTTCCCCAGGGCGACGATTGCGGCACACACCGTAACCACCCTCTTGCGCGGTGCGCCAGAGGGTCAGCTCCGGAGGTAGCGACCGACATGATGTTCGACGGACAGGGCCGGGCCCTGCGACTGCTCCCGTGGACCAACGAGCGCGGCGGCCCGTGCTGGCTGAGCACGGCGAACCCGGACAGCCACCTCTCCCGGGTGGCCGACGAACTGGAGACCGAGATGATCGCCTCGGCCGAGTACGTACTGGAGCAGGCCCGGGAGCTGTTGGCGGAGACCGTGGTGGGGGAGCGGGAGCTACGGTTCGCGGGCACCCGGCTCGCCGAGTCGCTGGGGGACACCCTGCGGATCGCGGAGAGCCGGGGCCGGCGGCTGGAGAGCGGCGGGAACGCCGGCTGACGGCGGGGCGGTTGGCGTCAGGCGGCCCCGCTGGGAGCCCGGTACACCGACCTCCAACAGTGGACCGGGCCTTCTGCGGCCACGCCGCAGGCAACCCCTATGGCAGCGCCAGCATCCGCTCGAGCGCCAGCTTCGCGTACTTCTCGGTCTCCGGATCGACCTCGATCCGGTTCACGAGGTTCCCCTCCGCCAGCGACTCCAGCGTCCACACCAGATGCGGCAGATCGATCCGGTTCATCGTCGAGCAGAAGCACACCGTCTTGTCGAGGAAGACGATCTCCTTGTCCGGGTGCGCGTTGGCCACCCGGCGCACCAGGTTGAGCTCGGTCCCGATCGCCCACTTCGAACCGGCGGGCGCCGCGTCGAGCGCCTTGATGATGTACTCGGTCGAGCCCACCTCGTCCGCCGCCGAGACGACCTCGTGCTTGCACTCGGGGTGCACCAGCACCCGTACGCCGGGTATCCGCTCGCGGACGTCGTTCACCGAGTCCAGCGAGAACCGCCCGTGCACCGAGCAGTGCCCGCGCCACAGGATCATCTTCGCGCCGCGCAGCTGCTCGGCGGTGAGGCCGCCGTTCGGCTTGTGCGGGTTGTAGAGGACGCAGTCGTCCAGCGACATCCCCAGGTCCCGTACCGCGGTGTTGCGGCCCAGGTGCTGGTCGGGGAGGAAGAGGACCTGCTCGCCCTGGTCGAAGGCCCACTCCAGGGCGCGCTTCGCGTTCGACGACGTACAGATGGTGCCGCTGTGCCGACCGGTGAAGGCCTTGATGTCGGCGGACGAGTTCATGTACGAGACGGGCACGACCCGGTCGGCGACGCCGGCGTCGGTCAGCACGTCCCAGCACTCGGCGACCTGCTCGGCGGTGGCCATGTCGGCCATCGAACAGCCCGCCGCCAGGTCGGGGAGCACGACCTTCTGGTCGTCGGTGGTCAGGATGTCCGCAGACTCGGCCATGAAGTGCACGCCGCAGAAGACGATGTACTCGGCCTCCGGCCTGGCGGCCGCGTCGCGGGCGAGCTTGAAGGAGTCGCCGGTCACGTCGGCGAACTGGATGACCTCGTCGCGCTGGTAGTGGTGGCCGAGCACGAAGACCTTGTCCCCGAGCTTCTCCTTGGCCACGCGGGCGCGCTCCACCAGGTCCGGGTCGGACGGAGAGGGCAGGTCGCCCGGGCACTCCACACCGCGCTCGCTCTTCGGGTCGGCCTCCCGGCCGAGCAGCAGCAGCGCGAGCGGCGAGGGCTGTACATCGAGATCCTGACGGGGCTGGGCGGTGGTCACGACACGCACCCTTTCTTCTCAAGAAACACGTGCGGCTTGTGCCGCTCCGGTGGAGCCGGTGCGGACACCGGGGCCTTCTCGTCTAAATGACGCTATTTATCATAGCCGCTTCACGTCAGATTGACGATGCCAATCTCGTCAGTGTGACGTATCCCTGGACGCCCGGTTCTGTGACGCGACGGAAGGGGTGTGCGAGCATGAAGGGGCAAAGAAGTGCCCGGCCCGGAATGAATCCGTGGCCCTGCCGGTTGCAATGGTCGGCAAGCAGTCCGTACTTCCCTGCCTCGGCGGGGAGACCCATCCCGGGAGTGAAGCAGATGTCCGTATCGGACGAGAAGACCACGGTGAGCGACGGCATCCTCCTGTCCGACGCCGCCGCGTCCAAGGTCAAGGCCCTGCTCGACCAGGAAGGCCGTGACGACCTCGCGCTCCGCGTCGCCGTCCAGCCCGGCGGCTGCTCGGGCCTCCGCTACCAGCTCTTCTTCGACGAGCGCTCGCTCGACGGCGATGTGGTCAAGGACTTCGGTGGAGTCAAGGTCGTCACCGACCGGATGAGCGCCCCGTACCTGGGCGGCGCCTCCGTCGACTTCGTGGACACCATCGAGAAGCAGGGCTTCACGATCGACAACCCGAACGCCACCGGCTCCTGCGCCTGCGGCGACTCGTTCAGCTGACCCTTCGGCTGGGCCTTTCGGCAAGACGGCCAGAGGCGGCGGTCCCGGACATCCGGGGCCGCCGCCTCTGTCGTCTCACCTCTGCCGGATCGCCTCTGCGGCAGGGGGCTCGTCTCACATCCGGGGTACCGGGTCGCCGTTCGCCGCGTTGACGACCTGCCGGCTCCCCAGCGGCTGGTCCAGCACCACCTTCTGCGTCACCTGGCCGATGATGTCGGGGCAGACCGTCCCGGGCTTGGGGCTCGGCGCGGTCAGTGCCACCCGTACCGTGTCCTTGTTCTCGGTGGTCCGTACGCCGTACCGGCCGCACATCCGACCCGTGATGCGCAGGGTCAGGGTCCGTCCGTCGGCGTGGTAGGCCGTCGGGGTCTGGTACGAGCCACCAGGGTGGTTTCCGGCCGCGGGCGGCTCCGGCTTCGCCAGATAGCGGTCCGCCACCGCCGTCGCGGTGACCGTTCCGGGTCCGGCCGCGCCCGCGGGCGGCCGTGTCTCGAACAGCCATGACGGGACGAGGATCTGGCGCCCTCCGGCCAGCCGCACCGCCAGGCCCAGCTCCGCGTGGCTCACGGTCACCTGCCGGGACCCGGGAGCCTTGGGCGGCGACGACGGCGACGACGGCGCGCAGGACCCGGACGACGGCGCGCTCCCTGTGCTGGAGCTACTGCCGCTGCTACTGCCGCTGCCGCTGCCGGTGTCGGCGGCCGAGCGCTCGGTCAGCGGCTCCATCGTCGCGCAGCCCCCGGTCCCGGCGCCTGGGGCCCCGGTCGGGGGCGCGTTCAGTCGTTTCAGCGCGTCGGGCGCGCTGATCAGCGGATACTCGGCCCCCTTGAGGGGAGCCTTCAACGGGCCGCTGCCGCCGGTCAGTTGGCCGTCCGCTCCGATCTGCAGCCCCGTCGTCCAGCCGTACGTGGGCAGCCCGCCGATCTTGGGGTCGGCGTTCACCACCCGCACCGAACCCATCACCCGGCCGGCGTCGAGCTTCGCGTCACTCTCGCCCAGGGCCTTCAGCACCGGAGCGGCCGCGGCCTTCGCCGCCCGCTCGCTCACGGCTTTCCCGTCGCCGGCCGCGGCGGTCCCGCCGGTGGAACAGGCCTTCCCGCGCGGGCAGTTGTCGCTGCCACCGCTACCGAAGCGGGTGAATGTCCAGGTGCCGGGGGCCTGTCGGGCGACCTGGAGCAGCGGGCCGGAGCCGTCCTTGGCCGGGCCCACCTTCCAGTCCGTACCCACGAGCCGCGGTGTGCCCGGCACGCCGAGCGCGCCGGCCAGCTTCGCGACGTCGGCGGCGCTGACGGCGCCGTCGGCGCGGTACACCGGAGCCGTCTTCGGCGGGGCGGGAAAGGTCCCGTCGGAGCGGTAGACGGGGCCCCGCGGGTCGGGTTCCCCCGGCGCGATGCCCGGGGAGCCGCTGCTCCGCGCCGACTGGTCCAGCGCGAGGGGAGGCGGGCCGGTGGTGCCGCCGGGGGCGCCGCTGGTCTCCGTGCCGCCGTTGTCGTGGCCGGCCGCGGTCGCCGCCCAGTAGGCCCCGCCGCCTCCGGCCAGCAGCACCGCTGCCGCCACCGAGGTGACGACAGCGGGGGACCGCCGCCGGGGACGCGCCGTGTCGTGCTCGGGTCGCTCGCTGCTCACCGCATGCTCCTTCGACTCCGCTGCCGTCCACTGCTGTGGCTCCGTTCCCCCGTGCGGGGGAACGGAGGTGGGACGAGGCGGGGGAGCGCACGGTTCCCTCTGCTGTCTGCCCTGCTGTCTGCCTGCTGCTTCGGCGGCCCGCGCCGGGCCGTTCAGTCGGGGCCGATCGGTCCGGACCGCTCAGTCGGGGCCCGCTCAGTCCCCGTACTCGGACATGGCGTCGATGAGCCGCGCGGAGGCGGGCGGCACCCTGACCCCGTGGATCAGGGACGGGGGCACGGGCTTGGGTGCGGGTTTCACCGGCACCACCCAGTGCGGGGCCATGCGCGCGCAGTGGCCGCGCAGGTCGGTCAGGTCTTCGGGCTCGGACGGAGCTGCGGGGTGCTGCGCGATGGAGTTCGGCATATCCCACCGTAGGCATGGGGCGGCCTGCGGAGAAAGCTCTACTATCGGGTAGTTTCCTCCCTTCGAGCCGCGGAGCGCGAACCGGTAGCGTGAGGTGTCAGCCTCCCTCCTCCGCATCCGCAGGAGTCCTCGCCGTGCGTATCGCAGTCACCGGCTCCATCGCCACCGACCACCTCATGACCTTCCCCGGCCGCTTCGCCGACCAGCTGGTCGCCGATCAGCTCCACACGGTCTCCCTCTCCTTCCTGGTCGACAACCTCGACGTGCGGCGCGGAGGCGTCGGCGCCAACATCTGCTTCGGGATGGGCCAGCTCGGTACGGCCCCGATCCTGGTCGGCGCGGCCGGCTCGGACTTCGAGGAGTACCGCGCCTGGCTCGACCGGAACGGCGTGGACACCGAGTCGGTCCGGATCTCCGAGGTCCTGCACACCGCCCGCTTCGTGTGCACGACGGACGCCGACCACAACCAGATCGGCTCGTTCTACACGGGTGCGATGAGCGAGGCCCGTCTGATCGAGCTCCAGTCGGTCGCCGAGCGCGTCGGCGGTCTCGACCTGGTGCTGATCGGCGCCGACGACCCGGAGGCGATGCTCCGCCACACCGAGGAGTGCCGCACCCGCTCGATCCCGTTCGCGGCCGACTTCTCGCAGCAGATCGCCCGGATGACCGGTGAGGACATCCGTACGCTGCTCGCCGGCGCGACGTACCTCTTCTCCAACGAGTACGAGAAGGGGCTCATCGAGTCCAAGACCGGCTGGACCGAGGACGAGATTCTCGACCGGGTCGGCCACCGGGTCACCACGCTCGGCTCCCGGGGGGTCCGGATCGACCGCCGGGGCGAGGCCCCGATCGTGGTCGGCTGCGCAGAGGAGGAGGCGAAGGTCGACCCGACGGGCGTGGGCGACGCGTTCCGTGCGGGCTTCCTGTCCGGGCTCTCGTGGGGCGTCGGCCTGGAGCGCGCGGCGCAGGTCGGCTGCATGCTGGCCACGCTGGTGATCGAGACGCTGGGTACGCAGGAGTACACCCTGCGCCGCGCCAACTTCATGGACCGCTTCACCAAGGCGTACGGCCAGGACGCGGCGGAAGAGGTCCAGGTCCACCTCCAGTAGCCCACCGGTCCGCAGGCCGGCCCTGCGCGCTTCGGTGCGGCCCTGCCGACCGGCTCACGACACGCGGCGCACCCGGAAGGCGGTTCCCCCGTCGACCGGGTGCGCCCCCTCGTACTCCTGCCCCCGCATCTCGCACCACGCCGGCACATCGAGCCGCGCGGCCTCGTCGTCCGAGAGCACCGTCACCACCCCGCCCACCGGCACGTCCCCGATCACCTTGGCCAGCTCGATGACCGGGACCGGGCAGCGCTTCCCGAGCGCGTCCACGACGAGTTCCGCCGCAGGGCCGGCCCCGGGCCCCGCGGCAGCCGCCCTGTCCGGTGCCGCCGCTGCTTCCGCTTCCGCGGGGGGCGCCGTCTCCGCACCCCGCACCGGCCCCTGAGTGGCGCCCGCCCCAGCGCCCAGCCGCTCCCGTACGGAACGGACCACGCCCGGCAGCACCTCCAGGAACCGGTCGACGTCCGCCTCCGCCACGCCGAGCGGCAGCGAGACGCGCACGTTCCCCTCCGAGAGCACCCCCATAGCCCGCAGCACGTGACTGGGCGTCAGCGTGCTGCTGGTACAGGACGAACCGGATGACACGGAGAAACCGGCCATATCCAACTCGTGCAGCAGAGTCTCCCCGTCGACATAGAGACAGGAGAACGTCACGAGATGCGGCAGCCGTCGCACCGGGTCGCCGACCACCTCGACATCCGTCACCCGTTCGCCCACCGAGGCCCTGATCCGGTCCACGAGACCGCGCAGCCGTACCGACTCAGCCGCGGCCCCGGCCCGTACGGCCCGCAGTGAGGCCGCGGCGGCCACGATCGCCGGAAGGTTCTCGAAACCGGCGGCCCGCCCCGACTCCCGCTCGTCCGCCGGGCCTTGGGGGACGAACCTCACACCCTTCCGTACGGCGAGCAGCCCCACCCCGGCCGGCCCGCCCCACTTGTGCGCACTGGCGGTGAGCAGCGACCAGTCCCCTTCGACCGGCCCCCACCCCAGCGACTGGGCGGCGTCCACGAGCAGCGGCACCCCGGCGGCCCGGCACGCGTCGGCGACCTCGGCGACCGGCTGCTCGGTGCCGGTCTCGTGGTTGGCGGACTGCAGGCAGGCCAGCGCGGTCCTGGCGGTCAGCGCGGCCGCGTAAGTGCCTGGGGCCACCGCCCCGGTCCGGCCGACCGGCACTTCGGTCACCGAACCGCCACTCGCCTCATGGGCCGCCGCCGAATGCAGTACCGAGGAGTGTTCGACCGACGACACCACCAGATGGCCGCCGACACGCCGACGGCCGGAAAGTGCGCCGGCAATTCCGGAGTGGACCGCCCGGGTGCCGGACGAGCTGAACACCAGCTCGTCCGGGCGGCACCCGACCGCCTCGGCCGCCGCCTCGCGGGCCGCGTCGAGCAGCAGCCGCGCCCGCCTCCCCTCCCGGTACAGCCTGGAGGGATCGGCCCAGCCGTCGTCCAGGGAGGCTTGCAGGGCCTGACGTGCGACGGGGTGCAGGGGCGCGGAGGACGCGGCATCGAAGTAGGACACGGCGCCACGCTAGTCTGCGCCTGCGGACGGACGGCCCGCCTCGTAGGGGGAGGGATCGTCAGATCCCCGCCGGAAGCCGGGATTCCACCCCTTCGGGGTGTCGGGCGGCGCGTTGGGCACCCTCCCCGCGCGGCCCCAAATGGCCTCCAGTAGGGTTTGGTCCGCATAAACATCCAAACCCCTGCCCGAGCAGGACCGGCGACCGACCTGATGCGGCCGCAGCCGGCCGCCCGGGCGAGACTCTCGGGAAGGCGCTACGTGAGTCCCAACGGCTCCGACCGCTCGTCGCGGCGCCCGATGCGGCGGAAGCTGCCGCAGGTGCTGACTGCGGGCCTGATCCTTGTGACCGCTACCGGTTGCTCGTACAAGGATTTCCCCCGCCTTGGTATGCCCACCCCGGTAACGGAAGAGGCACCTCGGATCCTCTCCCTCTGGCAGGGCTCGTGGGCGGCAGCGCTCGCCACGGGCGTGCTGGTGTGGGGGCTGATCATCTGGAGTGTCATCTTCCACCGGCGAAGCCGGACCAAGGTGGAGGTACCTCCGCAGACCCGGTACAACATGCCGATCGAGGCGTTGTACACCGTGGTCCCTCTGATCATCGTCTCGGTGCTCTTCTACTTCACCGCGCGTGATGAGTCGAAGGTCCTCAGTCTCTCGGCGAAGCCCGCCCACACGATCAACGTGGTCGGCTTCCAGTGGAGCTGGGGCTTCAACTACGTGGAGGACGTGGACGGCAACCCGTCCACGGGCAACGCGGCGAAGACCACAGAGCTGTCCGATATCCCGGACCGCTTCACCAAGGAATTCCCCAAGGGAGCCGAAGGCGTCTACGACGTCGGCACGCCGGCCTCCCGGAACCCGCAGACCGGCAACCCGGGGCCGACCCTCTGGCTGCCCAAGGGCGAGAAGGTCCGCTTCGTTCTCACTTCGCGCGACGTCATCCACGACTTCTGGGTGGTGCCGTTCCTCATGAAGATGGACGTTGTCCCGGGCCACACCAACTCCTTCGAGGTGACCCCCAACCAGGAGGGCACCTTCCTGGGCAAGTGCGCTGAGCTGTGCGGCGTAGACCACTCCCGGATGCTCTTCAATGTGAAGGTCGTCTCCCCGGAGCGCTACAAGCAGCACCTCAAGGACCTGGCGACCAAGCACCAGAACGGCTACATCCCCGCCGGGATCGCGCAGACTGGCCACGCCAAGAACGCGGAGACGAACAACCTGTGAGCATCCTCAACGAACCTCAGGGTGCCGCGGCAGCAGGCGACTCCTACGAGAGCGAGCTGCCGGTACGGCGCAAAGAGCCGGGAAACATCGTCATCAAGTGGATGACCACCACTGATCACAAGACGATCGGCACGATGTATCTGGTCACATCGTTCGCCTTCTTCTGCATCGGCGGTGTGCTGGCGCTCGTCATGCGCGCCGAGCTGGCCCGTCCGGGTACGCAGATCGTGTCGAACGAGCAGTTCAACCAGGCGTTCACGATGCACGGCACGATCATGCTGCTGATGTTCGCGACGCCGCTCTTCGCCGGGTTCGCGAACTGGATCATGCCGTTGCAGATCGGGGCGCCCGATGTGGCGTTCCCGCGGCTGAACATGTTCGCGTACTGGCTGTACCTCTTCGGCTCGCTCATCGCGGTCGGTGGTTTCATCACCCCGCAGGGCGCGGCCGACTTCGGCTGGTTCGCCTACTCCCCGCTGTCGGACGCCGTCCGGTCACCGGGTGTCGGCGCCGACATGTGGATCATGGGCCTGGCCTTCTCCGGCTTCGGCACGATCCTCGGTTCGGTCAACTTCATCACCACGATCATCTGTATGCGCGCCCCCGGCATGACGATGTTCCGTATGCCGATCTTCGTGTGGAACGTGCTGCTGACCGCCGTGCTCGTGCTGCTGGCCTTCCCCGTACTCGCCGCAGCACTCTTCGCGCTGGAGGCGGACCGCAAGTTCGGCGCTCATGTATTCGATGCGTCAAATGGCGGCGCGCTCCTATGGCAACACCTCTTCTGGTTCTTCGGCCATCCAGAGGTGTACATCATCGCGCTGCCATTCTTCGGAATTATTTCCGAAGTGATTCCGGTGTTCTCGAGAAAGCCGATGTTCGGATACATCGGCCTGATCGCAGCGACGATCTCGATCGCCGGGCTCTCGGTGACGGTGTGGGCCCACCACATGTACGTCACCGGCGGTGTGCTCCTGCCGTTCTTCTCCTTCATGACCTTCCTGATCGCGGTGCCGACCGGTGTGAAGTTCTTCAACTGGATCGGCACGATGTGGAAGGGCTCGCTGTCCTTCGAGACACCGATGCTCTGGGCCGTCGGCTTCCTGATCACCTTCACCTTCGGTGGTCTGACCGGCGTCATCCTGGCCTCGCCCCCGATGGACTTCCATGTGTCCGACTCGTACTTCGTGGTCGCGCACTTCCACTACGTGGTGTTCGGGACCGTCGTCTTCGCGATGTTCTCCGGATTCCACTTCTGGTGGCCGAAGTTCACGGGCAAGATGCTGGACGAGCGGCTCGGCAAGATCACCTTCTGGACGCTGTTCGTGGGCTTCCACGGCACGTTCCTGGTGCAGCACTGGCTGGGTGTCGAGGGTATGCCGCGGCGGTACGCGGACTACCTCGCCGTTGACGGCTTCACCACGCTGAACACCATCTCGACCATCAGCTCCTTCCTGCTGGGCCTGTCGATCCTGCCGTTCCTGTACAACGTCTGGAAGACCGCCAAGTACGGCAAGAAGATCGAGGTCGACGACCCGTGGGGCTACGGGCGCTCGCTCGAATGGGCGACGTCCTGCCCGCCGCCCCGGCACAACTTCACGACCCTTCCGAGGATCCGCTCCGAATCCCCGGCGTTCGACCTGCACCACCCGGAGATCGCGGCTCTCGACCAGCTCGAGAACCACGGCTCCGGTGACAAGGTCCTGTCCGGCGGCAAGGAGGCAGGCAAGTGAAGGTCCAAGGCAAGATGTTCATCTGGCTGGCCGTCTTCATCCTCGTCGTGGCGGTCGTCTACGGCGTGTGGTCGAAGGAGGCAGCCGGAACGACGGCCCTCTTCATGGCCTTCGGGCTGAGCATCATGATCGGCTTCTACCTGGCCTTCACGGCCAGGCGGATCGACGCCGGCGCGATGGACAACAAGGAGGCCGACGTCGCGGACGACGCCGGTGAGGTGGGCTTCTTCGCCCCGCACAGCTGGCAGCCGATCTTCCTGGCCGTCGGCGGCGCGCTCGCCTTCCTGGCCATCGCCATGGGCTGGTGGCTGCTGTACTTCTCGGCCCCGCTCGTGGTGGTCGGCCTCTGGGGCTGGGTCTTCGAGTTCTACCGCGGAGAGAACCAGAACCAGTAGGGGCTGAGCCCCACCGCTGGACCGTACGAGGAGGCCCGGACGCCAATCAGGTGTCCGGGCCTCCTCGTTTGCAGTCATCCGGCGTGCCGTTACCAGGGGATCTTCTTAACGTGTGCATATGAGCCATGCACCTCGAATCCGTACGGTCCTGAGCTGCACGCTGCTGGTCGTGTCCCTTGGGGCAACGGCGACCGCGTGCGGCGGTTCCGGCAGCAATCCGCTCTCCGCCTCGCCGTTCGACGCGGCCGATTCGATTTCCTTCAACGGCCCCAAGGGCGACGGCAAGGCCGACCCCGACAAGCCGCTCGAAGTCACCTCCAAGGATGACGACGGCCGCATCACCGATGTGACGGCCACCGACAGCACAGGACGCCAGCTGGCAGGCGAACTCTCCGCCGACGGCAAGCGGTGGCACAGCACCGTTCCGCTGGCCGCAGGCGTGCACTACACGGTCCGGGTCGCCACCGAGGACGACCAGGGCGCACCCGGCAACCGGACGATGGCGTTCGACACCAAGCCCGCCTCCAACCGGCTGAACGTCACCTTCGGTCCCAAGGCGGGGGAGTACGGCGTGGGCCAGCCCGTCACCGCCCAACTCAGCGCCCCGGTAAAGGACAAGAAGGCCAGGGCGCAGGTCGAGCGCGCTCTGAAGGTGGACTCGGTGCCCTCCGTCGACGGCGCCTGGTACTGGGTGGACAGCAAGACGCTGCACTACCGGCCCAAGGAGTACTGGCCCGCGCACGCCACGGTCAGCGTGCACAGCAATCTCAACGGCATAAAGGTCAGCGACAAGCTCTACGGCGGCGCGGCCAAGCCGCTCAGGCTGAGGACGGGGGACCGTCTGGAGGCGATAACCGACGCCTCCGCCCACGAGATGACGGTCAAGCGCGACGGCCATGTGATCAACACCATCCCGGTGACCACCGGCAAGCCGGGCTTCTCCACCCGCAACGGAGTCAAGGTCGTACTGGGCAAGACGTACTACGTACGGATGACCAGTTCCAGCATCGGGATAGCCGCCGGCAGCTCCGACTCGTACGACCTGCCGGTCTACTACGCGACACAGGTCACACTCAGCGGTGAGTACGTGCACGCCGCGCCCTGGTCCGAGGGGTCGCAGGGATCCGCCAACACCAGCCACGGCTGCACCGGCATGAGCACGAGCAACGCCGAGTGGTTCTTCAACCACGTGCGCCAGGGGGACATAGTCTCGGTCGTCGGCAGCGACGGCGACACGATGACCCCGTTCGACAACGGCTACGGCGACTGGAACCTCTCCTGGGCCAAGTGGGCCAAGGGCAGCGCGCTGACGGGCGGAAAGCAGAACACGGAGACCCCCGCGCAGACGGCCCGGCTGCGGCCCGCCGCGCTCTGAGCAGCAACCGGCGCCGTGCTTCCGCGGGGGAGGGTCAGGGGCCCCTGTTCAGGACCCGTCAGGACCCCGCGGACACGGTGCCCGCGCCGAGCCTTTCACGCACCAGAGCGGCCAGTGCGGCCGCGAACTCCACCGGCTCCACCGGAAGGGTCACCGCGGCGTCCGCGCGGCTCCAGGTGGCCAGCCAGGCGTCCTGCGGGCGGCCGATCAGCAGCAGCACGGGCGGGCACCGGAAGACCTCGTCCTTGATCTGCCGGCAGACGCCCATACCGCCCGCGGGGACCGACTCACCGTCCAGCACACAGGCGTCGATACCGCCCTTGTCCAGGGCGCTGAGGACCGCGTCGAGCGTCGCGCACTCCAGGTACTGCACCGGCGGCACGTCCGACGCCGGCCTGCGACCCGCCGCGAGCCGTACCTGCTCCCGGGTGTTCGCGTCGTCGCTGTAGACCAGGACCGTGGCGCTCGGCTGCATTGTTCCTCCGTGACGGCTGTGTCTTCGGGATCAGCGGGATCTGCCGGGCCCGCGGGGCCCGTTGAGGCCGGACCCTGGCGCGGATGCTACTCCGTCCGACACCCCGTCAACACCGTTACGGACCGCCTCGCGATGGGCCGTTAGGGCTGGACACGAGCCGCTGACACACCGAACGGCACCCCCCAGGGTGAGGGCGGGATAAGCGACCGACATAATGTCGGTCGTGGCGACAGCAACGACAGTAGAAACCGGGCACGCGCACCCGTCGGTCAATCGGCCGAACCTCACCAGCGTCGGAACCATCATCTGGTTGAGTTCCGAGCTGATGTTCTTCGCGGCCCTCTTCGCGATGTACTTCACCCTGCGATCGGTGACGGGTCCCGAGCACTGGAAGGATATGGCGTCCTCGCTGAACGTTCCTTTCTCGGCGACGAACACCACGATCCTTGTGCTCTCTTCTCTCACATGCCAGCTCGGCGTCTTCGCCGCCGAGCGCGGCGATGTGAAGAAGTTGCGCTCGTGGTTCTCGATCACGTTCGTGATGGGTGCGATCTTCATCGGAGGCCAGATCTTCGAGTACACCAGCCTGGTGAAGGATGACGGCCTCTCGCTGTCCTCCGACCCGTACGGCTCGGTGTTCTACCTGACCACCGGCTTCCACGGCTTGCATGTGACAGGCGGCCTGATCGCCTTCCTGTTCGTTCTCGGCAGGACATACGCGGCCAAGAGATTCACGCACCAGCAGGCGACCGCAGCCATCGTCGTGTCCTACTACTGGCACTTCGTCGATGTCGTGTGGATCGGCCTCTTCGCGACGATCTACCTGATCCAGTAATCGGGCCCGACGCCCCACTCATCCAGCAAGCACCGACGCAGAAGATCCTGACACCGGGGTAATCCGTGAAAAAGCTCTCCGCACGACGACGCCACCCGCTGGCGGCGGTCGTCGTCCTACTCCTCGCGCTGGCGGCCACCGGGGGGCTGTACGCCGCGTTCGCTCCCGCGGGCAAGGCGCAGGCCGACGACACCTCCCAGTCCCTCGCCATCAGTGAGGGCAAGAAGCTGTTCTCCGTGGGCTGCGCAAGCTGCCACGGAATGGGCGGCCAGGGCTCATCCGATGCCCCCAGCCTGGTCGGCGTCGGCTCAGCCGCCGTGGACTTCCAGGTGGGCACCGGCCGTATGCCTGCCCAGCAGCCCGGCGCGCAGGTGCCGAGGAAGAAGGTCATCTACTCGCAGGGCGAGATCGACCAGCTCGCCGCGTACGTGGCCTCCCTCGGTGCCGGACCCATCGCGCCGACCCCGAAGCAGTACAGCGACCAGGGCGCCGACACCGCAGCAGGTGGCGACCTCTTCCGCACCAACTGCGCCCAGTGCCACAACTTCACGGGTGAGGGCGGTGCTCTGACGCACGGCAAGTACGCCCCGAGCCTTGAGGGCGTGGATCCGAAGCACATCTACGAGGCCATGCAGACCGGCCCGCAGAGCATGCCGAACTTCCCCGACACCACGATGCCGGAGAAGCAGAAGCAGAACATCATCGCGTACATCAAGACCGTCAACGGCGACAACTCCGCCAGCGAGGGCGGCCTCAAGCTGGGCGGCCTCGGTCCGGTCAGTGAGGGTCTGTTCGGCTGGATCTTCGGACTCGGTGCGCTGATCGCAGTTGCCATCTGGGTCGCGGCCCACACCGCTAAGGCCAAGAAGTCATGAGTAGCCAAGAGAATTCCGAAGAGAACCTGCCGAGCGAGCAGGACCCCGCGCACGGCGCGGTGAAGACCGCGGACGACCCGTTCGCGGACCCGGGGCTGCCGGCCCACAGGCCGCGTATCCAGGACATCGACGAGCGAGCCGCCAAGCGCTCCGAGCGCGTGGTCGCCTTCCTGTTCACGCTCTCGATGCTGGCGACGATCGGGTTCATCGCGTCCTATGTGATCTTCCCCGTCGACAAGATCATCTTTGTCTTCCCGTTCGGGCACGTGAGCGCGCTCAACTTCTCCCTGGGTCTGACCCTGGGCGTGGCGCTCTTCACCATCGGCGCCGGCGCGGTCCACTGGGCCCGCACGCTGATGTCGGACGTCGAGATGCCGGCCGACCGTCACCCGATCGAGGCCCCGGCCGAGGTCAAGGCGCAGGTCCTGGCCGACTTCGCGGCAGGCGCCGCCGAGTCCGGCCTCGGCCGCCGCAAGCTGATCCGCACCACGATGTTCGGCGCCATGGCCATGGTCCCGCTCGCCGGTGTGATGCTGCTGCGCGACCTGGGCCCGCTGCCGGAGAAGAAGCTCCGCAAGACGCTGTGGGCGCGCGGCAAGGTGCTCATCAACATGAACACCAACCAGCCGCTGCGTCCCGAGGACGTGGCCGTCGGTTCGCTGACGTTCGCCATGCCGCAGGGCCTCTCGGAGTCCGACGAGGACTTCCAGACGCAGATCGCCAAGGCTGCCCTGATGATCGTCCGTATCCAGCCGGAGAACATCAAGGACAAGAAGGAGCGCGAGTGGGCCCACGAGGGCATCGTCGCGTTCTCGAAGATCTGCACCCACGTCGGCTGCCCGATCAGCCTGTACGAGCAGCAGACGCACCACGTGCTCTGCCCGTGCCACCAGTCCACCTTCGACCTGTCCGACGGCGCCCGCGTCATCTTCGGCCCGGCCGGCCACCCGCTTCCGCAGCTGCGGATCGGTGTGAACGGCGAGGGTAATCTCGAAGCGCTCGGCGACTTCGCAGAGCCCGTCGGTCCTGCTTTCTGGGAGCGCGGATGAGCACCGTGACGGATACACAGCGCAAGGCGCCCGCCGGCGAGCGGGTGGCCGACTGGGCCGACGGCCGTCTGGGCATCTACGGCCTGGCCAAGACCAACATGCGCAAGATCTTCCCGGACCACTGGTCCTTCATGCTCGGGGAGATCTGCCTCTACACCTTCATCATCATCATCCTCACGGGTGTCTATCTGACGCTGTTCTTCCACCCGAGCATGAACGAGGTCGTCTACGACGGCCCGTACGTGCCGCTCCAGGGCATCCACATGTCCGAGGCCTACGCCTCGACGGTGAACATCAGCCTGGAGGTCCGCGGCGGTCTGCTCATCCGGCAGATCCACCACTGGGCCGCGCTGGTCTTCCTGGCCGGCATGCTGGTGCACATGATGCGCGTGTTCTTCACGGGCGCCTTCCGCAAGCCGCGCGAGATCAACTGGCTCTTCGGCTTCCTGCTGCTGGTGCTCGGGATGTTCACCGGCTTCACCGGCTACTCCCTCCCGGACGACCTGCTCTCCGGAACGGGTGTGCGGTTCATGGAGGGCGTCATGCTCTCCATCCCGATCGTCGGCTCGTACGCGTCGATGTTCCTGTACGGCGGTGAGTTCCCCGGCGGCGACTTCGTCTCCCGGTTCTACTCGGTCCACGTACTGCTGCTGCCGGGCATCATGCTCGGTCTGCTGGTAGGCCACCTGATCCTGGTCTTCTACCACAAGCACACGCAGTTCGCGGGTCCGGGCAAGACGAACAACAACGTCGTCGGTATGCCCCTGCTGCCGGTCTACATGGCCAAGGCCGGAGGCTTCTTCTTCCTGGTCTTCGGTGTCATCGCGGCCATGGCCGCGATCGCCTCGATCAACCCGATCTGGGAGATCGGCCCGTACCGTCCGGACCAGGTGTCGACCGGCGCCCAGCCCGACTGGTACATGGGCTTCTCGGAGGGGCTCGTCCGCATCATGCCGGGCTGGGAGATCAACGCCTGGGGTCACACACTCGTCCTGGGCGTGTTCATCCCGATCGTGGTCTTCCCGCTGGTCCTGGTCGGTATCGGCGTCTATCCGTTCATCGAGTCCTGGATCACCGGGGACAAGCGCGAGCACCACATCCTGGACCGCCCGCGCAACGCCCCCACGCGTACGGGTCTCGGCGTCGCCTGGATCACGCTCTACCTGATCCTGCTCGTCGGCGGCGGCAACGACCTCTGGGCCACGCACTTCGATCTGTCGATCAACGCGATCACCTGGTTCGTCCGGGTCGGGATGTTCGTCGGCCCGGTCATCGCGTTCATCGTCGCCAAGCGCTGGTGCCTGGGTCTGCAGCGTCGTGACCGGGAGAAGGTGCTGCACGGACGCGAGTCCGGCGTCATCAAGCGCCTGCCGCACGGTGAGTTCATCGAGGTGCACGAGCCGCTCAAGGCCGCACAGCTGCACACGCTCACCGCGCACGAGCAGTACCAGCCGCTCGAGATCGGCCCCGAGGTCGACGAGAACGGTGTCGCGCGCAAGGTGTCCCGTCTGACCCGGGTCCGCGCCAAGCTGAGCAGGGGCTACTACGGCGAGCACAACCAGATCGAGAAGCCCACTGCCGACGAGTACAAGGAGATCACCAGCGGCCACGGTCACCACTGATCACCTGACCGACTGAAAAGTCGCCACAGCAGGAGCCCCGCCCATTCGATGGACGGGGCTCTTCGCTGTTCCCCGGAGCTGGATAAGCTGGCCGTATCCCTATTCGGCGGTGGACCCAGGAGTGGACCATGAGCGTTGTGACCCCGGTCGGCGGCGACAGCGTGGCGGCCCACTCATGGCCGGGCGTTCTCGACTCCCTGCTGCGCGGCATCGACCAGAGTGCGGACGCCACCGCCTGGGCGATGGACCGCATCATGCGTGGTGAGGCGACGGACGCGCAGATCGCCGGGTTCGTGGTCGCCCTGCGGGCCAAGGGCGAGACGGTCGCGGAGATCAGCGGCCTGGTCCGGGCGATGTACGCGCACGCCAGGCTGATCGACGTACCGGGCCCGAGCGTGGACATCGTCGGCACCGGCGGCGACGGCGCCAACACCGTGAACATCTCGACCATGTCCTCCATCGTCGTGGCGGGCACCGGCGCCAAGGTCGTCAAGCACGGCAACCGCGCGGCGTCGTCCCAGAGCGGGGCGTCCGACGTCCTGGAGAAGCTGGGCGTCAATCTCCAGCTGGCGCCGGAGCGGGTGGCCGAGGTCGCCGAAGAGGCGGGCATCACCTACTGCTTCGCGGTGAAGTTCCACCCCGCGCTGCGCTATGTGGCCGCCGCCCGGAAGGAGTTGGGCATCCGCACCACCTTCAACTTCCTGGGTCCGCTCACCAACCCGGCGAAGGTCCGGGCGCAGGCGACCGGTGTCTCCGACGCGCGGGTGGCGCCCATCATCGCGGGGGTGCTGGCCGAGCGCGGTTCGTCCGCCCTGGTGTTCCGGGGTGACGACGGGCTGGACGAGCTGACCACCACCGCCACGTCCAGGGTCTGGACGGTGGCGGACGGCACGGTGCGCGAGGATACCTTCGACCCGCGCGACGTGGGCATCGGACTGGTCCCGGTGGAGGCGCTGCGCGGCGGCGACTCGTCGTACAACGCGGATGTGGCCCGCAGGCTGCTGGCCGGTGAGGACGGGCCGGTACGGGACGCGGTCCTGCTGAACTCGGCAGCCGCGCTGGTCGCGCTGGACCCGGGCCCCGGATCCCTCAACGAGCGGATCGCGGCGGGCATCGCCCGGGCCACCGAGTCCATCGACTCGGGGGCGGCGGCCGGGGCGCTGGAACGCTGGGTCGCGGCCAGCAACACCTGAGCCCCCGGGGCACTCGGGTACCGGACACCCAGGGCGCAGTCGCGCAGCCTCCGGCCGGCTGCCGGTCTCAGGCTGTGGACTGCGCCTTGGCACGTCCGGATACGTATGGCAGGATCCTCTGCAGGTCATGAGTGACAGCGACTACGGCCCCAGCCCGCTGTCCGGCAACCCTCCGTCCGTGGCGGGGTGCCCTGGGTGAAGACCAGGCCGTGGGCAGTGAAGTCCTCGGCAAGCGCGGATCCCTCGACAGGGATCCTGGTCGTCGAGGGAGTTCTTCCGTGGTTCAGCGAATGCGTTAGGGCAGTAGGCCCCTTCTCCGCACCCCTTCCTTGCACTGTCGCGTGTGGCACGCGCAGTGAATTCGCCTGCCTTTTTCCGGGAGTTCGTCATGTCTGTTCCCAGTGCTGCCGTCAACGCGTCGGTTTGTAAGGATTCCTCCGGGAACCTCCCCGTCCTCGGAAGGGACGTCCTGGTCCCGCTCGTCATCGGCGGCGAGGTCACCTACGCGGCACTGGACTACGCGGCGAGCGCCCCGGCACTCCAGCGCGTCTGGGACGACGTGGCGGCGTACGCCCCGTACTACGGCAGCGTGCACCGCGGCGCCGGGTACCTCTCGCAGCTCTCCACCGACCTCTTCGAGAACAGCCGGACGACTGTCGCCGAGTTCCTCGGCTGCCGCCCGGACGACCAGGTCGTCTTCACCCGTTCGACCACGGACTCGCTCAATCTGCTGGCCGCGGTGGTCCCGGCGGGCTGTGAGGTCTTCGTCTTCGAGACTGAGCACCACGCATCGCTGCTGCCCTGGCGGGACGCCGCCGTGACCTACCTCAACGCCCCGCGCACCCCGCGGCAGGCCGTCGAGACCCTGGAGCGCGCACTGGCGGACCGTACGACGCCGGAGGCACCCGCTCTGGTCTGTGTCACGGGCGCGTCCAACGTCACCGGTGAGCTGTGGCCGGTCAAGGAGCTGGCGGCCGCCGCCCACGCCCACGGGGCGCGCATCGTGCTGGACGCGGCGCAGCTCGCACCGCACCACCCCGTGGACATCGCGGCGCTCGACGTCGACTGGGTCGCCTTCTCCGGCCACAAGCTGTACGCGCCGTTCGGCTCCGGGGTCCTCGCCGGCCGCTCCGACTGGCTGCTCGCCGCCGAGCCGTACCTCGCGGGCGGCGGCGCCTCCCGCAGCGTGGCCCGGCGTGCCGACGGGGGTGTCGACGTCGAGTGGCACACCACGGCCGCCCGCCACGAGGCCGGATCGCCCAACGTCATCGGCGTCCACTCCATCGCGTCCGCCTGCCGGGCGCTCACCGACGCCGGCTTCGACTCCTTGGTCGAGCGCGAGCAGACGCTGGTCCGCAAGGTCCTCGACGGGCTCCGCGAAGTGGAGGCGGTCCAGGTCCTCTCGCTCTTCGGTGACGACGCCCCGCGGGTCGGTGTCATCTCCTTCGTGGTGGACGGCTGGAACAGCTCGCACTTCGCCGCGGCGCTCTCCGCCGAGTACGGCATCGGGGTGCGCGACGGACTGTTCTGCGCCCACCCGCTCGTCCGTACCCTGCTCGGCAGCGACCCGCAGGACCAGGGCGAGTGCGGTGCCCCGGAGGGCGAGCCGGGCGAGCGCTCACTCAACGCCGTCCGGGTGAGCTTCGGCGCCGGTACGCCGGACGAGCACGTGGAGCGCTTCGTGGGTGCGGTGAAGGAACTCGTGCGGGACGGTGCCCGCTGGAACTACCGCACCGAGGACGGCCGCTGCGTGCCGGCCGTCTGACCGCGCCGACGGGGATTGCGTACGGCCGCCAGGCGCGGCGGGGTCTCAGGGCCTCGCCGCGCCGGGCGGCCGCGACCCTCAGGCGTCCAGGCCGATGGCGAAAGCCGCTTCCAGGTCGTGCTGCGAGTAGGTACGGAACGCCACATGCGTGTCTGTGGCCTCCACCCCGGGGATCTTGCTGATCCGGCCGGGGATGATGTCCGCCAGATCGTCGTGGCGGGCCACCCGGACCAGTGCGATCAGGTCGTACGTCCCTGTGACGGAGTAGACCTCGCTGATGTTCTCCAGGGCGGCGAGCGATTCGGCGATCTCGGGGATCCGGTCCACGCTGGTCTTGATGAGCACGATCGCGGTGATCACGGCTTGCTTTCTCCCTCGGTGGCCGTCGCTGGGAGTTTCACTCTAGTCGTACGCCAGTACCGCACCGCCGCGTAGCCGAAGCCCAGCGAGAACCCCACCAGATGGGCCGTGTAGGCGACCCCCGGACCGGTGCCGGACTGCTGCCCGGCCGCCAGCCACTGCAGGACGAACCAGAAGACCAGCACGATCCAGGCGGGGAAGCGCAGCGGCAGGAAAAGCAGGAACGGGAAGATGCTCGTCACCCGGGCCCGGGGGAAGAGGCCCAGGAAGGCCCCGAGCACCGCCGAGATCGCACCCGACGCGCCCACCAGGGTCTGGTCGGAGCCCGAGTGGGTGAGGGCGTAGGCCGTCAGGGCGAGGTAGCCGCTCACCACATAGAAGACGGTGAAGTGCAGGCGCCCCATGCGTTCCTCGGCCATCGCGCCGAAGACGTAGAGGAACAGCATGTTGCCCAGCAGATGCAGCCAGTTCGCGTGGATGAAGAGCGCGGTGAGCGGGGTGAGCAGGGCTCCTGCCGTACCGGTCATCAGTTCGGTCGGGACGACGCCCCAGTGTTCGAAGTACGCGCTCTGGGCGGCGAGGAGGTTGTCGCCGGTCCCATAGGCCGGATCGAGCCCGGAGACGGGGCTCAGCAGGAAGACCAGGCAGCAGACGCCGATCAGGCCGTACGTCACCACCGGCCCGCCGGGCGCGTCCCCGCGCCGCCCCGGCGCCTTCCGTCCGGGTGCATCCCGCCACTTGAACATTGACCGAGCATGACCCAACCGGACGCAATCGGGCAGATCGCCTCGCCGGGCCCCGTACGGTCGGCAGGTCCGCCCCCGGGGTATCCCGTAGGCCGTAGGGTTGCGGGGAGTACATCCGCAGTTCGATGGCGCACCGCGACCGAGACAGTACGAACGAAGAGGACGCACGTATGACGACGGTTCCCATGCCGACCGCCGACACCCGGTGGCGCTGCACGCTCTGCGGCAATCTCACCCGGTTCGATGTGACGCGCTCGTCGAAAGTTGTCGAGTACATACATCTTGACCTGGCCGGTGAGCCCAAGGTGGAGGACCGCGAGGTGGTCAGTGAGACCATCGAGCAGGTGCGCTGCCGGTGGTGCAACGCGGTGGACCAGATCGAGCTGGTGGACAGGCCGGGCGGCGGCTCCTGAGGGAGCCCCCTGAAGAGTGACAGTGGGGTGACGGATGGTGGAGTCCGAACGCGGTGCGGAGCCGGCCGACGCGGCCGGCGACGCCGCGGAGGCGCTCGACCGTCCGCTGCCCGAAGCGGTACGGCGGCGCGTTGTCGCGCTCGTCTCCGACGCCTTCGGCGGGCTGACCGTCCCTGAACTCCCGGCCCAGCTGCGGCAGTACGCCCGGTTCACCCCGACCAGGCGCGCCAAGTTCGCGGGCAACGCGATGGCCGCGGCCCTGGCGGCCGACGCGCTGTTCCGCCGGCGGATCGGCGAGCGGCTGAAGGAGTCCCAGCCCGAACTGACCGGGGCGCTCGAAGCCGGTTCACCGCCCGCGGCCGCCGACCCGGTGGATGTGGCGGCGGCCGCCTACGTACTGCGCCCGCCCGGCTGGGTGAAGCTCGTCGCCGCCGCGGGCGAGGAGGCCCAGCGTGTGGTCGCCGAGCGCGCCGACGAGGCGGTCCAGCACGAGCTGGAGCGGCTGCGGGCAGAGCTGGCCGACGCGCGGGCGCAGACCAGGACCGAGAACGAGCGGCTGCGTACGGAGCTGGACGCGGCCCGCAAGGAAGCTGAATCGCTTCAGCGCAAGCTGCGCAGCGCGCAGAGCGATGTGAAGCGCGGCGAGGCGGCGCTGCGCCGCTCCGGCTCCGAGATCGACACGGTCAGATCCGACGCCACGGCCCGGGTCGCGGCGGCGGAGAGCGAGTCGCGGCGGCTGAAGGCGCGGCTCGGTGAGGCCGAGGCGGCGGTCGAGGCCGGCCGCCGGGCCGTACGCGAGGGGCGTTCGGTCGAGGACATGCGGCTGCGGCTGCTGCTCGACACGGTGCTCGACGCGGCCCAGGGGCTGCGGCGCGAACTGGCCCTGCCGCCGGTGACCACGCGCCCCGCCGACTCCGTCGACGCGGTCGAGCCCGGCCGGCTCTCGCCCAAGGACATCGCGGCCAGGGCCCTTTCGGACACCGACCCGGCCCTGCTTGACCAGCTGCTCTCGCTGCCGCAGGCCCATCTGGTGGTGGACGGCTACAACGTCACCAAGACCGGCTATCCGCAACTGCCGCTGGAGAAGCAGCGGCTGCGCCTGCTCGGTGGTCTCTCGATGCTCGCCGCGCAGACCGGCGCCGAGATGACCTGTGTCTTCGACGGGGCCGAGCTCGCGGCGCCGGTGCTGCTCGCGCCGCCGCGCGGCGTACGGGTGCTGTTCAGCAAGCCCGGGGTGACCGCGGACGAGGTGATCCGCCAGCTGGTCAGGGCGGAGCCCTCCGGGCGTCCTGTGGTGGTCGTGTCGGCCGACCGCGAGGTCGCCGACGGCGTGGCGAGATCGGGCGCCAGGCCCGTTGCGTCCGTCTTGTTGCTGAAGAGGCTTTCGCGCGCCTGATAACTCCTGTGCACAATGCCCGACTTCGAGCGGGACAGTTTCCACCACAGCGTCAAGTGACCGTTACCGCCCGTGCGGTGTCTGTAAAATATGCACTCAGTGACCAAGATTTTTGGCAACAGGATTTGAACTGATCACAAGAAGGTCACTAAGGTCGGGCCTCGAACCTTCGCGCGGTCGATCACTCATCCAGGGGTGGCAGCGAAGGAACCGCCGAAGCCCTCACGGTTTTGCTACGTGTTCGGCGGCTCTGAGGAAGAAGGAGCTCGCCTCCGTGGCGTCCCACCGTCGACTCAAGCAGCCGAGCCGCACCCGCGTGACCGTGCTCACCGCGACCGCTGCCGCAGCCGTGGCCCTGACCGCTCAGGCCGCACACGCAGACCCGAAGCCGACCAAGAGTGAGGTCAAGGCGAAGGTCGACAAGCTCTACGAGGACGTCGACGCGGTCAGCCAGAAGTACGACGGCGCCAAGGAGCAGCAGGCCAAGCTCAAGAAGGAGGTCGGCGACCTCCAGGACAGCGTCGCGCGCGGCCAGGAGGACCTCAACAAGCTGCGGGGCCAGCTCGGTTCGATCGCGAGCGCCCAGTACCGCTCGGGCGATATCGACCCGTCGGTCCAGCTCTTCCTCTCGTCGGACCCGAACACCTTCCTCGACAAGGCCACCGCGCAGGACCAGCTGAGCAACCAGCAGGCCGACGCGGTCAAGAAGATCCAGGCCAAGCAGCGCACCCTCGCCCAGGAGCGTGCCGAGGCGCAGGACAAGCTCAAGGACCTGGCGTCGACGCGCACGGAACTCGGCAAGAAGAAGCAGGAAGTCCAGAACAAGCTCGCCGACGCGCGCAAGCTGCTCAGCTCCCTGACCGCCGCCGAGCGCGCCTCGATAGCCGCGGAGAACCAGCGCGCCAACCGCGACAACAGCCGTCCCGACCTCGGCAACTCCGTGCCGGCCTCCGCCCGCGGGGCCGCCGCCCTCAACGCGGCGAAGACCCAGCTGGGCAAGCCGTACGTGTACGGCGCCACCGGACCCGCCTCCTTCGACTGCTCCGGGCTGACGTCCTGGGCGTACGCACAGGCCGGTGTCACGATCCCGCGCACCTCCCAGGCCCAGGCCAACGCCGGTCAGCGCATCTACTCGCAGAGCGCCCTCAAGCCGGGCGACCTGGTGCTCTTCTACGGCGACATGCACCACATCGGCATCTACGCGGGCAACGGCACGGTGCTGCACGCACCGCACACCGGCGCGGTCGTCCGGTATGAGGCGATGGGCGACATGCCCTTCCAGTTCGGCGTCCGCATCTGATCCGGACCCGTTCCGTCGGCGCCGCCCACACCGCCCGATCGGGCGAATTACGGTGCTGTGAGCTGACTCCCCGCCCTGTCGGTGACCTTGTGGTCTCCGGCGGGGCGTCACTCTGTGTGCACGGCGAGGTCTTTGGCCACAGCGTGGTCGCGCGGCTACTCTCCGGCGTGCGGTGCCCGGCAACTCGTCCGCCTATCGGGGCGGCAGGGACCGCACGCAGCGGAAGGAGTGCGGCTCCTGTGGTGTCCCATCGCCGTGCAACGCAGTCCGGCCTCGCCCGGAGTACCCGGATCATCGTGCTGTCCGCCGCGCTGGCGACGGCCGGAGCAGGCCTCGGGGCCGCGCAGGCGGGCGCCGAGCCGCACGAGTCGGCGACGGCCGCCAAGAGCGAGGTCGACGGGCTGTACGCGCAGGCCGAGCGGGCCACCCAGCAGTACGACAAGGCCGACGAGCAGGCCCAGCGGCTGCGCCATCAGGTCACCGAGGCCCAGGACGGCGTCGCACGCGGCCAGGAACGGCTCAACCGGATGCGCGGGGCGCTCGGCGCGCTGGCAGGGGCCCAGTACCGCGCGGGTGCCATCGACCCCTCGCTCGCCCTGCTGCTCTCGTCGGACCCCGGCTCGTATCTCGACAAGGCTGCTGCCCTGGCGCAGTTCGGCGCTGTCCAGGCGGGTGAACTGCACCGCATCCAGCAGGCCCAGCGCGCGCTGACACAGCGGCGCGCCGACGCGACCCGAAGACTCGCCGAACTCCGCAGCAGCCGCGCCGAGGTCGCCCGCCACAAGCGCACCGTCGAGGGCAAGCTCGCCCGCGCGCGCCGGCTGCTCGACGCGCTGCCCGCCCAGCAGCGCGCACAGTACGACCAGGTCTCGCGCTCGGACCGGGGCGCACTGCCCGTGCTCGGCGCGCTGCCGGTCTCCGGCCGGGCCGCAGCCGCAGTGGCCGCGGCCCGCAGCGCGCTCGGCAGGCCGTATGTGTGGGGCGCCAACGGCCCCTCGGGCTTCGACTGTTCGGGGCTGATGCAGTGGGCGTACGCGCACGCGGGCGTCTCCCTGCCGCGCACCTCGCAGGAGCAGCGGTACGCGGGCCGTCGGATCCCGCTCTCCCAGGCGCAGCCCGGCGACCTCGTGGTGTACCGCAGTGACGCCAGTCATGTCGCGATGTACATGGGCAACGGCCAGGTGCTGCACGCCCCGTATCCCGGCGCCAGGGTCCGCTACGACCCGGTCGGGATGATGCCCGTCTCCTCGGTGACCCGGGTCTGACCCGTGCCGGGCGGCCGTCGGGCCCGTCCGCCCGGGCACGTACGATCAGCGGCGTGACAGGGCGGGGGAGCAGGACGGGACGGAAGCGGGCCTTCGGCTGCGCGCTCGCCCTCTGCCTGCTGCTCCCCGCCTGCGGCGGTCCTTCAGGACCCGGCTCGTCCGGCACGGCGGAGCGCGACATCCGCCGGACTCTCGACCGGCGGGCCGCCGCCGTCGTCGGCCATGACGAGAGCGGCTATCTGTCCGTCGTCGACCCGCGGGCGAAGGGGCTGCGGACGGCGCAGCGCGCGGAGTTCCGCAACCTGGCCTCCGTACCGCTGAGTTCCTGGCAGTACCGGCTCGATGACGTACGGCTGGACGGCGCCACCGCCACCGCACGGGCCGAGCTGCGGTACCGGATCACCGGTTACGACAGTGCGCCGGTGGCGGCCCGGCGCACGCTCAGGATGGTGGAGCGCGACGGCCGCTGGTACCTGGACGACGACAGCCCCGCCACCGGCACCGGGCAGCAGCTCTGGCAGCAGGGCCGGGTGCGCACCGTACGCGGCAGGCACAGCCTGGTGCTCGGTGTCGGCGGTTCCAGCGGACTGCTCCGGCAGGTGGCCGACGTCGCGGACCGGGCCGTCCCCGCCGTCGACAAGGCGTGGCACCGCGAGTGGGCAGGGCGGGTGGTGGTGCTGGTGCCGTCCTCGCTGGACGCGATGGGCGCCTTGCTCGGTTCGCCGGCCGCCACCTACCGGGGCATCGCGGCCGTCACCACCGGCGAGGCGGGCGGCGCCGGGGCCGCGCCCGCCGACCGGGTCATCGTCAACCCCGAGGCGTACGCCCAGCTTGGCCAGTCGGGCCGGCAGGTGGTCATCACCCACGAGACCACCCATGTCGCCACCCGCACCGCGACGTCCGCGGCCACCCCGCTCTGGCTCTCCGAGGGGTTCGCCGACTGGGTCGCCTACCGGGGCACCGGCACCAGCCCGCGGGAGGCCGCACCGGAACTCCAGCGGGCGGTGCGGGCAGGGTCGCTGCCCGCGACCCTGCCCACCGACGCCGACTTCGGTTTCAGCGACAGCGCCGACCGGCTGGCGCGGGCGTACGAGGGCGGCTGGCTGGCCTGCCGGCTGATCGCCGAGCACTGGGGCGAGCAGAAACTGACGGACTTCTACCGGGCGGTCGGGGCGCACGGGCAGAGCGGCGGCGGGGTGGAGAAGGCGATGAACGACGTGCTCGGTACGGATCCGGACGCCTTCACGGCGCGGTGGCGCGAGTACCTCAGGGCGCAGCTGGACTGAGCGGCTCACGGCCCGCGTCGGTGTCTCCGGTGTCTGCCCCGCCTCCGGCCGCTGCGGCGGCCCCGGCGTCCTCGGCGGCTGCGGTGTCCTCGGACCTGGTGGCAGCTCCGTCCGGCGCCGTCCGCCCGCGCCGCGGGACCGTGTGCCGCCACAGCGCGCGGGCCGCGGTCAGCGAGGCCGCGACCAGCAGGCCGTTCCGTACGAACATCAGCACAACCCCGACCGCGTCCCCGGCCACCACCCGATCGAACCCGAGCGGGAACTCCAGGAAGGTCACGGCCGTGGCGACCACCGCCAGCAGGACCGGGAGCGGCATCGCGCTGGTACGGAAGACCAGGCAGACGGCGCCGATACCGACCAGCCACACCAGGTACTGGGGGCTGATCACCCGGCTCGTCGTGGTGAAGAGCAACACCGCGGTGAACGCCGCGTCGCACGGCGTCGCCGGTGCGTACTCCCTGGCCCGCAGCCGCCACAGCAGCAGCCAGCCGAAGGCCGCGGCGGTGAGCCCCAGCGCGACGGCGCTCACCAGGTGGACGTACGGTCCGACGAACTCCACCGAGCCGTAGGTGAGCAGCACCTGTCCCTGCCAGCCGAACTGCCGGGCCACCTGGAAGACCAGACCGCCCAGCGACTCGACCTCGGTGCCCCGCTCGCGCTGGAAGGTGAGAAAGGCGAAGGCACCGGGCACCGCCGTACCGGCGAGCAGCAGCAGGCCCGCCGCCGTCGCGGCGAATGCCGACCAGGACCAGCGTGCCGTACGGCCGCACCGCACGCCCGCGAGCAGCAGTGCGGGCCAGACCTTGAGCAGGGCGCCGAACGCGGCCAGCGCGCCCATGGTGCGCGGACGGCGGGCCCCTGCCAGCAGCGCGGCCACCGCGACGGCGGTCACCATCAGGTCGTACCTGGCGTACGCCGTCGGGCCGAGCAGCGGCAGGCCCGCCACCCACACCCAGACACCGGCCGGCCGCCTGCCGGGCCGGCCCGCCGAGTACAGCAGCAGACCGAGTACCCCCGCGTCGGCGATGAGAGTCAGCACGAAGAAGGCCGGTGCGTAGCCGAGGAACGGCAGGAGGGCGGGGGAGAGGACCGCGAGTGCCGCCCCGGGGGGGTACTGCCAGGTCACGTCGGAGAGCGGGAAGGTGCCGGTCCGCAGCACCTCGTACCAGCCGTGGTAGATCCCCGAAACGTCGACGGTGACATCGGCCCCCGGCAGGACCAGTACCTTGAACACGCAGAGCATCAGCAGGGCCCTGGTCGCGGCCCAGACCACGACGGGAAGCGCCGCGCCGCGTACGCCCCGCATGACCGCCCCGTCCGCTGTGACGGCCTGCGCCGTGGTGTGCTCCGACATCGGGGTCATGATGCCGTGCGAGGACGCGCGGGAGCGGTGAGGCAGGGCCGTTGGGTACTGTCGGCGGCGATGCACAAGACGTTGATCGTGACCAATGACTTCCCGCCGCGCCCCGGCGGTATCCAGGCGTTCCTGCACAACATGGCGCTGCGTCTGGACCCCGGGAAGCTCGTCGTCTACGCCTCCACGTGGAAGCACGGAGCCGAGGGAGCGGCGGCCACCGCCGCGTTCGACGCGGAGCAGCCGTTCACGGTCGTACGCGACCGGACCACGATGCTCCTGCCCACCCCGCGCGTCACGGCGAGGGCGAGCGGGCTGCTGCGCGAACACGGCTGTACGTCGGTGTGGTTCGGGGCGGCGGCCCCGCTCGGCCTGATGGCTCCCGCGCTGCGGGCGGCCGGTGCCGAACGGCTCGTCGCCACCACGCACGGCCACGAGGCGGGCTGGGCGCAGCTGCCCGGGTCGCGGCGGCTGCTGCGGCGCATCGGTGAAGGTCTGGACACTGTGACCTACCTCGGCGAGTACACCCGCTCGCGGATCGCCGCCGCACTCACCCCGGCGGCCGCGGGCCGGATGGTCCAACTGCCGCCCGGTGTCGACGAGAAGACCTTCAACCCCGGCTCGGGCGGTGCGGAGGTACGCGCCCGGCTCGGGCTCACGGACCGGCCGGTGGTGGTGTGCGTATCCCGGCTCGTCCCGCGCAAGGGACAGGACACCCTGATCCTGGCGATGCCCCGGATCCTGCGGGAGGTGCCGGACGCGGTGCTGCTGATCGTGGGCGGCGGACCGTACGCAGGTGACCTGGAGAAGCTGGCGGCACGGACGGGCGTCGCGGACTCGGTGCGCTTCACCGGGCCGGTGCCCTGGGCGGAGCTGCCCGCGCACTTCGGGGCGGGCGACGTCTTCGCCATGCCGTGCCGCACCCGCAGGGGCGGGCTCGACGTGGAGGGGCTCGGCATCGTCTATCTGGAGGCGTCCGCGACCGGGCTGCCGGTGGTGGCGGGCGATTCGGGCGGTGCGCCCGACGCGGTGCTCGACGGTGAGACCGGCTGGGTGGTGCGGGGCGGCTCGGCCGATGACGCGGCGGACCGGATCGTCACGCTGCTCCAGGACCCAGGGCTGCGGCGGCGGATGGGCGAGCGCGGCCGGGAGTGGGTCGAGGAGAAGTGGCGCTGGGACCTGCTCGCCGAGAAGCTCAGGGAACTGCTCTGAGGGAGCTGCCCTGACGGAAACGCAAACCGGGTGAGGGCCCGCGCGGCCCTCACCCGGTTCTGCTTGCGTACCAGGTCAGCCCAGGTCAGCCCGGTAGATCGATTCGATCTCGTCGGCGAAGTCCTTCGCCACCACCGCGCGCTTGAGCTTCAGAGACGGTGTGATGTGCCCCGCCTCCTCGGTGAGCTGTGTGGGCAGGATCCGGAACTTGCGGACGGACTCGGCCTTGGAGACCGCCGCGTTGCCGTCGTCGACCGCCCGCTGGATCTCGGCGAGCAGCTCCGGGTCCTCGCGCAGCGACAGGGCGGTGGACGCCACCGGCTTGCCGGTCTCCTCGGCCCACCGCGCCAGGAACTCCTCGTCCAGCGTGACCAGCGCGCCGATGAACGGCCGTCCGTCGCCGACCACCATGCACTCGGCGACCAGGGCATGCGCACGGATACGGTCCTCGATCACCGCGGGGGCGACGTTCTTCCCGCCCGCGGTGACGATGATCTCCTTCTTGCGGCCAGTGATCGCGAGATAGCCGTCCTCGTCCAGCGTGCCGATGTCACCGGTGTGGAACCAGCCGTCAGCCAGCGCGTCGGCCGTCGCCGTCTCGTTGTTCCAGTAGCCGCTGAACAGGTGCTCGCCGTGCAGCAGCACCTCGCCGTCGTCCGCTATCCGTACGACCGAACCGGGCAGCGGCTGGCCGACCGTGCCGATCTTCTGCCGGTCCCACGGGTTGAAGGCGGTCGCCGCACAGGACTCGGTGAGGCCGTAGCCCTCCAGCACCGTGAAGCCGATGCCCCGGTAGAAGTGGCCGAGCCGCTCGCCCAGCGGCGCGCCGCCGGAGATCGCGTACTCACCGCGTCCGCCCAGTACCGCCCGCAGCTTGCTGAAGACCAGCCGGTCGAAGACCTTGTGCTTGATCCGCAGCCCGGCGGACGGGCCCTGCGGGGTGCCGAGTGAGCGGCTGTAGGCGATGGCGGTGTTCGCGGCCTTGTCGAAGATCTTTCCCTTGCCGTCGGCCTGCGCCTTGGCACGCGCCGAGTTGTAGACCTTCTCGAAGACCCGGGGCACGCCCAGGATCAACGTCGGCCTGAAGGAGGCCAGTTCATCCGTGAGGTGCTTGATGTCCGGTACGCAGCCGATCTTGATCGGCGCCATCACGGACGAGACCTCGACCAGCCGGCCGAAGACATGCGCGGCGGGCAGGAAGAGCAGCACCGAGCACTCGCCGGTACGGAACAGGGGCTTCAGCCGCTCCACGATGTTGCCGCACTCGGCGAAGAAGCTGCGGTGGGTCAGCACACAGCCCTTGGGGCGGCCGGTGGTCCCCGAGGTGTAGACGATGGTGGCCGGGTCGTCGGCCCGCGCCCGCGAGCTGCGCTCGTCCACGGTCGCGTCCGTTACCTCGGCGCCACTCGCCCTGAGCTCCTCGACGGCGCCCCGGTCGATCTGCCAGACGTGCTCCAGGGAGGGCAGCGAGTGGCGTACGGCCTCGACGGTCGCGGCGTGCGCGTCGCTCTCCACGAGCACCGCGACCGCGCCGGAGTCGCCGAGTATCCACTGCACCTGCTCGGCCGAACTGGTCTCGTACACCGGCACGGTGATCGCGCCCGCGCTCCAGATCGCGAAGTCCAGCTGCACCCACTCGTACCGGGTGCGGGACATCAGCGCGACCCGGTCCCCGGGCCGCACACCCGCGGCGATCAGGCCCTTCGCAGCGTCCTGGACCTCGGTGAGGAACCGGGCGGCGGTGACATCGGTCCAGGCGCCGGCCACCTTGCGGCCCATCACCGCGGCATCGGGATGCTGAGCGGCGTTGCGGCGGATCAGATCCGTCAGATTGCCGTCCGATGGGACCTCGTACAGCGCCGGAAGGCTGAACTCACGCAAGACTGCTGCTCCTCTGGTCGACATCGCTGTCGCCACGACTGGACCTGACCGCCCGGACGTTACCCATGGGTACACGGTTCCCGATAGGGGGGTCCGGCCAGATGTTCCATGCGTCACACGACACCGCTGTGCTTCGCGCAGAGTAGTCCACGCACGTCGGACGGCGGCGGTATTCGCAGGTCCGGCACCCTCTATCCATGTTGTGCCCGTGAGTCCTAGGGTGATCTCCATGCGCGTGCATGTGGTCAGTGACGTCCATGGCAACACCAGCGGTCTCGCGAGGGCCGGCGACGGGGCCGACGCCCTGATCTGCCTCGGCGACCTGGTCCTCTTCCTGGACTACGCCGACCACTCCCGCGGCATCTTCCCCGACCTCTTCGGAGTCGAGAACGCCGACCGCATCGTTGAGCTGCGCACCGCGCGCCGTTTCGACGAGGCGCGGGACCTCGGCCGCAGGCTCTGGAGCGGGGTGGACCGTGACACCGCGATCGAGACGGCGGTGCGCAGCCAGTACGCCGACATGTTCGCGGCCTTCCCCACTCCGACGTACGCGACCTACGGCAATGTCGACATCCCGCCGCTCTGGCACGAGTACGCCCGCCCCGGTACAGCCGTCCTGGACGGCGAGCGCGTCGAGATCGGCGGCCGCGTCTTCGGCTTCGTGGGCGGCGGCCTCAGGACCCCGATGCGTACGCCCTACGAGGTCAGCGACGAGGAGTACGCGGCCAAGATCGAGGCGCTCGGGGACGTCGACGTGCTCTGCTCACACATCCCGCCCGAGGTCCCGGAGCTGGTGTACGACACGGTGGCCCGCCGTTTCGAGCGGGGCAGCCGCGCCCTGCTCGCCGCCATCCAGCGCATCCGGCCCAAGTACGCGCTCTTCGGCCATGTCCACCAGCCGCTGTCCCGCCGGGTCCGCGTCGGCCGGACCGAGTGCGTGAACGTCGGCCACTTCGCTTCGACCTCGCGGCCCTGGGTCATGGAGTGGTAGCGGTCGGCGGGCCGGTGCGCACGCGATAGCCTTCACAGCGCATGCACACCGGATTCCGCACTGGAGGAGCCACGGCGATGGCTGAACACACCAGCTCAAGCATCACGATCGAGGCCGCACCGGCCGACGTCATGGGCGTGATCGCCGACTTCGCCCGCTACCCGGAGTGGACCGGCGAGGTCAAGGAAGCCGAAGTGCTCTCCACCGACGCCGAGGGCCGCGCCGAGCAGGTCAGGCTGGTGCTCGACGCCGGCGCGATCAAGGACGACCACACCCTCGCGTACACCTGGACCGGCGCCAACGAGGTCAGCTGGACGCTGGTCAAGTCGCAGATGCTCCGCGCCCTCGACGGCACGTACCTCCTCGCCGCTGCCGGCGACGCCACCGAGGTCACCTACCGGCTGACCGTCGACGTCAAGATCCCGATGCTCGGGATGATCAAGCGCAAGGCCGAGAAGGTCATCATCGACCGCGCCCTGGCCGGCCTGAAGAAGCGGGTCGAGTCCGGTGCCGCAGCGCAGCCCGAGGGCTGACGCCCGATGCGTACGGTCCTCGTCACCGGCACCGGCGGCGCGGGCCGCACCACCGTCGCGGCGGCCACCGCACTGACGGCCGCCCGCGAAGGCGAACGGGTCCTGCTGCTCTCCACCGACCCCGACCCCGGCGAGAGCCTGTCCGCCGCCCGCGACGCGGGGGTGCGGGCCGAACGGATCGACTCCGGCGCACACTTCCGTACCGAACTGCTGGCTCTCCAGGAACGCGGCACGGCCGCCCTGGAACTGCTCGGCGCGGCCAGGCTGGAAGAGGAGGAGCTGACCGAGCTGCCGGGCGCCGGGCAGTTCGCGCTGCTCCACGCGCTGCGCACCGCCGACAGCGCCGAGTGGGACCTGACCGTCGTCGACATGCCGCCCGTCCAGGAAGCCCTGGCCGTCCTCGCCCTCCCGGAGCAGCTCCGCCGCTATCTGCGCCGGCTGCTGCCGCCCGAACGGCAGGCGGCCCGCGCGCTGCGCCCGATGCTGGCCCAGATCGCGGGCGTTCCGATGCCCGCGCAGTGGCTGTACGGGACGGCCGCCCGGTGGGAGGACGAACTGGCCGCGGTCCAGGCCAGGATCGACGACCCGGACACCACCGTACGGCTGGTGGCCGAGCCGGGGCCCGCCTCGACCCGGGCGCTGCGCACCGCCCGTACCGGGATCGCCCTGCACCGCCGCACCGTGGACCTGGTCGTCGCGAACCGGCTGCTGCCAACCGGCTCCCGGGACCCCTGGCTCGCCGCGCTCGCGGCAGAGCAGCAGGAGCACCTCAAGGAGCTGTCGGCCTGTTTCGGCGACCTGGATGTGGCGGAACTGCCCCATCTGGGCCGCGCGCCGCGTACCGCCGACGAGCTGGCCCCACTGGCGCGCCCGGCTGCCCGCCGCGCGGCAGCCCCGGAGTGGAACGTCGAGGACCGGCTCGCCGACGACGGCGTCCTGGTCTGGCGGCTGCCGCTGCCCGGCGCGGTCAAGGAGGAGCTGGGCCTGGTCAGGCGCGGGGACGAGCTGCTGCTCACCGCAGGACCGTTCCGCAGGACCGTCACTCTGCCGTCGGCTCTCCGCCGCTGCACGGTCGAGGGCGCGGGTCTCACGGACGGGGTGCTGGGCATCCGGTTCGCGCCGGATCCGCGGCTGTGGCCGCAGGGCCGTTGACCGGGCGGGCCGGAGAGCCGGGAGAACCGGAGATGGCGGCCGGGCGGGCCACAGCGCCGCCGGCCGGGCCGGTGAACACCGCAGGACCGTTCGGGTAACGTCGTAAGTACGGTCCGAAGTACACCCGTATCCGTCGCAGGAGTCCGCCATGAGCGAAGCCACCGAGCAGCCCGACACCGACTCGGACGCCTGGGCGAAGGCCTGCGCCGAGGACCTCGCAGCGGAGAAGGCCCGCCGTCGCGCCCAGTACGGGAGCGCCGAGGGATCGGCCGCCGACGAGCTCAAGAAGCTCTTCGAGGCGGTCGCCGACAAGGTGTCCGACTTCCAGTCGTCGATCCCCGGGATGGCCGCCCAGGGCGCCGTCCAGCAGTTCCTCAGCCAGGCGAAGTCCGTGGTCGAGCCGGTCGTCGAGCGCAACCCGGATGTCTTCGACCACCTGGCCGCCGCCGGTGGTGAACTCCTCGCCGCCTACCGTTCGGCGGTGGAGAAGCAGGAGCAGCGGTGGACTGCGGGCCGGGAGACGGCCGAGGGCCGGGAAGCGGGCAAGGACGACGGCGGCGACGAGGGCCCCGGCCCGGCCGAGCGCATCGACCTGGACTGATCACCCTGCCCCTGCGGCCCTCGGGTACGGTTGCCCCTCAGCGGGGCTCGACCGAAAACTGAGGGACTCATGGGACTCACCATCGGCGTCGACATCGGCGGCACGAAGATCGCGGCCGGAGTGGTCGACGAAGAGGGCGCCATTCTCGATGTGCACAGGGTGCCCACCCCGCCGACCGCCGAAGGCATCGTCGACGCTATCTGCGCGGCAGTCTCCGAGGCCGGCAAGGGACACGAGATCGAGGCGGTCGGCATCGGGGCCGCCGGTTACGTGGACGACAAGCGTGCGACCGTCCTCTTCGCGCCGAACATCAACTGGCGGCACGAGCCGCTCAAGGACAAGGTCGAGCAGCGCATCGGCCTGCCCGTGGTCGTGGAGAACGACGCCAACGCGGCCGCCTGGGGCGAGTACAAGTTCGGTGCGGGCAAGGGGCACGAGGACGTCATCTGCATCACCATCGGCACCGGTCTCGGCGGCGGCATCATCATCGGCAACAAGCTGCGCCGCGGGCGGTTCGGCGTGGCCGCCGAGTTCGGCCACATCCGGGTCGTCCCGGACGGGCTGCTGTGCGGCTGCGGCAGCCAGGGCTGCTGGGAGCAGTACGCGTCGGGCCGGGCCCTCGTCAGGTACGCGACGCAGCGCGCCAACGCCACCCCGGACAACGCGGGGGTGCTGCTCGGCCTCGGCGACGGCACACCGGGCGGCATCCAGGGCAAGCACATCAGCGAAGCCGCCCGCCAGGGCGACCCGGTGGCGATCGACTCGTTCCGCGAGCTGGCCCGCTGGGCCGGAGCCGGACTGGCCGATCTGGCCTCGCTCTTCGACCCTTCGGCCTTCATCGTCGGCGGTGGTGTGTCGGACGAGGGCGAACTGGTCCTCGACCCGATCCGCAAGTCGTTCCGGCGCTGGCTGATCGGCGGCGCGTGGCGCCCGCACGCCCAGGTCCTCGCGGCCCAACTGGGCGGCGAGGCAGGCCTGGTGGGTGCCGCGGACCTGGCACGCCAGGGCTGACCCGAGCAGCCGGACCGGCGCCTGCCGCACCCCGGGGTGCGGCAGGCGCCGTCGCTGTCCGCCGTCGTAGGGTGTCGCCCATGGCCATCACTACGCTGCCCGAATCCCGTACGGAGAGCGGCTCGGCCGTAATCCGGGTGCTCAGCTACAACATCCGCTCGATGCGCGACGACCGCGCGGCGCTGACCCGGGTGATCCGCGCCTGCGACCCGGATCTGGTCCTCATCCAGGAGGCCCCGCGCTTCTTCCGCTGGCGCAAGGCCGCGGCCCGGCTCGCGGCCGGTACCGACCTGGTGACACTCGGCGGCGGAGCCCCCGCGGCCGGCCCGCTGCTGCTCTGTTCGCTGCGCGCCACCGTGGAGCGCAGCGAGGACGTACTCCTGCCGCGCACCCCGGGGTTGCACCAGCGAGGGTTCGCGACCGCTGTGGTCCGTATCGGGGGCGCCCGGCTCGGTGTGCTCAACTGCCATCTGAGCCTGCAGCCCGCTGAGCGCCATACGCAGGCGGGGCTGCTGCTCGACCGGCTCGGCTCGATGGACGTCCCGCACGCGGTCGTCGGCGGAGACCTCAACGACCGCCCGGACGGCCGGAGTTTCCGGCGGCTGGCGGCGGAACTCCAGGACTGCCGGGCGGTGAAGCCGTGGGGCGGCGAGCACACCTACCCGGCGGCGGACCCGGACCGGCGGATCGACGCGGTGTTCGCGACGCCGGAGGTCGAGGTGCTGGGGTGCGGGGTGCCGACGGACATCCCGCAGGCGGACCTCCGGGCGGCGTCCGACCATCTCCCGGTGCTGGCGGCCCTCCGGGTGCGGACCGGCACGGCCGGAGCTTGAGGCGACCGGATCAGGTTCGGCCCGATCACGCTGGACAGGTCTAGTGCCGAGGCACTAGACCACGGCGCCCCGGCCGGGATCGTCCTCGTCGTCGTCCCCCGGCCCCATCCGCATCACCAGCGCCGCGAACCCGCCGAGGAACCCGCCGATACCGAGGGTCGCGAGCCACCACGTCATGTCCCAGCCCAGTACCACGGCGAGGATCAGCAGCACCGGCCCGCCCACGACGGCCAGCCACGCGAACTTCGCCGTGACATCCGCCTCGGGAAGATCCGGGTCGGGCTGGACGAAGTGGCCCTCGTCGGAAGCGTCCAGGTCGTCATCGGACGGCTGCGCCAGGCTGTGATCGCGTGGGCCGCCGACGCCCGGGGCGAAGACGACCGAGCTGCCCAGCGGCCGGCCGGTCCCGCTCGCCGGATCGGGCGCGGCGTCCGGGTCGGGCTTCCCGGTCTCCGGCTCGCGGGTCCTGTCGGCGTTGACCCCGTCCTCCAGCAGGGCGAGGTCCTCCACCGACTTGAAGGGCTTGGTGCCCGCGGGATCGGCGGGCTCCTCGCCGTACCCCGCGACGATCGCCGCCCACACCGCTTCCTCGTCGATCGGCTGCGGTTCGCGCTCCGCCTCGTTCTCAGCCACCGGTGGTGCTCCCCTTCATCCCGACGCTCGGAGCGAGGCGGCCGATGAACGCGTGGCTCTTCTCGAAGATCCGCTCCGCATCGTGGTCCAACGTCGCCACGTGGTAGCTCTGTTCCAGCAGGACCTCCTCGACGTCCGTCGACGAGATCCGGCTGAGAACGCGGGCCGAGTCCGCGGGCCGCACCACATGGTCCTCGGCGCTGTGCAGCAGCAGCAACGGCTGGGTGACCTGGGGCAGTTCACGGTCCACGAGCCGGCAGAAACGCCGCAGCGAGTGGGCGCAGTGCAGCGGCACCCGGTCGTAACCCAGCTCGGTGGAGCCGCCCAGGGCGATGTCGTTGGCGACCCCCTTCGTCGTACGCACCAGATGCCGGGCGACCGGGAGCGCGTACGGCATGAGGCCGTGCATCTTGTTCAGCGGATTGACCAGGACGAGGCCGCTCACCGAGTGGCCGTGCTTGGCGGCCAGCCGCAGGGCCAGCGCGCCGCCCATCGAGAGGCCGAGGACGAAGACCCGCTCGCACCGGTCGAGCAGGGCGCGCAGCTCCCTGTCCACCTCCGCGTACCAGTCCTGCCAGCCGGTGACCTGCATGTCCTGCCAGCGTGTGCCGTGCCCCGGAAGCAGCGGCAGCGAGACGGTCAGTCCCCGGTCGGCCAGATACTCCGCCCAGGGACGCAGTGACTGCGGCGATCCGGTGAATCCATGACAGAGGAGGACACCGGTCTCTCCGCCTTCGTGGCGGTAGGGCTCGGCTCCAGGAAGCACCGGCACCGGGGTCTCCTGTTCGTCAGGTCTCGAAAGGTGTACTTCACCGTACGCGACGGTACCGACACCGACCAGGGCCGTCACGCCCGGACCGGAGGCGGATGGCGGGGGGCGCACGCCCCGCGCGGGTTATGGTCGGTCCGACCGTCACAGGAAGGCATGCGAGTTGATCTACGGCGCAATGAAGTTCGCCATCGGGGGATCGCTGAAGGTCGCCTTCAGGCCTTGGGCGGAGGGGCTTGAGAACATCCCCGCCGAGGGGCCGGCCATCCTCGCGAGCAACCATCTGTCGTTCTCGGACTCCTTCTTCCTGCCCGCCGTCATGGACCGCAAGGTCACCTTCATCGCCAAGGCCGAGTACTTCACGTCGCCCGGTGTGAAGGGGAAGCTCACCGCCGCCTTCTTCAAGGGCGTCGGTCAGCTGCCGGTCGACCGCTCGGGCAGCCGCGGCGCGGGCGAGGCCGCGATCAGGAGCGGTGTCGAGGTGCTGGCCCGGGGCGAGCTCTTCGGGATCTACCCGGAGGGCACCCGCTCACCTGACGGCCGCCTCTACCGGGGCAAGCCCGGCGGTCTCGCCCGGGTGGCGCTGGCGTCCGGTGCCCCCGTCATCCCGGTCGCGATGATCGACACCGAGAAGATCCAGCCGCCCGGACAGGTCATGCCCAAGCTGATGCGGCCGGGCATCAGGATCGGGAAGCCGCTCGACTTCAGCCGCTACTACGGCATGGAGAACGACCGGTTCATCCTGCGCTCGGTGACCGATGAGGTCATGTACGAGATCATGAAGCTCTCCGGCCAGGAGTACGTGGACATCTACGCGACCGCTGCCAAGCGCCGCATCGCCGACGAGGACAAGGCCCGCAAGGCCGCCGAGGCCGCCAGGAACACTGCGAACACTGCGAACACCGGGAAGAGCGAGAAGACGGACGGGTCCGGCACCTAGCCGTACCGTCCGCCGGGGGTGTGATGGCGAAGGAGCGACGCGAGCGCGTCATACGGATGTCGGTGGAGCTGCCCCTGTGGCGCGCTCTGACCGCGTACCGCGTGCTGACGATGGTCTACGCGATCCTGCTGTTCGCCTTCGCGTACCGGGAGTTCCACCGCCCGTGGGTGGCCATCGGCTACTTCGCGGTACTGACCGTCTGGACCCTGGCCACCCTCCCCAGGGTGGCCAGCGCCGCCCGCTGCACCAAGCGCTTCCTCGGCGCCGATCTCGGCGTCGCCCTCGCGGGCATCCTGCTGACGCCCGTCGCCGACTCGCACACCCGGGTCGTCGGGGGAGCCACCACGATGCCGTCCATATGGACCGCCGGCTCCGTCCTGGCCTTCGCCATCAAGGGCGGCTGGCGCTGGGCCGCCTTCGCCTCGTCGCTGGTGGCGGTCGCCAACGTCACCGAGCGCGGCGAGCCCAGCGGGGACACCATCCACAATGTGGTCCTGGTGTGGATCGCCTCCATCGCCATCGGTTACATCGTCGAGGTCGCCCGGGCTTCCGAGCGCACCCTCGCCCGAGCCCTGGAGATCGAGGCGGCCACCCGTGAGCGGGAGCGGCTGGCCCGCGGCATCCACGACAGCGTGCTCCAGGTGCTGGCCATGGTGCAGCGGCGCGGCGCCGAGCTGGGCGGGGAGTCGGCCGAGCTCGGCAGGATGGCGGGGGAGCAGGAGGTGGCCCTGCGCACCCTGGTCTCCAGCGGTCTCGTCCCGCCGGCCCGGGACCCCGCCGCCGGGGACCCCGGCGATGCCGACAGGCCCGAACCGGATGGATGGGACGGCCGGGACAGCGCGGACCGGGCCGGACGGGAGCCCGGAGTGCGGGAAGCCGGCCGGCCGGGACCCTGTGATCTGCGGGCGCTCCTCGCCCCGCACGCCGGCTCAACGGTGAGCTTCGCGGAACCGGGTGCTCCGGTGCTGCTCGAACCCGTGGCCGCGAAGGAACTCGCCGCGGCTGTCAGTGCCGCCCTGGACAATGTCCGCAGACACGCGGGCAGCGGAGCCCGCGCGTGGATCCTGGTGGAGGACGAGCCGGACGAGGTGATCGTGACGGTACGGGACGACGGCCCCGGCATCCCGGAGGGGAGGCTCGCGGTCGCCGAGGGCGAGGGGCGCCTCGGCGTCGCACTCTCCATCCGCGGCCGGCTGCGGGAGCTGGGCGGTAGCGCGGAGCTGATCTCGGTACCGGGCCAGGGCACCGAGGTGGAACTGAAAGTTCCGAGGAGCGCACGACGGAACGCACGGAACGCACGGGGGAGCGGACGGACATGAGCGAGCGGAACGAGATGAGCGAGCAGCCGACGGCCGGGACGGTCAAGGTGATGGTGGTCGACGACCATCCGATGTGGCGGGACGCGGTCGCCCGGGACCTGGCGGCCGCCGGGTTCGACGTCGTCGCCACGGCGGGTGACGGCCCGCAGGCGGTGCGGCGGGCCAGGGCCGCCGCCCCCGATGTCCTGGTGCTCGACCTCAATCTGCCGGGTATGCCGGGCGTGCAAGTCTGCAAGGAACTGGTCGGAGCCGACCCCGCGCTCCGGGTCCTGGTGCTCTCGGCGAGCGGTGAGCACGCCGACGTACTGGAGGCGGTGAAGTCCGGCGCCACCGGCTATCTGCTGAAGTCCGCCAGTACAAAGGAGCTGTCGGACGCCGTCCGCAGCACCGCGGCAGGCGACCCGGTGTTCACGCCGGGCCTGGCGGGCCTGGTGCTCGGCGAGTACCGCAGGCTCGCGTCCGACCCGGCGCCCGCGGCCTCCGACGAGCCGAAGGCCCCGCGGCTCACCGAGCGGGAGACCGAGGTGCTGCGGCTCGTCGCGAAGGGGCTGAGCTACAAGCAGATCGCCGAGCGCCTGGTCATCTCGCACCGCACCGTCCAGAACCACGTACAGAACACCCTCGGCAAGCTCCAGCTGCACAACCGTGTGGAGCTCGTGCGGTACGCGATAGAGCGCGGCCTCGATGATGTCTGACCCCGTGGCGGGCAAGGTCAACCACCCTCAGCCAGGCGGGAATTGACCTTCCGCCCTATCCCTTTGTGACCTGGGTCACCGTAGCGTGGGCGGCACGGTGTCTTCCACTGCGAAGGGACGTGGTTCCATGCGGGTCGGAGTGCTGACCGGGGGCGGCGACTGCCCCGGGCTCAACGCGGTCATCCGGGCTGCCGTCCGCAAGGGCGTGCAGGAGTACGGCTTCGGGTTCACCGGATTCAAGGACGGCTGGCGCGGCCCCCTGGAGGGCGCCACCGTCACACTCGGCATCCCGGAGGTGCGCGGGATCCTGCCACGCGGCGGCACCATACTCGGGTCGTCGCGCACCAACCCGTTCCGCACCGAGGACGGTGTCCGCCGGGTACGGGAGAACCTCGCCAGGGGCGGGGTCGACGCGCTGATCGTGATCGGCGGCGAGGACACACTGGGTGTGGCGGGCCGGCTCTGGGACGAGTACGGGGTCCCCTGTGTCGGCGTACCGAAGACCATCGACAACGACCTCTCGGCCACCGACTACACCTTCGGGTTCGACACGGCGGTGGGTATCGCGACCGAGGCCATCGACCGCCTCCACACCACCGCCGAATCGCATATGCGCGTCCTGGTGGTCGAGGTGATGGGCCGGCACGCGGGCTGGATCGCCCTGCACTCCGGGCTGGCCGGCGGCGCCAACGTCATCCTCATCCCCGAGCAGCGCTTCGACATCGACCAGGTCTGCTCCTGGGTGACCTCGCGCTTCCGCGCCTCGTACGCCCCGATCGTGGTCGTCGCCGAGGGCGCGATGCCCAGGGACGGTGACGCGGTGCTCAAGGACGGCGCCCTCGACTCCTTCGGCCACACCCGGCTCTCAGGGGTCGGCGAATGGCTCGCCACCGAGATCGAGAAGCGGACCGGCAAGGAGGCCCGGACCACCGTGCTCGGCCATGTCCAGCGCGGCGGCACCCCGAGCGCCTTCGACCGCTGGCTGGCCACCCGGTTCGGCCTGCACGCGATCGACGCCGTACGCGAAGGGGACTTCGGCAAGATGGTCGCCCTCAGCGGGACGGACATCGTGCGGGTGCCGATCGCCGAGGCGACCGCGCGGCTCAAAACGGTCGACCCCGCGCTCTACCGGGAGGCCGGGGTCTTCTTCGGCTGAGCCGCCCCGCGCCCCGCACGCCGGGCGGGGCCCCCGCCCGGCGCCGTACATCCGCCCCCGGCTGCCGCCTACACCAGAACTCCCGCCAGCAGCCCGGCCACGATCCGCGCCCCGTTCTTCGTCAGCACCGACTCGGGGTGGAACTGCACACCCGCGAACCCGTCCCCCCGCAGTGCGTGCACCTCACCGCCGTCCGGCTCACGGCTCAGCTCGATCCGGTGCATCGCCAGCTCCGCAGCCGTGCTCCCGTCGCACCGCGCCGTGTACGAGTTGTAGAACCCGACCGTCTCCTGGCGCCCGAAGAAGTCGATACGCTCCTGGGCGCCCTGGTGGGGGACGGCCTTCCGGACGATCTCCAGGCCCAGTTCGGCCGCCAGCAGCTCATGGCCCAGACACACCCCGAGCAGCCCGTGCCGGTGGCCCCTGACCAGCTCCGCGGTGAGCCCCCGCAGGAACCGCATCTTCGGGTCGGTGCGGTCCGCCGGGTCGCCGGGCCCCGGGCCGAGCACCACCGGACCCCGGTGCCCCAGGACGCCCTCCCGCAGACCGGGCTCGTCGTACCGCCGCACCGTCACGTCCAGCCCCGACGACCGGAGCAGATGCGCCAGCATCGAGGTGAAGGTGTCCTCCGCGTCCACCACCAGCGCGTGGCCCGCGACAGCGGTGGTCGTCTCCTGCATCCGCAGCCAGAAAGGCGCGAGGTCGGCCCGCCGGGACTCCAGGGCTGCCCGCACCCGGGGATCGTCCGCGAGCCGGGGCCCCGCCGCCTCCCGGCGGGGCCGGCCCTCCCGTACGCCGAGCGCCGTCAGCACCCCCGCCGCCTTGGCGTGGGTCTCGGCGACCTCGCTCGCCGGGTCCGAGTGGCGGACGAGCGTGGCGCCGACCGAGACCCGCAGCGCGCCCCCGGCCGAGATGTCCGCCGTACGGATCAGGATCGGCGAGTCCAGCGTCTGCGCCCCGCCCGCGTCGTGCCCGATGAGCGCCAGCGCGCCCGCGTAGTAGCCGCGTCCGTCCGCCTCGTACCGCTCGATGACCCGGCAGGCGTTCTGCACCGGCGAACCGGTGACGGTCGCGGCGAACATCGTCTCCTTCAGCACCTCCCGCACATCCATCGAGCTGCGGCCCCGCAACTCGTACTCGGTGTGCGCGAGATGGGCCATCTCCTTCAGCCGCGGCCCGACGACGACCCCGCCCATGTCGCCGACGGTGCACATCATCTTCAGCTCCTCGTCCACCACCATGGAGAGCTCGTCGGTCTCCTTGCGGTCGCCGAGGAACTCCAGCAGCGCCTCGGTGGTCGGCCCCTGCGGCGGATAACGGAAGGTCCCGCTGATCGGGTTCATCACCACCGTCCCGCCGGACATCCGGACATGCACCTCCGGGCTCGCGCCGACCAGGGTGCGTTCCCCGGTGTGCACCACGAAGGTCCAGTACGCGCCGCGCTCACCGTCGAGCAGCCGCCGGAAGAGGGCCAGCGCGTCCGCCCGTCCGAAGCCGGGGACCGAGCCCGTGTACGTACGGCGGACGACGAAGTTCGCCCCCTCGCCCCGGCCGATCTCGTCCGCGACGACCCGTCCGACGATCTCCCGGTAGGCGTCGTCGCTGACGTCGAACCCGCCGTCCTCGACCTGTACGCCGTGTGCGGGCAACTGGTCGAGCACCTCGCCGAGCGGCAGCTCGTACGTCTCGTCGGCGACCAGGACGGCCAGCGGAGTCCCGTCGTCGCGTACGTCGAAACCGCGCTCCGCGATCTGCCGGAACGGCACCATGGCCAGCACCGGACCGCTGCCGCCCGCCGGGATGTCCGCGAGCCGTGCCACCTCGTGGACCTCGCCGGTCAGCAGCTCGACGGTGTCGTGGTCATGGCCGGGAGTACGCCTGCGCAGCAGGGCGAAGGGGCGGTGGTCGTCCAGCAGTGCGCTGATGAGCATCGGGTTGTTCCTTCCGGGCGCCCCGCGGTGCGGGGAGGGAGTACGGAGAGGAACGGCCGCTGGAAACACGGAAGGCCGCCCCTCGGGCGGCCTTCGCTTCGTCTGTACGCGCGATGTCAGTGGGCCGCCGGATGAGCGGTCCACCACCAGTTTCGAGTCGTCGTCGCGAACATGGTGGGGACTGTAGCGCATCGGCGTGTCCCTCCGGGCGCCCGTCCGTCTCATCCACCGGGCACCACGCAAACAGGTGACGGTGACCCCGTACTGTTGGCGGTGTGACCGTGAACGCTGATACCCAAGCCCCCGCCGCAGAGGCGACCTGGCGAGACCTTCCCGCGGTGCAGCAGCCCGAGTACCCGGATGCCGGAGCCCTGCGCGATGCAGTCGCGGACCTCACCTCGTATCCGCCGCTCGTCTTCGCGGGCGAGTGCGACCAGCTGCGCGAGCGTCTGGGAGCCGTGGCCAGGGGCGAGGCGTTCCTGCTTCAGGGCGGCGACTGCGCCGAGGCCTTCGACGCGGTGTCCGCCGAGCACATCAGGGCGAAGCTCAAGACGCTGCTGCAGATGAGCGCCGTGCTCACCTACGCTGCCTCCGTACCCGTGGTGAAGGTCGGCCGGATCGCGGGCCAGTACTCCAAGCCGCGCTCCAAGGGCACCGAGACCCGCGACGGCGTGACGCTGCCGACGTACCGCGGCGACTCGGTCAACGGCTTCGACTTCGACGAGAAGTCCCGCATCCCGGACCCCGAGCGGCTCAAGCGGATGTACCACGCGTCCGCCTCGACGCTGAACCTGGTCCGCGCCTTCACCACCGGCGGCTACGCCGACCTGCGCCAGGTGCACGCCTGGAACCAGGACTTCGTGAAGTCCTCGCCTTCCGGGCAGCGTTACGAGCAGCTCGCCCGCGAGATCGACAGCGCGCTCAACTTCATGAAGGCGTGCGGGACCGACCCGGCGGAGTTCCGCGCGGTCGAGTTCTACGCCTCGCACGAGGCGCTGCTCCTCGACTACGAGTCGGCGCTGACCCGCACGGACTCCCGTACCGGCAAGCTCTACGACACCTCGGGCCACATGGTCTGGGTCGGCGAGCGCACCCGGCAGCTGGACCACGCGCACATCGAGTTCGCCTCGCAGATCCGCAACCCGGTCGGCGTGAAGCTCGGCCCGACGACGACGCCGGAGGAGGCGCTCAGCTACATCGAGCGTCTTGACCCGGACCGTGAGCCCGGCCGGCTGACCTTCATCGTCAGGATGGGCGCCGACAAGGTCCGCGACAAGCTGCCGAACCTGGTCGAGAAGGTCACCGCGTCCGGCGCCCAGGTCGTCTGGGTCACGGACCCGATGCACGGCAACACCTTCGAGGCGGCTTCGGGTCACAAGACCCGCCGCTTCGACGATGTGCTCGACGAGGTCAAGGGCTTCTTCGAGGTCCACAAGAGCCTGGGCACGCACCCCGGCGGTATCCACGTCGAGCTGACGGGCGACGACGTCACCGAGTGCGTGGGCGGCGGCGACGAGATCTTCGTCGACGACCTGCACCAGCGCTACGAGACGGCCTGCGACCCGCGGCTCAACCGCAGCCAGTCGCTCGACCTGGCGTTCCTGGTCGCGGAGATGTACCGGGCGCAGTAGGCGGCAGAACAGCGTAAAAAGGGCCGTGGGGCGCGGATCACAGCGATCCGGATCCCACGGCCCTTTTGCGCCCCCGGAGTGGCGGGTAAGGTTAGGGTTGCCTCACCGAACGAGAAAGAACACTTCGGGGTGGTGCCCGTCAGCGATCCCGTCCGGGAGGTGAACCCGCGTGTACGTCTGCTCGTGCTTCGGTGTGACCGAGAAGCAGGTGAAGGACCACGCGGAGGCCGGTGCCTGCACCCCCCGCGAAATAGCGTCGGCCTGCAAGGCCGGTACGGACTGCGGCGGCTGCGTACGCAGCATCCAGGCGCTCCTCGGCCGGGGAAACTGCCCCCGCCGTGAACTGCTCGAGGGGCGCCGGCCCGCCCAGGAGCCCGCCGGCCGGCCGGAGCCCGCTGGATCACCGCTCCCCGAAGCTGCCTGATCCCCGTACGGCGCCGCCCGTGCGCGCTCGGGTCCTTGGTCCCGGCTCTCCGGTCTCAGCTCTCCGGCTGCTCGATCACCTGGGCGATGTAGAGCGGCTCACCGAGTTTCCCGACCAGCTCCAGCTGGGTGTCGAGATAGTCGATGTGGTGCTCCTCGTCCGCCAGGATCGACTCGAAGATGTTCGCGGATGTGATGTCGCCCTTGGCGCGCATGACCTCGATCCCGCGCCGGAGCCGGTCGATGGCCTCGGCCTCGACCTGCCGGTCCGCCTGGAACATCTCGGTGACTGTCTGGCCCACCCGGACATGGAAGAGCCGCTGGTAGTTCGGCAGCCCGTCGAGGAAGAGAATCCGGTCGGTGAGGATCTCGGCGTGCTTCATCTCGTCGAACGACTCGGACCTGGTGTATTTGGCGAGCTTGGTCCAGCCGAAGTTCTCCTGCATCTTCGCGTGCAGGAAGTACTGGTTGATCGCGGTGAGCTCTGCGGTCAGCTGCTCGTTGAGAAACTCGATGACCTCGGGGTCGCCCTGCATTGCAGAGGCTCCTTCCAGGGGTGGATCCGGGCAGATTCCGCGCATCCTGTCACCGCCCATCGAGGCAGTCCAGTAAGTGCAGGCTTAGTACGAGTTGACCTCATCGGCGCAGGCGTGGTCATGACCACCCCGCGAGGTCTGTCACCATGGATACATGGGTCAGCCGGAGAGCCGGGAGCAGCAGGGGGCGGTGCAGTCCGGGCTTCCACCGGGGCAGCGGCTGCAGCGCGGCTGGCCGGTGACGCACTACGGTCCCGTCCCCAAATTCAAGCCGGACCGGTGGGAATTCCGGGTCTTCGGCGCCACCGCGGACGGTGAGAAGCACTGCTGGAACCACGAGGAGTTCTCGGCTCTGCCGTTCTCCACCGTGGTCGCCGATCTGCACTGCGTGACGAAGTTCTCCATGCTGTCCGCCGAATGGGGCGGCGTACGGGCCCGGACACTCGTCGAGCTCGCACCGCCCGCTCCCGGGGTCACCCATGTGATGGTCTGGGCCGAGTACGGCTACAGCGCCAATCTGCGCCTGGCGGAATTCACAGATGCGAATACTCTCTTCGCGACCCACAAGGCCGGTGAGCTGCTGACCGCCGAGCACGGGTTCCCGCTGCGCCTCGTCGTGCCGAAGCTCTACGCCTGGAAGGGCCCCAAATGGGTCCGCGGGATCGAGTACATGACCGCGGACCGCCGTGGCTTCTGGGAGGAGCGCGGGTACCACAACCTCGGCGACCCCTGGCAGGAGCAGCGCTACTCGTACCAGGAAGGCCCCGGCGACGGCCCCGAGCTCTGAGCCCCGAGCAGGCTGTTCATGGGCGGCGCGCCTCAGAGACGCAGCGACTTCAGGCGGGCCACGTCCGCCCTGTGCCCGTCCTTGCCGCCGGGTGTCTCGATGATCAGCGGCACCCCCTCGGTCGCCGGGTGGGCGAGCAGCTCCCTGAACGGCTCCGCTCCGATGTGACCCGCGCCGATGTTCTCGTGCCTGTCCTTGTGGGCGCCGGTGGCTTCCTTGGAGTCATTGGCGTGGATCAGCTTGAGCCTGCCCTCGCCGACGGTGTCCACGAGGAGGTCCAGGGTCTGGTCCATCCCGCCGGGACCCGCCAGATCGTGCCCGGCCGCGAAGATGTGGCAGGTGTCCAGGCAGACCCCGAGCCGCGGGTGGGAGTCGAGCGCCTCGAAGTACGGGCCGAAGTCCCAGGTGCGTGAGCAGAGCGAGGAGCCCTGGCCCGCGGTCGACTCAAGCAGCAGGAACGGGTCGTCGTCGTGGGTCAGCTCGTCGAGCAGCGGCAGCAGGTGCGTACGGACCTGCGCGAGCGCTTCGGACCGCGGACGGCCGCCGGTCGCGGAGCCGGTGTGCACGACGACGCCCAGCGCGCCGACCTCCCGGCCCCGGCGCAGTGAGTGGCGCAGCGACTCCACCGACTTCTCCACGGTCGCGGCCGTGTGCGAGCCGAAGTTGATCAGATACGGCGCGTGCACATACGCCGTGACCGACTCGTTCGCGCACTCCTTGCGGAACTGCTCGTCCTGGGCTGGGTTCCCGGTGGGGGTGGCCCAGCCGCGCGGGTTGGCCACGAAGACCTGCACGGTCTCCGCGTCCAGCTCGCGGGCGTAGGACAGTCCTGCCCTGGCGAGGCCGCCGGCCACGGGGACATGGCCGCCGATGGGGTTGCGCACGGTGTGTTCAGAGTCCCTTTGTCTTGATGGTGATGGTGCTGCCTTCGGGGGCCTGGCTGCCGCCGTCGACGGACTGGGTGTCGACGGTGTCGCTGAAGGACAGGAACGGCTTGTCGACGTGGACCTTGAAGCCCTTGTCGGTGAGCGCGCTCTTCGCGTCGTCCACGTTGTCGCCCGTGACATCGGGGACGGTGATCATCCGGGGGCCCTTGGAGACCGTCAGCGTGACGGTGTCACCCTCCGCCGCCCGGGCCCCGTCGGCAGGCGACTGTTTGGCGACCTGCCCGGCGTCCTCGGGGGAGTTGACCTGCTCCGGTGCCACCACGACCTTGAGGTTCTCGTCCTGGAGGTCGGCGCGGGCGTCCTCGAGGGACTCGCCCGTGACATCCGGTACGTCGACCGGGGCGCCCTCCGAGACGACCAGGGCGATCGCGGAGCCGGCGTGCCGGCGGGTGCCGGACGCCGGGTCCGTACGGATCACCTTGCCGCGGTCGATGTCGTCGCTGAACTCCTTGGTGACCATGCCGGACGCCAGTGCGGCCTTCGCCAGATCCTTCCTGGCCCGGGCGAGCGGCTCACCCTCGACGCGGGGCACCCGGACGATCTCGGGCCCGCGCGAGACGACCAGGGACACCGCGTCGTTGTCCCGGATGCGGGCGCCCGACGCCGGACTGCTGCTCATGACCTGGCCGCGGTCATAGGTGTCACTGAATTTGTGTTCGGTCCTCTTCACGTCGAGACCGGCGGCCGACAGCCGCGACTTCGCGGTCTTCTCGGGCTGGCCGAGGAGTGAGGGAACCCGGGTGAACTGGCCCGAGTTGATGTACCAGACACCGGCTCCGACCCCCAGCACCAGCAGGACGGCGACGACCGACGCGACCAGACCCCGGCGGGCCCGCCGGCCGCGGCGCACGTGCTGCCGGTCGGGCTCGGGCTCCTCCGCGGCGGGCATCACCAGACGGCTGGTCCGGTTGATCCCCGCGGCGGGCAGCGGGCGCCGGATCACGTCCGTACGGTCCTCGGACGAGTCCGCCCCGGCGCCCACGGGCCCGGCCGGGAGTGCCTGCGGCGGTACGGCGTCCAGCTCGGCACCGCTCAGTGCGGCGCGGGCCGTACGGACCTGGCCGAGCAGCGCCACGGCGCCGTGCGGCCGGTCATCGGGACGCCGGGCGGTGGCGCTCGACACCAGGTCGTCCAGCCTGGCGGCGAGCCCCGGTACGGCGGCGGACGGCGTGGGCACGCCTTCGTTGAGGTGCTGGTAGAGGACCTGGGCCGCGGTGTCGCCGCTGTGCGGTTTGGCGCCGGTCAGCATCTCGTACAGCACCACGCCGCAGGCGTACACATCCGCCCGGGTGTCGGCCGTGCCCTGCTCGATCTGCTCGGGCGCCAGATAGGAGACGGTGCCCAGGATGGTGCCGGTGCTGTTCGTCTCGGTGTCCACGGCCCGGACCAGGCCGAAGTCGGCGACCTTGACCCGGCCGTCGTCCCCGATCAGTACGTTCTCCGGCTTCATGTCGCGGTGGACGAACCCGGCCCGGTGCGCTGCGCCGAGTGCGGCCAGCACCGGCTCCAGGATGTCCAGGGCGGCGCGGGGACACAGCGCGCCCCGCTCGCGCAGGACGTCGCGCAGCGTGCACCCGGCGACGTACTCCATCGCCAGGTAGACATGCGCGCCGTCCGCGCCCTGGTCGAACATGCCGACCACATTGGGGTGGTCGAGGCGGGCGACGGACTTGGCCTCGCGGATGAACCGCTCCACGAACGTGGCGTCGACCGCCAGCGCCGGGTGCATCACCTTGAGGGCGACCACCCGGTCGAGACGGGTGTCGACGGCCCGGTAGACCGTGGCCATGCCACCGACGGCGATGCACGCGTCCACCCGGTAGCGGCCGTCGAGCAGCTGCCCGACGAGCGGGGCTTGCGGGTCACCAAGCGTCGTATCCACGCTGGCGAGTGTACGAGTCGGCGCTGACAGGGCCTAAGCGGTCCTGGTGAATCGGCCGCTACTGAAGCCGAGCTGTGACAGGGGGCAGGGGCGGGGGGAAAGGCATCACATCCCCCCGCCGCCCCAGCCCGCTCCGAGCGGGAGGCCCTGGCAGGCGGGCCGCTCCGGCCGGGGGCCGTGCGCCCCTCAGAAGGCGGGCCGCTCCGGATCGAGGGCCGCGCGGCCCTCCTCCGGTGACGACGCCCGGGCGAAGTGCCTCCGGGGGATCCGGCCCGCCCGGTAGGCGAGCCGGCCCGCCTCCACGCCCCGGCGCATCGCCGACGCCATCAGCTCCGGCTCCTGCGCGCGCGTCACCGCGGATGCCAGCATCACGGCCGCGCACCCGAGCTCCATCGCCAGCGCCGCGTCCGATGCCGTACCGGCCCCCGCGTCGAGGATCACCGGCACGCCGGCCCGCTCCACGATCAGCTGGAAGTTGTGCGGGTTGCGGATGCCGAGCCCCGAGCCGATGGGGGAGCCGAGCGGCATGATCGCCGCGCAGCCCGCCTCCTCGAGCCGCCGGGCCAGCACCGGATCGTCGTTCGTGTAGGGCAGGACCGTGAAGCCGTCGTCGACCAGTGTCTCGGCGGCGTCGAGCAGCTCCACCGGGTCGGGCAGCAGGGTGTGCTCGTCCGCCACGACCTCCAGTTTGATCCAGTTCGTGCCCAGCGCCTCGCGGGCCAGGCGGGCGGTCAGGACCGCCTCGCCCGCCGTGAAGCAGCCGGCGGTGTTAGGCAGCACCTTGATGGCGAGCTTCTCGAGCACCGAGAGGACCGAGCCCTGCACGGTGGGATCCAGGCGGCGCATCGCGACCGTCGTGAGTTCGGTGCCCGACTCGATCAGGGACCTCTCCAGCACATCGAGGCTCGGCGCACCGCCGGTCCCCATGATCAGCCGGGAGGAGAAGACGGTGTCCGCGATGGTGAGGGAATCGTCTGCCATGTCCGGGTCAGCCTCCTTGGACGGCGGTGAGGATCTCGACGCGGTCGCCGTCGCCGAGCGGGGTGCGGGGCCAGAGGCCGCGCGGTACGACGGTCTCGTTGACCGCGGCGGCGACCCCCGAAGGAGCGCTGGTGAGGCCGGTGACCAGCACGTCGAGGGTGGTGCCCGGCGCGACCGTGCGGGGCTCGCCGTTGACCGACACACCGACCGGCGGGGCAGCCGACGGCGGCACGTTCGTGGGCGTGGGCGGCATGTTCATGCGGGCTGTTCCTGTCCTACGGGGGAGAAGCGCCGGGGAGTGAAGGCGCGGGCTTCTGCGGGCAGCTCCCCGGTGGTGAGCAGTTCGGCCATCACATCGCCGGTGACGGGGGTGAGCAGTACGCCGTTGCGGTAGTGGCCGGTGGCCAGCAGGAGGCCGGGCAGCGCGGTCGGGCCGAGCAGCGGCGCGTTGTCGGGCGACGCGGGACGCAGCCCCGCGCACGTCTCGGTGAGCGGGAGTTCGGTGATGCCGGGCACCAGCTCATGGGCGTCCCGGAGCAGTTCGTACACCCCGCCCGCGGTGACCGTGGTGTCCCAGCCCAGCTCCTCGCTGGTCGCGCCGATCACGAGTTCGCCGTTCTCGCGCGGAACCAGATAGAGATGGCTGCCCCGGACGACCGCGCGGACGGTCCGGCTGAGGAACGGCGCGTACACCCGTGGCACCGTCAGCCGCAGTACCTGCCCCTTGACCGGGCGTACGGGCGGAAGCACCGAGTCCGGTACGCCCGCGAGCTGTCCGCTGCGGCTGCCGGCCGCCAGCACCACCTGGCCGGCGCCGAGCGCGACGCCGTCGGCCAGCACCACACCGGTGGCCCGGCCGCGTTCCACCGTCAGCCGCTCGACCCAGCCGCGGTGGAAGAGGACTCCGGCCCGCTCGCACGCGGTGACCAGCGCCTTCGCCAGCCGCCGCGGGTCGACCTGGTGGTCGCCGTCCACCCGCAGTCCGCCGCGTACGCCCGGCGCGAGCATCGGTTCGAGGCGCCTGCACTCGCGCCCCGTGAGCCACTCGGACTCCAGACCCGAACGGCGCTGAAGTGCGTGCAACTCCCGCAGATGCTCCCGGTCGTCGAGGTCGAGCGCCACGGCGAGGGTGCCGCAGGAGCGGTAGCCGAGATCCTGTCCCGACGCCTCCTCCAGCTCCGCGGCGAACGCCGGGTAGCGGCGGGCGGACTCCAGGTTCAGGCCGAGCAGGACCTGCTCGCCGTAATGGAGTTCCGTGACGGCGGCCAGCATGCCGGCCGCGACCTGGGCGGCCCCGCCGCCCGGCTGCGGGTCGACGACCGCCGTGCGCAGTCCGCGCTGCGCCGACCGCCAGGCGGTGACGAGACCGATGATCCCGCCCCCGACGACCAGTACGTCCGGCAGCGTGTCCGAGTTGTCGGCGCGGTGCGCCTGATGGTTGGTGTGGTGTGCGTGCATGGGCGTCCAGCCCCTCCCTTCGCCGGCATGATCCGGATCAGGTTCGTACGGTCGGAGGCCGTCCAGCCTCCCTCTCAGCCCGGTACGCCCGGACTCCCGCGAGTGGTTCAAGCACGGCCAGCCTAACCCCGGCCCCCGCAGGTCCGTAAGGCGTCCCGGGACGACCCCCTGTCCTGACGGTGTGTCAGCTGCTTAAGGTGATCGGGTGAGCGAGCCGAGGAACGTCGTCATCGCCGGTGCGGGCATGGCCGGAGTGCAGACCGCTGTCGCCCTGCGGGACCAGGGCTTCACCGGACCCGTCACGCTGATCGGTGAGGAACCCCACCAGCCGTACGACAGACCGCCGCTCTCCAAGGCCGTGCTGCTCGGCAAGGCCGAGGGCTCCGCCTTCGACGTCGACTTCGGCGCGCTCGGGGTCGAGTTGCTGCTGGGGTGCGAGGTGACCGGCGTACGCCCGCACGACCGGGAGCTGGACACCGCCCGCGGTCCCGTCCCGTACGGGTCGCTGGTCCTCGCCACCGGTGCCCGTCCGGTCGCACTGCCCGGCAGCGAGGGGGTCCCCGACGTCCATCTGCTGCGCACGCTCGACGACGCGGGGCGGCTGCGGGCCGTCCTCGCCGACCGCCGGGACGTGGTGGTGGTCGGCGCGGGCTGGATCGGCGCCGAGTTCGCCACGGCCGCCCGCGAGGCGGGCTGCGCGGTGACGGTCGTGGAGGCGGCCGGGCGGCCCCTCGTCGGGGCGCTGCCGGCCGAGATCGCGGCGCCCATGGCCGACTGGTACGCCGACAGCGGCACCGAACTCGTCACCCACGCGCGCGTGGCCCGGGTCGAGCCGGGCGCCGTGGTGCTGGAATCCGGGCGGCGGCTGCCGGCCGGGGCCGTCCTCGTCGGCATCGGGGCCAGGCCCGCGACCGGCTGGCTGACCGGCTCCGGCATCGCGCTGGGCGCAGACGGCTCGGTCACGGCCGACGAGCGGCTGCGTACCTCGGTCGCCGATGTGTACGCGGTCGGCGACTGCGCGTCCTTCCCCTCCCGCCGGTACGGCGAGCGGCTGCTGATCCACCACTGGGACAACGCCCTCCAGGGGCCGCGCACGGTCGCGGCGGACGTGATCGGCGAGACGCCGCAGATCTACGACCCGGTGCCGTACTTCTGGTCCGAGCAGTTCGGCCGCTTCGTCCAGTACGCGGGCCACCACGCCGCCGCCGACACGCTGATCCGGCGCGGCGACCCGTCGGGTCCGGCCTGGTCGGTGTGCTGGCTGCGGGAGGAGCGGCTGGTCGCGGTACTCGCCGTCGGCAGGCCCCGGGACCTGGCCCAGGGCCGGAAGCTCATCAAGTCGGGTGCCCCGGTGGACCCGGTCCGCGCTGCGGATCCCGCCGTACCGCTCAAGTCGGCCGTCCGCCCGGAGGCGAGCCGGCCCTGAACGTGCGCCGGCCTTGAGCAGGTGTGAGTACGCCTCGGCCCTGAAGGGCTGAGTCCGGGTATCGGCTGTCAGTGCGGGATGGCAGGCTTGTCCCGTGACCGAGATTGACGCAAAAACCGATGCTCTCATCCCCGCCTGGCTGCACCTCCCCGATATCGCCGAGATGTTCGACGTCGAGGTGACCCGCGTACGCCAGCTGGTCAAGGACGGCAAGCTGATTGCCGTACGCCGTGGTGAGAACAGGGCGCTCCAGGTGCCCGCCGCCTTCATCGACGGCACCAAAGTGGTCAAGGGCCTCTCCGGGACCCTGACGCTCCTGCGGGACGACGGCTTCAGCGACGAGGAGATGCTGGAGTGGCTCTTCACCCCCGACGAGACCCTGCCCGGCACGCCCGCGCAGGCGTTGAGCGAGAATCGCGGGACGGAGGTGAAGCGCCGGGCCCAGGCGCTCGCCCTCTGAGCAGAGTGTGATCACCTCGCGGTGTACGGACCGGGCCCGTCCCGGGCCGTACCCCGCGGTCCATCGCTGTCCGGCTGCCCAGCTGTTCCAACGGCCCGGCAGTCCGTCGCCGCCCATGGGGGGAACGCCCGATGTCCACCGCACCCGCACCGCTGTCCGATGCCCGCCTGTACCTCTGCACGGACGCGCGCAGGCGCCAGGGCGACCTGCCCGAGTTCCTGGACGCGGTCCTGGCCAACGGCGTGGACATCGTCCAGCTCCGGGACAAGGGCCTGGAGGCGGCCGAGGAGCTCGACCACCTCCAGGTCTTCGCCGACGCCTGCCGCAGGCACGGCAAGCTGCTCGCGGTGAACGACCGGGCGGATGTCGCGCACGCCATCGCGTCCGACGTGCTGCACCTGGGCCAGGGCGACCTGCCGGTCCCCGCGGCCCGTGCGCTGCTCGGCCCCGATGTGCTCATCGGCCGCTCGGCACACGCCGAGTCCGAGGTGGACGCGGCCGCCGCCGAGCCGGGCGTGGACTACTTCTGCACCGGGCCCTGCTGGCCCACCCCGACCAAGCCGGGACGGTACGCACCGGGGCTCGGCCTCGTGCGGTACGCGGCGGCGCTCACCACCTCTCGCCCCTGGTTCGCGATCGGCGGGATCGACGCGGGCAACCTGGACGAGGTGCTGGACGCGGGAGCGCGCCGCGTCGTGGTCGTCCGCGCGATCACCGAGGCGGACGACCCGGCCGCTGCCGCCGCCGGTCTCGCCGCCCGGGTCCGGGCCCGTACCGGGGAGGAAGTCCGGTAGGAGACCCGGCGCGGGAGGTCCGTCAGGAGAAGGGGGCGGGAGCCGGCAGGAGGAGCGGGCCTGGCAGCGGACTCGGCGGCTCCGGGGCACCGGGAGTGTCCGATGGGTGGACAAGTATCCCGCAAATCGGACATATGGTCCGGGCCTGGTTGGGGGACTGGCAAGCCCTGACTAATCTGCCCGTATGGCCTTCGGCACCTCATCCACCAGAACCGACCACGCCCCGACCGTGCGTGAGCTGCTCGCGACCGGCAGGACGCTGTACTCCTTCGAGTTCTGGGCGCCCAAGACCGAGAAGGGCGAGCGGAACCTCTGGAACGCGCTGCGCCGTGTCGAGGCGGTGGCACCCAGCTTCGTCTCCGTGACCTATGGCGCGGGCGGTTCGTCGCGTGCGGGCACGGTCAGGGCCACCGAGCAGATCGCGTCGGACACCACGCTCACCCCGGTCGCGCACCTCACGGCCGTCGACCACTCCGTCGCCCAGCTCCGCAACATCATCGGCCAGTACGCGGACGCCGGAATCCGCAACATCCTGGCCGTACGCGGCGACCCGCCCGGTGACCCGATGGGCGAGTGGATCAAGCACCCGGAAGGCGTCATGTACGCCGCCGACCTGGTCCGGCTGATCAAGGAGTCCGGCGACTTCTGCGTCGGCGTCGCGGCCTTCCCCGAGATGCACCCGCGCTCGGAGAACTGGGAGAGCGACATCCGGCACTTCACCGACAAGTGCCGGGCCGGTGCCGACTACGCGATCACCCAGATGTTCTTCGACCCGGAGGACTATCTGCGGATGCGTGACCGGGTCGTCGCCGCAGGCTGCGACACCCCGGTCATTCCGGAAGTCATGCCGATCACCAATGTGCGGCAGTTGGACCGATTCGCCCAGCTCAGCAACGCGCACTTCCCGGCAGGCCTGAAAGAACGCATCCACGCCGTCAAGGACGACCCGGCCGCTGTACGCTCCATTGGCATCGAGTTCGCTACGGAGTTCTGCGCGAAGCTGCTCTCCGAGGATGTTCCCGGGCTGCACTTCATCACGCTGAACAACTCCACAGCGACCCTCGAAATCTACGAGAATCTCGGACTGCACAAGCAGTCCTGACCGGCACACCCGCCCCCCGCACGGGGCGGTGGCCGCAGAGAGGGGCGTACATGGGCTGGACGGTCCTCTATGTCGGATTCGGATTCGTCGCGCTGTGGCTGCTGGGCGAAGTGCTCCTCCAGTACAAGGCCCGGCTGCGCTGGCGTCTGCTCGCCTTCGCCGGATTCCTCGGCGTGGTCGTCGGTGTGCTGCTGCACTCCGTGCCGGTGATCGTGGTCGGGGCCATCGCGTTCGCCGTCGGCCAGTTGTACGTAACGCTCTCCTTCCGGCGCGGCTTCTCGACCGGCTGGGCCATAAAGGGCGCCCCCCGGGAGAACAAGCGGCGCAGGGCGCGCGGCGGGAGCCCGGCGAAGGAGCCGGTACTCGAAGTCCCGGACCTGGAGTACGAGCAGCAGCCCGGCCAGGACCAGTCGGACGGCCAGTACCAGCTGGACGGCGCAGAGCAGGGCGGCCACGACGCCTTCGCGTTCGCGCAGCACGGCGACGGCCACGAACACGACGGCTACGAGCAGCCCGCGTACGGCGGCAGCGGCTTCGGGACGGACGACGGAACCGGCTACGACGGATCCTCCTACCCGCCGCACACCGCGGACCCCGGCACCTTCCCGGAGCCGCAGGCCCCCGAGCCCATGGCCGCCGGCGTCTACGCCCCGCAGCCGATGCCCGACGACACCGGCCAGTACGGCATATACAGCGACACGGTGTACGGGACCGCGGCGCAGTACGGCTCCGGCTACGACCGGAACGCCGAGTCGTACGACGGCCAGTACGGCTACGGCGGCGAGCAGCAGCAGTACCCGGCCTACTCGGACCCGTACATCGGAGCCGGTCAGTACGGAGCTTCCTACGGAGGCCAGCAGCAGTACACCGATCCGTACGCCAACGACACCCCGCCCGGCGGGGTCTGGGTCCCGCAGCAGCGCGACAACGAACCGGCGTACGGCGCACCGCACACCCCGCAGTACGAGGAGTACCCCGAGCAACCCGAGCACTCGGGGCAGCAGCCGTATCAGAGCGGCTACAACGGCTACAACGAGCAGCAGCGGTACTGAGAGCCGGCGGCGCCACCGGGACGCGGTGACCCGGGGCGGCTCACTGCGAGCCGCGGAACCCCTCGCCCTCGACGATCAGCCCGGCGGCCAGCGCCCCGGACATGCCCGCGTGGGCGAGCCCGCCGCCGGGGTGCGACCAGCCGCCCGCCAGACAGAGGCCGGGCAGCGGTGACCGGTTGGGGGCGGGCAGCAGCTGTCCTCCCGCGCCGGCCAGGGCCGGCCCCGGCACCTCGGACGAACCGGTTTCCCGCAGCGTGTCGGCGGGGGTCCGTACTTCGCGCCACAGCACGCGCTCGCGCAGCCCGGGCACGGCCGCCTCCGCGGCGGCCACCACCCGGTCGGCGAACGCCGCGGCGTGCTCGCCGGTGGCCCACTCCTCCGCGCCGCCGACGGTCCCGTCGACGACCGGGACCGTGACCGTCAGCGTGAGGGCCTCGTGGCCCGGGCCGGGGACCAGCGCCGGATCGTCCGGGCGCAGCACCGTGACCATCGGCAGGGCGCTCTCCGTCCGGTGCACCACGGTCCGGTGGACGGCGTCCGCTTCCCGGCCCCCGCGCAGCGCGAGGCAGACCACGAACCGGCCGGTCCGCATGTCCGTCTCCCGGTGCGGCCGCCGCTGGACCGGAGGCAACGGGGCGCCCGCGACCACATGGTCGGCATCGATGACGCGCCCGTCGGCCAGCTGAAGACCGCAGGCCCGGCCGTCCTTCTCGCGTACGTCCGTGACCTCGGCCGAGAACACGAACTCGACCCTCCGCGCCAGGCACCGCTCGTACACCGCGTCCGCCAGCGCCCGCATCCCCCCGCGTACGTACCAGTTGCCGAAGGTCTGCTCCATGTACGGCAGGACGGCCGCCGACGCCGGCGCGGTCAGCGGATCGAAACCGTAGGACAGCGCATAGCTCGCCAGCAGGGCCGCCAGCCTCGGATCCCGCAGTTCCCTGCTGCCGATCCCGCCGAGCGTGGACGTGCTGCGGCGCAGCAGCCCGGTCCTGAGCGCCGGGTACGGATCGTGGCCGAGCGGGGCGGAATCGGCAGGCAGCGGCTCTTCGAGGAGCGGGCGCCTGGTCCTGTCCCAGGTCTCCCGCGCCCGGTCGAGGAACGCACCCCAGCGGGCGCCCGCCCCGCCGCCCAGCGCCGCGTCCAGGGCCGCGACGGTCCCGGCGCGTGAGGCGTTCGGCAGCAGGACGCCGGTCCCGTCGGCGAAGAGATGCCGGGACGCCGGGTCCACCTGCACGAGTTCCACGCACTGTTCCAGCGGTTCACGGCCCGTCTTCACGAACAAGTCGCGGTAGACGGCGGGCAGCTGGAGCAGTCCGGGCCCGGTGTCGAAGGCGAAGCCGTCGCGTGCGAAGCGGCCCACCGCCCCGCCGTGGGTCGCCGTACGTTCGTACACCGTCACCTGGTGGCCTGCCACAGCCAGCCGGGCGGCAGCCGCCATGGCGCCCATCCCGGCGCCGATCACCGCAATCCGTGCCATGGCAGGAACTTTATCGGTGCCCCTGCGCGCCCCCGTGGGGTACCGCACACACGTCTGAGTATCCGTACCTAGAGGCAGAGATGAGTAATTACGCGGATGGCCCCCCACCTGCGAAGACGGCAGAGTGTGGGGCACGGAAGGGGCGCAGCGCCGGCACTGCCGACACGGGGCGGCGGAACGGCGCGGCTCCCCTGACGAGTACGGAATGTACGGGGGAGTACAGCGGGGGAGTACGGGGGAAGCGCCGCCCGTCCCGGCCGGGAGACCGGACCGGGACGGGCGGCGTTCTTTCTCGGTGAAGTCCGCGAAGTCCGCGAAGTCCGTGGAGCCTGCGAAGTCTGTGAAGCCCCAGGTCAGAGCCGATTGTCAGTGGTAGCCCGCACGATGGGCACAGACGGCCACAGTGCCGTCACACGACGACAGGAGGTTCCGTCATGGCCAGCTCGAACGCCGCACCAGCGCACCGGCACCGTGTCACCGCCCCTGCCCCTTCACTTGTCCCCGCCCCCTCACTCGCCGCGTCGCCCGATCCGTCCCGCTCCGCCAAGCCCGCGTCACCGGCTCTCTTCACGCCCGCTTCCCCGGCCCCGCCCGCCGTGCCTCCGCAGGCCGGCCCCGCGAGCGACATCCACCCGGTCGCCCGGCGAACGACGGCGCCCGCTGCCGCACTCGACCTGCTGGCCCAGGCCCGTGCCGGACTGGACGAGGCCGCCGGTCTCGAAGCGCCCAACGAGCGGTACGCGACGGCCCACCTCGCCGCGCTGCGCACCGCTGCCGCGGTCCTCGCCTCGCGGGCCAGGCCCGAGGACGTCCCGCGCCGGAGGGCGGGCGGCGCCCGCCGGCGGAACGCCATCCGCACGGCCTGGGAGCTGCTGCCGGAGCTCGCACCCGAGCTGACCGAGTGGAGCGCCCTCTTCGCCTCCGGAGCCGGCCGCAGGGCCAGGGCCGAGGCAGGCATACCCGGCGCGGCGGGCAGCCGTGACGCCGACGATCTGCTGCGCGACGCGGCCATGTTCCTGCGCCTGGTCGAGCGGCTGCTGGTACTCCAGCCGGTGCTGCCGCAGCCCGGGGACGAGAGCCCCCAGGCGGGGTGACCAGGGGGACCTTCCCAAGGCAATAGGGTGGGAACCAGTCTTTGCTGTCTACGGCCCGCCGTCCGCGGCGGCACCGCGCCGAGGAGTCAACCGCCGTGTCGGACCAGCCGCGCCCCCGCGCCTCCCTTCGTACCGCCGTGGTGTGGGACGTACTCAAGGACGCCCTCGACAGCCGGGCCGAAGCGACCGGCCGGTCCGCCCTGGATGTGCTGGACACCGGCGGCGGCACCGGCAACTTCGCGGTGCCCGTCGCCCTCCTCGGTCACCGGGTCACCGTGGTGGACCCGAGCCCCAACGCGCTCTTCGGCCTGGAGCGCAGGGCCGCCGAGGCCGGGGTCGCGGACCGGGTGCACGGGGTGCAGGGCGATGTGCTCGGCCTGTTCGACGTGGTGGAGCGGGGCGGTTACGACGCGGTGCTCTGCCACGGCGTCCTCGAATACGTGGAGGACCCGGCCGAGGGCATCAGGAACGCCGTGGACGCGCTCCGCCCCTCCGGTGCGCTCAGCCTGCTCGCCGCCGGACTCGGCGGCGCCGTCCTGGCCCGGGCGCTGGCCGGGCACTTCAGCGAAGCCAGGCAGGCGCTGGCGGACCCGGCGGGGCGCTGGGGCGACGGCGACCCGGTGCCCCGGCGCTTCACCGCGGAACAGCTCACCGGACTGGTCGCCACGGCCGGTGTGCGGGTCGGCGCGGTGCACGGGGTCCGGGTCTTCGCCGACCTCGTTCCCGGGGTCCTGGTCGACACCGAGCCGGGGGCGCTGGAGGCCCTGCTGAAGCTGGAGGCGGCCGCGGCAGAGCTGCCCGCCTTCCACTCGGTCGCCACCCAGCTGCACGTCCTGGGCGAGAAGCAGGGCTGATCAGCAGTGCGGTCACGCACGTCCTGACACACAGGCCACCCATACGGGGGCTAGTCCCCGTATGATCGGGGTAACCATCCGGCATGACGGTCCGGCCGTCGGGGAATGCACGCCCCGGCAGCTGTGCCTGCATGGCGGCCCGGATGGTGAATTGGCGTAGAGGGCGGGTTTCACGGGGGCGAATCCCTGCCTATTCTGGAAGGGCCGCATCACGGTCGTACCCCGCGACCGACGAGTAGGAGGACTCCGTGCCGCTCTCGGAGCACGAGCAGCGCATGCTCGAGCAGATGGAGCGAGCGCTGTACGCCGAAGATCCCAAGTTCGCGACAGCGCTTGAGGGAAGCGGGCTGCGTACGTACACCCGTCGCCGGGTGTACCAGGCGATCGCTGGCTTTCTGGTGGGTATCGCCCTCCTCATGGCAGGAATGGTCGCTCGGCAGATCTGGATCAGTGTGGTGGGGTTCCTCGTCATGCTCGGCTGCGCGCTGCTCGCGATCACCGGATGGCGCAAAGCGCCCAAGCCCGGCGAACAGCAACAGGCCGGAGCCGCGGCCCCGGGCCGGCCGGCCAGGAGACACCGTTCGGTGATGAACCGCATCGAGGAGCGGTGGCAGCGTCGCCGCGACGAACAGGGCCACTGACCCGGACTGTCACCTATGAATCAGCAACTGAGGGGCGACCGCCCGGAAGCCGGAAGCGGTCGCCCCTCAGCCATGACATACGCCGACCAGGGCATACGCCGGCCATGACATATGCTAGTCGTGACATGCCGGTCATGCGCAGGTACATACGTCAGTTGCGGCATATGCCCGCAGTGTTGCGGCCGACCCGGCCGGCCCCACCAGCCCCTGAGCGCGGCTCAGCCGCGCTGCCGGGAGGGCCGCAGATTTGCCAGCCACCGGTCCAGCCCCGCACGGCGGCGGCCCCAGCGGTCCGCCGCACGTTCCCGGCGCCGGGAGATCTCCCACACCACCCGTACGGACGAGGGCGGCGCCAGCACCGCACGGACCCGTGCCATCCGGCCCGCACCGGTCCGCAGCGCGGCCCGGACCAGCAGGACATCGTCGGTGAGACCGCTCACCTCACCGGCGCGGGGCGCGTACAGCACCTGCTCCACCGCGTGCGCGGCCCGGTGCACCGCGTCGGCGGCCGGACCCGCCAGCCTGCCCTCCCGTACAATCCGGTCGGCCGACTTGCGCGGGGTCAGCGAGTCGTCGGGCTGGACCCCGTAGTCCCACGCCGAATCGGTGATCTCCCGCCAGGCCGACAGCATCCGCTCCGCTGCCGGCGCTCCGGCAGACCCGGGGCCCCGCCCGCCGGACCCCAGCCGCCGGGCCCGCGCCCTGGTCCGCCAGAGCATCGGCAGCAGGAGCAGCAGGGCCACCAACAGCACCGCCGCCCCCAGGCCCACCTTCGTGGCCAGGCCGGTTCCCCGGCCGGCCGGCGGCACTCCGCCGCTCTGGGCCGCTGCCCCGCACCCGCTGAGCTTGCGCAGCTGCGGCGGACAGGCGGACGTCGCGGACGGGGTCGCATCCGGAGCCGACGATGACGTGGACTCCGGCTGCGCCGGAGAGGCCGGACCGCCGGACGAGGTGTCGGCCTGGGTGTAGGAGGGCACGGACCCACGGGTGGGAGTCGGCTCGAAGCGCGTCCAGCCAACCCCCTCGAAATACAGCTCGGGCCAGGCGTGCGCGTCGCGCAGCCCGACCGACATCGTGCCGTCAGGCTGTGAGGTGCCCGGGGTGAAGCCCACCGCGACCCTGGCCGGGATGTGCAGCGTCCTGGCCATCGCCGCCATCGTGAAGGCGAAATGGACGCAGAAGCCCTGCTTCTGCTTCAGGAAACGCGCGATGGCGTCGGTACCGGTGCCCGACTGCACCTGAGTGTCATAGGTGAAGCCGCCCTCCGACGCGAACCAGTCCTGCAGTCTGACCGCACGCTGGTAGTCGTTCGTGGCACCCTCCGTCACCTGCTCCGCCGTGGACTTCACCACGCCGGGCAGCGAGCCCGGCACTTCCGTGTACTCCCGCAGCAGCGCGGCGGGCGGCGGCGGGGCAGAGGCCAGCTGCTCCGGCGTCGGCTGGACGACCAGGCTGTCCACGCCGTACTCCACACCGCGGGTGGTCTGACCGCGGTCGCCGACGAGTGTCCGGCCGGTCGGCTCGAAGCGCCAGCGGCCCTTGATGTCCACCTTCGTCGCCGGGTAGGGGAGCGGCAGCCAGTTCTGGGCGTACCAGCCGGCCGCCGAGATATTGGTCCTGACCTCGGTGGTGCCCACATCGGAGCCGAGCCCCTCCGGTCTCGGCAGTTCCTTCGGAACGTCCTTGATCCGGCGCTCCGACGACTTCCACGCGGTGCCGTCGAACCGGTCGAGCGAGACGATCCGCAGATACATCCCGTCGGTGTCGGCCGCGTTGGTGCGGTAGCGCAGCACCTCGCGGTCGTCGGACTGGGTGAGGCTGTTCTGCAACGAGACCAGCGGGTTGACCGCGGAGATGGTCCCGCCGCCGCTCCCCGGGCCGGTGCCCGCGCCCGCACCTCCGAGCAGCCCGGTGTCCATCGCGGGCAGCGCGGCCGGGACCACCAGGGCGAACCCCAGCGCGGCCATCCCGATGCGACGCCCGGTGCGGACCGGCGCCGACGGGCCGCCCGTACCTTTCGCGGAACCGGCTCCTCCGCTCCCGCCCGGCGAGCCGCCGAACACGCGTCCCCACTGGGAGAGCCTCTCCTTGCTCTCGGCCAGCAGGAGCAGCAGATAGCCGGACGCGGCGAGCAGGAACCACAGCCAGGCCGCGCTGTTCTGCGAGATGCCGGCCGCCACCGAGTACAGCGCGAGCAGCGGCAGTCCGGCCGGCGCGGAGCTGCGGAACGTCACCGCCAGCGCGTCCACCAGCAGCCCGACCAGCAGCACCCCGCCGAACAGCATCAGCCGGATGCTCGCGGTCGTCGGCGCCGGTATGGAGTACTGCCCGATGTCGTCGGCGCCCGTCCGTAGCATTGCGCCGAAGTGCTCCACGGCCTCCGGGCCCGGCACGATGCCGCCCAGCGCCTGGCCGCGCGCGAAGACCACCGTCAGCATCAGCAGCGCGGTCACGGCCTGCGCAGCCACCGTCAGCGGCCGCGCCAGCGGAACGCGCCGCGCCAGTATGCCCACGCCGCTCTGTACGGCGAGCAGGAGTGCGGCCTCAATGATCCAGGTGACGGGCTGGACCAGCGGCAGCAGCGCGCACGCGGCCAGCATCGTGGCCACATAGCCACACAGCGCCAGTCTCGCCCGGCCGCTCATGACCGCCCCCCTGTACCTGTGCTGCTGCTCGCGCCCGTGCCGCTGCCCGGGCCAGTACCTGTCGCCGCTGTGCCGCCGTACCAGGACGCCGGGCCCGTACTGCCGCGCTGCTGCCCCGCCTGCTGCCACAGCTCGGTGAGCACCGCCCCGGGCCTGACCTCCAGCGCGGTCCAGCCCGCGTCCCGCAGCAGCCGCAGCGTCCGGGCGCCGCGCCCCGCCGCCTCGCCATGCACCCAGGCGTCGCTGTTCAGTACGAAGGCGACGGCGGCCCCGCTGCGCTGCCGCATCCGGGCCGCGACCGCGGCCTGCTCCTCGTCCAGAGCGCCGAAGAACGCGATCAGCAGTCCTTCGTTCCCGCCGCGCAGCACGTCGTAGGGGCGGGAGAGACCGGTCCCGTCGGAGTGTCCGACCTCGGCGAGTGTGTCCATCATCAGCCCGGCCGAGTCGGCGGACTCCTGGGTGGCGCCGGCGAATCCCCCCGAGCCCTCGCCCGGCACCGAGCTGCCCGTGTCCGTCAGCAGCCGCACCGAGAAGCCCCGTTCGAGTACGTGCACCAGCGCCGACGCCGCCCCCGACACGGCCCATTCGAAGGCCGAGTCCGGCCCCGCGCCCTGATAGGCGTTCCGGCGGGTGTCGAGCAGCACCGTGCAGCGGGCCCGCTGCGGCTGCTCCTCGCGGCGCACCATCAGCTCGCCGTAGCGGGCCGTGGAGCGCCAGTGCACCCGGCGCAGATCATCGCCGTGCCGGTAGCCGCGCGGGATCACGTCGTCCTCGCCGGCCAGCGCGAGCGAGCGCTGTCTGCCGTCTCCGTACCCGGCCGCCTCACCGGTCAGCCGGACCGGTGGCAGCCGCTCGGTCCTGGGAATCACGGTCAGGGTGTCGTGCGCGCTGAACGCCCTGGTCAGCTCGCACATCCCGAACGGGTCGGTGAGCCGCAGCTGGAGCGGGCCCAGCGGATACCGCCCGCGCAGATCGGAGCGGACCCGGTACGACACCTCGCGCCGCCCGCCCGCCTCCACCCGGTCCAGGACGAAACGGGGCCGCGGCCCCAGTACGTAAGGCACGCGGTCCTGGAGCATCAGCAGCCCCGTGGGCAGCCGCGAGACGTTGTCCATCCGCAGACGGACGCGGGCCTCGGACCCGGCCGGCACCCGGGCGGGGGAGAGCCGCCTGCTGGCCGCGACGCGGTACCGGGTACGGAACAGCACGGCCACGCACACCAGCGGCAGCACGGCGAGCAGCAGTCCCACCCGCAGCAGATCGCTCTGGCCCAGGACATAAGCGCAGACCGCCGCGGCGACACCCGCCGCGATGAACGAGCGGCCCCGTGTGGTCAGCCCCGACAGCGCGGTCCGCAGCCCGCCGTTGTCCTCGTCGGCGGCGGCCGGAGCACCCCCGACTGCCATCACAGCCGCCGGGCGCCGGGCTGCTGGTTGTTGTACGCGGGGACGGGGGTCCGCTGGAGGATCTCCAGGACGACCTGCTCCGCGGTACGGCGGTTCAACTGGGCCTGGGCCGTGGGCAGCAGCCGGTGGGCGAGCACCGCGACGGCCAGCGCCTGGACGTCGTCGGGCAGCGCGTACTCCCGCCCGCTCAGCGCGGCCGACGCCTTGGCCGCCCGCAGCAGATGCAGGGTGGCGCGCGGTGAAGCGCCGAGTCTGAGATCCGGATGGCTGCGGGTGGCCGTCACCAGCTGCACGGCGTACCGGCGTACCGCGTCGGCGACATGCACCGCGCGCACCGCGTCGATGAGCTTCAGGATCTCGTGGGCGTGCGCCACCGGCTGGAGGTCGTCGAGCGGTGAGACACCGCCGTGCACGTCGAGCATCCGGAGCTCGGCCTCGGGGCTGGGATAGCCGATGGAGACCCGCGCCATGAACCGGTCGCGCTGCGCCTCGGGGAGCGGGTAGGTGCCCTCCATCTCCACCGGGTTCTGCGTGGCCACCACCATGAACGGGCCCGGCAGTTCGTACGCCTTCCCGTCGATGGTGACCTGGCGCTCCTCCATCGATTCGAGGAGCGCCGACTGGGTCTTCGGCGAGGCGCGGTTGATCTCGTCGCCGATCACGATCTGCGCGAAGATCGCACCGGGCTTGAACTCGAATTCGCGCCGCTGCTGGTCGAAGATCGAGACACCGGTGATGTCCGAAGGCAGCAGGTCGGGCGTGAACTGGATACGCCGTACCGAGCAGTCGATGCTGCGGGCCAGCGCCTTGGCCAGCATGGTCTTGCCGACGCCCGGCACATCCTCGATGAGGAGATGTCCCTCGGCGAGCAGCACGGTCAGCGAAAGCCGTACGACCTCGGGCTTGCCCTCGATCACACCCTCAACCGACCCACGGATGCGCTCCGCCGTGGTCGTCAGATCTGTGAGGCTCGCTCGATCGTCATAGGTCGTCACCCGGCCCTCCTCGGCCCTACTCCCGCGCTCCTGAGAAGCAGGGGATACCCCATCCACGGGCCGGGGCACTGCGTACGGCCCGGCCCAACCCCGAACAGCGTGCGCCCCGCCCGGAGGGATCCGGACGAGGTGCCGCCCTCGCATTGTTGTTGCCGTTACCGCTTCGTGTCACTCGCCTGTGGATAAGTGGGCGGGATATGTCGCAGGTTGCCGCGATTTCGTCCTGCTCCGTGGGTGCGAACGGCAGCCCGGGAACTCACCCCTCAGGGTTCCGGCCGGCCGGGTCGATCTCCCGCAGCAGCCCCGCCCGTACGTCGAAGACGAAGCCCCGGACATCGTCGGTGTGCAGCAGGAACGGCGAGGTCCGCACCCGCTGCATCGACTGGCGTACGTCCTGGTCAGCATCGCGGAAGGACTCCACGGCCCAGGCCGGACGCTGCCCCACCTCTTCCTCCAGCTCGGTCCGGAAGTCCTCGGTGAGGCTCTCCATGCCGCAGCTGGTGTGGTGGATCAGGACCACGCTCCGGGTGCCCAGGGCGCGCTGGCTGATGGTCAGGGACCGGATGACGTCGTCGGTCACCACACCGCCCGCGTTGCGGATCGTGTGGCAGTCACCGAGTTCGAGCCCGAGGGCGCCGTACAGATCGAGCCTCGCGTCCATACACGCGACCACCGCCACCTGGAGCACGGGGCGGGCGTCCATGCCGGGGTCCTCGAACGCCTCGGCATACTTGCGGTTGGACTCGACGAGCCGGTCGGTCACCGTGCCGCCGTCACGTACGGCCAGGTGCGGGTGGGACGGGGTGGGCTCTGCGGGAGAGTGCGCAGCAGTCGACATGTGTATGACGGTAGCCGCCGCTGATCGAACGGTCCTGCAAGGGGTCGGAAAAAAAGTGTCAACACGGACTGCTGTGACCTAATCCACAGCTTCGGCGACCAGTACCCCGTCCGGGTGAAAACCGGGGTCCGCGGCGCGCTGGGTGGTTGATTGACCGGGGGGACGAGTGGACTAAAGTGGCGCGAAGTGGGAGGCGTGAGCGTCGTCACGTGCTGCACAGGCGCACTCCTCACGGTCACTCACCTCAGACACATCCACCCCAGACGCATTTGCCGCATTTGCCACATCTACTCGACGGACACATCCCGCACACCCGCGCATGCGCGGCGTACGTACGGCCCGGCCCTCTCCCGTTCGCCGGCCGGCCGACGCCCTTCCCGGCGCCGGCGGGCCGTCCCCTTCCGAGCGGGCGGGGACCCGGCAGTACGTCCGGCCGCGCCGTACCTGAGAGGGCGCATGAGCCAGTCCCGACATGTCCCGGTGATGCTCCAGCGATGCCTGGACCTGTTGGCCCCGGCGCTCGCCCAGCCGGGAGCGGTCGTCGTCGACTGCACCCTCGGCCTCGGCGGCCACAGCGAGGCGCTGCTTTCGACCTTCCCGGCGGCCCGGCTGGTCGCACTCGACCGAGACAAGGAAGCCCTGCGGCTCTCCGGCGAGCGGCTCGCCCCGTTCGGCGACCGGGCCACCCTGGTGCACGCCGTCTACGACGAACTGCCCGAGGTCCTGGACCGGCTGGGCGTCCCGCGCGTGCAGGGAGTCCTCTTCGACCTCGGGGTGTCGTCGATGCAACTGGACGAGGCTGACCGCGGATTCGCCTACGCCCAGGACGCCCCGCTCGACATGCGGATGGACCAGACGACCGGCGTGAGCGCGGCCGAGGTGCTCAACACCTATCCGCCCGGCGAACTGGTCCGGATCCTGCGCGCGTACGGCGAGGAGAAGCAGGCGAAGCGGATCGTTTCCGCTGTCGTACGGGAGCGGGAGAGGGAACCGTTCACCAACAGCGCCCGGCTGGTCGAGCTGATCCGCGACTCACTGCCGCAGGCCGCCAAGCGCACCGGCGGCAATCCCGCCAAGCGCACCTTCCAGGCCCTGCGCATCGAGGTCAACGGCGAACTCACCGTGCTGGAGCGGGCCGTCCCGGCAGCCGTGAAGTCCCTCGCCGTGGGCGGGCGTATCGCCGTTCTCTCGTACCACTCGCTTGAGGACCGGCTGGTCAAACAGGTCTTCGCGGCAGGCGCGGCCAACACGGCGCCGGCCGGCCTGCCGGTGGTGCCCGAGCGCTACCAGCCGCGGCTCAAACTCCTCACCCGCGGTGCGGAACTCCCTGCGGAGGAGGAGGTCGCGGACAACCGGCGCGCGGCGCCCGCCCGGCTGCGGGGTGCGCAGCGCATCCGTGAGGAGGCCCTGTGAGCAAGCCGCCCCGACAGCTGAAGGGCCGTGCCGCGCGGCTCGCCGCTCTGCTGCCCGCCGGGCCCGGCAGAGCGGCCCGGATGCCCTTCGTACTGCTGGTCGTCGTGCTGCTCGGCGGCGGTCTGATCACGCTCCTGCTGCTCAACTCGGCACTGAACGCAGGTTCCTTCAAGCTCAGCAAGGACCAGAAGCAGATCACCGAGCTGACGGACGAGGAACAGGCACTGCAGCGGGACGTCGACGGGCGCTCAGCACCCGGGGCGCTGGAGAAACGGGCCCGCGAACTCGGCATGGTGCCGGGCGGCGGCCCCGCCTTCCTCGGCCCGGACGGCAAGGTCCTGGGTGAGGCTGCCGAGTCCACCGCGCAGCCCGCACCGCCGCCCCCGGCCACGCCCAAGCCGTCCGCCACCCCTTCGGTACCGGCCGCGACCCCCTCGGGCGGCGCCCCCTCCGCGCCGTCCGCGTCGGCAGGCACGACAGCAGAGCCGACCCTTACCCCCGGCAGGTGACGCAGTGCCGTCCAAGGAACCCCCGCGCCGCCGCGTACCGGGCCCCGCACGTCCGGCGCGGCCCGCCGCACGGAGAAGCGCACGCCCGGCGCAGCGCAGCCCGCGCCCCGCGCGCCAGGCCCGGACGCTGCGGCTCGGCAGCCCGCGCCCCCGGCTGCGGCTCGTCAGCCTCGCCCTGGCTCTCGTGATGGCGGTCTTCGTCGTACGGCTGCTCCAGGTCCAGGCCATCGACGCGAGCGCCTACACGGCCAAGGCGGACAAGAACCGCTATCTGAGCCACACCCTGACCGCCGAGCGCGGGGAGATCACCGACCGCAGCGGCGTGGCCCTGGCTGCCAGCGTCGACGCGTACGACATCACGGCCGACCCCACGATGTTCAGCCGGGCCCAGAGCCACGCGACCGACGCACCCGAGCAGGCGGGCGCGCTGCTCGCACCGATTCTCGGTGAGGACGCCGAGGCGATCGCGCGGAAACTCCGGACGCCCGACACCCGTTACGTACTGCTGGCGAGCCGGCAGACCCCACAGGTCTGGAACCAGATCAAGGACCTGAAGAACGTCTTCGCGCAGAAGGCGTCCGCGGACAAGGCCAAGGGCGGCAAGGGCGCGAACGTGATGGCCGGGGTCTTCCAGGAGCCGAGCACCAAACGCGTGTACCCGAACGGCGATCTCGCCGCCGGGGTGCTCGGCTGGGTCAACTCGGCAGGCCAGGGCGCAGGCGGCCTGGAGTCCTCGCTGAACAAGGAACTGGCGGGCAGGAACGGCAAGATCACCTATGCCCAGTCGGGGGGCCGTACGGTACCGACCGCCGGGGCCAGCGAGAAGCCGGCCGTCCCGGGCTCGGATGTCGAACTGACCCTGGACCGCGACATCCAGTGGGCCGCGCAGAGCGCGATCGCCGCCCAGGTGAAGGAGTCCAAGGCCGACCGCGGCTATGTGGTGGTGCAGGACACCAGGAGCGGTCAGGTCCTGGCCATGGCGGACGCGCCCGGCTTCGACCCCAACGACCTGACCCACGCGGACCCCTCCGCACTCGGCAACGCCGCGGTCCAGGACGCCTTCGAGCCCGGCTCCACCAGCAAGATCATGTCCATGGCCGCGATCATCCAGCAGGGGGTGGCCACCCCGACGACCCATGTGACCGTCCCCAACCGGCTGCACCGCGGGGACCGGCTCTTCAAGGACGACGTCGACCACGACACCTGGTCGCTGACGCTCAACGGCGTACTGGCCAAGTCCAGCAACATCGGCACCATCGAGGCCGCGGGCCAGCTCGGCAGGACGCAGCCCGAGGCCAACAGGGTCCTCTACTCCTATCTGCGCAAGTTCGGCATCGGGAGCCCGACCGGGATCGGCTTCCCCGGCGAGACGTCGGGGATCCTGGCCAAGCCGCAGGACTGGTCGACGTCCCAGCAGTACACGATCCCCTTCGGGCAGGGGCTCTCGCTCAGCGCGCTGCAGGCGGCCTCCGTGTACTCCACGATCGCGAACGGCGGTGTACGTGTGCAGCCCTCGCTGATCAGCGGCACCAAGGGCCCCGACGGCCGCTTCACCCCGTCCCCGGCGCCCAGGAAGAGCCGGGTCGTGAGCGAGCAGACGGCGAAGACGGTCTCCCGGATGCTGGAGTCGGTCGTCAGCGACGTGGAGGGCACCGGCATCTCCGCCCGTATCCCCGGCTACCGGGTCGCGGGCAAGACGGGAACGGCCAACCGGGTGGACCCGAAGACGGGCCGCTACAGCGGATACACCGCCTCCTTCGCGGGCTTCGCCCCCGCCGACAACCCCCGGGTCACCGTCTACTGCGCCATCCAGAACCCCACCAGCGGAAGCCACTTCGGCGGCTCGACCTGCGGCCCCGTCTACAAGAAAGTCATGGAGTTCGCCCTCAAGACCCTCCAGACCCCGCCGACCGGCCAGAAGGCCGACCCATTGCCGGTCACCTTCGGCCCCCACCAGTGACTCAGGAACCCTCAGTGACGACCATCACCCCGGAGCCGGGGAACCGGAACACCGCCGGACCCTCACTTCGCGGGGAGCCCGGTGCGCCCGGTACGCTCACCGCCGTGCCACACGCTGATCAGTACCAAATCGCCCAGAAAGACCTTTCTGTGACCTATCCGGGAGCACCCCGTCCGGCCGAGGTCCGACCGACCCCTCTGGGGGATCTGGCAGGACGACTGGGCATCGCGTCACCGGGCGACGCCGAGGTCACCGGCATCACCCACGACTCACGGGCGGTGCGTCCCGGAGACCTGTACGCCGCACTCCCCGGCGCCCGGCTGCACGGCGCCGACTTCGTCGAGCAGGCGGCCGGGCTGGGAGCCGCCGCGGTACTCACGGACCCCACGGGCACCGAACGGGCGGGGGCCACCGGGCTCCCCGTGCTGACCGTCCCCGACCCGCGGGCCGTCATGGGCCAGCTGGCCGCGGACATCTACGGCCACCCCGGCCACGACCTGCTCCAGATCGGCATCACCGGCACATCGGGCAAGACCACCACCGCCTATCTGGTCGAGGGCGGCATCCGGGCGGCCGGGCACCTCAGCGGCCTCATCGGCACGGTCGAGATGCGGATCGGCGACGAGCGCATCAAGTCCGAGCGCACCACCCCCGAAGCCACCGATCTCCAGGCGCTGTTCGCGGTCATGCGCGAGCGCGGGGTCGATACCGTAGCCATGGAGGTCTCCAGCCACGCGCTGGTGCTCGGCCGCGTCGACGCCTGCGTCTTCGACGTCGCCGTCTTCAACAACCTCAGCCCGGAGCACATGGAGTTCCACTCCGGGATGGAGGACTACTTCCAGGCCAAGGCGCAGCTGTTCACCCCGCTGCGCAGCAAGGTCGGTGTCGTCAACTACGACGACGAGTACGGCCGCAGGCTCGTCGACGAGGCGACCGTCCCCATCATCACCTTCTCCGCCGAGGGGCACCCGGACGCCGACTGGCGGGCCGAGGACGTCGAAGTCGCCCTGTTCACCAGCACCTTCACCGCCGTCGGCCCGCAGGGGCAGCGCATCGCCGCCACCTCGCCGCTGGCCGGCCCCTTCAACGTGGCCAACACCCTCGCCGCGATCGTCACCCTCGCCGTAGCCGGCACCGACCCGCAGACCGCGGCCGACGGCATCGCTGCCGTCCCCGGGGTACCGGGCCGGCTGGAGCGGGTGGACGCCGGACAGCCGTATCTCGCCGTTGTCGACTACGCGCACAAGACGGACGCCGTCGAGTCGGTACTGCGCGCCCTGCGCAAGGTCACCGAGGGCCGCCTGCACATCGTGCTCGGCTGCGGCGGTGACCGCGACCAGACCAAACGCGGCCCGATGGGCGCGGCGGCAGCCCGCCTCGCCGACACCGCCGTACTGACCTCCGACAACCCGCGCGGCGAGGACCCCCTCGCGATCCTCGCCGCGATGATCGCCGGAGCCGCCGAGGTCCCGGTGCACGAGCGCGGCGACGTGCTGATCGACTCCGACCGCGCGGCGGCCATCGCCGCGGCCGTGGCCCGAGCCCGCCCCGGGGACACCGTGCTGGTCGCAGGCAAGGGCCATGAGCAGGGCCAGGACATCGCCGGAGTGGTACGCCCCTTCGACGACCGACAGGTCCTCCGCGCAGCAATCGAGCGCGCAGCAATCGAGAACAACAGTCAGGGATGACCAAGTGATCGCCCTTTCCCTCACCGAGATCGCCGACATCATCGGCGGGCAGCCGCACGACATACCGGATCCGTCCATCCAGGTCACCGGTCCTGTCGTCACCGACTCCCGCGCGGTGCGGCCCGGCAGTCTCTTCGTCGCGTTCGCCGGTGAGCGCGTCGACGGCCACGACTACGCGCGGAGCGCCGTCGAAGCGGGAGCGGTGGCCGTTCTGGCGACCCGGCCCGTCGGCGCACCGGCCATCGTGGTGCCCGACGTGACCGCCGCGCTCGGAAGGCTCGCGCGTACCGTCGTGGAGCGCCTGGGTACCGAAGTCGTCGCACTCACCGGCTCCGCCGGCAAGACGTCGACCAAGGACCTGATCGCCCAGCTCCTGGAGCGCAAGGGCCCGACGGTCTACCCGGAAGGCAATCTGAACAACGAGATCGGCCTGCCGCTCACCGCGCTGCGGGCCGACGCGAACACCCGTTACCTGGTCCTCGAAATGGGCGCGCGCTACATCGGCGACATCCGCTACCTCACCGGCCTGGTGCCGCCGAAGACCGGTCTCGTCCTCAACGTCGGGACCGCGCACATCGGGGAGTTCGGCGGACGCGAGCAGATCGCGCAGGCCAAGGGCGAGATGGTCGAGTCGCTTCCGGAGCACGGCGTCGCCGTGCTCAACGCCGACGACCCGCTCGTACGGGCCATGTCATCCCGGACCAGAGCACGCCTGCTGCTCTTCGGAGAGGCGGATGAAGCGGACGTACGTGCCGAGAAGGTCCGCCTGACCGACACCGGACAGCCCGCGTTTACGCTGCACACACCCACCGGGTGCAGCGAGGTGACCTTGCGCCTGTACGGTGAGCACCACGTGTCGAACGCGCTCGCCGCGGCCGCCGTCGCACATGAGTTGGGCATGTCCGCTGACGAGATCGCAACGGCGCTCTCCGAAGCTGGCACGCTCTCCCGCTGGCGCATGGAGGTCACCGAGCGTCCGGACGGTGTGACGGTTGTCAACGACGCCTACAACGCGAACCCCGAATCCATGCGAGCCGCGCTGCGTGCGCTGGCGGCCATGGGCAAGGCCTCACAGGCAAGGGGGGGACGTACGTGGGCGGTGCTCGGTGAGATGGCCGAGCTCGGAGACGAGTCACTCGCCGAGCACGACGCGGTCGGACGGCTGGCTGTCCGGCTCAACGTGAGCAAGCTCGTGGCAGTCGGGGGCAGGGAAGCGTCCTGGCTGCAACTGGGCGCCTATAACGAGGGTTCGTGGGGTGAGGAGTCGGTGCACGTGTCCGACGCGCAGGCGGCCGTCGACCTGTTGCGCAGTGAACTGCGTGAGGGAGACGTCGTGCTGGTGAAGGCGTCCAGGTCGGTGGGGTTGGAGCAGGTGGCGAACGCCCTGCTCGAAGGTGGTACCGAGGGCGAGGTCGCCGCCCGATGAAGCAGATTCTCTTCTCGGGAGTCATCGGACTCTTCCTGACCCTGGTCGGCACACCGCTGCTGATCAAGCTCCTTGCCCGCAAGGGGTACGGGCAGTTCATCCGGGACGACGGACCGCGCGGCCACCACGGCAAGCGCGGTACGCCGACCATGGGTGGTATCGCCTTCATCCTGGCCACGATCATCGCGTACCTCGCCACCAAGCTGATCACCGGCGATCCGATGACGTTCTCGGGTGTGCTGGTGCTCTTCCTGATGGCGGGGATGGGTCTGGTCGGGTTCCTTGACGACTACATCAAGATCGTCAAGCAGCGCTCGCTGGGTCTGCGGGCCAAGGCGAAGATGGCCGGCCAGCTGATCGTCGGCATCGCGTTCGCCGTCCTGGCCCTGATGTTCAAGGACTCGCGCGGTTACACGCCGGCTTCCACGAAGCTCTCCTTCGTCTCGGACTTCGGCTGGTCGATCGGACCGGTCCTCTTCGTCGTCTGGGCGCTGTTCATGATCCTGGCCATGTCGAACGGGGTGAACCTCACCGACGGCCTCGACGGCCTCGCCACCGGTGCCTCCGTGATGGTCTTCGGCGCGTACACCTTCATCGGTGTCTGGCAGTTCCAGGAGTCCTGCGCCAACGCGGCGACCCTGACCAACCCCAGCGCCTGTTTCGAGGTCAGAGACCCACTCGACCTGGCAGTCGTCGCATCGGCTCTGATGGGCGCCTGCTTCGGCTTCCTGTGGTGGAACACGTCGCCCGCCAAGATCTTCATGGGCGACACCGGGTCGCTGGCACTGGGCGGCGCGCTCGCCGGGCTCGCCATCTGCTCCCGCACCGAGTTCCTGATGGCCATCCTCGGCGGCCTCTTCGTCCTGATCACCATGTCCGTCGTGATCCAGGTCGGTTCGTTCAAGATGACCGGCAAGCGAGTCTTCAAGATGGCGCCACTCCAGCACCACTTCGAACTCAAGGGGTGGTCCGAAGTCCTTGTCGTGGTCCGCTTCTGGATCATCCAGGGCATGTGCGTGATCGTCGGCCTCGGGCTCTTCTACGCGGGCTGGGCGGCCGCCAAGTGATCTGGCAGGGCAAGCGCGTCACCGTCGCGGGCATGGGCGTCTCCGGGCTTCCGGCGGCGCGCGCCCTGCACGGCCTCGGCGCCGAGGTCACCGTCGTCAACGAGGGCGCCGACGACCGCGCCCGCGCCCAGGCCGCCGAACTCACCGCGCTGGGCGTCACGGTGCGCCTCGGCGACGCGACGACCCTGCCGGACGGCACCGAACTGGTGGTCACCGCCCCCGGCTGGCGGCCGGACAAGCCGCTCTTCCTGGCGGCGGCCGAAGCGGGCGTGCCGGTCTGGGGCGACGTCGAACTCGCCTGGCGGCTGCGGCGTCCGGGCGCCGCCCCCTGGCTCGCGGTCACCGGCACCAACGGCAAGACCACGACCGTACGGATGCTCGCCTCGATCCTGCGTGCCGCCGGGCTGCGCACCGAGGCCGTCGGCAACATCGGCGTCTCGCTCCTGGACGCCGTCCTCGGCGACGAGGAGTACGACGTACTGGCCGTGGAGCTCTCCAGCTACCAGCTGCACTGGGCGCCCAGCCTGCGCGTCCACTCGGCGGCCGTGCTCAACCTGGCCCCCGACCACCTCGACTGGCACGGCTCGATGGCGGCGTACGCGGCCGACAAGGGCCGGGTCTACGAGGGCAACACCGTCGCCTGCGTCTACAACGCCGCGGACCCCGCCACCGAGGAACTCGTCCGCGCCGCCGACGTGGAGGAGGGCTGCCGGGCCATCGGCTTCACCCTCGGCACGCCTGGCCCCTCGCAGCTCGGCGTGGTCGACGGGATCCTGGTCGACCGCGCCTTCGTGGCCGACCGCCAGAAGCAGGCCCAGGAGCTGGCCGAGGTCGGCGACGTCAACCCGCCGGCCCCGCACAACATCGCCAACGCCCTCGCGGCGGCGGCGCTGGCCCGCGCTTACGGAGTGGCGCCGGCCGCCGTACGCGACGGACTCCGCGCTTTCCGGCCGGATCCGCACCGCATCGAGAAGGTGGCCGACGTCGCGGGTGTCGCGTACGTCGACGACTCCAAGGCCACCAACACCCATGCCACCGAGGCCTCCCTGGCCGCCTATGACCCGATCGTCTGGATCGCGGGCGGTCTCGCCAAGGGCGCGGTCTTCGACGACCTGGTCGGCGGGGCGGCGAAGCGGCTGCGGGGCGTCGTGCTGATCGGCGCCGAGCGGGCGCTCATCGCCGAAGCCCTGGCGCGACACGCCCCGGAAGTACCGGTGGTCGACCTCGACCGGACCGACACTGGGGCCATGTCGGCGGCGGTCCGGGAGGCGGCACGGCTCGCCCGGCCGGGCGACACGGTCCTGCTGGCTCCGGCCTGTGCCTCCATGGACATGTTCGCCAACTACAACAAGCGTGGTGAGGCATTCGCCGACGCTGTACGCGAGTTGGCCGCCGAGAGCGGCTAGGAGCATGTCTCCTGGCCGGCCGTACGGCCCCGCGCCGGGACCCGGCAGCAGCCGGGCACGAGTGGAGGGGACAGGCATGCCGGTCAACGACAGAGGCGGGCGTGGTGGTACGGGTACGGTGCGCCGCCCGGCCGCGGTCCGGCGCGGCTCCGCACCGCGCGGCGCGGGCGGCAGCCAGCTGCGCCGCACCTACGAGCAGGCGCGGAGCGCCCTGGACCGGCCTCTGACGGCCTACTACCTGCTGGCGGGGTCCGCGCTCCTGATCACGGTGCTGGGCCTGGTGATGGTCTACTCCGCCTCGATGATCAAGGCGCTGGAGATCTCCGAACCCGGCTCGTTCTTCTTCCGTAAACAGCTTCTCGCCGCGGTACTCGGCGGCGCTCTCGCGTTCATCGCGACCCGGATGCCCGTGAAGCTGCACCGGGCCTTCGCCTACCCGCTGCTCGCGGGCACCGTCTTCCTGATGGTCCTCGTCCAGGTGCCGGGGATAGGGCGTTCGGTCAACGGCAACCAGAACTGGATCTCGCTGGGCGGGCCCTTCATGCTCCAGCCGAGCGAGTTCGGCAAGCTCGCCCTGATCCTTTGGGGCGCCGACCTGCTCGCCCGCAAGCAGGAGAAGAAGCTGCTCACGCAGTGGAAGCACATGCTCGTACCGCTCGTCCCGGTCGCCTTCATGCTGCTCGGGCTGATCATGCTCGGCGGCGACATGGGCACGGCGATCATCCTCACCGCGATCCTCTTCGGGCTGCTGTGGCTCGCGGGAGCGCCCACCCGGATGTTCGCGACGGTGCTCGGTATCGCGGCGTTCATGGCTTTCCTGCTGATCGAGACCAGCCCGAACCGGATGGGCAGGCTCGCCTGCATCGGCGCCACCGACCCGGGCCCGCAGGACCAGTGCTGGCAGGCGGTGCACGGAATCTACGCCCTGGCGTCCGGCGGCTGGTTCGGATCCGGACTGGGTGCGAGCGTGGAGAAATGGGGCCAACTCCCCGAGCCGCACACCGACTTCATCTTCGCCGTCACCGGGGAGGAACTGGGTCTTGCGGGGACTCTGTCGGTGCTCGGCCTCTTCGCGGCTCTAGGCTATGCGGGTATCCGCGTGGCCGGACGCACGGAGGACCCCTTCGTGAGGTACGCAGCGGGAGGTGTGACCACCTGGATCACGGTCCAGTCCGTGATCAACATCGGTGCGGTGCTCGGTCTGCTGCCGATCGCCGGTGTCCCGCTCCCGCTGTTCTCCTACGGAGGCTCCGCCCTGCTGCCGACCATGTTCGCCGTCGGGCTGCTGATCGCCTTTGCGCGGTCGGACCCCGCAGCGAGAACGGCTCTGGCCTTGCGGAGGCCCGGGGTGAGATGGAAGTCGATGAGACGGCGCGCCAAGAAGCGTCCGTCCGGAGAGCGGTGAATTTCGGTGCATGTCGTACTCGCCGGCGGGGGGACCGCCGGCCACATCGAGCCGGCGCTCGCCCTGGCGGATGCCCTGCGCAGGCAGGACCCGGCCGTGGGCATCACGGCCCTCGGCACGGAGCGCGGACTCGAAACCCGCCTCGTTCCCGAACGAGGCTACGAGTTGGGGCTCATCCCCGCCGTACCGCTGCCCCGCAGACCCACCCCTGAGCTGATCACCGTCCCCGGACGGCTGCGCGGGACGATCAAGGCCGCCGAGCAGATCCTGGAGCGGACCAAGGCCGACTGCGTCGTCGGCTTCGGCGGCTACGTGGCGCTGCCCGGCTATCTCGCGGCCAAGCGGCTCGGGGTGCCGATCATCGTCCACGAGGCCAACGCCAGGCCGGGGCTCGCCAACAAGATCGGCTCCCGCTACGCGGCCGCCGTGGCCGTCTCCACCCCGGACAGCAAGCTCCGCGGCGCCCGCTACATCGGCATCCCGCTGCGCCGTACCATCGCCGTCCTCGACCGGGCCAGGGTCCGCCCCGAGGCGCGTGCCGCCTTCGGGCTCGACCCCAACCTGCCGACGCTGCTGGTCTCCGGCGGCTCACAGGGGGCACGCCGCCTCAACGAGGTGGTCCAGCAGGTTGCCCCGGTGCTGCAGCGCTCCGGGATCCAGATCCTGCACGTGGTCGGCCCGAAGAACGAACTGCCGCGTGTCGACAACATGCCCGGAATGCCGCCCTACCTCCCGGTACCGTACGTGGACCGGATGGACCTCGCGTACGCCGCGGCCGACATGATGCTCTGCCGCGCGGGCGCGATGACCGTGGCCGAACTCTCCGCAGTCGGGCTGCCCGCCGCCTATGTGCCGTTGCCGATCGGGAACGGCGAACAGCGGCTCAACGCCCAGCCGGTGGTCAACGCGGGCGGCGGCCTGCTGGTGGACGACGCCCAGCTGACCCCCGAGTGGGTGCAGGGCAACGTCCTGCCGGTTCTCGCCGATCCGCACCGGCTGTTCGAGATGTCCCGCGCCGCCGCCGAGTTCGGCCGCCGGGACGCCGACGACCTGCTCGTCGGCATGGTGTACGAGGCGATTGCGGCGCGCCACCAGGCGTGACGCGCGAAGGAGCGAGCGTGGCCGGACCGACGACCGCACAGCGCGGTGAGCGCAATCCAGCGGCGGAGTCCGGCCGCGGCCGCTCCGGAGAGCAGGGGAAGCTCCCCGGCCGTCTCCGGCCGCGCGGCAGACGGCTGGTGATCCTGGTGCTTGCCGTCGTGCTGCTTCTGCTGGGCGGCGGCATTTGGGCGCTCTACGGCTCTTCCTGGCTGCGGGTGGAGCATATTCGGACCACGGGGATGCGGGTTCTGACCAGGGACCAGGTGGAGTCGGCCGCGGCCGTTCCGATCGGCGATCCGTTGATTTCCGTCGATACGGATGCGATGGAGAACCGGCTCCGGAAGAAATTGCCCCGAATCGACTCGGTGGTTGTCACCCGTTCATGGCCGCACGGCATCAGCTTGAAAGTGACCGAGCGAAAGCCGGTACTGCTCATGAAGTCGGGCGGTAACTTCACCGAAGTGGACGCGAAGGGCGTGCGTTTCGCCACAGTGGAAAGCGCCCCTGGCGGAGCCCCGGTCCTCGAATTGACGGCCGGTCAGTCACCGAGCCTCCGTCGCTTCGGCGCGGACCGGCTGCGGGTCGAGGCGGTCCGGGTGGCCGGTGAACTTCCGTCCGCTGTCGCCCGGGAAACCCTTTTCGTCCGGGTCAGTTCATATGACTCCATCTCGCTGGAGCTGACCGGGCACCGCTCGGTCGCCTGGGGGAGCAGCGAGTTCGGCCCGGCTAAGGCGCGCGCGCTCACGGCGCTCATGAAAGCGGCGCCCAAGGCGGCGCACTTCGATGTGAGCGCCCCCACCGCCCCGGCGGCGTCAGGGAGTTGACGCACGTCCTTGCTGGCCAGCACCCTGGTTGGTCAGCGCAACGGCTGATCACATAGGGTGAAAAGAAAAACGGGAGGTTCGGCGTGTTCATTGAACGTGCGCCACTTGTCGACTTAGTGTCCTGTTCGGAGAGTCCAAGGAGCAGACACACTGGTAACCCTCAACTTCACAGTTAGGGTTCGGGTCGGCGTTCGGACCGTCCCATCGGCATCCGTCGTCGCGACGCGGCAAGCGCGCAGCGACGACACGTAACTCGAGGCGAGAGGCCTTCGACGTGGCAGCACCGCAGAACTACCTCGCAGTCATCAAGGTCATCGGTGTCGGCGGCGGTGGTGTCAATGCCATCAACCGAATGATCGAGGTCGGCCTCAAGGGCGTCGAGTTCATCGCGATCAACACCGACGCACAGGCCCTGTTGATGAGCGACGCCGACGTCAAGCTCGACGTCGGCCGTGAACTGACCCGCGGCCTCGGCGCCGGGGCCAACCCGGCAGTCGGGCGCAAGGCGGCAGAGGACCACCGTGAGGAGATCGAGGAGGTCCTCAAGGGGGCCGACATGGTCTTCGTCACCGCGGGCGAAGGCGGCGGCACCGGCACCGGCGGCGCACCCGTCGTCGCCAACATCGCCCGTTCGCTGGGCGCACTCACCATCGGCGTGGTCACCCGCCCTTTCACCTTCGAGGGCCGGCGCCGCGCCAATCAGGCGGAGGACGGCATCGCCGAACTCCGCGAAGAGGTCGACACCCTCATCGTCATCCCCAACGACCGCCTGCTGTCCATCTCGGACCGCCAGGTCAGCGTCCTCGACGCGTTCAAGTCCGCGGACCAGGTCCTGCTGTCGGGTGTCCAGGGCATCACCGACCTGATCACCACGCCGGGCCTGATCAACCTCGACTTCGCGGACGTCAAGTCCGTGATGTCCGAGGCCGGATCGGCGCTCATGGGGATCGGCTCGGCCCGCGGCGACGACCGCGCGGTGGCCGCGGCCGAGATGGCGATCTCCTCGCCACTGCTCGAAGCGTCCATCGACGGCGCGCGCGGAGTGCTGCTCTCGATCTCCGGCGGTTCGGACCTCGGTCTCTTCGAGATCAACGAGGCCGCACAGCTGGTCAGCGAGGCCGCCCACCCCGAGGCCAACATCATCTTCGGCGCCGTCATCGATGACGCGCTCGGTGACGAGGTACGCGTGACGGTCATCGCGGCGGGCTTCGACGGCGGACAGCCGCCCACCCGCCGGGAGAGCGCCAGCGGTTCCGGCTCCGCCAAGCGCGAGGAGCCCATTCCGGTACGGGCCACCGAGGCACCCCGTTCGCTCGGCGGTCTCGGTGCGGTCACCCAGCGCGAGGAGACGCCGGTACCGGCCGAGACGGAGCGTGTGAACGAGGCCCCGGCAGCACCGGTCGCCTCGCCGCAGGTCCCGCCGGCCCGTCCGTACCAGGACAGCCAGGCCGAAGAGCTGGACGTACCGGACTTCTTGAAGTGATGCGGCGTCCCATAACCGCGTACGACATCGCGATGTCCACGAACGGCGCGCACTTCGCTTTCACCGACAGGTGGGGCGGGGTGAGCGCCGTTCCGTACGAGGAGCTCAATCTCGGCGGGGCGGTCGGCGACGATCCGGCCGCAGTCGTGACGAACCGTGAACTCGCGGCGCGCTCGCTGGGCATCGACCCGGCGCAGGTCGTCTGGATGAACCAGGTGCACGGGCGCGAGGTCGCCGTGGTCGACGGCCCCTGGGCGGCGAAACTCGGGGACGGTGCGGAAATCCCCGCCATCGACGCCGTCGTGACAACCCGCCGGGGGGTGCCGCTGGCGGTGCTCACCGCCGACTGCGTCCCCGTACTGCTCGCCGACCCGGTCGCAGGGGTGGTGGCCGCGGCTCACGCGGGCCGTCCCGGGCTGGTCGCCGGGGTGGTCCCCGCCGCGGTCGGTGCGATGGTCTCGCTCGGCGCCGACCCCGCACGGATCACGGCCCGCACCGGCCCCGCTGTCTGCGGCCGCTGCTACGAAGTGCCCGCCGGTATGCGGGCCGAGGTCGCAAGGACCGTTCCCGAAGCCTGGTCGGAGACGAGCTGGTCCACACCGGCGGTCGATGTCACCGCCGGGGTGCTCGCTCAGCTGTCGGCGCTCGGCGTCGTGGACCGGCAGCACTCGCCGGTCTGCACCCTCGAATCGGCCGACCACTTCTCCTACCGTCGCGACCGCACCACTGGGCGGCTCGCCGGATATGTCTGGCTGGACTGATACGGCATGACGGATCGTAAGCGCGAACTCGCCGCGAACCTGGCCCGCGTGGAGGAACGTATCGCTTCCGCGTGCGCGTCCGCCGGGCGTAAGCGGGAGGAGGTGACCCTGATCGTGGTCACCAAGACGTATCCCGCGAGCGATGTGCGACTTCTCTCGGAACTCGGCGTACGGCAGGTCGCGGAGAACCGCGACCAGGACGCTGCACCCAAGGCCACCGAGTGTGCGGATCTGCCGCTTTCCTGGCACTTTGTCGGTCAACTTCAGACGAACAAGGTCCGTTCCGTGGCGAGTTATGCCGATGTAGTGCAGTCAGTGGACCGGGCCAGACTTGTTACCTCTCTCTCAACCGCCGCCGTCCGCACGGACCGTGAACTGGGCTGCCTGGTCCAGGTCGCGCTCGACGCGGAGGCCGGCGGGCGGGGCGAGCGCGGCGGCGTCGCGCCCGACGGCGTCGGGGAGTTGGCCGACTCGGTGGCTGCCGCACCAGGACTGCGGCTCGACGGGCTGATGACCGTCGCACCGCTTGCCGGACCCTATGCGGGACGGCAACAGGCGGCGTTCGAGCGGCTGATGGAAATCTCATCCCGCCTGCGCACGACTCATCCTGCTGCCAACATGGTGTCAGCAGGGATGAGTGGGGACCTCGAAGAGGCGGTGAAGGCCGGTGCGACACATGTCCGCGTCGGCACTGCGGTACTCGGCGTCCGTCCCCCGCTCGGGTAACGTCGCGAAGCAAGTCGGACCACAGCAGAAAATATGGTCATTCCCGCCGATCGGCGGGCAGACCCAGTGGATCGCGGGCACTTGGTGACGCTGCGAAATTGGCACAAGGGCGATCCACCACAGAGCGGAGGACTCAGAGCATGGCCGGCGCGATGCGCAAGATGGCGGTCTACCTCGGCCTCGTGGAGGACGATGGGTACGACGGCCCGGGGTTCGACCCCGACGACGAGTTCGAACCCGAGCCTGAGCCCGAGAGGGACCGACGGCGACACCAACCTCCGCATCATTCGCACCAGTCCCAGCAGGACGAACCGGTGCGAATGGTGCAACCGCCCGCCCAGCGCGAGCCAGTTGCGCTACCGGCGGAAAGCGGACGACCCGCCCGAATCGCCCCCGTGGCGTCCATCACACCTGAACGCCCGAGTATGGAGAAGAACGCCCCGGTGATCATGCCCAAGGTTGTGTCCGAGCGGGAGCCCTACCGCATCACCACGCTGCACCCCCGGACCTACAACGAGGCCCGTACCATCGGGGAACACTTCCGTGAGGGCACTCCGGTGATCATGAATCTGACCGAGATGGATGACACGGACGCGAAGCGACTTGTCGACTTTGCCGCAGGACTTGTCTTCGGTCTGCATGGCAGCATTGAGCGGGTGACGCAGAAGGTGTTCCTGTTGTCGCCTGCTAACGTCGATGTCACGGCGGAGGACAAGGCCCGTATCGCAGAGGGCGGTTTCTTCAACCAGAGCTGAGAACGAGACACCGGGTACAACCCCGGCCGGGAGGCCGGAAGAACGAGAACGTCAGGGGAGAGGGAAGCGTTAGATGGGCATCGCATTGGATGTGGTCTACATCGCGCTGATGTGTTTCCTCATCGTGTTGATCTTCCGGCTTGTCATGGACTACGTCTTCCAGTTCGCCCGTTCATGGCAACCCGGCAAGGTGATGGTGGTCGTTCTGGAGGCCACTTACACTGTTACCGATCCACCGCTCAAGCTTCTGCGGCGGTTCATTCCGCCGCTGCGTCTCGGGGGCGTGGCACTCGACCTGTCCTTCTTCGTTCTGATGATCATCGTCTACATCCTGATCAGCATTGTGAGCAAGGTGTGAACGATTCGGTCCTGCCGACTGCCGACGACTACGTAGAGGTGAAGAAGAGATGCCGCTGACCCCCGAGGACGTGCGGAACAAACAGTTCACGACCGTCCGCCTCCGAGAAGGCTATGACGAGGACGAGGTCGATGCCTTCCTCGACGAGGTCGAAGCCGAACTGACACGATTGCTCCGCGAGAACGAGGATCTGCGCGCCAAGCTGGCAGCCGCCACGCGTGCCGCCGCGCAGAATCAGCAGCAGGGCATGCGCAAGCCGCCCGAGCAGCAGGACGGCCGCGGCGGTCCCAATGCTCCGGTGCCCGCCGCCATATCCGGTCCACCGCAGGGCCAGCAGCAGCCGCAGATGGGTCCGCCCCAACTGCCGGGCGGTCAGCCCCAGCTGCCTGCAGGTCCTGGCGGTCACGGCCCGGGTCCCCAGGGTCAGCACGGCCCGGGTCCCCAGGGCCAGCACGGCCCCGGTCCGCAGGGTCAGCACGGCCCGGGTCCGCAGGGTCAGCACGGTCCGGGTCCCATGGGCCAGCAGGGCCCGATGGGCGGCCAGGGCCAGCTCGGCCCGGGTCCCATGGGTCAGCAGGGCCCGATGGGCCAGGGCCCCATGGGCCAGCAGGGCCCGATGGGCGGTCAGGGGCAGCTCGGCCAGGGCCCCATGGGCGGTCCGATGGGCGGCCACGGCGGTCCCCCGCAGATGCAGCAGCAGGGCCCCGGCGGCGACAGCGCTGCCCGCGTGCTCTCGCTCGCGCAGCAGACGGCCGACCAGGCGATCGCGGAGGCCCGTTCCGAGGCCAACAAGATCGTCGGTGAGGCGCGGAGCCGTGCCGAGGGTCTGGAGCGGGATGCCCGTGCCAAGGCCGACGCACTGGAGCGGGACGCTCAGGAGAAGCACCGCGTGGCGATGGGCTCCCTGGAGTCCGCCCGCGCGACGCTGGAGCGCAAGGTCGAGGATCTGCGTGGCTTCGAGCGTGAGTACCGGACCAGGCTGAAGTCCTACCTGGAGAGCCAGCTGCGTCAGCTGGAGACCCAGGCGGACGACTCGCTGGCTCCGCCGCGGACCCCGGCGACCGCTTCGCTGCCGCCGTCGCCCTCGATGGCTTCGGCCGGTGCGGGCGCGATGGGACACACGCAGCAGAGCATGGGCGGCAACCCGTCCATGGCCGGCCAGCCGTCGATGGGCAGTGGCCCGTCGTACGGCGGTCAGCAGCAGATGTCGCCGGCGATGACGCAGCCGATGGCACCGGTGCGGCCGCAGGCTCCGCAGCCGATGCAGCAGGCGCCTTCGCCCATGCGGGGGTTCCTGATCGACGAGGATGACAACTGACGGCGAGTGCTTTGAGCGCTTGACGGTCGGTGGACTGAGGGCCGGGCCCCGGGGTTTCCCTGGGGCCCGGCCCTTTTGTGTGGGGGTGGGTGGTTCGGGGGGTGTGGATCTGGGTGCGGGGGCGTTTGGTGGGTGCGGGTGGGTGGCGCCTGCGGCGGGGCTGTTCCCATCCACAGCCTCTGACCGGGGGCCCACCTTCCCGTAACCGGGGCTCCGCCCCGGACCCGGCTCCTCAAATCTTCCCCAGCTGCCGATGGGAGGTGCCTCCAGGAAGGGCTGAATACCGGGCTGGAGTTTGCCGTGAGAGACCGATGGGCCCGGCCGGGACCACCGGCCGGGCCCATCGGGTGTGCTCTGGCTGTTACGCCTCTGTCTTGTGGAGGCGGAACGTCAGTGCGAGGCCCTCGTCCGTGAACGGGGTGCCGTACGGTGCCTCGCTCTCTCCCTCGCCCTCCGCGTAGTCCAGCGCCAGCACCTCGTCCGCGATCAGACCCGCGTGTTCGGTCAGGGCGTCCCTGGTCTCCGGGGTGGTGCTGGACCAGCGGACCGCGATGCGGTCCGCGACGTCAAGTCCGCTGTTCTTGCGCGCCTCCTGGATCAGGCGGATGGCGTCGCGCGCCAGCCCCGCCCTGCGCAGCTCCGGGGTGATCTCCAGATCCAGGGCCACCGTCGCGCCCGAGTCGGACGCCACCGACCAGCCCTCGCGCGGGGTTTCGGTGATGATCACCTCGTCGGGGGCGAGGGTGACGGTCTCGCCTTCCACCGTCACCGATGCCGTTCCCTCGCGCAGCGCGAGCGAGAGCGCCGCCGCGTCGGCCTCGGCCACCGCCTTGGCCACGGCCTGGACGCCCTTGCCGAAACGCTTGCCCAGCGCGCGGAAGTTGGCCTTGGCCGTGGTGTCCACCAGCGAGCCGCCTACCTCGGAGAGCGAGGCCAGGGACGAGACGTTCAGCTCCTCGGTGATCTGGGCGCGGAGCTCGGGCGTCAGTGACTCGAACCCTGCTGCCGCGACCAGCGCGCGGGAGAGCGGCTGGCGGGTCTTGACGCCCGACTCGGCGCGCGTCGCGCGGCCCAGCTCCACCAGCCGGCGCACCAGCGCCATCTGCCGCGAGAGCTGCGGGTCGATCGCCGCCAGGTCCGCCTTCGGCCAGCTGGAGAGGTGCACCGACTCCGGGGCGTCCGGGGTGACCGGGGTGACCATGTCCTGCCAGACCCGCTCGGTGATGAACGGGGTGAGCGGCGCCATCAGTCCGGTGACCGTCTCGATCACCTCGTGCAGCGTGCGCAGCGCCGCCGCGTCGCCCTGCCAGAAGCGCCGGCGTGAGCGGCGCACGTACCAGTTCGACAGGTCGTCGACGAAGGCGGACAGGGCCTTCCCGGCCCGCTGGGTGTCGTACGCGTCAAGGGACTTGGTCACCTGGTCCACCAGCGCGTTGAGCTCGCTGAGCAGCCAGCGGTCCAGGACCGTGCGGTCGCAGGGGGCCGGGTCGGAGGCCGAGGGGGCCCAGCCGGACGTACGGGCGTACAGCGCCTGGAAGGCCACCGTGTTCCAGTACGTGAGGAGGGTCTTGCGGACCACCTCCTGGATCGTCCCGTGGCCGACACGGCGGGCCGCCCACGGGGAGCCGCCGGCCGCCATGAACCAGCGCACCGCGTCCGCCCCGTGCTGGTCCATCAGCGGGATCGGCTCCAGGGTGTTGCCCAGGTGCTTGGACATCTTCCTGCCGTCCTCGGCGAGGATGTGGCCCAGGCAGACGACGTTCTCGTAACTCGACTTGTCGAAGACCAGCGTGCCGATCGCCATGAGCGTGTAGAACCACCCGCGCGTCTGGTCGATGGCCTCGGAGATGAACTGCGCCGGATAGCGCCGCTCGAAGAGCTCCTTGTTCTGGTACGGGTAGCCGTACTGCGCGAACGGCATCGAACCCGAGTCGTACCAGGCGTCGATGACCTCCGGGACCCGGGTCGCGGTCTTCTCGCACTGCGGGCACGGGAAGGTGACCGCGTCGATGTACGGGCGGTGCGGGTCGAGGTCCGACTGGTCGGTGCCGGTCAGGTCGGTCAGTTCGGCGCGCGAACCGATGACCGTGAGGTGGTCGTCCTCGCAGCGCCAGATCGGCAGCGGTGTTCCCCAGTAGCGGTTGCGGGAGAGCGCCCAGTCGACGTTGTTGTTCAGCCAGTCGCCGAAGCGGCCCTGCTTGACCGAGTCCGGGAACCAGTTGGTCTTCTCGTTCTCCCGGAGCATCGCGTCCTTGACCGCGGTGGTCCTGATGTACCAGGACGGCTGCGCGTAGTAGAGGAGCGCGGTGTGGCAGCGCCAGCAGTGCGGGTAGCTGTGCTCGTACGGGACGTGCCGGAAGAGCGCGCCGCGTGCCTGGAGGTCGGCGACCAGCGTCTCGTCCGCCTTCTTGAAGAAGACGCCGCCGACGAGCGGGACGTTGTCCTCGAACGTGCCGTCGGGGCGGACCGGGTTGACGACCGGCAGGCCGTACGAGCGGCAGACCTTGAGGTCGTCCTCACCGAAGGCGGGGGACTGGTGGACGAGTCCGGTGCCGTCCTCCGTGGTGACGTACTCGGCGTTGACGACGTAGTGCGCCTCGGCCGGGAAGTCGACCAGCGTGAAGGGGCGCTGGTAGGTCCAGCGCTCCATCTCCGCGCCGGTGAAACGCTCGCCCGTGGTCTGCCAGCCCTCGCCGAGCGCCTTTTCGAGCAGCGGCTCCGCGACGACCAGCTTCTCCGCGCCGTCGGTCGCGACGACATAGCTGACGCCGGGGTGCGCGGCGACGGCCGTGTTGGAGACCAACGTCCAGGGAGTGGTCGTCCAGACCAGCAGGGCCGCCTCGCCTGCGAGGGGCCCGGAGGTGAGCGGGAAGCGTACGAAGACGGAGGGGTCGACGACCGTCTCGTACCCCTGGGCCAGCTCGTGGTCCGAGAGGCCGGTGCCGCACCGCGGGCACCAGGGGGCGACGCGGTGGTCCTGGACCAGCAGGTCCTTGTTGAAGATCTCCTTCAGCGACCACCAGACGCTCTCGACGTAGGACGGGTCCATCGTCCGGTAGGCGTTGTCCAGGTCGACCCAGTAGCCCATCCGGGTGGTCAGCTCGGCGAAGGCGTCGGTGTGCCGGGTGACCGAGGCGCGGCACTTGTCGTTGAAGGCGGCGATCCCGTACGCCTCGATGTCCTGCTTGCCGGTGAAGCCGAGCTCCTTCTCGACCGCCAGCTCGACGGGCAGGCCGTGGCAGTCCCAGCCCGCCTTGCGCGGCACGTGGTAGCCCCGCATCGTGCGGAAGCGCGGGAAGACGTCCTTGAAGACACGGGCCTCGATGTGGTGCGCGCCCGGCATACCGTTGGCGGTCGGCGGCCCTTCGTAGAACACCCACTCGGGGCGTCCTTCGGACTGCTCCAGACTCTTCGAGAAGACCTGTGCCTCGTGCCAGAAGTCGAGCACGGCGTGCTCAAGGGCGGGCAGGTCGACCTGGGCGGGCACCTGGCGGTACAGGGGCGGTGTCATCGAACTCCTCCAACGGACGTTTCTCTCTCCGTCGGAGGGACGAGAGCCCAGTCGCTCCCGCGGTACCACCCTCCTTGGCCCCGGCTGTCGTGCCGTGGCCCCCTCATTGGGGTCGCGGTGCCGGTTCTACTCGCCCCGTCCACTCGCTCAGGGGCTTTCTTCCGACGGCTCAGGGGTGATATTCACGCCGTGCCTGCCTCCGGGCTCACACCGTCCCCGGATCGCTCGTGGCCGCTTGCGCCGCTACTCGTCCCGTCCATGCCTTCCGCTGGGGTCAGTGTACGGGCCCGCCCGCACGGGTTCCGACCGGTTTTCCCCCAGGTGCTCGCGGCCGCCGGGCTGACCCGAATGGCCACACGCGGCCCCGCGGAATACCGGGACTCCCCGTTGGCGGATTACGAGGCGGGGAGCTGGGCACAACGCTTGCAGGCTCGGCTTGTCCCGGACGTGAGGAGGGCTGAACCGGCGGCGTGCCCCGTTGCCGCGGGACTGGTGTCGATTTATCGTCCCAGCAGACTCGCGAGCAAGATCACAAAATGTGAAGGGGCCGCGGCCATGGTGGCGAAGAAGACCGCCGGATCGAGATCGGCGTCCGCAGAATCCACTGGGGCGACGGCCGGGGACGCGGCAGGCGAGCACGGAGCCGCCGCGCACGAGACCGTCGCCGGGAAACCCACCGCGAAGAAGGCCGCGGCGGCGAAGAAGACAGCAGCGAAGAAGACAGCAGCCAAGAGGGCGCCCGCCAAGAAGGCGCCCGCGAAGAAGACCGCAGCCAAGAAGACAGCAGCCAAGAAGGCCGCGAAGAAGGCCGCGTCCAGTACGTCACCGGGCCACCCGGCGCCGGACAGCACGGCCGCGACCGCGGCGCAGGGGGCGGCCGAGGCCGCGGAAGAGACGGGAGCCAAGACGGTGGTTACGAAGAAGAGCGCCGGTGGAAGCACGGCGGGTGGCGCCGCCTCCGCCGTGCCCAAGGCCGGGGTCGCCGCGCCCGTGGCCCCGGGGGAGCTGCCCGTACGGCCGGGTGAGGACCCCTGGACCCCGGAGGAGGTCGCGGACGCGCGGGCCGAGCTGCAGAGCGAGGACATGCGGCTGGGAGCCGAGATCGCGGCGGCGGAGACGGCTCTCGCCGGGCTGATGCGGGACTCCGGCGAGGGCGCGGGTGACGACCAGGCCGACACCGGCACCAAGAACATCACCCGGGAGAGCGAGCTGGCCCTCGCGGCCAACGCCCGCGAGATGCTGGAGCAGACCGAGCGGGCGCTGGAGCGGCTCGACGCGGGGACGTACGGGCTCTGCGAGAACTGCGGCAAGCCGATCGGCAAGGCGCGGATGCAGGCCTTCCCGCGCGCCACTCTCTGCGTCGAGTGCAAGCAGAAGCAGGAGCGCAGGTCCTGAGAGCTCCGGGGCGGTGTTTCGGGGGCGGTGTGTCGTACCCTCGTCCTCAGTCAGGTACTAGGGCGAGGGAATCACGTGGCAGAGGCGGAGCGCATCATCGGTACGCCGGACATTCCCGAGTCGGCGGGGGACGCACCGGAGCAGTCGTCCGAGGAGGAGACCCCCGCGGTGGCCGCCCCCGGGACGCGGTCCACCCCCGGGGCGCGGTCCGCCGATGGGCCGGCCGCTGACGGGACGGGTGCTGATGAGTCGGCTGCGGACGGGGAGAGCCCCGGCGAGGGGCCCCGGGGCAAGCGCAGGCTCACCGTGCTCTTCGCCGTGGCCGTCCTCGCCTACCTGCTCGACCTGGTGAGCAAGACGATCGTGGTGTCCAAGCTGGAGCACCACGCCCCCGTCAAGGTGATCGGTGATCTGCTGCAGCTCGACGCGATCCGGAACCCGGGCGCCGCCTTCGGGCTCGGGTCGGCGTACACCGTGATCTTCACCATTGTCGCGGCGTCCGTGATCGTGGTCATCGTCCGGCTGGCCCGGAAGCTCTACAGCGCGCCCTGGGCCGTCGCGCTCGGCCTGCTGCTCGGTGGCGCGCTGGGCAATCTGACCGACCGGATCTTCCGCTCGCCCAGCGTCTTCCAGGGCGAGGTTGTCGACTTCATCAGGCCCGCGCACTTCGCGGTGTTCAACCTCGCCGACTCCGCGATCGTCTGCGGCGGCATCCTGATCGTGCTGCTTTCGTTCAAGGGCCTCGACCCCGACGGGACCGTCCACAAGGACTGACGGGACCGTCCCACTAGGGCTGACGGACCGGCCGGTCCTCCGGGCAAGGCATACTCGACGGGTGAGTACCGTTCCCGAGATCCGCACCCTGCCCGTTCCCGATGGCCTGGAGGGCGAGCGCGTCGACGCCGCCATCTCCCGTATGTTCGGGTTTTCCCGCACCAAGGCGGCCGACCTCGCCGCCTCGGGAAAGGTCCAGGTCGACGGGTCAGTGGTCGGGAAGTCCGAGCGGGTCCGGGGCGGCGCCTGGCTGGAGGTCGAGATGCCCGCGGCCGCGTCGCCCGTGCAGATCGTCGCCGAGCCCGTCGAGGGCATGGAGATCGTCCATGACGACGACGACATCGTGGTGATCCTCAAGCCCGTCGGTGTCGCCGCCCACCCCAGCCCCGGCTGGACCGGCACCACCGTCATCGGCGGCCTCGCCGCTGCCGGGTACCGCATCTCCACTTCAGGGGCGGCCGAGCGCCAGGGCATCGTGCACCGGCTGGACGTCGGGACGTCCGGGCTGATGGTGGTGGCCAAGTCGGAGCGCGCGTACACCCTGCTCAAGCAGCAGTTCCGGGAGCGCACGGTCGACAAGCGCTACCACGCGCTGGTGCAGGGCCACCCCGACCCGATGAGCGGGACGATCGACGCCCCCATCGGGCGCCACCCCAACCACGACTACAAGTGGGCCGTGACGGCCGAGGGCAAGCCGTCTGTCACGCACTACGACCTGATCGAGGCGTTCCGGGCGGCATCGCTGCTCGACATCAAGCTGGAGACCGGCCGTACGCACCAGATCCGGGTGCACATGTCCGCCCACCGCCACCCCTGTGTCGGCGACATCACCTACGGCGCCGACCCGACCATGGCGAAGCGGCTCGGCCTCACGCGGCAGTGGCTGCACGCGATGAGCCTGGGCTTCGAGCACCCGTCGGACGGGCAGTGGGTCCAGTTCCGGAGCGAGTACCCGGAGGACCTGCGGAACGCGCTGGAGGCGATCCGGGCCGAGAGCGAGCAGCGGTGACCAGCGAGTACGAGGTGCGGGTGGTGGCCGACAAGGCCGGTCTCGATGCCTGCTTCGCCGTCCGCAGGGACGTCTTCGTGACCGAGCAGGGCGTGCCGCCCGAGCTGGAGTACGACGCGTACGACGCCATCGGCGCGGACACCGTGCATCTGCTGGCCGCCGACGCGGACGGGCCGCTCGGGACCGGGCGGCTGCTGCTGCCCGCCGCCGGACCGGGGCGCGGGGTGGACGAGCCGGGCGTCGGCTCGCTCGGCCGGCTCGCCGTCGCCGCTGCCGCGCGGGGCAGGGGCGTGGGCGTCGCGCTGGTCCGGGCGATAGAGGACGCGGCCCGTGAGCGCGGGCTGACCGCGGTGGACCTGCACGCGCAGACCCATGCGCTGGGTTTCTACGAGCGGCTGGGGTACGTGGCGTACGGACCCGAGTTCCCGGATGCGGGCATCCCGCACCGGGCGATGCGCCGCACTGTCGGGACGTAGCGGCCGCGACGGTGTCACCGGGCGCGGCCACCGCGTACCCCAACAGTGCGAAGGGGGGGACCAGTTACCCGGAGGCACCCTGACCAGGTGTCAGGACGGCAGCCCCCACGGTTCGGCCGCCCCGTTCGCCGGTACGTCCCTGGGCCCCCGGGACGCGCGGGCGCCGCGCGGGGTGACCACGGCCGTCGCGCCGCGCGGCAGCCGCACCGCGATCCGGCCAGGACCCGTCGCGTGCCAGGACAGCGGTCGCCCGTGCTCGTCCCGTACGTCCACCGTGCCGGAGATCCCGTGGTCGAGCGTGAGCGGTTCGCCGGCCTCGCTCCGGATCCTTATCCAGCGGGTGGCGCCGCCCGCGCGGTCCGCGTCCACCAGGAAGGCGCCCTCGGTGCGCAGGGAGGCGATCGACGCGTCCGCCCACCGCTCCGACACCGAGGGGAACACCTTCAGTACCCCGCCGTCGCCCTGCACCGCCATGTCCAGCATTGACTGGACCGCCGCCGGCGGGGATTCGAGTGCGAGGTTCTTGCCCTCGCGGTACATCGTGTTGGGCGTCATCTGACAGTCGGCGACGGTGTTCCCGTCGGTGAAGAAGGTCAGCTGGTCCAGCGCCTTCTCCGGCTCGCCCATCACGGAGTACATGGACGACGAGGTGGCGTAGCTGTAGCCGTGCCAGGCGCTCTGCATGCTCGTCCAGTGGGCCAGCGAGCGCCGCATCAGATCCCGGTCGCCCGGCCTGTCCCACTTCCTCTCCCGCAGCGGATAGAGCCAGAGCAGATGGGAGTGGTGGCGGTGCGAGTCCGCCAGCGGCACGTCCTTGCCGATCATCACCCCGTCCGCCGGGTCCTCGGCGTACGGCGTGAGCCGCGCCGCGATGTCCCGCCACTGCCGGGCGCGGGGGTCGTCGACGCGCAGCAGCCGGGCCGAATCGATGAGCGTACCGACGCCCCAGCGGATCAGCGAGAGGTCGTAGGTGCAGTCCGCCGCGTTAGCGTACTCGGGGGAGCGGGTGGTCAGCAGGTGCAGCTTGCCGTCGCCGCCCTCGTGCAGGAAGTTGGCGTAGAAGTTGATGGCCTTCGCGAGGATCGGGTACACCACGTCGCGCAGGGTGGCGAGGTCCATCGTGTGCCGGTAGGAGAGCCATACGTTGTGCAGCGCCCAGGTGAGATTGCCGAAGTTGTCGGATATGTGGCCGGAGCCCGGGACACCGACGTCGTAGTTGTCGCCCGCCCGCAGCTGCCAGTCGGACGGATGGCCGAGCGCGTAGTTGTGGCCGTCCCGGTAGGCGGCCGGTACGGACGTCGGCAGGTTCTTCTCGAAACGGCGGAATGCCTGGGTCACCGAGTCCAGTTCGGGATGGTTGGTGCCGTTGACCGCGGGCATCCCGATCTGGACGTTGAGGTTCCACCACACCGCCGTCCAGCTGTTGCCGACCTCCGGGAACCACGGCCCCCACTCGGACAGGGTCGGGCCCTGGGCGCGGGTGGCCGAGGCCAGTTTGTAGAGCTGGAGGACGTAGAACGACTGGAGCCGCTTGTCCGGTACGGAGAGGAAGCTGCGCCGGTAGTAGGCGTGCCACCACTCGCGGTGCCGGGCGACCAGCGGGTCGGGGCCGGTGGCCAGCGCGCGGTCCACCGCCGCCACGGCGTCCGCGGTCGCCTGCCGCACATCGCCCGGGAAGAGGTAGACGAGCTGCGCGGCCAGCAGCCGCCCCGACCCCTCGCGCTGCTCCCGCCAGGCCGTCGTCCAGCCGCCGCCCGCCAGCAGCGGCTGTTCGACGAAGCCGGCGCCCACCCGCGGGTCCGGATTGGGTGTGTAGTCGGCCGGCTTGTCGATGAGCCGGGTACTGGCGGCCTGGAGCCACTGGAAGGACCAGGCAGCGGACTCCTCGCCCGCGCTCGGGCGGGTGGAGACCAGCAGCGCGCCCGAGTCGTTCTGGACGAGCGCGGAGAAGGTGAGGGAGCCGCGGGTGGTGGTGAGCGTGCCGCGCAGCTCCGCGTCGTAGGGATCGAGCGTCCAGTCGACCGCAGTGATCTCCCCGGCCAGGGTGAGCGTGAAGTACCCGACGGGCAGCCGGGAGTAGCCCGTGCCGCCGCGCCACTGGCCGCGCTGGTCCTGTACCTGGGTGTGGCTGATCATCAGCTTCAGGGTGTTCGGGGACGCGCCCCGGTAGAGCTGGGCGCCGAGGTAGCCGTTGGCGAGGAACGGGGCGTCCTGCCAGCCGGTGGGCAGCCGCCGCCACTTCATGGCGGCGGCGCGGGCCGTCCGTTCGTACACATCGGGGTCGTGGGACCCGGGCCGGCCGTCGGCTGGGGCCGCCCAGGCGGTGCGGGACCCGGCCAGCCAGAGGGCGGCGGTCGCGCCCGCCGCCGTACCGGCGAAGTGTCTGCGGGAGAGGTCATGCACGGGGTGACTCCTGTTCGATACGGGGGCGGGCCGTACGGGGCCGGTGAGCGGGTCCCGGTGCCTCATGAGGCGAGCAGCTTCCGGCAGGCGTCGACGGACGGGCCCATGCCGTGGTCGGGGTCGGCGCCGTACACCCCGTTCGCGTCCTTCTGGCCGAAGCCCAGCGGCTGGTAGAGCGTGGCGCAGGACGGCTCGCGGTCGGCGAGTCGCTGCCAGGAGGCCCAGGCGCTGTCGTATGCCCGCAGATGGGCGGCCATCAGCCGGCTCCGCTCGCCCGCGTAGGCCCGCAGCATCACCTGCCAGCCGTGGTGGATGACCGAGTAGAGATGCAGGCCGTAACCGGCCGAGACGCGCAGGAACTCGCGGTCGGCTCGGTCGCGCAGCGGCAGCCGGCCGGAGAGCGCGCTGATCTCCTGCCAGATCCGGGCCGCCTGCGCCTTCTCCGCCAGGATCCGCTCGACGCTGCCCGCGGCGGTGATCGCCCGGTAGTCGTCGGTGAGGTCTTTGTCGGAGCCGCCGAGGAACTGGTCGCGGGTCCAGGTCAGCCGCTTGACCTTGGCGAGCGCGCTGTAGTGGCCGCGCAGGGTGCCGGCGGCGGAGAGCAGCGCCAGCCGGTGGAAGCTGTCGACGGCGCTGCCGGAGAGCCCGGCGCGGTGGGCGTACGCGCGGAAAGCGCCCGCCTCGCCGAGCCCGGTGTCACGGGTCCAGCGGGCCATCACCCACATGTTCAGGTCGCACCAGAGCTCGTTGGTGATGTACGGGCCGCGCCAGCCGCCGCCGCGCGACCAGGTCCACACCCCGGCGAACACCGGGCTGGCGGCGAGATCCGCGAGACCCTGTGGGCCGGGCAGCCCGTCATACTCCTCGAAGCCGTTGATGACGCCGTCACCGATGTAGTCCGGGCAGGCGCCCTTCGCCTCGTACTCGCGGGCGCACTCCACTTCGGCGATCTGGCGGTGGTTCCCGATGCCGAGCGTCGGGTTGAAGGCGACGGTCCGCCAGAAGTCGACCGCCGTGTGCTTCACCGAGAACAGCAGGTTCCGGTGCGGCTCGATCGCGTCCGTGACGGTGCGGTAGAACGCCGGGTCGTTGGTGAGAGGGTCCCCGCCGGTGGACCAGGTGCGGTAGAACAGCCGCTTCCCCGCGCGGACGCACACCTCATCGCGGAGCAGACCGAGCAGCAGGTGGTGGCTGTCCTTCCCTTCTGTGATCGGGTTGTTGCCCGTGTGGTACGGCACGTTCTGCAGATAGGTCTCACCGGTCCTGATGACCAGACCGTCGATGCCGGGGAAGCGGGCGAAGACCTCACGGAGCATCAGGCGGTGGATCTCCAGGGTGCGCGGGCGGTGCAGGCTGATCCGGCCCTGGTCGTCCAGGATCTCGTCCCCGTACAGCTCGACCAGCCGTTTCGGCAGCACGATGATGTCGGTGAAGAAGTACGAGTCGATGCCCGCGGCGTGCGAGCGCCGTATGTGCTCGTCGATGCCCCTGGCGTTCTCCTCGACCCAGGCACGTGCCGCGGACCCCGCCGGAAAGATCCGATCGTCGACGGTGCCGAAGGTGACTCCGGTGTGCGGCGGGCGGAACTCGTTGATGACCTGGCCGTCATATCCGTACGAGGCAAGGGTGCGCGGGTCGTTGTAGCGGGACTCGGTCATCGGCTCGCCCGGGTTCGCCTGGACCATGTCCATGAGGAAGGGCAGCCGCCTGCCCGGGGAGTGGCCTGTCGGCCGGGCCGGTGCGGTGGAGGCGTACGCATGCGGGGCGGCGCCGAGGGTGAGCAGCGCGCCCGCACCTGTCGCCGCCGCGGCCCCCAGGACTGCTCTCCTGGACGGCGGTCGATGCGCGGAGGGCATATGAGCTCCAGTCAGGTATGTGTCGAGTGTTCTCGTCCCTGAATCCATGCACTCTGCATAGTGCCCGTGCCTCCACCGGACGGGAAGACCTCGGGCACCATAGACATCGGATGAAAGGCGGAGCGTGGCGAAGGTGAAGCCGGACCGGCTGGGGCTATTGGGCTGATACGCGCGCATTGCATGGCACGCTTGAGCCACTGACCGTCAAGGTCTCGGCAGCGATGCCGACGGAGATTCCGACGCCCCGGAGGGCACCCCGTGGACCAATTGGCACTGCTGCTCCTGCTGTTGATCGGGGCGGTGGTCTCCGTACCGATCGGTGAGCGGCTCGGGCTGCCCGCCCCGGTCCTGATGACGCTCGGCGGGATCTGCCTCGCCCTGCTGCCCTTCGTGCCGAACGTCAGCATCCCCTCGGACTTCATCCTCCCGCTGGTGCTGCCGCCGCTGCTGTACGCAGCCGTACAGCGCACCTCCTGGCGGCAGTTCACGGCCAACGTCCGGCCGATCCTGCTGCTCGCCGTGGCGCTGGTCTTCGTGACGACGGCCGCGGTGGCCGCCGTCGCGAGCGCGATGGTGCCGGGCCTGCCGATCGCCGCGGCCGTCGCGCTGGGCGCGCTGGTGGCGCCGCCCGACCCGGTGGCGGCGACGGCTGTGGCCGGGTCGCTCGGGCTGCCCCGCCGACTCGTCTCGATCCTGGAGGGCGAAGGGCTGTTCAACGACGTGACGGCGATCGTCCTCTACCACGTGGCGATCGCGGCCGCCGTCACCGGAACGTTCTCCTGGCCGGTCGCGGCGGGCCAGTTGGTGCTCTCCGCCGTGGTGGCCGTGGCGGTGGGCCTCGCGCTCGGCTGGCTCACCAACAAGCTGATGGGGCTGGTGGGCGACACCACCCTGCAGATCGGCCTGACCCTGCTGGTTCCGTTCCTCAGCTATGTGCTGGCCGAGGAGCTGATGGGCTCGGGCGTGCTGGCCGTGCTCATCTCCGCCCTGTTCCTCGCCGAACACACCGCCGACGCCGACGACGTACGGGGACGGCTGGAGGGCAACGCCTTCTGGGAGATCGTCGACACTCTCGTCACCGGGGTGACCTTCGGCCTCATCGGGCTCGAACTGCATGTGGTCTTCGGCACCGCGAACGGGCATCTGGCCCAGATGATCGGCTGGGGCGCGGCAGCCGTGGGAGTGGTTGTCGTGCTGCGCCTGCTGTGGCTGCTGCCCGCGACCTGGCTGGCGAAGAGACTGCACACCCTGCGGGACTACGACGAGGAAATCCCCACCAGCTGGCGCGAGACCATCGTCATGTGGTGGTCCGGGATGCGCGGCGTGGCCTCGGTTGCGCTGGCCCTCGCCATCCCGATGACCAAGGACGACGGCAGCCCCTTCCCGGCGCGCAGCGAGATGATCTTCATCGCCTTCGCCGTGGTCATGGTCACTCTGGTCTTCCAGGGACTGACGCTGCCCTGGCTGGTGAAGAGGCTGGGCGTCCGCGCGGACACCGGAGCCGAGCGCGAACTCGAACGGAGCCTGGCGGTACGGGCGGCGAAGGCGGCAAGACACCGGCTCAAGGAGATCCAGGACGTCGAGGAGCTGCCCGAGGAGGTCATGGAACGGCTGGCCCGCGGTGCGTTCGAGATCGGCGTCAGAATCAGCCCCGATATGGTCGACGAGGAGCGGCACGCCGCGTATCTGAAGCGGGCCGAACGGATCAGAACCACCCAGCGGATCCAGCGGGAGATGATGTCGGCGGCCCGGCACGAAGTGCTCTCCGCCCGCAATGAGCCCGGCGCGGACCCGGAGATCGTGGACCGGGTGCTGCGCCATCTGGACGTGCGCAGCCTGCGGTAGCGCGTATCACTTCCGCGGCCCCGGCCGTCAGTTCGGGCTGTCGGCCACGGTGCTCGGCCCCGGACTCGGCTACGGTCCTCAGCCCCGGCCGGTCCTGGGAGCGGGGTCGTGCTTGAACAGATCCGGCCCCCAGTGGTTCTTCGCGAGCTCGGCCGGTGCGGTCGCGATCTTCGGCAGGGCGTACGGGTGCTCGTCGCGCAGCCAGGCGATCAGCTGCTCCCGTACGGCACACCGCACGGTCCAGATGTCGTCGGAGTCCTTCGCGGTGACCACGGCCCGCACCTGAATCGTGCTCGGGCTGGTGTCCGTGACGGCCAGCGACCAGTTCCGTCCGTCCCACGACGGGATCTCGTGCAGGATCTCCCGCAGCTTCTCGCGCATCTGCGGAACCGGCGTTGAGTGGTCGAGCTCGAAAAAGACGGTGCCGGACATCTGCGCGCCGCCGCGCGACCAGTTCTCGAAGGGCTTACCGGTGAAGTACGAAACCGGCATGGTGATCCGGCGCTCGTCCCAGGTGCGCACCGCGAGGAAGGTCAGCGTGATCTCCTCGACGGTGCCCCACTCGCCGTCCACGACCACCGTGTCCCCGATGCGGACCATGTCGCCGAAGGCGATCTGCAACCCGGCGAACAGGTTGCCCAGAGTGGACTGGGCCGCGACACCTGCGACGATGCCGAGGAGCCCGGCGGAGGCCAGCAGCGAGGTGCCCGCGGTACGCATCGTGGGGAAGGTCAGCAGCATCGCCGACGCGGCCACCGTCCCGACGATCGCCGTCACCACCCGCTGGATGAGCGTGACCTGGGTACGGACCCGGCGGAGCCTGGCCGGGTCGCGGGTGGTCGCCGCGTAGCGGGCGTACGAGGAGTCGACGACCGCCGTGGCGATCCGCAGGGCCAGCCAGGCCGTGAAGCCGATCAGGAGCAGGGTGAGGAGCTGCCCGATCGCGGTGGCGTGGTGCTCCACCGTCTTCAGCCGCACCTGCTGGTAACTGCCGCGCAGCAGCCCGGTGGTCAGCACCGACTGCAGCGGCACCCGGCAGCGCCGCAGCAGGCCCCAGAGCGGGGTCTCGTGATGGCGTGCGTCGGTCCGCTTGAGCGCGCGGTCGACCAGCCAGCCCACCGCGAGCGTCAGCAGCACCGAGCCGCCGATGACGATCAGGGGACGCAGGACGGTCTCCATGCCTCCGGCCGAAGCTGGCACCATGGCCACGTGAACATCATCCTTTTCCATTCGACGTACGGGTTGCGGCCTGCCGTCCACGCGGCAGCCGACCGGCTGCGTGCGGCCGGTCATCAGGTGCGGGTGCCCGATCTGTTCGACGGTAAGACTTTTGGGACCGTCGAGGAAGGCATGGCCTTCAAGGAGGAGCTGGGCTCCGAAGAGCTGCTGAAACGCGCCGTGACGGCCGCCGCTCCGCACTCCGACGAGGGCCTCGTCTACGCCGGGTTCTCGCTCGGCGGCTCCCTCGCGCAGAATCTGGCCATCGCCGACGAGAAGGCCCGTGGCCTGCTGCTTCTGCACGGCACGTCGGACATCGCGGACGACGCGTCGGTGGACGAGCTGCCCGTACAGCTGCATGTCGCCGACCCCGACCCGTTCGAGCCGCACGACTGGCTGAACGCCTGGTATCTGCGGATGCGGCGGATCGGGGCCGATGTGGAGGTGCACCGCTACGCGGGCGCGGGCCACCTCTACACCGACCCCGGGCTGACCGACTACGACGCCGAGGCGGCCGAGCGGACCTGGCGGGTCGCACTCGGCTTCCTCGAAACGCTCTAGCCGCACTGCCGGGACGGGGCCCGGGGCCTCTCGTCCGGATCAGGCCTTGAGGGCCTTGTCCAGCGCGGTGTTGAAGCCGGCGACGCTCATGGGCGCGTTGTCACTGCCCGGTGTGGTCAGCTTCTTGCCGTCCATCTTCAGAGTGGGCGTGCCCTGGACCCCGCTCTTGTCGAACTTCGCGGACATCTTCATCGCCCACGCGTCATAGGTGCCGTCGTTGACGGCCTTCTGGAAGGCCTTGTTGTCCTTCAGCTCGGGCACGGTCTGCGCGATCTTGATGAGATACGAGTCGTCCTTGAACGTGTCCGTGGTCTCGTCGGGGTGCCACTTCGCCGAGTACATCGCGGTCTTGTAGTGCTCGAAGGCGGTGGGGCTCACGTTGAGCGCGGCGCCCAGAGCGCTCAGACCGTTCTTCGAGCCCTCGCCGCCGTTGTTGTCGATGAACGTGGCCCCGATGTACTGGACCTTGAACTTGCCCGCGTCGAGGTCCTTCTGGACGGTCGCCCCGACCGTCTGGTCGAACGTCGCGCAGATCGGGCAGCGCGGGTCCTCGTACATCTGCAGCGTCTTCTTGGCGGACGCCTTGCCGACGACGACCGTGGTGCCGTCCGTGCCCGATGTGTTCTTCGGCGCGACGACCTTGGCGCTCTTCGCCGCCTCCCAGCCGGAGGGCTTGTTCAGCTGCATGACTCCGTAACCGACGCCCGCGGCTATCGCGAGGACGACGACGATGGACCCGGCGACCACGATCTGCCGGCGGGTCTTGTCCCTCTTCGCCTGGCGCTCGCGCTCGGCGCGCAGCCGCTCGCGGGCCGCTGCCTTGTTGGTGTGGTTGTTGCGTGCACTCATGGTGGATTCTCCGTGGGACGTGGTGGGGGCAGAACGGAACTGCGTACTCAGCTCAGGACAGCAGCCGGGTACGGAGGTCCGCGCAGTCCCACGGAGTGCACGAGGAGCAGGGTGCGCGAGGTGCGCGGACGGTGCGCGGGGAGGGCCCCGTTCCGTACGGAGGCGCAGACCGCTCCCACGACGGCCACCGCGACGAGCAGCGGCCGGAAGGCGAGGGCGCCGACCGAACGGGCCACCGACGCCAGCGCGCTCTCGCCGCGCCGCAGCCAGAGCGCGGCCAGCAGCCCGACGGCGACATGCGCGCCGAGCAGCAGCCAGGGCAGCGCCGGGGCCGGTGAGTCGAGCAGTGCCACCGCGTCCTTGCCGGGACCGGTCACGGAGGCCAGCGGGGTGCCGACCTGGCCGCCGCAGAGCACGTCCACCCCGACCGAGCGCAGGGCCCCGGCGACGGGGCCGCCCGACGGGCCGTAACAGACATGCTGGCCGGTGGTGAAGACGGTGTCGGCGGCGAGTTCGAGCGGAATGAGCACACCTGCTATCGCCCCGAAACCCCGCTCGCGGCCCGCCAGCGCGAAGGCCACGGCGAAGACGGCGGCGGCGAGCGCCGCTACGGTGACCGGCGGCAGCGGGACCTGCGAGAGGAGCACATGGGACGCAGAGGAGAGGGTCACGACCAGCGCTGTGAAAAGCGCCGCGCGAACCGCTCTGAGCTGCGTCCCTGATATGTCCATCGGCCCCGAGTGTGCCATGGGTGCAGGTAAGAGACCCTTAAAGGTTCCTGAGTCTAGAGACCGGGGATCCGCCCATTGCGGAACAATTCCACGAATATGGCGTGGTCATGCCGGGTCTGCGCCCCATACGTATGCGCGAAGTCCACCAGCATCTTGGCGAAGCCGTCCTCGTCGGCCGCGATGGCCGCGTCGATGGCGCGCTCCGTCGAGAACGGCACCAGCGAGTGGCCGCTCTCGTCGTCCGCCGCCGCGTGCATGGTGGCCGTGGCCCGCCCGAGGTCGGCGACGACCGCCGCGATCTCCTCGGGGTCGTCCAGGTCCGACCAGTCGAGATCCACCGCGTACGGCGAGACCTCCGCCACCAGCTGCCCCGCCCCGTCCAGCTCGGTCCAGCCGAGCCACGGGTCGGCGTGCGCCTGCAGGGCGCGCTGCGAGATCACCGTGCGATGTCCCTCGTGCCGGAAGTACCCGCGGACCGCCGGGTCCGTGATGTGCCGGGAGACCGCCGGGGTCTGCCCCTGCTTCATGTAGATGATCACGTCGTTCTCCAGGGCGTCGCTGTGGCCCTCCAGGAGAATGTTGTACGAGGGCAGCCCGGCCGAGCCGATCCCGATGCCCCTGCGGCCCACGACGTCCTTCACCCGGTACGACTCGGGCCGCCCCAGGCTCTCCTCGGGCAGCGTCTCCAGATAGCCGTCGAAGGCGGCCAGGATCTTGTACCGCGTCGCGGCGTCGAGCTCGACCGCGCTGCTGTCGGCGGTGAAGCGGCGTTCGTGGTCGCGGATCTCCGTCATGGAGCCGAGGAGCGCGAATCGGGTGCGCGACCTGGCCGCGCGCAGCGCGCCGAGGAGCGGCCCCTCCGCGGTGTCCAGCGTGAACGGAGGTACGTCGTCGTCCTGGGCGCCGGACGCCAGGACCCGGATGCGCTCACGGTAGGCGGCGGCATAGGTCTCCACGAGACCGGTGATCTGGTCGTCGCTGAGCGCCTTGGCGTGCCCGAGCAGTGCCAGCGAGGCCGCGAAGCGCTGGACGTCCCAGGTGAAGGGGCCCACATAGGCCTCGTCGAAGTCGTTCACATTGAAGATCAGTCGGCCGTTGGCGTCCAGATAGGTGCCGAAGTTCTCCGCGTGCAGATCGCCGTGCACCCAGACCCGGCCGGTCCGCTCGTCCAGATACGGTCCGCCCTCCGCGCTCTCGCCCAGGTCCTGGTAGAAGAGGCAGGCCGCGCCCCGGTAGAAGGCGAACGCCGAGGCAGCCATCTTCCGGAATTTGACCCGGAAGGCAGCCGGATCGGCGGCCAGGAGCTCGCCGAACGCGGCGCCGAAAACGGCGAGAATCTGCTCGCCGCGTTCCTCGGAGCTGGACTGCGGGACCGACATCGCGGGTGCCTCCAGGTGCATCACATAAGGGACAGCTGTTCCAACGGGCTCAACGCACGGAGCCACCCGGGAGTGCCCCGCGGCTGTCGGTGGGCCGACGTAGACTTCCACGCTGTTCCCCCACTCGTCCCGCAGGAGGCATCCCCGTGACCAAGCCGCCTTTCACGCACCTTCACGTCCACACGCAGTACTCCATGCTGGACGGTGCCGCGCGGCTCAAGGACATGTTCGAGGCCTGCAACGAGATGGGCATGTCGCACATCGCCATGTCCGACCACGGCAACCTCCACGGGGCGTACGACTTCTTCCATTCGGCGAAGAAGGCGGGCGTGACACCGATCATCGGCATCGAGGCGTACGTCGCCCCGGAGTCCCGGCGGAACAAGCGCAAGGTCAAGTGGGGCCAGCCGCATCAGAAGCGGGACGACGTGTCCGGTTCGGGTGGTTACACGCACAAGACGATCTGGGCGGCGAACAGCACGGGCCTGCACAACCTCTTCAAGCTGTCGTCCGACGCGTACGCAGAGGGCTGGCTGCAGAAGTGGCCGCGTATGGACAAGGAGACGATCTCCCAGTGGTCCGATGGCCTGATCGCCTCCACCGGCTGCCCGTCCGGCGAGGTGCAGACCCGGCTGCGGCTCGGGCAGTTCGACGAGGCGATGCAGGCGGCGTCCGACTACAAGGACATCTTCGGTGAGGGCCGGTACTTCCTGGAGCTGATGGACCACGGCATCGAGATCGAACGCCGGGTCCGCGACGGCCTGGTGGAGATCGGACAGAAGCTCGGCATCCCGCCGCTGGTGACGAACGACTCGCACTACACCTACGCGCACGAGGCGAGCGCGCACGACGCCCTGCTCTGCATCCAGACCGGAAAGAACCTCTCGGACCCGGACCGCTTCCGCTTCGACGGGACCGGCTACTACCTCAAGACGACCGAGGAGATGTACGCCATCGACTCCTCGGACGCCTGGCAGCAGGGGTGCGCCAACACCCTCCTGGTCGCCGAGCAGATCGACACCTCCGGCATGTTCGAGAAGCGTGACCTGATGCCGAAGTTCGACATCCCGGACGGCTACACCGAGATCACCTGGTTCCAGGAAGAGGTCCGGGCCGGCATGGAGCGCCGGTATCCGGGAGGTGTCCCCGAAGACCGCCAGAGGCAGGCGGCGTACGAGATGGACATCATCATCCAGATGGGGTTCCCGGGGTACTTCCTCGTCGTGGCCGACTTCATCATGTGGGCCAAGAACAACGGCATCGCGGTCGGTCCCGGGCGTGGCTCGGCGGCCGGCTCGATCGTCTCGTACGCCATGGGCATCACCGACCTCGACCCGATCACGCACGGGCTGATCTTCGAGCGGTTCCTCAACCCCGAGCGCGTCTCGATGCCCGATGTCGACATCGACTTCGACGAGCGCAGGCGGGTCGAAGTGATCCGGTACGTGACCGAGAAGTACGGCGCCGACAAGGTCGCCATGATCGGCACGTACGGAAAGATCAAGGCCAAGAACGCGATCAAGGACTCCGCGCGCGTGCTGGGTTACCCGTACGCGATGGGCGACCGCCTCACCAAGGCGATGCCCGCCGACGTCCTCGGCAAGGGGATCGACCTCAGCGGCATCACCGACCCCAAGCACCCCCGTTACAGCGAGGCGGGCGAGATCCGGGGGATGTACGAGAACGAACCGGACGTGAAGAAGGTCATCGACACCGCCAAGGGCGTCGAGGGCCTGGTCCGGCAGATGGGTGTGCACGCGGCCGGCGTGATCATGTCCAGCGAACCCATCGTCGACCACGCCCCGGTCTGGGTCAGGCACACGGACAACGTCACCATCACGCAGTGGGACTACCCGCAGTGCGAGTCGCTCGGCCTGCTGAAGATGGACTTCCTGGGCCTGCGCAACCTGACGATCATGGACGACGCCGTCAAGATGGTGAAGGCCAACAAGGGCATCGACCTGGAGATGCTGGCCCTCCCGCTGGACGACCCCAAGACCTTCGAACTGCTCTGCCGTGGTGACACCCTCGGGGTGTTCCAGTTCGACGGCGGCCCGATGCGCTCCCTGCTGCGCCAGATGCAGCCCGACAACTTCGAGGACATTTCCGCCGTCTCGGCCCTGTACCGGCCGGGCCCGATGGGCATGAACTCGCACATCAACTACGCGGAGCGCAAGAACAACCGCCAGGAGATCACCCCGATCCACCCGGAGCTGGAGGAGCCGCTCCAGGAGGTACTCGGCCTCACCTACGGCCTGATCGTCTACCAGGAGCAGGTTCAGAAGGCCGCCCAGATCGTCGCCGGCTACTCGCTCGGCGAGGCCGACATCCTGCGCCGTGTGATGGGCAAGAAGAAGGCCGACGAACTGGCCAAGAACTTCGTGCTCTTCGAGGCTGGAGCCAAGAAGCAGGGCTTCTCGGACGCGGCGATCAAAGCGCTCTGGGACGTCCTGGTGCCGTTCGCCGGATACGCGTTCAACAAGGCGCACTCCTCCGCGTACGGCCTGGTCACCTACTGGACCGCGTACCTCAAGGCCAACTACCCGGCCGAGTACATGGCGGCGCTGCTCACCTCGGTGCGCGACGACAAGGACAAGTCGGCGATCTACCTCAACGAGTGCCGCCGCATGGGCATCAAGGTGCTGCCGCCCAATGTGAACGAGTCCGAGTCCAACTTCGCCGCGCAGGGCGACGACGTGATCCTCTTCGGCCTCTCCGCGGTCCGCAACGTCGGTACCAACGTGGTGGAGTCGATCATCCGCTCCCGCAAGGCCAAGGGGAAGTACAGCTCCTTCCCCGACTACCTCGACAAGGTCGAGGCCGTGGCCTGCAACAAGCGCACCACCGAATCGCTCATCAAGGCGGGCGCCTTCGACGAGATGGGACACACCCGCAAGGGCCTCACCGCGCACTTCGAGCCGATGATCGACAACGTGGTCGCGGTCAAGCGCAAGGAGGCGGAGGGGCAGTTCGACCTCTTCGGCGGCGGCGAGGAGGACAGCTCCGAGCCGGGCTTCGGGCTCGACGTGGAGTTCTCCGACATCGAGTGGGAGAAGTCGTATCTGCTCGCGCAGGAGCGGGAGATGCTCGGTCTCTACGTCTCCGACCACCCGCTCTTCGGCCTGGAGCACGTGCTCTCGGACAAGAGCGACGCCGCCATCGCCGCGCTGACCGGAGGGGAGCACTCGGACGGCGCGGTGGTCACCATCGGCGGCATCATCTCCGGCCTCCAGCGCAAGATGACCAAACAGGGCAACGCCTGGGCCATCGCGACGGTCGAGGACCTCGCGGGCACCATCGAGTGCATGTTCTTCCCGGCCACCTACCAGCTGGTGTCGACCCAGCTGGTCGAGGACACCGTGGTGTTCGTCAAGGGCCGTCTCGACAAGCGCGAGGACATCCCGCGGCTGGTCGCCATGGAGATGCAGGTCCCGGACCTGTCGTCCGCCGGGACCAACGCCCCGGTGACGATCACGATCCCCACCGTGAAGGTCACCCCGCCGATGGTCAGCAGGCTCGGCGAGATCCTCTCCCACCACCGGGGCAACTCAGAGGTGCGGATCAAGCTCCAGGGCTCCCGCAAGACCACGGTGCTCAGGCTCGACCGGCACCGGGTGCAGCCCGACCCGGCGCTCTTCGGCGATCTGAAGGTGCTGCTTGGCCCGTCCTGCCTGGCGGGCTGACCGGCCCCCTGGGGACCGCTTGAGGGGCGCGCCGTGCACGGCGCGCCCCTCGAACATCATTACGGCGAAGATCAGTTGTGGCCGAAGCGCTTCTGGTGCTTACGTGCGACATCTGACGGGCTGCCCTGCGGCATCGACTGCTGGGACTCACTCTGCGACTCGAACGAGCTGGACCGGGCGTCCTGGCCGCCGCGTTCGGCGGCGGACGAACGGTCCTGCTGACTGTCGTGCTTATGACGGTTCTTGTGCTTGGCCATGGTGATGCCTCCTTGAGGGGGACTAGGGGCCAGGGCCGCGACCAGATTCACATATCGCACAGACTGCCGCATTTTGGATCATTACCGTGCGTAATGAGGGCTTGTCCCGCGTCACTTCGGACCAACTTCGCGCTGCGCCACGCCGATGATCGAGTTCCGGCCGTTAACCCTCGTGCGGTCGGGCAGACTCGAAGGAAACCCGAAGCACTTCTCCTTCTCCCGAGGTACCCGAAAGAGGGTGGATCGCGTGGACCGCTGCGTCGTCCTGGTGGACGCCGGATACCTGCTGGGAGCCGCCGCGAGTCTCCTCGCAGGAGAACCTGCCCGCTCCCGCATCACTGTCGACCACGCGGCGCTCATCCAGGGCCTGCGCGAGCGCGCCGAGGACGACACGGAGCAGCCGCTGCTGCGGATCTACTGGTTCGACGGCGCCCCCGACCGGGTACCGCAGCCCGAACACCGCAGGCTGCGGGTGATGCCGCGGGTGACCGTCCGGCTGGGCGCACTGACCAGGAGCGACGGCCGCTGGGCGCAGAAGGGCGTCGACGCCGCGATGCACGCGGAGCTGACCGAACTGGCCAGAAATCGCGCCTGTTCGGACATCGTGCTGGTCACCGGCGACGGAGATCTGCTGCCCGGCCTGATGTCCGCGAAGGAGCACGGCGTGGCCGTGCACCTGTGGGCGGTGCAGGCGGGCGACGGGGACTACAACCAGTCCGAGGACCTGGTAGCCGAGGCGGACGAGCGCCGGGTGCTGGACCGGGCCTGGATCACCAAAGCCGTACGGGCCAAGGAGACCGGCGGGGTCTGCACGCCGGCCTCCGCGTCCCGCCCGGAGATCGCCGCGATCCTCTCCGCTCCGCTCCCGGAGTCGGCGCTCGCCGCGTCGGCCGAGCGGGCGGCGCAGGCCGCGGCCGTGCACAACGTATCGACGGCGGGACCCGCCACCGAGCAGCCGACCGATGAGGAGCGCGCACACGCGGCGGCGGCCAGAGGAGGTGTCCCCACCCCCAAGGACCTCGCCGGCCTGCGCGGCCCCGGAGCGCCGCCCGCCCAGCAGCCGGCGAACGCGACGCTGCGCTGGTCGTCCGAGCGCGGCTGGATCGAGCGCCCCGGCGGCCAGGCCGGTGAACCAGCGGAGACCGCTTCGCTGCCGACGCTCGCCCAGGTCACCACCGCGGAGCAGCGGTGGGCGGACCGCGAGGAGGACATCACCACGGTCGGCGGCGACCCCTTCGAGGTGGGGCAGGTCTTCGCCAGGCGGTGGATGGAGCGGCTGCCGGACCCCGGCCATGTGCAGAAGCTGTCGGGCATGTACCCGCGGATCCCGCACCGGATCGACGGTGAGCTGCTGCGGTACGCGGCCCGGTTCGGGCTGCTCGCCCACAAGGACGACCAGATCGACGAGCACGACCGGTACGCGATCAGGGCCGGGTTCTGGCGGGAGATCGACGTACGGGCCGCGGAGCCCGCGCCCGCGGGGGAGCAGACCGGGCGCTGAGGCGGGCCGACCGGCCTCTGCCGGAAGCGGGCGCATCCGGCCCCGGCGCCCTTCCGGGCCGTCCAACCCCGTAGGCTCGTCCCTCGTGAGTACGGGCAATGTGTGCGTGGTGCGCGAGCTGGTGAAGACGTACCCGGCCGCGCGCGGTAGACGGGGGGCTCCCGCCACGCCCGAGGTGCGGGCCACCGACGGGATCTCCCTGACCGTGCGCCGCGGCGAGATCTTCGGACTGCTCGGCCCCAACGGCGCGGGCAAGTCCACCCTCGTACGCCAGCTCACCGGGCTGATGCGGCCCGACTCCGGGCGGGTCGAGGTGCTCGGACACGATCTCGTACGCCACCCCGAACGCGCCGCCCGGCTGCTCGGCTATCTGGGCCAGGAGTCCACCGCACTCGACGAACTGACCGTCGCCCTCGCGGCGGAGACCACCGGCCGGCTGCGCGGGCTCTCCGTGCCGGACGCGCGCCGGGAGCGGGACGCCGTGCTGGAGGAGCTGGGAATCACCGAACTCGCCGGGCGGCCGCTCAAAAAGCTGTCCGGCGGCCAGCGGCGGCTCGCCTGTTTCGCCGCGACGCTCGTCGGCGAGCGCTCGCTGCTCGTCCTGGACGAGCCCACCACCGGGATGGACCCCGTCGCGCGGCGCGCCGTGTGGGCCGCGGTCGACCGGCGGCGGGCCGAGCGCGGCGCGACCGTCCTGCTGGTCACCCACAACGTCATCGAGGCCGAGACCGTGCTGGACCGGGTCGCCGTCATCGAACGCGGCCGGGTGATCGCCTGCGACACCCCGGCCGGGCTGAAGGCCCAGGTCGCGGGCGAGGTCCGGGTCGAGCTCGTCTGGCGGGAGCGGGCGCCGCTCGACATCCCGGAGGTCGCCGCGCTGCGCGAGTCCGCGCAGGAGTCCGGGCGCCGCTGGGTGCTGCGGCTGGCGCCCGACGAGGCACGGGCCGCCGTCGCCACGGTGACCGGCGGACCCGCCTTCGCCGCACTCGACGACTTCACGCTGTCCACACCGAGCCTGGAGGACGTGTACATGGCGCTGGGCGGCCGTACCCTCGGGCTGGTGAAGGCGTGACGGCAGTGGTCTCCGCGCAGTCGCAGCCGAACCCGGAGACCCCGCCGCACGGCGAGTCCCGCACCCCTGACGACTCGGGCGCCCGGGGCGGCCCGGCCGGGGCCGCCGACGCGGTCACCGAGGCCGAGCCGCTCGCGCCGCGCGCCCGGCTGCTGCCCGCGCTGGCCGCGGTCTACCGGGCCCAGCTGTCGCGGGCCCGGGTGGCCCGCATCCCGCTGCTCTTCGTGGCGACGTTCCAGTCCGTCGGGATCATGATCCTGATGCGCGGGGTCGTCGACGGCGGCGACGAGGCCCGCGCCGTGGTGGCGGGCTCGGCCGTCCTGGTCGTGGCGTTCGTCGCGCTCAACCTGCTCGCGCAGTACTTCGGGCAGCTGCGGGCCGGCGGCGGGCTCGACCACTACGCCACCCTGCCGGTGCCGCCCGCCTCCGTGGTGCTCGGGACCGCCGGCGCGTACGCCTCCTTCACGGTGCCCGGCACGGTCGTCACCGCGGTCGCCGGGTCCGTGCTCTTCCAGCTGCCGCTGGCGCATCTGTGGGTGCTCGCCGCCGTCGTCCCGCTCGCGGGAGCGGCGCTCGCCGGGCTCGGCGCCGCACTCGGGCTGCTCGCGCCGCGCCAGGAACTCGCCACTCTGCTCGGCCAGCTCGGGATGTCCGCCGCGCTGCTGCTGGGCGTGCTCCCGGCCGGCCGGCTGCCGGAGCCGATCGCGTACGCCCGCGATCTGCTGCCCTCCACCTACGGGGTCGAGGCGCTGGCCCGTACCTTCGGCGGCCACCCGGACTGGCCGATGGTCGGTGCCGACCTCGCTGTGTGCGCGGCGGTCGGGGTCGTCTCGCTGGCCGTGGCCACCTGGGCCTACCGGCGGGCGGCGGTCCGGTGAGGCGGCACCCAGGGCCGCCTGGCACGATGGCAGAGTGACCGCGCCACTGACACCTCCGCACCAGCCGCCGAACGACGACCCGTGGCAGAAGGGTCCTTCGGGAGCCACCCCCTGGCCGGGTCCGGAGCAGGCGGCGGACGACGGCCCCGGACTCCGCGCCGAGCTGGTGCAGGCCGCGGTCGTCGCGGTCGTGCTGACGGTCCTGGGGGTCCTGCTCGGCCTGCTGTGGATGTGGCTCGCGCCGCGCGTTCCGCTGATCTCCGACGGCAAGGCCGTCTACCTCAAGAACTCGGAGGGCGAGCAGGCGATCGGCGGGGACGGCACGTTCGCGCTGCTCGGGCTGGCGTTCGGCGCGGTGAGCGCGGCCGCCGTCTTCCTCTTCCGCAGGCGCGGCGGGGTGCCGCTGGTCCTCGCACTCGCCGTCGGCGGCCTGCTCGGCTCGCTGCTGGCCTGGCGCGTCGGAATCTGGCTGGGCCCGTCGCAGGACGTGGTCGCGGCAGCGAAGCACGCGGGCAAGGGCGTCACCTTCGACGCGCCGCTGAAACTGGCCGCGAAGGGCGCGCTGCTCGCTTGGCCGGTGGCAGCGATGATCATGCACCTGGGGGTGACCGCGGTGTTCGGACCGCGCGACCCCGAGCCGGAGTGGACCCCGCCGTCGCCGCCCGCCACGCTGCCGCCGCTGTCGTACGACGACCCCGCCCCGGAGCCGGGCGAACGGCGCTAGGTGTTCTGTCCGGCCGCCGGGCCGCCCCCCGGTCAGGCCGGCTCCGGATCCAGCCGCGATCCCTGGGCGGCCCGGCCCACCACGGCCAGCAACGCCCCGGTGAGCCCGGCCAGGTCCGCGGGCGACAGCTCCACCTCAAGCCCCCTGCGCCCCGCCGATACGCAGATCGTCCCGTGCGCCGACGCCGAGGCGTCCAGCACCGTACGGAGGCGCTTGCGCTGGCCCAGGGGGGAGATGCCGCCCAGGACATACCCCGTGGTGCGTTCCGCCACGGCCGGGTCCGCCATCGTGGCGCGCTTGCCGCCCACCGCGGCGGCCAGGGCCTTGAGGTCCAGGCTGCCCGCGACCGGGACGACGGCCACGGTCAGTTCGCCGTCCACATCGGCCACCAGCGTCTTGAAGACCCGGTCGGGGGCGACTCCGAGTGCCTCGGCCGCCTCCCCGCCGTAGGAGGCGGCGGCCGGGTCGTGCTCGTACGTGTGCAGCGTGTACGCCGTGCCTGCCGCGGTCAGCGCCGCCGTGGCGGGCGTGCCGCCCGACTGCCTCTTCTTGGGCTTCTTCGCCACGTGCGCGCTCCTCGGGTCAGTTGAGGTGGGTCGGGGCCCGGGTCAGGTCCATGGCGGGCAGCGACGGAAGATGCCGGATCACCGCGGTCTCCGACCGCAGCAGCTTCAGCTCCTCGCGCAGCCGGGTCGCGATGTCCGGCGCTTCGAGCAGCCTCTGCTTGGCGGGTACGTCGAGCACGGTGGCCGCCGCGACCAGGTACGAGACCACCGAGGGCTCGTCCGGGAGCTCGGCCCCGGTGGTGAGCGAGCGTTCGCGCGCACCGGCCAGCCGCTTCTGATAGGCGCGGAAGGCGCGCAGCACACCCTCCGCGAGGGCGCCCGCGTCGTCCCCGGCGTCCTCGGGCAGCTCCTCGACCTCGGCGGTCAGATACGGGCCGCTCGCGTCCAGCGAGTGGATCCGCACCCGCGCCGTGCCGGTGGCGAGCACTTCGAAGCTGCCGTCGTCGCGCTCACGGATCGTCGCGGCGTCGGCGATGCAGCCGATGTGGTGCAGGGCGGTGGCAGGATCGTCGCCGAAACCGGCGGCCGGGCCCGGCTCGGGCAGCGCGGCGCGGCCGGGCAGCCCGGGCAGCGTGGGCGCCACCTCGGAACCGTCGCGGATGGCGACGACGGCGAAGCGCCGTGGCTCGGCCTCGTCGTCCACCTTGAGCAGGTCGCGCATCATGGCGCGATAACGCTCCTCGAAGATGTTCAGAGGCAGCACGAGGCCCGGGAACAGCACCGAGTTCAGCGGGAAGAGAGGGAGGCGCGCGGTGGTCACAGCGGTCAAGCGTAATGGCCGCGGCCGCGGGCGCGCCCCGTACTGTCCCGCCGCGCGCCCCCGGAAGCGGCCAGCAGGCGTGCCGCGCCGCGCAGTTCGAGGAAACGGCCCAGTGGATCGTCACTCAGCCGAGCCCACGGGAACGAGGTCACGTCCGGGCCGATCAGCCGGAACTGCTCGACCGCCTCGGCCCACCTCTCCCGGCTGACCAGCACGTACACCAGCAGATTCCGGACCTCAGCGAGCAGCGCGTCGCCCGGCCCGTAACCGGCGGACAGGGCGATGGCGCGGTCCGCCGCCCCGTCGATCCGCTCCCGGACCGCGGCGGGCCGCCCGCCGCCGGCGAGGTACGCGAACGCCGCCCGAACCGGCAGCGCCCGCACCAGCGATCCGGGCGGTGCGTCGTCGGCGGCCTGCTCCGCGAAGTCGAAGCACTCGCGGTGCGAGCCGTGCCACTGCGCCGACAGGTAGCGCAGGGCGGCCACATGGCAGCCGTAGTGCCACGGGGAGCGGCGCAGCGCCTGCTCCCAGAGGGTTTCGAAGTCGGTGTGCGTGGCGTGCACACCGCGGGCGTGGTCCAGGGCGATGCGCCATGGCACCGGGTCCCGGGGATCGCCGGCGGCCGCCGCGTCGACCAGTGGGCGGATCTCCCGCAGCAGTTCGGCCCGGGCGGGGGAGTCCCAGGCCCTGAGGACCGCGAGGCCGGCCGCGAGGAGCAGCGCGTCCGGGTCGTGCGGCGAGGCCGCGAGCCAGCCGGAGAGCCACTCATCCCTGCTGAGGGCGAAGGCGGCGAGCCGGGTGAGGTAGCGGTCGCGGTCCTCCCACCCGGACGTGGCGCGGGTGGCGGCCAGCAGTCCGGCCGCCGGTCCGTGGTCCCCCTCGGCCGCCGCGACGAGCACGGGCGCCAGCCGGGCGTCGGGGACGTCGAGCAGCACCTCGTCGTCGCGGTGGTCGGCCGCCCCGGCGGCGGGCCGGTGCGGCGGGCGGCGCCCCGTCCCGGTGAGGGAGCGCAGGGAGCGCAGGGGCATGGTGCGGAGGGAGGGCAGAGACGTAATGAGGGACATGGTGCGGACCATTGAAAACCGCAGGTGAGGAGGGCGCCAGGGGCAGGACGTGAAGCTTTCGTATCGGGGCGATGGTTGTACGCGGGGTGGTCAAGGAGCGGTAAAGAGGTAAGGGGGCGGACCGGACTTCCCGGACGCGATCGCGCTCCGGACGCGGGGGGTGGTGGTCGCGGGACTTCCCGGCCGCGGGCCTGTCCGCCAGGGGCTTCCCCGCCCCGGACGGAACGCACCGCCACCGCCACCGCACCCGGCCCGTCAGCTCCGGCGCAGCAGACGCGTGGCGCCCGTCGCCACCGTCGTGGCCAGGATCCAGCCGAGCACGATCAGCGCGGCGGCCGCCCACTGCCAGCCGCCGCACAGCTTCCAGTAGCCGTCCTGGCCGAGGTTGACCACCGGGATCAGCAGGTCCAGCGCGTAGAGCGCCGCGTTCCACTGCGGATGCCCGTCCCGGCTCATCGGCTCCGGGCGGTAGTGCGAGAACGCGACCGTTCCGGCCGCCCACAGCACCGCCATCCAGAGCGCGGCCCGGCCCGGCCGGTAGCCGTACGCCACCGTCCAGTCCTGGAGGTACCCCCACACCTTGGCGGCCAGCGGCAGCGTCTCGCGTCGTCTGCGCTGCTTCGCCAGCAGTACCTCGCGGGCGTCCGCGTCCTCGCCGCTGTTGCGCAGCACCGACGCCAGCCGTTCGTACGGCTCCGGCGCGTACTCCGGAGTCGCCGCCGTCACCCACTCCAGCCGCTGCTCCAGCGGGAAGCTGCCGACCGGGATGAGGTTCTCGTAGCTGAAGCCCCCCATCGCCAGACCGCCGGGGCCGGGCCAGCTGGTCGACATGTCGACCAGGTTGACCACCTTGGCGCCCGACAGCACCACCCGGCCCTGCTCGGGGCGGTCCCCGAGGAAGCGCAGCTCGGGGGTCTGGATGCGGCGCAGCGACAGCTCCTGGTCGCGATGCATACGGAACTTCGCACTCCGCAGGTCGAGGGCGTCCCCGAACCGCCCGTCGTCCAGCCGTATCCCGCCGACGCACTCGAACGGCTGAAGCCTCGTCCCGTACGGCGGGGTCGGTCCGGTGCCGTACGGGGGAGTGGTGCCGCCACCATCCGGTGCCACCCCGGCCGCCGACAGATAGAGCGTGCGCTCCACCGAGAGCTGCGGCGCGTTCAGCGCCCGCCGGCCGTCCGGATTGAGCAGCCGGCTGCCGTTGAAGCTCAGCGAGACCCCGATCCGCGCCGAACGCAGACTCACCTCGCCGTGCGACTCGATCATCTCGGCCTGCAGGTCCTGCGCCACGTACAGCCCGTCGGCCGCGATGGAGCGGCCCTTGCGGTCCGGGTGCACCACCATCATGTTGATCAGCAGATCCGTGCCGATCTGCGCGTCGGTCAGCCGGATACCGCCCGCCACCCGGCAGCGCGGCAGATGCAGGTCGCCCTCGCTGTGCAGCCGGGCCGCCTCGAGACGCGGCATCGCACAGCCGACCATCCGGACCGTGGTGACCCGGCACTCCGGCAGCAGCACCTCATCCTCGAACCGGCAGCCGGTCAGCTCCACGTACGGCGTGACCGTGCCGCCCGCGAGATCCAGCGCACCGGTGATCTGCACCCCGGTCAGCTTGAGCGAGGAGACCCGGCCCGCCAGCGCCGGCGGCCCGCTGAGCAGCAGCAGGGCCACCACGCGCGCACGGACCGTGCGCTCGGGGCCCCAGGTGCGGGCCGAGAGCGGATTGTCCATGACGGGGTTGCGGGTGCGCAGATCGTACGTACTGCCGTTGCGGAAGGCCTCCCACATGCCCAGCTCGGCGCCGGTCAGCCAGTCGGGCGCATGCTCGTCGTGCTGCGCCTCTGTCACTGCCGCCCCTCCCTGCCCACGAGTGATGGAGTGAACGCTAGCGGTCACCGCCAGGGGGCCAGTTGTGTATCAGCCACTGATACGGGCGACCGGAGGCCATAACCGGTCTGAGAGAATTGGTGTCATGATCTCCCGAATCGATCTGCGCGGCGACGCCCTCCCCGAGGGTGGCGCCCTGCGCGACCTGCTGCCCCGTGCCGACTTCGACGTACAGGCCGCCCTGGAAAAGGTGCGGCCGATCTGCGAGGACGTGCACCATCGCGGTGACGCGGCGCTCATCGAGTACGCGGAGAAGTTCGACGGGGTGCGGCTTGAACAGGTGCGGGTGCCCGCAGCGGCCCTCGCCGACGCCCTGGCCGGGCTCGACCCGGCCGTCCGGGCTGCCCTGGAGGAGTCGGTCAGGCGCGCCAGGCTGGTCCACCGCGCCCAGCGACGCGCCGAGCACACCACCCAGGTCGTCCCCGGCGGCAAAGTGACCGAGAAGTGGGTACCGGTCGAGCGTGTCGGGCTGTACGCGCCGGGCGGACGCTCCGTCTACCCCTCCTCCGTGGTCATGAACGTGGTGCCCGCGCAGGAGGCCGGGGTCGAGTCGATCGCCCTCGCGTCCCCCGCCCAGAAGGAGTTCGGCGGCCTGCCGCACCCGACGATCCTGGCCGCCTGCGCGCTGCTCGGCATCGACGAGGTGTACGCGGCGGGCGGCGCCACCGCCGTCGCGATGTTCGCCCACGGCACCGAGTCCTGCCCCCCGGTCAACATGGTCACCGGCCCCGGCAACATCTGGGTCGCCGCGGCCAAGCGGTACTTCACCGGCCGGATCGGCATCGACGCCGAGGCGGGCCCGACCGAGATCGCCGTACTCGCCGACGACACCGCCGACCCCGCGCACGTGGCCGCCGACCTGATCAGCCAGGCCGAGCACGACCCGATGGCCGCCGCCGTCCTCGTCACCGACTCGGCAGAGCTGGCCGACGCGGTGGAGAAGGAGCTGGCGCCGCAGGTCGCCGCCACCAAGCACATCACCGAGCGGATCGTCCCCGCCCTTGAGGGCAAGCAGTCCGCGATCGTCCTCGTCGACTCGGTCGAGGACGGTCTGAGGGTCGTGGACGCGTACGGCGCCGAGCACCTGGAGATCCAGACCGCCGACGCCGCCGCGGTCGCCGCCCGGGTCCGCAACGCCGGAGCCGTCTTCGTCGGCCCCTGGGCGCCGGTCTCCCTCGGGGACTACTGCGCCGGGTCCAACCACGTCCTGCCCACCGGCGGCTGCGCCTGCCACTCCTCGGGCCTCTCGGTCCAGTCGTTCCTGCGCGGCATCCACATCGTCGACTACACCCGGGACGCGCTCGCCGAGGTCACCCACCACGTGGTGACGCTCGCCGAGGCCGAGGACCTGCCCGCGCACGGCGCGGCCCTCAAGGCGAGGTTCGGATGGAAGGTGCCCACCGCATGACAGGTATCGACGACCTGCCCGTACGGGACGAACTGCGCGGCAAGTCCCCCTACGGCGCGCCCCAACTGGACGTCCCCGTACGGCTGAACACCAACGAGAACCCGTACCCGCTGCCCGAGGCGCTGGTCGACCGGATCACCGAGCGCGTACGGGAGGCGGCCCGCACGCTCAACCGCTACCCCGACCGGGACGCCGTCGAGCTCCGCACCCAGCTGGCCCGCTACCTCACCAAAGCCGCCGGGCACCCGGTCGAAACGGCCAACGTCTGGGCGGCGAACGGCTCGAACGAGGTCATCCAGCAGCTGCTCCAGACCTTCGGCGGCCCCGGCCGCACGGCCATCGGCTTCGAGCCCTCGTACTCGATGCACGCCCTCATCTCCCGGGGCACCGGCACCGGCTGGATCTCCGGACCGCGCAATGAGGACTTCACCATCGACGTGGCGGCGGCCGAGCGCTCCATCACCGGGAACCGGCCCGACGTCGTCTTCATCACCTCGCCCAACAACCCCACGGGCACCGCCGTCGACACCGAGACGGTCCTCGCGCTCTACGAGGCGGCGCAGGCGGCCGGCCCCTCGATGGTCGTGGTGGACGAGGCGTACGGCGAGTTCAGCCACGCTCCCTCGCTGCTCCCGCTGATCGAGGGCCGCCCCCGCCTGGTCCTCTCCCGGACCATGTCCAAGGCGTTCGGCGCCGCCGGACTGCGGCTCGGCTACCTCGCGGCGGACCCCGCCGTGGTCGACGCCGTCCAGCTCGTACGGCTGCCGTACCACCTGTCGTCCGTCACCCAGGCCACCGCCCTCGCCGCCCTGGAGCACACCGATACCCTGTTGCGGTACGTCGAGCAGCTGAAGGCCGAACGCGACAGGCTCGTCGGTGAGCTGAGCTCCATCGGGTACGACGTGACGCAGTCCGATGCCAACTTCATCCAGTTCGGCCGCTTCCAGGACGCATCGGCTGCCTGGCGGGCGATCCTCGACCACGGTGTCCTGGTCAGGGACAACGGGGTCCCCGGATGGCTGCGGGTCTCCGTGGGCACTCCGGCCGAGAACGACGCGTTCCTCGAAGTGGCACGCACACTGCACAAGGAGATCACCGCATGACTCGCGTGGGCCGCATCGGACGGGTGGAACGCACCACCAAGGAGACCTCGGTCGTGGTCGAGATCAATCTCGACGGCACCGGCAAGGTCGACGTGTCGACGGGGGTCGGCTTCTACGACCACATGCTCGACCAGCTGGGCCGCCACGGCCTCTTCGACCTCACGGTCAAGACGGACGGCGACCTGCACATCGACTCGCACCACACCATCGAGGACACCGCCCTGGCGATCGGCGCCGCGTTCAAGCAGGCGCTCGGCGACAAGGTGGGCATCTACCGGTTCGGCAACTGCACGGTGCCGCTGGACGAGTCGCTCGCCCAGGTCACCGTCGACCTCTCGGGCCGCCCCTACCTGGTGCACACCGAGCCGGAGAACATGGCCCCGATGATCGGCAGCTACGACACGACGATGACCCGGCACATCCTGGAGTCGTTCGTCGCGCAGGCCCAGATCGCGCTCCACGTCCACGTGCCGTACGGACGCAACGCCCACCACATCGTGGAGTGCCAGTTCAAGGCCCTGGCCCGCGCGCTGCGTTACGCGTCCGAGCACGACCCGCGGGCAGCGGGCATTCTTCCTTCGACCAAGGGCGCCCTGTAAGCATGACTGGCCTCAACACCATCCTCATCGTCGTCGGCCTCTTCCTGGCCGGCGGCGTCTACTCCTTCGCCAAGCAGAAGATGCCCGCGAGCCTCATCGTGCTGCTCTCCATCGGAGCCGTGATGTGCCTGGCCGCCGGTGCGATGCGCATCCAGGGAATCTGGACATGACCGCCCGTAAGAAGGTCGTGGTCTTCGACTACGGCTTCGGCAACGTCCGCTCCGCCGAGCGCGCGCTCGCGCACGCCGGCGCGGACGTCGAGATCACCCGTGACTACGACCGCGCCATGAACGCCGAAGGGCTGCTCGTCCCCGGTGTCGGCGCCTTCTCCGCCTGTATGAAGGGGCTCAAGGAGGCCCGCGGCGACTGGATCGTCGGCCGCAGGCTCGCCGGCGGCCGCCCGGTCATGGGCATCTGCGTCGGGATGCAGATCCTCTTCGAGCGCGGTATCGAGCACGGCGTGGAGACCGAGGGCCTCGACGAGTGGCCCGGCACGGTCGGCCCGCTCAAGGCCGACGTCGTACCGCACATGGGGTGGAACACCGTGGAAGCCGCGGCGGACACCGAGCTCTTCGCCGGGCTCGACGCGGGAGCGCGGTTCTACTTCGTGCACTCCTACGCGGCGCACGACTGGTCCCTCGAAGTCACCAACGCCAGGATCCGCGCCCCGCGCGTCACCTGGGCCACACACGGCGAACGCTTCGTCGCGGCCGTCGAGAACGGCCCCCTGTCGGCGACCCAGTTCCACCCCGAGAAGTCCGGCGACGCCGGCGCCCAGCTGCTGACCAACTGGATCGGAACCCTCTGATGACCGCCTTGCAGAAGAAGCTCGAACTCCTCCCCGCCGTCGATGTCCGGGACGGCCAGGCGGTCCGCCTCGTCCACGGCGAGTCCGGCTCCGAGACCTCCTACGGCTCACCGCTGGAAGCCGCGCTCGCATGGCAGCGGTCGGGCGCCGAGTGGCTGCACCTGGTCGACCTCGACGCCGCCTTCGGCACCGGCGACAACAGGAAGCTGATCTCCGAGGTCGCCTCGGCGATGGACATCAAGGTCGAACTCTCCGGCGGTATCCGCGACGACGCCTCGCTGGCCGCCGCGCTCGCCACCGGCTGCACCCGGGTCAACCTCGGCACCGCAGCGCTGGAGACCCCCGAGTGGGTCGCGAAGATCATCGCCGAGCACGGCGACAAGATCGCGGTCGGCCTCGACGTACGCGGTACCACCCTGCGGGGCCGCGGCTGGACCCGGGACGGCGGCGACCTCTACGAGACGCTCGCGCGCCTCGACTCCGAGGGCTGCGCCCGCTACGTGGTCACCGACATCGCCAAGGACGGCACGCTCCAGGGCCCCAACCTGGAGCTCCTGAAGAACGTCTGCGCGGCCACCGACAGGCCCGTCGTCGCCTCCGGCGGCGTCTCCTCGCTCGACGACCTGCGGGCCATCTCCTCGCTCGTCCCCTCCGGCGTCGAGGGCGCGATCGTCGGCAAGGCGCTGTACGCCAAGGCGTTCACCCTGGAAGAGGCACTCCGAGCGGTGGCGGCATGAGCGAAAGCGCCACGGACGACGGCGTACGCCGTATCACGTCCGGGGGCCCGTGGGAGGAGTCCATCGGCTACTCCCGCGCGGTGGAACTGCCCAACGGCCTGGTCCTTGTCTCCGGCTGCACCGCGGTCGCCGGCGGCCGGATCGCGGAGGGCGGCCCGTACGAACAAGCCGTCACCGCCTTCGGCGTCGCCATCGACGCGCTCAAGGAGCTCGGCCTGGGCGCCGGGCACGTGGTCCGCACCCGGATGTACGTCACGCACTCCCGTGACGTGGACGAGGTCGGCCGCGCCCACAAGGAACTGTTCGACGCGGTGCGGCCCGCCGCATCCATGATCATCGTCTCCGGCTTCATCGACCCCAGCCTGGTGGTCGAGGTCGAGGTGGAGGCGTACCGGGGGAAGCAGTCATGACACTCGCCGTACGGGTCATCCCCTGCCTGGACGTGGACAACGGCCGCGTCGTCAAGGGAGTCAACTTCCAGAACCTCCGGGACGCGGGCGACCCCGTCGAGATGGCCAGGCTCTACGACGTCGAGGGCGCCGACGAGCTGACCTTCCTCGACATCACGGCATCATCCGGCAACCGCGAGACGACCTACGACGTGGTGCGCCGCACCGCCGAGCAGGTCTTCATCCCGCTGACGGTCGGCGGCGGCGTCCGCACCACCGAGGACGTCGACAAGCTGCTGCGCGCGGGCGCGGACAAGGTCGGGGTGAACACCGCGGCCATCGCCCGCCCTGAGCTCATCAGCGAGATCGCCGAGCGTTTCGGGCGCCAGGTGCTCGTACTCTCGGTCGACGCCCGTCGCACCGCCGATGGCACCTTCGAGGTCACCACGCACGGCGGCCGCCGGGGCACCGGTATCGACGCCGTCGAATGGGCCCACCGGGCGGCCGGGCTGGGCGCGGGCGAGATCCTGCTCAACTCCATGGACGCCGACGGCACCAAGGACGGCTACGACACCGAGATGATCGCGGCGGTACGCGCACACGTCACCGTCCCGGTCATCGCGAGCGGTGGCGCGGGCGCGCTGAAACACTTCCCTCCGGCCGTCGGCGCGGGCGCCGACGCGGTGCTCGCCGCATCGGTCTTCCACTTCGGCGACCTGCGGATCTCCCAGGTCAAGGACGAACTGCGACAGGCAGGCCACCCGGTCAGGTAGCGGCGCCGTCGGCCGGCCGCCTCCCTCCCGGGGGGCGGCCGGCCGCTCACATACCGAGTCTGGCCTCGATCGCCTTGGCCGACGCGTCCGCGTCCCCGTCGACCTCCACCTTCGCCGCGTCCTGCCGGCCGGAGGCGAACATCATCAGCTCGCCCGGCTCCCCGGTGACCGTCACCACGGGCGTGCCGCGGTGCGCGACCGCGGTCTGGCCGTCGGGGCGCCGCAGCACGAGCCCCACCGGCGCCCTGCGCCCCATCAGCCGGGCCCCCTTCTCCAGCCGCCGCCACAGGGCCTCGGAGAAGACCGGGTCCACCTCACGGGGCGACCAGTCGGGCTGCGCCCGCCGGACGTCCTCGGCGTGCACGAAGAACTCGACGGCGTTGGCGCCCTCGTCGACCTGCTTGACCGAGTACGGCGAGAACTTGGGCGGCCCCGTACGGATCAGCTGGATCAGCTCCTCGTACGGCTTCGCGGCGAATTCGCCCTGCACCCGGTCGAGGCGCCCCTTGAGCGCGCCGATCAAGATCCCGCCCGCCGCGTCGAGCCGCCGCTCACGTACCACCACATGGGCGGCGAGATCGCGGGTCTTCCAGCCCTCGCAGAGCGTCGGTGCGCCGGGCCCCGCCGCCTCCAACAGGTCGGCGAGGAGAAGTCGTTCGCGTTTGGCATGGGTCGACATGCCCGCCAGCGTACGGCCGCGCGCTCCGTTCCGCCCAGTGGACGACGGTCCGCGGGGCCGCGCGGGAGCGGCACAATGAACCCATGAGCAGCACGCCCGGCACACCGCAGTCCAGCAGTCTCGACCCCGCGATCGCCGCACGCCTCAAGCGCGGCAGCGACGGCCTGGTGCCGGCCGTCGCCCAGCAGTACGACACCGGTGAGGTACTGATGCTCGGCTGGATGGACGACGAGGCCCTGCACCGCACCCTGACCACCGGCCGCTGCACGTACTGGTCGCGCAGCCGCCGGGAGTACTGGGTCAAGGGCGACACGTCCGGGCACGTGCAGCACGTCAAGTCGGTCGCGCTCGACTGCGACGCAGACACGCTCCTGGTGAAGGTGGACCAGGTCGGCGCGGCCTGCCACACGGGCGAGCGGACCTGCTTCGACGCGGACGTCCTGCTGGGCTGAGACAGCGGCCGGTCAGGGGCCCCGGCCGCCCTAGACTTCCGCCATGGACCTGGAGACCTTCCGCAAGCTCGCCGCCGACCGCCGCGTCATCCCCGTGAGCCGCACCCTTCTCGCCGACGGAGACACCCCGGTGGGTCTCTACCGGAAGCTCGCGGCGGAGCGCCCGGGCACCTTCCTCCTGGAGTCCGCCGAGAACGGGCGTACCTGGTCCCGCTACTCCTTCATCGGCGTCCGGTCCGCCGCCACCCTCACCGAGCGCGACGGCGCCACCCACTGGGAGGGCGCCCCGCCGGTCGGCGTCCCGGTCGACGGCGACCCGCTGCAGGCGCTGCGCGCCACCGTCGAGGCGCTGCACACCCCGCGCGACCTGGCGGGCGGGATGCCGCCCTTCACCGGCGGCATGGTCGGCTACCTCGGATACGACATCGTGCGCCGCCTTGAGAAGGTCGGACCCGGCGAGCGCGACGACCTGAAACTCCCCGAGCTGACCATGCTGCTCACCTCGGACCTGGCCGTGCTCGACCACTGGGCGGGCACCGTCATGCTGATCGCCAACGCGATCAACCACAACGACCTCGACACCGGGGTGGACGAGGCGTACGCCGACGCCATGACCCGGCTCGACACCATGGAGGCGGACCTCGCGCGCCCCGCCGGGACCGCGCCCGCCGTACTGCCCGCGTCCGAGCTGCCCGAGTACACCGCGCTCTGGGGCGGCAAGGACTACCAGGACGTGGTCGAGGACATCAAGGAGCGCATCAGGGCCGGTGAGGCCTTCCAGGTCGTGCCGTCCCAGCGCTTCGAGACGGCCTGCACGGCGAGCGCGCTGGACGTCTACCGGGTACTGCGCGCCACCAACCCGTCGCCGTACATGTACCTCTTCCGCTTCGACGGCTTCGACGTCGTCGGCTCCAGCCCCGAGGCGCTGGTCAAGGTCGAGGACGGGCGCGCCATGGTGCACCCCATCGCCGGGACCCGGCACCGCGGCGCGACCCCGCGTGAGGACCAGGCGCTCGCCGACGAGCTGCTCGCCGACCCGAAGGAGCGCGCCGAGCACCTGATGCTGGTCGACCTCGGCCGCAACGACCTCGGGCGGGTCTGCGAGCCGGGCTCCGTCGAGGTCGTCGACTTCATGTCGGTCGAGAAGTACTCCCACGTCATGCACATCGTCTCCACCGTGACCGGCCGGGTCGCCGGGGGACGTACCGCCTTCGACGTTCTCACCTCGTGCTTCCCGGCCGGCACCCTCTCCGGCGCGCCCAAGCCCCGCGCGCTGCAGATCATCGACGAGCTGGAGCCGACCCGGCGCGGCCTCTACGGCGGCTGCGTCGGCTACCTCGACTTCGCCGGCGACTCCGACACCGCCATCGCCATCCGTACGGCGCTGCTGCGCGACGGCACCGCCTACGTCCAGGCCGGGGCGGGTGTGGTGGCCGATTCCGATCCGGTCTCCGAGGACAACGAGTGCCGCAACAAGGCGGCGGCCGTGCTCCGCGCGGTCGGTTCGGCCAACCGCCTCACCGGTGCTTCGGGGCGTAGGGGATAGTGGAGGACGTGAGTGCCGTACCCCAGCCCCGATCCGAAGCAGGACCGGCCGCAGCCTCCCCGGGCAGCCGCCGCAGTCTTGCCACCGCTCTGCTGCTCGGCGCAGTCGGCGCTGCCGTCGTCCTGCTCGCTTCCGGGCAGACCTGGGCCCGCGGCAATGCCCCGGTCGGCGGCGGAGTCCTGCCGCTGACGGCCGACGGGGGTGATGTCACCGGAGTGCCCACGGCCCTCGCCATCGTCGGTCTGGCCGCCCTTGTCGCGGTCTTCGCGGTACGCAGCGCGGGCCGCGTCTTCGTCTCCGCCCTGCTCGCCGTCTGCGGGGCCGGAGCGGCCGTGGCGGCCTTCGCCGGGGCGAGCGACAGCGCCGCACTGGACGAGAAGGCGGCCACCAGCGCCGGCAACACCGCCACCACCATCGAGGCGCTCTCCCACACGGCCTGGCCCTACGTGTCCGCGTTCGGCAGCCTGCTGATCCTCTTCGCGGGCCTGCTCGCTCTCCGCTACGGCAAGCAGTGGCCCGCGATGTCCAGCCGGTACGAGCGCGACGGCACCCCGCGACCGCGCCGGCCGCGCACCGCACCGGACCCCGAGCGGCCCGAGGAGATCTGGAAGGCGCTCGACCGCGGCGAGGACCCCACGCGGGAAGCGTGACGGACAGCTCACCCCCCGAATCGTCGCCCGGCGTGGCCGTGCGCGACAATGGGCGTGAGCTTCCGGCGCCCGGCCGGGCCACGGCTGGGACGGGCGACCGCGGAACACGGCTCGCATCAGGGCCTGGACACACAGCAACGAGGAGCAACTCATGGCGGGCACCAGCCACGGACACACCCCGGCCGCCTGGACCGGCGTCATCATCGCCTTCATCGGCTTCTGCGTCTCGGGCGCCTTCATGGTGATGGCCAGCCCGATCGGGTTCGTCGCCGGACTCGTCGTCGTGGTCATCGGCGGCGTCGTGGGGCTCGCTATGAAGGCCGCGGGCCTCGGTATGCCGAAGGAGTCGGACGCCAGCATCCAGGCCCGGGCCCAGGCCGCCCAGGCGCAGCACTGACGGCCTGCTCCGCGAGCACCTTCCGGCAGGGCGCAGTCCGGTTCTCCGGGCTGCGCCTTCCTGTATGAGCTGCGCCATCCCGTACGAACAGGGAGAATCGCCGAGTGGACCCCAACGCAGCCCCTGCCGCCCTCCGCGCCCCGGCCCCTGCCCAGCCGCAGGCCTGGCTCCCGGCGCCCGGACGCCCCGTGCCCCCGGCCTCCGAGCCGCTCGTCCGCAGGCTTCTCGTACCGCTCGGCACGCTCGCCGCGGTCGCCGCCGCCTTCACCTATGTCGGGGCCGTCGACCCCAACCACCCCGGCCACTACCCGGTCTGCCCGCTGTACGCGGTCACCGGCATCTACTGTCCGGGCTGCGGCGGTCTGCGCAGCGCCCACGCCGTCGCCCACGGCGACTTCGCGGCGGCCCTCGGTGACAACGCGCTCGCGGTCGTCGGGTACGGCGTCTTCGCCGTGGTCATGGTGGTGTGGCTGATTCGCGCTGTTCAGGGACGGTCCGAGCGGTTCACGATCCCTCCGGCCCTCTGGTGGGGGATCGGCAGCGTCGCCCTGGTCTTCAGCGTGCTGCGCAACCTCCCCATGGGGTCCTTCCTGGCCCCGTGAGCGTCCGCGGGACCGGAACTCGCACCGACCGGATGCGGGGCCCGGGGTCTACTACGGATACCATCGCAATGGCTGATCCTGATCCATCCACACGTCCCGGAAGGGGGCCGCTCGCGTGAGTGTGCTCGACGAGATCATCGAAGGCGTACGCGCCGACCTCGCGGAGCGGCAGGCGAGCGTCAGCCTCGACGAGCTCAAGGACCGCGCCGCGAAGGCCCCCCAGGCCAAGGACGGCGTCGCGGCGCTCCGCGGTGACAGCGTCAAGGTCATCTGCGAGGTCAAGCGCTCCAGCCCCTCGAAGGGCGCGCTGGCGGCCATCGCCGACCCCGCGGCGCTCGCCGCCGACTACGAGGCGGGCGGCGCGTCCGTCATCTCCGTACTGACCGAGCAGCGCCGCTTCGGCGGTTCGCTGGCCGACCTGGAGGCCGTTCGGGCCAAGGTCGACATCCCGGTCCTGCGCAAGGACTTCATCGTCACCGCGTACCAGCTCTGGGAGGCACGGGCGTACGGAGCCGACCTGGTGCTCCTGATCGTCGCGGCCCTGGAGCAGGAAGCGCTCGTCTCGCTGATCGAGCGCGCCGAGTCCATCGGGCTCACCCCGCTGGTCGAGGTCCACGACGAGGACGAGGCCGAGCGGGCGGTCGAAGCCGGGGCCCGGATCATCGGGGTCAACGCGCGCAACCTCAAGGATCTCAAGGTCGACCGCGGCACGTTCGAGCGCGTCGCACCCGAGATCCCCTCGCACGTGGTGAAGGTCGCCGAGTCCGGAGTCCGCGGCCCGCACGACCTGATCGCCTACGCCAACGAGGGCGCCGACGCCGTGCTGGTCGGCGAGTCCCTGGTCACCGGCCGCGACCCGAAGGGTGCCGTCGCCGACCTGGTCGCCGCCGGCGCCCACCCGGCCCTGCGGCACGGGCGGGACTGACCACCATGGCCATAGTCCGTCTCGCGCGCGGGTGCCGGCCCCGCGGCTGCCGTGCGCCCGCACGGCGCGTGCACGGGCGGCGGGTGCGGTATCACATCGGGTCCGAACCCGGCCAGATCAACGGCATGCGATGGCGTCGCTGAGCAGCTGCTCAGCAATACCCTGCCCTCCTGCGTACCCCTACTTACGTACCTGCGGAGATCACGCATGCCTTCAGAGTTCTTCATCCCGGATCCGGACGGCCGGATCCCCAGCGCCGAGGGCTACTTCGGCGCCTTCGGCGGCAAGTTCATCCCCGAGGCGCTCGTCGCCGCGGTGGACGAGGTCGCCGTCGAGTACGACAAGGCCAAGGCCGATCCGGCATTCGCGGCCGAGCTGAACGACCTCATGGTCGACTACACCGGCAGGCCGAGCGCCCTCACCGAGGTGCCGCGGTTCGCCGAACACGCCGGTGGCGTACGGATGTTCCTCAAGCGCGAGGACCTCAACCACACCGGATCACACAAGATCAACAACGTGCTCGGCCAGGCCCTGCTCACCAAGCGCATGGGCAAGACCCGGGTCATCGCGGAGACCGGGGCCGGCCAGCACGGCGTCGCCACGGCGACCGCCTGCGCCCTCTTCGGTCTCGAATGCACCGTCTACATGGGCGAGATCGACACCGAGCGCCAGGCGCTCAACGTCGCCAGGATGCGAATGCTCGGCGCCGAAGTCGTCGCAGTGAAGTCCGGCAGCCGCACCCTCAAGGACGCCATCAACGAGGCGTTCCGCGACTGGGTCGCCAACGTGGACCGTACGCACTACCTCTTCGGTACGGTCGCCGGCCCGCACCCCTTCCCGGCGATGGTGCGCGACTTCCACCGGGTGATCGGCGTCGAGGCGCGGCGGCAGATCCTGGAGCGCGCCGGCCGGCTCCCCGACGCCGTCGCCGCGTGCGTCGGCGGCGGCTCCAACGCCATCGGGCTCTTCCACGCGTTCATCCCGGACGCCTCGGTGCGGCTGGTCGGCTTCGAGCCCGCCGGACACGGCATCGCGACCGGCGAGCACGCGGCGACGCTCTCCGCCGGTGAGCCCGGGATCCTGCACGGCTCCCGCTCGTACGTACTCCAGGACGAGGAGGGCCAGATCACCGAGCCCTACTCGATCTCCGCCGGGCTCGACTACCCCGGCATCGGCCCGGAGCACGCCTATCTGAAGGACAACGGCCGCGGCGAGTACCGGGCGGTGACCGACGACGAGGCGATGCAGGCGCTGCGGCTGCTGTCGCGCACCGAGGGAATCATTCCGGCCATCGAGTCGGCGCACGCGCTGGCCGGGGCGCTGGACCTCGGCAAGGAGCTGGGCAAGGACGGGCTGATCGTGGTCAACCTGTCCGGCCGCGGCGACAAGGACATGGACACGGCTGCCCGTTACTTCGGGCTGTACAGCGCGGACGCGGAGGTGGCAGCCAAGTGAGCGGGAACAGCGAACACGGCGGGCGCGGCGGAAACACCGAGCTGCTGAGCTCGGTCCTGGCCGGGGCGAAGGCCGAGGACCGGGCGGCGCTCATCGCGTACCTCCCGGCCGGTTTCCCCACGGTCGACGGCGGGATCGCGGCGGTGAAGGCCGTCATCGAAGGCGGTGCCGACATCGTCGAGGTGGGTCTCCCGCACAGCGACCCGGTCCTCGACGGCCCGGTCATCCAGACCGCCGACGACATCGCGCTCAAGGGCGGGGTGAAGATCGCCGACGTGCTGCGCACGGTGCGCGAGGGGTACGAGGCCACGGGTGCGCCCATCCTCGTCATGACGTACTGGAACCCCATCGACCGGTACGGCGTCGAGCGGTTCACCGCCGAGCTGGCCGAGGCGGGCGGCGCTGGCTGCATCCTGCCCGACCTGCCGGTCCAGGAGTCCGCGCTGTGGCGCGAACACGCGGAGAAGCACGGTCTCGCGACCGTCTTCGTCGTCGCGCCGAGCAGCAGGGACGAACGGCTGGCGACGATCACCGCGGCCGGGTCCGGCTTTGTCTACGCGGCCTCGCTGATGGGGGTCACCGGCACCAGGAACTCCGTCGGCGAGCAGGCCCAGGAGCTCGTACGGCGCACCCGCGCCACCACCGGGCTGCCGGTGTGCGTCGGGCTCGGGGTCTCCAACGCCGAACAGGCCGCCGAGGTCGCGGGATTCGCCGACGGAGTGATCGTCGGGTCCGCGTTCGTCAAGCGGATGCTCGACGCGGAGAACGGCGCCGCGGGGCTGGACAGCGTCCGCGAACTGGCGGGCGACCTGGCCAAGGGCGTACGCAGAAGCTGACGCCGTCGCTCGTACGGGTGGAACTGGGACCGGGGAGGCACGCTCGTGCCTCCCCGGTTCGTTGCTGCGGGTGTGAGCGAGAAGAACCGAGACGCGAAGAGGGCCGCCCGAGAGCGGCTCATCGAAGAGCGCGAGAAGCAGAAGACCCGTGACCGGCGCAAGCGGGGAATGATCGTCGGCGGCTCCGTGGTCGGGGTGCTGGCGCTGGCCGCGGTGATCGGAGTGGTCGCGGCCAACTCCGGCTCGGACAGCGGCAGTGACAGCGCGAGCAGCCCCCTCACCGTGCCGAGCGGGGCGACCGGAAAGGACGCCCTGGCGGTCCCCGTGGGCGCGAGCGACGCACCGTCCACGCTCACTGTCTGGGAGGACTTCCGCTGCCCGGCCTGCGGCCAGTTCGAGAACGGCTTCCGCAGCACAGTCCACGAGCTGGAGAATTCCGGGCAGCTCAAGGTCGAGTACCACCTCGCCACGCTCATCGACAGCAACATGGGCGGCACGGGCTCGCTGCGCGCGGCCAACGCGGCCGCCTGCGCGCAGGACGAGAGAAAGTTCCCCGCGTACCACGACGTGCTCTACGAGAACCAGCCCGAGGAGACCCAGGACCCCTACGCGCAGAACAGCAAGCTGATCGAGCTGGCGGGGAAGGTCAAGGGGCTGAAGACGGCCGCTTTCACCTCCTGTGTGAACAGCGGGAAGCACGACAGCTGGGTGAAGCGGTCGAACGCGGCCTTCCAGAAGGGCGGCTTCAGCGGCACCCCGACGGTCGAGCTCAACGGCTCGTCGGTCTTCCCCAAGAAGGGCAACGAGCAGATCTCGCCCGCCAATCTGAAGAAGTGGGTGACCGAGGCCAACCAGGGCAAGAAGGCGGGCACCGTCTCACCGGCGCCCGGGGCCTGAGCCCGCCGGGGCAGGGGCTTGTTACGCATACGTTGCCGGGTGGGTTGTCCGACGGCCCGCCCGGCCATGTAGCGTCTGCGGTGCCATGAACCTTGCCTTCATTCCCAGTCCGTCGACCGGCGTGGTCCATCTCGGGCCGATCCCGCTGCGCGGCTACGCGTTCTGCATCATCATCGGTGTCTTCGTCGCCGTCTGGTACGGCAACAAGCGCTGGGTCGCCAGGGGCGGCAGCGCGGGCACCGTCGCCGACATCGCGGTCTGGGCCGTGCCCTTCGGCCTGGTCGGCGGACGGCTCTACCACGTCATCACCGACTACGAGCTGTACTTCAGCAGTGGCCGGGACTGGGTCGACGCCTTCAAGATCTGGCAAGGCGGCCTCGGTATCTGGGGTGCGGTCGCGCTCGGCGCGGTCGGCGCCTGGATCGGCTGCCGCCGCCGTGGTATCCCGCTGCCCGCGTGGGCCGACACACTGGCCCCGGGCCTCGCTTTCGCCCAGGCCATCGGCCGCTGGGGCAACTGGTTCAACCAGGAGCTGTACGGCAAGCCGACCGATCTGCCCTGGGCGCTGAAGATCAGCGCGGGCCCCGACAGGATCGCGGGGACGTACCACCCGACCTTCCTCTACGAGTCGCTCTGGTGCGTCGGCGTCGGCCTGCTCGTCATCTGGGCCGACCGCCGGTTCAAGCTCGGCCACGGGCGGGCGTTCGCCCTGTATGTCGCTTCGTACTGCGTGGGCCGCGCCTGGATCGAGCACATGCGGGTCGACTACGCGCACCACATCCTGGGGCTGCGGCTCAACGACTGGACCGCGCTGGTCATGTTCCTGCTCGCCGTGACGTATCTCGTCGTCTCGGCGAAGCTGCGGCCGGGCCGTGAGGAGATCGTCGAGCCCGCCGCCACGGGCGCGGCCCTGGAAGCCCAGGCTGAGGGAGCCCAGGCCGAGGTCGACGCCAAGCCCGCCAAGGGCACGGATGCCAAGGCTGAGACCGCCGAGACTGAGGCCACCAACGCTGAGGACACGAAGGACGAGGACGCCAAGGACGAGGCAGCCGGGAGCGGGGAGCCGGCCGGGGTCAAGGCGGAGGCGCAGGCCGAGAAGGGCTGACCGGCCCGCTCCCTGCCCCGCGTCTCAGACCCGTCCGCGTCCGGGAGACGCCCCGCGTCTCAGATGCCCCGGCGCTCCGCGAGGTCCAGCGTGCGCCGGGCCCCCGCCACCACCGCCGCATCCACGAAGCGGCCGTCGGGGAGCGCCAGCGCCCCCTCGTCGGTGGACGCGGCCAGCACGATGTCCCGCGCCGCCCGGACCTCCGCCGCTGTGGGCAGATACGCCTGCTCGATCACCGGCAGCTGCCTCGGATGGATCGCCGCGCGCCCCAGGAATCCCAGCGCCCGGCCCCGTGCGCAGGACGCCGCGAGCCCGTCCAGATCGCGTACGTCCGCGTACACCGACTGAGCCGGCGGGGCCAGTCCCGCCGCCCGCGCCGCGACCACCGCGCGGCTCCGCGGCCAGGCGAGGCCCGCCTCGTCGTACACGCCGAGATCCGCCCGTAGGTCCGCCTCGCCGAGAGCCAGTCCGCACACCGCCGGGGAGGCCGTGGCGATCTCGTAGGCACGTTCCACACCGAGCGCCGACTCCAGTATCGGATAGAGCGGTACGCCTTCCCGGCCCGCGGCGGCCGCCCAGTCGGCCACTCTGCGCACCTCCGCCGGCCCGTTGGCCTTCGGCAGCCGCAGCCCCGCCAGCCCCGGCAGTCCGGCGACGGCTTGTACGTCCGCCTCAGCGAGCGGACCGTCCAGGGCGTTGATGCGGACATGGACCGGCGAGGGCCCGGGGACCAGGTCGGCGAGGAGTTCGGCGGTGGCCTCGCGTGCGTACGCCTTGCGGTCGGGCGCGACCGCGTCCTCCAGATCGACCAGCACCACATCGGCGCCGGCCGCCAGCGCCCTCGCCACCACAGCGGGCCGGTCGCCCGGTACGTACAACCAGGTCAGTACGGTCTGCGCCGGCCTGCGCGCGGGCAGTTCCTCCGACACGCTCACCTGACCGCACCCGACTCCCGCAGGGCCGCGATGTCGGCGGGTTCCAGGCCGATCCCGGTGAGTACGGCGTCGGTGTCGGCGCCGTGCGGCCGCCCCGCCCATTTGATGGCGCCCGGTGTCCCGGAGAGCCGGAAGAGGACGTTCTGCATCCTGATGGTGCCCAGCTCCTCGTCGGGAACCTCCGCGATCGTGCCCAGCGCCTTGTACTGCGGGTCCGCCATGACATCGCCGATCTCGTAGACCGGCGCGATGGCCGCCTGCGCCTCCTCGAACGCTTTCACCACATCGGCCCGGTCGTGCCGGGCTATCCAGTCGCCGACCGCCGCGTCCAGCTCGTCCGCGTGGCGGGCGCGCTGCGCCCCGGACCCGAACCACGGCTCGTCGATGAACTCGGGCCGTCCCACCAGCCGCATCACCCGCTCCGCGATCGACTGGGCCGACGTGGAGACCGCCACCCAACTGCCGTCGCGGGTGCGGTAGGTGTTGCGCGGCGCGTTGTTGTTCGACCGGTTTCCGGTGCGCGGCTGTACGTAGCCGAGCTGGTCGTACCAGAGGGGCTGCGGGCCCAGTACCGCCAGCATCGGTTCGATGATCGCCATGTCCACGATCTGGCCGCGTCCGGTGCGGTCGCGCCCGGCGAGCGCCGCCATCACGGCGTACGCGGTGGAGAGCGCGGCGATCGAGTCGGCGAGGCCGAAGGGCGGGAGTGTCGGCGGTCCCTCCGGTTCGCCGGTCATGGCGGCGAAACCGCTCATGGCCTCGGCGAGCGTGCCGAACCCGGGGCGCCGGGCGTACGGCCCGAACTGTCCGAACCCGGTCACCCGCGCCAGCACGAGCCGGGGGTTGGCCGCGGACAGTTCCGGCCAGCCCAGGCCCCACTTCTCCAGGGTGCCGGGCCGGAAGTTCTCGATGACCACATCCGCTTCGGCGACCAGCCGCAGCAGCACATCGCGGCCGCCCGGCGACGAGAGGTCGAGCGTGATGTTGCGCTTGTTCCGGCCCAGCAGCTTCCACCACAGGCCCACTCCGTCCTTGCTGGGACCGTGCCCGCGTGAGGGGTCGGGCCTGCGGGGGTGCTCCACCTTGATCACCTCGGCCCCGAAGTCGCCGAGCAGGGTCGCGGCCAGCGGCCCGGCGAAGAGCGTCGCGAGGTCGAGGACGCGCAGCCCTTCGAGAGAGGACGGCTGACTGCCTGCGGTGTCCGTCGTGTCCGTCGGGTGTGTGATGTCGTCGTCGTGCATGAGTCGCTGCTCCTCCGCTGCCCTGCTCATCCCCGCTGCCCAGCTCGTACCGCTGCCCCGCTCATACCGCCCTGCCCCTCCGCCGCACATGGCGCAGCGTGCGCTCGGCGAGCGTGTCGAATCCGATACCGTCCAGGCCGCCGACCGTGGTGGCCAGCCGGTTCCGCAGTGGCGCGGTCCAGCGGGCCGGCACGGCGCGGGGGCTGCCCGCGAGCAGTCCGGCGACGCTGCCCGCCGTCGCCCCGTTGGAATCGGTGTCCCAGCCGCCGGACACCGCGCGGCAGACGGAGCCGGTGAAGTCGCCGTCCGCGTGGGTGAGCGCGGCCGCGAGCAGCGCCGCGTTCGGCAGCACGTGCACCCAGTGGTGGTCCCCGTACGCCGTGTGCAGCTCGTCCACGACCGACTCGAACGCGGCGGCGGTTCCCAGCGGTTCGGCGGCGGCCCGGTCGATACCGAAGCGCACGGCGGCCGCGTACCGGGAACCCGGCGGCACCACCGAGAGGCCGGCCCGCAGACACGCGTGGACGTCCTCGCCGCCGCCCGCGGCCGCCGCGATCACGGCGGCGGCGAACATCTCGCCGTACACCCCGTTCGCCGTATGGGTGAGCACCGCGTCCCGCCAGGCCGCGCCGGCGGCCGCACCCGGATCACCCGGGTGGGTCCAGCCGAAGACATCGGCCCTGATCTGCGCCCCGATCCACTCGCGGAACGGATTGCGGTACGTGGCGGTGTCCGGAGGTTCGGCCCCGGCGAGCAGATTGCGGTACGCGACCCGCTCGGCGGTGAAGGTCCGGCCGGCCGGCAGTTCGTCCAGCCACAGCTGTGCCACGTCAGCGGTGCTGAAGTCCGGCCCGTACCGGTCGAGCAACAGCAGTCCGAGCAGTGGGTAGTTGAGGTCGTCGTCCTCGGGGGCGCCGTCGATGTTCTCGGCGAGCGAGGTCGGGCGCGAGCGGCGGTTCCACGGATGGGCGGCGGCCACCTCCGGGTCGAGACCCACCTCGGTGAACCAGCTGTCCAGCGGCCAGTTGCCGGTGGAGCGGGCGATGGCCCGGATGCCGTCCAGTGTCAGCTTCTCGACCGGCTTGCCGAGCACACAGCCCGCGGCGCGGCCCAGCCAGGACGCCTCAAGCCGTGAGCGCAGGGCGTCCCGGTCCACCGGACCGCCGCTCGGCTCCGGCCACTCGGGGCACAGTGCCCTGATCGAGGCGAGCTCCGTCGGCTCGCCCGCCGCCAACGGAGAGGCGGTCGCGCCCAGTTCGTCCAGGAGTTCGCAGGCGAGCGCCCGCAGTTGCGACGTGGCGGGTGCGGCGGAGGCACCCGCGCGGGACGGCGCCAGATGGCCGCCCGCCGCCGTCCACCGCTGCTCTGCCACCGCGGGATCGCGCCCGTCCTGCGCCGCCTGGCGCAGCTCGTGGCCCACCAGATCCTCGGGCTGCACCCAGGTCAGCCGCAGCGGACGGCCGGTCAGCGCCGGGGAACCGGGGCCCGTCACCGGGCACCCGCGATGGCGCCGAACAGCGCCTCGTGCTCCCGGTGCCGCTCCAGATCGCGGGCGAACACCTCGCGGGTGACGGCCGCGAGCGCGGCGGCCGGAGTGTGCAGATCGAGACGGCTCGCCGTGGCGACCTCGCCGGCCCAGTCGGCGGGTACCGCGCTCTCGCCGTACAGCGCGCCGACGATCGCGCCGCTCATGGTCGCGATGGAGTCGCAGTCCCGCCCGTAGTTGACGGAGCCGAGTACGGTCTCACGGAACTCGCCGCGGCCCGCGAGCAGCATCCCGAGCGCCACCGGCAGCTCCTCGATGGAGTGCAGCCGCGACGGTCGGCGGGCGCCCAGCGACGGCTTGCGGTACTCGGGGCCCACCGTGTCGAAGGGGGCCACCGCCTCGCGCAGCGGCTTCAGCGCCGACTCGAACCCGTCGTGCGCCGCCGCCACTTCGCAGACCGCCTCGATCGCCGCGCGGGTGCCGTCCTTCGCCAGCCCGAGCACATCACCGACCACCGAGTCGGGGGTCGCGCCCGGCTTGCAGGCCGCGGCCACCGCCGCGGCGAAGACCGCTGCCGCCTCCCGGCCGTAACTGGACTGGTGGGCGCCCGCTATGTCGAGTGCCTCGGCGTACGCGTTCGCCGGGCTGCCCGCGTTGACCAGGCCGACGGGCGCCATGTACATCGCGGCGCCGCAGTTGACGATGTTGCCGACGCCGGCCTCGCGCGGATCGACGTGCCCGTAGTGCAGCCGCGCCACGATCCACTTCTCGGCGAGGAAGATCCGCTGCAACGGCAGTGCCTCCGCCTCCAGTTCGGGGATCCAGCGCGGTGTGCCCATCAGGTCGGGCACCAGGTGGTCGGCGACCGCGTACGCGTCGAGGTGGTCGCGCACGGTCTCGTAGACGCGGATCAGCGCATGGGTCATCAGGGTGTCGTCGGTGACGTGCCCGTCGCCCTTGTGGTACGGGGCGATCGGCCGGGCCGTACGCCACTCCTCCTTGTAGAAGGGCTCCACGACGCCCTGCACGCGGCCGCCGTGCCGCTCGCTGATGGCCTCCGGGGTCCAGCCCTCCACCGGGCCGCCGAGCGCGTCCCCGACGGCCGCCCCGATCAGGGCTCCGGTGGTGCGGTCCTCCAGGGAGGGGGTGGGCACGGTCATGAGCGGGTTCCTTCCGGGAGGACATGCAGATGGGAGGCGAGCCGTGCGGCGACCTCGACGAGGTCGGTGCCGGCCAGCTGGGGCAGGGCGCAGCCGACGAGGGTGCGGCAGCTGTCCCGCCAGGTGTCGGGCAGGGACCCGGCGCCGCCGATGGCACCGGTGAGTGCGCCTGCCAGGGCGGGCGCCGAGTCGGCGACCCGGGACAGACAGGCGGCGGTGGGCACCGCCTCGGTGAGCGCGCCACCGGCCGCGAGTGTCATCGCCAGGGCGACGGGCACCGTCTCGGCGGCGGCGATCCCGTAGCTGTACACGTGGTCGACGATCTCGTGCTCCAGTACGGGGACCAGCGCGAACGCACTGCCGGGGCGGCCCGTTCCGGCGGCCGTCGCGGTCCGGGCGAGCGCTACCGCGTGCAGTGCGTTGCGGCGGATCTCGCTGCCGTCGGGGAGCTGCGCGAGCGCCTCGTCCACACAGACCGGGGCTGTCGCCCCGCCCAGTGCGGCGGCGACCGCGGCTGCCATCGCGCGGGCGCCGTGCACCCCGTCGCCGTCCTGGGTGTAGCGGGCGTCGAACTCCGCGAGGTCGGCGGCGGCTGCCGGGTCACCGGGGTGCACCACGGCGAGTACCGCGGCGCGCACACAGGCGGCGTCGTCGAAGTGGTGTGGATTGTCGTGGCCGGTGGCGGGGGGCCGCAGCCCCGCCGCCAGATTCCCGAGACCGGCCCGTACGGAGATCCGGGCGCGCAGCGGGATCAGCGCCGACTCGATCTCGTCGGCCCGGGCCGACGCGGCGGCCACCTCGTCGGCGAGCGCGTTCCAGGCCAGCGCCAGCGCGGAGCGCACCCGCTGCTGCGGGGCGAGATCGCTGGGCCCGGCGGTGGCGGCCGACAGGATGGCCCGCGCGGTGAACGTGGCCCACTCGGCGTCGTCGGACGGCCCCAGCTGGAGCGGGGCCGGCGGCTGGTTCAGGGCGATGGGCACCGGCAGTGTGGTGGTCGCGTTCTGCTCGGCGAAGGTGTCCAGTTCGCGGGTGAGCCTGCGGGTCCAGTTGGGCAGCAGCGCCGCGCGGTGCCGCCCGGCCGGCCAGCCGGCGGCGTCACCCGCGGCGATCCCCAGGAGCAGGCCCTCCACCCGGCGGTGCGGATCGCGGCCGGACAGCTCGGCGGCGGGACGGGTCAGCTGTGTCGTCACGAGGCGGCCTGCCTGTTGTCGTTCGCTGTATCGGTGTTGTCCGCTGCCTGCCGCGGCAGGAGACCGTCGGCGACGTCGAGGATGTGGCGTCCCGCCATGGCGGGCAGACAGCTGCCGCGTACCGGCCCGATGGCTTCGGCCCAGTGGGCGGGGATGCCGCTCTCGCCGCCGAGTGCCCCGGCGAGGGAGCCCGCGACGGCCGCCGTGGTGTCGGCGTCGCGGCCCATGTTCACGGCCGTCAGCACCGAGCCCCGGAAGTCGCCGCGTGCGGCGATGAACGCCCCGAAGGCGAGGCCCACCGCCTCGGGTGCCAGATCGGTCCACGGGTATCCGCCGATGACGACGGCCGAGCGCACCGCGCGTTCGACCGGCAGCGGCGAACCGTCCGGCCCCGGTACCGCCCGGCGGGCCGCGCTGACCGCGCGGTGCAGTGAGCGCGCGGTCCAGGAGTCCTCGGGGATCACCGAGAGCGCGGCCTGCACCACCGCGTCGGGGCTGTCGCTCACCATGGCGGCGGCCACTCCGGCGGCGACGGCCTGCCCGCCGTAGATCCCCTCGCCGTCATGGCTGACCGTGCCGTCCACCGCGACCAGCCTGGCCGCCTCGGCGGGCCGCCCCGTCGCGTACACCCCGAACGGCGCGGCCCGCATGGCGAGCCCGTCGCTCCACGCGTGCCGGTGCTGGGCGGAGATCGGAGCCGCAAGACCGCGCCGCAGGTTCTCCAGGGTGCCGCGCTCACTGAACCCGGCGCCGCGGAACGGCCCTTCGTCGCGGTCGGCGATCCACAGGTGCCACGCCGCCTCGACATGGGCGACGGTCAGCGCCGAACCGTGCTGGGCGAGCAGCAGCCCCGAGAAGATCGCGTACTCGGTGTCGTCCGTACCCGCGGGCTCGTCCAGGACGAAGCCCTCGATACGGCCCCAGCGCTCCCTGATCCGGGAGGGCTTCATGTTCTCGGCGGGGGCCCCGAGGGCGTCACCAACGGCGAGGCCGAGGAGGGCGCCGCGGGCGCGGTCCCGGAGCGTACCGGGAAGACCGGTCCGCTCGTGCCGGAGCCGGGCCGGGGGTGGTCCGTTCGCCGTGTCTGCTTCGGGGGCCGGGCCTGGGCTGCCGCTCATGGGCTGATCGTGCTCATTTCTGGGGTTGTGCGGGCGCGGGCGCGGGAGGCGTCAGCGCTGGTACCGGTCGAGGACCCGCTGGCCGTCGCCGGTCAGCTTGGAGCGCAGCGAGCTCAGACCGATCGAGCCGTTGTAGTACTCCTGGAAGGCGGGGGTGGCGATCTTGTCCTTCCACTCGGCGTAACCGCGCACCCCGAGTACGGGGGAGGGGACCAGGCCGCCGGCCATCTCGCTGCCGGTGCGCCAGCCGTTCTCCGGGGTGCGCAGTGCCGGGTCCGTCAGCGCCGAGCGGCTGTCGGGCAGCAGCCAGTCGCCGAGGGCCAGGCGCGCGGCGTTCTTGCCCTGGGTGAGGAAGGAGATGAAGTCGACCGCCGCCTGTTTGTGCCGGGAGTCCTGCGAGACCGACAGGGTCTGCGGTACGACCCCCTGCGAGCTGCCCCGCGGCCCGCTCCCCGCGGGCATCGGCAGGACGGTCCAGCCGAAGCCCTTCGGCGCCTGCTGCTGGACCTGCTGCCGGAAGGAGAAGTTCAGCGGCACCATGGCGTACTTGCCGGCGAAGAACCCGGGCAGGGTGTCCGAACCGCCCATGCCCAGACTGCTCTTGGGGGCGGTGTGGTCCTGGTTGATCTGCCGGTTGATGACCTGGGCCACCGCCGAGTCGGCGGCGTCGAAGCTCACCTTGTTCTTGCCGCCGGCCTTTTTGAAGATCTGCCCGCCGGTGGAAGCGGAGCTGTTGACGGACTGGCTCACCGGCTCCTTCATCGACCAGGCGACGCCGTACTGCCGGGTCTTCCCGCCCGGCCCCCTGACCGTGAGCTTCTTCGACACCTGCTCGAACTCCTGCCAGCTCCAGGGGTGTTCGACGGTCGGGATCCGTACGCCCGACGCCTTGAGCAGTTTGGTGTTCGCGACCATGACGCGCGGCTCCTGGAGGAACGGCACGCCGTAGATCCCCTTGCCGAAGGTGGCCATGTCCCAGGACTGCCGGGGGATGTCCTTGCGCAGCGACGCGGGCAGCATCCCGCGTATGTCGGCGAGGTAGCCGCCGTACGCGAAGTCCGTGAGGTCCGACGCGTCGTCATGGATGATGTCCGGCGCCTGGCCGCCCTCGAAGGAGGTGAGCAGCTGGTCGTGGATGCCGTCCCAGCTGCCCTGCACGTACGTGACCTGGACGTCGGGGTGCTGCCTGTTCCACTGCGCGACCAGCGCCTTGTTGGCGGCCACGGAGTCCTTCTGCCAGGCCAGGCTGAGGAATTGCAGCGTGACACGGCCCGAGGAGTCGTCGCTGCCGCCCTGGTCGCAGCCGGTGACGAGGACCAGCCCGGCAGCGGCGGCCAGCGCCGCGGTAAGGATCCGGGTACGGGTGCGCATCAGCCCTTCACCGCCCCTGCGAGCATCCCGCCGACCAGCCTGCGCTGGAGCAGCGCGAAGAAGAGCAGGCTGGGGATGGTCGCGATGACGGAGGCCGCGGCGAGCGGCCCCAGGTCGGCGACGCCCTCGGCGCCGAGGAAACGGGTCAGGATCACGGACATCGTCTGGTTCTCCGGGGACTTGAGCAGCACGAGGGCGAAGAAGAACTCGTTCCAGGCGGTGACGAAGGTGAACATCGCCGTCGCGACCAGACCCGGGGTGAGCAGCGGGAAGACCACGCTGACCAGCGTCCGCAGCCGCCCGGCGCCGTCGACGGCCGCGGCCTCCTCCAGCGTGACCGGGACGGCCTTGACGTACCCCTGGAGCATCCAGAGCGAGAACGGCAGGTTCCAGACCACGTACACCGCGACCAGACCGGCGAGCGAGTTGATCAGGTGCAGGTTCTTCAGCACCAGGAACAGCGGGATGATGATCAGTACGAACGGGAACATCTGGCTGACCAGCACCCAGCCGTTGGCCACCGTGGACATCCGGCTGCGGAAGCGGACCAGGGCGTACGCGGCGGGCACCGCGAGCGCCACCGAGATCACCGTCGCGCTGCCCGCCACGATGAGGCTGTTGAGCGCGGAGTGCAGCAGCGGCTGCGCGTCGAAGGCGGCCCTGAAGTTGTCCAGGGTCGGGTGTACTGGGAGCCAGGTCGGGCTGATGGACCCGAGTTCCCTGGGGGGCTTGAACGCGGTGGACACCAGCCACACCAGCGGGAACGCCAGGAAGACCAGGTAGCACAGGAGGGCGAGGTACTGACCGGTGCGGCCGGCCGTCCGCCGGGCGCGGAGCCGTGCGGGGACACTCATGCCGCCTCCTCCTTGAGCTTCTTGCGCAGGAACACGGTGAGGAACACCGCGATGAGGGCGACCATCACCAGGCCCATCGCGGCCGCGTAGCCGAACTGTCCGTACTTGAAGGCCTCTTCGTACGAGAAGAGCATCGGCAGCCGGGTCTTGCCGCCGGGTCCGCCCTGGGTCAGCACATAGACCAGGCCGAACGAGTTGAAGTTCCAGATGAAGTTCAGCGCGGTCACCGCGACCACCACCGGCCTGATGGCGGGCCCGGTGACGCTGGTGAAGCGGCGCCACAGCCCGGCGCCGTCGAGCTGCGCGGCTTCCTTCAGCTCAACCGGCACGTTCTGCAGCCCGGCCAGCAGCACCACGGTGGTCTGCGGCATCCCCGCCCAGACGCCGACGACGATCACGGCCGGGAGCGCCACCGAGAGGCTGGTCAGCCAGTCGACGTTGTCGCTGATCAGGTGCAGCTGGGTCAGCGTCTTGTTGAGAATGCCCGCGTCCGGGTGGTACACGAGCCGCCACATGATCCCGACGACCACCTCGGGCATCGCCCACGGGACCAGCGCGAGCGTGCGGGCCAGCCAGCGGAAGCGCAGGTTCTCGTTGAGCAGCAGGGCGAGGCCGAGCGCCAGGACGAATTGCAGCACGGTGACGCTGACCGCCCACACGATGCCGATCCGGAACGACTCCCAGAACAGTGAGTCGTGCAGCAGATCGCCGAAGTTGGCGAGTCCGGTGAACCGCGTCGGCGTGGTGCGCCCGGCCTGCGAGTCGGTGAAGGCGAGCGAGAAGCCGTACAGCAGCGGTCCCACGCTGAGCACCAGGATCGGGATCAGTGCGGGCGCCAGCAGGAACCAGGCCCCCCGGTCCAGACCCAGCGCCCGTCTGCGCTGGTCGGGGGTGCGGGGCGGTGGGGTGCCGCGGTGGCCCGCGGCGTCTCTGCCCCGGGCTGCGGTGAGACTCATACGGACCTCGGGTTCTCCAGGTCGGTCGCCGGCGCGGTGGAGGCGCGTACGACGAGGCGGGGTACGGCGGTGCTGTGCTGCGGTGCTTCAGGGGCCGCGCCCTGGCCCAGCCGGGCGAGCAGCAGTTCTGCCGCCCGCCTGCCGCGCTCGACGGAGCCCAGGTCGACGCTGGTCAGCGGCGGCCAGGCGGCCTGGGCCAGGGTGCTGTCGTCCATCCCCGCCACGGCGATGTCGTCGGGGATGTGCAGCCCGCGGGAGTGCAGGGTGCGGACCGCGCCGACCGCCAGCTGGTCGTTGGCGCAGAACAGCGCGTCGGGGGAGGCGGCCAGCAGCCGCTCGGCCGCCGCGGCGCCGGACTCGGTGGCGAAGCCGGTGTTCACCACGAGCGCCTCGTCGTAGGGGAGACCCAGGCTGTCGAGGGCCTTGCGGTAGCCCGTGGCGCGGTTACGTCCGGGCACCGTGTCGAGCGGGCCGTTGATGAACGCGATTCTGCGCCGCCCCGTCTCGTACAGATGGCGTACGGCGAGCCCGGCGCCGCGTACGGAGTCGGCGCGCACGCTGTCGACCTGGACGTTCTCCGGCAGCGAGCCGATGATCACGACCGGCGCTGCCGCCGAGCCGAGCACCTTCGCGTAGGCGCCGGTGATGCGGATGGGGCAGAGGATCAGCCCGTCGCTGGTGCGGTCGCCCAGACTGCGGATGGCGGCGAGCTCGTCCTCCACGACCGCGTCGGTGGAGTGCAGCAGCAGCCGGTATCCGGCGGCCCGGGTGACGGACTGGATCCCGCGGACCATCGCCACGTACACGGGGTTGCCGATGTCCTCCATCGCGAAGGTCAGCTGCCGGGTCCTGCCGCCCTTGAGCGAGCGGGCCACGGCGTTCGGTACGTAACCGAGCTCCGCGACCGCGCGCTCGACCCGGGCGACGGTGTCGGGGCGTGCGCCGACACCGTTGAGGACCCGGGAGACGGACGCGATGGACACCCCGGCGCGCTGGGCGATCGACACGATGGTCGGTGTCCCGTTCTGCGGCATGCCTGCCCCCTGAGCATCCGTGACGTGTGAGCTGTAAACGTTTCCAGCAACTGGAAACGTTTACAGATACTGAGGACCCCACCTCGGGGCGTCAATGCGGCCGTCGTGTGATCCACGTCTCAATGGAGTTCACGGAAGGTCGCATCCGGGCTGGTCCCGGCCCTTCGGGCCCCTGGTAAGTACGGCCTTCCTTGCTGGCGAGAGCCATTTTTCGTGCGTACTTTCGACTGTGTTCCCGGGTCCGCTGTGCGGAACGGGGGCGCTGACGCAAGAGAGAGGGCGGGGACCGATGTCCATCATGGAGAACGAGGCAGCGCTGCACGAGGCGCACCGCGACAACCACACCCACCGGGATGTCAACGGTGGCTGGCTGCGCCCCGCCGTCTTCGGTGCGATGGACGGGCTGGTCTCCAACCTCGCGCTGATGACCGGGGTCGCGGGCGGCGACGTCTCGCACCGCACCATCGTGATCACGGGTCTTGTGGGCCTTGCGGCCGGAGCCTTCTCGATGGCCGCGGGCGAGTACACGTCGGTCGCCTCGCAGCGCGAGCTGGTCCAGGCCGAACTCGAAGTCGAGCGGGGGGAGTTGCGCAAGCACCCGCTGGACGAGATGAAGGAGCTCGCGGCGCTCTACGTGTCGCGCGGGGTGGAGCCCCAGCTGGCGGCCGCGGTCGCCGAACAGCTCTCCAGGGACCCCGAGCAGGCGCTGGAGATCCACGCCAGGGAGGAGCTGGGCATCGACCCGGACGACCTCCCGTCCCCGCTGGTCGCCGCGGTGTCGTCCTTCGGCGCCTTCGCGCTGGGCGCCCTGCTCCCGCTGCTCCCGTATCTGCTCGGCGCCACCGCGCTGTGGCCGGCCCTGCTGCTGGCCCTGATCGGTCTCTTCGGCTGCGGCGCCGTGGTGGCGCGGGTCACCGCACGATCCTGGTGGTACAGCGGGCTCCGGCAGCTGGCGCTGGGAGGGGCGGCGGCCGGGATCACCTATGCGCTGGGTGCGCTGTTCGGCACCGCGGTGAGCTGACGGGCGGGCCAGCCCGGCAGGCCCCCCGGGTCGCCTATGTCTCACTCCGCCGGCCGGCGGAGTGAGGCATTATGCATTGAACGTCATAGGTATCGGGTACTCGGCGGTTTTGAGTGCCGGACCACCGGGCATAAGGCGGGAACGCGCCGCAGGCAACGCCGCCTGCTCCGTTCCGGGCCCACGGACGCCGATCCCGGCCGTGCCGCCCCGCCTCCACCGCTCCGCGGTGTCCGCATGCTGGAATGAAACATCCGCTTTTCGAGAAGCATTCCATCATGTAACCTGCTCGAAATTTCGCAGAGGGCCAACGTCGTCCCTATGCCATTGCATATGCCACGACGACGACGGGAGAGCCGATGCGCATCCACGCCTGGTCGCCCATGGAGGGTCGCCCCGCCCCGCAGGGGCTGTACGACCCCAGCAACGAACACGACGCCTGCGGTGTCGGGTTCGTGGCCACTCTTACCGGCGTGGCCAGCCACGAGCTGGTCGAGCAGGCGCTGACCGTACTGCGCAATCTCGAACACCGCGGCGCCACCGGATCCGAGCCGGACTCCGGTGACGGAGCGGGAATCCTGCTCCAGGTGCCCGACGCCTTTCTGCGTGAGGCCACCGGATTCGAGCTCCCCGAAGCGGGCGCGTACGCCGTCGGCACCGGCTTCCTGCCCCTCGACGACGTCCATGGCGCCGTCTCACGGATCGAGACGCTGGCCGCCGAGGAAGGGCTCACCGTCCTCGGCTGGCGCGAGGTCCCGGTCACTCCGGACCTGCTGGGCAGCGGCGCCCGCGCCACCATGCCCGAGTTCCGCCAGCTCTTCGTCGCCGACGCGCCGCAGAGCCAGGACGCCCCCGCCACGGGCATCGCGCTCGACCGCAAGGCCTTCGTCCTGCGCAAGCGCGCCGAGCGCGAGGCCGGGGTCTACTTCCCCTCGCTCTCCGCCCGCACGATCGTCTACAAGGGCATGCTCACGACGGGGCAGCTGGAGCCGTTCTTCCCGGACCTCTCCGACCGCCGCTTCGCCACCGCCGTCGCCCTGGTCCACTCGCGGTTCTCGACCAACACCTTCCCGAGCTGGCCGCTCGCCCACCCGTACCGCTTCGTCGCGCACAACGGCGAGATCAACACGGTCAAGGGCAACCGCAACTGGATGAAGGCCCGCGAGTCCCAGCTCGCGTCCGACCTCTTCGGACCGCAGAAGCTGGACCGGATCTTCCCCCTCTGCACCCCCGACGCCTCGGACTCCGCCTCCTTCGACGAGGTCCTGGAGCTCCTGCACCTCGGCGGCCGCTCGCTCCCGCACTCCGTGCTGATGATGGTCCCCGAGGCGTGGGAGAACCACGAGTCGATGGACCCGGCACGCCGGGCCTTCTACCAGTACCACGCGACGATGATGGAGCCCTGGGACGGCCCCGCCTGCGTCACCTTCACCGACGGCACCCAGGTCGGCGCGGTCCTCGACCGCAACGGTCTGCGCCCCGGCCGCTACTGGGTGACCGACGACGGCCTCGTCGTCCTCTCCTCCGAGGTCGGCGTCCTGGACATCGACCCCGCGAAGGTGGTCCGCAAGGGCCGTCTGCAGCCCGGCCGGATGTTCCTCGTGGACACCGCCGAGCACCGCATCATCGAGGACGACGAGATCAAGGCCGGCCTCGCCGCCGAGCAGCCGTACGAGGAGTGGCTGGAGAGCGGCGAGATCGAACTGGAGGACCTCCCCGAGCGCGAGCACATCGTGCACACCCACGCCTCCGTCACCCGCCGCCAGCAGACCTTCGGGTACACCGAGGAGGAGCTGCGCGTCATCCTCGCGCCCATGGCCCGCACCGCGGGCGAGCCGCTCGGCTCCATGGGCACGGACTCGCCGATCGCCGCGCTCTCCGCGCGCCCCCGGCTGCTCTTCGACTACTTCACCCAGCTCTTCGCGCAGGTCACCAACCCGCCGCTGGACGCCATCCGCGAGGAGCTCGTCACCTCGCTGCGCTCCACGCTCGGCCCCGCGGGCAACATCCTTCAGCCCACAGCGGCCGCCTGCCGCAGCGTCACGCTGCCCTTCCCGGTGATCGACAACGACGAGCTGGCCAAGCTCATACACATCAACGCCGACGGCGACATGCCGGGGATGAAGGCCGCGACGCTCGCCGGTCTCTACCGGGTCGGCGGCGGCGGCGAGGCCCTCGCCGCCCGGCTCAAGGACATCTGCGACGAGACCGACGCCGCCATCGAGGCGGGCGCCCGGCTGATCGTCCTCTCCGACCGGCACTCCGACGCCGAGCACGCCCCGATCCCCTCGCTGCTGCTCACATCGGCCGTCCACCACCACCTCATCCGGACCAAGCAGCGCACCCAGGTCGGGCTGCTGGTCGAGGCCGGTGACGTACGCGAGGTGCACCACATCGCCCTGCTCATCGGGTACGGCGCCGCCGCCGTCAACCCGTACCTCGCCATGGAGTCCGTCGAGGACCTGGTCCGCGCCGGCACCTTCATCGAGGGCTTGGAGCCCGAGCAGGCCATCCGCAACCTGATCTACGCCCTGGGCAAGGGCGTCCTGAAGGTCATGTCCAAGATGGGCATCTCGACCGTGGCCTCCTACCGGGGCGCGCAGGTCTTCGAGGCGGTCGGACTCGACCAGTCCTTCGTCGACACGTACTTCAACGGCACCGCGACCAAGATCGGCGGCGCCGGACTCGACGTCGTCGCCACCGAGGTCGCCGCCCGGCACGCCAAGGCGTACCCCGCGTCCGGCATCTCCGCCTCGCACCGCAAGCTGGAGATCGGCGGCGAGTACCAGTGGCGCCGCGAGGGCGAGCCGCACCTCTTCGACCCGGACACGGTCTTCCGCCTCCAGCACGCGGCGCGCTCCGGTCGTTACGACATCTTCAAGAAGTACACGGACCGGGTCAACGAGCAGTCCGAGCGGCTGATGACGCTCCGCGGCCTCTTCGGCTTCGCCGCCGGCCGCACGCCGGTCCCGCTCGACGAGGTGGAGCCCGCCTCCGAGATCGTCAAGCGCTTCTCCACCGGCGCCATGTCGTACGGCTCCATCTCCAAGGAGGCGCACGAGACCCTCGCCATCGCCATGAACCAGCTGGGCGGCAAGTCCAACACCGGTGAGGGCGGCGAGGACGCCGACCGGCTGTACGACCCGGCGCGCCGCTCGTCCATCAAGCAGGTCGCGTCCGGCCGCTTCGGTGTGACCAGCGAGTACCTGGTCAACGCGGACGACATCCAGATCAAGATGGCGCAGGGCGCCAAGCCCGGCGAGGGCGGCCAGCTGCCCGGCCACAAGGTCTACCCGTGGGTCGCCAAGACGCGTCACTCGACGCCGGGCGTCGGCCTCATCTCGCCGCCGCCGCACCACGACATCTACTCCATCGAGGACCTCGCCCAGCTGATCCACGACCTCAAGAACGCCAACCCGGCGGCCCGCATCCACGTGAAGCTGGTCTCCGAGGTCGGTGTCGGCACGGTCGCCGCGGGCGTCTCCAAGGCGCACGCGGACGTCGTCCTCATCTCCGGACACGACGGCGGCACCGGCGCCTCCCCGCTCACCTCGCTGAAGCACGCGGGCGGCCCCTGGGAGCTCGGCCTCGCCGAGACCCAGCAGACGCTGCTGCTCAACGGCTTGCGCGACCGCATCGTCGTACAGACCGACGGCCAGCTGAAGACCGGCCGCGACGTCATCATCGCCGCGCTGCTCGGCGCCGAGGAGTTCGGTTTCGCGACCGCGCCGCTCGTCGTCTCCGGCTGCGTCATGATGCGCGTCTGCCACCTCGACACCTGCCCGGTCGGCATCGCCACCCAGAACCCGGTGCTGCGCGAGCGCTTCTCCGGCAAGGCCGAGTACATCGTGAACTTCTTCCGGTTCATCGCCGAAGAGGTCCGCGAGCTCCTCGCCGAGCTGGGCTTCCGTACGCTCGAAGAGGCCGTCGGCCACGCCGAGCTGCTCGACACCGAGCGGGCCGTGGACCACTGGAAGGCGCAGGGGCTCGACCTCAACCCGCTCTTCCACGTTCCGGAACTGCCCGACGGCTCGGCACGCCACCGCACCGCCGAGCAGGACCACGGCCTGGAGAAGGCGCTCGACAACCAGCTGATCAAGCTGGCGGCCGACGCGCTGGCCGCCGACTCCGCCGAGGCCGCCCAGCCGGTCCGCGCGCAGGTCGCCATCCGGAACATCAACCGGACCGTCGGCACCATGCTCGGCCACGAGGTGACGAAGAAGTTCGGTGGCGCGGGCCTGCCCGACGACACCATCGACATCACCTTCACCGGCTCCGCGGGCCAGTCCTTCGGCGCCTTCGTCCCGCGCGGGGTCACGCTCCGTCTTGAGGGCGACGCCAACGACTACGTCGGCAAGGGCCTCTCCGGCGGCCGGGTGATCGTCCGCCCTGACCGCGGCGCCGAGCACCTCGCCGAGTACTCAACCATCGCTGGCAACACCATCGCCTACGGCGCGACCGGCGGCGAGCTGTTCCTGCGCGGCCGCACCGGCGAGCGGTTCTGCGTCCGCAACTCCGGCGCGACGGTAGTCTCGGAAGGCGTGGGCGACCACGGCTGCGAGTACATGACCGGCGGGCACGCCGTCGTCATCGGCGAGACCGGCCGGAACTTCGCGGCCGGTATGTCGGGCGGTGTCGCGTACGTCATCGACCTGGACCGCGACAACGTCAACGCCGGCAACATGGGCGCGGTCGAGCCCGTCGACGACACCGACAAGCAGTGGCTGCACGACGTCGTGCGCCGCCACCAGGAGGAGACCGGCTCCACCGTGGCCGAGAAGCTGCTGGCCGACTGGGCCACGTCGGCCGACCGCTTCAGCAAGATCATCCCGACCACCTACAAGGCAGTGCTCGCCGCCAAGGACGCCGCTGAGCTGGCAGGTCTCTCCGAGAACGAGACCACCGAGAAGATGATGGAGGCGGCGACCAATGGCTGACCCCAAGGGCTTTCTGACAACGGACCGCGAGGTCGCGCAGACCCGCCCCGTCGAGGAGCGGGTGAAGGACTGGAACGAGGTCTACGTTCCCGGATCCCTGCTGCCGATCATCAGCAAGCAGGCCGGCCGCTGCATGGACTGCGGTATCCCGTTCTGCCACAACGGCTGCCCGCTGGGGAACCTCATCCCCGAGTGGAACGACTACGCCTACCGCGAGGACTGGTCGGCGGCGTCCGAGCGGCTGCACGCCACCAACAACTTCCCGGAGTTCACCGGGCGCCTCTGCCCGGCGCCCTGCGAGTCGGCGTGTGTCCTCGGCATCAACCAGCCCGCCGTCACCATCAAGAACGTCGAAGTCTCGATCATCGACAAGGCGTGGGACAGCGGTGACGTCACCCCGCAGCCGCCCGAGCGGCTCTCCGGCAAGACGGTCGCGGTCATCGGATCGGGTCCGGCGGGACTCGCCGCCGCCCAGCAGCTGACCCGCGCCGGGCACACGGTCGCCGTCTATGAGCGCGCGGACCGCATCGGGGGACTGCTCCGGTACGGCATCCCCGCTTTCAAGATGGAGAAGTCCCACATCAACCGGCGTATCGAGCAGATGCGCGCGGAGGGCACCAAGTTCCGCACCGAGACGGAGATCGGCCGCGACATCGACGCGGCGAAGCTCCGCCGCAGGTACGACGCGGTGGTCATCGCGGCCGGTGCGACGGTCTCCCGCGACCTGCCCGTACCGGGCCGCGAGCTGAACGGCATCCACTTCGCGATGGAGTACCTGCCGCTCGCCAACAAGGTGCAGGAGGGCGACCTCACGGTGGCCCCGATCACCGCCGAGGGCAAGCACGTCGTGGTCATCGGCGGCGGCGACACCGGCGCCGACTGCGTGGGCACCGCCCACCGCCAGGGCGCCAAGTCGGTCACCCAGCTGGAGATCATGCCCCGGCCGGGCGGCGAGCGGAACCCCGGCCAGCCCTGGCCGACCTTCCCGATGCTCTACAAGGTCACCTCCGCGCACGAGGAGGGCGGCGAGCGCATCTACGCCGTCTCGACCACGCACTTCGAGGGCTCCGAGCCCGAGGAGGGGGAGACGGTCGGAAACGTCAAGTACCTGCACCTCGTCGAGGTGGAGTTCAAGGACGGCAAGCTGGAGCAGCAGCCCGGCACCGAGCGCCGGATCCCCGCCGAGCTGGTCACCCTGGCCATGGGCTTCACCGGCACCGACCAGGCCAACGGCCTCGTCCAGCAGTTCGGCCTGGAGCTCGACGCCCGCGGCAACATCGCCCGCGATGCCGACTACGCGACCAATGTTCCCGGCGTGTACGTTGCTGGGGACGCGGGCCGCGGTCAGTCGCTGATCGTCTGGGCGATCGCCGAGGGCCGCTCGGCGGCGCGCGGTGTGGACCGCTTCCTCACCGGCGCCAGCGAGCTGCACGCCCCGATCAAGCCGACGGACCGGGCACTGATGGTCTGACGGCCCCACCAGAACGTCCCGCACAATGGGGTGCGGAACTGAACGCGGCGCCTGCCTTGTCCCCGACCGGACACTGGGTGGGCGCCGTGGCGCGTCCGGCAGTCTCCGGGGCTGCTGAAGGCGGACGAGAGAGCGGATCAGCGAATGGAACAGCGGGCGCAGAGGCGACCGGGGCCGGGGGCGGTGCGGGTATGACCGTACGGATACTGCGGGCCGCAGGCCGGGCCGCCGCGCCCTGGAAGAACGGCGGCGGGGTCACCCGTGAGATCGCCGCCGGGCCTGAAGGCGCCGGGATGGACACCTTCGCCTGGCGGGTGAGCCTGGCGGATGTCGGCGCCGACGGGCCGTTCTCCGTCTTCCCCGGGGTCACCAGGGTGCTGACGGTGGTGGACGGTGCGGGGATGGAGCTGACGGCCGGCGGAGTCCCGCTGCGGGCGGACGCGCGGTTCGTGCCGCACCGCTTCGCCGGCGACGTGGCGACGCACGGACGGCTGCTCGAAGGACCCGTCGTGAACTTCAACGTGATGTACCGGGAGACGCTCACCGAAGCGCTCACCTCGGTCGTACGGGGCAGACTCACCCTCGACGTCCCGCCGGACGCCACCGTGCTGGTCGTCGCGCTGGATGGGACCGCGGCCCTGGAGGACGCCGGCGCCGCCCTGGCGCCGTACGACGCGGCGGTGGTGACCGGCGAGTCACCGGGTGTGCTGCGGGCCGATGGCCACACCGCCCTCGTCACCCTGCGGAGCGGGACGCGGAGCGCCTGAATTCCCTTACCGGTCACATGTGTTGAGGCATGATGCGATCATGACTTCATTCGTACGCCATGTGACGGTCGACTGCGCCAACGCCTACGAGCTCGGCAGTTTCTGGGCCAAGGTCCTCGACATCCCGCTCGCCGACGATGACAAGCCGGGCGACCCCGAGGCGCTGATCCAGGCCACCGGTTTCGGCCTGCTCTTCATCCAGGTGCCCGAGCCCAAACAGCTCAAGAACCGCCTGCATCTGGACCTCCAGCCGACGGACCGCACCCGGGAGGAGGAAGTCGAGCGGCTGCTGACGCTAGGCGCCACGCTCGTCGAGGACCACCGCAGGCCCGACGGCCGGGGGTGGGCGACGCTGGCCGACATCGAGGGCAATGAGTTCTGTGTCGAGCGGAGCACCGCCGAGCGCTCCAGGGGCTGACCGGCCACGCTCCCGCCGGCAGTGGCCCGCCCCGCCTTCGGTCAGTGGCGGACCAGGCAGGTCAGTGGCGGACCAGGCAGAAGGGGTGCCCCGCGGGGTCCGCGTAGATACGCCAGTCCGGCGCGCTGTCGTCGAGCAGATGGGCGCCCGCGTCGAGAACTTCGACCTCCGCCCGGTCGAGGTCGGGCACGCCGAAGTCCAGATGGAACTGCTGGGGCCGGGTCGGGTCGGGCCACGCCGGTGCGCGGTGGTTCTCGGCGCGCTGGAAGGCCAGTACCAGTCCGGACGCGGTGTGCAGCGTGGACCAGTCGGAGCTGAGCGCCCAGCGGGGGTCGGGCCGGTCGACGCTGCCGCCGAGGACCGACCGGTAGAACGCGGCCAGGTCTGCGGGCTCGGGGCAGTCCAGCACTATGCACTGCAATTCGGCGATCATGCCCGGAATCCTAGGCTGCGGGCTGCGGCGCCCCGTACGGGGAGGGGGCGTCCCGGACGCCGCGGGCGCGGGTGAACGTCAATCGAACAGTGCGGGGACTCTCTCACCCTTCCGGTTCGTCCTGCGGGGAGCTTCCCGGCTTCCGCCGCCTTCCGGGGCGGTCCGGTGTGCCGGGGCAACTCCTCTTTGCGTCCAGGCGAGTTGACCGGCTGCCGGGTCGCGTTCGGGGCGGAACCACCGGTCGGAGGCGTGCGCGGAGATCATCCGGGTCCCGCTGGGTCCAGACATCCGGGCGACAAGCGTGCTAGGCTGACGTTGTTGCAGTTTTGGTACCCATGAACTTTATGTGCGCCTGACGGGAATGCTCCGACAGGCGCTTTATTGTTTTCCGGCTTTCTCCGGATGGGGTTCAATGCGGCGACGCGGAATTCGTAAAGTGCGAATTTCCGGCACTGCACCTGTTGAGGAGAATGTTATGGCCACCGGTACCGTGAAGTGGTTCAACTCGGAAAAGGGCTTCGGCTTCATCGAGCAGGACGGCGGCGGCGCCGACGTCTTCGCCCACTACTCGAACATCGCCACCCAGGGCTTCCGTGAGCTCCAGGAGGGCCAGAAGGTCTCCTTCGACGTCACGCAGGGCCAGAAGGGCCCGCAGGCGGAGAACATCGTTCCGGCCTAATTGTCGGACGCGTACCTCGCTGACCGGGGCCCGCACCTCCAAGGTGCGGGTCCCGGTTTGTGCTGTCCTACATCCGGCAGGAAGGCTTGAACCGCATGACCCGCTCCGCTGAACGCCCGGCACGCCCCGCACGCACCAGTCCGCCGAGGGGCCGAGGCAAGGCCCCCGCAAAGTCTCCGGCCCGCAAGGCAGCTCCCAGGCCTGCCGAATTCACGCTGCCGGACACCATCACCCCCGCGCTGCCCGCCGTCGAGGCCTTCGCCGAGCTGGACATGCCCGCCGCACTCCTGAAGACCCTCGCGGCGCAGGGTGTGACCGACCCCTTCCCGATCCAGGCAGCCACCCTGCCGAACTCCCTCGCGGGCCGCGATCTGCTCGGCCGCGGGCGGACCGGCTCCGGCAAGACCCTCGCTTTCGGGCTCGCGATGCTGGCCCGGGTCGCGGGCCGCCGCGCCGAGCCGAAGGCGCCGCTGGCCCTCGTGCTGGTGCCCACCCGCGAACTCGCCCAGCAGGTCACCGACGCGCTGACGCCGTACGCCACCTCGGTCCAGCTGCGGCTGACCACCGTCGTCGGCGGGATGTCGATCTCCAGGCAGTCCGGCGCGCTGCGGCGCGGCGCCGAGGTGCTGGTCGCCACCCCCGGGAGGCTCAAGGACCTCATCGAGCGCGGCGACTGCCGCCTCGACCAGGTCGGCATCACCGTGCTCGACGAGGCCGACCAGATGGCCGACATGGGGTTCATGCCGCAGGTCACCGCACTGCTCAAGCAGGTCGAGCCGGGCGGTCAGCGGATGCTGTTCTCGGCGACCCTGGACAAGAACATCGACCGGCTGGTCAAGATGTTCCTGACCGACCCGGTCGTCCACTCGGTTGACCCGTCGGCGGGCGCGGTGACCACGATGGACCACCACGTGCTCTACGTCGCCGACGAGACCGACAAGAAGGCCGTCACCACGCGCATCGCGGCACGCGACGGCCGGGTGATCCTCTTCCTGGACACCAAGCGGTCCGTCGACCGGCTGGTGAAACGGCTGCTGGCCAGCGGTGTACGGGCCGGCGGTCTGCACGGCGGCCGCTCCCAGCCGCAGCGCAACCGCACCCTCGACCAGTTCAAGAACGGCCAGGTCACCGCATTGGTCGCGACCAACGTCGCGGCGCGCGGCATCCACATCGACGACCTCGACCTGGTCGTGAACGTGGACCCGCCCACCGACCACAAGGACTACGTCCACCGCGGCGGGCGCACCGCGCGGGCGGGCGAGTCGGGCAGCGTCGTCACGCTCGTGCTCCCGGAGCAGAAGCGCGAGATGACCCGGCTGATGTCGGACGCGGGCATCACACCCAGGACCGCCCGGGTCAGGTCCAGCGACGAGGAACTCACCCGGATCACCGGGGCGCAGGAGCCCTCGGGTGTGGCGATCGTCATCGACGTACCGCAGCAGGCCACCGCCCCGCAGCGGCGCTCCAGGCCCAGCAGGCCCGCGACCGGGGCTGTCGCTCCGGCCGGGCAGGGCCGCGGTGGCCGCGGCCGCCGCGGTGGCCAGGGCCGTGGCGGCCAGGGCCAGAGCGGTGGCCAGGGCGGCGGTCAGGGCGGTCAGAGCCGTGGCGGCGCCGGCCGTGGCGGCGGCCAGGGCCGTGGTGGCCAGGGCGGCCGCAGGGCCGCCGCCTGACGGCAGCGTGAGAACCGGGCCCCTTCCGCTCCGCGGAGCGGGCCCGGCGTCAGTTCGGGGGATGCAGGTCGATACGGACCGTCAGCAGTTCCGTCCCCATCGCCCGGACGACCACGGCATTCAGCGCGCGCAGCGGATGCCCCCGGACGAGGGTGCGCTGCCGTGCGTACGGGTCGTCGCCGGGCAGCAGCTGGGCTGTCCCCGGCACCCAGACGAAGCGGCTCCCCGCACGGAGGCGGACCCGCACGTCCGGGCAGTCCCGGATGTTGCGGACATAACCGGCGTGCGTGCCGTGTTCCGCGACGATCCAGAACACCGGCCCCTCCCGCCCCTCGCCGACCGGGGTGGTGCGGATCTGCCCGGTGACCCGCCCGCGCGTCTCCAGCAGCGCGTATCCGGGCGCCGCCCCGAGCCGCAGCAGCAGCCGGACCGGTGGGTTGACCAGATACCGCTGGAGCGGCCGGACCAGTGCGTGCTTGGTCTCTACGCGCATGAAGGTGGCTCCTCTGGTGTCACGAACCGGATGCCGGGCCCCGCGAGCCCGGCCGACCCAACCGAAAGACCCTAGGTGTCGCAGTTCAGGACGGTGCGGCAGAGCCCGCAGCGGGCCCGCACCCGGCCCCGGACCGGCACCCGGATCCGCTGATGGCAGGTCGGGCAGGCGAAACTGACGCGCAGTCCGTCGGCCGCCTCCTCGAAGGCGTACGGCATGCCCGGGGCGGAGCGGCCGCCGTGCTCCTGCGCGTACCTGCGGTGTTTCGCGTAGGCGCGGCGCCCGGCCCACCCGGCGGCGGTCAGCGGCGGGCGGCTGCTGTCCTGACCGGCCCGGGCCCGCCCCTTCGTGTACGCCGTGTACGCCTGCGGACTGGTGAACCAGACCGACGGGTCCTCGTCGAAGAGCAGCGCCCGCTTGGCCAGGACATACCCGAACTCCTCCGGGGTGAGATAGCCGAGCTTCTGGCTGGACACCTCGTCCTCCCGGAACGCGTCGAGCAGCAGCCAGCCCGCCCCGAGGTAGGTCGTCGCGGTGTCGGTGAGGATCTCGTTGTCCCGGGTCCCCGCGAAGCCGAGGCCGAGCCGGTGCAGCAGCACATGCGTGATCTCATGGGCGAGAGCCGCCCCGATGTCACCCCGGTGGGTACGGAAACGGTCGTTGAGCTCGATGAAGTACTCGGGTCCCGCGGCCAGTTCGACCGCGGCCGCGTGCTCCATCTCGCGGAAGCCGACTATCATCCGGGCGTCCGGCAGCCGCAGCTGGTGGACCAGCGCACGGGCCACCCGCTGGGAGCCCAGATGCAGATCGTCCAGATCGGAGAAGGCGACGTCGGCGGGGGCGACGCTTGGCGCGTAGCCGAGGACGCCGTCGTACGAGAGGCGCCTGTGCAGTGCCGTGATCGCCGCCTGCACGGTCTCCAGATGTGGAAATCCGTGTACGACCTCGCTGTCGTCCGTCACGCATCCACTCTACGGCCGGGCGGAAAACCCGGACAGCGTCCATTGTCGTGGGAAGAGCCCTTCCCGGACGAGGCGACCAGATCCTGTCCGGACAGGGCTTGAGGACCCCTCAGCCCCCACGAGAGGAAGCCCGTTGAACCAGCCAGTGCGCACCATCGGACGATGTGCGGCCATCGGCGCCGCCGCACTCGCCGTCCTCAGCCTCCAGCCCGCCCCGGCCTCGGCCACCGCCCCGGAACCCGTCGTCGGAGGCACCCGGGTGGCGGAGGGCACGTACCCCTTTATGGTGCATCTCTCCCAGGGATGCGGCGGCGCCCTCTACGCCAAGGACATCGTCCTCACCGCGGCCCACTGTGTAACCGGCTCCGGGCCCAACACCTCGATCACCGCCACCGCGGGCTCGGTCGACCTCCAGGGCCCGAAAGCCGTCCACATCAAGTCCACCCAGGTCGTCCGGGCCCCCGGCTACAACGGCAAGGGCAAGGACTGGGCGCTGGTCAAACTGGCCGCGCCCTTCGACCTGCCGACCCTGCCCACCGTCACCGGTACGGAGTACGACAAGGGAACATTCACCATCGCGGGCTGGGGCTCGACGAGTGAGAACGGCGGCCAGCAGCGCTATCTGCGGCAGGCGACCGTCCCGTACGTCTCCGACGAGCAGTGCGCGGAGGCGTACGGAGCGCAGTTCAACGCCGGCGACGAGATCTGCGCCGGAGACGTCGAGAAGGGCGGAGTCGACACCTGCCAGGGCGACTCCGGCGGTCCGATGTTCCGCAAGGACGACAAGGGCGACTGGATCCAGGTCGGGATCGTGAGCTTCGGCCAGGGCTGCGCCGAGCGGGGCTACCCGGGTGTGTACGCCCAGGTGTCGGCCCTCTCGGCGGACATCAAGTCGGCCGCGGACGCGCTGCACTGACGCCGCGACGGGCGCCCGGCACACCAGCCAGGCAGAAGAGAGCCAGGCAGAAGAGAGCCAGGCAACGGAGAGCCGGGTGAAGAGAGCCGGGTAAAAGAACGGCCAAACCGGTCGGAGGAGTGGACGGGAGGCCAGGACAAAGCGCCGGATATCGCTTTAGTCCAAGACCTGTCCCTCCTTTGTCCATAGGCTCACACGCCCTGCCCCTCCATCGTGACGTGCACGGATGATCGTCGCGATGGAGGAGCGAGCGTGCACGAAGAAGACCGAGGGCCCAGCCGCAGGACCGTGGTGGCCGCCACCGCGCTGGCCGGTGTCGGTGCGGCATTCGCCACCCCGTCCGCCTTCGCGGCGGACGCGGGGGCCACGGGCTCGGGGACCGCGGGCGGGGCCGAGGCCGTCCTGCGTTCCGAAGCCCTCGACGTACGCGTCGACCGCGGCTTCCCGCGCATCGTGTCGTACACCGACCGCCGGACGGGCGCGCTGCTGCACGGACAGGAGGACCCCGTCACCTCGGTGCTCATCGACGGGGCCCCGCACACCCCGAAGGTGACGTCCGGGCCCGGCCGGGACCGGATCGCGTACACCCTCGCCTTCGACGGCGGGACCGAGATCGGCGTCGAGATCCGGGTCCACGGATGGCGGACCGACTGGCGGGTCACCCGTATCGCGGACACCGCGGCGCTGCGTGTCGGGACGCTGGAGATCCCCGCCCTGGCCTTCCTCTCCGTACGCAGCGACCAGCCCGGCGCCACCCTGCTGGCCGCCAAGCTCGACCTGGACAAGGCCAAGAGCGGCGACACCCTGGTGAAGGTCGCACCGGACAGCGCGGCGGACGCGGCGCCCGTCGGCTGCGCGTACGCAGTGGTGGCGCACGACGGGCTCGGCGGCGCCGTCGAGACCAACACGGTCTACGACAAGCCGGCCGACACCCCGGGCGCCACCTGGGAGAACGGCCGGATGTGGCGGCAGACCGTCAAGAGGGACGGCTACGTCAAGGCGCAGCTGGCGTGCGGCCAGTGGACCCACCGCGCGGACTCCTCGCCGGTGGACGCCACCGAGCCGCTGCCGTACGCGACCGTCATCCTCACCCGGGACCGCAACGGCGACGGCGTGGTCGACTGGCAGGACGCGGCGATCGCCTTCCGCGACATCATGGTGACCCCGCTCGGCGCGGACGACACCCATCTTCGGGTCGTCCCGCACATCCCGTTCAACTTCGCCTCGCAGGCCACCAACCCGTTCCTCGCGACGCTCGACAACGTCAAGCGGATCTCGCTCGCCACGGACGGGCTGCGCCAGTACACGCTGCTCAAGGGGTACCAGTCGGAGGGCCACGACTCCGCGCACCCCGACTACGCGGGCAACTACAACGAGCGGGCCGGCGGCCTCGCCGACCTGAACACCCTCGTCAAGGAGGGCAGCAAGTGGAACAGCGACTTCAGCGTGCACGTCAACGCCACCGAGTCGTACCCCGTCGCCCACGCCTTCTCCGAGAAGCTCGTCGACAAGACCGACAAGCAGTGGGACTGGCTCGACCAGTCCTACCGCATCGACTCCCGGCGTGACCTGGTGTCCGGCGACATCATCAAGCGGCTGCAGGACCTGCGCGACGACACCCACCCGGCGCTCAACGCCATCTACTTCGATGTCTTCCGGGAGTCCGGCTGGAACGGCGACCGGCTCCAGCGCGCCCTGCGCGAGCAGGGCTGGACGGTCAGCAGCGAGTGGGGCCACGGCCTGGAGCGCTCCTCGGTCTGGTCGCACTGGGCGAACGAGACCGACTACGGCGGCGACACCTCGCGCGGCATCAACTCCCAGCTGATCCGCTTCATCCGCAACCACCAGAAGGACGTCTTCTCCAACAAGTGGCCCACGCTGCTGGGCGCCGGCCGGATGGGCAACTTCGAGGGCTGGGTCAACAAGACGGACTGGAACGCCTTCTACGACATCATCTGGACCGAGGCGCTGCCGGCGAAGTACCTCCAGGCCTACCCGGTCAAGCGGTGGACCGAGCACGAGATCACCTTCTTCGGCCCCACCGGGACCGTCGTCGGCGACGCGGACGGCAACCGCCGCATCACCACCGACGGACGCGTCGTCTACACCGGCGGCAGCTATCTGCTGCCCTGGGAGCCCCGCAGGGCGACCGACCCGGAGAAGCTCTACCACTACAACCCGAAGGGCGGCAGCACCACCTGGCAGCTGCCGCGCGGCTGGTCGGGCTCCTCGCGCGTCGCGCTCTACCGGCTCACCGACCAGGGCCGGGTGCACGCCGGTGACCTGGCGGTCCGCTCGGGCAAGGTCACCGTGGAGGCCACCGCGGGACAGCCCTATGTGCTGTACCGCTCAAGGGTGAAAGCCCCGGCCGAACCCCAGTGGGGGCAGGGCACCCCGGTGTACGACCCGGGCTTCAACTCCGGTTCCCTGAAAGGATGGCAGACGCAGGGGCCCGCGTCCGTCGTACTCAGCTCCATCGGCGACTACGAGCTGGTGATCGGCGCCGGAGCGGCCACCACCGTCGGTCAGCGCCTGGGCCGGCTGCCCGCAGGCACCTACGTAGCCTCGGTGCAGGTCGAGGTCGGCAAGAAGGCGGGGGAGCGGCGCAGGGCCGCCCTGGAGATCCGTACCGCCGACGGCGTGACCGCGGCCAACTGGACCGACACGTCGTGCGCGGGCAACTACGTCGCGGCCGACCGCAAGCACGACTCCCGTTTCCAGCGGATGTTCACGTACTTCACCGTGCCGGAGAGCGGCGGCCGGGTCGACCTCACGCTGCGGGTCGCGGCGGGCGATGCGCAGGTGCGGTTCGACAACCTGCGGATCGCCGGGGCCAAGCCCACCCGGAAGGCGGGCGCGCTGGCCTTCGAGGACTTCGAGAACGTCCCGCAGGGCTGGGGCGCCTTCGTCAAGGGCGACGCCGGCGGCTCGACCGACCCCCGGACCCACATCGGGCAGCGGCACGCGCCGTTCACCCAGCGGGGCTGGAACGGCAAGGTCATCGACGACGTCATCGACGGCGGCCAGTCGCTCAAGTCGCGCGGCGAGAACGACGGCCTGGTCTACCGGACCGTCCAGCACACCGTCCGTTTCGAGCCGTCCAAGCGGTACCGGGTCGCCTTCCGGTACGAGAACGACACAGCCGGCCAGTACGCCTGGATCACCGGCGTCGACGAGCCCGCGGCGCGTGAGCTGGACCGCAGGGTGCTGCCCGTCGCGACCGAACCGACGGAGCTGAGCTACGAGTTCACGGCGCCGGCCGGTGGCGACGCCTGGGTGGGGCTGCGCAAGGTCGGCGACGACGGGGTAGCCGAGTTCGCGCTCGACGCCTTCGAGGTCCGCGAGGTGTAGCGGAGCGCCGTGAGGTGTTGCGGAGGCCCGTCAGATGTGGCGGAGCGGACGCGCCCGACGGCAGCGGGGCCGGTCCTCAGCCGAGGACCGGCCCCGCTGCCTTATCGGCCCGGCGCGCGCAGGAGGCTCAGCGGAGCGTCAGCCCCGGCTCGCTCGCGTCCGCCGAGGCGCCCGCGAGCTCAAGCACCCACACTTCGTTCTCGCCCTCGCGCAGCACCGGGCCCGGTACGAACAGCGAACTCTGCGGCCCCGCCGACCAGTAGCGGCCCAGACCGAAACCGTTCACCCAGACGAACCCCCGTACCCAGCCGGTCAGTTCCAGCGTCGCGTCCCCGGCCCCGGTCACCTGGAACGTCCCCCGGTGCAGCCCCCGGGCCCCGGCATCCGGCCCACCCGGCGGCACCGCACGGAACGGCAGCTTCGCGACGGCCGACGCGTCGTCGAACGCGTCGAGCCGCAGCCCCCGCGCACGGACCCCGTGCAGGTACTGGCGCTCGTGCAGCACCCCGCCCGTCAGGCCCTTCGGCTCACCGAGCCGGGGGCCGTAGTTGACCCGGCCCAGCGACTCCACCCACAGCTCCACCGAAGCGGGCCCGGCCACCGGGGTGCCCAGTTCCGTGCGGACCCCGTCGACGTACAGCTGCGCCACATCGCGCAGTCCGGGCGCGGTCAGCGGATACGGCTTGCGCGGGCCCGGCACCGTCAGGCGGTAGCGGACCAGGCCCCGGTCGACATCCAGCTCCTCGAACGACGGCGTAGCCCCCGTGACCTGCTCGGGACCACCCAGCGCGTCCGTCACCCCGCCGAGCGGCACCCACTCCGGGAGCGCGGCCCGTACCGGCGCCGCCAGCGCGGCGGGGGCCGACGGAAGTTCCGGCAGCGGACCGTCGGCGTACTCCGCCAGCACCTCGCGGAACAGCCAGAACTTCCGGGTCGGCCGCCCGTACTCGTCGATGGGCGCGCCGTAGTCGTACGAGGTCACGGTCGGCTGCAGCTCGCCGTCGTGCAGCTCACCCGCGCGGTTGGCGCCCGCCCAGCCGGCGAAGTTCGTCCCGCCGTGCGCCATGTACAGGTTCACCGAAGCCCCGCACTCCAGGATCTCCCGCAGCGCCAGCGCGGCGTCCGCCGGATCCCGTACGACGGGCTCGGCGCCCCAGTGGTCGAACCAGCCGCACCAGAACTCCATACACATCAGCGGCCCCTTCGGGCGGTGCCGGCGCAGCACGTCGAAGCCCTCGCGCGCGTCCGCGCCGAAGTTGGCCGTGGCCAGCACCCCGGGGACCGAACCGCCGGTCAGCATGTGGTCCTCGGGCCCGTCCGAGGTGAACAGCGGCACGCTCACCCCGAGCGTGCGGAGCAGCCCCGCCATATGGCGCAGATAGGCCTGGTCGGATCCGTAACTGCCGTACTCGTTCTCGACCTGCACCATGATCACCGGGCCGCCCCGGTCGATCTGCCGGGGGACGACCTCACGCAGCAGCCGGTGGAACCAGCGGTCCACCTGGCGCAGATACTCAGCGTCACGGGTGCGCACCCGCGACCCCAGTGCTCCGGTCAGCCAGTGCGGCAGCCCGCCGTTCTCCCACTCGGCGCAGATGTACGGTCCCGGGCGGACGACCGCCCACAGGCCGGCCTCGTGCGCGGCGTCCAGGAACCGGCCGAGCGCCCGCACGTCATGGAAGCGGCCCTGCTGGGGCTCGTGCAGATTCCACGGGACGTATGTCTCCACGGAGTTGAGCCCCATGGCCCGGAGCATGGCCAGCCGGTGGCCCCACTGTTCCTCGTGCACCCGGAAGTAGTGCAGTGCCCCCGACAGCAGCCGGACCGGCCGCCCGTCGATCAGGAAATCCTCGTCACCCACAGTGAAATCAGCCACGTCGACACTCTCACCCCTGGCGGCGGCCCGGTCCATGGACAAAGATCAACGCTGGTTGGACGCAAGAGACCGCGGCGAACAACCCGTGATGGACCGCTACGCACCGTACAGGGAGGCCGGAAAAGGGATGTACCACACCTGGATGCGCTACTTCACTCCGAGCCCCGCCCACCACAAGCTCGGCCTGGTCTGCCTCGGAGTGGGCCTCCAGCACGGCACCCTGCCCCCGGTCGGGCCGCGGACGCTCGACCACCATGTCGCCGTCATCGTCGGCGCGGGCAGCGGCTGGTACCGCGGCGCCGACGGACGCCGTACAACCGTCACCGCGCCCGCGCTCATCTGGATAACCCCCGGCGCCACCCACCACTACGGAGCAGATCCGGCCACCGGCTGGGACGAGTCCTTCGTCGACTTCACCGGGCCCGCCACCGCCACCTACACCGAACTCGGCTACATCGAACCCGACCGGCCCGTCGTCACGCTCACCGACGTCGCGGGTGCACGCGCCGCCGTGGGGCGCATCGTCCGCGCCGCGCGCCGCGGGAACCCGCTGCTCGAAGTGGAGAGCGGAGCCGCGGTCCATGAACTGCTCGTCGCGCTGCGCCGCGCCCGCGCCGACACCGACGCGGAAGGCGCCCCCGTTCTCCAGGCGCTCGCCCGCGACGCCTTCCAGCCGCTGACCGTCGCCGAACACGCGGCCCGGCACGGCATGACCCCGGCCGAACTGCGCAACGCGGTACGGCAGGGGGCGGGCTGCAGTCCCAAGGACTACCTCCTGGGCATCCGCCTCGGCCGCGCCAAGGAACTGCTCGCCGCCACCGATCTGCCGGTCGCCGCCGTCGCCCGCCGCGTGGGGTACGACGACCCCGCCTACTTCTCCCGGCTCTTCACCCGCCGGGTGGGAAAGGCCCCCGTCGTCTTCCGCCAGCAGCAGGGGCACACCGTGCCCGGCGGCTGGAGTGACCAGATACCGGACCCCGACGACCCGCCGACGATCACGACGTAAGCTCGACGACCATGACCGAGACAGCCCCGTCCGTACAGGCCGAACTGGACCGCCTGCGCGGATCCATCGACAACATCGACGCCGCCGTCGTCCACATGCTCGCCGAGCGCTTCAAAGCCACCCAGCAGGTCGGCCTCCTCAAGGCGCGGAACCAGCTCCCGCCCGCCGACCCGGCCCGCGAGGCCCGCCAGATCGCCCGGCTGCGCAGCCTCGCCGAGAGCGCGAAACTCGACCCAGCCTTCGCCGAGAAGCTGCTCAACTTCATCGTCGCCGAAGTGATCAGACACCACGAGCGCATCGCGGACGGCTCCGCCCCCGAGAGCTGACCGCCGCCGGCCGCGACCGGGGGCCCACCGGATGACCGACCTGACGACGACCCACACGATCGGCATCGGCCCCACCACGGTCGTCAAGCGTTTCCGCTCCTGGGACCGCGAGTGGCAGACGCTCACGCTCCTCGCCCGGTACGCGCCTGGGCTCGCCCCCGTACCACTGGAGCGGACGGCGGCCCCGCCCACATCGCCACTGGAGCAACCGGCGGCCATGGTCACCGAGATGTTCACCTTGCCGGACGTGGAGTACCTGGAAATCGCGCACGACCTGTCCAACGCCTCCAGCGCCGCCATACCACGCCGGTTGGGCTTCACCGAGGCCTGCGTGAACAGGGAAAACCGCCCGTAGCTCCCTCAGGCAGCGGCATCGACGTGGTCTGGCGGCTGAACCGTCCTACGCCACCCTTCAACGGCACTGCCCGCCCCTGAACATCCGAACCCACCGAGCGCAGCTCCCTGTCCCTGCGGCACCAAACGAGACGTCCTCCATGTACTCGCTGGTCAGACGCCGGTTCTGGTTCACCACAGCAATTGGTGTGTGAACTGGGCTTCTGACAGCGTGAAAACGTGGGGTCACGACCGCTCTCCCCCCTCCCCTCCCGATCGGCCACCGGTCCCCATTACCCCGTGCGCAGGGCCGGTGGCGTACGGCACCATGGCCCCATGTCCGTACTGACGCGCGATGAAGCGCAGCTCCGAGCCCAGCTCCTCGATGTCCAGCGGTACACGATCGACCTCGATCTGACGCAGGGCGACGACACCTTCGACTCCCGTACCGTCATCCGATTCACCGCGCGTGCGGCCGGAGACACCTTCGTCGAAGTCAAGCCCGCCGAGCTGCGCTCCGTGACCCTCGACGGACACCCCGTCGACCCCGGCACGCTCTCCGGGAACCGGCTCCCGCTCACCGGGATCACGCCCGGCGAGCACGAACTGCTGATCGACGCCGCGATGCGCTACTCGCACACCGGCGAGGGCATGCACCGGTTCACCGACCCCACCGACGGCGAGACATACGTCTACACCCAGCTGTTCATGGAGGACGTCCAGCGGGTGTTCGCCGCGTTCGACCAGCCCGACCTCAAAGCCGTCTTCCAGCTCGGCGTCACCGCACCCGAAGGCTGGACCGTCCTCGCCAACGCCGTCACCCGGCGCACCGGCGGCGGCCGCTGGCAGGCCGCACCCACCCCGCTGATCTCCACCTACCTCGTGGCCGTCGCCGCGGGTCCCTGGCACTCCGTGACCACCGAGCACGCCGGGCTCCCCTTCGGCCTGCACTGCCGCCGCTCGCTCGCACCCCACCTCGACGCCGACGCCGACGAGATCTTCGAGATCACCCGTGCCTGCTACGACCGGTACCACGAGAAGTTCGACGAGCCGTACCCCTTCGACTCGTACGACCAGGCATTCGTCCCGGAGTTCAACGCCGGCGCCATGGAGAACCCAGGCCTGGTCACCTTCCGCGACGAGTTCATCTACCGCTCCGCCGTCACCGACACCGAGCGGCAGACCCGCGGCATGGTCATCGCCCACGAAATGGCCCACATGTGGTTCGGCGACCTCGTCACGCTCCAGTGGTGGGACGACATCTGGCTGAACGAGTCCTTCGCCGAGTACATGGGCTACCAGACCCTCGCCGAAGCCACCCGCTTCACCGGCACCTGGGTCGACTTCGCCATCGCCCGCAAGAGCTGGGGGTACGACGCGGACCAGCGCCCCTCCACCCACCCGGTCGCCCCTGACCCGGCCCTCGTCCCCGACACCGCGTCCGCGATGCTCAACTTCGACGGGATCTCGTACGCCAAGGGCGCGTCCGCGCTGCGCCAACTCGTCGCCTGGCTCGGCGAGAAGGACTTCCTCGCCGGGATCAACGCCCACTTCGCCCGGCACCGCTTCGGTAACGCCACCCTCGCCGACTTCATCGACAACCTGGCGTCCGCCACCGACCGCGACGTCCACGGCTGGGCCGCGCAGTGGCTGGGCACCACCGGAGTCGACACCCTCACCCCCACCGTCACCGAGACCGACAACAACTGGTCGTTCAGCATCGCCCGCACCGGCAGCCGCCCCCACCGCATCACCGTCGGCGCCTACGACCACGACCCGGTCGACCCCGCCCACCTCGTCCTGCGCGAACGCTTCGAACCCGACGTCCCCGCCGAGGACAGCACCGGCATCGCGACGCCTCTCCAGGGCCGCCGCCCCGACCTGCTCCTCCTCAACGACGGCGACCTCACCTACGCCAAGGTCCGCCTCGACCCCGCCTCCTGGCAGACCGCCGTACGCGCACTCTCCGGCCTCCCCGACCCGCTGACCCGCGCCGTCGTCTGGAACGCCGCACGCGACATGGTCCGCGACGGCGAACTGCCGCCCGCCGCCTACCTGGACGCCGCGCTCGCCCACCTCCCGCACGAGTCGGACCTCGCCGTCGTCGAGGGTGTCCTCGCCTTCGCCGCCACCCAGATCGCCGACCGCTACCTGTCGGCCGCCGACCGGCCCGGCGCACTCGCCACCCTCAGCACGATCTGCCGCGCGCTCATCCGCCGCACCGAGGACGGGAACCACGCCGGGCTCCGCCTCATCGCCGTCCGCCACTTCATCGACGCGGCCGGCCAGCCCGACGGCATCCAGGCATGGCTCGACGACGGCGGAGTCCCCGGCGGCCCCGAACTCGACCCGGAGCTGCGCTGGCGCATCCTCCAGCGCCTCGCCGCCCTCGGCGCCGTCGACGAGAGCGCCATCGACGCCGAACTCGACCGGGACATCAGCGCCACCGGACAGGAGGGCGCCGCCCGCTGCCGGGCCGCGCTGCCCGCACCGGAGGCCAAGGCCGCGGCCTGGCAGCGGATGTTCGGCTCCGACGACCTCTCCAACTACCTGTTCATCGCTACCGCACGCGGCTTCTGGCAGCCCGGACAGGCCGCACTCGTCGCGGAGTACGCCGAGCGCTACTACGCGGACGCCGTCGCACTCGCCGGCCGGCGCGGCCCTGCCATCGCCGACGCGGCCGGACGGTACGCCTTCCCCGCGTACGAGATCACCACCGAGGCACTCGCCCGCGGCGAAGCCTGTCTGCGCGACACCGACATGATCCCCGCCCTGCGCCGCAAACTCACCGACCAGCTCGACGACCTGCGGCGCGCCCTGGAGGTCCGCGGGGCATGACCGCAGGTGCGGGGGCGTCAGCCCCTTGTACACCACAGGAGGCTCCAACTTCCCTCCGCACCAGGGCAATACCACTTTCGGGTTGAGCTCGTTGTGCTCTTCGGGCGCGCCGCCTGTCCCCCGTACAGGCTGGGGTGACAGCCCCCAGCGCACCGAAGGACACCCGTATGAGTACGCCGCCACTCGCCGGAGGGGCCGCCGGGCCGAACGCCCTGCGGCCCCTCGTCGGTACCGTCCTCGACGCGCTGCACGACGGGGCCGCCGACCGGATCGGCCCGCTGCCGCCCGGCGGTCCGCAAGCCGTCGCCGCACGTGTACGGGCCACCGCCCACCCCGTACTGCCCGACACCGGAACCGGCGCGGAAGAAGCCCTGCGCACCCTGGTCCACGCCATCACCGAAGGCGCGGCCGACCCCGCCGACCCCCGCTGCGCGGCCCATCTGCACTGCCCGCCGCTCGCCGTCGCCGCAGCCGCCGACCTCGCCGCCTCCGCCCTCAACCCCTCGATGGACTCCTGGGACCAGGCACCCGCGGCCTCCGAACTCGAATCCCTCGTCACCCGTGCCATCGCCGCCGAGATCTACCCGGCGGGCGACGCGCTCGTCACCACCGGCGGCAGCGAGTCCAACCAGCTCGCACTGCTCCTCGCCCGCGAACGCCACGGCGCCGTCCGGATCGTCTGCGGCGCCAACGCCCACCACTCCCTGAACCGCGCCGCCTGGCTGCTCGGCCTCCCCGAACCCCTCACCGTCCCGTCGCCCTCCGGAACCATCGACCTCGCCGCGCTCGACGAAGCACTCACCGCGACACACGGCCCGGTCCTGGTCACGGCCACCGCGGGCACCACCGACGCCGGACTCATCGACCCGCTCCCCGAGATCGCCGACCTCTGCGACCGGCACGGCGCCGAACTCCACATCGACGCCGCATACGGCGGCCCGCTCCTTTTCAGCGCCCTGCACCGGCTCCTGCTCGCCGGACTCGAACGCGCCCACTCGGTAACCCTCGACCTGCACAAACTCGGCTGGCAGCCGGTCGCGGCAGGACTCCTCGCCGTCCCGTGCCCCGCCACCCTGGACGCCCTCACCCACCAGGCCGACTACCTCAATGCCGACGACGACACCGAAGCCGGCCTCCCCGACCTCCTCGGCCGCTCGCTGCGGACCACCCGGCGCCCCGACGTGTTCAAGATCGCGGTTACACTCCGCGCCCTCGGCAGGACCGGACTCGCCGCCCTCGTCGACCGCACCTGTGCCATCGCCGTGGAACTCGCCGACCTCATCGATGGCCACCCCGGCCTGGATCTCTACGACCGGCCCACCATCTCCACCGTGCTCTTCCGCCCCACCGGAGCGGACGACGCGACCGTGGCTGCCATCCGCCGCACCCTCCTCACCGAGGGCCACGCCGTACTGGGCCGGGCCCGCGCGGACAACCGCCTCTGGCTGAAAGCCACCCTGCTCAACCCCCACGCCACCACCGGTGACCTGGAAGCTCTCCTCAAACTCCTGGAAGGCAGTACGCCCCGATGACGGACCAGCAGTCTCCCCTGGACCGGCCCCACGACCTGGTGGGGGTCGGCATCGGACCATTCAACCTCTCCCTCGCGGCACTCGCCCACCCCCTCACCGAACTCTCCACCGCCTTCTACGAACAGCGCCCTGCCTTCCACTGGCACCCCGGCCTGCTCATCGAGGACGCCACCCTCCAAGTCCCCTTCCTCGCCGACCTGGTGACCCTCGCGGAACCCGCCAGCCCCTGGTCGTTCCTCAGCTACCTCAAGGAACGCGAGCGGCTCTACCCCTTCTACTTCGCAGAGCACTTCCACATCAGGCGCACCGAGTACGACGCCTACTGCCGCTGGGTCAGCGAGAGCCTGCCCGGGCTCCACTTCGGCCACCAGGTCGACGCCATCCGCTGGAACGCCGAACACGCCCTCTTCGAGGTCGACTTCACCCAGCTCGACGCCGACGGAGAGGCAGAGGCACTCGGCCGCACCCACACCCGCAACCTCGCACTCGGCGTCGGCACCGAGCCGTACATCCCGGAGGCCCTCCAGCCGCTCGCCGAAGCACCGTCCGTACCCGTCGTGCACTCGTCCGACTACCTCGCCAGCCGAGAACGGCTCCTTACCGCCGGACACATCACCGTCATCGGAGCGGGCCAGTCCGGTGCCGAGATCTTCCTCGACCTGCTCCGGGCCCGCCCCGCAGGCCACGAGAAGATCACCTGGCTCGCCAGGACCGAGGCCTTCGCCCCCATGGAGTACTCCAAACTCGGCCTGGAGCACTTCACCCCCGACTACACCCGCTACTTCCACCAGCTGCCCGAGGCCGCCCGCGACTCCCTCGCCCCTCAGCAGTGGCAGCTCCACAAGGGCATCGACGCCGAAACCATCGCGGCCATCCACAGCGAGCTCTACCGCCGCACCCAGCACGGCGGCTGGCCCGACGCCGTCCTCACCCCGGGCGTCACCGTCCGCACCGCCGGACGCGTCGCCGCCACCAAGGTCGAACTCCACCTCGAACACGCCCGGCAGGGCTCCCGCTCCCGCCTCACCACCGACGCCGTGGTCCTCGCCACCGGCTACCGGGAGCGCCCGCTCGAGGGAATGCTCGCCGGCCTCGACCCCTACATGCGGCGCGACGCCTCCGAGCGCCCCCACATCGACGATCAGTACCGGCTGCTCCTCGACCCCGCAGTCACCGGCTCCGTGTACGTACAGAACGCCGAACGCCACACCCACGGCGTCGGCGCCCCCGACCTCGGCCTCGCCGCCTGGCGCAGCGCGACGATCCTCAACTGCCTCACCGGCAAGGACCCTTACCCGCTGCCCAGGCGCACCGCGTTCACCAGCTTCGGCCTCGACCGCGAGCACGGCCTGCCCCCGCAGGGCCGTAGCGCCCTCATCCCGCTGGCCGAACGCAGCTGACGGCAAGGGCGCCGGCCGGACCGGCACACCCGGTCAGGCCGGGTGTGCCCGCTTCCCGCGCCAGTGCCGCGGCAGGCCCTAGAAGACCGGCGTACCGTCCCGCGTCAGCTTCCAGTCCACCGAAGCGAACTCCGAAGCGTCCACCGTCCCCTTCGCCTGCACCCAAGCGATGATCGTGTTCCGGATCTCGTCCGAATTGGCCCACAGCTGCTTGGCGGCCGGCACATGCGGGAAGTTACCGCCGCCGCTCGCCCGGTAGTTGTTCACCGCAAGCACGAACTGCGCCGCCGGATCGATCGCCTTGCCGCCGAAGGACAGCTTCGCGATCCGCGAACCGGCCGCCTTGGCGATGTCGATCTCGTACGTCAGTCCCGACACCGCGTCGTAGTTGTAGTCCGGCGTGTCGTCCGCGTTCGTCAGCTTCGAGGTGTCGACAGGACCGCCCGCCGGGGTCTGCACGTAGTAGCGCGCCGAGAACTCCAGGTAGTCCTTGATCTGCGCGCCCGTCACCAGTCGTGCCTCCAGCGTGTTCTCGAATGGGTAAAGACCCGCCGCGTCCTTGATCGTCACATTCCCGGCCGGAATCTGCGCCGTACGGGAGAAGCACGACGCCTGCGAGAGCACCGGCAGCGCCGCGTACTCGCCACCGGCCAGCGCCGCCTTCACCGTGTCGGTCTGGACGGCGTTGATCAGATCGATGATCGGCTCGTCCTTCCACGGCGCGTCCGCCGTGGTCATCGCCGCGGACGACGTCCCGATCACCTGGTTGACGTACGCAACGACCTTCTTGTGCTCGTCCGTCAGCAGCTTCACAAGCTCCGGGTCCTCGGCCGCGGTATTGGAGTTCAGCACCCGCGAACCGGCCTTCTCGACCGCCCAGCGCCCCTTCTCCCACACCAGGTCGAAATCGAAGACCGTGAGCCGCTCGCCCCACATCAGCGGCTCGGAGAGCACGACCTGCTTCCCGGTCCTCTTGTTCTCCACGAACCTCTCGGGGATCTCGACATGCGCGTGACCCACCAGGATCGCGTCGATCCCCGGCACCTGCTCGGCCACCAGGGCGGCCGCGTTCTCCACGTACGGGATCTGATCACCGTACGAGGACGTGCCGCTGGCCCCCGAGTGCGCCGCGACGATCACCACGTCGGCGCCCATGGAACGCAGCCGCGGCACGTACTTCGCCGCCTGCTCCTCGAGCCCCGGAAACACCATCTTGCCCTGGACGTTCGCCTTGTCCCAGATGGCGATGCCCGGGTTCGTCAGCCCGAGAATCGCGACCTTCACATCCCGGCCGTGCGGCGTGCGGAGCGTCCTGAATACGTACGGGGTGAACGCGGGCCTGAGCGTCTTCGCGTCCAGGGCGTTAGCCCCCAGCAGCGGGAAACGGCACTGTTCCTCGAACTTCCGCAGCACCGGAATGCCGTAGTTGAACTCGTGGTTGCCCAGCGCGGCCGCGTCGTAGCCGATGTGGTTCATCGCCTGCGCCATCGGGTGCACCGGGCCGTGCTTGGCCGTGATCGGGTCGATCTTCGCGTAGTAGTACGACAGTTGGGTGCCCTGGATGGTGTCGCCCGCGTCGATCATCAGCGTGTTGTGGCGGCCTCTCTCCTCGCGGATCCCGCTGACCAGCGTCGAGATCTTCGCCAGGCCGACATCGTTGTGCGCGGCGTCGTCGAACTCCTTGTCCGTGAAGTAGTCCCAGTTGAAGACATGACCATGCAGATCGGTCGTCCCCATCACGGTGAAGGAGTACCGCTTCTGCGGACGCCCGTGGCCATGGCCGTGCCCCTGCGCGGCGGCGGGCACCGCAGTGCCGCCGGCGATGGCCACACCGGCACCGGCGGCGGCCGAAGTACCCAGGAACGTCCTACGGTTGAGCGGCAATTTCGTCTCCCTAGTCACTACACAACGCGCGTAGATGCGGACAGCAACCATGCACAACGCGCGTAGATTCTGACCCAGGAGTCACGCGGCGCAAAACCCCCCGGAGGTTTCGATCTGGTGACCGCCGACTGTCGTACCGGGGTGCGACAGTGGGAACCATGACCGACGAAGTCCCGTACCCGGCACAGGCCGCAGCCGCTCCGCCCGCAGCCCCTCAGCCCGCAGCCCCTCAGCCCACCGCCCCGCGAGCCGCAGTGCCCTACGGCACGCCCGACACCCCGCGCGTCGCCGTGCGCGGCGAAGCGAGCCTCGAAGTCGAACCCGAGACCGCCACCCTCACCGTCACCACGAGCGCACGCGGCAAGGACCGGCGCGCGGCGCTGCAGGACCTCACCCGGCGCAACGCCGCCATCCTCGAACTCGCGCGCGGATACGGCGAAGCCGTCGAGAAACTGGAGAGCGGCGCGCTCTCCGTCAGCCCCGAACCGGCACAGCACGGCCGGGGCGAAAAGGTCCGCGCCTACTCCGGTCATGTCCGGATCACCGTCGTGCTCAACGACTTCACCGCACTCGGGGACCTCACCTCCCGCCTCGCCGACCAGGAACTGACCCGGGTCGAAGGACCCTGGTGGGCGCTGCGCCCTGGATCACCCGCCCGCCGCGACGCCCGCAGGCAGGCCGTACGGGACGCCGTCACCCGCGCCCGCGAGTACGCCGGGGCGCTCGGAGCCGAGCTGACCGCCCTCGTAGAACTCTCCGACCCGGGCGCGGACGACGGCGCACGCCCGCCCGCCCCCGGATTCGCCGGCGCCCGTGGATTCAGGGCGGCGGCACCCGGCGCGGCGGACGACGCACCCGCTATCGACCTCGAACCCCAGCGCCAGACCGTTCACGCCCAGGTGAACGCCCGTTTCACCATGTCACCACCGGCACTCTGAGGCGCAATTCCCTATCGGGGTCATCCGGGTCATCATCGTGGCCATCGAAATTGCTCATCGGAGCGCACCCGCGCACAATTCAACAGTTGTCAATAGCTTTTCATGTAAAGGTGGTTGAGACGTCATGTGTGACCCATCACTTACCCATCGGTAAGGCATACGCTCGGACCATGCGCCGAGCAAAGATCGTTTGCACCCTGGGCCCCGCGACCGACTCGTACGACCAGATCAAAGCACTGGTCGAGGCCGGTATGGACATGGCCCGATTCAATCTCAGCCACGGTAGCTACGCCGAGCACGAGGAGCGTTTCCGCCGCGTACGCAAGGCGGCCGAGGAGACCGGCCGCAGCGTCGGCATCCTCGCGGATCTTCAAGGCCCGAAGATCCGCCTCGGCCGCTTCGCCGAGGGCCCCGTACTCCTTGAACGCGGAGACGAGTTCACCATCAGCGTCGCTCCCGGCGCCCGGGGCGACCGGAGCAGCTGCGGCACCACCTACGACGGCCTCGCCGGAGACGTGACCACCGGCGAGCGCATCCTCGTGGACGACGGCAAGGTCGCCCTCGAAGTCACCTCGGTCGACGGCCCCCAGGTCCACACCATGGTGGTCGAGGGCGGCATGGTCTCCGACCACAAGGGGCTCAACCTCCCCGGTGTCGCGGTGTCGGTCCCCGCGATGTCCGAGAAGGACGCCGATGACCTCCGCTGGGCACTGCGGATTGGAGCCGACATCATCGCGCTCTCCTTCGTACGCAGCGGCCAGGACGTCGACGAGGTCCACCAGATCATGGACGAGGAGGGCCGCAGGCTCCCCGTTATCGCCAAGATCGAGAAGCCTCAGGCCGTCGAGAACATCGACGGGATCGTCGCGGCCTTCGACGGAATCATGGTCGCCCGAGGTGACCTCGGCGTCGAGATGCCCCTCGAACAGGTGCCGATCGTCCAGAAGCGCGCCGTGAAGCTGGCCAAGCGCAACGCCAAGCCCGTCATCGTCGCGACCCAGATGCTCGACTCGATGATCGACAACTCCCGGCCCACCCGTGCCGAGGCCTCCGACGTCGCCAACGCGGTCATCGACGGCACCGACGCCGTGATGCTCTCCGGCGAGACCAGCGTCGGCAAGTACCCGGTGGAGACGGTCCGTACGATGGGCCGCATCGTCGAGGCCGCCGAGGAGGACATCCTCGCCCAGGGCCTGCCCCCGCTGAACGACCGCAACAAGCCACGCACCCAGGGCGGCGCAGTCGCCCGCGCGGCAGCCGAGATGGGCGACTTCCTCGGCGCGAAGCTGCTGGTGGCCTTCACCCAGTCCGGCGACACGGCGAAGCGGCTCTCGCGCTACCGCTCACCGATCCCGCTGCTGGCCTTCACCCCGGATCCGGCCACACGCGCCCAGCTCACCCTGACTTGGGGTGTGGAGACCTATCTCGGCCCGCACGTGGAATCCACGGACGAAATGGTCGCGCAGGTCGACGAACAACTCCTGAAGGCGGGCCGCTGCCAGAAGGGCGACATCGTCGTCATCACCGCGGGCTCCCCGCCCGGCGTCGCGGGCTCCACCAATCTGGTCCGCGTCCACCACGTCGGGGAGGACGATTCGCCGAAGTAGCCAGACTGGTCAGCAGTAGACCAGGGCCCCTCGAATTCGCTGCTGAGGGGCCCTTTCGCGGTTCAGTACTTCGGACTGCCCCTGCCAGCGTTCCAGCGCGATAGTTCGGTCGTGCTTTTCCCCGGGCCGTGCTGGGGAAAAAGCAGATCCAATGGGTGGAGAAGGACATGACCTCAGTGCAACCCTTCTTCTGCGACGGGCCACGCTGGGAGTGGCCATCACCGTGCGCATGGCCTTTTCCGCCTCGTGGATCAGGCCGGGCCAGTCGTCGCCGCAGTAGACGGATAGACGGCGCTGCTTGGGTTTCGAGACGATGTGGCCGTCACCTGGATAGAGCCCTGGAAGATAGGCATAAGCCGCATGGTCGAAATCCCGGTATGTGCACCGTGGGCAGTCGGTGGATGGTACGTACGCTTCGCCCCGCAGCTTTCTGTCCTGATGTCGCCACCAGCCAATTGTTCCGCATGGCACGTTCAGCTGCCGTGCAATATTTCTGTTTCTGACGCCGCTCCGCAGGAGTGAAAGCGCCGTCTGACGTACATCGGGGTTGTAGTAATTTATGCTGCCACTCTCTGCGACAGGCGGTGGCAGTGAGCAACGGAAAGCGGATGTTCACGAGAATGTGAACATCCGCTTTCAAAGGTACCGGGTGCGGGACTCGAACCCGCAAGCCCTCTCGGGCAGAGGTGTTTGAGACCTCCGTGTATGCCATTCCACCAACCCGGCGAGACCGGCCTCGCGAACTATACCGGGTCACCGTTCATCGCGGCAGCTAGGTAGGCTGCGTAGGCAGTAACGCCTGCCCGGCCCGCAACGAGGAGCCCCCGTGACCGCCCCCGAGTCGCCCCAGCCCGTCGCCGACGACGACAAGTCGCACGTCCCGCCGCTGACGACCCGTGTCGTCATCGCAGAGGACGAGGCCCTCATCCGCCTCGACCTCAAAGAGATGCTCGAAGAAGAGGGCTATGCGGTCGTCGGTGAAGCCGGTGACGGTCAGCAGGCCATCGAGCTGGCCCGGGAGCACCGGCCCGATCTGGTGATCCTCGATGTGAAGATGCCCGTTCTGGACGGGATCTCCGCGGCCGAGAAGATCACCGAGGAGTCCATCGCCCCGGTCCTGATGCTGACCGCTTTCTCGCAGCGCGACCTGGTGGAGCGGGCCCGGGACGCCGGAGCGATGGCGTATCTGGTGAAGCCGTTCTCCAAGAGCGACGTCGTGCCCGCCATCGAGATGGCCGTCTCCCGCTTCACCGAGCTGAAGGCCCTGGAGCAGGAGGTCGCCGACCTCTCGCAGCGGCTGGAGACGCGGAAGCTGGTGGACCGGGCGAAATCGGTGCTGCAGACGCAGTACGGGCTGACCGAGCCCGCCGCCTTCCGGTGGATCCAGAAGACCTCGATGGACCGCCGGATGTCGATGCAGCAGGTCGCCGAGGCGGTCATCGAGGACGCCGAGGAGAAGAAGGCGGCCAAGGAGCAGTAGCTCCGGCGCGGCTCCAGGTCCGCAGTACGAAGGCGACAGCCGGACGGCCCGCCCCGGGAGATTCGGGGTGGGCCGTCCGGCTGTGTGCTGCGGGGACCGTGTTCAGTCCTCGCCGAGGTACGCCTTGCGGACCGACTCGTCGTGCAGCAGGTCGTGGCCGGTACCGGAGAGCGAGATCTTGCCGATCTCCATGACGTACCCGTGGTCGGCCAGGGAGAGCGCCGCCTGCGCGTTCTGTTCGACGAGCAGGATCGTCATGCCCTGGGACTTGAGCTCGACGATGGTCTCCATGATCTTCTGCATCATGATCGGCGAGAGGCCCATGGAGGGCTCGTCGAGCATCAGCAGCTTGGGCTGCGACATCAGCGCCCGGCCCATGGCGAGCATCTGCTGTTCACCGCCGGACAGGGTGCCCGCTGCCTGCTTTCGTCGTTCGCCCAGGATCGGGAAGAGGTCGTAGGCGCGCTGGATGTCCTTCTCGATGCCTTCTTTGTCGTCCCGGAGGAAAGCTCCGAGCTGGAGGTTCTCGAAGATCGACAGGCGCGGGAAGATGTGCCGGCCCTCGGGGGAGTGGGCCAGGCCGAGGGCGACGACCTTGTGGGCGGGGATGCCCGCGAGCGGTTTCCCGTCGAAGGCGATCGTGCCGCCGGCCGGTTTGATCAGTCCGGAGAGGGTGCGGAGGGTGGTGGTCTTGCCGGCGCCGTTGGTGCCGATCAGGGTGACGACCTGGCCGGCTTCGACGGTGAAGGAGATGCCCTTGACGGCCTCGATCTTGCCGTAGGCGACCCTGAGGTCCTGGACCTCCAGGAGAGCGGTCACTGGGTGTCTCCTTCGGTACCGGTGGCGCTGGTGGTACTGGTGGTGCTGGTGTGCCCTGCCGCGCTCTGGGCCTCGGCCGCTTCGACCTCGGCCACCTCCTCGTCGCCCGGCGCGCCCTCGAAGGGCGTTCCGAGGTAGGCCGCGATGACGCGTTCGTCGCCCTGGACCACCTCCGATGTGCCTTCGACGAGTTTCTCGCCCTGGACGAGGACGGCGACGCGGTCGCAGAGGTTGAAGATGAACCGCATGTCGTGCTCGATGACGAGTACGGCGATGCCCTGGTCCCGGATGGCGAAGACGAGCTCTTCGGTGGCGCGGGTCTCCTGCGGGTTCATCCCGGCGGTGGGCTCGTCCAGCAGCAGCAGGCCGGGTTCGCTGGCAAGGGCGCGGGCGATTTCGAGCTTGCGCTGCTCCCCGTACGGGAGGTTGCGCGCGAGGTGGCTCGCTTTGTGGGCGAGGCCGATGAACTCCAGGAGTTCGGTGGCCCGTTCGCGGGACTTGGCCTCGGCCCGGTGGAAGCCGGGGCCGCGCAGGATGGCGGACCAGAGGCCCTCCTTGGTCCGGGTGTGGCGTCCGACGAGGACGTTCTCCAGGACCGTCATATTGGCGAAGAGCCGGATGTTCTGGAAGGTACGGGCGATGCCTGCCTTGGTGACGAGGTGCGGTTTGGGCGGCAGGACGGTGCCCTTGTAGCTGACCTTGCCCTCGGTGGGCACGTAGAGGCCGGTGAGGCAGTTGAAGAAGGTGGTTTTGCCGGCGCCGTTGGGGCCGATGAGGCCGACGATCTCTCCGGCGTTGACGGTGAGGTCGACATCGCGGACGGCGGTGAGGCCGCCGAAGCGCATGATGACGCCTTCGGCCCGGAGCACGGGGGCGCCGGTGGATTCCGGAGCCGGTGCGGTCGTTTGCGTGGTCATGTCGTTCCTCACGCCCCTGCCTTGCCTGCGGGGACGGTTTCGTCGCCGGTTGTGCGTTGTTCCGGCAGGTCGGGTGCGCTGTCCTCATGGAATTCGAGCTGGCGCCGCCGGTTGGCGATGACGCCCTCGGGGCGGAAGCGCATCAGCAGGACGAGTGCGATGCCGAAGGCGAGCAGTTCGTACTGCTTGAGGAAGCCGAGCTTCTCCGGGATGAGGTAGAGGAAGGTGGCACCGAGGATCGGGCCGCCGACCGTGCCCATACCGCCGAGCACCACCGCGGCGAGCAGGAAGGCCGAGTTGGGCGGGGCTGCTCCGGCGAACTGGTACGGGGCGGGGGTGACGCTGTAGGTCACGTGCGCGCTGACCGTACCGGCGAGGCCCGCGAGGGTGGCGCCGAGTGCGAAGGCGATGAGCTTGACCCGGAAGCCGTTGATGCCCATGGCGGTGGCTGCCGTCTCGTCCTCGCGGATGGCGATCCAGGAGCGCCCGATTCGGGAGTCGGCGGCGCGGTTGAAGACCAGGACGACGAGCCCGGTGATGATCAGCATGAGCAGGAAGTAGTTGGCGAACCGGCCGAGGGTGAAGCCCGCGATGTCGTGGGATACGCCGAGGTTGAACCCGAAGAGTTCCAGGTCCGGGATGGAAGGGATGCCGTTGGGGCCATTGGTGATGTCGGGTCCCGACGAGCCGTCCAGGCTGTTCACGGCGATGCGGAAGATCTCTCCGAAGCCCAGGGTGACGATCGCGAGGTAGTCGCCGCGCAGTCGCAGGGTGGGTGCGCCGATGAGGACGCCGAAGATCAGGGAGGCTGCCATTCCGGTCAGGGCGGCTGCCCAGAACGGGAACTGGACGCCGGAGAAGGTGGAGAACTCCGAGCCGGAGACCAGGGCCGCGGCGTAGGCGCCGACGCCGAGGAAGGCGACGTATCCGAGGTCGAGGAGTCCGGTGAGGCCGACGACGATGTTGAGGCCGAGGGCGACGGTTCCGAAGATGAGGATGTTCACGCCGAGGTTGGCGTTGTGGTCCTGGCTCTGGGTGAACGGGAAGATCGCCGCGGCGAGGAACGCCATGGAGGTGGCGAATCCTTTGTGCCGGGCGTTGAGTTCGGAGAAGCGGTCGGTGAGTCCGGCGCCGAAGAGTGCCCAGGCGTTGAAGACGACGAGCAGTACGAACGAGACGAATACTTCCGGCTGTTCGTCGGGGACGCCGATGCCGTACGTGAAGACGATCAGGCCGAGCACGGTGGCGGCGGTGATGACCACCCGCTGCCCCCAGGCGGGGAGAGCTTTGGCTGCCGGGATCGGGTCGGCCTTGGCGAAGTAGGACTTCGCTGTGGCGCCGGGCCGGGGCAGTGCGAGCGTGCCGATGAGGGCGACCGCGGCGCCCACGGCGGCGATCCAGCCGCCGGGGTCGAGGTTGACGAGCCCGCCGAGTTCGAAGCCGATGGCGAGGACGACGTACCAGACGACGGCGAACGCGGCGAGCGCCGCGAGGAAGACCGGGGCGGTCGCGCCGCTGGGGTTGAGCCAGCGCAGTCCGCGTACGCGGGCGTGGCTGAGGACGAAGAGGAGGGTGACGACCCCGCCGATGACCGCGAGGAGCTGGAGTCCTGAGGGGTTTCCTGAGTAGGTCAGGTCGTCGGCGAAGCCGGGCTCCCAGGTCCAGGAGAGGAAGGCGCTCACGATGGTGATGACGGCGCCGGCGATGGTGAGTGCGCGGGCGGCGACCAGGGGGAGCGGGATCAGCGACGGGGTCCCGGCGGGCTGTGCGGACTGGTTCGTGTCGACAGCGGTCTTGGCGGGGGTGGTGGCGGTGCCCCCGTCGGCCGGGTTGGGCTCGTTGTGCTCGTTGGTGTCCATGTCCGTCACGCCCTGTCCGCGACGCGTTCGCCCAGTAGACCTTGTGGTCGTAGGAGCAGTACGAGAATCAGCAGGACGAAGGCCCAGACCGCGGACCACGCCTGGCCGCCGAGCTGGTGCATACCGGGGACCTGGTCGATGTACGCGGTGGCCATGACTTCGGCGACACCGAGGACGAGACCGCCGAGCATGGCGCCGTAGATGTTGCCGATGCCGCCGAGAACGGCCGCGGTGAAGGCCTTGAGGCCGGCCTGGAAGCCCATGCTGTAGTCGACGTTGCCGATCTTGAAGCCGTACGCGATGCCGGCGACGGCGGCGAAGAGGCCCCCGATGGCGAACGCGATGACGATGATGCGGTTGGTGTCGATGCCCATGAGCTGGGCGGTGTCGGGGTCCTGGGCGGTGGCCTGCATGGCGCGGCCGGTGCGGGAGGTCCGGGTGAAGACGGCGAGCGCGGCCATGCAGAGGGGGGCCGCGATGATCAGGAAGAGGTCGCCGCTCTGGATGTCGATGGAGCCCAGGTGGTACGGGCCGCCGGGCAGTGGCGGGAAGACACGGGCGTTCTCTGCGCCGGGGTACCAGTTGAAGACCGCCTGCTGCAGTGCGAGGGAGAGGCCGATCGCGGTGATGAGCGGTGCGAGCCGTGGTGCGCCGCGCAGGGGCCGGTAGGCGAAGCGTTCGGCTCCGACGGCGACGAGTACGGCGACGATGGCGCCGCCCACCAGCATGGCCGGCAGGGCTATCCACATCGAAGTGCCGTCGGGCAGTACGTACATGTAGACCGTCAGCGCGCCGAAGCCGCCGGTCATGAATATCTCGCCGTGGGCGAAGTTGATGAGCTGGACGATGCCGTACACCATCGTGTATCCGATGGCGATCAGCCCGTACATCGAGCCGAGGAACAGCCCGTTGGCCAGCTGTTGCGGCAGGGAGTTCACCGCATGGCCTCCATGTGGGTGGGAAGGAGCGAGGGGAGACTGCGGGCCGCGCGGTGACTCGTGGTCGTGGCCGCGCGGCCCTGTGCACTGCGGTGTTCCTGGTCAGCCGGCCGGCGTGTAGACGCCGCTCTTGACTGCCTTCCAGGCGCCGTTCTTGACCTGGTAGACGGTGAGCTGCTTGTTGGTGGTGTCGCCGTACTGGTCGAAGGAGACGTGGCCTGCGATGCCGTCGAAGTCGGTCTTCTGGACGGCGTCCACGATCTGCTGGCGGGCGTCGGACGGGACCTTGCCGTCCTTCACCACGGAGCCCACTGCCTTGATGATGGCGGTGGCGGCGTCGTAGGAATATCCGCCGTAAGTCCCGTAGTCACCGGTGTACTTGGCGGCCTTGTACTTCGCGATGAAGTCCTTGGCGGCGGGGAGGGACTCGACGGGGACGCCGACGGAGGTGGCGAGGTCGCCCTCGGCCGCCTTGCCCGCGGTCTTGATGTAGGTGGGTGAGAACATGCCGTCGCCGCCCATGAGCGGGATGTGGGCGCCGGCGTCCTTGAGCTGCTTGGTGATGATCTGGGACTCGTCGTACTGGCCGCCGTAGTAGAGGATGTCGGCGCCGGAGTTCTTGATCTTGGTGACGAGGGTGGAGAAGTCCTTGTCCCCGGTGTTGACGTGGTCCTGGCCGGCCAGCTTGCCGCCCGCCTTCAGGAAGTTGGCCTTGAAGAGCTTGGCGAGACCGGCGCCGTAGGTCTGCTTGTCGTCGACGACGAAGACCTTCTTCTTCTTGAGCGTCTGCCCGGCGTACTGCGCGGCGAAGCCGCCCTGGAGGGCGTCCGTGGTCGCGGTGCGGAAGTACGTCTTGTACGGGCGGCTCTTCGAGGTCTGCCAGTTCTTGCCCTGGGTGAGCTCGGGGGCGGTGTTCGCCGGCGAGATCTCGACCAGGTTGGCGGTGGCGAAGACCTGCTGCATGGTCTGCGCGACACCGGAGTTGAGCGGTCCGACGACGCCCAGGACCTTGTTGTCCGCGACGAGCGCGGAGGCGTTCTGCTGGCCGGTCGGCGGCAGGGCCTTGTCGTCGAGCGCCTTGATGACGAACTTCACGCCGGGCACGGTGTTGTTCTTGTTCGCGTCATCGATGGCGACCCTGACGCCGCCCTGGATGCCGAGGCCGGTGGCGGAGTTCGCTCCGGTGAGCGGTGCGTCGACGCCGATGACGACCTCGGTCTTGCCGCCGCTGCCCTTGCTGTCCTTGTTGTCGCGCGATCCACAAGCGGTGAGTGTCAGTGCGCCTGTGGTCAGCACGGTGGTGAGTATGAGCAACGAACGCTGTCGCACGATGAATCCTCTCCCTGGCGCCGCCGCCTCTGCTGAGGCGCCGTAGGTCTCGCCGGGCCGTACTGGACTGGTGCTGGGCCGTGCTGCAGACGCGCCCGGCGGCGCGGTGACTGGGCGTGACTCTAAGCGCAGGTGACGGAAGTGCGGACCGTTGAAGGTCAGGATGTGACTGTCTTGTTATGCCCGGAGAGGCGAAGGGCAGGCGCACTGCGGACAGTTGGGAGAAATGCGGTCACCATGTATTTGCCCGGGATGTGAGAACGTGCAGTTCCGCTAAGGGGCTTGAGGCAATCTTGGTGCTGTCCGCGGGTGCGCGGTGCGGGTGTCGCAAATCCGCCGCCGGGCGGGCCGGCGGCGGGATGCGGGGGCGCTGCGGAATCTGTCATTCATCGAGTTCTTGCTACGCAGCGTTACGTTAAAGGGCGACGAACGGTGTTCTGAGTGACGGGCCCGGCCGTCGGGGGATGTCCGCGGGGGCGCCTCGTCGCCCGGAGGGCGCCGGTCGGCCCAGAGGGTGGGTCGGTCAGCCAGTGGGGCCGGCGGGGGTCGCGTCGCGCAGCAGGCAGGTGAGCCGGGCGGTGCAGACCCGCTTGTCCTGTTCGTCGGTGATCACGATCTCGTACGTCGCGGTGGAGCGGCCGCGGTGGACCGGGGTGGCCACACCGGTGACCAGCCCGCTGCGGACGCCCCGGTGGTGGGTGCAGTTGAGGTCGACGCCGACAGCGAGCTTGGAGGGGCCGCCGTGCAGCATCGAGCCGACGGAGCCGAGGGTCTCGGCGAGTACGGCGGACGCGCCGCCGTGCAGCAGGCCGTACGGCTGGGTGTTGCCCTCGACCGGCATGGTGCCGACGACGCGGTCGGCGGCGGCCTCGGTGATCCGTACGCCCATCCGCTCGCCGAGATGTCCGGCGGAGAACAGTGCGGGCAGGTCGACGCCGAGCACGGCGTACTCGTCGATGACCTCTTGAGGGAACTTCACGGTGGTCTGCTCGCCCATGGTGGTCCGGCTCCGATCGTCGTGGCGGCTGCTGCGCCGGCTGCCGGCAGCGGACCGCTGGCGGGTCCGCTGCCCGGTGACTTAAGCAAACGCTTAGGCCGTGCCGGATTGTTCCAGACGGACCACTACGGACTTGCTCACGGGGGTGTTGCTGACGTCGGCGGTCGCGTCGAGCGGGACCAGCACGTTCGTCTCCGGGTAGTACGCGGCGGCACAGCCGCGGGCGGTCGGGTAGTGCACCACCCGGAAGCCGGGGGCGCGCCGCTCGACGCCGTCCTTCCACTCACTGACCAGATCGGTGTACGAGCCATCGGCGAGGCCGAGCTCACGGGCGTCGTCCGGGTTGACCAGGACGACGCGGCGGCCGCCCGTGATGCCGCGGTAGCGGTCGTCGAGGCCGTAGATCGTGGTGTTGTACTGGTCGTGCGAGCGCATGGTCTGCAGGAGCAGCCGCCCCTCGGGGAGCTCGGGGTACTCGACGGGCGCGGCGGTGAAGTTCGCCTTGCCGGTGGCTGTGGGGAAGCGGCGCTCGTCACGCGGGGCGTGCGGGAGGGCGAAGCCGCCAGGCACGGCGACGCGGGTGTTGAAGTCCTCGAAGCCCGGCACGACGCGCGAGATCCGGTCCCGGATCGTGGCGTAGTCCTTCTCGAACTCCTCCCAGCCGATCGCGGATTCGGCGCCGAGGACCGCGCGCGCCATCCGGGCGACGATGGCCGGCTCGGAGAGGAGTCGCGGGCCGGCGGGGGTGAGGTTGCCCCGGGAGGCATGGACGAGCCCCATGGAGTCCTCGACGGTGACGAACTGCTTTCCGCTCGCCTGGACGTCCTTGTCCGTGCGCCCCAGAGTGGGGAGGATCAGGGCGCGGGTGCCCGTGACGGTGTGCGAGCGGTTCAGTTTTGTCGACACGTGCACGGTGAGGGAGGCGCGGCGCATGGCTGCCTCGGTGACGTCGGTGTCGGGTGTCGCGCCCACGAAGTTCCCGCCCATGGCGAAGAAGACTTTGGCCTGGCCGTCGCGCAGCGCCTCGATGGCGCGGACGACGTCGAAGCCGTGGTGGCGGGGCGAGGCGATCCCGAATTCCTTGTCCAGGGCGTCGAGGAATGCCGGGTCGGGCCGCTCGAAGATGCCCATGGTGCGGTCGCCCTGGACGTTGGAGTGCCCGCGGACGGGACAGACGCCGGCGCCGGGGCGGCCGATGTTCCCGCGCAGCAGCAGGAAGTTGACGACTTCGCGGATGGTCGGCACGGAGTGCTTATGCTGGGTCAGGCCCATGGCCCAGCAGACGATGGTCCGCTTGGAGTCGAGGACCATCGCGAGAGCCTGCTCGATGTCCGTGCGGGAGAGGCCGGTGGCGGTGAGCGTCGAGTCCCAGTCGGCGGCGCGCGCGGCGGCCGCGAACTCCTCGTATCCATGGGTGTGTTCGCGTACGAACAGCTCGTCGGTCGCGCCCTCGGTCTCGATGATCAGTTTGTTCAGGAGGCGGAAGAGTGCCTGGTCGCCGCCGATGCGGATCTGCAGGAAGAGGTCGGTGAGGGCCGCTCCCCTGATCATGCCCTGCGGGGTCTGCGGGTTCTTGAAGCGCTCCAGGCCCGCCTCGGGCAGCGGGTTCACGGAGATGATCTTCGCGCCCGCGGCCTTGGCCTTCTCCAGTGCGGAGAGCATGCGCGGATGGTTGGTGCCCGGGTTCTGCCCGGCGACGATGATCAGGTCCGCCTGGTGCATGTCGTCGAGGGAGACGCTGCCCTTGCCGATGCCGATGGTCTCCGAGAGCGCGGAACCGGACGACTCGTGGCACATGTTGGAGCAGTCGGGCAGGTTGTTCGTGCCGTAGGCGCGGGCGAAGAGCTGGAGCAGGAACGCGGCTTCGTTGCTGGTGCGGCCCGAGGTGTAGAAGAGCGCCTCGTCGGGGGAGTCCAGCGCCCGCAGCTCCTCGGCGATGATCTCGAAGGCTCGCTCCCAGCTGACCGGCTCGTACCGGTCGCCGCCCTCGGGCAGGAGCATCGGCTCGGTGATCCGGCCCTGCTGCCCCAGCCAGTAGCCGCTGCGCGAGGCGAGATCGGTCACGGAGTGCGCGGCGAAGAACGCGGGCGTGACCCGGCGCAGCGTCGCCTCCTCGGCGACGGCCTTGGCGCCGTTCTCGCAGAATTCCGCGGTGTGCCGCTTGGCGCCCTCCGGCCAGGCGCAGCCGGGGCAGTCGAAGCCGCCCTTCTGATTGACCTTGAGCAGGGTCCTCGCGGTCCGCACCACGCCCATCTGCTGCTGTGCGATCTGCAGGGTGTGGCCGATGGCGGGCAGACCGGCTGCGGCATGATGCGGGGCCGTGACCTGCGGCGCGTCCTGGACCGGGTCACCTGTGGGCGGCTTGGCAGCCATGGCGCTCCCCTTCGAGCGGGCGGATCGACGTACAGCCCCGATCCTGTCACGTGCCACTGACAGCGGTTCCGGTGAGGTGTCCGGAGGTCTGGATTGTCAGTGCTCCGTGGCAGGATCGGACCCGTGGCAAAGACAGCATCGAAGCAGACCGCAGACACCCGCCCCCGCCTGCTCCTCATGGACGGGCACTCTCTGGCGTACCGGGCGTTCTTCGCGCTGCCCGCGGAGAACTTCACGACCGCGAGCGGTCAGACGACGAATGCCATCTACGGCTTCGCGTCGATGCTGGCGAACACGCTGCGTGATGAGGCGCCCACCCACTTCGCGGTGGCTTTCGACGTCTCCCGCAAGACCTGGCGCGCGGACGAGTTCCCGGAGTACAAGGCGAACCGCTCCAAGACCCCCGACGAGTTCAAGGGCCAGGTGGAGCTGATCGGCGAGGTGCTGGACACCATGCGGGTGGACCGCTTCGCGATCGAGGGCTTCGAGGCGGACGACGTCATCGCGACGCTCGCCACCCAGGCCGAGGCGGCGGGCTTCGAGGTACTGATCGTCACCGGTGACCGGGACTCGTTCCAGCTGATCACCGACCACGTCACCGTGCTGTACCCGACCAAGGGCGTCTCCGAGCTCACCCGATTCACGCCGGAGAAGGTCGAGGAGAAGTACGGGCTGACCCCGCAGCAGTACCCGGACTTCGCGGCGCTGCGCGGCGACCCATCGGACAACCTTCCGGGCATCCCCGGTGTCGGCGAGAAGACGGCCGCGAAGTGGATCAACCAGTTCGGTTCGTTCGCCGAGCTGGTGGAGCGCGCCGACGAGGTCAAGGGCAAGGCCGGGCAGAATTTCCGCGACCACCTGGAATCGGTGCGGCGCAACCGCCGGCTCACCGAGATGGTCCGCGATGTCGAGCTGCCGAAGGGCCCGGCGGACCTGGAGCGCGCCGCGTACGACCGGGAGGCGTTCGCGCACATGCTGGATGTGCTGGAGATCCGGAATCCGAGCCTGCGCGAGCGGCTGCTCGCGGTGGACCCGGGTGCGGCGGACGAAGCGGACCGGGCCCCGGCCGCCGGAGTGGAGCTGGACGGCTCCGTGCTGGCCTCCGGGGAGCTGGCGCCCTGGCTGGCCGAGCACGGCGGGCAGCCGCTGGGCATGGCCACCGTGGAGAGCTGGGCGCTTGGCACCGGTAACGTCCGTGAGATCGCGCTCGCCGCGGCGGGCGGGCCCGCCGCCTGGTTCGACACCACTCAGCTGGACGAGTCGGACGAGCAGGCCTTCGCCGCCTGGATCGCGGACCCGCAAAGGCCCAAGGTCATGCACAACGCGAAGAACGCGATGCGGGTCTTCCCCGAGCACGGGTGGAGCGTCGAGGGCGTCGCGATGGACACCGCGCTCGCGGCCTATCTGGTGAAGCCCGGCCGGCGCTCCTTCGCGCTGGAGCCACTGGCCGTGGAGTACCTGGGCCGAGAGCTCGCCCCGGCGGCCTCCGCGGACGGCCAGCTCGCCTTCGGTACGGATGAGCAGGCCGAGGCCGAGTCCCTGATGACCCAGGCGCGCGCGGTGCTCGACCTCGGCGACGCGTTCGGCGAGCGGCTCAAGGAGGTCGGCGCCGCCGGACTGCTGCACGATGTGGAGCTGCCGACGTCGATCCTGCTGGCCCGGCTGGAACGGCACGGCATCGCCGCCGACCGCGCCCATCTGGAGGGGATGGAGCAGCAGTTCGCCGGCGCGGTGCAGCAGGCCGTGAAGGAGGCGCACGCGGCGGTCGGGCACGAGTTCAACCTCGGCTCGCCCAAGCAGCTCCAGGAGGTCTTCTTCACCGAGCTCGGTCTGCCCAAGACGAAGAAGACCAAGACCGGGTACACGACGGACGCGGACGCGCTGGCCTGGCTCGCCGCGCAGACCGAGCACGACCTGCCGGTGATCATGCTGCGCCACCGGGAGCAGGCCAGGCTGCGGGTGACCGTCGAGGGCCTGATCAAGATGGTGGCCGCGGACGGCCGGATCCACACCACCTTCAACCAGACGGTGGCGGCGACGGGCAGGCTGTCGTCCACCGACCCCAACCTGCAGAACATCCCGGTGCGTACGGACGAGGGCCGGGCCATCCGCCGCGGCTTCGTCGTCGGCGAGGGGTACGAATCGCTGATGACCGCCGACTACAGCCAGATCGAACTGCGGGTGATGGCGCATCTGTCGGAAGATGCCGGGCTGATCGAGGCGTTCACCTCGGGCGAGGACCTGCACACCACGGTCGCCTCACAGGTGTTCGGGGTGGAGAAGTCGGCCGTCGACCCGGAGATGCGGCGCAAGATCAAGGCGATGTCGTACGGACTCGCCTACGGGCTCTCGGCGTTCGGTCTCTCCCAGCAGCTGAACATCGAGGCCGGCGAGGCGCGCGGGCTGATGGACACCTTCTTCGAGCGGTTCGGCGGGGTGCGGGACTATCTGCAGCGCGTCGTCGAGGAGGCCCGCGCCACCGGGTACACGCAGACGATGCTGGGCCGCCGCCGCTACCTGCCCGACCTCAACAGCGACAACCGCCAGCGCCGTGAGATGGCCGAGCGGATGGCGCTCAACGCCCCCATCCAGGGCACCGCGGCGGACATCGTCAAGGTCGCGATGCTGAAGGTGGACCGGGCACTGACCGAGGCCGGGCTGGCCTCGCGGATGCTGCTCCAGGTGCACGACGAAATCGTGCTGGAGATCGCATCCGGCGAGCGCAAGCAGGTGGAGCAGATCCTCCGCAGGGAGATGGCGGCCGCGGCACAACTGCGGGCCCCGCTCGATGTATCGGTGGGTGTCGGCGCGGACTGGGAGTCCGCCGCACACTGACGCCGGCCTGGCCAGGACAGGCCCCGCTTGGGGCGAGGGCTCCGGCCTGCGCACTGCCTCAGGCAGACACCGGGCGGCCCAGGGCTGAAGAAACGGTGAAAGGCGGTCGGCATCCGGTGCCGCGGAGGCGGTGGTTGTCGTAATGTCACCGGAGTCCCGCCCTGGGGAGCGGGATCAGTCGACGCGGAGGGACCACACCTATGGCACCGCATTTCAGCAGCCGGTTGCGCAAGGGGGCGACAGCGACCACGGTGGCCGCGCTTGCGGTGGCGGCGATGACCGCTTCGCAGGCGCCGGACGCCATGGGCAGCCAGTCCCCGGACAACAGCAGCCAGGCCGCTGACGCGACGCCACCGTCCGGTACCCCGGTGAGCGGCGACTCCCCGTACTTCACCGACCTTCCCCCGCTGAACACCCCCGCCAAGCCGGCAACTCCCGTCACCACACCGGCCGGGACGGCCGCAGCCGGTATTCCGGCCTCGGTGCTCGCCGCCTACCGGAAGGCGGAGCAGACCGTCGCGGGCACCGACCCCGGCTGCCATCTGCCGTGGGAACTGCTCGCGGCGATCGGCAAGGTCGAGTCGGGCCAGGCGCGCGGCGGCCGGGTGGACGCCACGGGCACCACGCTCAGCCCGATCCTCGGCCCCGTACTCAACGGCGCGGGCTTCGCCAACATCTCCGACACCGACAACGGGCGATACGACGGTGACGCGACGCACGATCGGGCGGTCGGCCCGATGCAGTTCATCCCGTCCACCTGGGCCACCTGGGGACAGGACGGGAACGGCGACGGCAAGAAGGACCCCAACAACGTCTTCGACGCGTCACTCGCCACCGGCCGCTACCTCTGCGCCGACGGCCGCGACGTCGCCGTGCAGCACGATCTCGACCAGGCGATCCTGGGCTACAACCACTCGCAGGAGTATCTGAGTACGGTCCTGTCCTGGTTCGAGTTCTACAAGAAGGGCACCCACGACGTCCCGGACGGCACGGGCGTGCTGCCCACCGGCACCGGACCCGATGGCCAGGGACACGGCGGAGGCGATAGCGGCAACGCGCCCGGTGCCGGGACCAGTCCGTCCCGGCACACCCCGGCCCCCTCGCCGTCCCGGTCGTCCAGGCCCAGCCCCAAGCCGACGAAGACCGACATCGGAACGATCTCCCCTGTGCCGGGCCCCAGCAGGAGCGGCAAGCCCTCGCCCTCGCCGAGCCCTTCGGGCAGCCCGAGCGGTTCGCCGTCGCCCTCGCCTAGCGGCTCCGGCTGCCCCACCCCCTCGCCGTCACCGTCGGACAGCGCGAGCCCCGGCCCTTCGCCGTCCCCTTCGGGCTCGGCCCGCCCGTCACCCTCGCCCACCCCGTCCCCGTCCGGCAGCGCGAGCGGTTCGCCCTCTCCCTCACCGTCGCCGAGCGGGAGCAGCCCGTCCCCCTGCGCCACCGGCTGACCGGACGGCGCCCACCCTCCACCGGCCGGCACGAGCGACCCGGCCCGGCGGTACGTACAGCCGACTGCGGCCAATAAGGCCAAGGCCAATGCGGCTACTGCAGCCAGTACGGACGCCCACGGCCGACCGGGCCACTGAGCCCGGCCGCACACCCGGAAGCGGTGTGCGGCCGGGCTCTGTCGTGCCCGCCCCCGGCCGGCCCGGGCAACAGGTCCGCACAACGTGTTCTCATCTCGCCGCCGCGTTGCTACGGTGCCCCATCCCTGACGAAGCATCAGATCTCGTAGGAGGCCGTGCATGCGCGCCCTCGTCGCCGCCGCCATCGGGCTGGCCGTGGCCTTCGCCCTCGTCCTCACCATCTCGGCGGTCGGTTCGCCCGCCGGCAAGACCTCGCCCAAACCGCTGCTCACCACCGTCCCAGGACCCAAGAGCCAGTAGGCCCCCAGAGCCAGTGGGCGCCCGAGAACCAGCAGGCCCCAAGACCCAGTAGGAGGACGGCCATGCGCCGTAAAGCCAGTCTGGTGCTGCTAGCCTTCGCGGTCTTCTGCGCCGCCATATCCCCGCTGCTGCGCTGGTACGCCTTCCCCCGGCTGGCGAAGATCCCGGCCAACCAGTACCAGGAGGAAGTCCTGCAGGCGAAGCCCGCGACCCTCCTCGACTACGGCACCATGCAGGCCAAGAAGGTCTCACAGGTGACCATCGTGCAGACGCTCCGGGGCAACGTCGCGGAATCCGACCGCATCGAGCAGAGCGCCGGGCGTGACGTCGTCGTCTGGGACTCGCTGTCCTATGTCGCCGGACCCGACGGCAAGATGGTCTCCGAGATCCCCGAGCGGTACATCTTCGACGCGCACACCCAGGCACCGGTGCACGCGACCGGCGAGATGGTCGACGGCATCCCCGTCAACCGGGAGGGCATCGAGTTCAAATGGCCCTTCCTCACCCAGAAGCGCGACTACGAGTACTTCGACGCGCAGACGCGCACCTCGTCCCCGATCCACTACCGGGGCACGGTGAAGTTCCACGGCCTCGACGTCTACTACTTCGAGCAGACCATCCCCTGGACCAAGGTGTCGATGCCCAAGAAGATGCCGGTCAAGGGCATCACCCCGGAGTCCGTCGCGAAGACCGGCACCACCCGCTGGTACTCCACCAAGCGGATGTTCTGGGTCGACCCCGTCACCGGAGCCCCCGTCAACGGCGAGGAGATCCACAAGGAGGAGCTGCGCGGCGGCACCCTGCTGGGCGGCCGGGCGAAGGTCACCGCGTTCGCCGGAGACGTGAAAATGCGGCCCGACTACGTCAACTACACAGTCAACCTGGTCAAGTCGAACCGGCTGCTCGTGCTGCTGCTCACCTCGTATCTGCCCTGGGGCTTCCTGGGCCTCGGTATCTGCCTGCTCGCGCTGGCGCTCTGGCTGGAGGCACGCAGCCGCCGGCCGGGGGAGCCCGACCGGCCGGACGCGCGGCTGCCCGACCCGGAACCGGTCATCGCCTGATCCAGCAGCAGGACAAGAAGGGCCCTACCCCCTGTTCTGGCGTGCCTTCGTATACCGGGTCGGGGCCGCGTCCGACGGGTCCTCCGGCCATGGGTGCCGGGGGTAGCGCCCGCGCAGTTCCGCCCGTACCGACCGGTACCCCTCCCGCCAGAACGACGCCAGATCGGCCGTCACCGCGGCGGGGCGCCCGGCCGGGGAGAGCAGATGCACCAGGACCGGCACACCCGCCACGGCCGGCGTCTCGGCGAGGCCGAACATCTCCTGGAGCTTCACCGCGAGCACCGGTTGCGCCCCGCCGTAGTCCAGCCGGATCCGGGACCCGCTCGGCACCTCGTACCGCTCGGGCGCCAGCTCGTCCAGCCGCGCCGCCTCACCGGTCGCCCAGGGCAGCAGCCTGCCGAGCGCCTGCCCGGCCTCGGTCCGCTCCAGGTCGCTCCGCCGCCGCGCCCTGGACAGCTCGGGCTCCAGCCACTCGTCGGCCCGCGTCAGCAGGGACTCGTCCGATACGTCGGGCCAGCCGCCGCCCACCTCACGGTGCAGAAAGGCGAGCCGCTGCCGCAACTCCCGTGCGTGCGGGGTCCAGCGCAGCAGCCCGAGCCCCTCGCGCCGCAGCCCGTCAAGGAGTGCCTCCCGTACGAGTGCGGGCGGCGGGCTCTTCAGCGGCCGTACCGCCAGCTCGACCGCGCCCAGCCGCTCCACGCGCCTGGCCAGCACGTCACCGTCCCCCCAGCGGACCTCGTCGGCGGTGCCGAGCAGATGGCCCGCCGCCAGCCGTGCGGTGTCCTCGTCGACGACGGCGGCCAGCCGTACCCGCGCCGACGCGGCGGTGGCCGGACGGTCGGCCACCGCGACCGCGAGCCACGGCGCGCTGCGCAGCCGCGACCCGGCCGCCGTCTCAGCCCCGGTCCCCGACACCATCAGGAACGCGCCTTCGCCCCTGGCCCGAGCCACCCGCTCGGGGAAGGCAAGGGCGGCCACCAGACCCGCCACCGCGTCGTCGCTGTCATGACCGCTGTCGCCGTCATGCCCGCCGCCACCGGCCCCGGCCCGCGCGCCCCGTCCCGTCCGTGCGCCGTCCACCCCCGAAGCCAGCCTGCGGACCTCCTGGCGCCAGCGGCCCGCATAACCGTCGCCGCCCGCGCGAGCGGTACGCCAGGCAGCGGTGAGATCGTCCCCGTACTCCCGGGGCGGCTCCTCGCTGAGCAGCGCCACCACCTCCGCCGCCCGGCGTGCGCCGACCTCGCGTGCGCCGTCGAGGAGCGCCCGCGCGAGCCGGGGGTGCAGCCCGAGCCGTGCCATCCGTACGCCCCGGCCGGTGGCCCGGCCGTCCGGGTCCACCGCGCCGATCGCGGCGAGCACTTCGCGCGCCGCGCCCATCGCGCCGATGGGCGGCGGGTCGAGCAGGGCGAGGCCCCCGGCCGACGGATCGCCCCAGCACGCCGCCTGGAGGGCGAAAGCGGCCAGATCGGCGACCTTGATCTCGGGGGAGGGAAAGCGGGTGAGCCGGGTGTCCTCGGCCTCCGTCCAGCAGCGGTAGACAGTGCCTGGCGCCTCCCGGCCCGCGCGTCCCGCACGCTGCCGCGACGCGGCCTGCGAGACCCGTACGGTCGTGAGCGCGCTCAGTCCGCGCGCGTGGTCGGTGCGCGGCTCGCGCGCCAGCCCGGCGTCCACCACCACCCGTACCCCCGGCACGGTCAGCGACGACTCGGCCACCGAAGTCGCGAGCACCACCCGGCGGCCGGCCGATCCCGCGAGCACGGCGTCCTGCACGGCGGCGGGCGCCCGCCCGTGCACCTGGAGCACCTCCACGTCCAGGCCCGCCAACTGCCCGGCCAACTGCCCGGCCACCCTGGTGATTTCACCGACCCCCGGCAGGAAGCAGAGCACATCGCCGGTCCGCTCGGCCAGCGCTCTCCGTACGACCGAGGCGACATGCGTGAGCAGGGCGGGATCCACCCGCATTCCGTGCGGCGGCCGCACCGGCCGGGCGGGCGGCGCCCACACCGTCTCCACCGGGTGCGAGACGCCGTGCGCCTCCACCACCGGGGCGTCCCCGAGCAGCCGCGCCCACCCCTGGGCGTCGGTCGTCGCGGACGCCGCCAGCAGACGCAGCTCAGGGCGGAGCGCGGCCCGCACATCGAGGAGGAAGGCGGCGACGGTGTCCGCGTCGAGGTGGCGTTCATGGCATTCGTCGAGCATGACCACATCCACCCCGGCCAGCTCCTGGTCGCGCTGGAGCCGCTGGAGCAGCACACCGGTGGTGACGACCTCCACCACCGTGTCCGGCCCCACGGTCCGCTCGCCGCGCACCGTGAACCCGACCCGGCCGCCGGCCTCTTCGCCGAGCAGCCACGCCATCCGCCGCGCGGCGGCCCGGGCGGCGATCCGGCGCGGCTCGGCGACGATCACCTTCCGCGCCGGGCGGCTCCCGGCCACGCCCCCGACGAGACCCGCCAGCACCAGCGGCACCAGCGTGGTCTTGCCGGTGCCGGGCGGCGCGCAGAGTACGGCGGCGCCGTGCGCGTCGAGAGCCCGCTCAAGGGCGGGCACGGCGGTACGGACGGGAAGCACGTCGAGCGCGCCGGTACGGATCACCCGGTCAGTCTCGTACGTCGTCCCGTACGCAGACGAAAATCGCCGAGCCGGGAATCAGCTTCCCGCGCAGCGGGGACCAGCCGCCCCACTCCGACGTATTCCACTCCGGCCACTGCGGCTCGACCAGGTCGACCAGCCGGAACCCGCCCGCCAGCACGTCCCGCACCCGGTCCCCGAGGGTTCGGTGGTGCTCGACGTACACCGCGTTCCCCCGCTCGTCCTGCTCGACGTACGGGGTGCGGTCGAAGTAGGAGGACGTGGCCGTGAGGCCCTCGGGCCCCGGTTCGTCGGGGAAGGCCCAGCGGATCGGGTGGGTGACGGAGAAGATCCAGCGCCCGCCGGGCCGAAGCACCCGGTGCACCTCGCGGAACAGCTTCACCGGGTCCGCGACGAAGGGCACGGCGCCGTACGCGGAACAGGCCAGATCGAAGGAACCGTCGCGGAACGGCAGGACCGTCGCGTCGGCCGCCACCAGCGGGACCGAGGCCACGCCCGGCCGGTTCTCGCCGATCCGCAGCGCGTGCTGGAGCTGGCGGTGGGAGACGTCGAGGGCCACCGGGTGGGCGCCCTGGGCGGCCAGCCAGCGCGAGCACTGGGCGGCCCCGGCGCCGATCTCCAGGACGTCCAGCCCCTTCAGCCCCTCGGCCGGGCCCAGCAGCTCGGCCTCCACCTCGTCGAGGCCCTCGGGTCCCCAGACGAAGCGGTCGTCGCCCAGGAAGGAGCCGTGCTCGGTCTGGTACTCGTCGGCGTTCCGGTCCCACCAGCCCCGGTTGGCCCGGCTGCTCTCGGTGTCCCCGGCGTCACGGCGTGTCGCCTCGGGCTCGTTCTCGTACTCTTCGCTCATCGTGCCAGTCTGTATCGTCGGGTCCGGCGGCAGTCGTCGCGGTCGCGGTCGCGGTGGTCGTCCGGATGCACCGGAGAAATCGGCGCCGGGACAGCGCCGGGGCCGATGTGGCCTCGTACAACTGAAGTTGTGCCGGGATTGGTGCGATCCGCCCTGGGTGTGCGTCTTCGCGCATTGACCGTGTCCGGCCGTCCCCGTATGCTACAAGTTGCGCTGCGAGCCTGCGCTCCTCAGACCTAGCAGGCTGCGCTTGCATCTGTTGTATGTCCCCTCGGTTATCGAGGCGCCACCGATGTGTTCGGCAACGAGCACGGAATACCGGATCGGCGCTTCCTGGGCTGTCCGGCGTCTGCAGAGGCGATACGGGCTCCCGGCGTAGCAGTACCTACGACTTCAATGTCCGTACCGGAGCCCTTTCCCACATGACGAGCAGCACCGAGACCACCGCCACCACGCCGCAGGTTGCGGTCAACGACATCGGCGACGCGGACGCGTTCCTCGCGGCGATCGACGAGACGATCAAGTACTTCAACGATGGGGACATCGTTGACGGCGTCATCGTCAAGGTTGACCGGGACGAGGTTCTCCTCGACATCGGTTACAAGACCGAAGGCGTCATCCCGAGCCGCGAGCTCTCGATCAAGCACGACGTCGACCCGAACGAGGTCGTCAAGGTCGGCGACGAGATCGAGGCCCTGGTTCTCCAGAAGGAGGACAAGGAAGGCCGCCTGATCCTCTCGAAGAAGCGCGCTCAGTACGAGCGTGCCTGGGGCACCATCGAGAAGATCAAGGAAGAAGACGGGATCGTCACCGGCACCGTCATCGAGGTCGTCAAGGGTGGTCTCATCCTCGACATCGGCCTCCGTGGCTTCCTGCCGGCCTCCCTGGTCGAGATGCGTCGTGTCCGCGACCTCCAGCCCTACGTGGGCAAGGAGCTCGAGGCCAAGATCATCGAGCTGGACAAGAACCGCAACAACGTGGTCCTGTCCCGCCGTGCCTGGCTCGAGCAGACCCAGTCCGAGGTGCGTCAGACGTTCCTCACGACCCTGCAGAAGGGCCAGGTCCGCTCCGGCGTCGTCTCCTCGATCGTCAACTTCGGTGCCTTCGTGGACCTGGGTGGCGTCGACGGTCTCGTGCACGTCTCCGAGCTCTCCTGGAAGCACATCGACCACCCCTCCGAGGTTGTCGAGGTCGGCCAGGAAGTCACCGTCGAGGTTCTCGACGTGGACATGGACCGCGAGCGTGTCTCCCTGTCGCTCAAGGCGACGCAGGAAGACCCGTGGCAGCAGTTCGCCCGTACGCACCAGATCGGTCAGGTCGTCCCGGGCAAGGTCACGAAGCTCGTTCCGTTCGGTGCGTTCGTGCGCGTCGACGAGGGCATCGAGGGCCTGGTCCACATCTCCGAGCTGGCCGAGCGCCACGTGGAGATCCCGGAGCAGGTCGTCCAGGTCAACGACGAGATCTTCGTCAAGGTCATCGACATCGACCTTGAGCGCCGCCGCATCAGCCTCTCGCTGAAGCAGGCCAACGAGTCCTTCGGCTCGGACCCGGCCTCGGTCGAGTTCGACCCGACGCTGTACGGCATGGCCGCGTCGTACGACGACCAGGGGAACTACATCTACCCCGAGGGCTTCGACCCCGAGACCAACGACTGGCTCGAGGGCTTCGACACCCAGCGCGAGGCCTGGGAAGGCCAGTACGCCGAGGCGCAGGCGCGCTTCGAGCAGCACCAGGCCCAGGTCATCAAGTCCCGCGAGGCCGACGAGGCCGCTGCTGCCGAGGGTGCTGCCGCTCCGGCCGCGGCCAGCGGTGGCAACGCCGGTGCGGGTGCATCGGGCGGTTCGTACTCCTCGGAGTCGGACGACAACTCCGGCGCCCTGGCGTCGGACGAGGCCCTGGCCGCCCTGCGCGAGAAGCTGGCCGGTGGCCAGAGCTGACGCTCAGGTCCCAGCTGGTGAATAGCTGAAGTCGAGGCCCGCTCCCTCCGGGGGGCGGGCCTCACTCATGTCCCGGGCACGGTTGCCCGGTCGGCTCCGTGCGGACGCCCGTCACTCCGGTGGCTGCCTGTGAAGGCGTGGCTGCGGGGAATGCGCGGACCGTACGGGGCGTTCTCCCCGGTGAACACGAGGAGGAGCGGTAATCGTGCTGGATCCGCAAGATTTGTACGCATGGGAGCCGAAGGGCCTGGCAGTCGTCGATGTGGCGCTCGCGCAGGAGTCGGCCGGACTGGTCATGCTCTACCACTTCGACGGATACATCGACGCGGGTGAGGCCGGCGACCAGATCGTCGAGGGTCTGCTGGACACGCTTCCCCACCAACTGGTCGCCAGTTTCGACCACGACCGGCTCGTGGACTACCGCGCACGCCGCCCCCTGCTGACCTTCAAGCGCGACCAGTGGACGGACTACGAGACCCCGACGCTCGATGTGCGCCTGGTCCAGGACGCGACGGGCGCGCCCTTCCTGCTGCTCTCGGGCCCCGAGCCCGACGTCGAGTGGGAGCGGTTCGCGGCCGCGGTCGAGCAGATCGTCGACCGGCTCGGCGTTCGTATCTCGGTGAACTTCCACGGCATCCCGATGGGTGTCCCGCATACCCGCCCGGTCGGGATCACCCCGCACGGCAACCGCACGGACCTGATGCCCGGACACAAGTCGCCGTTCGACGAGGCGCAGGTGCCCGGCAGCGCGGAGTCGCTGGTGGAGTTCCGGCTCGCGCAGTCGGGGCACGACGTGCTCGGCGTCGCCGCCCATGTGCCGCACTACGTCGCGCGGTCCTCGTACCCGGATGCGGCGCTGACCGCCCTTGAGGCCGTCACCGCGGCGACCGGTCTCGTACTGCCGAGCGTCGCGCACGCCCTGCGCACCGAGGCGCAGCGCACCCAGGACGAGATCGAGCGCCAGATCGGTGAGGGCGACGAGGAACTGACCGCTCTGGTCCAGGGACTTGAGCACCAGTACGACGCGCTGGCTGGATCGGAGACCCGGGGCAATCTGGTCGCCGAGTCGGTCGAGCTGCCGTCGGCGGACGAGATCGGCCGCGAATTCGAACGCTTTCTCGCGGAGCGGGAGGGCGACGTCTGAGGCGGTGTTCCGAGGCCCCGGCGGAAGGCCACGGCGTACAGGGCCTAGGCTCCTGGCCATGCTGAAAGTGGGATTGACCGGTGGAATCGGCGCGGGCAAGAGCGAAGTGGCCCGGCTGCTTGTCAGTTACGGGGCGGTACTGATCGACGCCGACCGGATCGCCCGTGAGGTGGTCGAACCGGGAACTCCCGGTCTGGCAGCCGTGGTCGAGGCGTTCGGTGAGTCCGTTCTCGCCGGGGACGGCAGCCTGGACCGTCCCCTGCTCGGCTCGATCGTCTTCGCCGATCCGGACCGCCTGGCAACGCTGAACTCGATCGTCCACCCGCTCGTCGGAGCCCGTTCGGCCGAGCTGGAGGGCTTGGCGCAGGCGGATTCGGTCGTCATCCACGACGTACCGCTGCTGGCCGAGAACGGTCTCGCTCCGCTCTACGACCTGGTGGTCGTGGTGGACGCGGCGCCGGAGACGCAGCTGGACCGGCTGGTACGGCTGCGCGGAATGCAGGAGTCCGAGGCCCGCGCCCGGATGGCCGCCCAGGCCACCAGGGAGCAGCGCCGCGCGATCGCCGACATCCTGATCGACAACGACGGCCCGCTGGCCGCCCTGGAGCCGCAGGTGCGCTCGGTGTGGGCGCAGCTGACGGAGCGGGCCGGGGGCTGACCGCCGCGGTCCCACGAGACCGGCGGCGGCAGCGTTCAGGGCGGCCACCTTTGATAAAGCAGCCAGCCACGAGGGAGAAAGGCCAGCAACCGATGTCACACAGCAACCCCGAGACCCACGTCATCGACTACCGCGCGGCCGAACAGTTGCTGGACGCCCGTGATCCGCGCGGTGCGGTGAAGCTGCTGGACGAGGTCATCGCGGCTCATCCGGAGAACACCGCGGCGCGCCTGCTGCGCGCCAGGGCCTTCTTCGCCGCCGCGCAACTCCGCCCGGCCGAGCTGGAGTTCCAGCTGGTCCTGGAGCGGGAGCCGGACAACGCCTTCGCGCACTTCGCCCTGGCCCGCACCTTCGAGCGGGCCGGCCGCCCCGAACAGGCCAGGCGTCACTTCAGGCTGGCCGCCGCGCTCGACCCGCAGCCCGAGTATCTGCGGGCCGCGCGGTTCGACTCCGAGGACTGAACCGGGAGTTCCGGAAAGCGGCGGGAACGACGGCCGGGGCACGTTCGTTCTGTACGGCATGAGCGTCAGGATGCGCGAGGGGTACGAAGGCACGGGGCCGGGAGCGAGAACGCCCGACGGGTGCTCCGTCGAGTTGTACAAGCGGCTGCCGGTCGGAGACGAACCGGATGTCGTCGCGGCAGCGGTCCCGGCCGGAGCGAGCGTGCTCGAACTGGGCAGCGGTGCGGGCCGGGTCACCCGTCCGCTGGCCGAACGGGGCTTCACGGTCACCGCGGTGGACGAGTCACCCGGAATGCTGGAACAGATCGAGGGCGTCGACGGCGTCCGCACGGTCTGCAGCCCGATCGAGAAGCTGGACACCGGCGAGACCTACGACGTGGTGATGCTGGCGTCCTTCCTGGTTCACGCGGGGGACCCGCGGGTACGTCAGGGGCTGCTGCGGACCTGCCGTCGCCATGTGAAGGACGACGGCTGTGTGCTGGTGCAGCGCGAGGGCCTGGACTGGCACGCGGACGTACCGAGGGAGCGGCGCAACAGCGCGGGCGGGATCGTGCGCATCACGTCCGCGACCCCGGTCGGGGACGGCGTGGACGCGATGGTCTGCGAGTACGTCTACCCCGACGCGACCTGGACGCAGACCTTCCTGTCGCGTCCGCTGAGCCGCGCGGAGTTCGAGCGGCACCTGCGGGAGGCCGGGCTCGTTGTGAACAGATACCTGACGGACGACGGCACCTGGGTCCGGGCACTGCCCGCCCGGTGAGCGCCCGGTGCCCGGGGGCGGGCGGCCGCCGGTGAACGCGCTGACCCGCGGGGCGCCGCTGTCAGTGGACCAGGGTGTAGCTGCGCCAGGCCACGAGCGGTGGTGTCACCATGTTCGTCATAGTGGTCGCGTTGTACATCGACGGCTTTCCGGTGCAGCCGGCGCCCGGGTAGAGCCACATGTCGATCAGCGTGTTGTTGGCGACGGACGCGGCGCCCCCGCGCGGCAGCGGGTGGCAGCCGGTCACGGACGGGTTCGAGACGGTGACGACCTTCGAATCCGGTGTGGTGTACGAGATCGTGCCGACCGCCGAGCGGCTGAGACCGGAACACCCGGCTACGGCGAACGGCAGGAGCACTGCGCAGGCGATGAAGCCGAGGCGCCGGTGATCGGACATGCGCGGTCCCGTCTGTACGGAGAGTCACTGGTGGGAGCCAGCCTGCCCGCTTCCGGACCCCGCGGCATCCGGTGCTGGGCCGCGCGGGGGACAGCGCCCGGTCCACGAAGGCGGCCGGGGGGCGCTGCCCGGTCGTCGTCGGCGGTCTGGGACGGCGCTCAGTTCACGACGGCGGTCGCGGTGATCTCGACCAGCTGGCCCCGGTACCCGAGGCAGGCGACCCCCAGCAGGGTCGAGGTATGCGGGCCAGTGCTGAGGCCCGAGGCCCGTACGGCTTGCCAGACGCTGGAAAGGGCTTCCGGGGTGTCGCCCACGACATACACGGTGCTGGCGACGACCTGCGAGAGATCGCTCCCGAGCGCCCGCAGCGCCTCGTCCAGATTGGCGATGACCTGTCCGGTCTGCCGCACCGGGTCCCCGGGACCGACCAGCTCTCCCGCCGCGTCGAGCGGTACCGAACCGGCCATGAAGGCGAGCCGCTGCCCGGCTTCGACCACGGCCGCATGAGCGTAGCCGGGTGGTGGGAAGAGCGTCGGGACCGTGGTGTGCCGGGCCATTCGGGCCGCCTTTCACGCGGGATGAGGAGCCGGGGTCCATACGGGAGGACGGCGGCACGGTACCAGGGGGGAGGCGCCCGGCACCCCTCCTTTTCCGGCACCCCTCCTCCGTCCGGTCCTCTGTCCGGCCGGCTCTCGCCGGGCGGGCCGCGCGCCGGTGAACGCATGCTTCCGATCGAGCCGTTGGGACCCGAATTGAAGAGTGGAGATCTGAACCAGATGGAACCGGTGTGCATGACGCGGCAGGGCGCTGTCCGCGGTCGGATGGACGACACAGGGGTGGCGTCCTTCCTCGGAATCCCCTACGCGGCGCCGCCGTTCGGACCGCGCCGGTTCCGCGCGCCGGCGCCGCCCGCGCCGTGGCAGGGCGTACGGGAAGCCGATGCCCACGGTCCCACAGCGCCCAGAGCGCCGTACGCGCCCCCCTTCGACGCGCTCATCCCCGAGGACCTCGGCAAGGACGGCGAGGACTGCCTCAACCTCAGTGTCTGGACGCCCGAGCCGGGCCCCAACGGCGGCCTCCCGGTCATGGTGTGGCTGCACGGAGGGGCCTTCTCGAATGGTTCGGGGTCGGCGTCCGCCTACGACGGCAGGGCGTTCGCCCGCGACGGTGTGGTCTGCGTGACGGTCAACTACCGGCTGGGCACCGACGGTTTCCTGAGCTTGGAGGGCGCCCCCGACAACCGCGGCCTGCTCGACCAGATCGCTGCCCTGGAATGGGTACGCGAGAACATCGCTTCCTTCGGCGGCTCACCCGACCGGGTCACGGTCTTCGGGGAGTCGGCCGGTGCGATGAGCATCGGTGTGCTGCTCGGGGCGGAGCCGGCACGCGGGCTGTTCCGGCGGGCCGTTCTGCAGAGCGGGGGCGCACATCACTTCCTGCGCCCCCGGTCCGCCCGGCTGGTCGCCGCACATCTCGCCGAGCGGCTCGGCGTCGCTCCGACAGCCGAGGAATTCGCCGCCCTGCCGCTCGCGACGCTGCTCCGAGCGCAGGCGGAACTGCGCGCGGAGATCGGGCGCCGTCCCGATCCGGAGCTGTGGGGGGACGCCGCGCTCAACGCCATGCCCTTCGAGCCGGTCGCACCCGGACTCGCCCTGCCGGGCCGGGACTGCGGTGTCGAGCTGCTCGTCGGCAGCAACCGGGAGGAGAACCGCCTCTTCATGGTCCCGACCGGGCGGATGGACACGATCACGGAGGAGCGGCTGCGACTGGCGGCGACGGCGTACGGACTCGACCCGGACAGGGCCCTCGCCGTCTACCGCGCGGGCCGTGAGCAGGCGAGCGCGGGCGAGCTGTTGGACGCGGTGGCGACCGACTGGTTCTACCGGATTCCCGCCCTCCGGCTGGCCGAGGCCGTGCCCGGTTCGCACGTCTACGAATTCGCCTGGCGTTCACCGCAGTTCGACGGGGAACTCGGCGCCTGCCACGCGTCGGAGCTGGGCTTCGTCTTCGACAACCTGCACGATCCCACGTATCTCCCGATGCTCGGGAGCCACCCGCCCCAGGCGCTGGCGGACACGGTGCACGGCGCCTGGGTGGCCTTCGCGGAGAGCGGGGACCCGGGGTGGCCGGCGTACGGACCGGCCGACCGCACCACGATGATCTTCGCCGAGGAGTCCGGCCCAGCCGACGATCCGCGCCCCGTGGAGCGGGCGCTGTGGGAGGGGGTGCGCTGAGCGGGTCCGGTGTCCGTCGAGGGCCGGACCGCGCTCGTCGCACTCCCGAGCCGGCTGCCGGATCCGCCGTCCCAGCCCGCTGTCAGACCCCGCACCTACACTCGCAGAGAGACAGGAACGAGGGCGGAAAGGCAGGTGAGCGGGGTGCGGCAGTCAGCGGAGACGCAGGGGGTGAGCGGGGCCGGACCCGCGGCGCTCACCCGGCAGGCCGCGATCTTCCTGCCTGCCGTCGTGCCCCGCAAGGGCCGGTTCGCCTTCTGGGATCCGGAAGCGCGACAGGCGCCGGCCGCCGGTCCGGACGAGCTCGTGGTCGTACGGCGACACGGCGCGGCAGCCCGTCGCCGTACCGTGCCGGCCGTCCTGCTGCCCCTCACCGAGGCGCTGCCGCTGCTGACCGCCGCCCGCCACTCCCCGGTCGCCCACCCCGCCGCCCGCTGCTGGGGCGCGGCGGCGCTGCACGCCCTGCAACTGGCCGCGCGCGGGCGGTTCCTGCCCGGGCTGACCGCCGACGACCACGATGCCTGGCGGGCCGGGCCGCTCGACGCGGAGGACGTCGCCCATCTGCGTGCGGTGGCCGCCGCCATGCCGCCCGAGGCGTACGCCGTCCCGCTTCCCGGCCGCACGCCCCTGGAACTTCCCGAACCCGAAGGGCTGCTCAGGGCGTTCTACGACGCGGTCGCCGACGCCCTGCCGCGCACCCCGGCCGCTCCGCACGCGGCCGGGACCGCCTACGCCGCCAGTGCACCGCAGCGGCTGCCGGGGCTGCGCGAGTGGGCGGCCGAGGTGGCGGCCGGGGCGGACGCGGGCGTACAGGTCTCGCTCCGGCTCGATCTCTCCGGTTACGAGCTGTTCGACCGGGCCGACGACATGACTGCCCTCGCGGACGGCGCCCTCGCGGACGGCGCCGCCGGTGACACCGGAGCGGCCGGTCATGTCGCGGCACAGGAGCGGCGGGCCGCCGCGGCTGTCGTCCAGGTGCACAGCCTCGCCGATCCGACGCTGGTGGCCGACGCGGGCCGGCTCTGGGCCGGGGACGGCGACGAGCACTTCGGACCGCGGGTGCGGATCGACACCGTACTGGCGCTGCGGCGCGCGGCGCGGGTCTGGCCCCCGCTGGCCGGGCTCCTGGCGCGGCCCGTGCCCGACGTACTGCCGCTGTCCGAGGACGAGTTGTACGAGCTGCTCGGCCCTGCTGCCGCACGGCTCGCCGAGGCGGGCGTGGCCGTGCACTGGCCACGGGACCTGGTCCGGTCGCTGTCCGCCGCCGCGGTCGTCAGACCGGCACCCGGCTCGGCCACGGACGGCACCCCGTTCTTCGACGCGGAGCAGCTTTTCTCCTTCAGCTGGCAGCTGGCCATCGGCGACGACCGGCTGACCGAATCGGAGATGGACGTCCTGGCCGAGGCGCACCGCCCGATCGTGCGGCTGCGCGACCAGTGGGTCGTCATCGACCCGGCTCTCGTGCGAAAGGCGCGCAAGCGCGAACTGGGGCTCCTCGCACCGGTGGACGCGCTGTCGGTGGCACTGACCGGCAGCGCAGACGTGGACGGCGAGCCGGTCGACGCGGTCCCGGTCGGCGCGCTCGCGGCCCTCCACTCCAGACTCACGTCGGACACGGCGCCGCTGCCGCAGCCCGCGGGCCTTGAGGCCACGCTCCGCGACTACCAGCTGCGCGGTCTCGGCTGGCTCGATCTGATGACCTCGCTCGGCCTCGGCGGCTGCCTCGCCGACGACATGGGCCTCGGCAAGACGATCACGCTCATCGCCCTCCATCTGCACCGCGCCCGGCCCGAACCCACGCTGGTGGTCTGCCCCGCCTCGCTGCTCGGCAACTGGCAGCGCGAGATCAACCGTTTCGCCCCGGGCGTGCCCGTCCGCCGCTTCCACGGCACGGACCGCTCGCTGACCGGCACCGAGGGCGGCTTCGTCCTGACGACGTACGGGACGATGCGCACCAGCGCCGCCGAACTGGCCGGGCACCCCTGGGGCATGGTCGTCGCCGACGAGGCACAGCACATCAAGAACCCCAACGCGGCGACGGCCAAGGCTCTGCGCACCATCCCGGCTCCGGCGCGGGTCGCACTCACCGGCACACCCGTGGAGAACAACCTCTCCGAACTGTGGGCGCTCCTCGACTGGACGACCCCCGGGCTCCTCGGCCCGCTCAAGACGTTCCGCGCCCGCCACGCGAGGATCGTCGAGAACGGCGAGGAGGACGGTGCGGTCGAGCGGCTGGCGCGGCTCGTCAGGCCGTTCCTCCTGCGCCGCAAGAAGTCCGACCCCGGCATCGCCCCCGAGCTGCCGCCCAAGACGGAGACCGACCACCCCGTCCCGCTCACCAGGGAGCAGGCATCGCTCTACCAGGCGGTCGTCCGTGAGTCGATGGCCGTCATCGAAGCCGGTGAGGGCCTCGGCCGGCGCGCCCAGATCATGAAGCTGCTCACCGCGCTCAAGCAGATCTGCAACCACCCGGCGCAGTATCTGAAGGAGGGCCCCTCCCGCCTCGCCGGGCGCTCGGGCAAGCTCGCCCTCCTCGACGAACTCCTCGACACCATCCTCGCGGAGGGCGGCTCCGGCGGCGCCGTCCTGGTCTTCACCCAGTACGTGGCGATGGCCCGGCTGCTCTCCGAACACCTCACCGCGCGCGGCATCCCCTCGCAGCTGCTGCACGGTGCAACGCCGGTGGCCCGGCGCGAGGAGATGGTGGACCGCTTCCAGGCCGGCGAGTGCCCGGTCTTCCTGCTCTCCCTCAAGGCGGCGGGGACCGGGCTGAACCTCACCAGAGCCGGTCATGTCATCCACTACGACCGCTGGTGGAACCCAGCCGTCGAGGAACAGGCGACGGACCGCGCGTACCGCATCGGCCAGACGCAGCCCGTGCAGGTCCACCGGCTGATCACGGAAGGCACCGTGGAGGACCGGATCGCCGAGATGCTGACGGCCAAGCGTGCGCTGGCCGACGCGGTGCTCGGCTCCGGTGAGAGCGCCCTGACCGAACTGGGCGACGCGGAACTCGCCGACCTGGTGTCCTTGCGGAGGCCCTCGTGAGCAGCTGGTGGGGGAACGCCTGGGTGGCCGCCCTGGAGGGGCTGTCGCTCGACGCGGGACGCCTCGAAAGGGGCCGGAGCTATGCGAACGGGGGCCATGTAGCCGCGGTCAACGTCGCACCGGGCCGCATCCTCGCCTACGTACACGGGAGCCGCCCGCGTCCCTACCGGGCGGAACTGCGGCTGCGTACGCTCTCCGGCGACGACTGGGACCACTTCCTGGAGGCTGCCGCGGCCCAGCCTGGCCATATCGCCGCGCTGCTCGACAAGGACATGCCCCACTCGCTGGCCGACGCGGCGGCCGATGCCGGTGTCGCCCTGCTCCCGGCGCCGGGCGATCTCGTGCCGTCCTGCACCTGCCCGGACAGCGGCCGCCCCTGCAAGCATGCCGCAGCGCTCTGTTACGAGACCGCCCGGCTACTGGACGCCGACCCGTTCGTCCTGCTTCTGATGCGCGGCAGGGGCGAGCGCGAGCTCCTCGACGAACTGGCCCGGCGCAGCGCGGCCCACTCCGCACGGGAGGCACGGGAGCAGCCCCCCGCGCCACCCGCTCCAGGAGTCCCCGCGCGGGAGGCCCTCGCCCCGCGGTTCCTGCCGCCCCTGCCCGTGCCGCTGCCCGTCGGGCCGTATCCCGGTCGCCCGCCCGCCTACCCTGAGGCGCCCGGGGCTCCCGACCCGTCGGCCCTCGACGACCTCGCCACCGACGCCGCGGCACGCGCCCACACGCTGCTCACCACCGGAGCCGATCCGGTCAGCGGCCTCACCCCCTGGCAGGACGCGGTCCGGCTGGCAGCGGCCCGCCCCACCGCCGGACTGACCGCCACCACCCGCACGCTCTACCGCGGACTCGCGTCGGCCACCGGCCGCACCCCCACCGATCTGGCGCGGGCGGTGGCCGCCTGGCGGCAGGGCGGCGCCGAAGGCCTGGCCGTACTCGAAACGCCGTGGGACCCACCCGCCGGTCCCTTCGACCGGGCCCGTCCCGCCCTGGCAGCCGCCGGGCTGCCGCGCTTCCAGCCCTCGCGCAACCGGCTGACCGTGCCCGGCGGCGCCCTCCAGCTACGTTTCGGCCGGGACAACCGCTGGTACGCGTACGAATCCGACCCGGGGCGGGACGACTGGTGGCCCCGCGACACCCCGCACCCCGACCCGGTGGAGGCGCTCCGGCGCTAACCTTCACGAGCGGAATGCGCACAGGCCGCAAGGTCCGACTCACACGGTCCGACTCACACGATCCGAATCAAGGGGGAACGGTGGACGCGGAGTTGACAGCGCTGGTGACGGCGGGGGCGACCACCCTCGTACAGCAGATGGCGACCGACGCATGGGCGCGCACACGCGACCGGGTGGCTGCCTTCCTGGCCCGCCGCGGCAGCGCCGATCCCGCCGCGGTCGCCGCCGAACTGGACGTGGCCCGCGCGGAACTGGCGACGGCCCGGCAGGACGGCGACGAGGAGGCCGCCGCCGATGTGCAGGGGGAGTGGCGGCTGCGGATGCGCCGCGCGCTGCTGGCCGACCCGGAGGCCGCAGTGGAACTGCGCGCGCTGATCGACGAGTTGGCGCCACCGGTGCCCGGCCAAAGGATCGGCGTCGTCAATAACAGCTTCACCGGCAGCAGCCGGAACGGCACGGTGATCCAGGCCGGGAACATCGAGAACTTCAAGAATCCGTATGGCGGGCAGGGCTGAGGGCCCCATGCGCAACGACATCAGCGGGAAGGCCCCAGGGACACCAACTCCTTGAACTGCGGCGGTCAGAGGACATCGGACTGCCGCAGTTCGAGGACCTGCACCCCGTACGGCTCCAGTGTGACCTCCGGTGACTCCGTCCCCGTACCGAGGCCGAAGAGCCTGCCCCCGCGCGGCCGTACGGTCAGCGTGTCCGGCGACTGGCTGACCAGCCAGACGAAGCGCCGGCCGTCTTCGTGGACCAGCACATCGGCGCTGACGTACGGAGTGTCCACCGTCACCGGGCGCACCACCCCCGCGACCTCCGCCAGGACCTCGTACAGCCGGTGCGTCTGCTCGGGGTTGACGCGCGCGCTGCGGGCGGCCATGTGCTCCAGCGGATAGGTGGCCAGCACCGTCCGGCCCGCCCCCGTCTCGTTCACCAGTAGCGCCGGCCGGCCGTGCGCGTCGGTCGCCACCACGCGGGCGCTCACCGGAACGACGGGCAGGTACGCGATGCTGTCCTCGTTCCCCGCGACCGGGAAGCGAAGCGTCTCACCAGCCTTCAGCGGGCCGAAGTCCTCGGCGAAGGTCAAGTCGAGGACCTTCTCCTCGATCGGCTCGGCGACCCCGTACGACAGCTGGTGCTCCACCCCGAAGAGCCCGTCCAGGTCGTGGAACCACGGCCCGCGGGTCGCCGGGTGCTCGCCCGAGCAGAACGACAGATAGACGGTCGCCCCCTCACGGGCCCGCCGCTCCAGGTCCCGCCGGGTCCGGGTCGTCAGCTGACGGGTCGAGGGCAGCAGATACAGCTGTACGTCCTCGGTGAGCCCGTCCGCCTCCCGTACGAAACCGACCGGCAGATCCGCGCCGTGCGCCGCGACATACCCCTGCTGGAGCGAGGAGAAGATCAGCGGACGGTCCGCCGGCCTGCTGTACGGGTAACCGCGCTCCAGGAACGCCGGGACCACCAGCGCGGCCCCCGCGTCCGCCCGCCGGCACCGGGCGAAGTCGACCTGGCCGAGCACCGTGGCGAAGACGGCGAGTTCCCGCAGCGGCTCCTTCGCGCGCCCTTCGCGGTCCGTGATGCCGAAGTGCATCTCGAAGGGGTGGTGGTCGTAGGGTGACTGGTCCCACAGGTCGTCGTAGTCGGTGTTGTTCCAGGCGATCCAGCCCGTCGCCCCGCCCAGCAGCGAATTGTGCAGCGTCTGGCGGTAGTACACGCCCGCGTTGCGCGCCGACACGGTGTCCGTGGACAGGCCGAACTCCTCAAGCACCACCGGCTGCCCCGTCACCGACGCGAGTTCGCACTCGAAGGCCGCCCGGTAGTGCTGGCGGACCACATCGGTGTCCGAGCGGTAGACGTGCGGGCCGACGAAGTCCACGTACGCGGCGGTCTCGCGCAGCGAGAAGCCGTTGTCGCGCCCGGTCACCTCCTGGCCCCAGGCGCCGTCGCCGAGCGACACGGGCTGGGTGCCGCCCGCCGCCCGCACCGCGTTGCACATCGACTGTGCCCACGCCGTCACCACATCGGACGACGGCGGGTCGACCTGGTGGATCCGCCCGTACCCCGGCATCTCATTGGTGATCAGCCACCCCGTGACGGCGGCGTGGTCCTTGAAGCGCCGGGTCATCTCGCTCGCGAACCAGGCCTGCCGGCCGACCATCCACACATCCTCGTAGAGATCGCGTCCCGCGCGCCAGACGGGGTCCCAGTTCTCGCCGGACATATGGCCGACGACGAAGGTAGGGACGGTGCCCATCCCGTACTCGCTGTGCGCGTCCAGGAAGTCCCGGAAGCGGTCGCACAGTTCCTCGTCGATCCGGTGCGGTCCGGGGTGGAAGTCCGGCCAGTAGAAGAACGAGCGGGTCATGTTGAGCCCGTGCTCGCGCAGCACGGCGAGCTCCTCGCGCACCACACGTGGATCGTAGTTCCGCCACATCAGCGGGCCGCCGGTGCGGGACCAGAAGTTGGCGCCGAGCCAGGGCAGAACGGCCGGGTCATGGGCGAGCTGGGCGCTGTGGCGCTTCATGTGTAGTGCTCCAGAGAAATCAGACGGGACCGGTCGACTCGCGTACGACAAGCCGGGGTTGCCCGGTGGGGGGTTCATGGGGTACGTCCTCGCCGCACCGCGCGAGCAGCACCCGGGCGGCAGCCGCGCCGGCCTGCTGGACGTACTGGTCGACCGTGGTCAGCCGGGGGTGGATCCAGCTGCCGACCGGCAGGTTGTCGTAGCCGACGACGGACAGTTCCGCGGGCACCGAGAGCCCCGCGCGCTGCGCGGTGCCGATGCCGCACACGGCCATCGAGTCGTTGGCGAAGACGATGGCGGTGGGCCGCGGGTCGAGGGCGAGCAGGTGCTCGGTGGCGGAAGTGGCCGCCGCTTCGGTGAAGTCCGTGTGGAGCACCGCGACCGGGGCCAGGTCGTCCACGGCCAGGGTCTCCTCGAGGACCTGCTGCCGGAAACGCGTGTGCAGCAGCCCGGTCGGGCCGGTGACGTATGCGATGCGCCGGTGTCCCAGGTCCAGCAGATGGCGGACCACCTCACTGACGCCGCTGCCGTTCGCCGTGCCCAGCAGGACCGCGGGCAGCCCGAGCCGTTCGAGCAGCGGCGGGCGCGGGTCGTCGGCCCGGTGCTCGGTCAGTACGGCCCCGTCGACCCGGCCCTCGGCGGCGAGGCGTTCGTACAGCGCGGTCTCCTCGCGTACATCGCCGGCCAGGTGCAGCAGCAGTCCGTACCCGCGCGGCGACAGCTCGCTCTCCAGACCGGTGATCAGCTCGGAGAAGTGCAGGTCGGTGCCGAGGACGTCGGTGGGGCGGCGAACGACCATCGCGACCGTGCGCGTACGGGCCCTGCGCAGCGCGCTCGCCGACGCGCTCGGCGACCAGCCGAGCCGTGCGGCCGTCTCCAGGACGCGGCGGCGGGTGGGCTCGGAGATCCGGCCGGTGTTGTTGAACACCTTGGACACGGCCGCCGTGGAGACGCCCGCCTGCGCGGCGACGTCCTTGATCGTGGGCCGGGGGCCGGCCGCCGTACCCGGGCTCACATCTTCACCGCGCCGCTGACCAGGGCCTGCTGCATCCGTTTCTGCAGCAGCGTGTACATGATCCAGACCGGCACGAGAGTGAGGATCGTACCGGCCGTGAGGACGCCGTAGTCGGTGCCGATCTGCGATTTCAGGGTGGGCAGAGCGACCTGGATGGTCCGCAGGTCTGGGTCCGGGCCGATGATGATCAGCGAGTACAGGTACTCGTTCCAGAAGGTCAGGAAGTTCAGCAGCAGCACCGTCGCGATGCCCGGCATGCACATCGGGGTGTAGATGTGCCGCAGTACGCCGAAGGTCGAGGCGCCGTCGATCCGGGCAGCCTCCTCCATCTCGGGCGGGATGGTGCGCATGAACTGGATGAGGATCACCACTGACAGCGGCATCGCGGTGGCCGGCAGGAACAGCACCATGAACAGCCGGGTGTGGAAGAGCCCGGTGGCCGCGGAGAGCAGGAAGGTGGGGAAGAGGGCGGCGAAGGTGGGGATGAGGAAGCCGAGCGAGAAGATCCGCTCGATGGCGGCGCCTACCCGGCCCCGCGCGCGGGCCAGCGAGAACGCCGCCGGAATCGCGAGCCCCAGCGTCAGCGTCAGCGAGAACACCGTGACGATCCCGGAGTTGAGGATCGCCATCCCGAGACCGGCGCTCTCGAACGCGGTACGGAAGTTCCCGGCCCCGAACGACGTCGGAGGCGCGAGCGGGTGGGCGAAGATGGCCTCGTTGGACTTGAACGCCGACGCCAGGAAGTAGTAAAGCGGGACGGCGAGCAGGACGGCGTACGCCCACACCAGAATGTGCGCGGGGAGCCAGGACTTCCTGAACTTCATGGTGGCCATGGGTCGGGCTCCGATCAGTAGCTCTGGCGGAAGACGCGGCGAATGGCGAGCAGTCCGGCAAGACCCGCGAGGAAGAGGACCACACCGACGGCCTGGCTGTAGCCGAGGTCGCTCTCCATGAACGCCTTCTCGTAGACGAGGAAGGACAGCGTGGTCGAGGAGTTGGCGGGGCCGCCCTGGGTCAGCAGCAGCACCTGCTGCGCGGAGCCGAAGAGCGTCCAGAGGAACTGGAGCATCGTGACGACACCGACGTACTCCTTGATGACCGGGAAGTGGATGCGCCACATGGCGCGCCAGTGCCCGGCGCCGTCCAGCTGCGCCGCCTCGCCGATTTCCTCGGGCACGCTGTCGAGCCGCGCGGCGAAGAGAACCGCGGTGAAGCCGATTCCGGCCCAGACGTCCAGGGCGATCAGGCAGTAGAGCGCGGTGTCGGGGTTGGCGAGCCAGGCGTCGGTCACCGATCCGAGGCCGACGGACTCCAGTGCGCCGTTGACCAGGCCGTCCGGGGCGAGGGCGGCGTAGAAGACCATGGCCTTGGCCGGGGTGGAGATGAGCCCGGGGACGAACAGCAGATAGCGGATCACCCGGTGGCCGGGCGGCTTCCGGGCGACGTAGTAACCGACCATGTAGGCACAGACGATCATCACCGGGAGGGCGAGGACCATCTGCAGACCGGTGTTGCGCACGGCCTGCCAGAAGACGGGATCGTCGAAGAGGGCCTGGAAGTTGCCGGTCCCGGCGAAGGACGTCGGCTGGAGCATGCCGGGCCAGTGCAGGGCGGCGATCACGAAGATCGCGACCATCGGCCCGGCCATGAAGACCAGATACCAGACGAGGGCGGGCAGCGCGAGGACCGTGGTGCGCGGAGCGCGCTGCCCGCGCCGTGCGGCGGGCGGGGCGGCCTGCCGGGAGGCGGGCCTGACGGACGAGGTCATCGTCATGGGGTTGCCTCCTCAGGCGTTGCGGTACGCGCCCTGGAGCGCGGCGAGAATACGGCGGGAGCTGACGCCCGGGGTGAAGGCGGTGCTGGTGGCCTGGATCATCGGCTGGACGGCCGACGGCGGTACGTAGAGGTCTGGCAGCACAACCTGGCTGACGCCGCTGCCGAGTTGCTGCGCCTTCGCGACCAGCGGGAACCGGTCGCTGAGGGTGTCCGTCCGTACCGCCATGTCCCGGCCGCCCTCCGAGACGAAGCGGCTGACGACCTCCGGCCGGTACATGAAGCGCACGAACTTCTCGACGGTCCCGATCTTCCTGGTGCCGTTGGGGCTGACCCAGAACCCGTTGACGGTGAAGGTCCGCAGGATGGTCGGTTTGTCGTGCACAGCGCCGGGCGGCAGTGGCCAGCCGCCGACGTCCGTATGGCTGGCAACGTTGTCAGGAACGCGGGCGAGAGCGGAGGACATCGCCGACTGCATGGCGGCGGCCCCGGTGTTGAACTGTGTGGTCATCGAGTCGGTGGTGAGTCCCTGGGCCTTGTCGGTGAAGACACCGGCGTCCCGCAGCTCGACGAAGTACTCGATGCCTTCCCGCGCCCCCTTGATCCCGCTGAAGTCACCGGTGGCGTACAGCTTCTTGGCCTGGTCGGCGGTGAGGAAGGACTGGATGATCTGGGCGAGGAGCTTCTGCCCGGTCCAGTCGTTGCCGCCGATGGTGACGGGGGCGGTGCCCTTCGCGCGGAGCTTCCTGGCCGCGGCGATCAGGGCGTCCCCGGTGAGCGGGATGTCCTCGACACCCGCTGCGCGCAGCAGAGCGCGGTTGAAGGCGACGGGCCAGTTGCTCGCGATGTAGGGGAGGGCGCGGAGCCTGCCCTTCTCATCGGTCCACTCCGCGAGCGCGGCGGGCAGGATGCGCTTGCGCAGGTCCCAGTCGTCGAGATAGCCGTTGACAGTCACCGTGGCGCCGAGTTCGGTCCAGGAGACGGTCTTGTCATAGAGGTTGACCATGACGACGTCGGCCTCTTTGTGGGCCAGCCGCGAGGTCTCGTAGACCTGCCCCAGTTCGTCCCCGTTGATCAGGCTCTTGACCTTGAGCCCCGGGTTCTCCTTGCGGAACATGTCGAGAACGGCCCGGTAGGTCGCGGAGCCGGGAGCGGTGCCGCCCAGCGAACTGTGGACGACCAGGGTGTCGGGGTCGGACTCGTCCCCTCCGAGCATCCCGCACCCGGAAAGCCCGGGCCCGGCGACACCGGCGGCGACGGCCGCACCCGCGGAGATGAACCCACGGCGATTCAGCATGGAACGCACGGTTTGCGGCCTCCTGCGGGGGCGGGGGAGTGGGGGCCCAGCAGGTGGTTAATCGATACACCCGCGAGGTGCGAGCACCGTACGAGGCAGTGGGGGCAGGGTCAACCCCCCATTGCACATGGTGATTTCGTGCGGTGGCTATGGGGGGAAATCGGCTGTTCATCCGCCCGGTACAAGCGGGCGGGCCGGTGTCAGGGGCTGGCGAGGATGACCAGTCGCTGGGTTGCCCGGTCATCGCGACGTAGCGGTCGACCGCTCCCTCGATGCCGTCGCCGAACGTCTCCGGGTCGATCAGGACGACCAGGTCGAATTCGAGCCCCTTCGCCAGCTCCGGGGTCAGCGACCGGACGCGGGGCGCCGGCCGGAACGCGGGATCGCCGATGACGCATGCGGTGCCATCGGCGTGCGCGGAGATCGGCGATCGACTGGGCGAGGCACGCCGCGATGGCTGCGAAGTGCTGCTCATCGCCAGCGATCAGTGCCGGGTCGGCCTTGGGGGCAAGGCGGTCGGGAAGGTCGAACGCTCTGAGGGCCAGAGGGTTCACATCATTAATTCCGAGACAAGACCGCGGGCGGATCCCTGCGGACGGATGACTGCGGCGGACGGCTCTGGACGCTCAACCTCCCGAGCAGGGCCCGGCCCCCGGCGTCACAACGACTTCGACCAATCGGTCAGAGCCGTGAAGTCCCGCTCCCGCAAGCCGTGTCGGGGTGCGATCCGCAGGAGGAGCGACGGCGCGTCATGGTGCGTCGTGACATGAGCCGTGTCCAGGTCCGTGATCATGTCGTCCACCCAGGCGAAGGGACGGCCCGCCGCCCACTCCAGAAGTGGGCGCGTCTTCCAGTAGAGGCCGTCGGGGTCCTTGGCGAAGAGCTCGGGCCATTCGATGACCGGAAGGGCGCGCGGCAGGCCGATGGCCGGGGCGATCATCTCGTTCGCCTGGTGCATCCAGGTCGTCGCCCACACGAGTTCGAAGGGGAGAGCGGTGAGGCGGGCCCCGTGTCCCGGATGGAGCCGGACGCACAGGCCGCGGCGGTGGGCCCGGGAACCTGGTGTCTGGCGGGCGAGCCAGTTCGCCGGATGGAGGCGGTGGGCTGTGTAACCGCGCAGGCGGGCGAGGCGGGCGGCGTACGGGTTGAGGGGGCCGTCCACGTCGATGAGGAGCAGCGGGCGATCTGTCATGGCACATTACTTCCCGTGGTGAGGCACCCCAATGTCAGTGGCCCTGCTTAGAGTTGACGCGTGGTCGATGAGACGCGGAACAGTGTGAGCGGGCAGGCCAGAGTGGAGACGGTCGTCCAGGCCGGGAGCGTGGGGGAGGTCCACTTTCATCAGAGTGCGGATACGAGTCATGAGACCGCCGCGTTCCAGCTGCCGCCCGACGCAGCGCACTTCGTCAACCGGGACGCCGAACAGGCATCTGTGGCCAGGGCCGTTCAGGAACACCGAGGAACCGGTGGAGCAGCGGACGGAGGTGCTGCGGAGCGGCCGCTCGTCGTAGCGGTCCACGGGCTGCGCGGAGTTGGTAAAACAGCGCTCGGGGTGCGGCTCGCGCGGGGGCTGGCCGAGGAATTTCCTGATGCCCTGCGCTTCGTCGACCTCGACGACCACCGCCGGGACGGTGGCGTCGAGACGGCCGAGGTGCTGGGGGAGCTGCTCCGCTCGCTCGGGGTGCGGCCGGACTGGGTGGAGCCGTCATACGCCGGGCGCCGTCGGCAGTACTGGGCCCGCACCCGGGGCAGACGCCTGGTCCTGGTGGTCGACAACGTCCGGTTCGGGCTGGAGCTCGAGCAGCTGATGCCCGCGTCGGCGGACTCCGTCGTGATCGCCATCGGCCAGGGCCGGCTGGACGACCTGAAGGGCGGCGCCGACTTGGAGATTCCGCTGGGCCCGCTCGGTGACGAACACGCCGCACAGCTGCTGCGGTCCATCGCCGACGACCCGCGCTTCTCCACCGAACCCGCGGCGGCCGAGGCGCTGGCCCGGGTGTGCGGCGGCCTGCCCGCCGCGCTGGAGGTCGCGGGAGAGTGGCTGCGCAAGCACCGCAGGAGAACACTGCTGCGGCTGGTCGCTCAGCTGACCGACGAGCTGGCGGAGAGAGGGCTTCCCATGGTCGAAGCCGTCTGGGACGCGGCATACGGAGACCTCGGGCCGGATGCCGCCCGGCTGTACCGGCTGCTCGCGGTGCACCCCGGCCCGTATCTCGTACCGGAGGGTGTCACCGCGCTGTTCGGCGAGGGCCCGGATGCGGCTGAGGACGCCCTGGAGGAGCTGGAGCGGGCCAGTCTGCTGCTGCCGGGGCGGGGCGGCCGTCTCTCGATGCACGATCTGCTCCGGGCCCACGCGGTGCGCTGCGCGCGGCGTGACGGCGGTGAAACCGAGGCCGCCGAGGCACGCGGGCGGGTGATCCGCTGGTATCTGCGCCAGGCCCAGCGGGCGGACGCGCTCGCTGCCGGGCCGCGCATGACGTTCGCCGGCGCGATGCCCGCCGTCGAGGGGGCACCGGATGTGGAGTTCGGGTCGGACAAGCAGCATGCCCTGCGGTGGTTGGAGGGCGAGCACCTCGCACTGTACGGCTGTGTCCGCGCGGCCTACGCGTACGGGATGGACACCGAGGCCTGGGCGCTCTGCGAACCCTTGTGGACGCACTTCCTCGACCATGCGCACTACGGCGAGGTGACCGCGGCCTTCCGCACGGGCCGGGACGCCGCTCAGCGGGCGGGGCACCTCGCCGCCCTGGTGCGGATGCGCTGCCAACTGGCCCGCCCGCTGTGGGAACAGGAGCGGTACGAGGAGGCGGAGACCGAGGTGGGGCTCGCGGTCGGCGGCGCCCGGCTGCTCGGCGGAGCCCCGGCGCACGACGAGCAGAAACTATGGGCGTCCGCGCTGGAGTTCCGTGGCCGGGTCCGTTCCGAACAGGGGGACTGGGCGAGCGCCGTGCCGGACTTCGAGGAATCCCGGCAGATCCACACCCGTATCCAGAACGCGTACGGGGTGCTGCTCCAGACCCACCTACTGGGCCAGGCCGCCGCGGCCCTCGGTGAACAGGACCGGGCGGCAACGCTGTTGGCGCGCGCCCACGCGATGGCCCAGGAGCAGGAGCGCGAACGAATGACCGCCAGGACCGGCTTCGAGCTGGGCCGGGTGCTGCAAGGGCTCGCCAGGCGGGAGGAGGCGGCCGCTCTGTACGCCGCCGCCCTGAACGGGGCCCGTGAGCGTGGCTCCGGGCGGGACGAGGCGCGGATCCTGGAGGCGCTCGCCTCGCTGGCGGCGGACTGCGGCGATGAGGAGGCGGCCTCGGCGCACCGGGCGTCGGCCCGGGCGATCCGCGAACGGGAGGGCGGCCTTCCGGAGGGCGGCGCGGGCGAGCCTTCCTGATGGGGCCGGCCGCCCCCGCCCCGCCCAGGTGGGGCAAGGGGGGCGGGCTCCCCACGTTCCTGCCACGCAAGGGCTACAGCTCGTACGCCGCCTCGTCGTCGCCGGCGCGAGCCAGCTGCGTGCGGTACGTTCGGCCCGCCACCTCGCAGTGCAGAGTGACCGGAGTGCCGGGGTACGGATTGTCGGTGAGCCAGGCGTGCACACCGGAGAGAACAGCGGCCGGATCGGTCCGTACGACAGCCCCTTCGTCGGCGGATCCCTCTATGCGGACGGTGAGCAGAGGAGTCTGCGCCCTGCGGAGCAGCCAGCGGGAGTCGGAGAGTTCGACCGCGGCGGTACGGCGCCCGGGGTGATCGGCGAGCGTACGCGCGGTCCAGCCGGCTGCCGTCCAGGTGACCGAGTGCGGTGGGGTCCGGTCCGGCCGGGTACGGCGGCGGAAGAGCAGCGCGGCGCTCTGGGACAGGGGGACGGTGGCGCGTTCCGGTTCGACCGCGAGGTGATGGGCCGGGAGTTCGTTGGGGGCGGGTCGGCGTTCGATACCAATCTCCGTGCCGTGGATTTTCGTTCGCACGGCGAAGGCCGTCGGGATACTCGTGGCAGGAGCGGGCGCCGGAAGAGGGCGAGCGCCGATCCCGGCTGGTGGGGGAGCGATGGCGAGCAGCGCGTAGAGCTCGGTACGCAGCCGGTCCAGTGCCCTGCCCTGCTCGGCGAAGGCCGGCGCGGCCAGGGCGCGCAGCGCTTGCGGCGAGTGGGCTGCCAGCGCCGGTTCCAGGTCTGCTGCCGTGTGCAGGACGCTTACCCGGGAGAGGAGTTCGGCCATCGGCGTGCCGGGAATGAGCTCGCTGCCGCCGGCGCACGCGGCTGCCATCGGGATGCCCAGCGCCGCCGCGTACAGCGCCGTCGAGCCGTGGTCGGTGATGACGCCGTCGGCCGCCACGAGAACCGAGGCCCACTCCTCGTACGGCCCCGGCAGGATCAGCCCTGACGCGAGCGCGGGGGAGAGGGCCTGTCGCAGGTCGTACGCGCCTGTCCTGCTGTGCTCGTTCGGATGCACGATCAGTGCCAACTGGTAGGTGTCGCAGTTGAGATGGGCGGCAAGCTCGGCGGGCAGGTCCGGCCGCCGCTCCAGCAGGGACTCCGGCCCCCAGGTCGAGGTGAGGGCGATGAGCCTGCGGCCTCCGGTTCCCAGGGCGGTGCGGTAGACGTCCCGGCGTGGCAGAGAGGCGAGCATACGGTCCAGTACGGGGTCCCCGACCACGGTCGCGCGGGCGGCAGCCGCCGGACAGTGGGCCGCGAGCCGTGCGATCTGGCCGGGGTGGGCGAGCCCGTGCAGATCGGCAAGGGGCCGGCCGTCGCGCAGCAGCCAGGCCGGGTCGAGCCCGGAGGCCGAACCGGCGGAGCCTTCCCCCGCGAGCGACTTGTTGAAGCCCGCTCCGTGCGGGAGCAGGGCGAGCGGTCCGGTGAGCAGATCCAGATCGCCCTTGGGGCTGGCGGCGACAATCACGTCGTACGGCTGACGCAGGGCCTCCGCCCAGGGGACGGTGCGCGCACCCGCGGCCTCTATCGCGGCGAGTGCGTCGACCCCGAAGTCCGAGCCGGGGACCAGGGTGAACCGGCGCTGGCCGATCCGGTGGTCACCGGCGAACACCGGCGCTATGTCGAGGAGCCGGTGCAGGGCGGTTGCCGAACGCGCTGCGAAGAGGATCGACTTCTGAGGGGGGTTTCCCGGTCCACTCATCGGCCCGCTGCCCGCTGCCCGCTGCCCGCTGCCCGCTGCCCGCTGCCCGCTGCCCGCTGCCCGCTGCCCGCTGCCCGCTGCCCGCTATTGGATTGTTCATCCTAGTCCACGACGCACTGCCGGGTATGGCGGTTTTGCCAATCTCTGGTGTGCGCGATGGCTTGGGCGGCGGCATGCCGAGATCCTACCGGGAGTGCCGCTGCCTTTCCTCTCCCCTAAGGTTCGGCAGCAATAACCCGTGGATTCGCTGGAGTTGCCGCTGATACGTTCCAACCGTGGCGAAACTCAACCAGATCATCGCAGTCGAAAAGGGAATCAAGTCGAAGTCCCACCAGGACCTCACCGCAGCCCAGCAGGGACTGCAGAAGCCGGTCCTGCTGTCGGGAATTTCCCGCACCTACCAGCCGAAGGATGAGGAGGGTGAGCAGCTGCCGCCCGAGTCCACGCGGGTGCAGGTGCAGGCCGAGGATGTGCTGCGGGACACTGCCGCCACCCTGACCAGGCTCTTCGATGTCACTGCCACCAAGGACTGGGCGAACTGCTCCGCCCGCGCCGATGTGAAGGTCGACGGACGCGTGCTGCTCACCGGCGTGCCGGTCTCGTATCTGCTTTTCCTGGAGAAACAGCTCACCGACCTCCATTCCTTCGCGCGGAAGCTGCCGATTCTCGACGCATCCGAATTCTGGGTGCAGGACCCGTCGACCGACGCCTGGAAGACCGAGCCGGTGCGTACGGTCCGTACGAGGAAAGTGCCCCGCAACCACGTGAAGGCCGAGGCGACCGAGAATCATCCGGCGCAGGTCGAGGTGTATTACGAGGATGTGCCGGTCGGTTACTGGACCACGGTGAAGTTCTCCGGGGCCCTGCCCGCCCGCCGGGTCAATGAGCTGGTGGGCCGGATCGAGAAGCTGCAGCAGGCGGTGAAGTTCGCACGGGAGGACGCGAACAGCGCCGATGTCACCGACGAGCAGGTGGGGGATGCGGTATTCGGCTACCTCTTCGGGGACGGGCGGGGGTAGCGTCAAAGACTCCCCGGCCGCCTCGGTGCGGCCGGGGTGCGCGAGGAGCGCAAGCTGAAACTGAAGTTCGTCGTGATGCAGCGGCATGAGCCGCGTTCCATCTCAGACTCTCGCTCCAGGCTCAGCATTCGCCGCTCATCGTCGGTCCGACCGGGCACGGGCTTGGTCGTCGGTTGCCGGTTCGACCCCGGCCCGCCCCTCTCCCTGGGGCGGTAGCTCAATGGCAGAGCGCGACGACGTAACAGCTGACCTGTGCCCTCAAGCGTGCCGGCGTGTGCAGTGGGGCGGCATCATCAGGGCCCGGGGGTTGGACATACCTTCGGGCCCGCTCCATGTCACCGCGCTTTCTCTGTGCACTCTCTGTGCTTTCTCCGCGCTGCCTCTTCTCCTTCTCCCCCGCTCTGCTTGGCGCTACCGCTCTTCTCCCTGCTCTTCGACGGCGAGGACCGTTCCGTACGCGCCGAAGCCCGCGATCACCAGGCCGTCCCGGAACGTCAGCACCTCATAGACCCGCCCTCCGATCTGGTTCCGGTAGTCGATCACTAGCGAGTCCACCCCCGCCCGCACGTCCATGACGTCGAAGTGCAGATCGGGGATACGTGCGAGCCCCGTCCGCCAGTACGCCCGCAGCTCGTCCTTGCCGCGAACCGTTCCTGACGTGTCCCCGTTGAAGCGCGCGATCATCGGCGAACTGAAGGTCACGTCCTCGTGGTAGTGCGCGAGAATGCGCTCCAAGTCGTGTGAGTTCCAGTCCTCCCGCCACTCCGCGGCGAACTTCTGCGCGAATTCCAGATCCATACGGCCGACCGTAGAGGCCGGTTCGGTGATGATGAACGGGTGCGACTCGAAGCGATCTCCTGGGAACGGCTGACCGGCGCTCTGGCCCGGAGCGCCGACGGACTGAAGGCCGCGGACGGCGGTCCCTGGCCCAAGATCGCTGTGGACGGTGCGCCCGCCGCCCCGACCGGAGAGCTGGCGGCCGCTGTCGCCGAGGCGCTGCGAGCCCGCGGCCGCTCCGTCCATGTGGTCAGTACGCAGGGCTTCCTGCGCCCGGCCTCACTGCGATACGAGTACGGGAAGCGTGATCCCGACTCGTACTACAGCGGGTGGTTCGACACCGGCGCGCTCTGGCGCGAGGTCTTCGGCCCTCTGGAGGCGGGCGGCAGCGGACGTGTGCTGCCCGACCTCTGGGACCCGGTGACCGACCGCGCCACACGCAGTCCGTATCAGCGGCTGCCGGACGGCGCGGTGCTCATCGTGCACGGGCCGTTGCTGTTCGGGCACTGGTTTCCCTTCGACTTGAGCGTCCATCTGCGGCTTTCGTCGGGCGCCCTCAGCCGCCGCACCGGTACGGACGAGCAGTGGACGCTGCCCGCCTTCCAGCGGTACGAGGAAGAGGTCGCCCCCGCGGAGACCGCGGACGTTGTCGTACGGGCGGACCACCCCGGCCATCTCGCCTGGAGCGGACCACCGGCCTGATCCGGAAAGCCTCACTGGCCACGGATTTCCTGGACATGAAGGCCCCTGGCTACGAAGGCCCTTGGACATGAAGGCCCCTGGACCAGCCGCTTTATCTAGACCAGCCGCTTTATCTCGCCGCGGACCCGGTAGAAGCCGCCCGACGAGGAGTGCAGGGCATCCACCACATACCGGGCGCCCGGCTGCCGTATCCCGCGGGGGAACTGCACGTGCCAGGTCGGCTCATAGCCGTCCGACAGCACCTGAACCCGCAACCTGCCCCCGACCTGGACGCACTCCAGGACGATCCCGGCGCCCGGGGCGGGAAGCGCGCTCACCGTGGCCACGTCCGCCGTCGGCGTGTAGGTGGGCAGCGCGGCGGCCTGCTTGATATCCACGGCGACCGGCAGGCTTCCGCCCTGCGCCGCGGTGATCGCCGCCTGGCTCGCGTCGATGCAGGCCAGCGAGCCGTCGGTGGTGACGACATAGAGCTTCTCGTCGTGGTACTGCATGGAGAGCGCCGAACCGCCGCCCGTTCCCAGCTTCCACAGCCGGGCGCCGTCCGAGGCGAAGCAGTAGACGGAGGAGGCCAGGTCGCCTGCGAAGACGTACTCACCGTCGGCGGAAGTCGCACACGAGTACACGGCTGCGTCGCACTGGTATCGCGCTTCGCTACGGCCGGTCGCCTTGGAGAGCCGCTCGACCACCTGACGGCCGGTGCCCGCGTACACCGACGTCTCCTCCTGCCAGCCGAAGAGCACGCCCCCGAAGGTGTCCGTGTGCCACAACTCGCCGCTGCCGTCCGCCGCGTACGCCGTCACGCCGCGAGTGTGTCCGTGGTAGACCGCGTGGTCGTCGGCCCGCACCATCCAGGCGTTGTTGCCCTTGGAGCGGCGCGACCACTGGAACTCGTCCTCGTGGTCGATGACGGTGAGACCGCCGTTGCGGTCCGACACGTTCAGCACGCCCTCGTGGATGTCCAGCCAGAAGATGTCCACGTCCTCCGCGATCTCGTAGGCGGCGAACGGCACCTTCGACGACAGGTCGTACACCTTGCCGTCGTCGCAGCCCGCGTAGATCCAGAAGTCGTCGGCGACCAGGCACTTGACCCCGTCGGGCAGCGAGAAGCGCGCCAGCACCTCGCCGTCGTGGCCCAGCGTGTACACATCACCGCGCTGATTGCCCACCCAGCAGTGGTCCTCATCGATATGGATTCCGAACGCCGAAGTGCCGGTACGGAAGCGCCAGAGCACGGGCGCAGTGGCCCGGGCCGTCGAGGGGGCGGAGGTGACCTGACGGCGGGTCACCGCCCGGGCCGCCCGCTGCCCCCGCACCGCTGGCGCGTACCCCTTGCGGACCTTCTCGCCCACCTTCTTCGCCGCGGCGGCCTGTGCCTTGGCCGCGTTAGGGAAGGTCGAGAACTGGCGCTGGCCGTCCGCGCCGATCCGGCCGTACCGAACGGCCACCGTCGTGCCGCTCACGGTCACTTCGTAGAACTTGTGCGCTCCGGCGCCCTCCTGGGACAGCTCCAGATACGTCGTCTTTCCCGACCCGCCAGCGGCCACAGCACACACCCCTCCCCCAAGGACCGGCCCCTCCGGCCGGTCCAACTGACTCCAAGCTAGAGGCCACCACTGACATCGGCTTCGCGCGGACCGGGGCGGCACGGAGACCGGCCGGCACGATCTGTGGACACCGGATTCTTCCAGCCCGCCTGGTCGCTAAGGTTGCCCGCCATGACGACAAGTGATCAGACAGCTCCCTCCTTCGCCGTGCACATACCGGATGCCGAGCTGGAGCCCGAACCGCTCGACCCCGCGCAGATCGTGTCCGGAGACCCCGTCGTCACCGGCAAGGTCCTGTGGGAGTCCGCGGACGGCACGCAGCTGCGCGGTATCTGGCAGATCACCCCCGGAGTGGTGACCGACACCGAGGCCAACGAACTGTTCGTGGTCGTCAACGGGCGGGCGACGGTCGCGGTCGCGGGCGGCGAGACGCTGCGTATCGGCCCCGGTGACGCATGTGTGCTGCGGGAGGGCGACCGTACGACCTGGACCGTGCACGAGACGCTGCGCAAGGCGTACCACATCAGCCTCTGAGCCCCCTGAAGCCTCCGGCCACGGCTCGCCGTCCCCGCCCCGGTCGCCCGTGCGGCCCCTGGGCGCTCAGGGCGAGGGGCCGGGCCACCAGAGGCGGCCGACGAGCAACACTCAGAACAGGATCACTCAGAACAAACGGAACACTCACAACGAGGAACCTCAGAACAGGGGCTGCGGCAGCACGCCCTCCAGAGCCAGGAGCTGTCGCTTCGTCTCCGTGCCGCCGCCGAATCCGCCCAGACCGCCGTCGCTCTCCACCACCCGGTGACAGGGCACGACGACGGGCAGAGGGTTCGACGCCATCGCGACGCCCACTGCCTGCGCGGCCCCGGGCCGGCCCACCCGGCGGGCGAGATCGCCGTACCCCACGACCGACCCGTACGGCACCCCGTCCGCCAGTTCGCGCAGCACCCGGCGGTTGAACCCGGCGGTCAGCGTCCAGTCCAGTGGCAGCGTGAAGATGCGCAGGTCACCGTCGAAGTAGGCAGCCAGCTGGCGCACGGGCTCGGCCAGCCGGGCCGATTCCGGCGCCTCGACCGGCGCGGCGGCGAACCGTGCGGTGAGCTGCTCCAGCGCCCTGCGGCGTACCGCGGGAACGGCATGGAACACGACGCTCACCAGCCCTTTGCCGCTCGCGGCCAGCAGCAGCGGACCGATGCCACTGCCGACCGTGGTCCACTCGATCCCGGCCGCGCCCCCGGCCCCGACGACCTGCTTTCCGCTGTCCACGCCCCCACCGTACGGCGGCCCACCGACAGCGCGGCCGGACGGCGGACGGACCCGGTTGTCAGTGGGTGGTCGTACGGTGGTTGCATGCGGCCCGTTTCCAAGATCGAACGCACGGTGGCGCCTTTCGAGGTCGTCAGTCCCTACCAGCCCAGCGGTGACCAGCCGACGGCCATCGCTGACCTCGAAAAGCGTATCCGTGCAGGTGAGAAGGATGTCGTCCTGCTCGGTGCGACCGGCACCGGCAAGTCGGCGACCACCGCCTGGATGATCGAGAAGCTTCAGCGTCCCACGCTCGTGATGGCACCGAACAAGACGCTCGCCGCCCAGCTGGCGAACGAGTTCCGCGAGCTGCTGCCCAACAACGCCGTCGAGTACTTCGTCTCGTACTACGACTACTACCAGCCCGAGGCGTACGTACCGCAGTCCGATACGTACATCGAGAAGGACTCCTCGATCAACGAGGAGGTCGAGCGCCTCCGCCACTCCGCGACGAACTCGCTGCTGACCCGTCGCGACGTGGTCGTGGTCGCCTCGGTCTCCTGCATCTACGGCCTCGGCACGCCGCAGGAGTACGTGGACCGGATGGTGTCCCTCAAGGTCGGCGAGGAGCTGGACCGGGACGAGCTGCTGCGCCGATTTGTCGACATCCAGTACACGCGCAATGACGTGGCGTTCACCCGGGGCACCTTCCGGGTGCGCGGCGACACCATCGAGATCTTCCCGGTGTACGAGGAGCTCGCCGTACGGATCGAGATGTTCGGCGACGAGATCGAGGCGCTCTCGACGCTGCACCCCCTCACCGGCGAGATCATCAGCGAGGACGAGTCCCTCTACATCTTCCCGGCGACCCACTACGTGGCGGGCCCGGAGCGCATGGAGAAGGCGGTCAACGGCATCGAGAAGGAGCTGGAGGAGCGGCTCGCGGAGCTGGACAAGCAGGGCAAGATGCTGGAGTCCCAGCGGCTCCGTATGCGCACCACCTACGACCTGGAGATGCTGCGCCAGATCGGCAGCTGCTCCGGTGTAGAGAACTACTCGATGCACTTCGACGGCCGCGACCCCGGCACTGCGCCCAACACCCTCATCGACTACTTCCCGGAGGACTTCCTCCTCGTCCTGGACGAGTCGCATGTCACCGTCCCGCAGATCGGCGCGATGTACGAGGGCGACGCCTCCCGCAAGCGCACCCTGGTCGACCACGGCTTCCGGCTGCCGTCCGCCCTGGACAACAGGCCGCTGAAGTGGGAGGAGTTCCAGAAGCGCATCGGGCAGACCGTCTACCTCTCCGCCACACCGGGGAAGTACGAGCTCTCCCGGGGCGACGGCTTCGTGGAGCAGATCATCCGCCCCACCGGGCTCGTCGACCCCGAGGTCGTCGTCAAGCCCACCGAGGGCCAGATCGACGACCTGGTGCACGAGATCCGTACCCGTACGGAGAAGGACGAGCGGGTCCTGGTCACCACGCTCACCAAGAAGATGGCCGAGGACCTGACCGACTACTTCCTCAACCTGGGCATCCAGGTGCGCTATCTGCACAGCGATGTGGACACGCTGCGCCGTATCGAGCTGCTGCGCGAGTTGCGGGCCGGGGAGTACGACGTGCTGGTCGGCATCAACCTGCTGCGCGAGGGGCTCGACCTCCCCGAGGTGTCGCTGGTCGCCATCCTCGACGCCGACAAGGAAGGCTTCCTCCGGTCGGGCACGTCGCTGATCCAGACGATCGGCCGTGCGGCGCGCAACGTCTCCGGGCAGGTCCACATGTACGCGGACCGGATCACCCCGGCGATGGAGAAGGCCATCGAGGAGACCAACCGCCGCCGCGAGAAGCAGGTCGCCTACAACAAGGAGCGCGGGCTCGACCCGCAGCCGCTGCGCAAGAAGATCAACGACATCGTCGCGACGATCGCGCGCGAAGAGGTCGACACCGAGCAACTGCTCGGCACGGGCTACCGCAAGGCGAAGGACGGGAAGCAGCCGCAGGCCCCGGTGCCTGCGCTGGGCGGCGCGGCCGCGAAGGGCGGCAAGAGCGCGAAGGGGGCGAGGAAGGCCCCCACCGACCGCCCCGCCGAGGAACTGGCCGGAATCATCGAGGAGATGACCGAGCGGATGCGGGCCGCTGCCGCGGATCTGCAGTTCGAGGTCGCCGCCCGGCTCCGTGACGAAGTCGGTGAACTGAAGAAGGAGTTGCGCCAGATGAAGGAGGGCGGGCTGGCCTGACCTCGTTGCCGCAGGAGTGGCTGGTTGCCAGAACGGCTGTTACGAGAACGACTGTTGCAAGAACGACACAAAAACGGCCCGGCCCTCCTGCGGTGTCCGCGCGACTGCGTAGGGTGCGGGGAAAACGTGGGGAAACAGGAAGAAGGGACAGCGCGTGACGGCCAATTTTGCCAAGGGCCCTGGCGTCAATCTGACCAAGGGGCAGGCCATCAGCCTGCAGAAGAACGACGGGGGCACCCTGACTGCGGTGCGGATGGGACTCGGCTGGCAGGCGGCGCCGCGCCGTGGGCTGTTCGGTTCCCGCACCCGGGAGATCGACCTCGACGCATCGGCGGTGCTGTTCGCCGACAAGCAGCCCGTGGACGTGGTGTTCTTCCGCCACCTCGTCAGCGACGACGGCTCCGTGAAGCACACCGGTGACAACCTGGTCGGCGGCGCGGGCCAGGGTGGCGACGACGAGGCGATCCTCGTCGACCTCGCCCGGGTTCCCGTCCACATCGACCAGATCGTTTTCACGGTGAACTCGTTCACCGGGCAGACGTTCCAGGAAGTGCAGAACGCCTTCTGCCGCATCGTCGACGAGACCAACGGTGAAGAGCTCGCCCGCTACACGCTCGACGGCGGCGGCCAGTTCACGGCCCAGATCATGGCGAAGGTGCACCGCTCGGGCGGTGGCTGGCAGATGACGGCCATCGGCAACCCTGCCAACGGCCGCACGTTCCAGGACCTGATGCCGGCGATCCTGCCCCACCTGTAGTCACCACAACTCGGCTGGTCACCACCACACGGCGCTCTCGAAGAGTGCGCGAAAGAGTGCGCGAGCAGTTCCCGGCGGCACGAGGCTGCCGGGAACTGGCTGTTCTGGCGGCGGAACCGCCAACTGACGACCAAGTGCAACGCGACGAGGGGGCACGCCCGATGACGGCCGAGCTGGTTCGGGGGCAGAACCATCCCCTGCCCGTGGCCCGACTGGAAATCCGGGTGACGGCCGGGAAGCCGGTCCTGGCCGGTGCGACGCTCAGCGACGAGCAGGGCCGGGTCCGCGGCGCGGAGTGGGTGGCCCATCCCGGATCCCCGCAGCTGCCCGGCATCGAAGTGGCCCGGCAGACGGCGGCGGACCACCGGCTCGCGGTGGACCTGGAGGCACTGCCGGAGGCCGTGCACCGGGTGAACGTCCTGCTGGCTCTGCCCACCGGCACCGGCGGGCCCAGCTCGTTCGCCTCCGCCGCCGCACCCTTCGTGGCTGTCACCGGACCGGCCGGTGCGGAGGTCGTCAGGTACACGATCACCGGGCTGGGCGCCGAGTCGGCAGTTGTCGCCCTGGAGATCTATCGAAGGCAGGGGGCCTGGAAGGTCCGTGCCGTCGGCCAGGGGTACGCGGGCGGCCTCGCCGACCTGCTCGGGGACCAGGGGCTGAAGGGCGCCCGGGGCCTCGCGGACGAGATCCAGGCCGCAGCCGTCGGCGACGCGGCCCGCTCAGTGGCGCCGGCCCCGCCGCGTACCGCACCGGGCGACCGGGCACGTCCCGGCCCGGGCGCCGGCGGCCCGCGCGACGACCGGGCCGCAGCCTCCGTGCCGGCGGCTTCGCGGCCCGTGCCGGACGAGGGGTCGGGCGGCCCCGGAGCCGGCGGGCACCCGCGGGGTGCCCCGGTCGACTACACGCATCCGCGCCGGCAACACACCACGCCACCGACGCCGCCGCCCCCGGCTGTGCCCGGCCCCCGGCCCGGCGAGCAGCGCCGGCCCGTCGCGGGCGACGCCACCGGCTGGTCCATGGAGGAGCGCCTGTACAACCAGGTCTGGGGCATGTTCGAGGATCTGGCCCGCGCGGCAGCCGCGTACCGCGGTGCTGTCGATTTCGCCGACTCGCGTCTGGAACGCGAGATCGACGGGGCGCTCTCCGACCCGCGCATCCGTACCGGTCCCGCGGGCACCGAAGCCCGGCGGCGGGCGCAGCAGAAGCGGGACGGGCTGGCAGCTCAGGCACGAGAGGTGCTCGACCGGGATCTCGGCCGGCTCATCGCCGAGTCCGAGGTGGTCGAGCCTGCGCTGGCCCCGGCCTTCGCCCGCTGGGATCACCCGGTCTGGCACGGGTACCGCGTCCCGGCGGAGCCCCCGCTGGCGCTCCGCGTCGGTGATCTGCACCTACCGGTCCGTCCTGAGCTGCGCATCCCGATGCTGGTGCGGCTGCCGCTCGAACGTGGCTTCTGGGTCGACAGCGGCCGTACCGGATCCGGGGCGGAACTGGATTCCGCCGCGCTGCGCACCCGCGCCATGGACACCGCCGTCGCCCACGCGGCCCGCCTGCTCGCCGTCCACCCGGCGGGGGAGTTCACCGTGCAGGTGATCGATCCGGCGGGCTCGGGTGCCGGACCACTGGCTCCGTTGACTGCCTCCGGAGTGCTCGACGCGCCACCGGCGACCGGCGCGCGGGGGGTGGCTGCCGTACTGGCTCGGCTGGTGCAGCGGGTGGATCTGGTGCAGATGGCGGTGCGCGGAGGTGCGGCCGACTCCCTCCCGCCGGATTTGGACACGGCGGAGCAGCTGCTGATCGTCAATGACTTTCCGCACGGTTTCGACGACCGCGCTCTCACACACCTGCGCTACCTGGCCGACGAGGGGCCCGCCGTCGGTGTCCATCTGCTGATGGTCGCCGACCGGGAGGACGCGCGGGAGTTCGGTCCGGTGCTCGACCCGCTGTGGCGTTCGCTGCTGCGCATCACGCCGGTCCCGGACGGCCACCTCGCCGACCCCTGGGTCGGGCATGCCTGGACGTACGAGCCGTCGCTGCCGCCACCGGGCAGTGAGGTGCTGCGGAACGTGCTGACCCAGGTCGCCGCGGCCCGCCGGACCTGACTCCGCCTGCTGCCGTAGTCCCGCCGGCCCTCCCGGTCCTTCGGACGACCGCCGATGTCTTCGCACTTCCCCTGCACTCCCGGGCTGCCGTTTTGAACTATTCTTTACTAATCTCTTTACCTTTCCTTGGTATTCCCTGTACTGTTCTTGGCACGGAGGGGAGTGCTCCCCAAGTGCGGCGCACCCGTCAGTACGGACCTGTCAGGTCCCGGGGCGCCGGCCCGGCACCGGTCCTCCGGCGCGGGCGGAAGAGACCTCCGGCAGCGACGACGCTGATCAAGTAGCCGTAGCAATCGCCGGAGGCGTGATGGATGTTTCACTGACCCTGTGGGCCCTGACCATTCTTGGCCTGGGCGCCCTGATCGCGGCCGACTTCATGATCGGACGCAAGCCCCATGACGTATCGGTCAAAGAAGCCGGTGTCTGGACCGTCGTCTGGATCGCCCTGGCCGCGCTCTTCGGCCTAGGACTGCTGCTCTTCGGCGGCGGTCAGGCGTCCGGAGAGTTCTTCGCGGGCTTCATCACCGAGAAGTCGCTGAGCGTCGACAACCTCTTCGTCTTCATCCTGATCATGGCGAAGTTCTCGGTGCCGTCCCACCTGCAGCAGCGAGTGCTGCTGTTCGGCGTCCTGATAGCCCTGGTGCTGCGTGCGGTCTTCATCGCGGCCGGCGCGGCGATCGTCGCCGGCTTCTCGTGGGTCTTCTTCCTCTTCGGCGCGTTCCTGATCTACACCGCCTGGAAGCTCATCAAGGAAGCGCGTTCAGGCGACGAGGAAGAGGAGTTCGAGGAGAACCGCCTCCTCAAGTCGGTCGAGCGGCGTCTCGGTGTGGCCGACCGCTACCACGGCACGAAGCTCTTCATCCAGCAGAACGGCAAGCGGATCATGACGCCGCTGATGGTCGTGATGCTCGCCATCGGCACCACCGACGTGCTGTTCGCGATGGACTCGATCCCCGCGATCTTCGGCCTCACCAAGGACCCGTACATCGTCTTCACGGCCAATGCCTTCGCCCTCATGGGGCTGCGCCAGCTGTACTTCCTCATAGGCGGCCTGCTGAAGAAGCTGGTGCACCTCAGCTACGGGCTGTCGGTCATCCTCGGCTTCATCGGCGTCAAGCTGCTGCTGCACGCGCTGCACGAGTCCGGTGTGCCCGTCCCGGAGATCTCCATTCCGGTCTCGCTGGCGGTCATCTGCGGCGTGCTGATCGTCACCACGGCCACCAGCCTCCTCGCCAACAGGAAGCAGGCGGCCGCAGAGGCGGCCGGGGCGCCGGACAGGGACAGCATCGACGCCTGACGGCCCGGGGGCAGGTGTACGGGGAAGGTTGCGGCTCACCAGCCGCGGGCGCGCCACTCCGCGAGGTGTGGGCGCTCGTCGCCCAGCGTGGTGTCGTGCCCGTGCCCCGGGTAGACCCAGCTCTCGTCCGAGAGCCGGTCGAAGAGCTTCTCCTCAACACCGTCGAGCAGGCTGGTGAAAGCCTTCGGGTCGCCGAAGGTGTTCCCGACCCCGCCGGGGAAGAGACAGTCGCCGGTGAAGACGTGCGGGTGGCCGTGCGGGTCGTCGTAGATGAGCACGATCGAACCCGGGGTGTGGCCGATGAGCCGGCGGACGTTCAGCTCGACCCGGCCCACCCGGATCGTGTCACCGTCCTCCACGGGGACGTCGGTGGCGACCGGGATGCCCCCGACGTCGTACCGCCCGGCGTAGGTGCGGGCGCCCGTGGCGTCCACCACGTCCTGCAGGGACTGCCAGTGGTCGCCGTGGCGGTGCGTGGTGACCACGGAGGCGATGGAGTCGTCACCGATCAGCTGCAGCAGGGTCGCGGTGTCGTTGGCCGCGTCGATCAACAGCTGCTCCCCGGACTCCCGGCAGCGCAGCAGATACGCGTTGTTGTTCATCGGGCCCACCGCGACCTTGGAGATCATCAGAGCTGTCAGCTCGTGTACGTCCGCCGCGCCGCCGACCTTCACCACTCCGCTGTACGTCATGCTGCCGAGTCTAGATCGGCAGTCCGGCCCTGGGCCGGGGGCGTCCCGTACCGAGGGAGGCAGGAGCGCAGTACTAGAGCGACGGCAGGGTCGGCAGAGCGCCACCGCCGGGAACCGTCAGCCCCTCGCCGTCGCCGCGGCCCGACAGCCACCCCAGCAGCGCCGTGGCGGGCCCGGTGACGCCGGCCACCGCGGGGTCGCCGGAGAAGCGCTCCCGCAGGAAGTCGATCTCCCGCTCGGTGAACTCCGCGGAAAGATCCGCCAGCTCGTAGCCGATGCCGAGATCGACGTGGTGCAGCTCGATCTCGACCCACCGCCGGAAGGGAACGCGGGCAGCCGTCTCCGTGACCCCGTTGCGGAGGGTCACGGTGCGGGACCAGTCCGCGGGAAGTGCCGTGCGCTCACGGAGCCGGGCCGCGCTCTCGCGCAGATCAGTCAGCTGTACGGCGAGCGGGCGGTGCGCGTCGCGCTCGATGTCGGCGTCGCGGACCTCGGCGGAGGCGTACATCGGCAGTCCGGCGAGAACATTTCCGATCGCGTCGGCGTTACGTGAGAGATGAGCGAGTACATGACCGCGGGACCAGCCGGGGAGCCGTGACGGTTCCGCGGCCGTGGCGTTGTCCAGTCCGGCAGCCGCGGTCAGGAGCCGTTCGGTCGCCTCGTCCAGGGATTCCAGGTCGCGCGCGTGATCGATCATGCAGCTGACGATAGGCCCCTCCACTCCTTCGGGTGAAGCTGTTTACCGATGGCCGTAATTCGAATGCGCGTGCTATAGGCTCGTGAGAGACATCCAACAAGCCATCTTCCGACATCGCTGAGGCGCCCCCCATACCCTGGGGAGGGGGCACCGCCCCTGCTTCTCCTCCCAGAAAGGTGCGGACCGGCGTGGCCGACCGTCTCATCGTTCGTGGCGCTCGCGAGCACAACCTCAAAAACGTCTCGATCGACCTCCCGCGTGACTCCCTGATCGTCTTCACCGGGCTCTCCGGATCGGGTAAGTCCTCCCTCGCGTTCGACACGATCTTCGCCGAGGGGCAGCGCCGCTATGTCGAGTCGCTCTCCTCGTACGCCCGGCAGTTCCTCGGGCAGATGGACAAGCCCGATGTGGACTTCATCGAGGGTCTGTCCCCCGCTGTCTCCATCGACCAGAAGTCGACCTCGCGCAACCCGCGCTCGACGGTCGGCACCATCACCGAGGTCTACGACTACCTGCGGCTGCTCTTCGCGCGCATCGGCAAGCCGCACTGCCCCCAGTGCGGCCGCCCCATCTCGCGCCAGTCCCCGCAGGCCATCGTCGACAAGGTCCTCGAACTGCCCGCGGGCAGCCGTTTCCAGGTGCTCTCGCCGCTCGTGCGGGAGCGCAAGGGCGAATTCGTCGACCTCTTCTCCGACCTGCAGACCAAGGGGTACAGCCGTGCCCGGGTGGACGGCGAGACGATCCAGCTCTCCGAGCCGCCCAAGCTGAAGAAGCAGGAGAAGCACACCATCGAGGTGGTCATCGACCGCCTCACGGTGAAGGACAGCGCCAAGCGTCGCCTCACCGACTCGGTGGAGACCGCGCTCGGGCTGGCCGGCGGCATGGTCATCCTGGACTTCGTCGATCTGCCGGTGGACGACCCCGAGCGTGAGCGGATGTACTCCGAGCACCTCTACTGCGCGTACGACGATCTGTCCTTCGAGGAGCTGGAGCCGCGCTCCTTCTCGTTCAACTCGCCCTTCGGCGCCTGCCCCGACTGCACCGGCATCGGGACGCGTATGGAGGTCGACCCCGAGCTGATCATCCCGGACGAGGACAAGTCACTCGACGAGGGTGCTATCTCGCCGTGGTCGCACGGCCACACCAAGGAGTACTTCGCCCGGCTGGTCGGCGCGCTCTCCGCAGAGCTCGGGTTCCGGACGGACATCCCCTGGGCCGGGCTGCCGCAGCGGGCCAAGAAGGCGCTGTTGTACGGCCACAAGACCCAGATCGAGGTCCGCTACCGCAACCGGTACGGGCGGGAGCGCGCCTACACGACCTCCTTCGAGGGCGTGGTGCCCTTCGTCAAGCGGCGGCACTCGGAGGCCGAGAGCGACTCCAGCAGGGAGCGCTTCGAGGGCTATATGCGCGAGGTGCCCTGCCCGACCTGTGAGGGCACCCGGCTGAAGCCGATCGTCCTCGCGGTCACCGTGATGGAGAAGTCCATCGCCGAGGTCGCCGCGATGTCGATCAGCGAGTGCGCGGACTTCCTGGGCCGGCTGAAGCTCAACGCCCGCGACAAGAAGATCGCCGAGCGGGTGCTCAAGGAGGTCAACGAACGGCTGAGGTTCCTGGTCGACGTCGGCCTCGACTACCTCTCGCTCAACCGAGCGGCGGGCACCCTCTCCGGCGGCGAGGCGCAGCGCATCAGGCTGGCCACGCAGATCGGTTCCGGTCTGGTCGGTGTGCTGTACGTGCTGGACGAGCCGTCCATCGGCCTGCACCAGCGCGACAACCACCGCCTCATCGAGACGCTCATCCGGCTGCGCGACATGGGCAACACCCTGATCGTCGTCGAGCACGACGAGGACACCATCAAGGTCGCCGACTGGGTCGTGGACATCGGCCCCGGCGCGGGTGAGCACGGCGGCAAGGTCGTGCACTCCGGGTCGCTGAAGGACCTGCTCACCAACAAGCAGTCCCTGACCGGCCAGTACCTGGCGGGCAAGAAGGCCATCCCGATCCCGGACCTGCGCAGGCCCGTGGACCCGGGGCGGCGGCTTACGGTGCACGGCGCCCGGGAGAACAACCTCCAGGACATCGACGTGCCGTTCCCGCTGGGGGTGCTGACCGCGGTCACCGGTGTCTCCGGATCCGGCAAGTCGACCCTGGTCAACGACATCCTCTACACGCACCTGGCGCGTGAGCTCAACGGCGCGCGTACGGTGCCCGGCCGGCACACCCGGGTCGACGGCGACGACCTGGTCGACAAGGTCGTTCACGTCGACCAGTCGCCCATCGGCCGTACCCCTCGGTCCAACCCGGCGACGTACACCGGGGTCTTCGACCATGTGCGCAGGCTCTTCGCCGAGACGATGGAGGCCAAGGTCCGGGGCTATCTGCCGGGGCGCTTCTCCTTCAACGTCAAGGGCGGCCGCTGCGAGAACTGCTCGGGCGACGGCACCATCAAGATCGAGATGAACTTCCTCCCGGATGTGTACGTCCCGTGCGAGGTCTGCCACGGGGCGCGCTACAACCGGGAGACCCTTGAGGTCCACTACAAGGGCAAGTCCATCGCCGAGGTCCTGGACATGCCGATCGAGGAGGGCCTGGACTTCTTCGAGGCCGTCCCGACCATCGCCCGTCATCTGCGCACGCTCAACGAGGTGGGCCTCGGCTACGTCAGGCTCGGGCAGTCCGCGCCGACGCTGTCGGGCGGTGAGGCACAGCGGGTGAAGCTGGCGAGCGAGCTCCAGAAGCGCTCCACCGGCCGCACCGTCTATGTCCTGGACGAGCCGACGACCGGCCTCCACTTCGAGGACATCAGCAAGCTGATCAACGTGCTGTCGGGCCTGGTCGACAAGGGCAACACAGTAATCGTCATCGAGCACAACCTGGATGTCGTCAAGACCGCGGACTGGGTCATCGACATGGGGCCCGAAGGTGGCAACGGCGGCGGCCTGGTCATCGCCGAGGGCACTCCGGAGCAGGTCGCAGGGGTCCCGGCCAGCCACACCGGGAAGTTCCTCCGGGACATCCTGGACGCCGACCGGATCAGCGACGCGACTCCGGTCAGCAAGGCGCCGGCGAAGAAGGCAGCAGTGAAGAAGTCAGCGGCCAAGAAGACGGCAGCGGAGAAGGCGGTGGAGAAGGCGGCGCCGAAGAAGGCAGCCGCGAAGAAGGCGACGCGTACACGCCGGGTTTCGTGACTGTGCTGCCCGACCTGCGCAGTCCGGACTGTGCCCGTCTGTGACTCCGGCGGTGACGGGGCTCTGAGGCCCTGACTGATCGGGGAGCTTGGCGCCTGACGGAGTCGGCGCCGTGACGGGGGTACGCACTGACAGTGGCGGGCCGGGCTCGCCGCGGCCTTCTGCCACGGCGAGCCCGGGCTCGGTCCGCGCGTTCCGTCCAGGGCCTGGGGGTGAGGAACGGGAACCCGGGCAGGCCGCCGGAGCGAGCCCCTAGGCCAGCTCCCGCGCGTACGGCGGCTGGGCGCCCGTACGTGAGCAGGTCACCGCGGCCGCCCGGGCCGCGAAGCCCAGGACCTGGGCCCAGTCGTCGCCGGACAGCGCGCCCGTCGCCCCCGCCGACAGCGCGTCCCGCTCCGCGAGGCCGTGCAGCAGCGCCGCGTTGACCGTGTCACCCGCGCCGATCGTGTCCACCACATCGACCGCCGCACCGGGGACCGCGTACTCGCCGCCCGACCTGGTCCGTACGGTCAGGCCATCGCCGCCGTGCGTCACCACCACCGCCTGCGGCCCCGCGGCCAGCCACTCCTCCGGGGTGCCGCCGAGCCACTGGGCGTCCTCCTCCGACAGCTTCAGGAGGGTGACATGGGGCAGCCAGCCCTGGAACCGCTTCCGGTAGGCGTCCCCGTCCTGGATCAGTCCTGCCCTGATGTTCGGGTCGAGCAGGGTGAACACCCCGCGCGCCGATTCCCGCCGCAGCAGTGCCTCGTACGCACTCGCACCCGGTTCGAGGACCAGTGAACAGGTACCAAGCGACAACGCCCGTACCTCGGAAGGCAGTTGCTCCGGGAGTTCGAATAGCCGGTCCGCGCTGCCCTCGGCGTAGAAGCCGTATCCGGCGGAGCCGTCGTCGCTGAGTGCCGCCACCGCCAGCGTGGTCGGCTCCGGGCCGCGCTGCACCAGGGAAAGGTCCACTCCGGCCGCCCGCAGCCCGCCGAGCAGTGCCTCGCCGAAGCCGTCGGTGGACACTCGCGAACAGAAGCTCACCTGGGCACCGAGGCGCCCCAGGGCGACGGCCGTGTTGTAGGGCCCGCCGCCCAGCCGCGGCAGCAGGGCGGGCAGCGGTTCACCGGGCGCGGCGGCGTTCTGCGGCACCAGGTCGATCAGGGACTCTCCGGCGACGGTGATCACAGATCCCGAACGTAGCGGAAGTTCCCGGGCCCGTAAACGCCGCAAACACCGCCTGCGATGGCAGAGATCTCCACCGGTATGGTCGGTTCCGTCGCCCATGCCTGTTGAACAGTGGAGCCTCTCATGACCGGTCTGCCCCCCGCCCGTCGTTCCGTCCTCATGGGAGCCGCCCTGGCGGGCGCCGCGGGGCTCGGGCTCACCGCCTGCTCCGGCGGGGGCGGTGGCACCTCGTCGGGGCCGGACAAGCCCGTCGACCTCGGAGCGGCGGACGCCGTGCCGGTCGGCGGGGTCAAGTACTACCGGGACCAGTTCCTGATCGTGAGCCGGCCGAGCGCCGACGAGTACAAGGCGCTCTGGTCGCGGTGCACCCACCAGAACTGCCCCCTGCAGAAGATCGAGGGCAAGGTGGGCATCTGCCCCTGCCACGGCAGCCGGTTCGACGTCACGAGCGGCAAGGTGCTGCAGGGCCCGGCCGGCCGCCCGCTCGCGGACGTGCCGGTCAAGGTGGTGGGCGGAAAGCTCATCGCGGGCCCCGACGAGAAGGCCTGACGCCGCCCGCGGCGACTCCGCGCTGTCAGTCACCGCCAGTAGGGTGGGAGACATGGCAGACCCCTCCAGTTACCGCCCCAAGCCGGGACAGATCCCCGACTCCCCGGGGGTCTACAAATTCCGCGACGAGCACCGCCGGGTGATCTACGTCGGGAAAGCGAAGAGCCTGCGCCCACGCCTGTCCTCGTACTTCCAGGACCTGGCCAATCTCCACCCGCGCACCCGCACGATGGTCACCACGGCCGCCTCCGTGGAGTGGACGGTGGTCTCCACCGAGGTCGAGGCGCTCCAGCTCGAATACTCCTGGATCAAGGAATTCGACCCCCGTTTCAACGTCAAGTACCGCGACGACAAGAGCTATCCGTCCCTCGCGGTGACGATGAACGAGGAGTTCCCCCGGGTGCAGGTGATGCGTGGTCCCAAGAAGAAGGGCGTGCGCTACTTCGGCCCCTACGGCCACGCCTGGGCCATCCGCGAGACCGTCGACCTGATGCTCCGGGTCTTCCCCGTACGCACCTGCTCCGCCGGGGTGTTCAAACGATCCGCGCAGATCGGCCGTCCCTGCCTCCTCGGCTACATCGGCAAGTGCTCGGCGCCCTGCGTGGGCCGCGTCACCCCCGAGGAGCACCGCGAACTCGCCGAGGAGTTCTGCGACTTCATGGCCGGCCGCACCGGCACGTACATACGCCGTATCGAGCAGGAGATGCGGGACGCGGCGGAGGAGATGGAGTACGAGAAGGCCGCCAGGCTCCGCGACGACATAGAGGCGCTCAAGCGCGCCCTGGAGAAGAACGCGGTGGTCTTCAACGACGCCACCGACGCCGACCTGATCGCGGTCGCCGAGGACGAGCTGGAGGCGGCCGTCCAGATCTTCCACGTCCGGGGCGGCCGGGTCCGCGGCCAGCGCGGCTGGGTGACCGACAAGGTCGAGGCCGTGGAGACCTCCGGCCTCGTCGGGCACGCGCTCCAGCAGCTGTACGGCGAGGAGAAGGGCGAGGGCGTGCCCAAGGAGGTGCTGGTCCCGGCCCTCCCGGAGCAGGCCGACGCCGTCTCCCAGTGGCTCGCGGACCGCCGCGGTTCGCATGTCTCGCTGCGTATCCCGCAGCGCGGCGACAAGAAGGACCTGATGGCGACCGTCCAGCGCAACGCCCAGCAGGCGCTGGTGCTGCACAAGACGAAGCGCGCTTCCGACCTCACCACCCGTTCCCGGGCCCTGGAGGAGATCGCCGCCGCGCTCGGTCTCGACAGCGCGCCGCTGCGGATCGAGTGCTACGACATCTCGCACCTCCAGGGCGACGACGTGGTGGCCTCGATGGTGGTCTTCGAGGACGGTCTGGTCCGCAAGGGCGAGTACCGCCGCTTCCAGATCAAGGGGTTCGAGGGCCAGGACGACGTCCGGTCCATGCACGAGGTGATCAACCGGCGCTTCCGGCGGTACCTCCAGGAGAAGGAGCGGACGGGGGAGTGGACCGAGGAGCAGGCCGCCGGGGCCGTCGAGGAGGACGGCCGCCCCAAGCGGTTCGCGTACCCGCCCCAGCTGGTGGTGGTCGACGGCGGCCGGCCCCAGGTGGCGGCCGCGAAGCGCGCTCTCGACGAGCTGGGCATCGACGACATCGCGGTCTGCGGTCTCGCCAAGCGGCTGGAGGAGGTATGGCTGCCCGATGACGAGGACCCGGTGGTCCTGCCCCGGTCCAGCGAGGGGCTCTACCTCCTCCAGCGGGTGCGTGACGAAGCCCACCGCTTCGCCATCACCTATCAGCGCGCCAAGCGGGCCAAGCGCTTCAAGGCGGGGCCGCTCGACTCCGTCGCCGGTCTGGGCGACACCAGGAAACAGGCCCTGATCAAGCACTTCGGCTCGGTCAAGAAGCTGAAACAGGCCACAATCGAGCAGATCTGCGAAGTGCCCGGGATAGGCCGCAGGACGGCCGAGTCGGTGGCCGTGGCGCTCGCACGGACGGCCCCGGCCGCCCCTGCCGTGAACACGGCAACAGGAGAGATCATTGAAGACCACCGGGAAACCGAAGACCACGGGGAAACCGAAGACCACGGGGAAGACGACGGGGGCGACACAGATGAGTGACGAGCAGGAACGGGACGGAGCAGACGTGAGTACGGGCAGTGCGGGCACGGGCACACCGGCCGAGACCACGGACGCAGCCATTCCGGAGCTGGTGATCATCTCCGGGATGTCCGGCGCCGGACGCTCCACCGCGGCGAAGTGTCTGGAGGACCTGGGCTGGTTCGTCGTCGACAACCTCCCGCCCGCGCTGATCCCCACCATGGTGGAGCTCGGCGCCCGCTCACAGGGCAACGTGGCCCGTATCGCCGTTGTCGTCGACGTACGCGGCCGCCGGTTCTTCGACAATCTGCGCCAGTCCCTCGCGGACCTGGCCGCCAAGCAGGTCACCCGGCGGATCGTCTTCCTCGAGTCGTCCGACGACGCGCTGGTGCGCCGCTTCGAATCGGTCCGCAGACCGCACCCGCTCCAGGGGGACGGCCGGATCACCGACGGCATCGCCGCCGAGCGTGACCTGCTGCGCGAGCTGCGCGGCGACGCCGACCTGGTGATCGACACCTCCAGCCTCAACGTGCACGAACTGCGGGCCAAGATGGACGCCCAGTTCGCCGGCGACGAGGAGCCCGAGCTGCGGGCGACCGTGATGTCCTTCGGCTACAAGTACGGGCTCCCCGTCGACGCGGACCTCGTCGTCGACTGCCGGTTCCTGCCCAATCCGCACTGGGTCCCCGAGCTCCGCCCCTTCACCGGCCTCAACGAGGAGGTGTCCGCGTACGTCTTCAACCAGCCGGGCGCCAAGGAGTTCCTCAACCAGTACAGCGAGCTGCTCCAGATCATCGCCACCGGCTACCGCCGGGAGGGCAAGCGGTACGTGACCATCGCCGTCGGCTGTACCGGCGGCAAGCACCGCTCGGTGGCGATGTCCGAGAAGCTCGCCGCCCGGCTGGCGTCGGAAGGGATCGAGACGGTGCTCGTGCACCGGGACATGGGGCGCGAGTGACAGGCCGCAGCACCGCCAAGCTGCGGCGCGTACGGCTGGTACCGGGCCGGATCAGGCGCGGTACCCAGCCGAAGGTCGTCGCACTGGGCGGCGGGAGGGGGCTCTCCGCCTCGCTCGCCGCGCTGCGCCGCATCACCGGGGATCTGACCGCCGTGGTCACGGTCGCCGACGACGGCGGCTCCAGCGGCCGGCTCCGTGAGGAGCTGGGCGTGCTGCCGCCCGGCGACCTGCGCAAGGCGCTCGCCGCGCTCTGCGGGGACGACGACTGGGGGCAGACCTGGGCCCGCGTGATCCAGCACCGCTTCCAGTCCAAGGGCGAACTGCACGAGCACGCGGTCGGCAATCTGCTGATCGTCGCCCTGTGGGAGCAGCTCGGCGACCATGTGCAGGCCCTGGACCTGGTCGGCAAGCTGCTCGGCGCGCACGGCAGGGTGCTGCCGATGTCCGCGGTGCCGCTGGAGCTCCAGGCGCTGGTCCGCGGCCACGACCCGGCCCGCCCGGACGACGTCGACACGGTCCGCGGCCAGGCCACGGTTGCCCTCACCCCCGGCGAGGTGCAGTCCGTGCACCTGGTGCCGAACGACCCGCCGGCCGTCCCGGAGGCCGTCGCCGCGGTCCTCGACGCGGACTGGGTGGTCCTCGGCCCCGGCTCCTGGTTCTCCTCCGTGATCCCGCACCTGCTGGTGCCCGAACTGCTCGACGCGCTGGTCGAGACGAAGGCGCGCAAGGTGCTCTCGCTCAATCTCGCGCCGCAACCCGGTGAAACCGATGGCTTCTCACCGCAGCGTCATTTGGAGGTTTTGGCCCGACACGCCCCTAAACTCGCCCTGGACGTGGTGCTTGCCGACGAGGCCGCCGTGCCCGACCGCGCGAGTCTCGCCGAAGCCGCCAAAGGGCTCGGCGCGGCGGTCGAGCTGGCGCCCGTGGCCTCGCCCGACGGCTCCCCTACCCACGACAGGGAGCTGCTGGCCGCCGCGTACGACCGTATTTTTCGGATGCATGGAAGGATCGGCCCATGGCGATGACGGCAGCGGTGAAGGACGAAGTCTCCCGGCTCCCCGTCACCCGGACCTGCTGCAGGAAGGCGGAGGTTTCGGCGATTCTTCGGTTCGCCGGCGGGCTGCACCTGGTGAGCGGACGGATTGTGATCGAGGCGGAACTGGACACCGCCATGGCGGCGCGCAGGCTCAAGCGGGACATCCTGGAGATCTTCGGGCACAACTCGGAACTGATCGTGATGGCCCCCGGCGGGCTGCGCAGAGGCAGCCGCTATGTCGTACGGGTCGTGGCGGGCGGCGATCAGCTGGCACGCCAGACCGGCCTGGTGGACGGCCGCGGCCGCCCCATCCGCGGGCTGCCCCCGCAGGTGGTCTCGGGGGCCACCTGTGACGCCGAGGCGGCCTGGCGCGGGGCCTTCCTCGCGCACGGCTCGCTCACCGAGCCGGGCCGCTCCTCATCGCTCGAGGTGACCTGCCCCGGGCCCGAGGCGGCGCTGGCCCTGGTGGGCGCGGCGCGCAGGCTGCAGATCGCCTCCAAGGCCCGTGAGGTCCGCGGTGTGGACCGGGTCGTCGTCCGGGACGGGGACGCGATCGGCGCCCTGCTCACCCGGCTCGGCGCGCACGAGTCCGTCCTGGCGTGGGAGGAGCGGCGGATGCGCCGTGAGGTCCGCGCCACCGCCAACCGCCTCGCCAACTTCGACGACGCCAACCTCCGCCGCTCGGCACGGGCCGCGGTCGCCGCCGGGGCCAGGGTGGGCCGTGCGCTGGAGATCCTCGCCGACGAGGTGCCCGAGCACCTCGCGGCGGCCGGCCGGCTGCGGATGGAGCACAAGCAGGCGTCGCTGGAGGAGCTCGGCGCGCTCGCCGACCCGCCGCTGACCAAGGACGCCGTCGCGGGCCGGATCCGCCGGCTGCTCGCCATGGCCGACAAGCGGGCGCAGGATCTGGGCATCCCCGGTACGGAGTCCACGCTGTCCGAGGAGATGGACGACAGCCTGGTCGGCTGAACCGCCGGAACCGGCGGAAGCTCCTCCCGCTGCGTTCCCGCGTTCCGGAAGTGATTCCGGAAGTGGCCGACCCGGAACGCCCCCAGCGTCCAACCCGTCGGTGCCGGTGCCCATATGGGTACCGGCACCGACGTATGAGCCGGTGAATGTACTGGTGGGTAGGGGTGCCGGTGCCGGATGTCAAATTCCGTACGGGCCTGTTCGATATGACCCTGGGGGCTTTCGAGAGGTAGGGTCGGAAGCGGTCGGGGACATCCCATACATCTCGCCGTGGCGTCGAAACCCGGCGTACCAACGAGGAGATCGAGTTCGTGACGATCCGCGTAGGCATCAACGGCTTTGGCCGCATCGGTCGTAACTACTTCCGCGCGCTGCTGGAGCAGGGTGCTGACATCGAGATCGTGGCTGTCAACGACCTGGGTGACACCGCGACCACCGCGCATCTGCTGAAGTACGACACGATTCTGGGCCGTCTCAAGGCCGAGGTCACGCACACCGCAGACACCATCACCGTTGACGGTCACACCATCAAGGTGCTGTCCGAGCGCAACCCGGCCGACATCCCCTGGGGTCAGCTGGGCGTCGACATCGTGATCGAGTCGACCGGCTTCTTCACGAAGAAGGCCGACGCCGAGAAGCACATCGCCGGCGGCGCCAAGAAGGTCCTCATCTCGGCTCCGGCCAAGGGCGAGGACATCACCATCGTGATGGGCGTCAACCAGGACAAGTACGACGCGGCCAAGCACAACGTCATCTCCAACGCCTCCTGCACCACCAACTGTGTGGCGCCGATGGCCAAGGTTCTCCTGGAGAACTTCGGCATCGTCAAGGGCATGATGACGACGGTCCACGCGTACACCAACGACCAGCGCATCCTGGACTACCCGCACTCGGACCTGCGCCGCGCCCGCGCCGCCGCCGAGAACATCATTCCGACCACCACGGGTGCCGCCAAGGCCACCGCGCTGGTCATCCCGGAGCTCGAGGGCAAGCTCGACGGCATCGCGATGCGCGTCCCGGTCCCCACCGGCTCCGTGACCGACCTGGTCGTCGAGCTGGAGCGCGAGGTCACCAAGGACGAGGTCAACGCCGCGTTCCAGAAGGCCGCCGAGGGCCAGCTCAAGGGCCTCCTCGACTACACCGAGGACCCGATCGTCTCCTCGGACATCGTCAACTGGCCGGCGTCCTGCACCTTCGACTCGTCCCTGACCATGGTCCAGGGCAAGAGCGTCAAGGTCATCGGCTGGTACGACAACGAGTGGGGCTACTCCAACCGCCTGGTCGACCTGACCGTCTTTGTCGGCAACCAGCTCTGAGCACGGGCCGGTAGGCAACTCGATGTGAGCACGGGGCCCGGACTGCGCGACGAAGCGCGGTCCGGGCCCCGTGGCCTGTCCAGATCGTCCAAGGAGTCCAGGAACCCATGAAGACCATCGACGAACTTCTCGCCGAAGGGGTCGCGGGCAAGCGGGTATTCGTCCGTGCCGACCTCAATGTGCCGCTCTCCGGCACCACCATCACCGACGACGGCCGGATCCGTGCCGTCCAGCCGACGGTGGCCAAGCTCGCGGAGGCCGGCGCCCGTGTCGTCGTCGCCTCGCACCTGGGCCGCCCCAAGGGCGCCCCGGACCCGGCGTTCTCACTGGCGCCCGCCGCGGCGCGCCTCGGTGAACTCCTCGGCGCCGACGTCGCGTTCGCGACCGACACGGTCGGCGAGTCCGCGAGGGCCACGGTCGCCGCCCTCAGCGACGGCCAGGTCGCCGTCATCGAGAACCTCCGCTTCAACGCGGGTGAGACCTCGAAGGACGACGCCGAGCGCGGCGCCTTCGCCGACCGGCTCGCCGAGCTGGCCGATGTCTACGTCGGCGACGGCTTCGGCGCCGTACACCGCAAGCACGCCTCGGTCTACGACCTCCCGGCGCGCCTGCCGCACGCCGCCGGCTACCTCATCGCCACCGAGGTCGGCGTCCTGAAGAAGCTGACCTCCGACGTCAAGCGCCCGTACGCCGTGGTGCTCGGCGGCGCCAAGGTCTCCGACAAGCTCGGTGTCATCGACCACCTCCTCGATCGGGCCGACCGCATCCTCATCGGCGGCGGCATGGCGTACACCTTCCTCAAGGCCCAGGGCCACGAGGTCGGCAGCTCCCTCCTCCAGGAGGACCAGATCCCGGTGGTCCGCGAATACCTGGAGCGCGCCAAGGCCAAGGGCGTGGAGTTCGTGCTCCCGGTCGACGTCGTGGTCTCCGCGGAGTTCCCCGACCTCAAGGCGAAGGCGCCGACGCACCCGGAGACGGTTCCCGCGGACGCGATCCCGGCCGGGCGGATGGGCCTGGACAACGGCCCCGAGACCAACAAGCTCTACGCATCGAAGCTCGCCGACGCGGCCACCGTCTTCTGGAACGGCCCGATGGGCGTCTTCGAGCACCCCGACTACGCCGACGGCACCCGCGCCGTCGCGCAGGCACTCCTCGACAGCTCGGCCTTCACGGTCGTCGGCGGCGGCGACTCAGCCGCCGCGGTCCGCATCCTGGGCTTCGACGAGAACAAGTTCGGACACATCTCGACCGGTGGCGGCGCCAGCCTCGAATACCTTGAGGGCAAGACGCTTCCCGGCCTCGCCGCACTGGAGAACTGACAAACCTCATGACAAATCTGAGCACCCGCACCCCGCTGATGGCGGGCAACTGGAAGATGAACCTCAACCACCTGGAGGCCATCGCACACGTCCAGAAGCTCTCCTTCGCGCTCGCCGACAAGGACTACGACGCCGTCGAGGTGGCGGTCCTGCCGCCCTTCGTCGATCTGCGCTCCGTCCAGACCCTCGTGGACGGCGACAAGATCAAGATCAAGTACGGCGCCCAGGACATCTCGGCGCACGACTCCGGCGCGTACACCGGTGAGATCTCCGGGCCGATGCTGGCCAAGCTGAAGTGCTCCTACGTGGCCGTCGGGCACAGCGAGCGCCGCCAGTACCACGCCGAGACCGACGAGCTCTGCAACGCCAAGGTCAAGGCCGCCTACCGGCACGGCATCACGCCGATCCTCTGCGTCGGCGAGGGCCTGGACGTCCGCAAGGCCGGCCAGCAGGTCGAGTACACGCTGAAGCAGCTCGACGGCGGGCTCAAGGACATCCCCGCCGACGAGGCCGAGTCGATCGTGATCGCGTACGAGCCGGTATGGGCCATCGGCACCGGCGAGGTCGCCACCCCCGAGGACGCCCAGGAGGTCTGCGGGGCGATCCGCGGCCGGCTGGCCGAGCTGTACTCGCAGGAGCTGGCCGACAAGGTCCGCATCCAGTACGGCGGCTCCGTCAAGTCCGGGAACGTCGCCGCGATCATGGCGCAGCCCGATGTGGACGGTGCGCTGATCGGCGGCGCCGCCCTCGACGCCGACGAGTTCGTCAAGATCGTCCGGTTCCGCGACCAGTGAGTATGCGCTAGCGCGGATCCGTCGTACCCTTGCGGGGCCGAGACGGCTGGCAGCAGCCGTCCGGCCCCTTCGTCCGTTTTGAGTTCCGAGGAAGTTGGTCCAGCCGTGATTCTGGGGTTCTCGATCGCCCTGATCGTCTTCAGCCTGCTGCTGATGCTGCTGGTGCTGATGCACAAGGGGAAGGGCGGCGGCCTCTCCGACATGTTCGGTGGCGGCATGCAGTCGTCCGTCGGCGGCTCCTCGGTCGCCGAGCGCAACCTCGACCGCATCACCGTGGTGCTCGGCCTGCTCTGGTTCGCGTGCATCGTCGTGCTCGGCCTGCTGATGAAGCTGAAGAACTGACCGTCGGTATCCGCGTTCTCTCCGCGTGTTGCCCGCGTTTCGGTGCGGGGGTGTAACTCCAATCACTGGACGCGCGTTGGGCCTTACGTAGACTGGGGCATCTTCGAGCACCATCACGCAGGGAGTTACGACCGTGGCAAGTGGCAACGCGATCCGGGGAAGCCGGGTCGGAGCGGGGCCGATGGGGGAGGCCGAGCGGGGCGAGTCCGCACCGCGCCTCCGCATCTCCTTCTGGTGCTCGAACGGGCACGAGACGCAGCCGAGCTTCGCCCACGACGCGCAGGTTCCGGAGACCTGGGACTGCCAGCGCTGTGGGTTCCCGGCCGGTCAGGACAGCGACAACCCCCCGGATCCGCCGCGCACCGAGCCGTACAAGACCCACCTCGCCTACGTACGCGAGCGGCGCAGCGACGAGGACGGTGAGGCGATCCTCGCCGAGGCCCTCGCGAAGCTGCGGGGCGAAATCTGACAGCGTGAATGCCGGCCGGAACCCACTCGGGTGTCCGGCCGGACTGCGTGGTAGCCGCCGCCCGGCCGTGCCCGCGACGGCCCGTGGGCCGGGAGCGCTTGTCGCGGCGCTCGCCCGCCGGATCAATTAGGTTGGACGGAGCGGGGCAGGTACGCAGGTACGAGAAGAATGGACTGATGTCCGAGATGAACGCAGAAGGCCGTACCAGGCTCAACCAGATGCCAGAGTGGACCGCTCTGGGCAAGCACCGGGCGCAGCTGGGCGACACGCGTCTGCGGGAGCTGTTCGACAAGGATCCGGAGCGCGGGCGCACGTACACCCTCCGGGCGGGCGACCTGTATCTCGACTACTCCAAGCACCTGGTGACCGGCCAGACGCTCGGCCTGCTCCGTGAGCTGGCCGCTGCCGCCGGGGTGGCCGGGCTGCGTGACGCGATGTTCCGCGGCGAGAAGATCAACACGACTGAGGACCGCGCGGTACTGCACACCGCGCTCCGCGCCCCGCGCGGAGCGGTCGTCGAGGTGGACGGCGAGAACGTCGTGCCCGCCGTGCACGCCGTGCTCGACAAGATGGCCGCCTTCTCCGGCAAGGTCAGGTCGGGGGAGTGGACCGGCCACACCGGCAAGCGCATCAGGACCGTCGTCAACATCGGCATCGGCGGCTCGGACCTGGGCCCCGCGATGGCGTACGAGGCGCTGCGCTCGTTCACCGACCGCAACCTCCAGTTCCGTTTCGTCTCGAACGTCGACGGAGCCGATCTGCACGAGGCCGTAAGGGACTTGGACCCGGCGGAGACGCTTTTCATCATCGCCTCCAAGACCTTCACCACCGTCGAGACCATCACCAACGCGACCTCCGCGCGCAACTGGCTGCTGACGAATCTGCGGGCCGGTCAGGACGCGGTGGCCAAGCACTTCGTGGCGCTGTCGACGAACGCGGAGAAGGTCGCGGACTTCGGTATCGACACGGCCAACATGTTCGAGTTCTGGGACTGGGTCGGCGGGCGGTACTCCTACGACTCGGCGATCGGGCTCTCGCTGATGATCGCGATCGGCCCGGAGCGCTTCCGGGAGATGCTCGACGGCTTCCACCAGATCGACGAGCACTTCCGCACCGCGCCGCCCGAGGAGAACATCCCGCTCCTGCTCGGCCTGCTGGGCGTCTGGTACGGCGCGTTCTTCGACGCCCAGTCGCACGCGGTCCTGCCGTACTCGCACTACCTCTCCAAGTTCACCGCGTACCTCCAGCAGCTGGACATGGAGTCCAACGGCAAGTCCGTGGACCGGGACGGCAACCCGGTCGACTGGCAGACGGGGCCCGTGGTCTGGGGGACGCCGGGCACCAACGGCCAGCACGCGTACTACCAGTTGCTGCACCAGGGCACCAAGGTCGTTCCGGCGGACTTCATCGGTTTCGCCAAGCCCGTCGATGACCTGACGGCGGGCCTGGCGGGCCAGCACGACCTCCTGATGGCGAACTTCTTCGCCCAGACCCAGGCCCTGGCGTTCGGCAAGACGCCCGAGGAGGTACGGGCCGAGGGTGTCGCCGATGAGCTGGTCCCGCACAAGACGTTCCGCGGCAACCACCCGACGTCCACGATCCTCGCCGACGCGCTCACCCCGTCCGTCCTGGGCCAGCTGATCGCGCTCTACGAGCACAAGGTCTTCGTCCAGGGCGCCATCTGGAACATCGACTCCTTCGACCAGTGGGGCGTCGAGCTGGGCAAGGTGCTCGCCAAGAAGGTCGAGTCCGTCATCACCGGCGGCAGGGGCGGCGCGGACCTGGACAGCTCCACCGCCACGCTGGTCGACACCTACCGTGCGCTGCGGGCCAAGGAGTAGCGGCACCGGCGCCGGCGGCAGACACAGCAGGACCGGCCCGCCTCCCCACGCAGGGGAGTGCGGGCCGGTCCTGTTCCGTACGGTGTCAGGCGGTGGCCGGCGCGTAGAGCTGCGGCGGCAGCTGCGAAGCGGCCGCCGTGTCGAGCAGCCACAGCGTCCTGCCGCGGCCCCGGGCGCCCGCTGCCGGGGCCTGGACCTCGCCGGCTCCGGAGAGCGCGAGAGCCGCGGCCCCGGCCTTGTCCTCGCCCGCCGCGAGCAGCCACACCTCGCGCGCGGCCCGGATCGCGGGCAGTGTCAGCGACAGCCGCACGGGTGGCGGCTTGGGCGCGCCGTGCACCCCGACGACGGTGCGTACGGACTCCCGTACGGCCGGCAGCTCGGGGAAGAGCGAGGCCACATGCGCGTCCGGGCCCACCCCCAGCAACAGCACATCGAACGACGGCACATCGGCGTGGCCCGCGGGGCCCGCGGCGGAGGCCAGCTCCGCCGCGTACGCCGCGGCGGCCGCCTCCACGTCGCTGCCGTACGGGCCGTCCGAAGCGGCCATGGCGTGCACCCGCTCGGGCGCCACGCCGACCGAGTCGAGCAGCGCGGCCCGCGCCTGCGTGACGTTCCGCTCGGGATCGCCCTCCGGGAGGAAGCGCTCGTCGCCCCACCACAGGTCGATCCGCGACCAGTCCACGGCGTCCCGCGCAGGCGCCTCGGCGAGCGCCGCGAGCAGCCCGTTGCCGTTGCGCCCGCCGGTGAGCACCACCGAAGCGGAGCCGCGGGCGGCCTGGGCATCCACGATCTTCGTGATCAGCCGGGCCGCCGCGGCCTGGGCCATCAGCTCCTTGTCGCGGTGGACGACGAGCTGCGGCGCACTCACTTCGACGCCGCCTTCTTTGCGGGTGCCTTCTTCGCGGCGGCGGCCTTCTCGGGTTTGTCCGAGCCCTCCGCCGCGTCCCCGGATCCGGTGGCCGACCCGTCGCCTTCCTGCTTCGGCGCGCGGGTGACCAGCCGCTCCACGCCGTACTTCAACGAGGCCGCGTAGGTGTCGTCCGGGTCCAGCCTGCGCAGCTCCTCGGCGAGCAGCTCTGAGGTCTCCCGGCGCTTCAGCGCCACCGCGCGGTCCGGCTGGCCCTCCATGCAGAGCGTGGCCAGCGAACCGTCGGGGCGGTCCAGCACGATGTCGCCGTGGTCCGTCTGCATCCGTACGGCCGTGAGACCGGGCCCGGACGAGACGGAACGGGTCACCGGTACGTCGAGCCGGTCGGCGAGCCACATCGCGAGCAGCTCACAACTCGGATTGAACTCCTCGCCCTCCACCTCGGCGCCCTTCACCCGGCTCGGCACCTGGTCCAGCGCCGCGGCGAGCATCGAACGCCAGGGGGTGATGCGTGACCACGACAGATCGGTGTCGCCCGGGGTGTAGGCGGCGGCCCGGCCCGAGAGCTCCGCGATGGGCTGCTCGGCCGCGTACGAGTCGGTGACCCGGCGCTGGCCCAGCGCACCGAGCGGGTCCTTCGCGGGGTCGAGCGGCGCGTTCACCGGCCACCAGACCACCACGGGGGCGTCCGGCAGCAGCAGCGGCAGCACCACCGACTGTGCGTGGTGCAGCACCTCGCCGTACATCCGCAGGACGACGGTCTCGCCGCTGCCCGCGTCCGTACCGACCCGGATCTCCGCGTCGAGCCGCGCCGCGGCCCGGTCGCGCGGGGAGCGGGAGACCCGCTTGACGACCACGAGGGTGCGCGAGGGGTGCTCGCGCGAGGCCTCGTTGGCGGCCTTGAGCGCGTCGTAGGCGTTCTCCTCGTCGGTCACGATGACGAGGGTCAGCACCATGCCGACCGCGGGGGTGCCGACGGCGCGGCGTCCCTCCACCAGTGCCTTGTTGACCTTGCTGGCTGTGGTTTCCGTCAGATCGATTTTCATGGCCGACGCCAGCTCCGTCCTTCTCGTGCGAGCATTTCCTCCGCCTCGGCCGGTCCCCAGGTGCCCGCCTCGTACTGCGCGGGCTTTCCGTGGGTGTCCCAGTACTGCTCGATCGGGTCGAGGATCCGCCAGGACTGCTCGACCTCCTCCAGGCGCGGGAAGAGGTTCGAGTCGCCGAGCAGCACATCGAGGATGAGCCGCTCGTACGCCTCCGGGCTGGACTCGGTGAAGGACTCGCCGTACGCGAAGTCCATCGACACGTCCCGGATCTCCATCGAGGTGCCGGGCACCTTGGAGCCGAACCGCATGGTGATGCCCTCGTCGGGCTGTACGCGGATGACGATCGCGTTCTGGCCCAGTTCCTCGGTCGCCGTGTGGTCGAACGGGGAGTGCGGGGCGCGCTGGAAGACCACGGCGATCTCGGTGACGCGGCGGCCCAGGCGCTTGCCGGTGCGGAGGTAGAAGGGGACACCCGCCCAGCGGCGGTTGTCGATCTCCAGCCGCACCGCGGCGTAGGTGTCGGTCGTCGACTTGGGGTCGATGCCGTCTTCCTGGAGGTAGCCGACCGCCTGCTCGCCGCCCTGCCAGCCCGCGGCGTACTGGCCGCGCACGGTCTCCTTGCCGAGGTCCTTGGGCAGCCTGACGGCGCCCAGGACCTTGGTCTTCTCGGCCACCAGCGCATGGGCGTCGAAGGAGGCGGGCTCCTCCATCGCGGTCAGCGCGAGCAGCTGGAGCAGGTGGTTCTGGATGACGTCACGGGCGGCGCCGATGCCGTCGTAGTACCCGGCCCGGCCGCCGATTCCGATGTCCTCGGCCATGGTGATCTGGACGTGGTCGACGTACGACCGGTTCCAGAGCGGCTCGAAGAGGGTGTTGGCGAAGCGGAGCGCCAGGATGTTCTGGACGGTCTCCTTGCCGAGGTAGTGGTCGATCCGGAAGACCTCGTGCGGCGGGAAGACCTCGTGCACGACCTTGTTGAGCTCCTGTGCGCTCTTCAGGTCGTGGCCGAACGGCTTCTCGATGACGGCACGGCGCCAGGAGCCGTTCTTCTGGTCGGCGAGCCCGTGCTTCTTGAGCTGCTGGACGACCTTGGGGAAGAACTTGGGCGGGACCGACAGGTAGAAGGCGAAGTTGCCTCCGGTGCCCTGCTGCTTGTCCAGCTCCTCGATCGTCGCTTTGAGGGTGGCGAACGCCGCGTCGTCGTCGAAGTCACCCTGGACGAAGCGCATCCCCTGGATGAGCTGCTGCCAGACCTCCTCACGGAACGGCGTCCTGGCGTGTTCCTTGACCGAGTCGTGGACCACCTGGGCGAAGTCCTCGTCCTCCCAGTCGCGGCGCGCGAACCCGATGAGCGAGAAGCCCGGCGGGAGCAGGCCGCGATTGGCCAGGTCGTAGACAGCGGGCATCAGCTTTTTACGGGACAAATCACCCGTGACGCCAAAAATGACCAGGCCCGACGGCCCCGCGATACGCGGGAGCCGTCGGTCCGCAGCGTCACGCAGCGGATTGCTGCTTGACAAGGTTTCAGCCCTTCGAAGGGGCGAGGCGCTGGAGCTCTGCCTCAGTGGACTTGAGCAGGTCGTTCCAGGAGGTCGCGAACTTCTCCACGCCCTCGTCCTCCAGGACCTGTACGACGTCGTCGTACGAGATCCCGAGCTTCTCCACGGCGTCGAGCTCGGCACGGGCCTGCTCGTAGGTGCCGGAAACCGCGTTGCCCTTGATCTCGCCATGGTCGGCGGTGGCGTCGAGCGTCGCCTCCGGCATGGTGTTCACCGTGTTGGGCGCGACGAGGTCCACGACGTACATCGTGTCGCGGTACGCCGGGTCCTTGACGCCGGTCGACGCCCACAGCGGACGCTGCTTGTTGGCGTGCGCCTTGTCGAGGGCGGCCCACCGGTCGGAGGCGAAGACCTCCTCGTACGCCTGGTAGGCGAGGCGCGCGTTGGCCACGGCGGCCTTGCCCTTCTGGGCCTTGGCCTCGTCGGTGCCCAGGGCGTCCAGCCGCTTGTCGATCTCGGTGTCCACGCGGGATACGAAGAAGGAGGCGACCGAGTGGATCTTGGAGAGGTCCAGGCCGGCGGCCTTGGCCTTCTCCAGGCCCGCCAGGTAGGCGTCCATGACCGCGAGGTAGCGCTCCAGCGAGAAGATCAGCGTGACGTTGACGCTGATGCCCCGGCCGATGGTCTCGGTGATGGCCGGCAGGCCGGCCTTGCTCGCGGGGATCTTGATGAGCGTGTTCGGGCGGTCCACCAGCCAGGCGAGCTGCTTGGCCTCGGCGACGGTGGCCGTCGTGTCGTGGGCGAGACGCGGGTCGACCTCGATGGAGACCCGGCCGTCCTGGCCGTCCGTCGCGTCGAAGACCGGGCGCAGGATGTCGGCGGCGTCACGGACGTCCGCCGTCGTGATCATGCGGACAGCCTCCTCGACGGTGACCTTCCGGGCCGCGAGGTCGGTGAGCTGCTGGTCGTAGCCGTCGCCCTGCGAGATCGCCTTCTGGAAGATCGACGGGTTGGTGGTCACACCCACCACGTGCTGCTGGTCGATCAGCTCGGCGAGGTTGCCGGATGTGATGCGCTTGCGCGAAAGGTCGTCGAGCCAGATCGCGACGCCTTCGTCGGAGAGGCGCTTGAGTGCGTCTGTCATGGGAATTGCATCTCCTACTCGTTCGTATATAAGCGTCAGCGCGCGGCGGCTTCGAGCGATTCCCTGGCGGCGTCGGCGACGGCCTCGGGGGTGAAGCCGAACTCGCGGAAGAGGACCTTGCCGTCGGCGGACGCGCCGTAGTGCTCCAGCGAGACGATCCGGCCCGCGTCACCGACGAAACGGTGCCAGGTCAGACCGATACCCGCCTCGACGGCCACCCGCGCCTTGACGGCCGGCGGCAGCACCGAGTCGCGGTACGCCTGGTCCTGCTCCTCGAACCACTCGACGCACGGCATCGAGACCACCCGGGTCGGAACTCCCGCGGCCTGGAGCTGCTCACGCGCCTCGACGGCCAGCTGGACCTCGGAGCCGGTGCCGATCAGGACGACCTCGGGCGCACCGCCCTCGGCGTCGAACAGTACGTAGCCGCCCTTGGCCACGTCGTCGTTCGCCTCGTACACCGGCACGCCCTGGCGGGTCAGCGCGAAGCCGTGCGGGGCTCCCTTGCCGAACACCTTGGTGTAGCGCTGCAGGACCTCGCGCCAGGCGATGACCGTCTCGTTGGCGTCGGCCGGGCGGATCACGTTCAGGCCCGGGATGGCGCGCAGGGCGGCCAGGTGCTCCACCGGCTGGTGGGTCGGGCCGTCCTCGCCGACACCGACCGAGTCGTGCGTCCACACATAGGTGACCGGCAGGTGCATCAGCGCGGAGAGCCGTACGGCGTTGCGCATGTAGTCGGAGAACACCAGGAAGGTGCCGCCGTAGATGCGGGTGTTGCCGTGCAGCGCGATGCCGTTCATCTCCGCAGCCATGGCGTGCTCGCGGATCCCGAAGTGGACCGTGCGGCCGTACGGGTCGGCGCCCGGCAGCGGGTTGCCATCGGGTAGGAACGACGACGTCTTGTCGATCGTCGTGTTGTTCGACCCGGCGAGGTCGGCCGAGCCGCCCCACAGCTCAGGGATGACGGCGCCCAGCGCTTCGAGCACCTTGCCGGAAGCGGCGCGGGTGGCGAGCGAGGCGCCGGTCTCGAAGACGGGAAGTTCCTTCGTCCAGCCCTCGGGCAGCTCGCCCGCCCTGACCCGGTCGAACCGCGCGGCGTGCTCCGGGTTGGCGGTTCGCCAGGCGGCGAAGCCCTTCTCCCAGACGGCCTTGGCCTCGCGGCCGCGGTCCAGCAGGGCGCGGGTGTGCGACAGGACCTCGTCCGACACCTCGAAGGACTTCTCCGGGTCGAAGCCGAGGACCTTCTTGGTCGCGGCGACCTCTTCGTCGCCGAGGGCCGAGCCGTGCGCGGCGCCGGTGTTCTGGGCGTGCGGGGCCGGCCAGGCGATGATCGAGCGCATCGCGATGAACGACGGGCGCCCGGTCTCGGCCTTGGCGGCCTGGAGCGCCGCGTACAGGGCGGCCGGGTCGAGGTCGCCGTTCGCCTTCGGCGCCACACGCTGGACGTGCCAGCCGTACGCCTCGTAGCGCGCGCAGGTGTCCTCGGACACCGCGGTCTCGGTGTCGCCCTCGATCGAGATGTGGTTGTCGTCCCACAGCAGCACGAGGTTGCCGAGCTTCTGGTGGCCCGCGAGCGACGACGCCTCGGAGGAGATGCCCTCCTGGAGGCAGCCGTCGCCGGCGATCGCGTAGATGAAGTGGTCGAACGGGGAGGTGCCGGGGGGCGCCTCCGGGTCGAAGAGGCCGCGCTCGTACCGGGCGGCCATGGCCATGCCCACCGCGTTGGCGACACCCTGGCCCAGCGGGCCCGTGGTGGTCTCCACGCCGGTGGTGTGCCCGTACTCCGGGTGCCCCGGGGTCTTCGAGCCCCAGGTGCGGAACGCCTCCAGGTCTGCCAGCTCCAGGCCGAATCCGGCCAGGTAGAGCTGGGTGTAGAGGGTCAGCGAGGAGTGGCCGGCCGAGAGGACGAACCGGTCACGACCGGTCCAGTCGGGGTCCGCCGGGTCATGCCGCATCACCTTCTGGAAGAGGGTGTACGCGGCCGGGGCCAGGCTCATGGCCGTACCGGGATGGCCGTTGCCGACCTTCTGTACGGCGTCCGCGGCCAGCACGCGGGCGGTGTCGACGGCCCGCTGGTCCAATTCGGTCCACGCGAGTTCAGTGGTGGTCGGCTTGGTACTCACCCTGGGTCAGGGCTCCTCTCCACATATGTAATCCCGGTTACGTTCGGTGCACCGGGCGTTGTCGAGCCTACCCCCGCGACAACGCCCCTCTTTTCGAGTTCCCGCCGGTGGCAGACAGACACTTCCCAGGGTGCGTGCGCGGCTCCCGATTCGCGCGTCGAAGAGCGCCTCTCCGCTCGGAAGAGCCCGCCATTCAGCCCGGAACGACGGGCCCAACACGACCGCACCCCCGGGGATGGCGACGTATGGGCAACGTCTAGAGTGGCGTGGTACGCGCAAGTCCTTACCGCCCCTTCACGGTCGGAACTTGCTGGGAAATTCTCTGTCAGGGGTGTACGTGACGGCCGTCGAGTCCCGACCCGCAGGGGTCGTCATGACTCCCAGCCCGGGGGCCCATCGGCCATTCGGGGCCCGTGTCAAGGCTTTTGTGGCGCTGACCAAGCCGCGGATCATCGAACTGCTGCTGATCACCACCGTTCCGGTGATGTTCCTCGCCAAGCAGGGCGTGCCCAATCTGTGGCTGGTCCTGGCGACCTGCCTCGGCGGTTATCTCTCCGCCGGCGGCGCCAACGCGTTCAACATGTACATCGACCGCGACATCGACGCGCTGATGGACCGCACGTCGCAGCGTCCGCTGGTCACCGGCATGGTCTCGCCGCGAGAGTGTCTGGTCTTCGCGTTCGCGCTGGCCACGTTCTCCACGCTCTGGTTCGGGTTGCTCGTCAACTGGCTCTCGGCGGCGCTCTCGCTGGGCGCGCTCCTCTTCTATGTCGTCGTCTACACGATGATCCTCAAGCGCCGTACCTCGCAGAACATCGTCTGGGGCGGCATCGCGGGCTGTATGCCGGTGCTCATCGGCTGGTCCTCGGTCACGGACTCCATGTCGTGGGCCCCGGTCATCCTCTTCCTGGTGATGTTCTTCTGGACGCCGCCCCACTACTGGCCGCTGTCGATGCGGGTCAAGGACGACTACGCCCGCGTCGGAGTCCCGATGCTGCCGGTGATCGCCACCAACCAGGTAGTGGCCAAGCAGATCGTCATCTACAGCTGGGCGATGGTCGTCGTCTCACTGCTGCTGACCCCGCTCGGCTACACGGGCTGGTTCTACACGGTGGTGGCCGTGCTGGCCGGCGCCTTCTGGCTGCGCGAGGCGCACGCGCTGCGAGGCCGGGCCAAGAACGGGGTGACGGGCGCCAAGCTCAAGGAGATGCGGCTCTTCCACTGGTCCATCACCTATGTGTCGCTGCTCTTCGTGGCGGTCGCGGTGGACCCCTTCCTGCGGTAGCGGCTCTCCTCTCGATCTCTGCCGGTACTTTCCGCACTGGGCAGGTGCAGTGGTTCACGCCACTGGGCCTGCCCATCGCGCGTTCCACTACCCGCTAGTAGCATAACGGCCATGGCAGACACGCAGGTTGACGAGAAGCGGGACGCCCGAGCCGACCGGAAGACGGCCAGGCTCGCCCGGCAGATCCAGGCGTTCGGCCGGGAGCACGGCGGCGTCGAGGCGCAGCTCGCGTACCTCGGCGAGCTCGGTGCCCGCATCGTGCTCGTGGGCGAGGACGGCGGCTGGGGAGACCTGGTGGCACCGTCGTACGCGATGGCGCAGAGCGCGGCCGAGCAGGCGGGGGTCACCGTCCACGAGTCCTTCGACGGCGATCTCGCCGCCAGGGTCCGCACCGGCCCGTACGAGTGGAAGCGGATGGCCGGTATCCAGCTCGGCGGCTCCCGGGCCGGTGCCGACGGCTGAGGGCAACACCTGGGGGCGGGTTTCCGCGTTAGGGCTGGAGGAGAACAGCCCGAAGCGGAGGCCCGGATGATCGAGACACCCAGCCTGGTGGACCAGTACTGCCATGGCGTGCTCCGCACCGAGCTCGGTCTCGGGACCTTCGAGGCGCACCTCGGCAGCACCCCCGGGCCGCCGGCCCCCGGCACCACCTTCTTCGACACCCAGACCGGCTTCGCCGTACGCCGCTGGTGCCCGCCGCTGCTCGGTCTGGAACCGCACTGCGCCCCCGCGCGCTACCTCGCCCGCCGCAGGGAGCTGGGCGTGCCGGAGGTGGGCAGACGGCTGCTGCGCTCCAGCGGGATCACCACCTACCTGGTGGACACCGGGCTGCCGGGCGACCTCACCGGCCCCGCGGAGATGGCGTCGGCCGGCGACGCCGACGCCCACGAGATCGTCCGCCTCGAACTCCTCGCCGAGCAGGTCGCCGACACCTCGGGCACCGTCGACTCCTTCCTCGCGAACCTGGCCGAGGCGGTGCACGGAGCGGCCGGCTCCGCTGTGGCCTTCAGCTCGGTCGCCCCGGTACGGCACGGACTCGGCCTGGCGCCCGATCCGCCGGGCGCCGGCGAGGTGCGCGGCGCCGCCGGGCGCTGGCTCGCGGACCGCCAGGTCGGCGGCAGCCTCACCGATCCGGTGCTGCTGCGCCATCTGCTGTGGAACGCCGTCGCGTCCGGCCGCCCGCTCCAGCTGCACACCGGGGCGGGCGACCCGCTGCCGCTGACGGACTTCATCGCCGCCGCGACCGGACTCGGCACCGATCTGGTGCTGCTGCCCGGCCATCCGTACCACCGGCACGCCGCGCGGCTGGCGAGCGTCCACCCGCATGTGTACGCCGACCTGGGCCCTGCCCTGGCGCACACGGGGGCGCGGGCCGCCGTCCTGCTCGCGGAGATCCTGGAGCTGGCGCCGTTCGGGAAGCTGCTGTTCTCCAGCGGCGCCCGGGGGATTCCCGAGCTGCATGTGGTGCGTGCACGGATGTTCCGGGAGGCGCTGGACCGGACACTGGGCGGCTGGGTCGACGACGGCGCCTGGTCGCACACGGACGCGACGCGGGTCGCCGCAATGATCGCGGCAGGCAACGCCCGCCGCGTCTACGGCCTCGAAGGGGCGGGCAGCCAGTGAAGCGGCGCCCTTGCCTGCCGCGGCACTAGACCGCGGTGAGCGCCGTGTCCTCCGACTGTGCGGGGATCGCCGCATCGGCCGTCGGCCGCTCGCGGAGCGAGAACAGCACCCGCAGCACACCGATCCACACCAGCGACGCGCCGAACATGTGCAGCCCGACCAGGATCTCGGGGGTGTGGGTGAAGTACTGGACATAACCGATGACGCCCTGGCCCATCAGGATCAGGAAGAGGTCACGGGCCCGGTGCAGCGGCCCGGTGGGCGCGTCCACCGCCTTCAGCACGAACCAGAGCGCCGCGGTGAGCGCCACCACGACCCAGGCGAAGTCGGCGTGCAGCTGCGCGATCATCGCCCAGTCGACCGGGATGCGCTCCACCTCGCTGGTGTCGCCCGCGTGCCGGCCCGCTCCCGAGACGACCGTACCGACCGCGATCAGCCCGGCCGACGCCACGACGAGCAGCCAGGTCAGCTGGACGACCGCCTTGCCCACCAGGGGGCGCGGCGCGCCGTCGCCCTCGCGGACGCGCTGCCAGGTCAGTACGGCGACCGTGAGCAGCGCGGTGGCCAGCAGGAAGTGCAGAGCCACGGTGTACGGGTTCAGGCCCACCAGCACCACGATGCCGCCCAGCACGGCGTTGCCCATGACCACCCAGAACTGGGCCCAGCCGAGCCGGGTCACCGAGCGCCGCCACGGCTTCTCCGAGCGGGCGGCGATGATCGTCCAGCCGACTGCCGCGCACAGGACGTACGTCAGCATCCGGTTGGAGAACTCGATCGCGCCGTGGACGCCCATCGCGCTGGTCGTGGTGAGGCTCTGGTCCGTGCACGTGGGCCAGGTGGGGCAGCCGAGGCCGGAACCGGTGAGCCGCACTGCCCCGCCGGCGACGATGATGATCACAGCCAGCACGACGGCCGAGAGCGCCGCGCGCTGGACGGTCCGGGGGCCCGGCGTCCAGCGGTCGGCGATGAAGGCGAGCGGATTGCGCACGGCGCCAACGGCTTCGGCGCGGGTCAGTTTCGGCACGGGGACATCGTAGGCCGGGCGCTTGTGCGTACTTTCACGAGGGGGCGCTTTCTACTCCCGTCGCGCTTTCTACTCCCATCGGAAGTACCGGGCGGCCGCGCCGAGCCCGAGCACCGCCCACACCGCGACGATCCCTAGATCGCCCCACGGCATCGAGGCGCCGTGCTGCAGGACGTCCCGCAGGCCGTCCGAGAGTGCCGAGACCGGCAGCAGTTCCAGTACCGACCTGACGCCGCCGGGGAACTTGTCAAGCGGCACGATCACCCCGCCGCCGACCAGCAGCAGCAGGAAGACCAGGTTGGCCGCGGCCAGCGTGGCCTCCGCCTTGAGCGTCCCCGCCATCAGCAGGCCCAGGCCGGAGAAAGCGGCCGTACCGAGGACGAGCAGTAGCAGGACGGCGAACGGGTTGCCCTGCGGCGACCAGTCGAGCAGCAGCGCGATCACGGTCAGCAGGACGATCTGCAGAACCTCGGTGACGATAACGGCCAGGGTCTTGGCGGTCATCAGCGCCCAGCGGGGGAGCGGTGAGGCACCGAGCCGCTTGAGCACCCCGTACCGGCGCTCGAAACCGGTCGCGATGGCCTGCCCGGTGAAGGCCGTGGACATCACGGCGAGCGCCAGAATGCCCGGGGCCAGGAAGTCCACCGACTTGCCCGCTCCGGTGTCGACGATGTCGACCGCGGAGAAGAGGACCAGCAGCAGCGACGGGATGATCACGGTCAGCAGCAGCTGCTCACCGTTGCGCAGCAGCATCTTCGTCTCGAAGGCGGTCTGCGCGGCGATCATGCGGGACAGCGGGGCCGCCCCCGGCTGCGGGGTGTACGTACCGGCGCTCATGCGCGCAGCTCCTTGCCGGTCAGTTCCAGGAAGACGTCTTCGAGGGTGTGCCGCTCGACCGAGATACGGTCCGGCAGCACACCGTGCTGGGCGCACCACGAGGTGACGGTGGCGAGCAGCTGGGGGTCGACCGTACCGGTGATCCGGTAGCTGCCCGGGGTCAGCTCGGTGGCCGCCGAGCCGTCCGGGAGCGCCTTCAGCAGTGAGCCGACGTCGAGCCCGGGCCGTCCGCCGAAGCGCAGGGTGTTCTCGGCGCCGCCGCGGCAGAGCTCCTCGGGGGTTCCGTGCGCGACGGCCCGGCCCGCGTCGATGATCGCCACCTCGTCGGCGAGCTGCTCGGCCTCGTCCATGAAGTGGGTGGTGAGCACCGTCGTCACCCCGGCCGCGCGCAGCTCCCGTACGAGATCCCAGGTGGACCTGCGGGCCTGCGGGTCGAGGCCGGCGGTCGGCTCGTCCAGGAAGACCAGCTCGGGGCGGCCCACGACGGCCATCGCGAGGGCCAGCCGCTGCTGCTGTCCGCCGGAGAGTCTGCGGTACGTCGTGCGGCCGCAGCTCTCCAGGCCGAGCCGCTCGATGAGCGAGCCGACATCGAGGGGGTGCGCGTGCAGTTTCGCCATGTGGCGGAGCATCTCGTCGGCGCGGGCGCCGGAGTAGACGCCGCCGGACTGGAGCATCACCCCGATCCGCGGACGCAGCCGGGCCGCGTCGGCCACCGGGTCGAGGCCCAGGACCCGGACGGTGCCGGCGTCGGCGCGGCGGTAGCCCTCGCAGGTCTCGACGGTGGTGGTCTTGCCTGCGCCGTTGGGCCCGAGTACTGCGGTGACGGTGCCCGCGCCGACCGTGAGGTCCAGGCCGTCCACAGCGGTCTTGGCGCCGTACCGCTTGACGAGGCCGCGGACCTCAACGGCGGGATCTGTACTCATACGGGGGAGTCTACGAAGCCGGCGGGGCGCGGCTCGTACAGGGGCCGGAGGCCATGGGGGAACAGGCATCCGGCCCTGTTTAGGTAGCCCTAAGTGATCGAGGCCACCGATTGAGTCCCCGATCTTCACTTGTCGCGCGCCGGGGAATTACGCAACAATGGCGTTGTGAAAAACGTCGGCGAGGCCCCAGTCGGTGAGACTGGGCAGGAGGAACTCGCGACCGGTGAGCGGTCCACCCGCAACCGGGTCGCGCGCTCCATCCTGGACCACGGCCCGTCCACGGTCACCGAGCTCGCGGGACGTCTGGGGCTCACCCCGGCGGCGGTCCGCCGCCATCTCGACGCCTTGGTCACCGACGATGTGGTCGCCCCCCGCGAGCAGCGGGTGTACGGCGCCAGGACCCGGGGCCGTCCCGCCAAGGTCTTCGCGCTCACCGACTGCGGCCGCGACGCCTTCGACCAGTCCTACGACCAGCTCGCCGCCGACGCCCTGCGCTGGATCGCCCGGCGCTCCGGTGACGACGAGGTCATGGCGTTCGCCCGCGACCGGATCGAGACCCAGGCGGAGGCCTACCGCGAGGCCATCGACGCCGCGGCGCCGGAGCAGCGCGCCGAAGCTCTGGCCAAGGCTTTGACCGCCGACGGGTACGCTGCTACGGCGCGTAACGCCCCGGTCGGCGAGCAGCTCTGCCAGCACCACTGCCCGGTGGCTCATGTCGCCGAGCAGTTCCCGCAGCTGTGCGAGGCGGAGACCGAGGTCTTCTCCCGCCTGCTCGGGACCCATGTGCAGCGTCTGGCCACCATCGCCCACGGTGACGGTGTGTGCACGACGTTCATTCCCAAGATCACCCATCAGACCACCGATTCAGCATCCGCCAGCACGGCCGGGAGGAACCCCGCATGACTCTCCCCACGGAGACTGCCCACCCCGAACTCGAGGGCCTGGGTACGTACGAATTCGGCTGGGCCGACTCCGACGTGGCAGGCGCCGCGGCCAAGCGCGGCCTGTCCGAAGCTGTCGTCCGCGACATCTCGGCGAAGAAGAACGAGCCCGAGTGGATGCTGAAGCTGCGTCTCAAGGGCCTCAAGCTCTTCGGTAAGAAGCCCATGCCGAGCTGGGGCTCCGACCTGTCGGGCATCGACTTCGAGAACATCAAGTACTTCGTGCGGTCCACCGAGAAGCAGGCCGAGTCCTGGGAGGACCTGCCGGAGGACATCAAGAAGACGTACGACAAGCTCGGCATCCCGGAGGCGGAGAAGCAGCGCCTCGTCGCGGGTGTCGCCGCCCAGTACGAGTCCGAGGTCGTCTACCACCAGATCAACGAGGAGCTGGAGGCGCAGGGTGTCATCTTCATGGACACCGACACCGCGCTGAAGGAGCACCCGGAGCTCTTCCAGGAGTACTTCGGCACCGTGATCCCGGTCGGCGACAACAAGTTCGCCTCGCTGAACTCGGCCGTGTGGTCCGGCGGTTCGTTCATCTACGTGCCGAAGGGCGTGCACGTCGAGATCCCGCTGCAGGCCTACTTCCGTATCAACACGGAGAACATGGGCCAGTTCGAGCGGACGCTGATCATCGTCGACGAGGACGCCTACGTCCACTACGTCGAGGGCTGCACCGCCCCGATCTACTCCTCCGACTCGCTGCACAGCGCCGTCGTAGAGATCATCGTGAAGAAGGGCGGCCGCTGCCGCTACACGACGATCCAGAACTGGTCGAACAACGTCTACAACCTCGTCACCAAGCGTGCCGTGGCGTACGAGGGCGCGACCATGGAGTGGGTCGACGGCAACATCGGCTCCAAGGTGACCATGAAGTACCCGGCCGTCTACCTGATGGGCGAGCACGCCAAGGGCGAGACGCTGTCGATCGCCTTCGCGGGCGAGGGCCAGCACCAGGACGCCGGCGCCAAGATGGTCCACATGGCCCCGAACACCTCCTCCAACATCGTCTCCAAGTCGGTGGCGCGAGGCGGCGGCCGCACCTCCTACCGCGGTCTGATCGAGATCGGCGAGGGCGCCGAGGGCTCCAAGTCCAACGTCCTGTGCGACGCCCTGCTCGTCGACACGGTCTCCCGCTCGGACACCTATCCCTATGTGGATGTCCGCGAGGACGACGTGTCCATGGGCCACGAGGCGACCGTCTCCAAGGTCTCCGACGACCAGCTCTTCTACCTGATGAGCCGCGGTATGACGGAGTTCGAGGCGATGGCCATGATCGTGCGCGGTTTCGTCGAGCCGATCGCCAAGGAGCTCCCCATGGAGTACGCCCTGGAGCTCAACCGGCTGATCGAGCTGCAGATGGAGGGTTCAGTCGGCTAGCAGCTGCCTGGCAGCCGCCCCGCCCCCTCGCCCGACCCCGACGTATCCATCAGAAAGCGAGCACGACGACAGCCATGGCTGAGGCTCAAATTATTCCAGCAGGTTCCACCACTGCCGGGTCCATCGCGGTGGCTGCCGAGTCCACCGTCGCCACCCGTGTGAGTGCACCGCCGTCCTTCGACGTCGCGGACTTCCCGGTCCCGCACGGCCGTGAGGAGGAGTGGCGGTTCACTCCGCTGGAGCGGCTCAAGGGGCTGCACGACGGCACCGCCGTGGCGACCGGCGCCGGCGTCGAGGTCGAGGTGTCCGCGCCCGACGGCGTCCACGTCGAGACCGTCGGCCGTGACGACGCCCGCATCGGCCGGGCCGGCACCCCGGTGGACCGGGTCGCCGCCCAGGCGTACTCCTCCTTCGAGAAGGCCTCGGTCGTCTCGGTACCCAAGGAGACCGTGCTCAGCGAGCCGATCCGGATCGCCGTACGCGGCGTCGGCGGCGTCGCCTACGGCCACCAGGTCATCGAGCTGGGCGCCTTCGCCGAAGCCCTCGTGGTCATCGACCACACCGGCGACGCGGTGCTCGCCGCCAACGTCGACTACATCCTGGGCGACGGCGCGAAGCTGACCGTCGTCTCCGTCCAGGACTGGGAGCCCGGCGCCGTCCACGTGGCGCAGCACAACGCGCTGGTGGGCAGGGACGCCTCACTCAAGTCGGTCGTGGTCACCTTCGGCGGCGACGTCGTGCGCCTCCACCCGCGTGTGCAGTACGCGGGACCCGGCGGCGACGCCGAGCTCCTCGGGCTCTACTTCACCGACCACGGCCAGCACCAGGAGCACCGCCTCCTCGTCGACCACAACGCGCCGCACTGCAGGTCGAACGTGGCCTACAAGGGCGCGCTGCAGGGCCAGGACGCGCACGCCGTCTGGATCGGCGACGTCCTGATCAGAGCCGCCGCCGAGGGCACCGACTCGTACGAGCTCAACCGCAACCTCGTCCTCACGGACGGCGCGCGGGTCGACTCGGTCCCGAACCTGGAGATCGAGACCGGCGAGATCGCCGGCGCGGGCCACGCTTCGGCCACCGGCCGCTTCGACGACTCGCAGCTCTTCTACCTGCAGTCGCGCGGGATCCCGGAGGCCGAGGCCCGCCGTCTGGTGGTCCGCGGCTTCTTCGCCGAGCTGGTCCAGCAGATCGGTCTGCCGGACGTCGAGGAGCGCCTGCTCGACAAGATCGACGCCGAGCTGCAGGCAGCCGTCTGATGGCCGCCTTCGTCAGGGTCTGCGCACTGAGCGAGCTGGAGGACGACACCCCGAAGCGGGTGGAGATCGACGGCACGCCGGTGTCCGTGGTCCGCACGGAAGGGGAGGTGTTCGCGATCAACGACATCTGCTCGCACGCGAACGTCTCCCTCTCCGAGGGGGAGGTCGAGAACTGCACCATCGAGTGCTGGCTGCACGGTTCCAGCTTCGACCTCCGCACCGGCAAGCCGTCCGGCCTTCCCGCGACGCGCCCCGTCCCCGTTTACCCCGTAAAGATCGAAGGGGACGATGTGCTCGTCTCCGTATCCCAGGAGTCCTGAGTCACCCATGGCAACGCTTGAAATCCGCGACCTGCACGTCTCCGTCGAAACCGAGAACGGTACGAAGGAGATCCTCAAGGGCGTCGACCTGACCGTGAAGCAGGGCGAGACCCACGCCATCATGGGCCCGAACGGCTCCGGCAAGTCGACGCTGGCGTACTCCCTCGCGGGGCACCCCAAGTACACGATCACCAGCGGCACCGTCACCCTCGACGGGGAGGACGTGCTGGAGATGACCGTCGACGAGCGGGCCCGCGCCGGCGTCTTCCTCGCCATGCAGTACCCGGTCGAGGTCCCCGGCGTCTCCGTCTCCAACTTCCTGCGTACGTCGGCCACCGCCATCCGCGGCGAGGCGCCGAAGCTCCGTACCTGGGTGAAGGAGGTCAAGACGGCCATGGAGACCCTCCAGATGGACCCGGCCTTCGCCGAGCGCAACGTCAACGAGGGCTTCTCCGGCGGTGAGAAGAAGCGCCACGAGATCCTCCAGCTGGAGCTGCTCAAGCCGAAGATCGCGATCCTCGACGAGACGGACTCCGGTCTGGACGTCGACGCGCTGCGCCAGGTCTCCGACGGCGTCAACCGCGTCCGTGAGGGCGGAGAGGTCGGCACCCTGCTGATCACCCACTACACGCGCATCCTGCGCTACATCAAGCCCGACTTCGTGCACGTCTTCGCGAACGGCCGGATCGCCGAGTCCGGCGGCCCGGAGCTCGCCGACAAGCTGGAGAACGAGGGCTACGAGGCATACACGAAGGGTGCCCCCGTGAGCGGAGCGAACCCGGAGGAGGACGTCGCGTGACACAGCTGCCGGGCCTCCTGGACACCGACGCGATCCGCAAGGACTTCCCCCTGCTGGATCGTGTGGTCCACGACGGGAAGAAGATCGTTTACCTGGACAACGCGGCGACCTCGCAGAAGCCGCGCCAGGTGATCGACGCGCTGAACGAGTACTACGAGCAGCACAACGCCAACGTCCACCGCGGCGTGCATGTGCTCGCGGAGGAGGCCACGGCGCTGTACGAGGGCGCCCGCGACAAGGTCGCCGCCTTCATCAACGCACCGAGCCGCGACGAGGTGATCTTCACCAAGAACGCCTCCGAGTCGCTCAACCTCGTGGCCAACATGCTCGGCTGGGCCGACGAGCCGTACCGCGTCGACCACGAGACCGAGATCGTCATCACGGAGATGGAGCACCACTCCAACATCGTGCCGTGGCAGCTGCTCTCGCAGCGCACCGGCGCGAAGCTGAAGTGGTTCGCCCTCACCGACGACGGCCGCCTCGACCTGTCCAACGTCGAGGAGATCATCACCGAGAAGACGAAGATCGTCTCCTTCACGCTGGTCTCCAACCTGATGGGCACGGTCAACCCGGTCGAGGCGATCATCCGGCGCGCCCAGGAGGTCGGTGCGCTCGTCTGCATCGACGCCTCCCAGGCCGCACCGCACATGGTGCTCGACGTGCAGGCGCTGCAGGCCGACTTCGTGGCCTTCACCGGCCACAAGATGGTCGGCCCGACCGGGATCGGCGTCCTCTGGGGCCGTCAGGAGCTCCTTGAGGACCTCCCGCCGTTCCTCGGTGGGGGCGAGATGATCGAGACAGTGTCGATGCACTCCTCGACCTATGCCCCCGCGCCGCACAAGTTCGAGGCCGGTACGCCCCCGATCGCCCAGGCCGTCGGCCTCGGAGCGGCCGTGGACTACCTCTCGTCGATCGGCATGGACAAGATCGCCGCGCATGAGCACGCGCTCACCGAGTACGCCATGAAGCGGCTCGGTGAAATCCCGGACCTGCGGTTCATCGGACCGGCCACGGCCCTGGACCGCGGCGCGACGATCTCCTTCACGCTCGGCGACATCCACCCGCACGACGTGGGCCAGGTCCTCGACGAACAGGGCATCGCGGTCCGGGTCGGCCACCACTGCGCACGGCCGGTCTGCCTGCGGTACGGAATTCCTGCGACCACGCGGGCGTCGTTCTATCTGTACTCCACGCCCGAGGAGGTCGACGCGCTCGCGGACGGGCTGGAGCACGTACGGAACTTCTTCGGGTAGACGGACGAGGACATCGGGTAGGGACTGGGTCGTGAAGCTGGATTCGATGTACCAGGAAGTGATCCTGGATCACTACAAGCACCCGCACGGGCGCGGTCTCCGTGACGGCGACGCCGAGGTGCACCACGTCAATCCGACGTGCGGTGACGAGATCACGCTGCGTGTGCGGTACGAGGGCGACCGCATCGCGGACGTCTCGTACGAGGGCCAGGGCTGCTCCATCAGCCAGGCCAGCGCGTCCGTGATGAACGAACTGCTGGTCGGCAAGGAGCTGGGCGACGCCCAGAAGATCCAGTCGACCTTCCTGGAGCTGATGCAGTCCAGGGGGCAGATCGAGCCGGACGACGCGATGGAGGAGGTGCTGGAGGACGCCGTCGCGTTCGCCGGTGTCTCGAAGTACCCGGCGCGTGTCAAGTGCGCGCTGCTGAGCTGGATGGCGTGGAAGGACGCGACGGCGCAGGCGCTGTCCGAAGGGAAGACCGCATGAGCGAGAACGAGACCGCCACGATGAAGCCGGCCTCCGAGGAGGAGGTCCGCGAGGCGCTGTACGACGTCGTCGACCCCGAGCTGGGGATCGACGTGGTCAACCTGGGCCTGATCTACGGCATCCACGTGGACGACGCCAACATCGCCACGCTGGACATGACACTGACGTCCGCGGCCTGCCCGCTGACCGATGTCATCGAGGACCAGGCGAAGTCGGCCACCGAGGGCATCGTCAACGAGCTGAAGATCAACTGGGTCTGGATGCCGCCGTGGGGCCCGGACAAGATCACTGACGACGGCCGCGAGCAGCTGCGCGCGCTCGGCTTCAACGTCTGACCCGTTCCGCCCGGCCGAGTCTCGGCCGCGTTTTCCGGCCGCGTGTCATCCAGTACGGCCCCGGTGCTCCGCGCACCGGGGCCGTACTGTGCTGTTCGGAGTCACGGAGCGCCCACGGTCTCACTCCCGGCCGCCGCCTCGATGAGCACCGGGCCCAGTTCCTCCCGGCGTATCCGCTGGTCGACGTAGAGCAGCCCCGTCACCAGCTGCGGGAAGGTCACCGACACGAGCTGGCTGAGCGTCTGGCCCACCAGGGAGAGCGCCAGATAGCTGGTGAGACCGGACAGCAGCTGGGCCGCGCTCGGGTCGGACGCGGTGCCCAGCGGGAGCCCCAGGCTGTGGAACATCCCCAGCATGGTGAAGGGGAGCTGGATGAAGGAGCCCGCCGTGGAGCCGATCACCAGCGCCAGTAGTGAGATGCCGCAGACCCGCCACCATGCGCCCCGCACCAGCCCGGCCGACCGGCGCAGTGCGCCGATCGGTCCCTGGCGCTCGAACACCACGGCGGCCGGAGCCAGGCTGAACAGCACCCACAGCCATGCGCCCAGGGGCAGCAGAACCAGCCCGCCGAGCACGCCCACCACCAACGCCAGGACGCCGCTCTGCGCACTGACCGCCGCGACGACGACAGCGGCCGTCGCCCCCGCGACCAGCAGCAGCGGGACGATGGCGATCAGCCCGCTCAGCAGTACGGTGGCGATCACCGGAAGCACCCGCGACCAGGCCCGCCGCCAGACTGCCCCGAAGGACGTCGGCCGGCCGAGCACCGCCTCCTGCAGGACGGTCGCGCAGGTCGCGGAGGCCATGGCAGTGCAGACCATGTTCAGCAGCACGGCGCCGATCAGCACCCCGGAGAACCCCAGCACCACGGGACCGGCCTGGTGCCAGGTGACGTCGGACGCCCCGGGTGCGTGGACGATGCCGTGGATACGGCCGGAGAGCGACGCGTAGAGGACGGCGAGCGCCCCGGCGATGATCGCGGCGCCGCCGCCGTACACCACCGCTGCCACGCCGAGCAGTTGCCTCCAGTAGCTGCCCACCGTGGATATCGCGCCGTTGAGGATGTCGCTGAGCTGCAACGGCTGCAGGGGTATCACGCCCGGCTTCGGTGCCCGGGGAGGCAGCGGGGCGCCCCATCCCGGCGGGCCCCACCCCGCAGGCCCCCCGTGCGGCGTACTTCCGTACGCTCCCGCCCACCCCGAGTCCTGTGCCACTGCTCGCTCCGTTCCCGTGCGTCGTCCGGCCGGATTTCCGTACCGGATCCCGTTGAACGGCATACCGTAGCCCGTCGCTGATGTGTACGGTCGTACGCATGCCCTATGTACTGCTCGCCGCGGCCATCGCCGCAGAGGTCGGCGGGACCACCGCCATGAAGTACAGCGACGGATTCAGCCGGCTGTGGCCCTCGCTGGCCACGGCGGCCGGCTATGTGCTCGCCTTCGTCCTGCTCGCCCAGGTGCTCAAGTCCCTGTCGGTGGGGACCGCTTACGCGATCTGGGCCGGCACCGGCACCGCCGCCATCGCGGCCATCGGCATGATCTTCCTGGGGGAGTCGCTGAGCGTGGCGAAGCTCGCCGGTATCGTCCTGGTCATCGCCGGGGTCGTCCTGCTCAATCTGGGCGGCTCGCACTGATGGCCCGGCGCTACGATCCGGACCGCCGGGACCGGATCATCGACGCCGCGATCCGGGTCGTCGGCGACCAGGGCATCGCCGGGCTGAGCCACCGCTCGGTCGCGGCGGAGGCCGATGTGCCGCTCGGATCGACGACGTACCACTTCGCCACCCTCGACGAACTGCTGGTCGCCGCGTTGCGCAAGGTCAGTGACGAGCCGCGGACCGGCATCGGGGCGTGGGCGCGGGCACTCGCCGAACCGGGCGAAGGGCTGGCCGGCCGGCTCACCGCGCTGCTCGGGCGGCTCGTCACGGGGGACCGGAGCCGGGTCCGGCTGGAGTACGAGCTGTATCTCGCCGCACTGCGCCGTGAGGCCCTGCGGCCCGTCGCGGCGGAGTGGCTGGACGCTTTCGTGGAGGTGGTCCGGGCACATGTCGGCGGTGACGCCGCCACGGCTCGCGCGCTGGTGGCCCTGTTCGACGGGCTGCTGATCCAACTCCTGCTCACCGGGCGGGCGTTCGACCCGGACGAGGTACGGGACGCGCTGGGCCGGATCATCGGGGGCCGGGATGGTCCGGGCCGGGCTCTCCCGTGACGCGGGCCCCGCAGCCGCCGGCCGCGGTCAGCGGCTGACCGCGGCGAGCGCCGCCCGCACGCTGTCCTCGATGTCCGTGACCGGGTACAGCGCCTCGCGGACGGTCCGGTCCCGGTCCACCACGAGCGTCAGCCGCTTCAGCCTGCTGACCCCCGCCGTGCGGAAGGTCGGCAGCCGCAGCGCGGCCGCCAGCTCCAGGTCCGCGTCGGAGAGCAGCGGGAAGCGCAGCCGCTCCTTCTCGGCGAACGCCCGCTGCTCGTCCGGGCGCTGGGTGGATACCCCGTGCACGGCAGCCCCGGCGGCGGTGAACTCCGCCAGCCGGTCGCGGTACGTGCACGACTCCAGGGTGCAGCCGGAGGTCCCCGGGATCCCGGCCCAGCCGGGCGGGTAGGAGGCGCGGTCGGCGTAGGCGGCGGGGAAGCAGTACAGGACGGTGTGCGCGGCGGCCGGGTCGACCGGGTCCAGCGGGCGCCCGTCCGGACCGGTGAGCCGCAGCTCGGGCACGCGCGTGCCGATCAGGCCGCGTACCCGCTCGGCCTCCTTCGACGTCTCACCGGCCGTCGCCATCGTGGTTCCCTCTCCCAGGATCCAGGTGTCCCCCCAGTCCTGGAGGGCGATCAGCACCGGAAGCAGCGCGCTGCCCCGTGGGGTGAGCCGGTACTCGTACCTGGCCGGGCGGTCCTGGTACGGCTCGCGCCCCAGCACCCCCGCGTCCACCAGCAGGCGCAGTCGCTCCGTCAGTACCTTGCGTGACATCCCCAGCTCCCGCTGGAGCGCGTCGAAGCGGTGCACCCCGCGCGCGGTGTCCCGCACGATCAGCAGGGTCCACCAGTCGCCCACGACATCCAGGGCCTGGGCGATCGCGCAGTCGGCGTCGTCCAGGCGGGTGCGCTGTGTCATGGCCCGCTCCGTCCTGGTCGTCCCGGTCGCGTCGTCCCGGCCCCCGCTGTTCGTTCCCCGTGTGCGGGCTCATGGTGCCACAGTGAGTTCCCGTCGGGAACTCGGTGGACAGGGCCGACCGCTGAGACCGGTTCGCCGGTGCGGCGCCCGGCCGGTTAGGTTTTGGTCATGACCGACACGCTCTCGCAGACCCCTGCCCGCTCCACCGGCGCCGTGGCCGCCGGACTTGCCACGATCGCCGCCGACGGCACCGTCCTCGACACCTGGTTCCCCGCGCCCGGACTGGCCGCCGAGCCCGGCCCCGCGGGCACCGAGCGGCTCTCCGCCGAGCGCGCGGCGGAGCTGCTGGGCGAGGCCGCCCCGAAGGCCGTGGGCCCCGACCCGCGGCGCGGCGTCGAGGTCGTCGCCGTCCGTACGGTCATCGCCTCGCTCGACGACAAGCCGCTGGACACGCACGACGTCTATCTCCGGCTGCACCTGCTCTCGCACCGGCTGGTCCAGCCGCACGGCCAGAGCCTGGACGGGATGTTCGGCCTGCTCGCCAACGTCGCCTGGACCTCGCTCGGTCCGGTCGCCGTGGACGACATCGAGAAGGTGCGGCTGAACGCCCGCGCCGAGGGCCTGCACCTCCAGGTCACCTCGATCGACAAGTTCCCGCGGATGACGGACTACGTGGCGCCCAAGGGCGTCCGGATCGCCGACGCCGACCGGGTCCGCCTCGGCGCGCACCTCGCCGACGGCACGACCGTCATGCACGAGGGCTTCGTCAACTTCAACGCGGGCACGCTCGGCACCTCCATGGTCGAGGGCCGGATCTCCGCGGGCGTCGTGGTCGGCAACGGCTCCGACGTCGGCGGCGGCGCCTCCACGATGGGTACCCTCTCCGGCGGCGGCAACGTCCGTATCACCATCGGAGAGCGCTGCCTGGTCGGCGCCGAGGCGGGCGTCGGGATCGCGCTCGGCGACGAGTGCGTCGTCGAGGCCGGGCTCTATGTGACCGCGGGCACCCGGATCACGATGCCCGACGGGCAGATCGTCAAGGCACGTGAGCTCTCCGGCGCCTCGAACATCCTCTTCCGCCGCAACTCGGTCACCGGCACGGTGGAGGCCCGCCCGAACAACGCGGTCTGGGGCGGCCTCAACGAGATCCTGCACAGCCACAACTGAGGCTGCCGCGCCCCCTGTCCGGTGCCGGTCTCACCCGGCGGCTGGCAGCTCCGCGTACGCCCTGCGCAGCCCGTCGACCGCATCGCGGCCGGCGGGCCGCAGCGGTTCACGGACCGGCCCGGCCGGCAGTCCGGCCGAGCCGAGCAGGGCCTTCGCGGTCACCGTGCCCGGCAGGCCGGACGCCATCATCAGCTCCACCAGGGGAGTGTTGAGCCGGTTGAGCCGTGCGGCCTCGGCGGGATCCGGCGCGTCGTACGCGTCGAGCACCGCCCGCAGCTGTCGCGGGACCACGTTCGCGACCGTACTGACGAAGCCCGATCCGCCGACCGCGTACAGCGGCAGGTTCAGCTCCTCGCAGCCGGAGTAATAGGCAAGCCCGGTACGGGAGATGACCTTGGTGGAGCCCAGCAGGTCGTACGCGCAGTCCTTCACGGCCGTGATGCGCGGGTGCGCGGAGAGCCTCAGCAGCGTCCCGGTACCGATCCGGGTACCGGTGCGGCCGGGGATGTCGTAGAGCATCACCGGCAGCCCGGTGGCGTCGGCGACCGTACGGAAGTGGGCTTCGACGGCGTCCTGCGGAGGGCGGCTGTAGTAGGGGGTCACCACCAGCAGACCGTCCGCGCCCGCGCTCTCGGCCGACCGTGCGAGCTCGACGGTGTGCCGGGTCGAGGCGCTGCCCACCCCCGCCACGATGTGCGCCCGGTCGCCGACGGCCTCGGCGACCGCCCGTACCAACGCGGTCTTCTCGGCATCCGTGGTGGTCGGGGACTCCCCGGTGGTGCCGCTGAGGACGAGCCCGTCACACCCCGCACCGACCAGATGCTCGGCGAGCCGCTGCGCGCCCTCCAGGTCGAGCTCACCGGCAGCGGTGAACGGCGTGATCATTGCGCAGAGTGCACGCCCGAAGGGCTGCGAAGGGGTCATGACGGCAGTCTCGCCTCAGCGGAGAGTGAAGGTCCACTTAGTTCTGCTCCGAGTAAGCGCGAAGCAGGACTGAACAGTGCCGGCCGGTGCCCGGGCCTGCGGACCGGATCGTGCGCGGGGTCAGCGGCAGATCAGTAGCCCGAGCCGCTGCTGGCACTGCTCGACGGGTTGGCGCTGCCCGAAGGTGAGCTGCTGGCCTTCGGCTGGGTGGTGATCTTCTTGCCGTCGGGGCCCACGACGAACCACTTGGCGCCGAACTGGGTGAGGCCCTGGCCGTTCATCTGGCCGGGCGTGCGGTCGCCCAGGAACGTATAGAGCGGGTGGCCCTTGTAGGTGACCTGCTTGCCGCCCCCGCTCCGGACCGACGTGCTCAGCAGTTTGTCCTGCACCCCGCTCTGCGCGGTCGGCTTGTTCTTGACCAGCAGCGGCGGCCACGCCTTGGCGCAGGAACCCGAACAGGTCGACTTGCTGGTCTTGTCCGCCTCGAAGACGTAGAGCGTCCGGCCCTTCCCGGTGACGAGGATCTTGCCCAGCGAGGTGTCCTTGATCATGACCGTCCGCAGCCCGGTCGAGGTCGTCGCGCTGCTCGACGCCGTCATGCTGCTCGACGGCGAGGATCCGGCCCCGGGGTCCTGGGACTTCGATCCGTTCGCACTGGAACAGCCGCTCACCGCCGCGGCGAAAAGGCCAACCGCAGCTACGGCGGCCGCTGTACTGATGCTGCTCCTCATGGAGGCTCCTCCGGTCGGCCGCCGGGCGGCGGCGCTGGTGGCCGGCCCCGAGCGGGCCGCCGGATCCACTCGACCGCGACTCCCGGCGGCGGGCCACCTGGAAAGAGCCGTCCGGAGTACAGCGCCAGGAAGCCGGGCGGCCGCCGCCGACCGCTACGACGCGTCCGGGGCGTCCGCCCGGCGGGTCCGCTCCGGGGCGCGCCTGCGCCTGCGCCAGAGCACCAGCGGCACGGCGCCCAGCAGGCCGGCCGCGGCGGGGGCCGAGGCCGCCGCCGCGCTGAGGCCGGACTGGCTGAAGGTGGCGGGGACCGGCAGGTTGTTCAGCCGGTTGAGCGGCCAGGCGACGACCTCGGCGCGCCCCACGACGTCCTTCACCGGGACGGAGCCGCCGCCCTTCTTGTCCTGGTGGTAGCGGGAGTCGGCAGAGTACTGCCGGTGGTCGCCCATGACCCAGATGTGGTTCTTGGGCACCTTGATCTTGAACTGGCCCTGCGGGTCCGTACTGCACGCGGTGTTGCCGGGGAAGACGTACGGCTCCTTGAGGGCCTTGCCGTTCACCCTCACCGGGCCCGTGCCCTTGCACTCAACGGTGTCGCCGCCGACCCCGATGACCCGCTTGATCAGATCCTTCTCGTTGGCGGACGGCATGAGCCCGATGTAGCTCAGCCCCTTCTGGACCGGGTTGGGCTTGCTGACCGGCTCGTCCGCCAGCCAGCCGTCCGGGTCGTGGAAGACGACTACCTCGCCGCGGTGCGGCTCCGCACCGAACCACGGGGTCAGCTTGTCCACCAGCACGCGGTCGCCGGTCTGCAGCGTGTTCTGCATGGAGTCCGACGGGATGGAGAACGCCTGCAGCAGGAACGTCTTGATCAGCAGCGCGAGCACCAGCGCGATGACGACAAGCAGCGGCAGCTCCTTCCAGAAGGAACGCTGCGTGCTCCTGGTGGTCCTGCCGCGCCCCGGGTCCCGCGCGTCCGACGCGTCGCTCTCCTGGCCTGACTCCGTGCCGACCGTCACATCCCCCACCCTCACTGCATTCGGGAGCTGGATAATTCCACCCAGATCTTCGCACGCATCCCGCCCCGCCCGGCTCACGTCCTTATCCCGGGCACATACAGGACCGGCGGGCGGGGGTGCGGCACGGCACCCCCGCCCGCTGTCCGGCCGGTCGCGCTACGGACGGAAGCGCAGCACGCTCGGGTCGTGGTCGCTGTCCTGGTCGGCGAACTCGGCGTTGATGTGGACGATGTCCAGCTGATACTTCCGTACCGACGGACTCACCAGGATCTGGTCCAGGATCTGCGAGTTGCCCTCATACACATAGGAGTACCGCTCGTTCGCGGGCAGCGAGTAAGCGGTCGCAGACAGCGCCTTCCCGTCGGTGAGGATCTTCGCGGTGCCGGAGAACTCGAAGTCGTTGAGGTCGCCGAGCACCACGACCTCGGCGTCCCGCTGCACCGAACGGATCTTCTTCACGAACGTGTTCACCGCCTCGGCCTGCTCGTGCCTGGCCGTCTCCGAGCTGCGCGCCGGAGGCTGGTACTGCGAGTCGATCGCCTGGTCGCCACCCTTCGACGCGAAGTGGTTGGCGACCAGGAAGACCTTCCTGCCGCGGAAGGTGAACTCCCCGGCGAGCGGCTTGCGGCTGTTCTTCCAGGCGGGGTTGGCCGGGTCGATGCGGCCGGGGGAGTAGGTCAGCGCGGCCTTGCCGCCCTGGGACACCACGCCGGTGGCGCTGGTGGCCGTACCGCCCGCGCGGTCGGTGAAGCCGACGCGGTCCGGGATGTAGAGGAAGCCCTGGCGGATGTTGCCGCCGGGCTCGCCGCCGTCCGCCTTGTCCACCGGGTCGATGGAGCGCCACTGGTAGCGCGGGCCGCCCGCCGCGACGATCGCGTCGATGAACTTGCCGACCGTGACATCGGCGGCCACCACGCCGTCGTTCTTGGCGCCGTCGTTGTCCTGGATCTCCTCGACGGCCACGATGTCGGGCGATGAGAGATGGTCCACGACCCCGGCCGCCAGCCTGTCGAACTTGCTCTGCGGGTCCGTCGGGTCCAGATTCTCCACGTTGTACGTGGCGACGGCCAGCTCGTCCTTCCGCTGCTTGCGGGTGACCTCCGGCTTGGTACGGCCCGCCCTGAAGGTGCCCAGCCGGCGGGCGGCCACGGTGTACGTACCGGCGAACTGGTTGTAGTCCAGCGGGCCTTCGGTGGTCCCGGTCAGCGAGTCACCGACATTCGCCACCGGGAACGCCCCGGCCGTGGCGGGGGCCAGTGACTGGACCATCAGCCGTCCGGTGTTCTGCGAGGTGTACCCGTTGTAGAGGGTGCCGCCGCGCGGGGTCGGGCGCTCGCCCGGCTTCACGGTGACCCACAGCTCCCGGTAGGCGTCGGTCGCGCCGGTGACCCGTGAGGTGCCGATCCGGACGTTCATGCCCTCCAGGGACTCGTAGCGGTCGAGGGCGTACTTGTCCGGCCGCAGGGTGAGGCCGTTGATGCTGCCGTCGGCCGCCTTGTCGCCCGCCGGGGCGAAAGTGCCGGGCACGTCATGGGAGTTGATGACGGTCGCAGCGGGCAGGGGGTTGCCCGACGAGACGACGGTCACGGCCGGCTTACCGATCTCGGTGACCGACTGGTTCCCGGAGGCGGCGCCGCCGGGTATGTACTCGTCGACTGTGCCGGAGACCGTGACCGCGTCGCCCACGGCGACGGCCGGCGCGGAGCCGGTGAAGACGAAGACGCCCTCGCTGGTCGCGGGGTCGGCGTCCGGGTGCGGATCCTGGAACCAGAAGCCCTTGGAACCGGACGTCCGCACACCTGTCACGATGCCGGGCACGCCGGTCACCGCCTTCCCGGCCAGCGGGGACAGGCGGGTGCTGCCCTGGATGTCGTGGATCCGGACCTCGGCCGCACCGGCCGACGCGGGCGAGACGGCGAGCAGACCGGCGGCCAGTGCGGCCGTGACCACGGCGGTGACGGCGGCCGGCTTTGCGAGCGGGAAAGCGGGAAGAGCGCGCATCTACAGAACTCCGGAGGTGAGGGTGGAGTGGACCGTGGGCTACGTTCTGCGTTCTACGCGCGTCAATCTCTTGTGTGGGGAGGGGAGTTGTCAAGGGTCCATCGGTGGACGGTGGTTGACGGGTACATGAACCAGGTGGCATGGGTCGAAATGCGTCTACGCTGGGTCGCCCGAACCGTATGCCCGAAGACCGCGCCCTCTCGCCGGTCGGTCTCAGCCCCGAGGAGAACCACCGATGTCCGGAGACCGCCGCCCCACCCTGCCGCCGGTGCGGCTGAACTCCGAAGCGGAACTCGCACGTGACGCGCTGGCCGCACCCCTCCTCACGCGCGCCGTCCGGCTGGCGCGCTGGGCCGGGCCCGGCACGCGCGTCGGCGCCGGGGGCGAGCTGGTCGACGAGCAGCTGCCCGCGGCCGCTGCCGAGCTGGGTCTCGGCGCGGACGAGGACGGCGCGGCCCTCGCGAGTGAGGCGTGGCGGCTCGCCGTCGACACCGGACTGGTCGACATCGTGGACGCCGATGACGGAGAGGGTGCCGAGGACGGAGAGGAAGCCGAGGGCGCGGCGGCCCCCGGCGAGAACCTGGCGCTGATCACGTCGGGCAGTCCCCAGGAGATCCTGGCGCTCTGGCTGGACGGACTGGAGACCGTGCACGCCGACGCCATCGCCCCGCAGTTCGACGACTTCGCCGATCTGGTGGGCGACGACGGCGAGATCGACTTCGGGAAGCTGGAGTGGGACCCCGAGGCGGAGGCGGAGTTCCTCGACGGCGTGCTGGGCAACCTCTATCTGCTCACCGTGACGGAGACCGGCGTCCAGGACGCCCCCGTGCCCCTCCCCGCGCTGGCCGCCTCGATGATCGTCCCCGACGACATGGGCGAGCCGACGGACGACGTACTGGAACAGGTGTCGGAGGCGATGATGCGCCTGGACGACCAGTTCAGCCTGCTCGAACCGATCGGCCTGGTCGAGTACCACCCGGTCGACGAGGCCCTGATGGCCGAAGAGGCGGAGTACGCGGAGGGGCAGGGGAGCCCGGAGCGGCCGGTGGAGGACGAGGACGTCTCCCGGTACGGCATGGTGCGGCTCACCCCGCTCGGTCTGTACGGGGTCCGGGCCCGGATGCTGGATGCGGGCGTCGACGCGCCCGCCGTCGGCGAGCTCGCGGACAAGGACGCGGGCGCCCTGCTCGACGCCCTCGTGAACTTCCCCGAGCGGGCTGCCCGCGCCGAGACCGTGCTCTGGCTCGACGGCCGTGTACCTGCCGCCGCCGCGAAGGAGTTGCTGTCCGCCGCGCGAGGCGTTGACCGGGGCGCGCCGCTGCGCCGGCTGCACTGCCAGCAGGCGCTCTCGCTGGTGGCCGACGACGCGGCGGAGCACGAGGTCCGCGAGGTGCTCGACGACGCGCAGCTCGGCGGGCTGGCCCGGGTCTGGCTCGCCGAGCGGGGTGCGGCCGACGTGCCCGCGCCTCCGGAGCCGATGATCTTCTGGCTGGCGATCGACACGCTGGCCGCACAGCTGGACGCGGACGGTGAGGTCGAGGAGCTGCAGGGGCTCGTGGAGGGGCTGACCGGGCAGCACAGCGGCTTCTTCGAGGCGGCCTGGCGCGTGGACCACCCGGCGACGGCCGAGGTGCTGGAGGCGATGGGGCAGCTGCACCCGGACCGCAAGGCGGCGAAGGACGCCCGTAAGGCGGCTTTCAAGGCCCGGTCGCGGGCCTGAGGCGGACGCCTGACCGAGAGGCGGCGCGGGCCGCCCGCGCCGCTTTCCGGTCAGGCCCCGGCTCGGACCGGCTGGCTGACCTCTCAAGTACGCAGGTACGACGCCCCGTTGAGGTCGAGCACGGTGCCCGACGACCACTCCGCGGCCGGTGAGGCCAGCCACAGCACAGCGGCCGCGATCTCGTCGGGCGACGCGACCCGGCCGAACGGCGACTGCGCCCGGATCGCCTCACCCTCGGCGCCGCTCAGCCGGTCCGCCACCCGCTCCGTCTCGAAGAAACCGGGGGCGACCGACGCGACCCCGATTCCGTACGGAGCGAGGGAGACGGCCAGCGACTGGCCGAGCGCGTGTACGGCCGCCTTGGTCGCGCCGTACGCCGGGTGGTCGGGCTCGCCGCGGAACGCCCCGCGCGAGCCGATGTTCACGATCCGGCCGCCGTGCCCCGCGTCGATCATGCGGCGCCCGGCGAGATGGCTGACCTGCGCGGTGGCGAGCAGATTGACGGCGACATGCTGCTGCCAGACGGCCACCCACTCCTCGTACGGCGTCCCGGGCAGCGAGTGGGGGCCGCGCATCACGGCGGCGTTGTTCACCAGTACGTCGATGCCGCCGAGCCCCTCGGCCGCGCGCCCGGCGACTTCGGCGGCCACTGCCGGGTCCGACAGGTCGCCGCCGACCAGGACGTGCCCGGAGCCCGGGAGCGCCGCGAGCGTGTGCCTGGCGTCGTCCTCCCTGGTCCCGTAATGCACCGCTACCCGGTCCCCGTTGGCGGCGAAAGCGTGGGCGGCGGCGCGGCCCAGGCCGCGGGAGGCACCGGTGATGAGCACACGACGGCCGGTTGCTGGGAATTCCATTCTCTGATCATCGCAGGCGAAATCCTCGCGGGGAATCCGTGTCCCAGGGCCGTGCGGCGGGACAGACATGGCGTGAGGAGGTCTCGCGGGCGCATACTGAAGGCAATGACTAAGTCAGCCGGATCCCGGCGCCACCTGCCCTCCAGTCCCTTCAACCGCCCGGCCCAAGCCGCCGCACCCATCGAGATCTTCGATGTCGGCGACCGTGTTTCGCATGATCAGTTCGGGCTCGGAAGAGTCATCGGAATCGAGGGCGACAATGACGCTGTGCTCATCGACTTCTCCGGGCGTCAGGGGAGGATTCTCAGCCCTTACGCCAAGCTGACCAAGCTCTGAGTCCGGCGAGGACAGGTCAGCCAGGTCAGTCAGCGAACGGCCGCCGGCCCCCGGGTACGAGGGCGGCGTGAGGTGACCCGGTGGGATGCCGGGTCACCGTTCCGTATGGGCCACCGGGGCGGAGCCGCCCGGTGCGGCGGGCGACATTGACGCCGGTCCCGGCGATCGCGACCATGAAGCGGGCAGTGGCGATCGCGAGGAGCATCTGATGCCGAAGCCGATGCGGGCCGATGCGCGCCGCAATTACGAGCGTCTCCTGAAGGAGGCGGCCCTGGCTTTCGCCGAGCGCGGGGTGGACGCGTCGCTGGACGACATCGCGAAGCGCGCGGGTGTCGGCTCGGGCACGCTCTACCGCCACTTCCCCACCCGGCAGGACCTCCTCGAAGGGGTCTACGTCGACAGCATCGACGAACTCGCCGACCAAGCGGTCGAGTTCGGCGCGTCGGCGCGAGCGCCGGGCGAGGCGCTGGCCGACTGGCTGCAGAAGCTGGCGGAGCAGATGATCCACCTTCGCGGCCTCAAGACGCTGCTCGGCGCGGCGATGGCCGACGGCAGTACACCGGTGATCTCGGACTGCAGCGGCCGGCTCATGGAGGCGGCGGCCGACCTGCTCACGGCCGCGCAGAAGGCCGGTGCGGCGCGCACGGACCTGGAGACCGCGGAGGTGCTGCGGCTCACGCACGCGGTCGCCACGGCCGCCGAGCTGGGTGCGGGCGGGCCGCCCGATGTACGCCGCTATCTGTCGCTGATGATCGAGGGGATCGGCGGCGGGGAGCCGAGGGCGATGTCCCGGTGAGCCGGGTCGGCCCCGAAGACGGGGGGCCCGGTCCGGGCCGGGGGCCTCAGGCCGCGGGCTCGATGCCGCCCTGTATCGCGGCGGCCCACTCCAGCAGCAGGATTTCGTAGTCCTCCGAAGGCCACTCGCCGTCCGTCTTCTGGGCATCGACGAACCTGCGGATGGCGTCGTTGGCCTGGGAGGCGGAAGGGGTGGTGGGCATACGAACAAGGCTACGGCCTGCCACTGACAGTTAACCCTCATCTGCGCGTGGTATCGGTCACGTGTTCCGCGCAAGGGCGTGTTGTCCGTCACTGGTACCGGTCAGTAGGGCGGCCGGCGGCCTTTAACGCGCCTTTATGTGGACGGAGTTCGGGCCGCGGGGTTGCCTCGATGCGGTGCGGCGCAGGTCACTTCGGAGCTTCAGCGCGCACCCCGGCCGACGCCCCGGCCGACGCCCCGGCCGACGCCCCGTGCGGCGCGCCGTGTGGTGCTCCGTGCGGCAGGGTTTCGAGCTTCGCACGGCCGTCCCGGATCGCGTGGTCGAGCGGGAGACTGCCGGCGGCGACCGCGATACAGATGTCGGCGTCCAGGGTGAGCCGGGCGTCCGGGCGCCCGGCGGGGCCGTCGCCGTAGAGCGGCTCGCCGCCGTCGGTGCGGACGTGGAACACCCCCTCGTCCATCCGGACCTCGACCACGCCGGCGCCGAGCCCCGCCAGGTGCCGGGCCAGCGGAATGGCGAACCAGTGCGCGCGCAGGGCGTCCGTCGGCCGCCGCTCGGCAAGTGCGGGCATACCCCAGTCGGCCAGCGCGGTGAGAACGGGCAGCAGCGCGGTCCCCCGGGGGGTGAGCTCGTACACGGACGCGGGTGCGGGCGGCGGCAGCCTGCGCCGGGTCGCCAGCCCCTCGCGCTCCATGTCCTTGAGCCGTGAGGCGAGCACGTCGGTGCTGACGCCCGGCAGGTCGGCGTGGAGGTCGGTGTAGCGGCGCGGGCCCGCCAGGAGCTCGCGGACGATCAGCAGGGTCCAGCGGTCTCCGACGGCGTCGAGCGCGCGGGCGGCGGCGCAGTACTGGTCGTAACTTCGGCGTGGCATACACCGCAGTCTAGACAGAAAGTTGGACTTTCCAAGCTACTACTTGGTAAAACCAAGTGAAGCAAGTGAGACCTGGGAGGGCCACGGCATGGAGTTCCGCCAGTCGAACAAATTGAGTGAGGTCTGCTACGAGATCCGGGGCCCGGTGATCGACCAGGCCAACGCGCTGGAGGAAGCCGGGCACAGTGTGCTGCGTCTGAACACGGGCAACCCGGCGCTCTTCGGTTTCGAGGCGCCAGAGGAGATCGTCCAGGACATGATCAGGATGCTGCCCCAGGCGCACGGCTACACCGACTCGCGCGGCATCCTCTCGGCGCGGCGCGCCGTGGCCCAGCGATACCAGGCGCTCGGGCTGCCCGATGTCACCGTCGACGACGTCTTCCTCGGCAACGGAGTCTCCGAACTCATCTCGATGGCAGTCCAGGCACTCCTGGAGGACGGGGACGAGATCCTCATCCCGGCGCCCGACTTCCCGCTCTGGACGGCCGCCACCACGCTGGCCGGCGGGCGGGCGGTGCACTATCTGTGCGACGAGTCGGCGGACTGGTACCCGGACCTCGACGACATGGCCTCGAAGATCACCGACCGCACCAAGGCCGTGGTGATCATCAACCCCAACAACCCCACCGGCGCGGTGTACCCGCGCGAGATCGTCGAGGGCATCCTCGATCTCGCCCGCCGCCACGGCCTCATGGTCTTCGCTGACGAGATCTACGACCAGATCGTCTACGACGACGCCGTCCACCACTCGGCCGCCGCCCTCGCACCCGACCTGGTCGTCCTCACCTTCAGCGGTCTGTCCAAGTCGTACCGCGTCGCGGGCTTCCGGTCCGGCTGGCTGGTCGTCACCGGGCCCAAGCAGCACGCGAAGAGCTATCTGGAGGGGCTGATGATGCTCGCCTCCATGCGGCTGTGCGCCAACGCCCCCGCCCAGTACGCCATCCAGGCCGCGCTGGGCGGCCGCCAGTCCATCAGGGATCTGACGGCGCCGGGCGGCCGCCTGCACGAGCAGCGCGACCGGGCGTGGGAGAAGCTCAACGAGATTCCCGGCGTCTCCTGTGTGAAGCCGAAGGGCGCGCTCTACGCGTTCCCCCGGCTCGACCCGAAGGTCCACCGGATCCACGACGACGAGAAGTTCGTCCTGGACCTGCTGCTCCGCGAGAAGATCCAGGTGGTGCAGGGCACCGGCTTCAACTGGCCGAGCCCGGACCACTTCCGGATCCTGACGCTGCCGCACGCCGACGACCTGGACGCGGCGATCAGCCGTATCGGCCGCTTCCTGGCCGGCTACCGCCAGTGACGCCGGGGTGGGGCCCCGCCGCTACAGGGCCTTCGCCGCAGGCTTGACCATGCCCCGGACCGTACGGGACTTCACGAAGTCGCCCACCGCCGTCATCTCCCACTCGCCCGAGAACTGCCTGATCAGCTTGGCCATCAGCACCCCGGTCTGCGGCTCGGCGCCGGTCAGGTCGAACCGCACCAGCTCCTCCCCGCTCGCCGCGTCGATCAGCCGGCAGTACGCCTTGGCCACCTCGGTGAACTTCTGGCCGGTGAAGGAGTTGACCGTGAAGAACAGCGCGGTGGCCTCGGCGGGGATCCGGCCGAGGTCGACCACGATCACCTCGTCGTCTCCCGCGCCCTCGCCCGTGAGGTTGTCGCCGGAGTGCTCGACCGCGCCGTCGAGGATCGAGAGCTTGCCGAAGTAACAGCTGTCGATGTGGTTGCGCTGCGGGCCGAAGGCCATGACCGAGGCGTCGAGGTCGATGTCCTTGCCCCGGAAGGCGGGCTCCCAGCCGAGGCCCATCCTCACCCGGGACAGGAGCGGCTTGCCGCCCTTGACCAGGGAGACCGTCTGGTTCTTCCGGAGGCTGACCCGGCCCTTGTCCAGGTTGATCCGCCCGGTGCCGGCGGGCGGGGCCGGCGGAGCGGCGGGCGGCGCGACGGTGACCCGGGGGTCCACCGGCGGCGCGGCCGGCATCGGCGGTGCCGCGGGGGCTGTGGCCGGGACGGGGGCGGGGGCGGGCGCGGCAGGCTCCTCGACCGACACGCCGAAGTCCGTCGCGATACCGGCCAGGCCGTTCGCGTACCCCTGGCCCACTGCGCGCACCTTCCACGCGCCGTTGCGGAGGTAGATCTCCACGATCACCAGCGCGGTCTCGGTGCCGAGCCGGGGCGGGGTGAACGACGCCAGGACGCTGCCGTCGTCCGTGGAGCGGACGGTGGCCGTCGGCTCGATGCCCTGGAACGTCTGGCCCGCCGCGTCCGGGCTCGCGGTGATCACGATCTTGTCGATGCCCGGGGGGACGGCGGCCGTGTCGACCACGATCGCGTCCGGCGCCGGGCCCCCGCCGGAGCGGTGGCTGACGCCGGGGCCCGACGGCTGGTTGTAGAAGATGAAGTCGTCGTCCGAGCGCACCTTGCCGTCGGCGGTGAGCAGCAGGCCCGACACGTCGAGCCGCACCGGAGCTGCCACGTCCACCGCGACGCGGGAGATCGGAAGCGGGATGTTCGAGCCTGGGGTCATTGCGGTCATGTCCGGAGGAACGAGCGGCAGGGCTTTACGGTTCCTTGAATCTTTTCCGGGCTCCCGGAAGCCCCTCCGACTGTTCCCGCCGCTGTCTACCGCCGCTCCCTCCCGCGCCGGGTCACTTCCCCGGCCGCACCACGATCTTCCGGCCGATGCCCGCCTTGAAGCGGTCCAGCGCCGCCGGATAGTTCTCCAGCGGGAGCCGGTCGCTGATGAAGACCGCCGGGTCGAGCACCCCCGCGGCGAACAGCTCGGCCGCCCGCTCATAGCTGTGCAGCACCGCCATCGAACCGGTGATCGTGATCTCCTGGTTGTAGATCCGGTACGGGTCGATCGTCGCCCGCGTCGCGTAGTCGGCGACGCCGAACTGCAGATACGTCCCGGCCTTCGCCACCCGCCCCAGACCGTCCTGGATCGCGGCCGCGTTGCCGGTCGCGTCGATGACGACGTCCCAGCCCCGCCCGGCCCGGTCCAGTTCGTCCGCGCCGCCCGCCGCGGCGGAGCAGCCCAGGGCGCGGGCGGTGGTGAGCCGTTCCTCGTTGATGTCGACCATGTCCACGCTGGCCGCGCCGGTCCGCTTGGCGAGCTCCAGCATCATCAGCCCCATCGTCCCCGAGCCGTAGATCAGCACATGCGAGCCGAGCCGGCTGTTGAGCACGTCGTAGCCGCGTACCGCGCAGGACAGCGGTTCGACCAGGGCCGCGTCCTCGGTCCGTACGTGGTCGGGCAGTTTCACGCAGTTGGCGGCGGGCGCCACCGCGTACTCGGCGGCGCCGCCCGCGGTGGTCACCCCGATCGCTGCCCACTTCTCGCACATGTTGTTGTGGCCGAGGCGGCAGTAGCGGCACTCGAAGCAGTACAGGGACGGGTCGACGGCCACCCGGTCGCCGGCGGCCAGTGAGGTGACGTCGGAGCCCAGCGCCACCACCGTGCCCGCGAACTCATGACCCGGTACTACCGGCAGAGTGGGCGCGAACTCACCCTGGAGGATGTGCAGATCGGTGCCGCACAGCCCGCACGCCGCCACTTCGACGATCACGTCGCGGGGCCCGGGGGTGGGGTCCGGCACCTCCCCGTACCCGACCTTGCCGATGGCTTCGATGATGGCTGCCTTCATTTCACGGCTCCCAGCGAAAGGCCCTGGACCAGCTTGTCCTGGGCGGCGAACCCCGCGGCGAGCACCGGCAGGGAGACGACGAGCGACGCGGCGCACACCTTCGCCAGGAACAGGCCCTGGCTGGTGATGAAGCCGGTCAGGAAGACGGGCGCGGTCTCGGCGACGACGCCCGTGAGCACCCGGGCGAAAAGCAGTTCGTTCCAGCTGAAGATGAAGCAGATCAGCGCGGTGGCGGCGATTCCGGGCGCAGAGATCGGGGCGACGATCCGGGTGAGGATCACCGGCAGCCTGGCGCCGTCGACCCGCGCCGCCTCGATGACCGCCACCGGCACCTCGGCCAGGAAGGACTGCATCATCCACACCGCGATCGGCAGATTCATCGAGGTGTAGAGGATGACCAGCATCCAGATGTTGTCGAGCATCCCGGTGTTCTTGGCGAACAGATAGACCGGCAGCAGCCCGGCGACCACCGGGAGCATCTTCGTGGAGAGGAAGAAGAACAGGACATCCGTCCACTTCTTCACCGGCCGGATGGAGAGCGCGTACGCGGCGGGCAGCGCCAGCACCAGCACACACAGCGTCGAGACGACCGATGCCACGGCCGAGTTGGCGAGCGCGGGCCAGGGGCTCGCGCCGCCGCCCGCACCGAAGAAGTCGCGGTAGCCGTCCAGGGTGAGCGAAGCGGCGAGCGACGGCGGGTTGGTGGCCGCGTCGGTCTCCGCGTGGAAGGAGGTCAGTGCCATCCAGGCGATCGGCAGGAAGAAGAGGATTCCGGCCAGCCAGGCCGTCAGGCCGAGGAGTGCGCCCCCGGTACGGGCGGCGCCCCGGGGCGCCGCCGTGTCTGCGGACTTCATGCGCGTGATGCCTCCTCGCTGAAGAGGGACGAGACCACGCGGAGCGCGAAGGTCGCGATGATGATCGTGCCGATGACGACCAGGACCCCGGCGGCGGACGCGAGACCGTTCTCGTGCGCCTGGTAGAAGGCCTGGTAGACGGTGTACGGCAGGTTCGCGGTGCCCAGGCCGCCCGAGGTGATGGTGAAGACGGCGTCGAAGTTCTGCACGATGTAGATCGAGCCGAGCAGCGCACCCAGTTCCAGATAGCGCCGCAGATGGGGCAGCGTCAGGTGGCGGAAGATCTGCCAGCTGCCCGCCCCGTCGATCCGCGCCGCCTCGATCAGCTCCGGTGAGCGGCTCTGCAGCCCGGCCAGCAGGATCAGCATCATGAACGGCGTCCACTGCCAGATCAGCGCCGCCTCGACCGCGAGCAGCGGGGTGTTCGACACCCAGTCGGGCTGCGGCGCGCCCCCGCCGCCCACCCAGTGCAGCAGCCCGTTGAAGAGCCCGTACTCCGGGTTGTAGAGCACATGCTTCCAGAGCAGTGCGGCCGCCACCGGGACCAGCAGGAACGGCGCGATCAGCAGCGTACGGACGAACCCCCGGCCCTTGAAACGGCGGTCGAGCAGCAGCGCCAGGACGAGTCCGAGCACCAGGCTGACGAGCACCACGGCGACCGTCAGCAGCACCGTGGTGAGGACCGACTTGCGCAGGTCCGGGTCGGTGAGCACATCGGAGTAGTTGGCGAAGCCGGTGAAGTGCCGGGCCTTCGGATAGAGCGCGTTCCAGTTGAAGAAGGAAATCACCACGGTTGCCACGAAGGGCAGTTGGGTGACCACGATCATGAAGATCAGAGCCGGCAGCAGCGGGGCCCGGGTGGCCCAGGCGCGCAGCCGGCTGCCCGGTGGGGCAGTGGGGCCGGGTGGGGACACCGCGCGGGGCGCGGCCGGAGCTGTGGTCGCTGTCATCGTCCCTCGTACTCCTTCGCGATCTTCGCGGCGAGCCGCTGGGATGCGGCGATGGCCGAATCGACGGACTTGCGCCCGGCGATGGCGGCGCTGATCTCCTGGGAGACCTTGGTGCCGAGGTCCGTGAACTCGGGTATGCCGACGAACTGGATACCGGGCGCGGGGCGCGGCTGCACCCCCGGGTTGCCGGGCTTGGCACTTCTGATGGCGTTGAGCGTGACGTCCCCGAAGGCGGCGGACGCCTTGCGGTAGGACGGGTCGGTGTAGGTGGACGCGCGCTTCCCGGCCGGGGCGTCGGACCAGCCGCTCTCCTTGCCGACGAGCTCCTCGTACTGCTTGCCCGAAGCCCAGGAGATGAACTTCCAGGCCTTGTCGGGGTTGCGGGAGGTCTTCTGGATGCCCCAGGCCCAGGTGTAGAGCCATCCGGAGTTGTCCGTCTTCTCGACCGGTGCGGGTGCGTAGCCGATCTTCCCCTTGACCGGGGACTTGGCCGATTCCAGCGACCCGGCGGCGGAGGTCGCGTCGTACCACATGGCGGTCTTGGACTGGGTGAGGTCGTTGAGGCACTCGGCGAACCCGGACTGCGCGGCCCCCGACTCGCCGTGCTCGCGGACCAGCTTGACGTAGAAGTTGACCGCCTGCTTGAAGGCGGGGGAGTCGAGCCTGGCCTTCCAGTCCTTGTCGAACCAGGTGCCGCCGAAGGTGTTGACCACGGTGGTCAGCGGTGCGATCAGCTCGCCCCAGCCGGGCAGGCCGCGCAGGCAGATGCCCTTCATCCCCGGTTTCGCGCCGTCCGTCTCGGCGGCGAGCGCGGCGACCTGCTGCCAGGTGGGGTGCGCCGGCATGGTCAGGTGCTTCTGCGCGAAGACGTCCTTGCGGTACATCAGCATGGACGACTCGCCGTAGAACGGCTCGCCGTAGAGCTTCTTGTCGTCCCCGGTGAGTGACTCGCGCAGCGCGGGCAGGATGTCCTTCTGGTCGAACGCGGTGTCCTTGGCCGTGTACGGGCCCAAGTCGTGCAGCCAGCCGTTCCTGGCGTAGATCGGGATCTCGTAGTTGGACAGCGTCGCGACGTCGTACTGGCCCGCCTGGTTGGCGAAGTCCTGGCTGATCTTGTCGCGTACGTCGTTCTCGGGCAGCACGGTGAAGTTCACCCTGATGCCCGTCTGGCGGGTGAAGTGGGCGGCGGTGAGCTTCTGCAACTCCGTCATCTGCGGGTTGTTGACCATCAGCACATTGATCGAGTCCCCGCCGGACCCGCTTCCTCCGGCGCCGGTCCAGCAGCCGGACAGGCTGATGAGCAGCGCCCCCGATGCGGCCTGCGCGAGCAGTGCGCGCGGCCTCCTTCGGATCGGGCTTCGCATGGATCGCTCCTCGGGTGGTTGGGGCTCGGACCGGCCGGCCGTTCAGTGGGGAGAGGAGGGCTCAGACCCGGATGACCTGTGGTCCCAGCAGGGAGTAGCGGTGCGCCTCGGGTGCGGGCAGCAGGGTGCTGGTGACGATGGTCTCGAAGTCGGTCACCTGGGCGAACCGGCAGAAGCTCGACGCACCGAACTTGGTGTGGTTCCCCGCGAACACCCGGCGCCTCGCGGCCCTGACCGCCTGCGCCTTGACCTCGCCGACCGCCGGGTCGGGGGTGGTCAGACCGTGTTCGCGGGAGATCCCGTTGGCACCGATGAACGCCAGGTCGATGACGAACCCGGAGAGCATCCGGGTCGTCCAGTGGTCGACGGTGGCCAGGGTGCCCGAGCGCAGCCGGCCGCCGAGCAGCAGGACCGTCGTCCGCTCGGCGAGCGCCAGTGCCCCCGCCGTCACCAGGGAAGCGGTGACCACGGTCAGCGGGCGGTCGTGCGGCAGGCACTCGGCGATCAGCTGCGGGGTGAACCCCTCGTCGATGAAGACCGTTTCGGCGTCGCCGAGCAGCTGGGCCGCCGCCTCGGCGATCCGCCGCTTCTCCGGTACGTGCATCGTCGTCCGTAAATCCAGCGTGGTCTCGAAGCCGGCGCTCTCCACCGGGTAGGCACCGCCGTGCGTACGCCGGACCAGACCGTGGTCCTCCAGCGCGCGCAGATCGCGGCGCACCGTCTCCTTGGCCACGCCGAGCCGTGCGGACAGCTCGGTGACATCGACCGAGCCCGCTTTCCGGGCGGACCGGACGATCTCACTCCGGCGCTGCTCCGCGCTCACTGACACTGGGCCTCCTCGGATTCCGCCGGCTGTGAGGAGAGTTGTACAGCCGCCCGGATGGTGTGAACAGGGCAGGAACGGGCTTGATCATGCCCGTTTCTGCCCGTTCCCAGAAAGGCGTCACCGCCCCCACCTGGCGCGGTGTGCCCGTCCGGGCATGGCAGAGGCCCGTCCGGCGTACCGGACGGGCCCGTTCGCTGCCCGGATGCGGGCGCCCGATGTGCGGTGGACCGGCCCGGGCGGGTCAGCGCGGCCAGACCGGCGGGTCGGTGAGGAACGGTCCGCCGAGGTGGGAGTGGGCCGGGTTCGCCGGGTCGAGCTCGCCCTGTTCGGCGATGAGCTTCGCCGCGTACGGCTCGGAGTCGTCCTGCGGCTCGTACCCCAGCGCCCGCGCCGACGAGAGGTCCCACCAGATACGGGTGTTGGCCGAAGAGCCGTAGACCACCGAGTGGCCGACGCCGTCGGCGGTCAGGGCCGCGTGGAAGAGCCGCGCGCCGTCCTGCGGGCTCATCCAGACCGAGAGCATCCGTACGGACGTCGGCTCGGCGAAGCAGGAGCCGATCCGGACGGACACGGTCTCCTGGCCGAACTTGTCCCAGTACAGCTGCGCCAGATCCTCACCGAAGCACTTGGAGAGCCCGTAGTACGTGTCCGGCCTGCGCGGGGTGTCGATCGGGATCAACGTGCCCGGAGCGGCCGGGACTTGGCTTCCCGGGCTCGGGGTGTAGCCCACCGCGTGGTTGGACGAGGCGAAGACGATCCGTCCGGTGCCCGCCTCGCGGGCCGCCTCGTAGAGGTTGTACGTGCCCTCGATGTTGGCCCGCAGGATCTTGTCGAAGGACGACTCGAGGGAGATGCCGGCGAGATGAATGACGGCGTCGACTCCCCGCACCGCCTCGCGCAGCGCCTCCTTGTCGGCCAGGTCCGCGGTGATGGCCGCGGGTTCGCCCTCGACCGGCACGGCGTCGAGGAGGCGCAGCTCATAGCCGTACGCGGGCAGCAGGCCCCGCATCAGGGTGCCGAGGCCTCCGGCGGCTCCGGTGAGCAGGATGGTGCGGGGAGCGGGCATGAGCGGTCTCTCCTCGGTGAATCGGAGACGAATTCGGAGGTGGATCGGAATGGCCGGCCGCGATGACGGATGGGCCGCGTACCCATCGCCTGGCAAGCGGGTCCAGCGTATCTATGGATGGATGGAATTCACATGTATGGACAAACTAGGGAGCCCCGCGAGCCCCGTCAAGTGTCGTGCGGGGGTGCGGATTCTGCTTCCGTGGTGGCGTTTCTCGTCTTGACCGTCCCGGCCGCGCTGGCTTAGCGTGGCGTTGTTCAGAAATATAGACACTGATCAGAATTGTGCACGAACGGAACTGTGCACGACTGGATGCCCCAGGGAGCGCCCGTGTCCTCAGCCCCGCTCGCCGGCCGACTCGATGGTCTGCTGTTCTTCCCCGTGACTCCGTTCGGGCCGGACGGCGCCGTCGATCTCGATGCCTTCCGCGCGCACGTGCGCAGCGGCATCGACTCCGGCGCGGCCGCGGTCTTCGCCTGCTGCGGCACGGGCGAGTTCCACGCGCTCGGCCCGGAGGAGTTCGGCGAGGTCGTCGCCGCCGCGGTCGAGGTGAGCGCCGGCCGGGTGCCCGTCGTCGCCGGCGCCGGATACGGCACTGCGCTCGCGGTCCACTTCGCGAGGACCGCGCAGGAGGCGGGCGCCGACGGGCTGCTCGCCATGCCGCCGTACCTCGTCACGGCAGGCCAGGACGGTCTGATCCGCCACTACACGGCGCTCGCGGCGGCCACCACGCTCGACGTCATCGTCTACCAGCGCGACAACGCGGTGTTCACGCCCGGGACGGTCGTGGCCCTCGCCCAGGTCGACGGGATCATCGGGCTCAAGGACGGGCACGGCGACCTCGACCTGATGCAGCGCATCATCAGCGCGGTCCGCACCGAGCTGCCCGGCCGGGACTTCCTCTACTTCAACGGCCTGCCCACCGCCGAACTCACCGCCCTCTCCTACCGTGCCATCGGCGTCACGCTCTACTCGTCAGCGGTCTTCTGCTTCGCTCCGGACATCGCGCTCGCCTTCTACCGCGCGCTGCGCTCCGGTGACGACGCGACGGCGAACCGGCTGCTCGACGCCTTCTACCGGCCGCTCGTCGAGCTGCGCAACCAACGGCGCGGGTACGCGGTGTCGCTGATCAAGGCCGGGGTGCGGCTCGGCGGACTGGACGTCGGCGAGGTCCGCCCGCCGCTCGGTGAGCCGTCCCCCGAGCACATCGCCCAGCTCGCCGCCATCACCGAGCGGGGCCGCGCGGCCCTGGCGGGTCCGGGGGAGCGGGCGTGAAGACCTCGGCCTTCCTCTACCCCTGGGACGTCGTCGGCGACCCGGAAGCCCCCGCCCGCATCGCGGACCTCGGCGTCCAGCAGGTCACCCTCGCCTCCGCCTACCACTCCACCCGCGCCCTGACACCGCGTCACCCGAGGCACCGGATCGTCACCGCAGGACACGCGTCTGTCCTCTATCCGCCGTCCCCCGAGCGGTGGGCCGGGCGGGAGCTGTGCCCGTACGCCGCTGGGGCCTGGGCCCCCACCCCCGATCCGTACGGAGAGGCCGCAGCCGCGCTGGCCGCCGCCGGCCTGGAGGTCCACACGTGGGTGGTCCTGGCGCACAACTCCCGCCTGGGCTCCGAGCACCCCGGCACCTCGGTGGTCAACGCGTACGGGGACCGCTACCCCTGGGCGCCCTGCATCGCCCAGCCCGCCACCCGTGCCTACCTCACCGAGCTGGCCGCGGAGGCCGCGGTGCGCCCCGGGGCGCGCGGTACCGAACTGGAGTCGCTCGGCTGGTACGGCCTCGCCCATCTGCACGCCCACGACAAGATCGCCGGAGTGGGGCTCGGCGACGCGGGCCAGTACCTGATGTCGCTCTGCTTCTGCCCGGCCTGCGCGGACGGGTACGGCGGACTCGGCCTGGATACACATGAGTTGAGCGCGGCCGTACGCCGGGCCCTGGAGCCCGGGTGGTCCACCGGATTCTCCGACGCGGGCAGCTCCGCGATCGGGAAGCTGCTCGGGGCCGGTACCGCCGCCGCCGTGCTCCAGTGGCGTACCCGGACCGCCCGGACGCTCCAGGAGCAGGCCGTCGCCGCCGTACGGGCCGCGGCGCCGCCCGGCTTCCAGGTGCTGCTGCACGCCGACCCGGCCGCCCACCACTGCGGCGCGAACGCGGGCGTCGACCCCGAGCACATCCTCGGCGTCGCCGACGGGGTGGTCGTGCCCTGCACCGGGGGGCTCGCCCTGCTGGCCCCCTTCGCTGTGCACCGCACGGACCGCACGGTGCTCGCGGCCAACCTCACCGTTGTCTCCGGTATGGGCGGCAGCCCGGCCACGCTGGCGGAGGACGCGGCCCGCGCCGCCGGGCTCGGCGCGACCGAACTGCGGCTGTACCACGCGGGGCTGGCATCCGACGCCGATCTCACGCTCGTACGGGCCGCGCTGTCCTGACCCCCGGCCGACAGAACGGCCGACAGAACAGCCGACAGAACGGGCCGACAGAACGGGCCGGAAGCACCGGAGTTGACGGCCGGTGCGGGTGGGCGGGCACCGGTCCGCTCCGTAGCCCAGGGGCGTCGGCCGGGCACCGCGCGCGAGCAACCCCACAGGCCCCACCAGTCACCTGCGCAACATCTCCACAGAGGTAAACCTCGTTACCGGGCTATGACAAACCTAGCTTGACAGTCGCTGACAGTACGCAAGTAGGTTCGATATGCACTGATGTTTTTCCTACATACCGGCGTCCCCACGCCGGAAGAAGGGACGCCCATGGGTTCCCACGCCCGCCCCACCCGGATCCACCGCACCGGAGTCCGGATCGCGATGGTCGCACTGGTCGGAGCCGCCCTGCCGCTCACCGTCGGCGGCCTCGCGGAGGCGGCCACCCCCGGTGCCACGCACTCCGCCGACGACAACGGCGCGCAGGGCAGCAGCGAGGCCACCACCCCGGCCGGCCAGAACCAGCACGCACAGCAGCAGCCCCAGGCGGCGCAGCACGCTGTCACGGCCCGGGCCGCCGACGCTCAGCACGCTGTCAGAGCCCAGGCCGGTCCTCAGATCAGCGCTGACCACGCCTTCCTGCTGGACGCCCGCGACGGCAGCCAGGAGCGGGAGATGTGGGCCGGAGCGAAGGCCGACGAGAGCGTTCCGATGGCCAGCACCACCAAGATCATGACTGCCCTGGTGGTGCTCAAGCACCCGGAGTGGCTGAACCACCGGATCACGGTGAAGCAGGACTACCGGGACTACGTCCAGAAGGTCGGCGGCAGCACCGCCGACCTCCAGACCGGCGACACGCTGACCGTCGAGCAGCTGCTGCACGCCATGCTGGTCCCGTCCGGCGACGACGCCGCGATGGCCCTGGCCGACAACCTCGGCGTCGGGGCCACCCAGGACGCCCGGATCGCCGATTTCGTGAGCCAGATGAACGCCGAGGCGCAGCAAATGGGCCTGACCGGCACGCACTTCGACACCTTCGACGGCGTCTCGCACGGCAACAACCACAGCACCGCCCGCGACCTGGCCAAGCTCGGCCAGCGCGCCATGCTGCAGCCGGTGTTCGTCAACGTGGTGAAGGACAAGCAGTTCAAGACGGAGGCCCCGGCGGCCAACGGCCACACCCGGTACTACACCTGGAACACCACCAACGAGCTGCTGGGTACCTACGACGGCGCCCTGGGCGTCAAGACCGGCAGCGGCCCGGAGGACGGCTACTGCCTCGTCTTCGCCGCCAAGCGGGACAACCGCACCCTGGTCGGCGCGATCCTCAAGGACAAGGACGACGCCTCCCGCTTCGACGACGCCACCAAGATGCTCGACTGGGGCTTCGCCCACTGAGCAGCCGGCGCCCCGCACCCGCCGTGCCCCAGCCGGGCAGCTGCTGCGGAACGCCGTACCTCACGGTGTGAGGTCCTGCCACCACCAGGAGATGGACGGCGGGCGCGGGGTGCCGCGTCCGCCGCGCAGGGGCGCGTCGGCCCAGCGGACGTGCGGGGCTTCGGCGTTGGAGCCGGGGCCCGTGGCGGTGTTGTGGTCGCTGAGGTAACGGGGGGCCCGCTACCGGCGGCGGCGCAGCCTCGCGTCCTCGATCGAGGGCGGTGCGGCCGCGTAGTTGTCCGCCGGGTCGAGGTCGGTGCCCGGCGGGACGATCTCGTCGATCCGGTCGAGGATCGCGTCCGGCAACTCGATGTCCGACAGCTCGGTACCGGCACCGTGGAGAAGCCCGTCCAGCTGTTCCTGCGTGCGGGGACCGATCAGTACGGTGGAGACCGCCGGATGCGCGCGTACGAAGGCGATCGCGAGCTGTGGCAGCGTCATCCCCGCCTCCTCCGCGAGCACCGTGAGCCGGGCGAGCGCGGCGGCCTTCAGTGCGCCGGCCGGGGTGGACGTGTCGTAGTGCGACGGGAAGACGGACGCCATCAGCCTGGCCCGGTGGGTCGACGGGAGGTCCGCCCGTCCGGAGAGCCAGCCGCTGTTCAGCGGACTGAAGGTGAGTACACCCAGCCCGTGGCGTTGCGCCGTCGGGAGCACAGCGGTCTCCGGTCCACGGGTGAAGACGGAGTACATGGGCTGCTCGGTCAGGAACCGGTGGGAGCCGCGCCGCTCAGCCGTCCACTGGGCCTCGACCATCATCTCCGCCGCGAACATGGAGGATCCGAACGCCCTGATCTTGCCTGCCTGTGCGAGGTCGGACAGCGCGGAGAGCGTCTCACCGATCTCGGTCCCGTGGTCGGGCCGGTGGATCTGGTACAGGTCGATGTAGTCGGTGCCGAGCCTGCGGAGGCTGTCCTCGACCGCGCGTACGATCCACCGCCGTGAGCCGCCCCGCTGGTTCGGGTCCTCGCCCATCGGCCGTCCGAACTTCGTCGCGATGACCAGGCCGTCCCGGCGGCCCTTGACGGCTTTGCCGACGATCTCCTCGGACTCGCCCCTGGAGTACACGTCGGCCGTGTCGACGACATTGATCCCGGCGTCGAGCGCGCTGTGGATGATACGGATCGCGTCCCCGTGGTCCGCGTTGCCCAGGCTCCCGAACATCATCGCGCCGAGTGCGATCTCGCTGACGGATATTCCGGTCGACCCGAGGGTCCTGCGCTTCATTACGTCATGCCTCCGGTGCTTCGTGCTGCAGATTCCTGCCAGCTCACCACGCCGGCCCGCTCGACCGGTAGACAGATCCTGCCGCCTGCTTGCACGATCCTGCCGACCTTGCTCCAATGCCGCCATGGCAGACCCGGCAGTACCAGCAGGCGTGGAAGTACCAGGTGCAGCACCAGCAGGCGCGGCGGCACCCGCAGATGTGGCAGCGGATGTGTCACCACCGGCCCGGCCGGCGGCGCGGACGGCGGAGCTCCTCGGCGAACTGCGGACGCTGATCGTGCGCCACGCGGGCGGCGGCCCGAAGCTGAAGACGGAGATCCTGGACGGCGTGGCCATCACCTGCGCGTACCGGCCCACCCTCCCGGTGAGCGCGATGGCGGAGCCGTCGCTCGCGATCGTCGGCCAGGGTGTCAAGCGCACGATCCTGAACGGGGTGCCCTACGACTACCGGGCGGGGCAGTACCTCGTCGTGTCGGTCGACCTGCCGGTGGCCGGCCAGGCACTCGAAGCCCGCGAGGACGAACCCTTCGTCGTCTTCAGCATGAAGCTGGACCCGGCGGCGATCGCACCGCTGCTCCTGGAGACCGGCGACACCGCGAAGCCTCCCGGCTTCTCCGGCCTCGCGGTCAGCGACGCGACGCCCGAGCTGCTCGACCCGGTCGTCCGGCTGCTGCGCCTGCTGGGCCGCCCCGACGACCTCCGGGTGCTCGCACCCGGCATCGAACGGGAGATCCTGTGGCGGCTCATCACCGGTGACCAGGGCGCACTCGTCCGCCAGATCGGCCTGGCCAACAGCAGGATCGCGCACATCTCCCGCACGATCCGCTGGATCCGCCGGCACTTCGACGAACCGCTGCGCATCGTGGACCTCGCCGACCTGGCCGGTATGAGTCCGTCAGCCTTCCACCGGCACTTCCGCTCCGCGACCTCGATGACCCCGATCCAGTTCCAGAAGCAGATCCGGCTGCGGGAGGCGCGCGCCCTGCTCCTGACGGGACCGGTGGACGTCGCGGAAGTCGGCCACCGCGTGGGCTACGGGAGCCCGTCCCAGTTCAGCCGCGAGTACCGCAAGGCGTACGGCGCCCCGCCCGGCCGGGACGCGGCCAGGCACTCGGAGAACGGCCCCCGACGGGACGCTGCCCTGCACACGGAGCACGGCTGACGGGACGCGGGGCCGGCAGAAGAACCAGCCGGCTAGCGCTCCCCGTACACATGGGGCGTCGTGGTGGTGAGCGCGGCGAAGCCCAGCCGCTGGAGGATCGGGCGGCTGTCGTCGGACGCGTCGACCTGGAGGAGGCGGACACCGCGTGCGGCGGCGATCCCCGCGCGGTGGGCGACCAGGGCTCGGTAGATGCCGCGACCGCGCCAGGCCGGGGCCGTGCCACCGCCCCAGAGACTGGCGAAGCCGGTGCCCGGGTGGAACTCCATCCGGGCCGCGCAGACCGGTTCGTCGCCGGACATCGCCACTACCGCGACCATCGAATCCGGGTCCTCGGTCAGCCGGTTCAGCACTTGACGGTGGATCCGCGAGCCGTCCTCACCGAAAGCCGCCTCGTGCGCGCGGGTCATGAGAGCCACCCCGGCCGCATCCGTCACAGGCCGCAGCTCCACCCCCGAGGGCAGCCGTACCTCGGTCGCCAGCGCCTGGACCTCGGCCACCATCAGCGTCTCCGGCGGCTCGGGCGTGAACCCGGCCGCCACGAGCCGGCCGGCCAGGTCGGCCGGGCGGTCGTGGGCGTACAGCTTCCATTCGAACTCGCGGTTCAGCGCGGTGAAATGACGCACCTCGCCGGCGATCGCCACATCGGCGGTGGCCGTGTCAAGACCCGACCAGACGACGCCGTTCCAGCTGTCGGCGTCCGGACCGGTCTGCCGTACGACCTCGCCGACCCGTTCGACCACGCTGCCGGGGCCGTCCGGGGGCGCGTCCCGCCGCATACGAAGGTCGAACTCCGCCCGTACCGCTTCGAGATCCATCCGGTCACTCAACAACCGGGCCCCGGGGGCCGCAACCGGGTTTCTCCGCAACAGATGCGCAAAGTGCCTTGTGCACTCCATGTGATGCGCGTAGACAACCAGTGACCTGCACTTCGTCACCAACAGAACCGGAGCAGACGCGTATGCCCTCCAGACTCGCCAGGATCTCCGCCTGTACGGCCGCCCTCGCCGCGGCCGGCAGCGCCCTCTACGGCATCGGCGTCGCCACCGCCGACAACTCAGTGCCGAGGACGGACCGGGAGATCCCCAACGTCACCAAGGTCGAAGACAGCATCAACGCCTACTACGGCGGTACGGCTGACGCTTCGGGTGTCTACCAGGCCTCGCCGAAGAGCAACTACGCCAAGCAGGTCGCAGGCATCGAGGCGCGGGCGAAGCGGCAGATAGCCGAGGCCCTCCACCGCACCGGCCATGGCCGCAAGCCCGCCATCGTGCTGGACGTGGACGACACGACGCTGCTCACCTATGACTGGGAGAAGAAGAACGGCTTCGCCTACAACGCGGCCTCCTTCAACGACTACGTGCAGAGCGCGCGGTCGATCGCGGTCTTCGGGATGCCCGACGTCGTCAACTACGCCGCGAAGAAGGGCGTCACGGTCTTCTTCCTGACCGGACGTGACGAGACCCAGCGCACCGCTTCGGCCACCAACCTCACCAGGGCCGGTTACCGGGTACCGGTGGACAGGTCCCACTTCTACCTCAAGGACCCGACCGCTGCCCCGTCCTATCTGAGCTGCGGGCAGCCGAAGTGGACCTGCACCACCGTCCAGTTCAAGACCGGGACCAGGAAGCACATCGAGTCCCTGGGTTACGACATCGTCGCCAGCTTCGGGGACCAGTACTCCGACCTCAGCGGTGGCTACGCCGACAAGACGTACAAGATCCCGAACCCGATGTACTTCCTGCCGTGACCTGACCGCTCCCGCGCTGACCGCCGCCGGGGGAGAGCCGCTCCTCCGGCGGACGGGACGCGCCGCCGGGTGCGGCCCAGGGGTGTGAACTCACCTGTGCCGATCAGGTCGTCGGTGCCGGCGCAGACCGCCGCGCCGTGACCGTCTCGTACCGCAGCGCCGCACCCGTCACGACCGCGCCGATTCCCTCCCACAGCCCCACGCCGAGGAACCCGGACGGCGCGCGGCCGGACACGACGGCCGTGGTGAAGACCGCGAAGGTCAGCAGCCGGAACGGCACCGTCCAGCGGAAGAAGCCCTTCCAGTCGGCGGCGGCCGCCAGCACGTAGTACGCCCCCATGTTCACCGCGGCCATCGAGGACGCCGTGATGAAGGTCCGGGTGTAGTCGGACGCCGGGCGCCCGGAGGCGGGGGCGGCGAAGCCCAGGGCCTCCAGCAGCGCGGCGGGGGAGATCAGGCCCACGGCTCCCAGTACGACGGCGAGCACACCGAAGACGGCCATGGTCCAGCCGGACGGGGAACGGGGCAGTCGTATCACCATGGCGGCACCCTATGGGCTGGAGCGCCCGCCGGGGACCGTAATGGATCACCGGCCGGCTACTTCAGCGCCGCCGCCATCATCTTCTGGGCGACAGGCCCCGCGAGGCCGTTGCCGCTCACCTCCGCACGGGCCGCGTCCGAGTCCTCCACGAGCACCGCGACCGCCACCTCCTTGCCGGTCGACTTGTCCTTCGCGTACGACGTGAACCAGGCGTACGGCGCCTTGTCGTTGTTCACACCGTGCTGGGCCGTGCCGGTCTTGCCCCCCACCACGGCGCCGGGGACCTTCGCGCTCGAACCCGTGCCCTGCTCGACAACCGTCTGCATCGCACTCTGGAGCTGGGCCGCCGTGGACGACGAGACGATCCGCTTGCCGGCGTCCTTCCCGTAGGACTGCAGCGTGTTGCCGTCGCCGTCCGTCACCTTGGACACCATGTGCGGGCCGGCCATCACCCCGCCGTTCGCCAGGGCGGACGTCACCATCGCCATCTGGAGCGGGGTGGCCGTCACATCGAACTGGCCGATGCCGCTCAGCGCCGTCTGTGCCTTGTACATGTGCGTGGGGTAGTTGCTCGGCCAGGCGCGCACCGGCACATCCTGCTTGGAGTCGTTGAAGCCGTACTTCTCCGCCATCGCCCGCACCTTGTCCTGGCCCAGGTCGTCGGCCACCTTGGCGAAGACGGTGTTGCAGGAGTACTCGAGGGCGGTGCGGAGCGACGCGTTCTTGCAGGGGTCCGACGCGCTCTCGTTGGTGAGGTCCGTAGTCGTGCCGGGGAGCCGGTACGGGTCGGGGCTGTCGGTCTTCTCGTCGATCGACGAGAACAGCCCGTCCTCCAGCGCGGCCGACGCGACCACCAGCTTGAAGGTCGACCCCGGGGGCAGCGGCTGGCGCAGCGCCCGGTTGAGCATCGGCTGGTCCTTGTCGGTGGTCAGCTGCTTCCAGGCGTCGCCGTCCGTCGTACCGCTGATCTTCGACGGGTCGTAGGACGGCGTGGAGACCATGCCCAGGATCTCGCCGGTCTTCGGGTCGATGGCGACGGCGGCGCCCTTCTTGCTGCCGAGTGCTTCGTACCCCGCCTTCTGCACGGCCGGACTGATCGTCGTCAGGACGTCACCGGGGGCGGTCTGCTTGCCGGTGAGCGCGTCGACCGGGTTCTTCAGCCGGGTGTCCGTCCCGTCGAGGACGTCGCTGTAGATCCCTTCGAGCTGCGTCGACCCGTACGCCTGCGAGCTGTACCCGGTCACGGCCGAGTACAGGTCTCCGTCGGTGTACGTACGCCGGTAGGCGAGGTCGCCGCTGTCCGTCCGCTTCGATCCGGTGACCGACCTGCCTCCCACGATGATGTCGCCCAGCGGCTTCGCGTACTGCGCGATGGCGGTCCGCCGGTTGTTCTTGTTGTCTGCGAGGGCCTTGCTCTCGTACCCCTGCACCCAGGTCGCCCGCGTGAGCAGAGCGAGGACCAGCAGCAGACAGAAGACCGAGGCGCGCCTGATTGTCTTGTTCATCCCGTGTGAGGACGAGCGGGGCGGGCGGCGCCGTTCCCGGCCGGCGGATTTCTCAGCGATCTCTCATCTGGGTGAGAGCCGGATCACCGCCGCTCAGAGCCGCCGGGTCGCGAGGGTCAGCCGGTCGCGGGCGTCGAAGAGCGCGTCCTTGACCATCTGCTCATGGGCCGGGGTGAGCCGGGCCACCGGCACCGAGCAGCTGATCGCGTCGCGGGCCGGGGTCCGGTACGGGATGGCCACGCCGAAGCAGCGCAGCCCCAGCGTGTTCTCCTCGCGGTCCACGGCGTACCCCTGCTCGCGGACGAGGTGCAGCTCCTCGATGAGCTTCTCGCGGTCCGTGATGGTGTGCTCGGTCAGCTGCGGCATGGTCTCCGGCAGCATCTTGCGTACCTGCTCGTCGCTGTGGGTGGCGAGCAGCGCCTTGCCCAGCGAGGTCGAGTGCGCGGGCAGCCTGCGGCCGACCCGGGTGAACGGGCGCAGGTAGTGCTGCGACTGGCGGGTGGCCAGATAGACGACGTTGGTCCCGTCGAGTCGGGCGAGGTGGATGGTCTCCGTCGTGTCGTCGGAGAGCCGGTCGAGGGTGGCGCGGGCCGCCGCGACGACCTCGTCGCCGTCGATGTACGAGGTACCGACGAGCAGGGCGCGTACGCCGATGCCGTACCGCGTGCCGGTCGCGTCGGTCTCCACCCAGCCCAGTTCCACCAGCGTGCGCAGCAGCATGTAGAGACTGGACTTGGGGTAGCCGACCGCCTCCTGTACGGCCGCGAGCGAGTGCATGCCGGGGCGCCCGGCGAAGTACTCGAGCAACTCGACCGTCCGCACCGCGGACTTGACCTGCGCCCCACCTGCTGTCTCGGCAGCCGACATTCGACCCTGCCCCTCTTGTCAATGCTGAACACGCGTTATTAGAGTTCCAGGAGATATTCATCATCAGGAACTTTGTTCAGAATACCGAACAACTTTACCGAACGACTCGTTGTGCGGCAGTGGTTTGCGGCAGTGGATCTGGAAGGACGTTCGCGGTGGCAGCAACACCAGTCTGGAGTGTCGACCCCCGAACCGGGAAGCAGCGCGAGCAGGTCGCGCTGGAGGCCGCGACGGGTGAAGTGGACCAAGTGGTCCGCGCCGCCCACGCCGCGCGTGCGTCGCTCGCCGACCGTAGGGTACGGGCAGCCCTGCTGCGTACCGCCGCCGACCTGCTCGACGAGGCCAGGCCCCATGTCATCGAGGCCGCCGACGCCGAGACCGCGCTCGGCCCCGGCCGGCTCACCGGTGAACTCGCCCGTACCACCGCGCAGTTCCGGGCTTTCGCCGATGTGATCGACGAGGGTTCCTTCCTCGACGTCCGCATCGACCACCCGGACGCCGGCGCGACCCCGCCCCGGCCCGACCTGCGTCGGTACAAGCTGCCGCTCGGCGTCGTCGCGGTGTACGCGGCGAGCAACTTCCCGCTGGCCTTCTCGGTGCCGGGTGGCGACACCGCGAGCGCGCTCGCGGCCGGCTGCCCGGTCGTGGTGAAGGCGCACCCCGACCATCCCGCGACGTCCGAGCTCTGCGCCTCGGTGCTGCACCGGGCCGCCGAGCAGGTCGGCCTCGACCCCGCGGTGGTCTCCGTGGTGCACGGCTTCGAGGCCGGAGTGGCGCTCGTCAAGCACCCGCTGGTCGCCGCCGCCGGTTTCACCGGGTCGGTGCGCGGCGGGCGTGCCCTCTTCGACGCGGCTGCCGCCAGGCCGGTCCCGATCCCCTTCCACGGCGAGCTGGGCTCGCTCAACCCGGTCGTGGTGACGGAGGCCGCCGCCGCCGAGCGCGCCGAGGAGATCGGAGCGGGGCTCGCGGGCTCCGTCACCCTCGGCACCGGCCAGTTCTGCGTGAAGCCCGGCTTCGTGCTCGCGCCCACCGGGGCCGGTGGCGACGCCCTGGTCAAGGCGCTCACGGCCGCGGTCAGCGACAGCGAGGCGGGTGTCCTGCTCGACCACCGGATGCGCGACAACTTCCTGGCTGGCGTACGCGAACGGGCCGCCCTGACCGGGGTCGACGCCCCGGTCACGCCCGGGGCGGGCGGCGAGCACACCGTCAGCGCGGGCTTCCTGACGCTGCCCGCGGCGCTGCTGGCAGCGGACGGCGAGCACGATCTCCTCCTGGAGGAGTGCTTCGGCCCCGTCACGGTCGTCGCACGCTACGGATCCACCGAGGAGATCACCGCGGTGCTCTCCCGGCTGCCGGGCAATCTGACGGCGACCCTCCAGGTCTCCACAGCCGAGGCCGCGGGCGAGGGCACCACAGCCGCCGCTCTGCTCGACGAGCTCACCCCGCTCGCCGGGCGGGTCCTGGTCAACGGCTGGCCCACCGGGGTCGCGGTCGCCCCCGCCCAGCACCACGGCGGCCCCTACCCGGCCACCACCTCCACCTCCACCTCGGTCGGCGGTACCGCCATCGAGCGCTGGCTGCGCCCGGTCGCGTACCAGAGCACGCCCGACGCGCTGCTCCCGCCCGAGCTGCGCGAGGCCAACCCGCTGGGCCTGCCCCGCCGCATCAACGGCCTCCCCGAGTGACCCGGCTGCCCGAGCTGCCCTTCCCACTGCTTGCGGAGGGCCCACAGGCCCCCTGGAAGTACGAGGAAGGGGCGCTCTCGGTGCGCGCCGGAGCGCGCGAGGACCTGTTCGTGCCCCCGGCGGGCGACTCACCCGAGCCGGCGTCGGACGCGCCCAGGCTGCTCGGCACACCACCGCCCGGCGACTTCCAGCTGATCGCCAGGGTGGCGGTCGGCTTCGTCGGCGCGGGGGACGCGGGCGCGCTGTACCTGGAGACCGGCGAACGGGAGTGGGCCAAGCTCTGCTTCGAACTCTCCCCTGACACCCCCACCATCTGCTCGGTCGTGACCAGGGGGTACTCCGACGACGTCAACTCCTCGGTGGTGGAGGGCGACAGCGTCTGGCTGCGGATCAGCCGGACCGGGAAGGCCTTCGCCTTCCACGCGTCGGCCGACGGCGAACGCTGGACCTTCGTACGGGTCTTCGCACTCGGCGACGGAGCGGCGGCGGCCGGCGCCCGGATCGGCTTCCTGGCCCAGTGCCCCGCAGCCGAAGGCTGCGCGGTGACGTTCGACTCGCTCGTCTACCGGGACCGCGCGCCCAGGGGACTGCGCGACGGGAGCTGATGGCGGGGCCGGGCGGGGTCGCGCCCGGCCCGCCGGCCTCACCCCGCGGGGGCCGCGGGCTCCTCCGTGGACCCGGCAGCGGCGGGCCGCAGGGTCATCCGCGCCGTCCGCAGCCGTGCTGTGGCCAGCGCGGAGAGGGCCAGTAGGACAGCGCTGACCAGCAGCGACGTCCGCATCCCGGCAGCGAAGCCACCCCCGGCGACCAGTCCGCCGAAGACCGCGACCGCCAGGCCGCCGGAGATCTGTCGCCCGGCGTTGAGCACCCCCGCCGCCAGTCCGGCCCGCTCGCCGGGCACCGCCTCCAGCATGGTGGCCGTGAGCGGCGGCACGGTCAGAGCCGTCCCCAGGGCGAGCGGCATCAGGGCGACCGCCACCAGGACGTCCGGAGTACGCCGCGAGACCGTCAGCAGCAGAAGTGCCCCCGCCGCCGCGACCAGTTGGCCGACCAGCATCGGCACCCGCGGCCCGAAGCGGTCCGCCAGCCGCCCCGCGAGGACGTTGACCAGCGGGATCAGCGCCGACATCGGCAGGAACATCAGCCCCGCGCTCATCGCGGACTGTCCCCGCACCTGCTGGAAGAAGAGGCTCAGTACGAAGATCAGGCCGTAGAAGGCGATGCTGTTCGCCGCGCCCGCGCCCAGCGAGACCGAGACCGCCCGGTTCCGGAACAGTCCCAGTGGCACCACAGGATGCCGATGCCGGGACTCGACACGGAGGAACACGGCCAGCATGACCAGGGCCACCCCGCCCGCGACGATCCCGGCGGTGCCGCCCTCGATCACCGCGAAGGTGACCGACGCCAGCATCAGCACGGCGGTCAGCTGACCCGCCAGGTCCAGCGGGGCGGGCCTGCGGTGCGAACGCGGGGTGCGGGACAGCAGGAGCAGAGCTACGGCGCACACCGGCACATTGATGAAGAAGATCCCGCGCCAGCTCCACGCGGAGGTCAGCGCCCCACCCGCGACGGGTCCCAGCGCCACCGCGACCGAACCGCCCGCCGCCCAGAGCGACACCGCGCGGGCCCGCCGCGCCGGTTCCGGGTAAGCCTGGCGTACGAGCGCGAGTGAGGCGGGCAGCAGAACCGCGGCCGCGACGCCCTGAAGCACCCGTGAACCGATCAGTACGGGCAGGCCCGGGGCCAGACCGCAGGCGGCGGACGCGAGCGTGAAGACGGTGATTCCGCTCGCGTACGCCCGCCGGGCGCCGATCCGGTCGGAGAGCGCGCCGGTGGAGAGCATCAGCGCTGCGAAGGCCAGGGTGTAGCCGTCAACCACCCACTGGAGCCCGGCGAGCCCGCCGCCCAGATCGCTGCTGACCGCGGGCAGCGCCACGGTGACGACGGTCGCGTCAAGGGTGATCAGGAAGAAGCCGAACAGCGCGGCGAAGAGAGTGAGCCCGGGCGAAGGGGCCCGGCCCCGGCTGTCCGTCGCGGGCCGGGTGGAGGTGCCGTGGACGGCGCTTGCGATTGTCATACGGCGAGTCTGGCGAAGGGGGCGCCCGTACAGTAGTGGCCTGAATGCCATGCAACCGGAGGTTCTGGCCATGCCCCGTCCGTACCGTGTAGCGGTTATCGCCACTCCGCCCGTCTCGATGTTCAATCTGGCCGTCCCGGAGATGATCTTCGAGAAGGCCGAGGTGGACGGCGTGCCCGGGTACGAGACCACCATCTGCGCCCCCGAGCCCGGCCCGGTCGCCACCACCGGAGGGCTGGACATCCAGGTGCGCCACGGCCTCGAAGCCGTCTTGCGGGCCGATACGGTGATCATCGCGGGCGCCGGGCTGCGCCAGGATTTCGACCCGCGCACGCTCGACGCGATCCGCACCGCGGCCACCGCGGGCAAGCGGATCGCCGCCATCTGCTCCGGCGCGTTCCTGCTGGCCGAGGCCGGTCTGCTCGACGGGCGCCCGGTGACCACGCACTGGCAGAACGGCGAGGAGCTGACCCGCCGTTACCCCTCGGTCAGCCTGCAGAGCGACGTCCTCTACGTCCAGGACGGGCGGATCCTGACGGCTTCCGGTTACGCGGCCAGTCTCGACCTCTGCCTGCATATCGTCCGCACCGACCACGGGGCGGCCATCGCCAATGAGGTGGCCAGACGTGCCCTGGTCGCCCCCGTGCGGCCGGGCGGGCAGGCACAGTCCACCGATACCCCGCTGCCGCCCGAACGCGGCGTCTCCTTCGCCGAGACCCGCGCCTGGATCATGCAGCACCTGGATGAGCCCCTGACCCTCTCCGATCTCGCCCGGCACGCGGGCGTCTCCATCCGTACGCTCTCCCGCAGGTTTCTGGCGGAGACAGGGGTCAGCCCCCTTCAGTGGCTGCTTCACCAGCGGATCGAGCGGGCCCGTGAACTCCTGGAGACCACGAAGCTCCCGATGGACCGGGTCGCCGCCGCCAGCGGTCTGGGCACGGCCGACTCGATGCGCCGGCACCTCGCCCGGCGCACCGGCCTCACCCCCAGCGCCTACCGGACCTCCTTCAGCCGTCTTGCAACCGTGCGGTGATCAGCCGGCGTCCTCCCCGCCATGACGTCCGTTGCTCTGATCCGCCCGGCGCGCCCGGAGGACATCGACACCATCGCGGCGCTCCACGCGGCGGCCCGTGCCACGTACTACGAAGGCCGGATACCGGTCGAGGAGTACGCGAGCGCCGAGGTGCACGCGCAGGTGCGGGAGGGCTGGGTCGGCGCGATCGGCCGGCAGGACGGCGGGGTGCTCTGCGCCGAGGTGGCGGGCATCGTCGCCGGGGTCGCGTCGTTCCGGGTCTTCAACGGGGGCATGACCCTCATGCAGTTCCACGTCGACCCGGCCCGCTGGAGCCGGGGGATCGGTGGCGCCCTGCACGACGCGGTCGTGGCGGCCTGGCAGCGGGACGCGGTGCCCGAGGCCCGGCTCGAAGTGTACGAACACAATCTGCGCGCCCAGCGGTTCTACGCCCGCCACGGATGGCTGCCGTACGAGCCGGCGGTCAGTGACCCTGACAGGGCGCACGTCTCGCTGCGGCTGGCGATCCCGGCCGTGCGGGTCCGGAGCTGAGAGCCGGGCGCCCTTCTGATAGCCCGCAGGGGCTCCTGGTGGCCCCGGGCGGTTCCTGGTGGTGAGGGCGGCGCTATGTCATGCCCCGTCACCCGGCGCCGCCCCCGGCTGTCCCGGCCGGTGGATGTCGAGGTGCTCAGGTGTTCCGGGCAGTGGCAGTTTGTGCACGAACGCACGTCGCAGCGCGTGGTATGGCGCGTCCGGATCGCCGAAGGTGCGGGCCATCCGCGCCAGTTCGTCCTCCCGGTAGGCCGCCAGCGGCCTGACGGCCTCCTCGCGCTCCAGCTCCGCCTTCTTGGCCGCCGCCCGCGACTGCGCGCCGGAGGACGACGCGAGGAACGCCGCGAGCCGGGCGACCGCGGCCGGGAAGTCCTGTGGGGCGCACTCGACGATCCGGTCCACCAGACCGATGCGCTGCCCGGCGGCAGCGCTGACCGGCAGCGCCCGCCGCATCAGCTCCCCGGCGACATCCGCTCCCGCCCGGCGCGGCAGGGTGCGGGTCCAGTACTCGGATCCGTACAGGCCCATCAGCCGGTAGTGCGGGTTCAGCACCGCGCCCGCCCTGCACCAGACCTCGTCCGCCGCCAGGGCCAGCATGGCTCCCCCCGCGGCGGCGTTGCCGCCCACAGCGGAGACCACCAGACGGTCGGTGGTCGTCAGAACGGCCTCCACCAGGTCGTCCATGGCGCTGATGTTGGCCCAGGACTCCGCCGCCGGATCGGTGGCCGCCTCGATCACGTTGAGATGGATGCCGTTGCTGAAGAAGTCCCGGCCGCCGCCCAGCACCAGGACCGAAGTGGGCCGGGCGATGGCGGTCCGGTACGCGGCGAGCAGCCGCTCGCACTGCGCCGTACTCATCGCGCCGCCGGGGAAGGAGAACGTCAGGAACCCGGTCCGACCCTCCTCCCGGTACCGGATGTCGCTCCAGGTGCGGCAGTCCCCGTCCGGCCGCAGGGGCGCGGGGAGTTCGGGCAGTTCCGGGAGCCGGTCGCCGAGCGCGCTGACGGCGGGCAGTTTGTACGTGGGCGGCTGCCCGGGCACGCGCCGGGGCCGCAGTTCCGGGATCCACACCGCTCCGTCGGCCGTCGCCCGGCAGACGGCGCCCGACCGGGTGGCCAGCAGCTCACCCGCCCGGCCGCGCAGCCCGTCCTCGGGGTGGCCGCCGTGCAGGAACCACTCACCGCCGAGCAGTTCGTCCCGTACTCCGGGGTTCGAGTCGGCGGCGCGCAGCTTGCGTACCACCGCCGTGGTGGAATCCGCCCGCCAGTCGATCCGCCGCTGCTCCTGCCGCATATAGGGCCGGGTGCCGATGCTGCCCTGCCGCACCGGCCGCCGGGGCTCGGGCTGCCGCGGTTCTGACTGCTGCGGTTCGGGGGAGTACGTGCCTGACGCGAAGCGCTCCACGGCCAGCAGCACGGCCCGCAGCGCCGCGTCGGAGATCTCGTTGCGGTAGAGATCGCTCTTGCCCACCGGGGGCACCGGGCACTCCGCGGTGGCCCAGACGTCACCGGCGTCCATGACCGCGCCGGCCTGCAGGACCGTGACCCCCCACCGGGTCACGCCCTCCTGGATCGCCCAGTCCAGGGAGGAGGGGCCCCGGTCACCGGCAGGCCCCGGATGCACGATGAGGCAGGTGTGCGCGGTCCAGATGTCCTCCGGGACGGCCGTCTTCAGCAGCGGGGCGACGATCAGCTCGGGCCGGTGGCGGCGGACGGCCTCCCGCAGCGTCGCGTCGTGCCGGGCCGGGTCGGGCAGCGCGATGGCGACGGCCACCGTGTGGCCATGGTCCCGCAGCTCGGCGTGTACGCGCTGGGTCAGGCTGTTGAAGGCACTCGCGACGAGCAGGATGTGCACTGCGGTCTCCCGGTGATCGGACGCTCCACGGCCGGGGCGGGGCCGGCCGCCTGCGATCGTCGGGCACCGGGACGTCGAGGGTCGGGCGCCGGGCTGAGGTGTCGCCCGAAAGCGGAGCACCCTGGGCCATCTGCGGCGGCCGGCGGGCCGAGGCGGCCGGCGGGGCCGGCCCCGGTTACGACCGGACCGGCCACCGCCGTCCCACGCGGGTCCTACTCGTCGACGCGCACCGCGCCCGACGGGCAGAGCATCCCGGCCTCACGCGCCGCGGCGCGGTCCTTGTCGCCGGGCTCGCCGGCCAGCACCGTCACGACACCGTCGTCGTCCTGGTCGAAGACCTCGGGCGCCGTCAGCGCGCACAGGCCCGCTCCCACACAGACCTCCCGGTCGGCCGTCACACGCATGGCTGCTCCTTTCGCCGCGGTCACCAGGTGACCGGGAGTTGGTTGACGCCCTGGATCGTCGTACCAGGACGCAGTGTCAACCGGTCCACCGGCACCGCGAGCCGCAGGTTCGGCAGCCGGTCGAACAGCGCCGTGAGGATGACCTCCAGTTCGAGGCGGGCCAGGTTCTGGCCGAGGCACTGGTGCACCCCGTAGCCGAACGCCAGATGGTGGCGGGCTTCGCGCCGCACGTCGAAGGTGTCCGGGTCGGCGAAGACCGAACTGTCGCGGTTGGCGATGGAGTTGGTGACGATGACGCCCTCGCCCGCCCTGATGCACTGCCCCTCGACATCGATGTCAGCTGTCGCGATACGCGCTCCGCCGATGTCCGCGATCGCCAGATAGCGCAGCAGTTCCTCCACCGCACCCGGCACCAGCGACGGGTCGGAGCGCAACGCGGCGTACTGGTCGGGGTGTTCGAGCAGGGTGATGACGCTGAGTGAGGTCATCGACGCCGTGGTCTCGTGGCCGGCCACGAGCAGCAGGATGGCGGTCGACACCAGCTCCTCGCGGTCGATCGTGCCCTTCTCCAGCTGCTCCGTGACCAGGGTGCTGAGCAGGCCCGGCCGGGACTCGCCGCGCAAGGAGTCCACCAGGCCGCCCAGATAGCTCTCCAGCTCGTCCCGGGCAGCACGTGTCCCGGCCGCGTCAGGGGACTGGATCAGCCGCCTGCTGGCGTCCTGGAAGAAGTCATGTTCCGCGTAGGGCACGCCGAGCAGCCGGCAGATCACCATGGACGGTACGGGCAGCGCGAACTGGCTGACGAGGTCGGCGGGCGGCCCGGAGGCGATCATCTCGTCCAGGAAGCCGTGCACGATCTCCTCGACCTCGGCCCGCATGCCCTTGATGCGCCGGACGGTGAACTCGCTGATGGTCATGCGCCGCTTCGGCCCGTGCTCGGGCGGGTCCAGGCCGATGAAGGCCGGCCGGCGGTCCCGGAAGCTGGTCACCCGCTCGGAGGTGGCAGGGAAGGCGACGTGCGTCCGGTCGGACGACAGCCGGGGGTCGGCCAGCAGCTTCCGCGCCGTCTCGTACCTGGTCACCAGCCAGGCCTGCCGGCCGTCGTAGAGGGTGACCCGCTGCAGTGCCCCCTCCCGTCCTCGGAGGTCGTTGTACTGGTCGGGCAGTTGGTAGGGACAGGTGCGGTCGCTGGGAAAGGCGGGGGCGCCTGATGAGGGCGTGGTAACGGTCTCGGTCATCGTTCCCCTCGATGTGCTTCGACGCTTAAAGAACGGTCAGTTCTCTAATCGGAGGCTAGGCTGACGCACTCGGGGTTCACAACGGGTGTTTGATAAATGGCTGGGAGTCATGCCTCCAACCAACGGGGAAGCGCCGGACCGGTCGACCGGTGACCATCGCAGAAACCCTCGCCGCCGGGGCGAGGAGCTGGAAAAAGCCATCCTGACGGCGGTCCTCGACGAACTCGCCGAGGTCGGTTACGCCGGACTGACGATGGAGCGCGTGGCCGTAAGGGCCCGCACCGGCAAGGCCGCCCTCTACCGCCGGTGGCCCGGCCGCGCCGAACTCGTCATCGACGCCTGCGCGGCCCGCCGCCTGACCGATGCCGATCTGCCCGACACCGGCGCCCTGCGCACCGACGTGGTCGCCGTACTGCGGCAACTTTCCGCCAAGTTCGCCACCTCGCACGGCGACATCCTCCGCGGCCTGCTCACGGAGGCCATGCACGATCCCGAGTTCGCCCGGCTGGTCCGCGAACGGGTCGGGCCCGCAGGCCCGGGGCCGATCCAGAGTGTCCTGTTACGGGCTGCCGCACGTGGCGAGATCGAGCCGTGGGTGCCCGGGTCACGGCGGGCCACGGTGGCGGTCGACCTGCTCCGCAACCACTATCTGCTCTACGGGGCCCCGGTCCCGGAGGAGGTCATCACGGAGATCGTCGACGATGTCTACCTCCCCCTCCTGCTGGCTCCGCCGGGCACCCCGCCGGCCGACCCCCCGGCCCCGACGCCGGACGGCATGACGGAAGCACCCGGAGAGTGACCGCGACGCCCGGCCGCTGTGGTGAGGCGCAGCGGTCTCGCCTGCCGGGCCGTGCCGGACCGCGGCCGGGCGCCGGGAATGGGCTGGTCCGTCTGCATGTTCCCGCGGGGGCGTGGGGTTTCCTGCGCCGTACGACCCTGGAGAGATGAAGAACATGCGCGTCGAGATCTGGAGCGACATCGCCTGCCCCTGGTGCTACGTGGGCAAGGCCCGGTTCGAGAAGGCCCTCGCCGGTTTCCCGCACCGTGACCAGGTCGAGGTGGTGCACCGTTCCTTCGAGCTCGACCCGGGGCGGGCCAAGGGCGATGCGGCGCCCGTCCTCGAGATGCTCAGCAAGAAGTACGGGCTGAGCATGGAGCAGGCGCAGGAGGCCGAGAACAACATCGCCGCCAATGCCGGTGCCGAGGGGCTCGGCTACCGCACGGAGGGCCGTGACCACGGGAACACCTTCGACATGCACCGGCTGCTGCACCTCGCCAAGGAGCAGGGCCGCCAGGACGAGCTGATCGGGCTGCTCTACCGGGCGAACTTCGCGGACGAGCGGTCCGTCTTCAACGGGGACGCGTATCTGGTGGAGCTGGCGGTGGAGGCCGGGCTCGACGCCGACGCGGTCCGCGCGGTGCTCGCCGATCCCGCCGCCTACGCCGACGACGTACGGGCGGATGAGCGCGAGGCGGCTGAACTCGGTGCGAACGGCGTGCCCTTCTTCGTCCTCGACCGGGCCTTCGGCGTGTCCGGTGCCCAGCCCGCCGAGGTCTTCACCGAGGCGCTCGGCCAGGCCTGGGGCGCCAAGCCCCGGTTGGCGGGGTTCGGCGGGGACGGCGAGGTCTGCGGCCCGGACGGCTGCGACGTCCCGGCGACGGGCGACCGGGCCTGACAGCCAGGCCGAGCCGCGCCCCGGTCACCTCCCGTCGAGTCTGTGCGCCGCGTCGTGGAAGGCGCGGCGCACCGCTGTGATGCCGTCCCCGTCCCGGCTGGGATGCACCCGGTTGGTGAGCAGTACCGCGTACCGTCCGGTCGCCGGGTCGACCCACAGGCTCGTGCCCGTGAAACCCGTGTGCCCGTACGAGGCGGGCCCGAAGGAGTCGCCGACGGGGGAGCCGACCGGGTCCTGGCCCTGCCAGGCGAGCCCTCTGCGCTGGGCGAGGCCGTCCGTGTGGCCCGCTGTCATCAGGGCGAACGTCGCGGGGCGCAGCAGTTCCCGGCCGCCGCCCGCCAGTGATCTGCCCAGCCGTTCCATGTCGCCCAGGGTGGCGAACAGGCCGGCGTGGGCGGCCACCCCGCCGAGCACCGCGGCGTTCTCGTCGTGCACCTCGCCGGTCACCACCCGGCCGCGCCACGGGCAGTCCTCGGTGGCCACCGCGCGCGCCCGGCCCGCCGCGTCCGGGGTGAAACCGGTGTCCGTCATCCCCAGGGGTGCGCAGACCAGTTCCGCCACCAGTTGGTCCAGCGGGCGCCCGGCAGCGGCCTCCGCGATCAGCCCGAGCAGGATGAACCCCTGCGAGGAGTACTGGACACGGGCGCCCGGTGGAGCGGCCGGCGGCAGCCCCCGTACCGCGTCCAGCAGTGCCCTACGCGTCGGGCTCTCCCGGTAGAGCGGTACCCGGCCGGGCAGTCCCGAGGTGTGCGTGAGCAGTTGATGGAGGGTCAGGTGGGCCTTGTCGCCGCCCCGGTACTCCGGCAGATGCGCGCCGACGGTGTCGGTGAGCGCGAGGGCGCCCGCATCGGCCAGGGCCATCACCGCGAGGCCCGCGACCGGCTTCGTCACGGATGCGAGATCCCACAGTTCGCCGCCGTCGAGCCCGGGACCCGTCCAGCTCCTGGTGCCGGTCCAGCCCCGGTCCAGCGGACCGTCGGCCGTGCCGACCGACCAGGCGGCCGCCGAGTACACCCGGCGCTCCCGCCCGGCGGCAAGCAGCCCGGCCGGCCGGGCGGTGTCCGCCGCGCCCCCTGCCGGATTCACGCTGCTCATGTCCGGTCACCGTCGCGCGCCGTCCTGCGGCCGACGACGCCCAGCGCGGGGCCGCTGCTGCCGAGGCCGGCCGAGACCGTGCGGGCCGCAGCGCGCACCATCGGCCCGAACAGCCCGGCGCTCTCCGGATCAAGGGTGAACGTCAGCCCGGAGATGCCGATCGCGCCCACGACTCGTCCGTCCCCGTCCGTCACCGGCGCGGCCACCGCGCGGACGTCCTGCTCGTGGTACTCGTCGTCGACCGCGTAACCACGCTCAGCCGTACGCCGCAACTCGGCCCGGATCGCGTCCGGTCCGGTGAGCGTACGGGAGGTGTGCGCGGTGAGCGCGGTCTCTTCGAGTACCTCCGTCACCTCCGGCTCCGGCAGCGCGGAGAGCATCGCCAGACCCGCCGCGGTGCAGTACAGCGGGGTCTCGCCGCCCGGGCGGGTGCCCATCCGGTAGCCGCGCACCGGTTCCGACTGCTCCAGGTGCACGGCGGTGGCCCGGTGCCGTACCGCGTAGTACGCGAGCTGTCCGGTGCGGGTGCGCAGATCGGCCAGCGCCGGGCGGACCAGCCGGAGATCGTCCCCGGTGTCCAGCGCGGCCGCGGCCAGGCCGAGCAGCCGGGGTCCCGCGCGGTAACTGCCGCCCTCCGCCGGCTCTGCGAAGCCGTACTCGGCCATCGTCCGCAGATGGCGGTGGACCGTCGGTTTGGTGAGACCGGTGCGCCGCGCGAGCTCGCCCAGCCGGTGCGGGCCGCCCGCCTGTACCAGTGCCTCCAGTACCTCCATCGCTTTGTCGACGGGGCCCTTCCCGGGCTCCTGCTCGCTCGATCGGGTGTTGACGGTGTTCGGCATGACGCCTAGCTTAACCGCATCGCATTCCATCTTCCGGAACGGAAGTGTTGTTCAATGGAACGAATACGTCAGGGGTGGGCCGTGGACCGCAACCACCCGTCCCGCCGCGACGTGGTGCGGCTCGGCGGTCTGCTCATTCCGGCCGTCGCCGCCCCGGCTCTTCTGACGGGGTGTGGTGCCAACCCCGCGAGCAGCGCCGGCAATGTCCTGCGGGTCTCGCAGCCCGGCGACGCCACGACCATGGACCCGCAGAAGCAGGGCGACATGGTGTCGATGAACGCCCTGATCAACATGTTCGACACGCTCACCACCCGGGGCGGCGACAACAAGCTGCACCCGCGCCTGGCACTCTCCTGGACGGCCCGCTCCGCGCGGACCTGGCGGTTCCGGCTGCGCCCCGGTGTGGCCTTCCACAACGGTGAGCCCTGCGACGCCGCCGCCGTGAAGTTCAGCATCGAGCGGCTGCTCGACCCGGCGACCAAGTCGCCCATCGTCGAGCTGCGTTATGTGAAGAGCGTGAGCGTCGTCGACCGGCTCACCGTGGACGTGCACACCACGCTGCACGACCCGATCCTGCCCGACAAGCTCTCCCTGTTCGGCGGTGTGGTCGTCCCGCCGCGTTACATCGCGCGGGTCGGGGACGAGGGATTCGCCGGCCACCCCGTCGGCACCGGCCCGTTCACCTTCGTCAGCTGGCAGCGCGACCACCAGCTGCGGATGCGGGCCAACCCCCGGCACTGGCAGGGCAGGCCGAGCGTGGACGGGCTGGTCTTCAGCCCGGCGCCCAACCCCTCCTCCTCGCTCGCGGCCCTGCAGAGCGGCGGCGTCGACCTCGTCGCCGGGCTGACCCCCGACGCCGCCCAGCAGCTGGACGGATACACCGGGGTCACGCTGGACAGCTACCCCGGCATCCGCACCTCGTACCTCTCGCTGAACACCCTGGACGGCGGCCCGCTGGGCGACCACCGGGTGCGGCAGGCGCTCAACCACGCGATCGACGTCCCGCTGCTGATCAAGGCGGTGCTGGGCGGCAAGGCCCGGGAGGTCCCCGCGATGATCCCGCGCGGCGCCTTCGGCTTCGACCCGTCGGTCAAGCCCTTCGCCCGCTCGGCGGCGAAGGCCCGCGCGCTGCTCGCCGAAGCGGGATACCCGCACGGCTTCTCCACCACACTCACCGCGTCCAACGTCGACTCCAACGTCGCCGAAGCGCTGTCCGGACTCCTCGCCCGGGCCGGGGTGCACGCCCGAGTCGCCCTCCTCGACCCCGGTACGTACGCGGCCCGGCTCACCTCCGACGACCACAGCGCGCTCGGCCCGATGTATCTGGCGGCGAGCACCGTCTGGACCCTCGACGGCGAGAGCATGCTCCAGTCCGTCGTGCGCAGCGACCGCAGGCAGAGCAGGTGGCACTCCAAGGAGGCCGACCGGCTCATCGACGCCGAGGAGCTCTCGGTCGACCCCGCCGAACGCGCCCGCGCCTTCTCCGACCTCCAGCGGCTGATGCGCGAGGAGGCGCCCTTCGTCTTCCTCTACCAGCTCGACAACATCCTCGCCCGCAACGCGCGGCCCCGGTGGAAACCGGGCGTCGTGGGCTCGCTGGCCATGCAGAACGCGGAGGTCACGGTATGAGCGACCTGTCCCTCCGGGAACCGGACGTGCGAACGCCCGGCCCGGCCCGCCGCACCGTCCGCGACCGGACCGGGCTGCTGCGCGGCGTCCTGGTGCGGCTCGGCACCGCGCTGCTCGTCCTGCTGTGCACGGCGACCGTCTCGTTCTTCCTGGTCCGGCTCTCCGGCGACCCCGTCAAACAGCTGCTCCCGCCGGACGCCACCGCACACCAGGATGCCGTGCTGCGGGCGAGCCTCGGACTGAACAGGCCGCTGCTCACCCAGTACCTGGACTTCCTCCAGGGGCTGCCCCGCCTCGACTTCGGGAACTCCCTCTTCTACAACGAACCGGTCAGGACCGTCCTGGCCGACCGGCTGCCCGCGACCCTCCAACTCGCGGGCGCCGCACTGGTGGTGACCCTGGTCATCGCGGTGCCGGCCGGGATCTTCGCCGCCATGCGGCGCGGCCGGGCCTCCGACCGCGGCGTGATGACCGGAGTGCTGCTCGGGCAGTCCACACCGCCCTTCTGGGTCGGCATCCTGCTCATCCTCGTCTTCGCGGTGGGACTGCACGCCCTTCCGGCGTCCGGATACGGCACCTTCGCCAACCTCGTACTCCCGGCGGTCACGCTCGCCGTCTACTCCGTCGCGGTGGTCGCCCGGCTGCTGCGGTCCTCGCTGATCGATGTGCTCTCCTCCGACCACATCCGTACCGCGAGGGCCAAGGGGTTCGGCCCGCTCAAGGTGGTGCTCAGGCACGGGCTGCGCAACGCGTCGCTGCCCGTGATCACGGTGGTCGGCCTCGAAGTGGGCAGTCTGCTCGGCGGCGCGATCCTCACCGAACAGGTCTTCTCCTGGCCCGGCGTCGGACAACTGACGATCGAGGCCATCTCCAAACGCGACTTCCCGCTGGTCCAGGCAACGGTGCTCTTCTTCGCCGCCACCTTCGTCGTGGTGAACCTGCTGGTGGACCTCTCGTACAGCTTCCTCGACCCGAGGGTGAGGTCAACCAAGTGAGCACGCAGCCCCCGGCACGCCCCACGGCCACGACGGCCGCGACGCCCGTCACACCACCGGCCCCTCCCGCCCCGGCTCCGGCGCCGGCCCGCGGCCCCGGATCCGCCGCACTGCGGGCCCTGCTGCGCAACCGGCTCGCGGTCATCGCCCTGGCCGTACTCGCGGTCATGCTGATCGCCGCCGTGTTCGCCCCGCTCATCGCCCCATCCGACCCGAACGCCCAGAACCTGCTGCTGAGACTCCGGCCGCCCGGCTGGCAGCACGGCGGCAGCAGCGCCCACCTCCTCGGCACCGACCAGCTCGGCCGGGACATGCTGTCCCGCGTCATCTACGGCACCCGGGTCTCACTGCTGGTGGGCGCGGGCGCCGCACTGCTCGCCGGAGTCATCGGCACCGCCGTCGGGCTGGCCTCCGGGTACTTCGGCGGCTGGACCGACCGGGTGCTGATGCGGCTGGCCGACGTACAACTGGCGTTCCCCGCGATCCTGCTGGCGCTGGCCATCGTCGGATTCCTCGGCTCCGGCCTCTGGTACGTGATCCTCGTACTCGGCTTCACCGGCTGGGTCTCGTACGCCCGTGTCGTCCGCTCCGAGGTCATGTCGCTGCGCTCCCGCGACTTCATCACCGAGGCACGGGCCATCGGCGTCACGGACGCCACCATCATGCGGCGTCATCTGCTGCCCAACGTGATGGCGCCCCTCGCCACCATCGGCACCCTGCACATCGCCGCCGCCATCGTCGCCGAGGCGTCGCTGAGCTACCTCGGGCTCGGTGTGCCCAAGGAGACCGTCACCTGGGGCTCGATGCTCTCCGACGGACAGCTCTACCTGGGCACCTCCTGGTGGCTCGCCGTCTTCCCCGGAGCCGCCCTGATGATCACCTCGCTCGCTGTCAACATCACCGGCGACGCCCTGCGCGACGTCGCGGACCCGAAGGCGTACCGCCGATGAAGCCCACACCGCCCACCCCGGCCCCCGCAGCGCCGCTGCTGCGCATCAGCGACCTCAGCGTCGACTTCCGGCTCGAAAGCTCCACCGTGCACGCCGTCCGGGGTGTCTCCCTGGAGGTCCGCGCCGGAGAGACGCTCGCCGTCGTCGGCGAGTCCGGCAGCGGGAAGACGGCCACTGCCCTCTCGGTGCTGCGCCTCAACCCGGCGCCGCCCTGCGTCTACAGCGGCGGCCGGATCCTCTTCGACGGGCATGACCTGCTCGCGCTCTCCGAGAAGGAGCTCGGCCGGATCAGGGGCCATGACATCGCCATGGTCTTCCAGGACCCGATGACCAGCCTCGACCCGCTCCAGCGGGTCGGCAGCCAGGTCGCCGAAGTGCTCAGGCACCATCAGGGACTGTCCCGGTCCGAGGCCCGGGAGGCCGCCGTCGCGGCGCTGGACGAGGTCGGCATCCCCGACCCGGAACGCCGCTACCGGCAGTACCCGCACGAGCTCTCCGGAGGGCTGCGCCAGCGTGTGATGATCGCGACCGCACTGGTCGCCAGGCCGCGGGTGCTCATCGCCGATGAACCGACCACCGCCCTCGACGTCACCGTGCAGCGGCAGATCCTCGATCTCCTGGTCGAGCTGCGGCAGCGGCACGGTATGGCCGTCGTCCTCATCACCCATGACCTGGGCGTGGTGGCCGAGACCGCCGACCGGGTCGCCGTCATGAACCGCGGCAGGGTCGTGGAGACCGGCGACGTCCTGGACGTCTTCGCCCACCCGGCGGACGACTACACCCGCCGACTCCTGGACGCCACCCCCCGATTGGAGCCGGCATGACATCCGGAACCGGCCCGGCGCAGCCCGGCACAGAGCCCGGCCAGGACGCCGGTGCGCGCCCTGGAGCAGGGCGCCCGCTGCTCGAACTGGACCGTCTGCGCATGGAGTTCGGCAGTCGGCCGGTGAGCGTCGCGGTGGATGACGTGTCGCTGACGGTGTACGAGGGCGAGACCCTGGCCCTGGTCGGCGAATCGGGGTGCGGCAAGACCACGCTGACCAGGCTGCTGCTGCGGCTCATCGAACCCACCGCGGGCCGGGTGCGGTTCGGCGGGCAGGACCTCGGGGCTCTCAACGCCGCCCAACTGCGTTCCGTACGGCGGGAGATGCAGGTCGTCCTGCAGGACCCGTACTCCAGCATGAACCCGCGGATGCGGATCGCCGACATCGTGGCGGAACCCCTGGTCACCCACGATCCGGCGGCCCGGGGCCGACGCGGCAGGGCCCGCACCAGGGAGCGCGTCGGGGAACTCCTGGAGGCGGTCGGTCTGGACGCGGGCATCCAGGACCGCTATCCGCACGAGTTCTCCGGCGGCCAGCGCCAGCGGGTCTCGATCGCCCGCGCGCTCGCCATCGAACCCCGGCTCGTGGTGCTCGACGAACCCACCAGCGCCCTCGACGTCTCCGTACAGGCCCGGATCCTCGATCTGCTCGCAGAGCTCCAGCAGCGCCTCGGTCTGACCTATGTCTTCGTCTCGCACAACCTGGCCGTGGTGCGCCAGGTCGCGGACCGGGTCGCCGTGATGCGCCGGGGCGCCCTGGTGGAGGTCGGCGACGCGGCCGACGTCTTCCGGCGCCCCCGGCACGAGTACACCCGCCGGCTCCTCGACGCGGTCCCCGACCCGGACCCGCGCACCGCACGCCGCACGGCCGGCCGTCCGACCGGCCCGGAGAGCGACGGGGCGGGGCCGCGATGACCGGACTCGCCCCGGCGCCCGCCGCCCTACAGCTGCGACAGGACGAGACCGGCCCCGCCGAGCAGCGCCACATCGTCCACGGCCGCCGCGCTGACCTGCACCCTCGGGAGTTCGGCGGCGCCCGACGCCCCGTCGGCGCTGTCGGCGCGCAGCCGCTCCTCGATCAGCGTACGGAACCGCTCGCCGCCCTCCCGGGCCTCGCCGTGCAGCACGAAGAGCCCGGGGGCGAAGAGCTGCTGCACGTTGACCAGGCCCAGGGCCACGTTGCGCGCGTACTCCTCCACCACCCGGCGGGCCGGCTCGTCCGTCCGCTCCACCAGCGCGGCCAGCGAGACGCCGTCGCCGAGCCCGGCCTCACGCGAGCGCTCCCGCAGCCAGCGGGTGGTGGCCACGGTCTTCCAGCAGCCGCGGCGGCCGCAGGTGCATGGGTCGCCACTGGCCGACACCGTCATATGCGCGCCGCTGCGGCCCCCGGGCGGGGCCAGCACCTCACCGCCGTACAGGATGCCCACGCCCAGCACCTCGCCGGTCGAGACCGAGGCGAAGGTACGCCGTCCGCGCCCCGCACCGAACCAGCGGTCGCCGAGCACCTGGAGCCTGGCCCGGTGCTCGACCCGCACCCGCAGCCCGGTCAGCGCGCCCAGCCGTGCGGCCACCGGGTAGCCGTGCAGCGCGGGGACGTCGTGGACCTCGGTGATCAGGCCCGCTTCCGGGTCGACAAGACCGGCGGCGGCCACCCCGACCCCGTCCGGATCATGACCGGCGAAGACCCGGGCCGCCCCGGAGAGCGCGGCATCGATGTCGCGCGGCGTGGCCGCGCGCGCGTCGTAGGTGGTCTCCGCCCGCTCCAGCACGGCGCCCGACATCGTCAGGACGGCCGCCGTGATCCGGCCGGGCACCAGCTCGACCGCGCCGAGCGTCCGGCGGGCGCCGGGCGCCAGGGGGGCCGGGGCGGGCTCGGGCACCAGCCGCAACGGAGAACGTCTCTGAACCATGCGCCGACTCTGCCACGGCGGAGTTTCGAGGAGGTAGCGCTGTGAGCCAACTGCAACCGACCGGGCCTTCCCGGCTGACCGAACTGACCTGGGGCGAGGTGCGCGCTGCCGGTGAGCACGGCATCGCCCTGCTGCCCATCGGATCCCAGGAGCAGCACGCCGGACATCTGCCGATGGGCACCGACACCCTGCTCGCCGAGGCGGTGATCGACCGGGCGGGCGCCCTGCTCGCCCGGGAGCCGGACACACCGGAACTCGTACGGCTGCCCGCCCTGCCGTTCGGGCACAGCCCGCACCATCTGTTCGCCGCCGCCGTCTCGCTCTCCGCCGCCACCCTCGGCGCGGTGCTCGACGACATCCTGGACTCGCTCGTGACCAGCGGATACCGCCGGATCATGGTGGTGAACGGACACGGCGGCAACGACGAGATCATGCGCCTCGCGGTGAAGCGGTTCGCGCTGCGCGCCGATGTGACGGTCGCCGCCTGCTCGTACTGGACCGTCACATCGGGCGCGGACGACGGGGGGAGGCCCGATGTCACCCCCGGGCACGCCGGGTGGTTCGAGACCTCGCTGATGCTGGCGGCGCATCCGGACCTGGTCCGTACACCGGTACCGGCCCGCGCGCCCGTCGAGCCCCCACCGCTCTTCGACCACCCGCCTTACCCGGGGCTGACCGTGGAGCGCCACGGCGAGTGGGAGCGGGTGGGCGGTGCGACCGACGACGCGTCCGGCGCCGACGCGGAGCGGGGCACCCGGCTGCTCGACGACCGGGCCACCGGGCTGGCCCGCGCGATCCGCGCGTTCGACGCGGCGTCCCGCGGAACCGTTTGAAGCCCTGAAGCCCTGAAGCCCTGAACCGCCGAACCGCTGAACCCCCGAACCAGGACAGACCCGATGAGAGAAAAGAAAGAGCTATGAAGATCACTGATGTCGACGTGTGGGTTGTGAACCTTCCGCTGGTCAACCCGTTCACCAGCTCGTTCGAGACCAAGACGGGGGAGACCCGTACGGTGGTGCGGATCCGTACCGACGCGGGTGTCGACGGCTGGGGCGAGACGATGTGGGGCCGACCGGTGGCGGCGATCGTCAAGGCGCTCGCAGCGGACCTGATCGGCACCAGTCCGTTCGCCCTGGAGAGCTTCCACCGCAAACAGCACATGGTGCCGTTCTTCCACGGCTACCTGGGCTACGCGGCCATCGCCGCCCTGGACGTGGCCTGCTGGGACGCGATGGGCAAGGCATCGGGGCAGTCCGTCACGGACCTGCTGGGCGGTGCGGTACGCGACGAGGTCCCCATCACCGCACTGGTCACCCGTGCCGACGCACCCGGAGTGGCCGCGGACGGGCTGCCGCAAGCGCTGGCCGAGCACACCGCACGGGTGGTGGCCGAAGGCGGCTTCGACGCGGTCAAGCTCAAGGGCACCAGGGACGTCGCCGGTGACGTCGCCATCCTGCGGGCCGTCCGCGAGGCCCTGCCCCGGGTGAACCTGCGGGTCGACCCGAACGCGGCCTGGTCGGTCCCCGACTCGGTGCGGGCCGGGATCGCCCTGGAGGAACTGGACCTGGAGTACCTGGAGGACCCCTGCGTCGGCATCGAGGGCATGAGCCAGGTGCACGCCAAGGTCCGGATCCCGCTCTGCACCAACATGTGCGTCGTCCGCTTCGAAGAGTTCGCCCCGGCGATACGGCTGAACGCCGTCGACGTGATCCACGGCGACGTCTACAAGTGGGGCGGCATCGCCGCGACCAAGGCGCTCGCCGCCCACTGCGAGACGTTCGGGCTCGGGATGAACCTGCACAGCGGCGGCGAACTGGGCATCGCGACCGCGGCGCATCTGGCCGTCGTCTCCAGCACACCGGTCCTCTCGCGGGCGATCGACAGCATGTACTACCTGCACGCCGACGACATCATCGAACCGCTGCACCTCGAAGCCGGCCGGCTGCGGGTGCCCACCGGGCCCGGCCTGGGTGTGAGTGTGGACGAGGAGAAGCTGCGCCACTTCGCCGGGGTCAACGAGCGCGAAGGAGACCTGACCGGATGAGCCAGGCACCGGGACAGCACACGGAACAGCAGCGGGGCCAGCACCCGGAACAGCAGCCCGCCCAGCGGTACCCGGAACAGCAGCCCGCACAGCGGCGGAGCGGCGCCAAGCAGGCGGTGCACAGCGCGCACGCGCCACGCCCCGCCGGGGCCTATGGCCAGGGCGTGCTGGCCGGAGGATTCCTGTACACGGCGGGCTTCGGCCCGCAGGACCCGGCGACCGGGGAAGTGCCCGGCACGGTCGGGCCGCAGACCGCCCAGGTGCTGCGCAATGTCCGCTCGGTGCTCGCCGAGCGCGGGCTGTCTCTGGACGACGTCGTCAAGGTGACCGTGCATCTGGCAGACCTCCACCGGGACTTCGCCGCGTTCGACGCGGCGTACGGGGAGTTCTTCACGGCGCCGTACCCGGTGCGCACCACGGTGGGCTCCGAGCTGATGGACATCCTGGTCGAAATCGATGTGGTGGCCTACGCCGGTGAGTGAACGCGCCCCGCGCCGGGGGAAGGACATGCGGGGCTCCTCGACGTGCTCTCCGGCTGAATCGCCGAGGCGGGAGCATACGCGGGAGGGGGACGGCACACTGTGCCGTCCCCCTCCCGCGTACCTCAGATCACTTGACCGGAGTGAAGTCCCGGGCCCCGATGAACTCGGGCCGCCGGATCGGAGCCGAGAAGGGCTCCACCGCCGCGTTGTCCACACTGTTGAACACGATGAAGACATTGCTGCGGGCGTACGGGGTGATGTTGTCACCCGAACCGTGCATGCAGTTGCAGTCGAACCAGGTGGCCGAACCGGCCCGGCCGGTGAAGAGCCTGATGCCGTGGGCGTCCGCCATCCGCGTCAGCGCCTTGTCCGACGGGATGCCCGCGTCCTGCATCTGGAGCGACCGCTTGTAGTTGTCCTTCGGCGTCTCACCCGCGCACCCCAGGAATTGCTGGTGCGAACCCGGCATGATCATCAAGCCGCCGTTGGTGTCGTAGTTCTCGGTCAGCGCGACCGAGACGGACACCGTCCGCATGTTCGCCAGACCGTCCTCGGCGTGCCACGTCTCGAAGTCCGAGTGCCAGTAGAAGCCGCTGGCGCCGAACCCCGGCTTGACGTTGATCCGGGACTGGTGGACATAGACGTCCGATCCCAGGATCTGCCGGGCCCGGCCCAACAGCCGCTCATCCCGCACCAGTTGTGCGAAGACCTCGCTGAGCCTGTGCACCTCGAAGACCGACCGTACGTCCTGAGACTTCGGCTCGATGATGGAGCGCTCGTCGGCGCGGATGGCCGGGTCGGCGATGAGCCGGTCCAGTTCCGCACGGTAGAGGGCCACTTCGTCGTCCGTGAGCAGCTCGCCGACGGTGAGGAAGCCGTCCCGCTCGTAGCCCTGGAGCTCCGGCTGCGAGATCGGGCCCGCCGTGCCGGGCTGCGACCAGACCACCGGGTCCTGGCGGGGGGTGGTCACTTCACTCGCTCCGCGGGTGGGATAGAGATCCGCCCGGATGTTGGACAGTACTTCGGTCATGGCTGTCAGGCCTCCTCGGTCAGCAGCGGGTAAACGCCGTTCTCATCGTGGTCCTCCCGTCCGGTGACCGGAGGGTTGAAGACACAGACGCAGTGGAAATCGGTCTTCGGACGCAGAGTGTGCTTCTCGTGCCCGTTGAGCAGGTACATGGTGCCGGGCTCGATCCAGTGGACCTCGCCGGTGTCGTCGTTGGTGAGCTCGGCCTCGCCCTTGGTGCAGAGCACGGCCTCGATGTGGTTGGCGTACCACATCGACGTCTCGGTTCCCGCGTACAGGATGGTCTCGTGCAGGGAGAAGCCGACCTTCTCCTTGGCGAGCACGATGCGCTTGCTCTCCCAGGTCCCCGACTTGGACTTGATGTGGCGGTCGGTTCCCTCGACGTCCTTGAACGATCGGACAATCACTGTGACGTGAGCCTTTCTGTGTAGCCGGTGCGATGGTGCGTGGTGCGTCAGGCGGTCTCGCGGACGGAACGGGCCAGGATCCTCAGGCCCTCGTCCAGTTCTTCGGTGGAGACGGTCAGCGGCGGCAGCAGTTTGACGACCTCGCTCTCCGGGCCGGAGGTCTCGAGGAGCAGCCCGAGCTCGAAGGCGCGGCGGCACACGGCCGTGGCACGCGGCTTGTCCTCGAACTCGATGCCCCAGACGAGGCCACGGCCGCGGAAGCTCACGCCGGCACCGTCATTCTCCTCGACGAGGGCGAGCAGCGCACGCTCGACCTGCTCGCCGCGGGCCAGCGTCTGCTTCTCCATCTGGCCGTCGGCCCAGTACGTCTCGAGGGTCGCGGTGGCGGTGACGAACGCCGGGTTGTTGCCGCGGAAGGTGCCGTTGTGCTCGCCCGGCTCCCACACGTCGAGCTCGCCCTTGAAGAGGCAGAGCGACATCGGCAGCCCGTAGCCGCTGATGGACTTCGACAGCGTCACGATGTCGGGGGTGATGCCCGCTTCCTCGAAGGAGAAGAAGCCACCGGTGCGGCCGCAGCCCATCTGGATGTCGTCGACGATCAGCAGCATGTCCTGGCGGTGGCAGAGCTCCTGGAGCGCGCGGAGCCACTCGGCGCGCGCCACGTTGATGCCGCCCTCGCCCTGGACCGTCTCGACGATCACGGCGGCGGGCTTGTTGAGACCGGAGCCCTGGTCCTCCAGCAGGCGCTCGAACCAGAGGAAGTCCGGGATCTGGCCGTCGAAGTAGTTGTCGAACGGCATCGGCGTGCCGTGCACCAGCGGGATACCGGCGCCGGCCCGCTTGAAGGCGTTGCCGGTCACGGCGAGCGAGCCGAGCGACATGCCGTGGAAGGCGTTGGTGAACGAGACGACGGACTCGCGGCCCTTGACCTTGCGGGCCAGCTTCAGCGCCGACTCGACGGCGTTGGTGCCCGTGGGGCCCGGGAACATCACCTTGTACGGCAGGTCGCGCGGGCGGAGGATCACGTTCTGGAAGGACTCCAGGAAGGCGCGTTTCGCCGTGGTGGCCATGTCCAGGCCGTGGGTGATGCCGTCGCGCTCGATGTAGTCGATCAGGGCGCGTTTGATCACCGGGTTGTTGTGGCCGTAGTTGAGCGATCCGGCCCCGGCGAAGAAGTCGAGGTAGGTGTGGCCGTCCTCGTCGTGGAGGTAGCTGCCCTGGGCCCGGTCGAACACGGCCGGCCAGCTGCGGCAGTAACTGCGCACCTCCGACTCAAGGGTCTCGAAGACACTCAGGGCGGGCGGGGTGATGGTCACAGCAATCTCCTGGGGGTGAGGGATGTCAGTCAGGCCGAGACGGGGCTGATGCGGTACAGCACTTCCGGCTGGTGCGTCCCTTCGGGGAACAGTCCGCCGTCGAAGAGCACTTCACGTTCCACTGTCGCCCCGTGACGCTCTGCGAACGAGCGGAACAGGCGGTCGGACGCGGTGTTGTCCGGGGAAATGGTGGTTTCCAGCTCCCGGACCACCCCCCTGGCGGTCACCTTGGCGATCAGGCCGTCCAGCAGTACGCCGGCGAGGCCCTGGCCGCGATATGCCTGGTCGACGGCTACCTGCCAGACGACAAGGGCTTCGGGGCGGTCGGGGCGGACATATCCGGTGACGAAGCCGATGGGGGCACCGGCCGTGTCACGCGCCACCACGGAGGTCGCTGCGAAGTCGCGACACCACAGCAGGTAGCTGTACGAGGAGTTGAGGTCCAGCACCTCGGAGTCGCGGGCGATGCGCCAGATCGCGGCTCCGTCCTCCACTCGTGGGGTGTCTATCTCGTGGAATTCGCTACGGGCACGTACAAGGTCTTCTTGCGCGGCGGTCATGTAAGGGAAATTTACCCAGCAAATTCAAAAAATGCATTCTGGCGCAGGGTTGGCCAAAAGCGCAGACCATGCTATCGCGCGGGCGCGGGTCGGAGCCCTCCCGGTCGCGAATATGGATGATTTGTCCTGGAATTATCGGGCAAACCGAGCCGACTGTGGGGTCGGTCACATGTGCGTAACCTTCGTGATGCATGTCCGAAAACCGCTGATGGACCCTGTTGAAAATACTGCGTTTAGGGTCCGGGAAAGCGGGCAGAAGAAAACAGATAGCTGTAGGTAAAAGCTGGAATTCTGTTTTCTGCAATTCTTTGATTAGTGGCTGTGTACGGGCCGGTACCGGCCCGTACACAGCTTCCGCCGTCAGCACCCGCCGCAGCGGTCCGGTGGCTCAGCCGCGCTGCCAGGCCGCCGTAACGGCGCCGCGCGCGGCCTCCAGGTCCACGGCAGCCGCCGGACCGCCCGAAGCCGGTCCAGCCGCCGCTGTGGCGTCGCTCAGCGCGGCACCCAGTGCCGCGAGCGAGGACTGCACCACGCCCTGGGCGGCGTCCGGTCCGTAGTGGTTGATCCGCACCATCTCCCCGGCCAGCGCCCCGCCGCCCGCGATCAGCGGCAGCGTCGGGTCGGCCGCCAGGGCCTTCGCGACCAGCTCCGACGCATCGACCCCGGCCGGGGTGCGGAGTGTGGTGGCCACCGGGGCCGCGTCCCGTGCCTCACGCACGAACGGCGCCAGTCCGCCACCCAGGGCGAGCGCCCCGGCCCGGGTGGCCGCCGCGGCCCGTGCGTGCCGGTCCATCACCGCCGCGGGGCCCTCCGACTCGATCCGCTCCAGACAGGCCCCCAGCGCCAGCATCTCCAGCTGGGCGGGCGCGTGCGGCAGCGCGGTACGCCCCGCGTCGATCCAGCGCTCCTTCCAGTCGAGGAGCGACAGGTACGAGCGGCGCGGAGCCCCCGGGTTCTCCGCGAACCGCTGCCAGGCGCGCTCGCTCACCGAGACCGCCGACACCCCGGCGGGACCGCCCATCGCCTTCTGCGCGCCGATCACGCAGAGGTCGACGCCCCAGACGTCCGGCAGCAGCGGCTCAGCGCCCACCGAAGCGACCGCGTCCAGCATGAAGAGCGCGCCGTGCGCCCGTACCGCCTCACCGATCTCCGCGACCGGATTGGTGTTGCCGGTCGCCGCCTCCGCGTGGACCAGGGACACGAAGTCGATCTCCGGGCGGGCAGCGAGCGCCTCGCGCACCTGGGCCGCTGTTACCGCGGTGTGGAACGGCACGGCCAGGTCGACCACGGTGACCCCGCAGTCGCGCAGCCAGTTGCCGAAGGTCTGGCCGTACGGCCCGGTGATCACATTGAGCGCGGTGGAGCCCGGCCTGGCGCCGGCGCGGATGCATCCCTCAAGCGGCAGCAGCGCCTCCCCCTGCATGATCACGACGTCCTGCCGGGTGCCGAGCAGCGAGGCCGTCTGCCGCTCGATCGCGGCGAAGTGCGCGGGGGTGAGCGGGGCGAGGTCAAGGAAGGGGTGCGTCACGGTGGTGCTCTCTTCACGAGGTCGTTCGGGCTGCCCGATGGTGTTGCCGGTCCGAAGGTGCCGACCGGCCCGGCGATGGTGCGGTCCGATGGTACTGAGCGGGCTTCCGGGCCCCTGACGCCCGGCGCGGTCCCGTCGTTAGGCTCGCCGTATGAGCGATCACACGGTGCTGCATGTGAAGGGGCGGGTGCTGGTCGGGCCCGACGACGTCAGGGACGAGCTGTGGGTGGTCGGCGGGCGGATCACCTACATACGCCCGGCCGCGGAGGCCGTCACCGTGCGGGGGTGGGTGCTGCCCGGTCTGGTCGACGCGCACTGCCATGTCGGGCTCGACGCGCACGGCGCGGTCGACGACGCGACCAGCGAGAAGCAGGCGCTCGGCGAGCGGGAGGCAGGGGCGCTGCTGCTGCGCGACGCGGGGTCGCCGTCCGACACCCGCTGGATCGACGGCCGCCCCGACCTCCCGAAGATCATCCGGGCGGGCCGCCACATCGCGCGCACCCGCCGCTACATCCGCAACTTCGCCCATGAGATCGAACCGGGGGATCTCGTCGAGTACGTCGCCAGGGAGGCCCGCAACGGCGACGGCTGGGTCAAACTCGTCGGCGACTGGATCGACCGGGAAACCGGCGACATGTCCGCCTGCTGGCCGCGCGGGGAGGTGGAGGCGGCGATCGCCGAGGCGCACCGGCTCGGGGCCAGGGTCACCGCGCACTGCTTCGCCGAGGACTCGCTGCGCGACCTCGTGGAGGCGGGGATCGACTGCATCGAGCACGCCACCGGGCTGACCGACGAGACCATCCCGCTCTTCGCCGGCCGCGGGGTCGCGATCGTGCCGACGCTGGTGAACATCGCGACCTTCCCGCAGCTCGCCGCGGGCGGCGACGCCAAGTATCCGCGCTGGTCCGCCCATATGAGGCGGCTGCACGAACGCCGTTACGACACCGTCCGCTCCGCCTACGACGCGGGTGTGCCGGTCTACGTCGGTACGGACGCGGGCGGTTCGCTGCCGCACGGCCTGGTCGCCGAGGAGGCTGCGGAGCTGGTGAAGGCGGGCATCCCGGTGTCCGACGTGCTGTCGGCCGCGTCCTGGGGCGCCCGGGAGTGGCTGGGCAGGCCGGGGCTCACCGAGGGCGCGCCGGCCGACCTCGTGGTGTACGGCGAGGACCCGCGCGAGAACGTACGGGTGCTGGGCGCTCCGCACCGGGTGGTCCTCGAAGGCCGTGTGGTGGGGTGAGCCGTCTCGTGGGGTGGGAGGAACGTACGGATGCGGGGCCGCGTCGCCCCGGCGGGGTGCCGGGTTGACCAACGCGTGACGTGAGACTCCGGCAGTCGTTGAGACACCCGCTGTGTGTCGGAGGGCCGCCGGCGCGCCACCTCCGGACGGTGAAACAAGGGGTCCAGAGGAACGCCCGTGCCTCAGGATTCGAATGCAGGCGCGGAAACGCCACTTTGGAGTGAACTCACGTCAGGTTGCTGACCGTTCACCCACAGTGCGTAAAGATTCCGGTGTCTCGGTCGCCGACGCAGCCACGAAGTCCCCGTGAATCGCGCCCCCGGCGACGTCATGTCTCTTGTGGGGGTTCCACCACCTTGAACAGCAACACCTTCCGTATGTCCGCACGCAGAATGTCCGCACGCCGTACGGCTGCCGTCTGCGTGGCCGCCGCGCTGACCGCGGGCCCCGCGGCGCTGCTGGCCGCGGCACCCGCCCAGGCGGCCTCCGGCAGTGACGGAAAAGCGAGCGCGGTCGTGCTCCGTACCGGGCTCGACGTCTCGCTGCTCAACAAGACCGTCGATGTGCCGCTCACGGTCGCGCTCAACGAGGTGCACGCCCCGGCCAGTGCGGACAGGACGGCGCTGACCGCGAAGCTGGACGGCGTCGACAAGGGCCGCCCGTTCAGCCTGCTGCGCGCCGATGTCGCCACCGCCCGGGCGACGGCCGACCGGCACAAGGCGGAGGGGTACGCCAACGTCGCCCGCGCGTCGGTCCATGTCCCCGGGCTGCCGCTGCTGTCGCTGATCGAGGTCGAGAAGGTCACGTCGAAGGCGGTCTGCGAGGCCGGTGAGCGGCCGCACGCCGAGTCGAACGTGCTCGGCCATGTGACGGTGCTCGGCAAGAGGATCACGCTCTCCGCCGGTGGCACGACCCAGATCCATGTGCCCGCCGTCGGCGATGTGACGCTCGGCCTCTCGAAGACCAGCACGACGTCCCGTACGGCCGCTGCCACCGCACTGCAGCTCAAGGTGTCGGTCAACCCACTGAAGCTGAACGTCGCCGATGTCCGGGGCGAGGTCACCCTCGCTCAGGCGACCTGCGAGTCGCCGAAGGCCGCCCCGTCGCACCACGAGGGCGGCGGCCGGCCGGTGGAGCCCACCCCCGCCACCGGGGCCAAGGAGCAGACCGTGGCCGACTCGAAGCCCGCGGCCGCACCGGAGAAGGAGAACCTCGCGGAGACCGGCGGCAGCTCCATGACGCCGTACATCGCAGGCGGCGCGGCGGCCCTGGTCCTGGCCGGCGGCGGCGCGCTCGCGGTGGCACGCGGACGGAGCCGCAACAAGGCCTGATCCGTACGAGAGCCGGGGCCGCACCGGAGGGGGGTGCGGCCCCGGCCCGTCCGGACCTCAGCCGGAGACTCCGCTCAGCGCCTGGTCGAGCGCCTGCAGGAACCGGTTGGTCGTCGCGCGGTCGCGCACCGCGAGCCGCAGCCACTCGGGCCCGAGCCCAGGAAAGGTGTCACCGCGCCGGGCCGCGAAGCCCAACTGCCGCAGCCGGGCGCGCACTTGGTCGGCACGCGCCATCCGGACGAGTACGAAGGGGCCCTCGGCCGCCTCCACCGCGCATACCTCGTCGAACTCCGCGAGACCGGCCAGCAGATGGGCGCGGTCCGCGGCTATCGCGTGCGCGGCGAGCTCCGCCTCGGCGAGCGCGGGAGCCGCCGAGCACGCCTCGGCCGCGGCCAGCGCCGGAGTGGACACCGGCCACAACGGCTGTGCGCGCGCCAGCAGTTCCACGGTCTCCGGACCGGCCAGCACATAGCCGATCCGCAGCCCGGCGAGCCCCCAGGTCTTGGTGAGGCTGCGCAGGACGATCAGGCCCGGCACATCCGTACGGTCCGCGAGCGACTCGCGCTCGCCGGGCACCGCGTCCATGAACGCCTCGTCGACCACCAGCAGCCGCCCCGGCGCCGCCAGCGCGGCGAGCGTCCCGGCCGGATGCAGCACGGACGTCGGGTTGGTCGGATTGCCGACCACCACCAGGTCCGCCGCTTCGGGGACGGCGGCCGGATCCAGCCGGAAACCGTCGTCCGCACGCAGCAGCACCCGCCGCACCGTGTGCCCGGCGTCGCGCAGCGCCGCCTCCGGCTCGGTGAACTGCGGATGCACGACCACGGGTCTGCGCACCGGAAGGGCGCGGGCGATCAGCACGAACGCCTCGGCGGCGCCGGCCGTCAGCAGGACCCGTTCGACCGGCAGCCGGTGCCGGGCGGCCACCGCGGCTCTGGCGGCCCGCCCGTCCGGATACGCGGCCAGGCCGCCGAGCGACCCCGATATATGGTCCCTGAGCCAGGGCGGGGGAGTGCCCGCCCTGACATTGACCGCGAGGTCGGTGAGGCCGCCGGGACCGCAGTCCCGTACCTCGGCGTCGCCGTGGTGCCGCAGATCGTGGACGTCAGTGTGTGGGCGCATGACTGCCATGGTGGTGAAGGTGGTGCCTCTCGTCATCAGGGTGGACGTGGGGCTGTTGTGGAAGTCCCGGATCCGCCGTGCCGCCGGGCGGCGTCATCCGGTGCCCCGGGCCCGGTGCTTGCGGTTCCCGGCGTACGACGGCGCAGGTCGCCATCGCCGGCCGGCCGCGCGGCGCCGACTTCCGCTTCGGAACGAGCAGTTGGCCTCCGGCGGCGAGCGCGGCGGCCTCCGCGACCGACGGGGTGCCGACCGCGGCCCGCGACCTGTCCGACGGGTGGGGCACCACGATCCGGGCGAGCGCGGCGGCGCTGTACGGACGCAGCGGCACCCCCAGTCGCACGGCGGCGGCGACCAGCCCCGGTTCGGCGGCCCTGGTCTCCACGGTCGCCAGCTCGGCGACGTCGAGCGGCGAAAGACCGGCGTCCCGCAGGGCGGCCGCGATCAGCCCGGCGACCTCGCCGGCGCGGACCCCGCGGGAGGCACCGACGCCCACGACCAGGTCCGGTCCGGGGCCCTGTGCGCGCGCGGCCGGCGCACGCGCCGGGCCCGGGCGGGCAGCGGACACGGCGGCGGGATCCTCTCCGACGGATTCAGGCGTTGACATGCGGAACCGGGGTGTCATGGGCTAGGCAGGGCCCATGGCGGTCTTCGTCGCGCTCGGCGCGTTCCTGATGACGCTTGTCGGTGGCTGGACGGCCCAGCGGGTCACCGACAAGCGTCATCTGGTGCTGGGCCTGGCCGGCGGTCTGATGCTCGGTGTGGTCGGGCTCGACCTGCTGCCCGAGGCGCTGCGTGCGGCGGGCGGCGAGATCTTCGGTGTGCCCGCCGCGCTGCTGCTGTTCGTCGCGGGGTTCCTCGTCGCCCACCTGGTGGAGCGGCTGCTCGCGGTGCGCCAGGCGGCGCACGGCGCGGCGGAGGAGCGGGTGCCCCAGGTCGGGCTGACGGCGGCGGCCGCGATGGTCGGCCACAGTCTGATGGACGGCGTCGCGATCGGCGCCGCCTTCCAGGTGGGCAACGGGATGGGAGCCGCCGTGGCCATCGCGGTGGTCACCCACGACTTCGCCGACGGCTTCAACACGTACACCCTGACCAGCCTGTACGGGAACGCGCGGCGCAAGGCGGTCTTCATGCTGGTCGCCGATGCGCTGGCTCCCGTGGTGGGTGCGGCGTCGACCCTCCTGTTCACTCTTCCGGAGCAGCCGCTCGGCTGCTATCTCGGCTTCTTCGGCGGTGTTCTGCTCTATCTCGCCGCCGCCGAGATCCTGCCCGAGGCACACCACGAACACCCGGCCCGCTCCACGCTGCTCTGTACCGTGGCGGGGGTGGCGTTCATCTGGCTGGTGGTGGGCGTCGCGGGCTGAGAGCCCTGAGAGCCCACGAACCCGCCCCGGCTTCCGGACCGGCCCGTCCATCCCACGCGCCGCCCCCGCGACCGGCCCGTTCATCCCGCGCACCCCTCCACGAATCTGCGGGCGACCTCGGGCCGTGCGGCCCAGTGCGTGTGCAGATAGCTCGCGTGCACGCCCTGCTGGACGAACCCCTCGACCCGGCGCTCCGGCTGGTGCACACCCCACGCGGGGATGGCGCCCGCACCGGGCTCCAGGACCGTGCGGTGGAACTCATGGGCACGCAGCCGGGTCCCGGCCTGCGCCAGCGAGCTGTCCGACACGGCCACCGCGTCCCGGTAGCCGAGCGTCAGCCGCTCCGACATCCGGGCCTCGGCGTCCAGCACACCGCACATCGGATGCCCGTCGAGCGAGCGCGACAGATACAGCAGGCCGGCGCACTCGGCGGCGACCGGCGCACCGGACGCCGCCAGCTCCGCGACGGCCCCGCGCAGCGGCTCGTTGGCGGACAGCTCGGGCCCGTACACCTCCGGGAAGCCGCCGCCTATGACGAGCGCCCCGGTGCCCTCGGGGAGCCGCTCGTCGTGGAGCGGGTCGAAGCCGACGACATCGGCGCCCGCCGCGGTGAGCAGCTCGGTGTGCTCGGTGTACGAGAAGGAGAACGCGGCCCCGCCGGCGACGGCGACGACGGGGCGCGCACGGCGGGCAGCCCCGCCGCCGGAGGCCGGGGCAGGACGGCCCGCCCCGTGGCCCGAAGGCCGGGCCGGGGTGTCGGACCCGCCGACGCCAGGGGCAAGAGCCTCCCGCGGGTCCCACGCCCCGGCGTCCAGCGGCGGCGCGCTCCGCGCCAGCGCCAGCACCGCATCCAGATCGCAGCCGGCCCGCACCTGCTCCGCCATGGCCGCGACGGCGCCCACCGCGTCGGGCCGCCGCTCCGCCACCGGCACAAGCCCCAGATGCCGGGACGGGGTCTGCGCCTGCCCGGTACGCCGGAGCACCCCGAGCACTGGAACCCCCGACTCGTCCAGCGCCTCCCGGAGCAGCGCCTCGTGCCGGTCGGAGCCCACCTTGTTGAGGATCACCCCGCCGATCCGCACCCGCGGGTCCCAGGAGGCGAACCCGTGCACCAGCGCCGCCGCCGACCGGGACTGCGACGACGCGTCGACCACCAGCACCACCGGGGCCCGCAGCACCTTCGCGATCTGCGCGGTGGACGCCAGCTCGCCCTGCCCGGCCGCCCCGTCGTACAGACCCATCACGCCCTCGACGACCGCGAGATCCGCGCCGGCCGCACCGTGTGCGAAGAGCGGCCCGATCAGCTCCGTACCGCACAGGTACGCGTCGAGATTGCGCCCGGGGCGGCCGGTCGCCAGCGCGTGGTAGCCGGGGTCGATGTAGTCAGGACCCACCTTGTGCGGCGACACGGCGAGACCGCGCCCGGCGAACGCGGCCATCAGCCCGGTGGCGACCGTGGTCTTGCCGCTGCCCGACGACGGCGCGGCGATGACGAGTCTGGCTACCACTCGATGCCCCTCTGCCCCTTCTGCCCCGCGTCCATCGGATGCTTGACCTTGGACATGTCGGTCACCAGGTCGGCGAAGTCGAGCAGTGGCTGCGGCGCGTTCCGCCCGGTGATCACCACGTGCTGGGTGCCGGGCCGGTCCCGCAGCACCGAGACCACCTCGTCGGTGTCCACCCACCCCCAGTGCATGGGGTACGCGAACTCGTCCAGCACGAGCAGCCGGTAGCTCTCCGCCGCCAGATCCCGCTTGACCTGCTCCCAGCCCTCCCGGGCGGCTTCCTCGCTCGACTCGATGTCCCGCTGGACCCAGGACCACCCCTCGCCCATCTTGTGCCAGGCGACCGTCCCGCCCTCGCCGCTGTCCCCGAGCACCTTCAGGGCCCGCTCCTCGCCGACCTTCCACTTGGCGGACTTCACGAACTGGAACACCCCGATGGGCCAGCCCTGATTCCAGCCGCGCAGCGCGAGCCCGAAGGCCGCGGTCGACTTCCCCTTCCCGATACCCGTATGCACCATGGTCAGCGGCCGGTTGCGGCGCTGGCGGGTGGTGAGCCCGTCCTCGGGCACGGTGGTCGGCTGTCCCTGCGGCATTACGCTGCCCTCCTCGTAGAACTGCTCTGTGCGTCCCGCACTACGTCCTTCACCAGCCCCGTGATGCTCTCGGCCCGCAGTTCGTCCAGCGTCACCGCGGTGCCGCCGAGCCGTTGCGCCAGCTCTCCGGCCAGCCCGAGCCTGACCGGCCCCGCCTCGCAGTCCACGACGACCGACGCGACGCCCTCCGCCTCGTGCAGCCGCGCCGCGCGCGCGGCCAGCGCGACCGGATCGGGGCCGCCGGTGGCCCGGCCGTCGGTGACGACCACGAGCAGCGGCCGGCGCGACGGGTCCCGCATCCGCTCGACCCGCAGCACCTCATGGGCCTTCAGCAGCCCGGCGGCCACCGGGGTGCGCCCGCCGGTCGGCAGCGTGTCGAGGCGGGCCGCGGCCGCGTCCACCGACGAGGTCGGGGGCAGCGCGATCTCCGCGTCCTTCCCGCGGAACGTCACCAGACCCACCTTGTCCCGCCGCTGGTACGCGTCGAGCAGCAGCGAGAGCACGGCGCCCTTCACCGCGCTCATCCGCTGCCTGGCCGCCATCGACCCGGAGGCGTCCACCACGAAGAGCACCAGATTGCCCTCGCGCCCCTCACGGGTGGCCTGCCGCAGATCGTCCCTGCGGACCACGAGCCCGCGGCCGGACCGCCCGCGCGCCCGCTGGTGCGGCGCCGCCGCCTGGACCGTCGCCGCCAGATGCAGCCTGCTGAGCGCGCCCTGCGGCCGGCGCGAACCGGTGGTGCGGCCGTGCTCGGTCCTGGCCCGGGAACGGCGCCCCGCGGCGCCGTCGCCCAGCCCCGGCACGCTCAGCATCCGCGTACGGAACGGCTCGGCCGCCTTCGCCGCCGGCTGCTCCGCGGCACTGCCCGGCGCGGCGGGTCCGCCCCCGCCGGTCTGCTGCTGCGCGGGCGTGTAGGACCCGTCCGCCGATGGCTCCTGCTGCTGCGGCGTGTCGGCCGGTCCGCCGTCCCCGTCGCGCTGTGGCGGCAGCCCGCCACCGCCGCCGCCGTCGGGCCCGCCGTCGTCATCCCCATCGTCGTTCCCGCTGCCGTCGTCGTCCCCGGCGGACTCCTTCAGCGTGTCGTCGAGCTTGTCCTCGTCGAGCCCCGGCGCGTCGAACGGGTTGCGCCTGCGGCGGTGCGGCAGCGCGAGCAGAGCGGCCTGCCGTACGTCGTCGGCCGTGACATCCGACCGCCCCGCCCAGGCGGCCAGCGCGGTCGCGGTGCGCGCCATCACGATGTCCGCGCGCATCCCGTCCACCTCGAAGGCGGCGCAGGTCGCGGCGATCTGCCGCAGCGCCGGGTCGCCAAGACGCACGGAGGGCAGCAGCGCCCGCGCGGCCACGATGCGCGCCCGCAGTCCGGCCTCCTCGCCGGCCCAGCGGGCGGCGAAACCGGCGGGGTCGTCGTCGTACGCGAGCCTCCTGCGCACCACCTCGACCCGCTGGTCCGGGTCGCGCGACGCGGCGACCTCGACGGTCAGCCCGAAGCGGTCCAGCAACTGCGGCCGCAGCTCGCCCTCTTCGGGGTTCATCGTCCCCACGAGCAGGAACCGCGCGGCGTGCCGTACGGAGACGCCCTCGCGCTCCACGTACGAGGCGCCCATGGCGGCCGCGTCGAGCAGCAGGTCCACCAAGTGGTCGTGCAGCAGGTTGACTTCGTCGACGTACAGGATCCCGCGGTGCGCGTCGGCGAGCAGCCCCGGCTCGAACGCCTTCACGCCATCGGCCAGCGCCCGCTCGATGTCCAGCGCGCCGACGAGCCGGTCCTCCGATGCGCCGACGGGCAGTTCGACCATGCGCGCGTCGCGCACCACGCCGTCGGTCGACTCGTGCGGGCCGTCAGGACATGCCGGGTCGGGGGCTCCGGGGTCGCACGAGAAGCGACACCCGGAGACCACCGGGACCCCGGGCAGCAGCGCGGACAGGGCCCGCACCGCCGTACTCTTCGCGGTCCCCTTCTCGCCGCGCACGAGTACGCCGCCGACAGCCGGGCTGACCGCGTTGAGCAGCAGCCCGAGACGCAGGTCATCCATGCCCACGACAGCGGTGAACGGGTAGGGCGTGCTCACTTGGGGATCACTCCTTCAGATGCTCGGGTGACAGGTTCACCAACGGACCGGCGGGGTGTGCGCTGTCGCGCCCCGGCCGCTCTCATGGCGCTCACGGCGCTCCGGGGGCCACGAACGGGAGTCCGGCCGGCGCGCCCGACTCGATGAGCGCGAGCAGCCCATCGGTGTCAGCGTGCTCCTCGATGAGGTCGCCGAGCCGGTCGAGCTGCTCCTCGCGGAGCACGCCGAAGCTGGTGTCGGGCGCCGGTACGAACCGCCGGCCCGCGACGGCGGCGACCTCGCGCAGGAAGGCCCGGCGGAAACCGTCGCTCTCCAGCGAGCCGTGCCAGTGCGTGCCCCACACGGAACCGGTGCGGCAGCCGTCCAGGAAGGGGGAGCCGCCCAGCACATCGGCGACCCCGTGGTGGATCTCGTACCCCTCGACCGGCTCCCCGAGGGCCTCTCCGACGGGCCGCGCCAAGGTCTTCTCCACCGCGAACCGCACCCGGACGGGCAGCAGCCCGAGCCCGTCGACGGCCCCGGCGCGCGATTCGACCGTGTCGTCGATGTGCTCGCCGAGCAGCTGGAAACCACCGCAGATGCCCAGCACCGGACGGCCTTCGGCGGCCCGCCGGGCCAGCGCGTCGGCGAGCCCGCGCTCCCGCAGCCACTCCAGCGCGCGCACCGTGCCGCGCGTACCCGGCACGATCACCAGGTCGGCGTCGGCCAGCTCCTCCGCACGGTCCACGAACCGCACCACGACGCCCGGTTCGGCGGCCAGCGCGTCCACATCGGTGAAGTTCGACATCAGCGGCACGGCGCACACGGCGACCCGCAGCACGTCCTGCCCGTACGGCGCGGACACGGCGGACTCGCGCACAGTGCCGCGCATCGACACCCGCAGCCCGTCCTCCTCGTCGATACCCAGGCCGTGCGCGTACGGCAGGACACCGTAGGTCCGCCGCCCGGTCAGCCCGTGCAGCATGTCGAGCCCCGGTTCGAGCAGGGATACATCCCCGCGGAACTTGTTGACGAGGTACCCGGCGACGAGCGACTGGTCCTCGGCGCTCAGCAGCGCCGTCGTACCGAAGAACGACGCGAAGACACCGCCCCGGTCGATGTCGCCGACGACGACCACCGGGAACCGCGCGGCGCGCGCGACACCCATGTTCACGATGTCGGTCCGCCGCAGATTGATCTCGGCCGGACTGCCCGCCCCCTCGCAGATCACCGCGTCATACGTGCCCCGGAGCTGAGCCAGACAGTCCGTCACCGTGCCGAGCAGCGCCTCCTGCCGGCCGCCGTGGTAGCCGCGGGCGCTCATCTCGCCCACCGGCTTCCCCATCAGCACGACCTGGCTCGACCTGTCGCTCCCCGGCTTGAGCAGCACCGGGTTCATCAGTGCCGTGGGCTCGACCCGCGCCGCCTGCGCCTGCATCGCCTGGGCCCGCCCGATCTCCGCGCCCTCGCGGGTGACGAACGAGTTGAGCGACATGTTCTGCGCCTTGAAGGGCGCGACCTTCACACCCCGGCGCACCAGCCACCGGCAGATGCCCGCAGTGACCACGCTCTTCCCGGCGTCCGACGTGGTTCCGGCCACCAGCAGTCCGCCACTCATCCGCGTACCTTCCTCACCACGAGAGCTGTCGCGAGCGCCAGCACGGACACCCGGCGCGACAGCCGCACCGCGCGCTCGATGTCGCCGACGGCCACCGGACGGCCGCCGCCGTTGAGCACCGCCCGGTGCTCGACCCGGCCGGCGTACGAGAGGGTGCCGCCGAGCCGTACGCCCAGCGCGCCCGCGAACGACGCCTCCACCGGGCCCGCGTTGGGGCTCGGGTGGCCGCCCGCGTCCGACCGCCAGGCCCGTACGGCGCCGCGCGGGTCCCCGCCCGCGAGCACCGCGAGTACGGCGGTGAGGCGGGCGCCCGGCCGGCCGGCCAGATCGTCGAGCCGGGCGGAGGCCCAGCCGTACCGCAGATACCGGGGCGACCTGTGGCCGACCATCGCGTCCAGGGTGTTCACCGCCCGGAACCCGGCGAGCCCCGGCACCCCGGCCAGGGCGCCCCAGACCAGCGCGCCCACCACCGCGTCGGAGGTGTTCTCGGCCACGGACTCCACGACGGCCCGCGCGATCTGCTGCGCGTCGAGTGCCTGCGGATCGCGCCCGCACAGATGCGGCAGCCGCCCCCTGGCGGCCTCGATGTCACCCGCCGCCAGCGCGTCGCCCACCGCGCGCGCCTCCCGTCCCAGCGAAGTGCCGCCGACGACGGCCCAGGTGGTGGCGGCGGTCAGCGCGACGCCCGCGACGGGACGGCCGCGTACGGCACGCCCGGCCAGTACGGCGGCGCCCACCACGCCCCCGGCGCAGAGCGCGGTGTGCAGCGCGCCCCACCCGCGGTGGTCACGCCAGAGCCGGCGCTCCACGGCGGCGGCGGCCCGCCCGAAGGCGGCGACGGGGTGCCCGCGCCGGGGGTCGGCGAAGATGAGGTCTGCCAGGAGGCCCGTGGTGGCGCCGTACACGAAGACACGCTCGGCACGCATGGGGTCAGCAGGCCGGTACGTCCGGGACCCTCACGGCGGCGGCACTCGGTGCATCGGGCGGTTCGGGCAGCAGGCGGCCGCGCATGGCGTAGTCCTCACTCAGGGTGTCCGCGCCCTGGTCCGACGTGATCGGCGGTGAGAGTTCCTGGCTCCCGGGGGCGACCCCGGTGACAGTGGCGGGACCGCGCCGGATTCGCACCGGACTTCCTCTCCTGCCGCCGTATTGGCCCCGGAAGTCCACCACGGTCGGCGAACACCCGTCAACTCACCCTTGACCTGCGGCGGCGCAGTGTGCCGAGCCCCACACCGGCCACCCGGACGGCCGGGCGCACCGGCCGCGCACACCAGACGCCCGCCCGGTGGCCGGTGGAGGCCGCCGGGCGGGCGGAGTGACGAAGTGGCGGGAGGAGCGGCTGTCAGGCGACGATCAGATAGATCCCGTACGCCACGGCCGCCGCGCAGAGTGCGAAGCAGGCGTACGAACCGGCCCGCGCGGCCGATGCCGGGCCCAGGCCCGTACCGGCAGGCGTCGCGGCGGCGGGTGCGGTGGCGGTGCCTGGTTCCGGCGCTGGCTTCCGCGCCAGGCCCACCACGCCGAGGGTGAACAGGCCCACCAGTCCGACGGTCGCCACGAGGCTGACGCCGAAGACGGTGCCGAGAGCTGCCCAGTCGATGTCCATGGTGCGGTGTCCTTCTCCTTCAGACCGTGGCGGGCCGGTTGGGCTCCGGTGCGGCGCCGCCCGGTGCGGGGATGGTGGTGCGGAGAGGGTCGGAGACCGCTCCGACGGGCGGCGGGACGACGGCCGCGATGGCGGCGGTCACCACCCCGGCCGGCTCCGCGGACCCGGCGGGTTCGTCGGGGGTGACGCTGTGCTGGCCGACCGGCTTGCGGCGGGAGAGCGACCAGATGACACCCGAGCCCGCGACCAGCAGGACGGCGACGGCGCCGACGCCCCAGGGGCCGCGGCCGGTCAGAAACTCGGCACCCGCGCCGACGAGCGCGGCGGCGGGCAGGGTCAGGCACCAGGCGATGGCCATCCGGGTCGCGGTGGACCAGCGGACCACCGCGCCCTTGCGGCCGACGCCCGCGCCCATCACGGCGCCCGAGCAGACCTGGGTGGTGGAGAGCGAGAAGCCGAGGTGCGAGGAGGCCAGGATCACGGTCGCGGCACCGGTCTGGGCGGCGAAGCCCTGCTGCGGCCTGAGCTCGGTGAGCCCCTTGCCCATGGTCTTGATGATGCGCCAGCCGCCCAGGTAGGTACCGAGTGCGATGGCGGTGCCCGCGGAGACGATGACCCACAGGGGCGGGTTCGAGCCGGGTGCGATGACGTTGCCGGTGACCAGGGCGAGGGTGATGACACCCATGGTTTTCTGGGCGTCGTTGGTGCCGTGGGCGAGCGAGACCAGGCCCGCGGAGGCGATCTGGCCGGCCCGGTAACCCTTGGCGGTGGACTTCTCGTCCGTACGGCGCCCGATCCGGTACGTCAGCCTGGTGGCCAGCAGCGCGGCGAGACCGGCGACGACCGGCGCGGCGACCGCGGGGAGCAGGACCTTGGTGATGACGACGTGGCCGTTGACACCCGACGAGCCGACCGACATCAGCGTGGCTCCGATGAGCCCGCCGAAGAGTGCGTGGGAGGAACTGGACGGCAGGCCGAGCAGCCAGGTCAGCAGATTCCAGAGGATGGCACCGACGAGTGCCGCGAAGATCACTTCTGTGGTGATGCCCTGTTCATTGATGATCCCGCCGGAGATCGTCCTGGCGACCTCGACGGACAGGAATGCCCCGACAAGGTTGAGCACGGCGGACATGGCCACCGCGGTCTTCGGTTTGAGAGCGCCGGTCGAGATGGTCGTCGCCATCGCGTTGGCAGTGTCGTGGAAACCGTTCGTGAAGTCGAACACGAGAGCGGTAATGATCACGATCCCAAGGAGCAGGGTCAAGTGTTCCATTTACCTGGGCAATCGTTCGAGGTCATTGACGAGATGAACGTAGGCAACCCGGGTGAACGGAAGATGAACTGAGACGGGCGCTGTGGTGACTCTGCGCGGAGGCCCCCATTCCACTCGCGGCCGGCGGTTGCCGCGGTGGCGTACCGGGGGCACCCGGAGGGCTGGCATCATCGCGTGGACGGGCCCAGAATGCCCGGAGCAGCGCAGATGTGGCAGCGGGACAGATGTGACCGGGGAGACAGCAGTGGCGCCTGAGGAGACCGACCCGCTCGCGAAGGCCTGGCACGAGCTCGTCGCCACCGCCCGCAGGACCGCGTCCGAAGGTCTGGTCGTCGGCACATCGGGCAATGTCTCGGTGCGCTGCGGCGACCTCGTCCTGGTCACCCCGAGCGGAGTGCCGTACGAGAAGCTCGGCCCCGGCGACACCGTCGCCGTGGACCTGGACGGCCGCCAGGTGCTCGGCGAGCTGAGACCGACCAGCGAACTGCCCCTGCACCTGGCCGTCCACCGGTCCACCACCGCCACCGCCGTGGTCCACACCCACGCGGTGCACGCGACGGCGGTCTCCACCCTGGTCCCCGAGCTGCCCGCCGTCCACTACATGGCCGCCGCGCTGGGCGGCCCGGTGCGCGTCGCCCCGTACGCGCTCTACGGCAGCGACGAACTGGCCGTGAACATGCTCACCGCCCTCACGGACCGCTCCGGCTGCCTCCTCCAGAACCACGGCACGGTCACCTACGGCAGCTCGCTCGACCAGGCCTACGACCGCACCGCCCAGCTGGAGTGGATGTGCCGGCTCTGGCTCACCGCGTCCGCGCTGCCCGGCCGCACCCCGTCGCTGCTGTCGCCAGGACAGCTGGCCGAGGCCACCGAGAAGCTCCTGGGGTACGGCCAGCCCGGTTAGGGACCTTTCGTTCGGATGAGAGGCCGGATCCTCGCAGGCCAGGCCTCATTTGCCCCGGTCGGCTGGCATCCGGGCCCGCCTCCGCCGACACTGGTGGGGTGCGCCCGGCAACCGCGACGGCAACGGCCGTCACCACTCTGATCGGCGCCGGCGCGGCCGCGGCAGCGGTCGGCCGGCTCGCCGCCGACGCCGCGCTCAGGGCTCCGCACGGCCGGGCCCTGCCCGCCGAGCCCCGGCTCTCCGTACACGCCACGGCCCCCGGCCGGGTCACCCTCACCCGGTGCCTGGCCTCGCTGCGCCCCGGTGTGTACGGGCTGGAGGGCCCGGGGGTCCACGCGGTCGTCGGACCGGTGATCGACGGCGGCTCCGAGACCGCCGACACCGTCGTGCGCCGTCTCGACCGGGTCACCTACGGCACGCTCGCCCCCGGCACCAAGGTCCGGCTCACTCCGCAGGTGTACGTGGGCGACCCGCGCTCCGCGCTCGGCATCGACCACGCCGACGTGGACATCCCCGGTGAACTCGGCGCCTCTCCGGCCTGGTTCGTGCCCGGCCCACGCTCCACCTGGGTGATCACGGTGCACGGTCTGGGCACCGGCAGGGAGCACCCCATGAACGTCCTTGGTTTCCTGCACCGCCAGCAGTTCGCGGTCCTCGACATCTCCTACCGGGGCGACACCGGCGCCCCCGCGAACCCGGACGGCCTGGGACACCTCGGCGCGTCCGAGTGGCGCGACCTGGACGCGGCCATCCGCTACGCCGTCCGCTACGGCGCGGAGCGCGTCGTCCTGCACGGCTGGTCCACCGGCGCCGCCATGGCCCTGCACGCCGCGGTGGGTTCGGGGATGCGCGAACGCATCAGCGGCCTGATCCTCGACTCCCCGGTCCTCGACTGGGAGGCCACCCTCGGCGCGCTGGCCGCCGCCCGGGGCACACCGGCCTTCCTGCTGCCGCTCGCGGTGCGGGCGGCCCAGGGGCGGACCGGCACCAACGGCGACCGGCTGCGCGCCGCCGCCGACCCGCGGGCGCTGAAGGTGCCCACGCTGGTCGTCCACGGCCCCGGCGACCGGGTGGCTCCCTGGCAGCGCTCCGTCGAACTCGCCGCGGGCGACCCGTCGTTGGTGGCGATGCGGACCGTCACGGATGCCCCGCACGGCGCCATGTGGAACGCGGATCCCGCCGCCTACGAAGAGTCCATGCGGCGCTTCCTGACCCCGCTGATGTAGCGGTCCGGGCCCGCCGGCCGGCGTCCGTGCGCCCTGCGTCAACCTGTAGCGAGGGGTTCCGTTTGGGCTTTCGGGCCGTCAGAGGCAAGACTGCTCCCCGTGACGTCCCGTAACCCGCGCGACTCCAGACTCCGCCTCGTCCGCCCCCGACCTCTGGTCACGGCCCGCCGTGTCGTGAGCAACAGGCCCATCCGCCCAGCCCCGCGCCCGCCCGCCGGTACCCCGGCCCCGGCGGAGCTGGCCCGTCAGGCCAGGACGGTGCTCGCCGACGCCGTCCGGATCGCCCGCTGGGCCGGGGACGCCCGGCCGGTGCAGGGCGGGGCGCTCACCGCCCCGGCCGCCGAACACGCCGTACGTACCCTCGCGTTGACCCCGGAGGCGGTCCGCGCGGGCTGGGACCGCGCCCGGCTCGCCGGACTCGTCGAACTGCACGGGGACATCGCCCGCCCCGGGTGGCGGCTGCGCGCCTGGGACGGTGACGACAGCGCGGTGCTGCGCGGCTGGGTCGCCCTCTTCGACGCCTGGTCGATCGTCCACCCGGCCGCCGCCGATGTTCCCGCCACCGCGGTGGCCGAGGTCGTCGAGGCCGTACCGCAGGTGCTCTCGCTGCTTCAGCTCTCCGCGGGTCCTGTGACCGTGCCGGCCCTGCTCGACCTGCTCCAGCAGCGCGTCGTCGAACTGCACGAGGAGCGCTGCGAGGTCCCCTGCGGCCCGCGTCCGCAGCCTGAGCCCCCGATGGCGGCCGGGACGCTCGCCGCGCTGCTCGACTGGGCGCTGCGGGGCCTGGCGGCGGTCGGCGCCCTGACGCTGGCGCCCGGCCAGGCGACGCTGACACCGCTCGGCAACTGGGCGGTCTGGGTCAAGCTGGAGCAGATCTGCGTCGCGGCGCAGAGCCCGGCGGGCAACATCGAGCAGCGCGCCGACGACATGCTGCGCGGCTGTGCGGGGCTGACACCCGGCCCGGCGCGGGCCGAGTACCGCGCCTGGCTGGCCGCCCGGACCGTGGGCAGCGCGGTCACCGAGCTGCTCGGGGTGGCCCGCGGCGAGGACGCGCTGCTGCGCGGTCTCGCCTTCGAGGCACTGAGGGTGGTCGGCGCCCCCGCGGAAGCGGCGGTACGGGGCGCGGCCGGTGAGACCTCGCTCCGTCCGTACGCGGTGCTCTGGCTGGCCGAGTACGAGGGCGCCGACCCGGAGGACGCCCACGACGCCCTCACCCGTGAGGAGGCGACCTGGCTCTGGGTGGACACCGCCGCGGCCGTCGCCGACCACGGAGAGAGCACCCTGCTGGTGCGCCATCTGGAATCAGCGGTGCAGGGCACCGTGCCCGCGCTGCTCGAAGAGGTGCGGGCGGTGGGGCACCCGCGCACCGTGCAGGTGCTGGTGGCGCTGGCTGCCGCGCACCCCGATCCGGCCCTGGCCAAGGCGGTGCGCCGGGCCGCGTTCCAGGTGCACACCGGGGGCTGAGTTTCCGGGCGGCCCTATGTGCCGGGACGGCTCAGACCGGGCCCCCCGGCACATAGGTGCCGAAGCTCCAGACGTTCCCCTCGGCGTCGCGCGCCACGTAGTCGCGGGAGCCGTAGTCCTGGTCGGTCGGCGGCATCAGGATCTCCACCCCGTGCTCCACGGCCCGCCGGTGGTGGGCGTCGGTGTCCTCGATGGCGACGTAGACGCCCATCGGCCCGCCCTTCGCCATCGCCTCGGCGAAGAACCCCTCCCGGCGCCGGGTGCTGAGCATCACCATGCCGTCGCCGTAGGCCAGCTCGGCGTGGGCGACGGCGCCGCTCTCGTCCTCGTACACAGCGACCTCGGTGAAGCCGAAGGCGTCCTTGAGCAGCCGGATGGCCGCCTTGGCGTCGTCGTACAGAAGCGTCGGACTGATCGTGGCAACCATGCCGGACACCCTTTCCCGCGGAGTTCGGTCTTCCTGTTTGTCTCACTTGTGCGCGGTGCGGTCCCAGTCTGGCACCGGGCACCGGCAGAGTGCCCGCGCGGCACCGTTAGACTGGGCCGCATGGCATTTCTCCTTGTGCATTAGCCGGCGTCGAAGCAACCCTCCGCCTGCCCTTCCGCCGTCCATACCGCCCTGGAGTTTTTCCGTGATCACCGCTTCCGGCATCGAGCTGCGCGCCGGCGCCCGCATCCTCATCGAATCCGCCTCCTTCCGTATCGCCAAGGGCGACCGCATCGGCCTGGTCGGCCGCAACGGCGCGGGCAAGACCACGCTCACCAAGTGCCTCGCCGGCGAGGGTGTCCCCGCCGGGGGCACCATCACCCGCTCCGGCGAGGTCGGCTATCTCCCGCAGGACCCGCGCACCGGCGACCTCGATGTGCTCGCCCGCGACCGCATCCTCTCCGCCCGCGAGCTGGACTCCGTGTTGCGCAAGATGCGGGAGAACGAGGAGCGCATGGCGAACGGGCAGGGTGCGACCCGCGAGAAGGCGATGAAGAAGTACGAGCGCCTGGAGACGGAGTTCCTCACCAAGGGCGGGTACGCGGCCGAGGCCGAGGCGGCCACCATCGCCGCCGCACTCGGACTGCCCGACCGGGTGCTCGGCCAGCCGCTCCACACGCTCTCCGGTGGTCAGCGCCGCCGGGTCGAGCTGGCCAGGATCCTCTTCTCGGACGCCGACACCCTGCTCCTCGACGAGCCCACCAACCACCTCGACGCCGACTCCATCGTCTGGCTGCGCGAGTACCTGAAGAACTACCGCGGCGGCTTCATCGTGATCTCCCACGATGAAGAACTGGTCGAGACGGTGGTCAACAAGGTCTTCTATCTGGACGCCAACCGCACCCAGATCGATGTCTACAACATGGGGTGGAAGCTCTACCAGCAGCAGCGCGAGGCCGACGAGAGGCGCCGCAAGCGCGAGCGCCAGAACGCCGAGAAGAAGGCCGCGTCCCTCAACTCGCAGGCCGACAAGATGCGAGCCAAGGCGACCAAGACCGTCGCCGCGCAGAACATGGCCAAGCGCGCGGACCGGCTGCTCGCCGGTCTCGAAGCCGTCCGGGTGTCCGACAAGGTCGCCAAACTGCGCTTCCCCGACCCCGCGCCGTGCGGCAGGACCCCGCTGATGGCGGAGGGCCTGTCCAAGTCGTACGGCTCGCTGGAGATCTTCACCGATGTCGATCTCGCGGTCGACAAGGGTTCCCGCGTCGTCATCCTCGGCCTCAACGGCGCGGGCAAGACCACGCTGCTGAAGCTGCTGGCCGGCGCCGAGAAGCCCGACACCGGCGAGGTCATCGAGGGCCACGGCCTGAAGATGGGCTACTACGCCCAGGAGCACGAGACGCTCGACCCCGACCGCTCGGTGCTGGAGAACATGCGCTCAGCCGCGCCTGATCTCGACCTGGTCCAGGTCCGCAAGACGCTCGGCTCGTTCCTCTTCTCGGGCGACGACGTCGACAAGCCCGCCGGGGTCCTCTCCGGCGGTGAGAAGACCCGGCTGGCACTGGCCACCCTCGTCGTCTCGTCGGCCAACGTCCTCCTGCTCGACGAGCCCACCAACAACCTCGACCCGGCCAGCCGCGAGGAGATCCTCGGCGCGCTCCGCACCTACAAGGGCGCGGTCATCCTCGTCACCCACGACGAGGGCGCGGTGCACGCCCTGGAGCCGGAGCGGATCATCCTGCTGCCCGACGGCGTCGAGGACCTGTGGGGTCCGGACTACGCGGATCTCGTGGCACTGGCCTGATCCGTCGCCCGGTCCTCCGCCTGATCCACTTCGGATGGATCATTCGGCTCACAGGTGATCCTTCATCTGAGTGAGCCGCTCTCGTACCCCGGCGCGTCCCGCGACGGCTGCCCGCCCGGCGGGCAGCGCGCGGGCCCGTACCGTGCTTCTTCCATCGGACCGCCGCTGACCAGCGACTTAGCGCTCAGCGGCGGTCCTTTGTGTGTCCTGCCGGGGCCAGAATTCCGCGGTCCGGTCGGCAGAGTGAGCCGGGACACAGAAATCCCCGTCGCACAGACCTTGCCGAATGGGTGGCCAGGAAGGCCGGTAGGGGTGATCATGAGAGTCCAGAGCGCACTTCCTTGAGGAGGCACGGGTGGCCGAGACTCTGAAGAAGGGCAGCCGGGTTACCGGCGCCGCGCGTGACAAGCTCGCGGCAGACCTGAAGAAGAAATACGACTCCGGTGCGAGCATCCGGGCACTGGCCGAAGAGACCGGCCGCTCCTACGGATTCGTCCACCGGATGCTCAGCGAGTCCGGTGTGACGCTGCGAGGACGCGGCGGAGCGACACGAGGCAAGAAGGCCGCAACCGCCTGACAGGGCTGTGGCCAAGGGTTCTGGGATTCACCGGTTCACCACGGTGGCCACCCGGTCGGCCGGAAGGCCGGCAGGGTGGTTACTGTGCAGTCACTTAACTGTCTGCACCGAACCGGAGACCCCCATGACCTCGCTCGACTACGTGCTCGACAAGGACGGCGTACGGCTGACCGTCGAGGACGCGGTTGCCACGGTGACGCTGGCCAACCCCGCGAAGCGCAACGCCCAGTCTCCCGCTCTGTGGCGGGCGTTGACAGAAGCGGGACGGTCACTGCCGGGCAGTGTCCGCGTCGTGGTGCTGCGCGGAGAGGGCAAGTCCTTCTCCGCGGGCCTGGACCGGCAGGCGTTCACGCCTGAGGGTTTCGACGGTGAACCGTCCTTCCTCGATCTGGCACGAGGTGATGACGCCACGCTCGACGCGGCCATCGCCGAGTACCAGGAGGCGTTCACCTGGTGGCGCCGCACCGACCTGGTCACGATCGCCGCCGTACAGGGCCATGCGATCGGTGCCGGGTTCCAGCTCGCTCTCGCGTGCGACCTGCGGGTCGTCGCCGATGACGTGCAGTTCGCCATGCGTGAGACCAGCCTCGGACTCGTCCCCGACCTCACCGGCACGCACCCGCTGGTGGGGCTCGTCGGCTATGCCCGGGCGCTGGAAATCTGCGCCACCGGCCGGTTCGTGCACGCCGACGAAGCCGTCCGTACGGGCCTGGCCAATCTGGCCGTCCCCGCCGACGAGCTCGACGGAACGGTCACCGACCTGGCGGCCGCCCTGCTCGCCGCCCCCCGCGACGCGGTCATCGAGACCAAGGCACTGCTGCTCGGAGCACCGGACCGTACCTACGAGGAGCAGCGGACAGCCGAGCGCGCCGGGCAGGCCCGCAGGCTGCGTGACCTGGCGGGACTGTCCGACTGACGGCCCCACTGCCTGTCCGGCTGACCGGTCCGGCTGACGGTCCGTACGGCGTTCCCGGGCTTTCCGCCGGGCCCCGTGTCCAACACCCGGCACGCTTCGCTCAGGTCACCCGGCGCGCGCGGTGCTTCACGGTGCGCAGCTGGACCTCGGCGGGAAGTCCGGCCAGTCCGGCCGACTCGCGGGCGTGCGCCAGGGCCCCGGTGGTGAGGTCCGAGAGCGCCGACACCGGCTCCGAGTGCGGCGCGAGCGACATACCGATCCGGGCAGCGGGGGAGGTGCGCCGGCCGGTCAGCCGCACCATCGCGCTGTCGACGCCGTGCAGCGACTCGGCCTCGGCCGCCAGTACGTTCTCCAGCGCCCGGCCCCTGAGCCGCGCCCCGTCCCCGTCGCCGCTGTCGACCAGCACCTCGGAGAGCCGCGAGCGGCGCAGCTGGGCGAGCAGCCACCACAGTGCGAGCAGCACGATGGCGGCGAACGCCGCGATGACCGCCGGCCACCACCAGCTGTCGCCGCGCCACTTGGTGCGGCGCTCCGTGCTGAGCAGGACGTCGTGCGGTCCGCTCCATGGCCACCACGAGGGAACGGCGAGGTGCAGCCCCGCCGCCAGCACCGCCCCGCCGATGGCGAGCAGTACCAGTCCGGCGAGAGTCAGCAGCACCCGGTTGACCGTCTTCAGCATCGCGGCATCAGCCCTTCCTGGCCGGACGGCTCACGTGGACGGAGAGCCGCGGCCGCGACGCGAGCCCCAGACCGGTGATCCCCGTCGCCATCGCACCGTTCAAGTCGGTCCGTACGTCGTCGAGTTCGCGGAAGTGCGAGCGGGCGCGCACCTTGACCTTGGAGCGCTTCATCCGGATGCGCACGGACTGCACACCGGGCACCTCCATGGCCCGGTCCCGCAGCACCAGCGCCGCCGCGTCCCGTGCGAGCCCTGCCCTCACCTGCGGACTGTCGCGCCGCATCGGCAGCAGCGAACGCAGCCCCGGGGTGAGCGCCAGGACGATCAGCCAGAGGCCGATGGCCATCACCACCCCCGCGCAGACCTTGATCCAGATGCTGTCGAGGGGTCGCATCGCCAGATCGTGGGCGACCACATGGCGCCAGTGCATCGCGGGCCGCCCGGCCCGGACCGCCGACACGTCGTACAGCAGCATCCCAGCCGCCCCGAGCAGCACGAGCGCGAGCAGCGCCGCGGGTGTCCTGCGCCGCGACCAGAAACGCCTCGCCCGGCCACCCGAACCGGGCACCGGTGCGTACGCCGTGGCGGAGCCGGGACCGCTGGGCCCGGCCGGGGTCTTCTCCATGACGGGAAGCCGCCGCGTCGTGTCGTCCGCTTCGCTCATCGGGCCCTCTCCCCGTCGGAACGGCGGGTCTGCTCGGAGTGCAGCCGCTCGACCTGTACCGCCACCTCGGGCACCTCCATGCCCGCCAGCGACTCGACCCGCTGGGCCACCCGGCGGCGTACCGCACCGCACTGCGCGCCGATGTCGGACGGATAGCCGAGGTCCAGACTGACCCGCACCCGCGCCCGGGAGTCCTGCACGGTGACCGTGGCGTGCGGGGCCGTTCCGCCGTCGGGCACCGGGCCGATCGCCTCACGCGCCGCCTGCGCCGCGATCTTCGACACGACCCGGTCGGCGATGCGGGTCGAACCGCGTTCCGCAGGCGCCACCTGAGCGGTCATCGCCGCCCGTCGCCGTGGTCGCGGCCGCGGAAGAAGTCACCGGCTTCGAGGTCGCCGTCGGCGAACTTGCCCGCCACGAAGCCGATCGCACCGAGTGCGGCCACCAGAAGAAAGGCTCCGAAGCCGCCGAAGTAGCCGGCGAAGCCAAGTGCCATACCGACCAACAGGCCGACCACAGCCATACTCATCGTGCGCTCCTAAGCCGAAGGTACGGGGTTACTGAAGTCGGGACTCCGGCTCTTCATCGTCTTCCTCGTCGGGCAGCTTCACATCGCTGACCGCGATATTGACCTCGACGACCTCAAGTCCCGTCATGCGCTCCACGGCAGAGATGACGTTCTCCCGCACATCGCGGGCGACCTCCGAGATCGACACGCCGTACTCGACGACGATCTCCAGATCGAGAGCCGTCTGGACCTCACCGACCTCGGCTTTCACCCCGCGCGTCACGGACTTGGTGCCGCCGCCGGGCACCCGGTCGCGCACCGCGCCGAACGTACGCGAGATACCGCTGCCCATCGCGTGCACGCCGGGCACGTCGCGCGCCGCCAGACCGGCGATCTTCTCCACCACGCCGTCCGCGATGGTGGTCCGGCCACGGGAGCCGGGGGCGCCGCCGCCGCGCTTGGTCACATCGGGCCTGCCTGGGCCCTGGCCCGTGGGGCCCTTGTCAGAGGTGTCGGACTGGTTCTGCTGCGGGGTCTCACTCATCGCCGTACGTCCCTCTCCGAGCGGTAGCCGATTCTGTGCCCACGGTAGGTGTGCTTTCCCGGTTCCGCGCCGGGAATGCGGCAGGCTGGGGACATGACGGGTGACGGACAGTGGGGCCATGACGGGTGGGCGCAGGCCGTCCGCAGCAGACTCGGCCTCGGCAGGCTGCTGCCGCTCGGCGGCGCGGGGGACGGGGCCTGGATCGCCGAGGAGGCGGCCGTCGCGGTGCTGCGGCGCGCTGCCTGCGGGGTGCCGGGGACCGTGCTCGGGAAGCTCAGGATCGCTCCGGACGGGACCGGTGTGGCCGCCGACGCGGCGGTTCCGGCCCCGCCGAGCGCCCTGCCGCCCGGGCCGTTGCGGGTCGAGGCGGAGGCCGAAGCGGTGGCCGGGGGAGAGTCGCTGCCTGCGGTCGCCGACCGGCTGCGGGACGCGCTGTTCGGAGCCTGCGCCGACGCGCTGGGGCTCGGTGTGACCGAGGTGGACGTACGGGTGACAGGGCTGCTGGAGGCCCGCCCGGGTCCGTCGGTGGTGGCCGGTCCGGACGCTCGGCCGGATCCGTCGGCGGTGGTTGGGCCGGACAGGGGAGCCGCTGCCGTACGGGGCCCCGAGGCGGAGGCGGCGGCCGCCGTTCCCGGCGTCGCCCATCTGACCGGTGTGCTGGGGGCGGCCGTGCACCGTACCGGCTACCACGTCCGGGTGGAGCTCGCGGTTGCCCCTGGGCGGCGGGCCCTGGATGTGGCGGCGGCGGTGCGGTCGGCGGTGGCCGCGGCGGCCGGTCCGGACCGGTCGGTCGCCGTGCTGGTCACGGCGGTGGAACTGCCCTGACCCGTCGCGGCGCCGACGTCAGAATCCGCGCCGGGAGCCGCCGTCGACCGACAGCATGATCCCGGTGAGGTACGAGGCCCCCGGCGACAGCACGAACGCTGCCGTCCTGCCGAACTCCTCAGGCCGCCCGTAGCGCCGTAGCGGGATCCCCGCCTCGCTCCTCGTGCGCGCGGCCTCCGGGTCACCGCCGAGCGTGTCCAGGTGCCGTACCCGGTCCGTGTCGATCCGGCCGGGCAGCAGCCCGACCACCCGGATCCCGCGCGGACCCACCTCGTCGGCGAGCGACTTGGCGAAACCGGCGAGGCCGGGGCGGAGCCCGTTGGAGATCGTCAGCCCGCCGATGGGCTCGTGCACCGAGCCGGAGAGCACCAGGCCGATGACGCCGCCGTCGGACAGCTCGGCCGCGGCGGTGCGGGCGAGCCGCACCGCGCCGAGGAAGACCGCCTCGAAGGCCGTCCGCCACTGCTCGTCGGTGTTGTCGGCCGCGGAGCCGGCGGCCGGCCCGCCGACGCTGATGAGGATGCCGTCGAAGCGGCCGAAATGCTCCCGCGCGGTGGCGATCAGCCGCTCGGCGGCCGCGGGGTCGCTGTTGTCGGCCGCCACCCCGAGCACACCGGGACCGAGTTCGGCCGCCGCCGCTCGCGCCGTTTCCGCGTCGCGCCCGGTGATGATCACCTTCGCCCCGTCGGCCGCCAGCTCGCGTGCGGAGGCGAACCCGAGCCCCCTGGTGGCTCCGGTGACGACGTAGACGCGGTCCTTCAGTCCAAGATCCATGGCTCTATCCTGCATCCTCCTCGGGCGCCCCCAGCGCGCGGGCCAGCCCGAGTGCGGTGTTCACCAGGCCGATGTGGCTGAACGCCTGCGGGAAGTTGCCGAGTTGGCGCCCGGCCACCGGGTCGTACTCCTCCGCCAGCAGCCCGACGTCGTTGCGGAGCGCCAGCAGCTTTTCGAGGAGCGCCTCGGCCTCCTTGATCCGCCCGGTCATCCGCAGCGCGTCCGCCAGCCAGAACGAGCAGACCAGGAACGTCCCCTCGCCGCCCGGCAGTCCGTCCACCGACGGCCCCGCCACGCTGTAGCGGCGGACCAGGCCGTCGTGGCACAGCTCCGCACGTACGGCGTCGACCGTCCCGACCACCCGCGGGTCGTCCGGCGGCAGGAAGCCGACCTGGGGAATGAGCAGCGTCGCGGCGTCCAGATCGGTGGAGCCGTACGACTGGGTGAAGGTGTTGCGCTCCTTGTCGAAGCCTTTCTCGCACACCTCCTGGTGTACCGCGTCGCGCATCCGCCGCCACCGCTCCACGTCCCCGCGCAGCTTCGGCGCGGCCTCCAGGGTGCGTACGGCGCGGTCGGCGGCCACCCACGCCATCACCTTGGAGTGCACGAAGTGGCGGCGCGGGCCGCGTACTTCCCACAGCCCCTCGTCCGGCTCGCGCCAGCGCGACTCAAGGAAGCCGAGCAGGGCCAGCTGGAGGCTCCAGGCGTGCGGCTCATTGGCAATACCCGCCGTGCGGGCCAGATGGAGCGAGTCGATGACCTCGCCGTACACGTCGAGCTGCAGCTGGGTCACGGCTCCGTTCCCGGTACGCACCGGCGCGGATCCCTCGTGGCCGCGCAGCCACTCCAGCTCCGTCTCGGGCAGCCGCCGCTCGCCCGCGAGCCCGTACATGATCTGCAGATCACCGGGGTTGCCCGCGACCGCGCGCAGCAGCCAGTCGCGCCACGCCCCGGCCTCCTCCAGATAGCCGCAGGCCAGCAGTGCGCCGAGGGTGAGCGTGGAGTCGCGCAGCCAGCAGAACCGGTAGTCCCAGTTGCGTACGCCCCCGATCTCCTCCGGGAGGGAGGTGGTCGGGGCCGCGACGATGCCGCCGGTCGGGGCGAAGGTGAGCGCCTTGAGGGTGATCAGCGAGCGGATCACGGCCTCGCGGTAGGGGCCCCGGTACCGGCAGCGCACCGACCACTCGTGCCAGTCCTCCAGCGTGCTGACCAGTGCCTCGTGCGGGTCCACCAGCGGAGGGCGCGGTTCCTGCGAAGGGTGCCAGGTGAGCACGAACGCCACCTTCTCGCCCGCGGCCACCGTGAACGACGAGCAGGTGGAGAAGTGCTGGCCCCAGGTCTTCACGGCCGGCTCGCTGCGCAGCCACACCGCGTCCGGACCCGCCACCGCGACCCGGTGCCCGTCCGAGCGGCGCATCCACGGGATGACCGAGCCGTAGTCGAAGCGCAGGCGTAGCGTTCCCGCCATCTCCACCTCGCCGCTGACACCTTCGACGATGCGCATGATGTCCGGGGCGGTGTCGCGCTGCGGCATGAAGTCGATGACCTTGACCGTGCCGGTCGCCGTCTCCCAGACCGACTCCAGGACGAGCGACTCGTCCCGGTAGCTCCGCCTGGTGCAGTTGCCGGCTCCGGCCGGTGCGATGCGCCAGTGGCCGTTCTCGTCGTCGCCGAGCAGCGAGGCGAAGCACGCCGCCGAGTCGAAGCGGGGCAGGCACAGCCAGTCGATGGAGCCGTCCCTGCCGACCAGGGCCGCGGTCTGCAGATCGCCGATGAGGGCGTAGTCCTCGATGCGTTGGGTCACGGTGTGCCGTCTTCCCGGGAGCGCGGCCCGCTAAGCAGCAGCGGGCACCGGTTCGGGTGTGCTCTCCGACGCCGCCGCGGCCCGTTCGCGCTTCTCACGGCGTACGAGGACCACGAACCCGATGGGCACCCCGGCGGTGAAGAGCCACCACTGGACGGCGTACGCCATGTGCGGGCCGATGTCCGAATGCTCGGGCGCGGGGATCAGCTCGGGCGAGCCGCCCCTGGGCTGGGGCGCGGTCTGCTCGATGTAGCCGCCGAGCACCTGTCGGCCCAGTGCCTTCGACTCCTCGACGCTGTTGATCAGCATCACCTGGTGGGGCGGCAGCCCCTTCTCGTTCTTGATCCCGCTGGCACTGGTCGTCTCGTCGGCCATCAGCCGGCCGGCCACCGTCAGCCTGCCCTTGGGGGCGGCCGGGATCCTGGGGAGCGTGAGCTGGCTGCCGTTGTCCGCGACCCAGCCGCGGTTGATGAGTACGGTCTTGCCGCCGTCCAGGACGAAGGGCGTCAGTACGTGGTACCCGACGGTGCCGTCGGCCGAGGTCCTGCGCCGTACGACGACCTCGTGCGCGGTGTCGTAGTGGCCGGTCGCCGTCACCTGGCGCCAGTACTGGTCGTACGGCACGGTGTGCCCGGGGGAGGTGAGGTCTCCGACCGGAACGGGCTTCGACTTGAGGTTCTTGCCGATGAGCGTGTTCTGCGCGACCTTGTGTTCATGGCGGTGCAGTTGCCAGAAGCCAAGCTTGATCATCGTCGGCATCAGGACGAGTGAGACAAGGGCGAGAATCACCCACTGCCGTGTCAACAGGAAGCGGTACACGCCTCTGAAGGTACTCGCCCGGCGAAGCCCTCCGGACGGGGGGTCCGGCCGGAGGGGCAGAACCGGGCAGAGTCAGACCTTGTCGACGATGCCCCCCTTCCCCTCCGCGCGGGCGCAGTGCCCGCCGCAGTACCACTCGCCGTCGGCCTCCACGCCCTGCCCGATGACCTGGACACGGCAGTGCCCGCAGATGGGCGCCATCCGGTGAATGGCGCAGGAGAAGCAGTCGAATACGTGGACCGCGCCCTGCGCGTGGACCTCGAAGGACATGCCGTAGTCGTTTCCGCATACCTCGCAACGTGCCATGCGCCACAGGGTGGGACGCGCGGGCGCCGGCGGGCGAGCGGGCGGTGGGCGAGTCGCCCGCCAATCACCCGTCTGCCGGGGCCGGGGCGACGTCGCGCAGCAGCTGGGTGAAGGCGGCCTCGTCGATCACTGGGGTGCCGAAGGACTTGGCCTTGACCGTCTTGGACGTGGCGGAGTCCGGGTCGTTGGTGACGAGCAGGCTGGTCAGCCGGGACAGGCTCGTCGCCACATGCAGCCCGGCTTCGGCCGCCCGGTCCTCCAGCAGCTCGCGGTCGACCGAGGTGTCACCGGAGAACGCCACCCGCATCCCTTGCGCCAGCGGCTTCCCCGGCTCGTACCGCCCCGGATTCGGATAGGGACAGGCGGGCCGCTTCCTCGCCGGGCGCCAGCTGCTCTGCCGGTACGAGGCCTGGTAGCCGACGCGCGGCGCGGCCGGGGCGTCCGACCACTCGGTGAGCGGCCTGCACTCAAGGAGCGGCAGCCGCACCCCGTCCCTGGCCGCCGCGTGCAGACTCGGGCGGAACGCCTCGGCCAGCACGCGGGCGTCGTCGAGAGCGTGGTGGGCGTGCTCCTGTACGACGCCGAAGTGCGCGGCGAGCGACTCCAGCTTGTGGTTGGGCAACGGGAGGGCCAGCTCCTTGGAGAGCGCGATGGTGCACAGCCGCTGGCGGACCGGGGCGGTGCGCTGAGCGCGGGCGTACTCCCTCGAGATCATCTGCCAGTCGAAGATCGCGTTGTGCGCCACCAGCACGCGCCCGTCGAGCCGTTCGGCGAACTCCGCCGCGATCTCCGGGAAGAGCGGGGCGCCCTCCAGGACATCACTGGTCAGGCCGTGGATCCAGACGGGGCCGGGGTCCCGCTCCGGATTGACCAGCGTGTACCAGTGGTCCTCGACCTCGCCCCGGGCGTCCAGCCGGTAGACGGCAGCGGAGATTATCCGGTCGTCGCGTGCGAGGCCGGTGGTCTCCACGTCGACGACCGCGTACCCCTGCGGGTACGCGGCCGGCCACGCTGTCGCTGCTGTCTGGCGGTCGTCGAGCATGGTCACAGAGAATACGGGCCCCTACCGACAACGCCGCAATCCCGGGGGCGGGCCCGCCCGGCCGCCGCCGGAGGCCGGCACCCGTGTCCGGGACGGCAGCGCACGGCTTCCGTTACGGCGTAACCGATATGACGGGGCGTCGGCGCCGCCCCGGGCCGGTACCGCCCTGCCCGTCCCGGCCGCCTGCTGCTCCCGGGACGCCACGGGCGGGGAGGCGCGGTACGCGGCTGCCCGGATGAGACGCTGGCCCGATGACGGACTCCTCCCACGGCGAACCTCATCACAGAGGCCTCGGAGCGCGGCTCAACTGGCTCCGGGCAGCGGTGCTCGGTGCCAACGACGGTGTCGTGTCGACCGCAGGCATCGTCGTCGGCGTCGCCGGCGCCACCGGCTCGCGTACCGCGCTGCTCACCGCCGGTCTCTCCGGACTGCTCGCCGGATCGATGTCGATGGCGGCGGGGGAGTACGTATCGGTGTCCACCCAGCGCGATTCAGAGAAGGCCGCGCTGGCCCTGGAGAGGCGCGAGCTGCGCGAGACCCCGGACGCCGAACTCGACGAGCTGGCCGGGCTCCTGGAGGGCAAGGGCCTCTCGGCGGAACTGGCCCGCGAGGCGGCCGAGCAGCTCACCGAGCGCGACGCGCTGCGCGCCCACGCCGAAGTCGAGCTGGGCATCGACCCCGACGACCTCACCAGTCCCTGGCACGCGGCGGGCGCCAGCTTCGCCGCCTTCACGGCCGGTGCGCTGCTGCCTCTGCTGGCCATGGTGCTGCCGCCGGCCCCGGTCCGGCTGTACATCACGGTGCTCTCGGTCCTGGCGGCGCTGGCCGTGGCGGGCTGGTGGAGCGCCCGGCTGGGCGCCGCACCGGTGCGCCCCGCAGTGGTGCGGAACATGGCCGGGGGCGCGCTGGCCATGGCGGTGACCTACGCCGCCGGGGCGCTCCTCGGCGCGGCGGGCGTCTGAGCGGCCGGGCTGCCCAGGCCCGTTCGAGGAACCAGCTCAGGGGACTGGCTCAAGGACCCGCCGGGCGGCGCCGATTGGCGGAACTCACCAAAACACGCTGACAGAATGTCTCGCATACTTGTCAGTAACAACATCTAGCCGGGGCCGATCCGGCGGCCGTACCGTGCTGGCATGCCGAATCTGCCCGATGTCGTGCTGTGGTCCATACCGGCCTTCGTCCTGCTCACCGTCGTGGAGATGGCGAGCTACCGGTTCCATCCCGACGAGGACTCCGCGGGGTACGAGACCAGGGATGCCGTCACCAGCATCGGCATGGGTCTCGGCAGCCTGGTCTTCGACTTCCTGTGGAAGATCCCCATCGTCGCGATCTACACCGCGGTCTACGAACTGACCCCGCTGCGCGTCCCCGTCCTGTGGTGGACCGTCCCGCTGATGCTGCTCGGCCAGGACTTCTTCTACTACTGGTCGCACCGCGGCCACCACGTGGTCCGCGTCCTGTGGGCCTGCCACGTCGTGCACCACTCCAGCCGCAAGTTCAACCTCACGACCGCGCTGCGCCAGCCCTGGACGTCGCTGACCGTCTGGCCGTTCTACGTCCCGCTGATCGCCCTCGGTGTGCATCCGGCCGCGCTCGCCTTCTGCTCGTCGGCCAACCTCGTCTACCAGTTCTGGGTGCACACCGAGCGGGTGGGCAAGCTGCCGCGCCCCTTCGAGTACGTACTCAACACGCCCTCCCACCACCGGGTGCACCACGCCTCCCAGGGCGGTTACCTGGACCGCAACTTCGGCGGGATCCTCATCGTCTGGGACCGGCTGTTCGGATCCTTCACACCGGAGACCGTGCGGCCCGTCTTCGGGCTGACCAAGAACATCGAGACCTACAACCCGCTGCGGGTCGCGACCCACGAGTACGCGGCGATCGCCCGGGACGTACGGGCCGCGGCGAACTGGCGCGAACGGGCGGGGCGGGTCTTCGGCGGACCGGGCTGGCAGCCGGTACCGGTGACCGGGGCCGCCGCCATGGAGCCGGTGGGGCCCGCCGTCGCATCCGCTCCCGCACCTTCTCCCGCCGCCGCTCCTGGTCCAGCCACCGCCTCCGCCGTCCGGGAGAACCCGTCCGAGCGGATCGCGTGACGCGGGAGCGGGCCGCGCGGCTGCTGCTGCTCGCCTACGCGCTCGCCGCCCTGACCGACCTCTCCGCGCTCCTTGCGCACGGGCACACCGCCCAGACCCTCCACGCCGTCGCCAAACCGCTCCTGATGCCGCTGCTCGCCGCCCAGGTGTACACGCGGGGCGCGCCCCGGCTGCTGATCGCGGCGCTGCTGTTCGGCTGGGGCGGCGACACCCTGCTGCTGATCAACGCGGACCCGGCCTTCCTCGCCGGGATGGCCCTGTTCGCCGCAGGACACGTCTGCTACCTGGTGCTCTTCGGCCGCGGCCGGACGAACCCGTACCTCGGGGCGGGCTACGCGGTCGCGCTGGCCGCCACCGCCGCCGTGCTGCTGTCCGCCCTCCCGGCCGGGCTGCGGATCCCGGTGGCGGGCTACTCGCTGCTGCTCACCGCCATGGCGTACCGGGCGAGCGGCCTCGGCCTGCCGGCCGGGCTCGGCGGTGCGCTCTTCCTGGTCTCCGACACGCTGATCGCCACCGGCATCGCGGACCTGCCTCAGCCGCCCCTACCCGGTTTCTGGGTCATGGCGACCTATGTGGCGGCCCAGTCCCTGCTGGCCGCGGGGGTGCTCCGGTCCGCGGGCACGCCGGCTCCCGCGTACCGTGGCAGCCGTACACCTGTCTGATCAGCAAGGATTTGTCCCATGCGCGCCACCGTCATCCACGCCCCTCATGACATCCGGGTGGAGGAGGTGCCGGACCCCGTGGTCCAGCAGCCCACCGATGTCGTCGTCCGGGTCCTGCGGTCCTGTATCTGCGGCAGCGATCTCTGGGCCTACCGGGGGGTGGCCGCGCGCGTCCCCGGGCAGCGCATAGGCCACGAGTTCCTCGGCACGGTCGAGTCGGCCGGCTCCGACGTGCGGGGGTTCGCCGCCGGTGACCTCGTCGTCGCGCCCTTCGTCTGGTCCGACGGCGCGTGCGAGTACTGCGCCGAGGGGCTGACCACCTCCTGCCCGCAGGGAGGGTTCTGGGGCTCGGCCGGCTCCGACGGCGGCCAGGGTGAAGCGGTCAGAGTGCCCTTCGCCGACGCCACGCTCGTCAAGCTCCCGGCCGCCGCAGCGACCGACGACCGGCTGCTCACCGGGCTGCTCGCGCTCTCCGACGTCATGGGCACCGGCCACCACGCAGCCCTCGGCGCCGGTGTGCGGCCGGGCAGCGTCGTCGCCGTCGTCGGTGACGGAGCCGTCGGGCTCTGCGGGGTACTGGCCGCCAGGCGGCTGGGCGCCGAGCGCATCATCGCGCTCGGCCGGCACCAGGCCCGTACGGACATCGCCCGGACCTTCGGTGCCACGGACATCGTCGCGGTCCGCGGCGACGAGGCCGTCGCCGCGGTGCGCGAGCTGACCGGCGGCCAGGGCGCGCACGCGGTGATCGAGGCCGTCGGCACCGAGCAGTCGATGGCCACCGCCGTCGCCGTCACCCGCGACGGCGGGGCCATCGGATACGTCGGTGTCCCGCACGGCAGCGGTACGGGCCTGGACCTCAGCGACATGTTCAACCGCAACATCGCCCTGCGCGGTGGTGTCGCGCCGGTCCGCACCTACATCCCCGAGCTGCTGCCCGACGTACTGGACGGCACGATCGACCCGTCACCGGTCTTCGACCGGACCGTCGGCCTGGACGAGGTGCCGGACGGTTACCGGGCGATGGACGAGCGCACCGCGCTCAAGGTGCTCGTGAAGTAGGGGGCGCAGCGGCCCGGCCCGGTCCGGCGGCCACGTCCTACCGGGTGACCGCGTGCAGCGCGTCGGCCAGGCCCGCCCCGTAGAAGCTGTTGTGGTCCCTGCCGCCCCGGCAGACCGCGTCGGGCCTGCCGTCACCGTCGGCGTCGATGGGGTACGGGTCCGGGCAGGCGAGCCGGTCGGCCCCCGCGTACAGCAGCGCCTCGATCTGGGCGGGCGAGGCATGCGGATGGCGGGACTTGATCAGCGCCGCGACCCCGGCGGCATGCGGGGACGCCATGGACGTACCCGACATGTAGGCATAGCCGCCGCCCGGTACCGGGCCGAGCACCGCGCTGCTGGTCGCGGGCGGCTCGGGGGGCTGGAACGCCACCGAGTCGCCGCCCGGCGCCGCGATGTCGATGACCCCCAGGCCGTAGTTGGAGTAGGAGGACTTGAGGGTCTTGGCGCCGGTCGCCGCCACCGTGACCACGCCCGGCAACTGGCCCGGAATCACTGGGCACCTGGACGGGTCCACCGTGCGGGTGACCGCTGTGCCGTCGTCCGGGCTCAGTGCGTCGGTGACCGCGTGCGAGGCCAGGTCGAACCCGTCATTGGCGGCGCCGGCGACGTTGACCGTGCCCTTGCGCTCCGCGTAGCGGGCCAGTCCCGCGGGCAGCGCGAGGGCGCGCCACCGCCCGTATCCCGGATGGGCGTATCTCGGACGAGCCATGGGTTCTCCACATCATCCCTGCCAACCGACGCCCTGCGAGCCGCAGTTGGGCGCTGCCCGACCAGTGAAGCCGACGCCGGCCGTTCCTGCCCGGCAATCAGTCCAGCAAGAAGGGCCGGGCGTTGAACCACTCCGCCCCGCGCGCCGTGCCCTTGTCGGAGACCCGTACCGCGGGTCCTCCGGAAGCCCACCCACCGTAAGCACGTCGCGAGGAGAATCCGTGGCCACCGATGCACCGCAGACCCCGGAAGGAACGGACACCGGGCCCCGCCCGGACCGGCCCACGACAGAGATGTTCACCGAGGTGCAGCAGAGCGCCGAGTTCGGCGAACTGCGCAGCGCCCACCGCTCCTTCGCCTTCCCGCTGACCGTCGGCTTCGTGGCCTGGTACCTGCTGTACGTCCTGCTGTCGAGCTACGCGGGCGGCTTCATGGGCACCACGCTCTTCGGCAACATCAACGTGGCCCTGGTACTCGGCCTCGGCCAGTTCCTCACCACGTTCCTCATCGCATGGTTCTACTCGCGGCATGCCGCGACCCGGCTCGACCCGAAGGGCGCCGCCATCAAGTCACGTATGGAGGAGCGCGCATGAACCCCGCAGTCCAGCTCGCCGCGTCGGCGACCACCCAGCACCGGCCCCTGATCATCACGCTCTTCGCGGTCTTCGTCGTCGCCACGCTCGTCATCACCGTCTGGGCCGGCCGCCGGACCAGGAGCGCAGCCGACTTCTACGCGGGCGGCCGGCAGTTCACCGCGCTGCAGAACGGACTCGCGGTCTCCGGCGACTACATGTCGGCCGCTTCGTTCCTCGGCATCGCGGGCGCCATCGCCCTCTTCGGCTACGACGGCTTCCTCTACTCGATCGGCTTCCTGGTCGCCTGGCTGGTCGCCCTGCTGCTCGTCGCCGAGCCGCTGCGCAACTCCGGCCGCTACACGATGGGCGACGTCCTCGCCTACCGGATGCGCCAGCGCCCCGTCCGCACCGCCGCGGGTGCGTCCACCATCGTCGTCTCGATCTTCTATCTGCTGGCGCAGATGGCGGGCGCCGGCGTCCTGGTCTCGCTGCTGCTCGGCATCACCAGCGACGCCGGGAAGATCGCCATCGTCGCGCTGGTCGGTGTCCTGATGATCGTGTACGTCACGATCGGCGGGATGAAGGGCACCACCTGGGTCCAGATGGTCAAAGCCGTCCTGCTGATCGCCGGAACCATCCTCATCACGTTCCTGATCCTGCTGAAATTCCACTTCAACGTCTCCGACCTGCTCGGCTCGGCCGCGTCGAACAGCGGCAAGGGGAAGGCGTTCCTGGAACCCGGCCTCAAGTACGGCGCTACGGGGACCTCCAAGCTGGACTTCATCTCGCTGGGCATCGCGCTGGTGCTCGGCACCGCGGGCCTGCCGCACATCCTGATCCGCTTCTACACCGTGCCGACGGCCAAGGCCGCCCGGAAGTCGGTGAACTGGGCGATCGGCATCATCGGCGCCTTCTATCTGATGACGATCGTGCTCGGGTTCGGTGCCGCGGCCCTGCTCAAGCCCGCCGACATCATCGCGTCCAATCCGGCGGGCAACACGGCGGCCCCGCTCGCGGCCCTGGAGATCGGCGGCGGCGCCGGCTCCACCGGGGGTTCGGTCCTGCTCGCGGTGATCTCCGCGGTCGCCTTCGCCACCATCCTCGCGGTGGTCGCCGGACTGACCCTGGCCTCCTCGTCGTCGTTCGCGCACGACATCTACGCCAACGTCATCCGCAAGGGGCAGGCCACCGAGAAGGAGGAGATGCGCGCGGCACGCTGGGCGACCGTCGCGATCGGTGCCGTCGCCATCGCGCTGGGGGCCTTCGCCCGCGATCTGAACGTGGCGGGTCTGGTCGCCCTCGCCTTCGCGGTCGCCGCCTCCGCCAACCTGCCGACCCTGCTCTACAGCCTCTTCTGGAAGAGGTTCACGACCGCGGGCGCTCTGTGGTCCATCTACGGCGGGCTCGTCTCCTCCGTGGTGCTGGTGCTCTTCTCGCCGGTCGTCTCGGGAAAGCCCACCTCGATGTTCAAGGGCGTCGACTTCGCCTGGTTCCCCCTGGAGAACCCCGGCCTCATCTCCATCCCGCTGGGATTCCTGCTCGGCTGGCTGGGCTCGCTGCTCTCGCCCGAGAAGCCGGACCAGGACAAGTACGCCGAGCTGGAGGTCAGGTCCCTCACCGGATTCGGCGCCCACTGACGGCCGTCCGCGCGGCAGGACGCGGCGTCCGCACAGGCAGGACGCGGTGTCCGTACAGCCAGGATGCGGTGTCCGCACAGGCAGTCCGCCCGGGCAGGACGAGGCGGCACCAGGGCCCGGTCGTACATCCAGTCGTAGATCCATACGACCGGGCCCCCGCCCGCCCTGTGGTATTCGGCCAGTGTCACTGTCACCCGTGTCGCGTAGGCTCGGGTCCGTACGCATTTCCGCTATCGGGGAGGGGGCCCACCGTGCTTATCGACACCTTTGGCCGAGTGGCCACTGACCTGCGAGTGTCACTCACCGACCGCTGCAATCTGCGCTGCACCTACTGCATGCCGGAAGAGGGCCTGCAGTGGCTTGCCAAGCCCGATCTGCTCACGGACGACGAAATCGTCCGCCTGATCGGCATCGCAGTGACCTGCCTCGGCATCACCGAGGTCCGCTTCACCGGCGGTGAGCCGCTGCTGCGCCCCGGTCTCGTCGGCATCGTCGAGCGTGTCGCGGCCCTGGAGCCGCGCCCCCGGATGTCCCTGACCACCAACGGCATCGGCCTCAAGCGCACCGCCCAGGCCCTGGCGGCCGCCGGCCTCGACCGGGTCAACGTCTCGCTCGACACCCTGCGCCCGGACGTCTTCAAGACCCTCACCCGCCGGGACCGGCACCGCGACGTGCTGGACGGTATGGCAGCCGCCAGCGCCGCCGGGCTCACCCCGGTCAAGGTCAACACCGTGCTGATGCCGGGACTCAACGACGACGAGGCGCCCGACCTGCTCGCCTGGGCCGTGGAGCACGGGTACGAGCTGCGCTTCATCGAGCAGATGCCGCTCGACGCCCAGCACGGCTGGAAGCGCGACGGCATGATCACGGCGGGTGACATCCTCCAGTCGCTGCGCACCCGCTTCACGCTGACCGAGGAGGGCAGCGACGAGCGCGGTTCGGCGCCCGCCGAGCGCTGGGTGGTCGACGGCGGTCCGCACCGGGTCGGCGTCATCGCCTCGGTCACCCGCCCGTTCTGTGCCGCCTGCGACCGCACCCGGCTCACCGCGGACGGACAGGTGCGCACCTGCCTGTTCGCCCAGGAGGAGTCCGACCTGCGGGCCGCGCTCCGCTCCGGGGAGCCGGACGAGGAGATCGCCCGGCGCTGGAAGCTGGCGATGTGGGGAAAGAAGGCCGGATCCGGTCTGGACGACCCGTCGTTCCTCCAGCCCAACCGGCCCATGTCGGCGATCGGCGGCTGACGGCCCTGTGTTTATCCGCCCTGGGCCCGGGCCTGTTCGCCCCCCGTCTCGTCGGCCGGTGTCTCGTCGGCCTGGGCTCGCTGCTCCCACTCGGCCAGGGCCACCACGTCCTTGAGGAAGCCGCGCACCCCCAGGAACTGCGACAAGTGCTCCCGGTGTTCCGCACAGGCCAGCCACGTCTTCCGGCGCTCCGGGGTGTGCAGTTTCGGGTTGTTCCACGCCAGCACCCACACGGCGTCGGCCCGGCACCCCTTGGCCGAGCAGACCGGGGCGGGTGTGACTGCGGCGGGCGGGACCGGGGCGGAACCAGTCGAATCGGGGGAGTTCACACCTCAACCCTAGGCCAAAGCATCGCCGTTACGGACGGGCGAGGTGCCGGAGAGAGGTGCCGGAAAAAACGACGCCGAGCAGCCACGGGGGGAGCTGCCCGGCGTCGGTCCGTCGCTCCGACGGGGGATGCGGAGCGCCTCCAAAGTATGTCACGGGCCCATCGGAGTGCGGCACCGTAACTACATGATTGATCTGAGCTTTTCTTGAGCTTTGACACCCGCAGGAATTCGGCCTCGCCTCAGCCCTGTTCCGCCGCCCGCTGCTCACGCTCCGTGGTGGGCGCCTCGTCGGCCGGTTCCGTCCCCGGAACCACGGAAGACGGTTCCAGCGGCGGGCGGAACGGCGCGGGAACGAACGTCGTGGGGAGCCCCGGAGCGTTCTCGCGGCCCGCGTTCGCGATCACCACGGCGACGTACGGAAGGAGGGCGCCCAGCACCAGCGTCCCGATCGCCACCGGCCGTGTCACGTTCCAGAGGGCCGCCGTCAGGATGACCGCGACGGTGCGCACCGTCATCGAGATGATGTACCGGCGCTGCCGGCCGCGTACGTCTTCCTCAAGGCCGGTACGGGCACCCGTGATCCGGAAGACCTCACCGCTGCTCTGCTTCCGCATCACGCTCCACCACCCGATTCCTGCGCCGGACTCTCCCCGGACCGGACGGCACCACGTTACGCCGACGCCCGGCCGCCCATAAGAGCGGGGCGCGTCCGTGCCGCCCGTACCGAGGCCGCCGGGGCACGTATGGCGGTGTCCGACATGCGCCGTATGGAGGGTGGGCCGAAACTGAGGCCCGTGCGTATCCAGCAGCCGCATCAGGAGGCGACATGAATTGGTTGTGGGCCATCATCGTGGGGCTGGTGCTCGGCCTGATCGCGAAGGCGATCATCCCGGGCAAGCAGCAGATCCCGCTGTGGCTGACCGTGATCTTCGGTATCCTGGGCAGTGTGCTGGGCAACTGGGTGGCCACCGGGCTGGGGGTCAACGACACCCGGGGCATCGACTGGATCAGGCATCTGCTCCAGCTGATCGGCGCCGTGATCATCGTCGGCGTGGGGGACAAGCTCTGGACCTCGGTCCGGGGCAGCAGACACACCACCTGACGCCACGCACGCGTGAGGGCGGCCGGTTCCGCACCGGCCGCCCCCTCACGTATGTACTAAGCGCCCGTGACCTCGACCGCCGCCAGGTTCTTCTTGCCGCGGCGCAGCACCAGCCACCGCCCGTGCAGCAGATCCCCGGCCGCCGGCACCGCGTCCTCGCTGGTGACCTTCACGTTGTTCACGTACGCCCCGCCCTCCTTGACGGCCCGGCGGGCCGCCGACCTGCTCGGCACAAGACCCGTGTCGGCGAGCAGCTCCACGACCGGAACGAGCTTGTCGACCTTGGTGTGCGGCAGCTCGGAGAGCGCCGCGCTCAGCGTCGCCTCGTCCAGCTCCGTCAGCTCGCCCTGTCCGAAGAGCGCCCTGGACGCCGCGACCACCGCCGCGCACTGGTCCGCGCCGTGCACCAGTGTCGTCAGCTCTTCGGCCAGCGAGCGCTGGGCGGCCCGCGCCTGCGGCCGATCCCCGGTCAGCTGCTCCAGCTCCTCCAGCTCCGCGCGGCTCTTGAAGCTGAGGATGCGGTTGTACGTGGAGACGTCGCGGTCGTCCACATTCAGCCAGAACTGGTAGAACGCGTACGGCGTGGTCATCTCCGCGTCCAGCCAGACGGCCCCGCTCTCGGACTTGCCGAACTTGGTGCCGTCCGCCTTGACCATCAGCGGGGTGCCCAGCGCGTGCACGGACGCGTCCGGCTCCAGGCGGTGGATCAGGTCGATCCCCGCCGTGAGATTGCCCCACTGGTCGCTGCCGCCCTGCTGGAGCGTGCAGCCGTACCGCCGGTACAGCTCCAGGAAGTCCATTCCCTGGAGCAGCTGGTAGCTGAACTCCGTGTAGCTGATGCCCTGTTCGGACTCCAGGCGGCGGGCGACCGACTCCTTGGTGAGCATCTTGTTCACCCGGAAGTGCTTGCCGATGTCCCGCAGGAACTCGATCGCGGACAGGCCCGCGGTCCAGTCCAGGTTGTTGACCATCACCGCCGCGTTCTCCCCCTCGAACGAGAGGAACGGCTCGATCTGCGAGCGCAGCCGGCCCACCCAGTTGGCGATGGTCTCCGGGTCGTTCAGCGTCCGCTCGGCGGTCGGCCGCGGGTCACCGATCTGGCCGGTGGCCCCGCCCACCAGCGCCAGCGGCCGGTGCCCGGCCTGCTGGAGCCTGCGGACGGTGAGGACCTGTACGAGGTGGCCCACATGCAGGCTCGCCGCCGTCGGGTCGAAGCCGCAATAGAACGTGACGGGACCGTCCGCGAGCGTCTTGCGCAATGCGTCCTCGTCAGTGGAGAGGGCGAAGAGCCCCCGCCACTTCAGCTCGTCGACGATGTCCGTCACGGGTCTCGCGTCTCCTTCGGTGCGGCTGGAAGTACGTCCCAGAGGTTATACGCCCTGGCTGACGGAACTCATATTGAAATCCGGGATGCGCAGGGCGGGCATCGCGGCGCGGGTGAACCAGTCGCCCCACTCGCGCGGCAGCGTCCGCTCCGTACGCCCGGCCTCGGTGGCCCGGGAGAGCAGATCGACCGGCGACTCGTTGAAGCGGAAGTTGTTCACCTCGCCGGTGACCTCGCCGTTCTCCACCAGGTAGACGCCGTCCCTGGTCAGCCCGGTCAGCAGCAGGGTGGCCGGGTCGACCTCCCTGATGTACCAGAGGCAGGTCAGCAGCAGGGCGGGTCCGTCGTGCCCCGACGCGGCCACCATCTCGTCGAGCGAGCGCTCCCCGCCGCCCTCCAGGATCAGATTGCTGATGGGGGGCGCCACCGGGAGGCCGGTCAGCTCCGCGCTGTGCCGGGTGGTGACCAGGTTCTCCAGCCGGCCGTCGCGCACCCAGTCCGTACGGGAGAGCGGCAGGCCGTTGTCGAAGACCGACGAGTCGTCGCCGGAGGAGTGCGCGAGGACGAAGGGCGCCGACTCCAGACCCGGCTCGGCCGGATCGCTGCGCAGGGTCATCGGAAGCGGGGAGAGCCGGTCACCGAGCCGGGTCCCGCCACCGGGCCGGGAGAAGACCGTACGGCCCTCCGCCGCGTCCCGGGCGGCGGACGACCAGAACTGGTAGATCAGCAGATCGGCCACCGCGGTCGGCGGCAGCAGCGTCTCGTAGCGCCCGGCGGGCAGCGCCACCCTGCGCTCGGCCCAGCGCAGCCGCCGCGCCAGTTCGGCGTCAAGCGCGGCCGGGTCGACGTCGGCGAAGTCCCGCGTGGCCCGGCCCGCCCAGGCGGAACGGGACCGGTCGGGGGACTTGGCGTTCAGCTCCAGCGTGCCGTTCGGCTGGTCGTGGCGCAGCCGCAGACCGGTGGACGTACCGAGGTAGCTGGAGGTCATCTCATGGCTGGCGAAGCCGTACAGCTCGCGCCCGCCGGAGCGCGCGCGGGCGAAGGACTCGCCCAGCGCCGGTGCGAAGGCGTCGAAGACCGCCGACGTGGTCTCGGCGGGCGCTGACGTGAAGCCGGCGGATTCGGGCACCCCGGTGACCAGCGGCCGGGCGTCCTCGGCGGGGGAGCCGTTGCGGGCGGCCGCCTCGGCGGCCCGGACCAGCGGTTCGAGATCGGCCGCGGTCACCGCCGACCGGGAGACGACACCGGATGCGGTGCCCTCCTTGCCGTCTACCGTCGCGATGACGGTCAGGGTCCGGCCGCGGGTCACACCGTTGGTCGTCAGCGCGTTCCCGGCCCAGCGCAGATTGGCGCTCGAACGCTCGTCGGCGATGACGGCGCAGCCGTCCGCGGTGGACAGGGCGAGGGCCCGCTCGACGATCTCGTGCGGCCTGCTGGTGCGGTTCGAGGGGGTCATCGCCCGGCCTCCTGCGTGGTGTTGAGGATGTTCACGCCCCGGAAGAGGGCGGACGGGCAGCCGTGCGAGACCGATGCGACCTGGCCCGGCTGGGCCTTGCCGCAGTTGAAGGCGCCGCCCAGTACGTACGTCTGCGGGCCGCCGACCTTCTCCATCGAGCCCCAGAAGTCCGTGGTCGTCGCCTGGTAGGCGACGTCCCGCAGCTGCCCGGCGAGTTGTCCGTTCTTGATGCGATATGCCCTTTGCTGGGTGAACTGGAAGTTGTAGCGCTGCATGTCGATCGACCACGACCGGTCGCCCACCACGTAGATCCCCCGCTCGACGCCCCCGATCAGGTCCTCCGTGGAGAGCCCGCCCGGATCCGGCTCGAGCGACACATTGGCCATCCGCTGCACCGGCACATGCCCCGGCGAATCCGCGTACGCACACCCGTTGGACCGGCCGAGTCCCGTCAGCTTCGCGATCCTGCGGTCCAGCTGGTACCCGACCAGCGTGCCGTCCTTGATCAGATCCCAGGACTGCGCCTCCACCCCCTCGTCGTCGAAACCGACCGTGGCCAGGCCGTGTTCGGCGGTCCTGTCGCCCGTCACGTTCATCACGGGGGAGCCGTACGCCAACGTGCCGAGCTGGTCGAACGTGGCGAATGAGGTCCCGGCGTACGCCGCCTCGTACCCCAGCGCCCGGTCCAGCTCGGTGGCGTGCCCGACCGACTCATGGATGGTGAGCCAGAGGTTGGACGGGTCCACCACCAGGTCGTACGCCCCCGCCTCGACACTCGGCGCCCGCATCTTCCCGGCGAGCAGCTCCGGGATCCGCTCCAGCTCGGCGTCCCAGTCCCAGCCCGTGCCGGTCAGGTACTCCCAGCCGCGCCCGGCCGGCGGCGCGAGGGTGCGCATCGAGTCGAACTCACCGGTGTCCGCGTCCACCGCCACCGCGGTGAGCTGCGGATGGAGCCTGACCCGCTGCTGGGTGGTGACGGTGCCCGCGGTGTCCGCGTAGAACTTGTTCTCGAGCACGGTCATCAGCGAGGCGTCCGCATGGGCGACGCCGTCCGCCCGCAGCAGCCGCGCCGACCAGTCGGCCAGCAGCCCGGTCTTCTCGTCGGCGGGTACCGAGAAGGGGTCGGTCTCGTACGAGGAGATCCAGGTCCGGTCCGGGTGCACCGGCTCGTCCGCCAGCTCCACTCTCTCTTCCGATCCGGCCGCCCTGATGACCTTGGCGGAGAGCTTCGCCATCGCTACGGCCTGCCCGGCCACCCGCGCCGCCGCGTCCATCGACAGATCGACACCGGAGGCGAACCCCCAGCTCCCCCCGTGCACGACCCGTACGGCGTACCCGAGATCCGTGGTGTCCGTGGAGCCCGCGGGCCTGGCGTCCCGCAGCCGCCAGGTCGCGCTGCGGACCCGCTCGAAGCGGAAGTCGGCGTGGTCGGCGCCGAGCGCGCGGGCGCGGGCGAGCGCCGCGTCGGCCAGGGCGCGCAGCGGCAGAGCCGTGAAGGCTGCGTCGATCGAATGTGGCACGAGGTCTCCTGTCGTCACGACCGGTCGCTCGCATCATGTCGCGCGGACGCGCCCTGCTGCCAGATGCTTTCTGTAGGGACCCGACAGGGACCGCCACGCGGCGCTGTCGGAGGCCGATTCCTCCGAAGTGGGGCAGGACCGATAGTTTGCGTGAGTACCACACAGCTATCGAAAGGGTGATCCGTTGAGCCGCTCGGTTCTCGTCACCGGAGGAAACCGGGGCATCGGCCTTGCCATCGCCCGCGCTTTCGCAGACGCAGGCGACAAGGTCGCGATCACGTACCGCTCCGGCGAGCCGGCAGCGCTTGCCGAACAGGGGTTCCTGGCCGTCAAGTGCGACATCACCGACACCGAGCAGGTGGAGCAGGCCTACAAGGAGATCGAGGAGAAGCACGGTCCCGTGGAGGTGCTAGTGGCCAACGCCGGTGTCACCAAGGACCAGTTGCTGATGCGGATGTCCGAGGACGACTTCACCGCCGTACTCGACACCAACCTCACCGGTACCTTCCGGGTCGTGAAGCGGGCCAACCGTGCGATGCTGCGCGCCAAGAAGGGCCGCGTCGTCCTCATCTCGTCCGTGGTCGGTCTGCTCGGCTCCGCCGGACAGGCGAACTACGCCGCGTCCAAGGCCGGCCTGGTGGGCTTCGCGCGCTCCCTCGCCCGTGAGCTGGGCTCCCGCAACATCACTTTCAACGTAGTCGCACCCGGTTTCGTCGACACCGACATGACCAAGGTGCTCACCGACGAGCAGCGTGCGGGCATCGTCTCGCAGGTGCCGCTCGGCCGGTACGCCCAGCCGGAGGAGATCGCCGCCACGGTGCGGTTCCTCGCCTCCGACGACGCGTCGTACATCACTGGAGCCGTCATCCCCGTTGACGGCGGATTGGGCATGGGTCACTGATCACATGAGCGGAATTCTCGACGGCAAGCGCATCCTCATCACGGGTGTGCTGATGGAGTCCTCCATCGCCTTCCACGCCGCCAAGGTGGCCCAGGAGCAGGGCGCCGAGGTCATCCTGACCGCCTTCCCGCGGCCCACCCTCACCGAGCGCATCGCCAAGAAGCTGCCCAAGCCCGCCAAGGTCATCGAGCTGGATGTCACCAGCACCGAGCACCTCGACCGGCTCGCGGGCCTGGTCCGCGACGAGCTCGGCTCGCTCGACGGGGTCGTGCACTCCATCGGCTTCGCGCCGCAGGACGCGCTCGGCGGCAACTTCCTCAACACCCCGTTCGAGTCGGTCGCCACGGCCATGCACGTCTCGGCCTTCTCGCTGAAGTCGCTGGCCATGGCCTGTCTGCCGCTGATGAGCGAGGGCGGCTCGGTCGTCGGCCTCACCTTCGACGCCCAGTACGCCTGGCCGCAGTACGACTGGATGGGCCCGGCCAAGGCCGCGCTGGAGGCGACATCCCGCTACCTCGCCCGTGACCTGGGCCAGCAGGACATCCGCTGCAACCTGATCTCCGCCGGCCCCATCGGCTCGATGGCCGCGAAGTCCATCCCGGGCTTCGGGGAACTGGCGGACGTCTGGAACACCCGCTCCCCGCTCGCCTGGGACATGGCCGACCCCGAGCCGGCCGGCCGCGGCATTGTCGCCCTGCTCTCGGACTTCTTCCCGAAGACGACCGGCGAGATCATCCACGTCGACGGCGGCGTGCACATGATGGGCGCCTGACCGCCTGTATCGATCAGGGGGCCGCGCGACCGTCGAGCAGACGGCGCGCGGCCTCCGCGCGTCCGGGGGCGATCTCGATCCGTACCCCGTCGAAGTCCGGGCCGCGCGTCGCGTCCAGGGCCATCCGGGACGTCGTGCCGTCCGCCGTGGACGACGGGTCTAGGGGGCTGCCGGGCAGACCGCCGACCTGGAAGACGTCCCGGTGCGGCTGGAGATGGGTGGCCATCGCCCACAGCACCTGCGAGTCCTGCGTGATGTCGACGTCCTGGTCGACCGCGACGACCGTCTTGAGGTACGGGTCCCAGCCGAGCAGCCCCAGCATGATCTGCCGGGCCTGGCCGGGACGGCTGGGGCGCATCGCCACATACGCGTGGAAGTGCGTGCCCGAGGTCGGATAGTGCAGCGCCGTCACCTCGGGGAAGCGCTCCATCAGTTTCTGCGCCATCTCCGACTCGCGCGGCACCCGCGCCAGGTTGAGGTGCTCGGCCGTGCTGCCGCCCACCACGTCCAGCAGCAGCGCGTCCCGGCGCCGCAGGACCGTCTCGACGGTCAGCACGTTGTGGGTCGAGCGGTCCGACGAGTATCCGGAGAACTCACCGAAGGGCCCCTCGTCGGCACGGCGGTCCGGATCGATGAACCCCTCAAGGACCGTCTCGGCGCTCGCCGGAACACGTATCCCGTACTTCGGGGTGCGCACCACGTCCAGGGGTGCCCCGAACAGGCCGCCCGCCACGCACCGTTCGTCGGTGTCCGCGCCCACCCGGGCGGACGCCGCCAGCATGAACAGCGGGTGCGAGCCGACGACCATGGCCACCGGGAGCCGTTCGCCGTGCTCCTGCGCCAGCCGCAGCAGCTGCCACAGATGGCCGCGCGAGTGGAGGCTGGTGGCCAGTTCGCCCGGGTCGTGCACCATCGCGCGGTGGTAGCTGAGATTGCCCGAGCGGCCCTCGGCGTACGGGGGTGCCTCCACCGCGATGATGCCGTTCGTGATGTACGGGCCCCGGTCCGAGGCGAAGTGCCGGATCATCGGGAGGACGCCGAGGTCCGGTTCCGCCACCACGTCGAGCACCGGGCCCTCCCGCACCACCCGGGGCTCGCAGCGGCGGGCCGACGCCGCCTGGTACGCGCGGTGCAGCCCGGCCGTCCCGGTGCCGAGCAGGCGGGCGATACGGCGGCGCGATGCGAACACATTGGTGACCAGGGGGGTACCGAGCCCCGCGACGTTCCGGCAGACCACCAGCTCGTCCCGGCCGCGCGCCGCCAGCTCCAGGACGAGCGCGGCCACGTCCTCGCCTTCGATCCGGTCGTCGACGGTGAGCACGTCGTCGGGGTGGTCGGCCGTGTACCGGGCGAGGAAGTCCCGCAGGTCCTGGGATGCCGGGGGCGCCGCCGACAACGGCTCAGTGGTCACAGCAGATCCCCGCGTGCTGCTCGACCGAGAACAGCTCGCCCCACTCGGGAGCGCCGACCGTCAGGCCCAGCAGATCGAGCCCGGTCCTGATCGCCACCCGGGCACCGTCGTACACCGGCTTGCCCAGCTCCCGTTCCAGCAGCGCGGCCACGGGCGCGACCGGCAGCTCCGTACCCGTCACCACCAGGCACTCGGCGTCCGGAGAGTCGGCCCCCGCCAGCAGTCTGCGTACCCGCGACACCGCCAGCCCTGCGGCCTCCCGCGCCGTGGGAAGCCCGAGCGCGGTCACCGAGACCACCCGGAATCCGGCCGCCAGATACGTGTCGGCGAGCCGCCCCGCGGCCTGTTCGGAGCCCGGTGACACCAGCGCCAGCGAGGCCAGCCCCCGGCGGGCGAGCAGATCGAGCTGGCCCAGCGTGACGGTCGACGCGGGGACGCCTGCCACCTCCTCGATCCGGCGCGCCACCGCCCGCCCGTGCGCCGCGCCGTGCAGATCGCTCGAACTGCCGCTCCAGACCACGGCGTCGGCGCCCGCGTCGGCCAGCAGCGCGGCCGAGCGGGTGAGTTCAGCGGACTGCGAGGGCGCGATCGCAGGACCGTACAGCACGTCGGGCAGGGCGGTGCGGGCGACCGGATGGGCGGCCTCGATGGAGACGGAGCGGCAGATCTGGCCCGACCAGCGCTCGACGCCGATGGAGGGGGAGGGGACGAGATGACCGATGCGCCGCATGGCGGCACCTGCTTCCGTACCGGGGGCGCCGGGACACCGTGCCCGTGGTGGATGTGCGTCCGTGGTTGACGGGCGGAGGAGGGCCGGCCCGCTCCCGCGAGGAGGGGGCCGGCCCGTGGGTGGGGCCGCTGCCCTCAGACGCGCGACGAACCGGCCGCGTCCAACGACGCGTAGGTGTCCGTGAGGCGCAGCTGCGCCTCCTCCTGGTCGCGCGGCGGGGGAGTGGGCTTCAGACCCAGCAGCTTCGCCACGTTGTTGCCGAGATACCCCTCCAGATGCTCCTCGGAGAGGTTCATGCCCTGCGGCGGCGGGCCGCAGAGGACCTCCAGCTCACGGGCCCACATGCCCGGTTCGTTGGGCGGCGAGTCCGTACCGAAGACCAGCTGGTGCTTCTCCATCTGCTGGGCGAACTCCACGATCCGCGACTGGAGCAGCCACCCCGACTCGCCGTACACATTGGGCGAGTCGAGGATCATGTAGAGCGCCTCGAAGCAGTAGACGCCGCCGGTCTGCACACCGAAGTGCCCGAGGATGAAGTTGACGTTCGGGAACTCGCGGATGATCGGGTAGAACTGCGTCGGGATCGAGTACGGCCCGTCGCCGGTGTGGATCAGGACCAGGACACCCAGCTCGTCACAGACCCGCAGCACCGGGCGGAGCCAGTCGAGCGCCCGGTCGGGCCGGTAGGCATGCATGTTGGCATGCAGCTTGAGCATCTTGTAGCCGTACTCCTTGACGTGGAACTCCAGCTCCTTGGCGCCGTTCTCCGGCCCGAAGCGCGGGTTGTACATGAAGTTCCCGATGAAGCGGTCGGGGTACGTCGTCACCAGCTCGGTGATGTACGCCATGTAGTCGCGGATGCCCTCGCGGCCGCCCCGCATCCCGTCCTGCCAGACGCTGTTGCCGGGCGGGGGCATGATGCAGCCGTAGTCGATCCGGCGGGGTTTGCCGTTGATCAGGTACGGGCCGTCCATCATGGCCAGGGTCCGCTCGCCGGTGAACGGCTCGCCGTCGTGCCGCCACGCCTGGTCCACGACGTTCGTGGGATGCATATGAGTGTCGATGATCAAGGTGCTGTTCCTTCCCTGCTGGTTCTGGTGGTACGTACGCGGTGCGTGCAGAACCGTCGGGGGACCCGGGGGCGGGCCCGCATCACCTCCCTTCGCTGTCGGTGAGGCCGCTGTCGGCGGGGCCACTGAGGGCGGGGCCGCTGTCGGTGGGGCCGCTGTGGATCAGGTCGCCGGGGCGCACCGGCACCCTGGTCAGGGCGAGGCCGGTAGCGTCGCGCAACGCGTTGGCGATGGCCGGGGTCGACGACAGGGTCGGTGGCTCGCCCACCCCGTTCAGCCCGTACGGCGAGTCGGGGTGGGGCAGTTCGAGCAGGTCGATGGGGACCGACGGCATGTCCGCGATCGTCGGGATCAGATAGTCGGTGAAGGACGGATTACGCACCGTGCCGTCCTGGATGTGGAGTTCCTCCATGAGCGCGAGCCCGAGGCCCTGGGCGCTGCCGCCCTCGATCTGCCCCTCGACGGCGAGGGGGTTCATCGCCTTGCCGACATCCTGGCTGGTGGCCAGCTCGACCACCTTCACCAGTCCGAGTTCGGTGTCGACGTCCACGACCGCGCGGTGGGCGGCGAACGCGAAGGCGATGTGGGCGTCGCCCTGGCCGCGTTCGGGGTCGATGGGAAACGTGCGGCGGTGGCGGTACTGGTACTCGGCCTCGACGGGCCCGTCCGCGAGCAGCGCCTCCAACGGCCCGTCCCCGCGCGCGGTCAGCTCCTCCCGTACGGCCTTGCAGGCGCCCTGCACCGCGCCGCCGCTCATCCAGCTGATCCGGGACGCCGACGACGAACCCGCGTCGCCCACCAGGGTGTCGGCGGGCAGAACCACCACCCGCTCGACGCCCAGCTCGGTCCTGGCGATCTGCGCCTGAACGGTCACGATGCCCTGGCCGCACTCGGCGGCGGCGGTGTGGATCTCGGCCACCGGATCCCCGTTGACCAGGGCGAGCCGGACCCGGGCCACCGAGCGGTCGTCGACCCCGCCGGAGAAGCCGATGGCCTTGACCCCGATGGCATAGCCGACCCCGCGCCTGACGCCCTCACCGTGTGTGGTGTTGTTCAGCCCGCCCGGCCGGGCGAACGCGCCCTCACCGGCGGGCGGCAGCGGACGGGCGCGCAGCCGCTCCAGGAGTTCGGCGGCAGGCGCGGGACCGTCCACCGCCTGCCCGGTCGGCAGCACCGACCCCGTCGTCATGGCATTGCGGATACGCAACTCCACCGGGTCCATGGTGAGTTCACGTGCCAGCCGGTCGAGGTTGGACTCCACGCCGTAACACGACTGCACCGCCCCGAAGCCGCGCATCGCCCCGCACGGAGGGTTGTTGGTGTAGACGCAGTAGCCGTCGATCTCGGCGTGCGGAACGTCGTAGGCGCCCGCCGCGAAGTACGAGCCGTTGGCTATGACCACCTGGGATGTGGAGGTGTAGGCACCGCCGTCGAAGAGCAGCCGCGCCCTGACGTACACGAGCTTCCCGTCGCGCGTCGCGCCGTGCTCGAAGCGCATCCGGGCCGGGTGGCGGTGCACATGCCCGTAGAACGACTCCTCGCGGTTGTAACTCATCTTCACCGGACGGCCGGTGTGCAGTGCGAGCATCGCCGCGTGGATCTGCACCGAGACGTCCTCGCGTCCGCCGAAGGCCCCGCCGACGCCGGAGAGCGTCAGCCGCACCTTCTCCGGCGGCAGCCCGAGCGCCGCGCACATCTGGTGCTGGTCGTCGTGCAGCCACTGGGTCGATACATAGACATCGACACCGCCGTCGTCCGCGGGTATCGCCAGGCCCGACTCGGGGCCCAGGAACGCCTGGTCCTGCATACCGACCTGGTACGTCCCCGAGACCACCACATCGGCGAGCCGCCGGGCCCCGGCCATGTCACCGTGCCGTATCCGGACATGCCGTACGACATTGCCGGACTTCCCGTCGGCCCGCCGCTCGTGCACCAGCGGGCCCCCGCCGCCGAGCGCCCGCTCGGGGTCGGTCAGTGGTTCGAGCACCTCGTAACCGACGTCGATCAGCCGCAGCGCGCGGCGGGCGGTCTCCGGGTGGTCGGCCGCGACCAGCGCCACCGGCTCACCCTGGTAGCGCACCCGGTCGGCGGCCAGCACCGGCTGGTCGGCGACCTTCATCCCGTACAGCGGCTGTCCCGGCACGTCCTCGTGCGTGAGCACCGCGACCACGCCCGGCAGCCGGAGAGCGGCGGTGGTGTCGAGCCGAACGATCCGCGCGCAGGGGTGCGGGCTGCGCAAGGTCGCGCCCCACACCATCGCGTCGTCGTGCAGATCGGACGCGTACGCGAAGGCCCCCTGGACCTTCAGCCGGCCGTCGGGCCGCAGAACGCTCTCGCCGACTCCCTGCCGGATGCCGGTGGCGGTGCTCACTGACCATCACTTCCCTTCTGCTGTAGGGGACGCGGTGCGGGGCCGCCGCACGGGAGCCGCGGCGTGGACGACGGGAGCCGGGATTTCCGGCCCGGCCGACGGGCCCCGGGCGGGCGCGACGTCGCGGATACGGCCTACGGCCCGACCGGGTGTACGGGAGAGGGCCCGCCCTCCGTACGGTCGGGGCCCGGCGCCACCGCCTGCGACAGCCGGATCCGCAGCCGCCTGATGTGGTCGCGGGCCGCGAGCTCGGCCGCGTCCGGGTCGCCCGCCGTCATCGCCTCGAAGATCCGGCGGTGCTCCTCGACGGCGAGCCGGGGGGCCTGCGGGCTGCGCCACAGTGCGTGCAGCGCGAGGTGGGCCTTGCCCTGCACGGTGTCCAGGGCCGAGGTGAGATGGGCGTTGTCCGCGACCTCGCGGATGAGCCGGTGGTACGCCATGTCCATCTCGGTGTGCGCCTGTTCGTCGTCGCCCGCCGCCACGACCTGCTCATGCCGCTCCAGGAGGTCGCGCAGTTCGGAGACCCTGGTGGCGTCGAGCCGCTCGGTGGCGAGCCGGGCGGCCAGCCCCTCCATCACCTCGCGGACCAGGTACAGCCGGCGTACGTCCTCGACGTCGACCGTGGCGACCACGGCGCCGCGGTGGGCGATATGGGTGGCCAGGCCGTCGTGGATCAGACGCTGCACGGCCTCGCGGACCGGGCTGCGGCTGATGCCCAGCTGAGTGGCGAGCGCGGGCACGGAGAGCGCGTCGCCGGGGCGCAGCCGGTTGGCGAGCACCGCCCCCTTGAGCTCCTCGTAGGCCCGGTCGGCAAGCAGGCTTCCGGCCGCGACCGGGTTCACTGCTCTCTCCGTCGACATGCCCCAACTCCCTCTGTGACGCTCAGCTGCTGCGTTGTTCATGACGCTTACGGCGCCTCGTCCGATGTGCTGGGTATCCTGCTCTCCAGCTGTTCTTCATGTTGCATGTAATCTTCGGGCGGGTCAATGGACCGCGCAGCCCTCTTCCGGCGGCCCGGCAGCCTGAGATGGTGGAAGAACAGGTTGAGCAGTACAGCTGTCAGCGTGCCGAGGATGATGCCGCTCTCGAAGAGTGCATGCAGTTGCCGGCCCGGCATCTGATCAGCGAACTGGGGGAACGCGGTCGGCAGGAAGCCGACGCCCACGCTCGCCGCGACCAGGATCGTGTTGCGCTGGTCGCCGAGGTCGGCCTGGACCAGGATCTGCACCCCGACCACGGCGATCGTGGAGAACAGCACGATCGTCGCGCCGCCCAGCACGGAGGCCGGCATCGCGGACACCACCGCGCCCACCTTCGGTACCGCGCCCAGCACCATCATGATCACGCCGGACGCCGCGACGATCCACCGGCTCTTCACCCGGGTCAGTCCGATCAGCCCGATGTTCTGCGAATAGACCGTGCTGGGAAAGGAGTTGAGGAGACCGGCGACCATCGTCGCGAGGCCGTCCGCGCGCAGCGCCCGGGTCACCTGCCTGCCGTCCACCTCACGGCCGACGATCCTGCCCACCGCGAAGAACTGCCCGATGGACTCCACCGCGATGATGATCATCACCAGGACGACGGAGAGCACCGCGGTCGCCTCGAAACGCGGCGCCCCGTAGTGCAGCGGGGCCGTGACGCCCAGCCAGGCGGAGCCGCCGATCCCCGAGAAGTCGGTCTCGCCCGCGAGCGCGGCCACCACCGTGCCTGCGACCAGGCCGAGCAGCACCGCCACCGTGGCCAGGAAGCCCCGGGAGAACTTGTGCAGCAACAGGATCACCAGCAGGGTGGCCCCCGCGAGGCCCAGATGGACCGGTGAGCCGAAGGTGTGCTGCGACGGGTCCCCGCCGCCCACCTGCCGGGCCGCCACCGCGAGCAGGGTGATCCCGACGATGGTCACGATGGTGCCGGTGACCAGCGGCGGGAAGAACCTGACCAGCCTGCTGAACACCGGCGCGATCACGAAGAGCGCGAGTCCGGCGGCGATCACCGCCCCGAAGACGGTCGGCAGTCCGGCCTTCGCCCCGCCCGCGGCCAGCCCCACCGACACGAGCGAGGGCACCGCCGTCGTCGACGTGCCCTGCACCACCGGCAGCCGGATGCCGATCCCGGGCAGCCCCACGGATTGCAGCAGGGTGGCGAGACCGCAGGTCAGCAGCGAGGCGTTGACCAGCATCCCGATGTCCTCGGCCGGCATCCCGATGCCCTGGGCGACCAGGAGCGGCATGACGACCGCACCGGCGTAGAAGGCCAGCACGTGCTGGAGCCCGTAGACGGCCAGCCGCCAGAACGACGGCACCGCGTCGACCGGATCCGGCTCCGGCGGCTCGGCACCGCCCGCGTCCACCGGGACCGGGACCGGGTCCGGACCGGGCTCCCGGTGCCGGTCCGTACTGCCCTGAACTGCCTTGCGCGACATGTGCGTTCTCCCTCCACCCGCCGACGGCGGGGGTTGTTCACTGCGCACGTACGGGGGCCGCGGACGGGCAGCCGACAGGGAAATCGGTCGGTCGGGGGTGTGGTCAGTGGTTCCAGGGGCGGGTCAGCTCACCGAACCCGGCCCGCGTCACGAGCTGTCCGGACCGCTCCTGCGCCTCGGCCAGCAGCGCGTCCTCGTCCACCAGCAGGCAGCGGCCGTCCTCGAAGACGACCCGCCCGTCGACGACGGTCAGCTCCACGTCGGAGCCGCGCGACGCGTACACGAGAGCGGAGACGGTGCGGTGCAGCGGCACCTGGTGCGGGCGGTCCAGGGCGACCACGGCCAGATCCGCTGGGGCGCCGGCGGTCAGTACGCCGGCCCCCGTACCCGCATAGCGGCCGCCCTCCCGGGTGGCCAGCTCCAGCGCCTCCTCGCAGCGCGCGGCGGCCGGATCGAGGGTGTGCTGGCGCTGACCGAAGAGCGTCTGCTTCATCACTTCGAACATGTCCTGGCGGTGCCCGGCGCTGGGGCCGTCGGTGCCGAGCGCCACCACGGCGCCCGCCTCCCGCAGTTCGCGCAGCGGCATCACACCCGAGGCCAGATAGGCGTTGGACACGGGGTTGTGGGCGACACCGGCCCGCCGCTCGCCGATCCGGCGGATCTCGGACCCGTCCAGCCACACGGCGTGCGCGAGGGTGGTCCGCTCGTCCAGCAGCCCCTCGGCGGCCAGCCACTCGACCGGCCTGATGCCGTACGCGTCCAGATAGCTCTCCGGGTCCTTCGCCCCCTCGCTGCAGTGCGTGTGCCAGCGCGTCCCGAACTCGGCGGCCAGCGCCGCCGCCCCCCTGACCAGGTCCTGGTCCACATAGCTGAGGTTGAGGGGGGCCGGCCAGATCTCCACGGTGGAGCCGGGCGGCCGCCGCCGCATGCACTCCCGGGTGAGCTCCAGCTCCTCGGCGACGGAGTACCGGAAGAGTGCGGGAGGCAGCCCCCGCGCGAGCGCCACCGGGGTCCGGTGCCCGATCATGCCGCGGGCCACCGCGCCGCGCAGCCCCGCCGATTCGACGGCCCCCGCCACCGCGAGCACGGTCTCCGGGTCGGTGGGCGCGTAGTGGTTGTCGATGACGGTGGTGATGCCCGAGCGCAGCGCCTCCACTGCGCCGAGAGTGGCGGCGGCCCTGGCGTCGTCGGGGGTCACGGCTATGGAGTACGGCCACATGAACTCGCACAGCCAGGGCCAGATGGAGAGTCCCTCGCCCAGTCCGCGGGCGAGGGACTGGAACAGGTGGCTGTGCCCGTCGGTGAAGCCGGGGACGACCGCCCGGCCCCGGCAGTCGACCGTACGGGCCGCCTGCCACGCGGTATCGGTCTCCGCCGCCGGGCCCACCGCCGCGATGCGGTTCCCGGTGATGGCGACCGAGCCCGGTTCGTACACGGACCGCCGGTCGTCCACGGTCACCACCCGCCCGCCCGACAGCAGAAGATCGCACTCCATGGGGCCCTCCAGAGGCTCTGTGGCAGCTAGCTACGGCATACTCAACATTGCATGTAACATATTCCGACCTCTGTGCATGTCAACCCTTCTCGCCGTTACTTCCCCCGCCGCCGCCCCGGCGGTCCCGCCCGACTCGTGGAACGGGGCGAACGACCGCAGACTGATCAGGCCGGGGCACTCCCCGGCTCTCCTGGGGAGGAGGCACGGGTATGCGTTCGATCCGCTACCGGACAGCGGTCCTGCTCGTGGCCTCGGCCGGGGTGGCGGCGCTCTCGGTCCCCACGAGCGTGCAGGCGGAGCCGGCCCCGTTCGGCGCCGGCTGCCTCATATCCATCAGGGGTTCGCATACGACGGCCACCTGTCACAACAGATACGTGGGGACCGACCGGGTCGCCCTGCACGTCGAGTGCGCCCGCTGGTGGGACATCGACATGGACAGCGCGCCGGTCGAGGTCGGCCCCGCGCAGAGCGTGCGGCTCACCGGCCGCTGCTGGAAGGAGATCAGCTCGGTCTGGGTGACACACCGGCGGGCAGGGTGAACAACTCCCTCAGGCAGAAGTCCCCAGGCAGTTGGTGAACGCGTGGCTCGCCGCCTCGGCGGCCGCCAGGTCCCCGTCGCCGTTCCGGATCGCGTCGATCAGCCGGCTGTGGTCCATATACCCCTCCGGCCGCAGCTCGCGCCCCACGTCGTCCCGGAGCCAGTCGCGGAGCAGGTCGCCCAGGTCGGCGTAGAGCTCGGTCAGTACGTCGTTGTGCGAGGCGTTCACGATCGCCAGATGCAGGGTCGCGTCGGCGGCCACGAACGCCTCCGCTTCACCCGCCTCCCAGGTCCGCTCCCGCTCGGCGAGCAGTGCCGCCAGCTGCTTCATGTCCCGCTCGGTGCGGCGTTCGGCGGCCAGCCGGGCGGCCGACGACTCCAGGGTCGAGCGCAGTTCCGCGACGTGCCGCGGGTCAGCCGCGGCGAACCGGCGGTGCATCACCCCGGCCAGCTCACTGGTGGCGACCACATAGGTGCCGGAGCCCTGGCGGATGTCCAGCAGCCCGTTGTGCGCGAGGGCGCGCACCGCCTCCCGGACGGTGTTGCGGGCCACTCCCAGCTGCTCGACCAGTTCGGGCTCGGTCGGGATGCGGGCGCCGACCGGCCACTCGCCCGAGGTGATCTGGTTCCGCAGTTCGGTGATCACCTGGTCGGCGAGTGCGGAACGCCGGGGAGAGTTCAGCGCCATGGTGCTCCTCGTTCGGGGGTTGCGTCGTTCGCGGTCGCGTCGTTCGGGGTCGCGGGGCGGGAAAACCGGGATTGGACAACCAATCATCCCATGATTCTATGATGTCCTTATGCCAGACGACGAGACGAAGATCCTCGCCCCCGCTGCCGAGCCGCGCACCGCGGCGGACGCCGCCCGCCCGCAGCCCGCCGGGTGGACCGTGAAACTGGTGATCGCCGGCATCGTTCTCGCCGCCGTCAACCTCCGGCCCGCCATCACGAGTCTCGGCGCGCTCCTCGAAGAGGTGCGGGACGGCCTCGGGATGAGCGGCAGCGTCGCCGGTGTCCTCACCTCCGTACCGCCGCTCTGCTTCGCCGTCTTCGGCGTCATGTCACCCCGGCTGGCCCGCCGCTTCGGGCCGGGCGCCGTCGTCTGCGCCGGGATGGTGGCTATCACCGCGGGCCTGGTGATCCGGCCCTTCACGAGCGGTACGGCCGGCTTCCTGGCCGCCAGCGCGCTGGCCCTGATGGGTATCGCCGTGAGCAACGTGCTGATGCCGGTGATCGTCAAGCGGTACTTCCCGGACCGCGTCGGAACGATGACCGGGCTCTACTCGATGGCCCTCGCCCTGGGCACCGCCCTCGCCGCCGCCCTCACCGTGCCGCTGACCGACGGCCTCGGCGGCAGCTGGCGGCTGGGCCTCGGGGTGTGGGCGGTACTGGCCGCCGTGGCCGTACTGCCCTGGATCGCGCTCATCAAGGACCACAGCGTCACCGCGGCGAACGCGGCGGGCACGACCGCCGTTGAAGCTTCGGGCACCGCCGACCTCCCTGGCACCGCTGACGCGGCCCGGCCGCAGCCGGCCGCCCGCCGGATCACCAGCAGCCGCACCGCCTGGGCCCTGGCCTGCTTCTTCGGCCTCCAGGCCACCGCCGCGTACATCACCATGGGCTGGATGCCGCAGATCTTCCGCGACGCCGGGGTCTCGGCCGGCACAGCGGGGCTGCTGCTCGCCGTCACGATGGTGATGGGCGTGCCGCTCGCGTTCGTCATCCCCCGACTGGCGAGCCGGATGAAGAACCAGGGCCCCATCGTCATCGCCCTGGGCGCCTGCGGGCTCGTCGGTTACGCCGGTCTCTATCTGGCCCCGGCCGGCGGCGCCTGGGTCTGGGCGCTGCTGCTCGGCATCTCCAACTGCTCGTTCCCGCTTGCCCTGACGATGATCGGGATGCGGTCGCGGAGTGGCGCCGGAGTGGTCAGGCTCTCCGCCTTCGCCCAGTCCACCGGCTATCTGATCTCCATCCCGGGACCGCTGCTCGTCGGTGTCCTCTACCAGCACAGCGGCGGCTGGGGCCTGCCCATCGGGCTGATGGCCGGGCTGATGGTGCCACAGATCGCCGCCGGGATCCTCGCCGGACGGGACCGGACGATCGAGGACGAATCCTGAGATGCGAGACTGACGTCATGCCAGTGCTCGAACCGAATCCCCAGAACGGTCAGAAGAAGCTCCTGCTCGTGCTCGGAGCCATGCTCGCGGTCACGGTGATCGTCGCGATCATCGCCACGCTCGCGTCCCCCTGACCGGTACCCCTGCCCGACGCCCAGGCCCGACGGTGGTGCTAGCACCACCGTCCCCTAGGGGGCCAGGCTCAGGGTGAAGTGGGTGGGTCACCGGATGGGAGAGCGCCCCCGTACTCCGTAGGTTCAGGTACATCAGCCACCGCGAACCTCATGGAGGCGGCCATGCCGGCCCGTCCGCACACCAACCCTCCTCACCACGGCCCCGCCCGGAGCGGGATCGATGTGCGGCTGCCCTGGTGGGCCATCGCCCTGCCCGCGCTGGCCTTCGCCGTTCTGCTGCTGCTGATCACCGCGCCCGGCCAGGCGCACGCGGACACCGGCGAGGCCACCGTCACACATGTGCTGGAGCGGATCCAGCAGAGTCTGCCGAGGTAGCACAGCCCGGCCGCCGTGGCCGACCCTGTTCACTCGTGCCGGGGGAGCCTCCCAACACCCTGCGCCCGATGGTCCGATCCGTGCGAAGCTGGATTGTATGAGCGCCGTTGTGTCATCCGGGGGGACAGCCCCCGGAACCCCCGAGTCCCGCAGGATTGTCCTTCTCCGGCACGCGAAGGCCGACTGGCCCGAGGTGTCCGACCACGACCGGCCGCTCGCCGATCGCGGCCGGATGGACGCCGCCGCCGCGGGCAGCTGGCTCGCCTCCCACGCGTTCCGTTTCGACCTGACCCTCTGCTCGACCGCGGTCAGGACGCGCGAGACCTGGAAGCTGGCCGTCCAGGAACTGCCGGACCGGCCACGGACCCTCTACGAGGAGCGGTTGTACGAGGCGTCCCTCGGCGAACTGCTCGCGCTGCTCAACGAGATCCCCGACGACGTCAGCGATCTACTGGTCATCGGCCACAACCCCGGTACGCACGCACTCGCCGACGCACTGTCGGGCAGTGCCGGGGGAGCCGCGCTGACCAGGATGAACCGCAGCGGGTTCCCGACCGCGGGAGTCGCCGTCATCGAGTTCACCGGCCCGTGGAAGTCCGTCGAGCACGGCGTGGGCAGACTGACGGATTTCTGGTCGCCGCACGAGTAGGACCGGGCAACGGCCTCCCCCGCGACGAGCGGTGGAGGCCGCAAGCACGAGCACGCAAGGACCGCCCCCGGAGTACCGCCGTACGCGGCCGGGCGCCGGCCCGACCCCCGGGGGCCGGCGTGGTGGTCAGACCCCGTCGTCGACGAGGCCGTCCGCGGCCTCGACCTCTTCACGGGTGATGCCCAGCAGATAGAGCACGGTGTCCAGGAACGGCACGTTCACCGCCGTGTCGGCGGCCTTGCGGACCACGGGCTTGGCATTGAACGCGACCCCGAGCCCCGCCGCGTTGAGCATGTCCAGGTCGTTCGCACCGTCCCCGATGGCGACGGTCTGTGCCAGCGGGACGCCCGCCTGCTCGGCGAACCGCCGCAGCAGCCGCGCCTTGCCCGCGCGGTCCACGACCTCACCGACGACCCGCCCGGTGAGCCTGCCGTCGACGATCTCCAGCGTGTTGGCCGAGGCGAAATCGAGGCCGAGCCGCTCCTTGAGGTCGTCGGTCACCTGGGTGAACCCGCCGGACACGACGCCCACTTGGTAGCCGAGCCGCTTCAGCGTACGGATCAGGGTGCGGGCACCGGGCGTGAGCCGTACCTCGGACCGTACTTTGTCGACGACCGAGGCATCGAGCCCCGCGAGCAGCGCCACCCGCGCGTGCAGCGACTGTTCGAAGTCCAGCTCGCCGCGCATCGCGCGCGCCGTCACCTCCGCGACCTCCTGCTCGCACCCCGCGTGCGCGGCGAAGAGCTCGATCACCTCGTCCTGGATGACCGTCGAATCGACGTCCATCACGACGAGCCGCTGGGCGCGTCGGTGCAGACCCGCAGAGATCACGGCCACGTCCACCCCGAGCACCGACGCCTCCAGGGCGAGCGCCGTGCGCAGTGGCTCGGTCTCCACCCCGGACACCGCGAACTCCACTGCGGTCACCGGGTACTTGGCCAGCCGGAAGATACGGTCGATGTTGCCGCCCGTGGCGGTGATGCTGGCCGCTATGGCGGCGGTCGACTCAGCGGTGAGCGGGTGGCCGAGCACGGTCACATGGGAACGTCCGCTGCCCCGGGGCCGGTTGTCGCCGGTGCCGGAGATGATCTCGGTCTCCAGCCTGAGGGACTCGGCCCAGCTGTGTACGGTCGCCCGCAGCTCGCCCTCGGCGTTGCCGCTGGGGCCCGGAGCCGTGACGAGGGCGCACAGCACGATCCGGCCACGGGTGACCACCTGCTCGATGTCGACGACGTCGACGGCGTAGGCGGCGAGGGTGTCGAAGAGACCTGCGGTGATCCCGGGGCGGTCCTTCCCGAAGATCTTGACGAGGAGAGTCGGAGAGTCCGCGTGGACTGGGGGCTGCGATGCGCTCATGGTGCGTCCCACCGTATAGGTCGCGGCCGGGCCGCGGGCAGCCCGTCCCGAGGACCGGACGTCCCTGGTGGGACCGGTCGGCGGACCGGGCGCGAAGGCCCCTGGCTGCCCGGACGCCGCCCGGACCTGTGCGCCTCCACCCCATTGGTACGCGGTCGTCACACGGCCCGCCTTCCCGATGCCTCTCTGTGCCTGAAATAGTTCCCCAGGATGTTCGCCATCCCTAGACTCCCTGCAACGGGGGTACCTCGGGGGACAATAAGTGGGGCTGGAGTGCCGGAACTCGTAGTTGAACTGAATGGCAGGATCTGGACGCTCGATCCGTCCAGGTCGTACACCCTCGGCCGTGATCCGCAGGGAGACCTGCCGATCGACGACGCCAGGGTCTCGTGGCGACACGCCACTATCAGCTGGGGAGGCCGTGGCTGGCTCATTGAGGACCACGGCTCGACCAACGGCACCTTCGTGCGCGGACAGCGGATCCAGCAGCTGGAGATCGGCCCCGGTTCGGCGGTGCACCTCGGCAACGCGACCGACGGCCCGCTGCTGAGCCTGTCCGCCGCGGCGGCCGGTGCGCAGCCAGCCCAGGCTCAGGAGCCCGCGGCGATGCAGGCACAGGCGCCCGCTCCGGCGTACGCCCCGCAGGCCGCCCAGGCCCAGGGGCCGGCGTACGCCCCTCCCCAGCAGCAGGGCGCCCCGGCGGACTGGGCCCCGGCCCAGCAGCCGCCGCAGAGCGCGGCCCCGCAGGGCTGGCAGCAGCCGCAGGGCCAGACGCCCCAGCAGGACCAGGTGCCTCAGCAGGCCGGTCCGGCGGGCGGGGGCGCGGAGGCCCCGTCGGCGTACGGCGACCGCAGCCCGACCACCTTCCACCAGCTGGCACTCGGCCGGGTGATGCGCATCGGCCGTGCGCTGGAGAACGAACTGGTCGTCTCCGACCTCCAGGTCTCCCGCAACCACGCCGAGTTCGTCGCGACACCGGACGGCCGCTTCGAGATCCGTGACCTCGGATCCCACAACGGCACGTACATCAACGGCCAGCCGATGGCCAAGTCCGGTACGGCCCTGATCGGCCCGAACGACATCGTCGGCGTCGGCCACTCGACCTTCCGGCTGGTCGGCGACCGGCTGGAGGAGTTCGTCGACACCGGCGAGGTCTCCTTCTCCGCCCGCCACCTCACGGTGACGGTCGACGGCGGCAAGGACATCCTCAAGGACGTCTCGTTCGGCGTGCCCGAGAAGTCGCTCATTGCGGTCATCGGCCCGTCGGGCTCCGGGAAGTCCACCCTGCTCAAGGCGCTCACCGGCTACCGGCCCGCCAACCGGGGCGATGTCCTCTACGACAACAGGAACCTGTACAAGCAGTTCGCCGAGCTGCGCCAGCGCATCGGACTGGTCCCGCAGGACGACATCCTGCACAAGGAGCTCACGGTCCGTAAGGCGATGAAGTACGCGGCCAAGCTGCGCTTCCCCGCCGACACCACCGAGGCGGAGCGCTCCTCGCGCATCGACGAGGTGCTGCGCGAGCTGAAGCTGGACATCCACAAGGAGAAGAGGGTCGCCTCCCTCTCCGGTGGCCAGCGCAAGCGGGTCTCGGTCGCGCTCGAACTGCTGACCAAGCCGTCGCTCATCTTCCTGGACGAGCCGACGTCGGGGCTCGACCCGGGCATGGACCGCGATGTCATGCAGCTGCTGCGCGGCCTCGCCGACGACGGCCGTACGGTCCTAGTCGTCACGCACTCGGTCGCCGAACTCGCCATCTGCGACAAGCTCCTGGTGATGGCGCCCGGCGGTTCGGTCGCGTACTTCGGACCGCCCGAGGAGGCACTCAACTTCTTCGGCTACAGCAGCTGGGCCGATGTCTTCTCGGCCTTCGAGAACTACCGCGACTACGATTGGGCGGGGCGCTGGCGCGGTTCGCAGCACTACCAGATGTACGCGGCGGACATCGACTCGGTCGCCGTGCAGTCGGTCCAGATGCCGTCCGCCCAGTCGATGAAGCCGCCGAAGCCGCAGGCCTGGGGCTCCCAGCTGCTCACCCTGATGAGGCGCTATGTGTCGGTGATCGTGTCCGACAAGGGCTTCATGGCGCTCTCCCTGCTGCTGCCCGCGGTGCTGGGCACGGTCGGCGCGCTGATCCCCGCGGACTACGGGCTCGGCTTCGGGCCGCCGGCAGGGCGCCTCAGCAACGGTGACGGCGCGGTGATCCTGCTGATCCTCGCGGTGGGCGCCTGCTTCGCCGGGGCGGCCAACTCCGTACGAGAACTGATCAAGGAACGGGTGATCTACGAACGGGAACGGGCCACCGGCCTGTCGCGTTCCGCCTATCTGATGTCCAAGGTGATCGTGCTCGGCCTGATCACCCTGGTGCAGGGCGCCATCATCGGCGGCATCGGCTTCGGGATGAAGAAGGCGCCCGCCGAGGGCCTGATCTTCGCGACCTCCACCCGGGTCGAGATGACCCTGCCGATCATGGCGCTCGGCCTCACCTCGATGATGATCGGCCTGATCATCTCCTCGCTGGTGAAGACCTCCGAGAAGACCATGCCGCTCCTCGTCATGTTCGCCATCACACAGGTCGTCTTCACGGGCTGCCTCTTCACCCTGAACGGCGCCGCGGGGATCAATCAGTTCTCGTTCCTGATGCCTGCCCGCTGGGCGGTCGCCGCCGCGGGCACCACCGCGTCGCTGAACGTCCTGCTGCCCAACAAGAAGGACCTCGCCAGCACGGACCCGCTCTGGGACCACACGGTCGGTACCTGGGTGATGGACATGGGGATCCTGCTCGCCATCGGCGTGATCTGCGGTGTCGTGGTGGCGCGGCTGCTGCGCCGTCACGAGCCCGAGGTCATGCGCAAGTAGCTTCATGCCGAGCGGACCGGCAGGCAGCCAGCCAACGCCGAAGGGCGGCACCCGCAGTGTGGGTGCCGCCCTTCGGCGTGGTCCGGTGGTGCGCCGGACCCGTGTGCGACCGGTACGTGACCAGTGCCGGATCAGTAGGCGCTGTTGACGTTGTCGATCGAGCCGTAGTTCGCGGCGGCGTAGTTGGCGGCGGCGGTGATGTTGGCGACCGGGTCGTAGATGTTGAACGACGTGCCGGCGACGTGGTACGCGTTGAACGTCGGCTGGATGGTCTGGAGCAGACCCTTCGACGGGATGCCGTTCTGGGCGTTGATATCCCAGTTGTTGATGGCCATCGGGTTGCCGCTGGACTCACGCATGATGTTGCGCTCCAGGCCGTTGTACGAGCCGGGGATGCCCTTGGCCTGCATGATGGCCAGCGCGTGGCGGATCCAGCCGTCGAGGTTGTTCGCGTAGACGGGCTGGCGGGCGGCGGCGCGGCTGGCAGCAGCCTTGGCCTCCCGCTCCTTGGCCTTCGCGGCGGCTTCGGCCTTCGCCTTGGCCTTCGCGGCAGCCTCGCTCTTCGCCTTGGCGGCGGCTTCGGCCTTGGCCTTGGCGACGGCCTTGGCCTTCGCCGCTGCCTTCGCCTTGGCCGCTGCGGCCTTGGCGGCCTGGTCGGCGTGGGCCTGCTGAGTGTGCAGGCTCGCTTCCACCGTCTTGGTCTGCGAGGCGAAGGCCACCGGGGCCGCGTCGACGTGCGTGGTCTCGGCGGACGCGTTTCCGGGAACAAGCGTGAAGGCGAGCGCTGCGGCGCCGACGGCGGCCACACCACCGATCGAGTACTTGTGAGTCTTGGTCAGGCGACGAAGGCCATGGCGGTTCTCGGACATGCGGGCGTTCCTCTTCGAATAGCGGAAGTCGCGAGCGCCGGGGGCGGCGAAGCGCCCCTGGGGCGGCGACGGGAGCAATTCTTAGCGGCCGCAAAATCTTGTGGCAAAGGTGTGACGTACGATCCCGCTTAGTGGCGTGGGGAAGCTCCTGGAGTGCCGGGTGCCCGCGCGTACCCGGTCCAGGAGCCCATTAAGCATCAACTAGCGAACCTCGTAAGTGACGTGCGTCCTATGCGCGGCGTCACACTGTTCGGGCACTGAAATCACGATGCGTTGCTTCCGCAATCCGGAGCGTTAGGTTCCTCATTCGGAAGGATGAGGTGAACGTCCCCGAATTCGTGCCAGAGGTAGAGCGCCCGTACCGCTTCCGCATAGCCGCGCTCCAGAGCCTCCCGGCCCGCGATCGCCTCCAGCATCAGCAGATGCGAGGCCTGCGGCTCGTGCAGCCCGGTCAGCAGCCCGTCCACCACTCGCACCCCGCTGCCAGGCGTGACCACCAGATCCGTCCACCCGGCCAGCGCCCGCACGACGCCGTCGGCGCCGGCCGCCGTCTCCAGGGCCCGCACCGCCGTCGTCCCCACCGCGACGATCCGCCCGCCGCCCGCCTTAGCCGCGTTGACCAGCCGGGCGGTGGCCTCCGGCACCTCGAACCGTTCGGGATACGGGGTCTCGTACGCCTCCGCCGAGGCCACCCCGGTGTGCAGCACCACCGGTGCGAACTGAATCCCCCGGCTCACCAGCTCCGCGACCAGCCCGGCGGTGAAGGGCCGTGCGGCGCTCGGCATCTCCGCCGAGCCCGCCCCGTCCGGCGCGGCCAGCGCGAACACCGTCTGATACGCGGAGAGTGGCTGGTCGCGGCGGGTGTACGCGTACCGGATCGGGCGACCGTGCCGCCGCAGCAGCTCCGGCACCCCGGCCACCGACGGCCGCGCCCACCACAACCGGTCCTCACCGGCGGTCAGCGGCTCCTCCCACACGAGCCGTACGCCCCCGGGCAGTCGCACCACCGACCCCGCCGGGCCGCCCGAGCACCGCCGCGTGCTCCCGCCCGGCACCGGCTCCCGCAGCTCCACCGCCCACCGGCCGTCGTCCCCGCGGGCGGAGAAGTGCACCACGACACCGGCGCCCGCCGCTGCTGTCCCGTCGACGGCGGCGGGCAGCGTCCGCGAGGTGTTCACCACCAGTACGTCACCAGCCCGAAGCTGTGCCGGCAGCTCAAGGAAGGCGTGGTGGGAGACCTCGGTGCCGCGCGACACCATCAGCCGTACGTCGTCCCGCCCGCGACCGCGCTCCTCGGCGGGCACCGTCGCAGGCGGCCCGTCCGGGACCCGCAGCGCCTGCCGCGCACTCATCGCACCTCACCCGCCAGTGCGGGGGCCGAGTACCGCCCGCTCGCCGGCCGCTCGTCGAGCAGCCGCAGAAACGCCGGAACCACCTCCGAAGGCGCGGGCCTCTCCTCCTCGTCACCGGGCACCGCGGCCGCGTACAGATCGGTACGCATATCACCCGGGTCCACCGCCCACACCCGCAAGCCGGGCTCCTCGGCCGCGAGCACCGCCGACAACCGGTCCAGCGCGGCCTTCGACGCCCCGTACCCGCCCCACGTCGGGTACGCCTCTACAGCGGCGTCCGAACTCACCGTGACCACCGTCCCCTTGCCGGCCGCCCGCAGCAGCGGCAGCGCCTCCCGCACCAGACCGAGCGCGGCCACCACATTGGTCTCCAGCGCCGCCCGCAGCCCGTCGGGCGTCAGCTCCTCCAGGCGTACGAGCGGCTCGGCGCCCAGCGCGCTCGCGTTGCTGACCAGCAGATCGAGCCCGCCCAGACCGCGCGCCGCCTCCACCAGCCGGCTCCGGTGCGCCGCGTCGCCGACATCCCCCGCCACCGCCACTACCCGCGTGCCGTACTCCGCGAGCTCCCGCGCCGCCCCGTCCAGCACTTCCGGCGTCCTCGCATCGATAACCAGGTCCCAGCCCCGTTCCGCGAGCCCCGCGGCGAGCGCCCGGCCCAGCCCTTTCGATCCGCCCGTGATGACCGCTACCGCCATGGCACGTCCCTCTTCCTTCGACTCTCCGGTCCTGCCGTCGCTTCGTGCCACCAACGTAGGAACGCGCCCCCGCCCCGCGCCTCGTCCGCGGGACGCAGGGTTCAAGGCACTTCGGCCTAGTGCCGGCGTCCCGGATGACCTGGTCCCCATGGACCGGGCCGGAGCCGTCCACAGCCCGATACGGCCCGCGCGGCCCGCCGGTACGGTGTGGCCATGTCCCATCGACCCCCCTCCGGCCTGTCCGCGGTGAGCACCGCGCTGCTCGCGATGAGCAGGCATCTGGAGGTCCGCGACGTCCTCAAGACGATCGTGGCTTCGGCCCGCGAACTGCTGGACGCCGAGTACGCCGCGCTCGGGGTCCCCGACGACCACGGCGGCTTCGCCCAGTTCGTGGTCGACGGGGTCAGCGACGCCCAGTGGAAGGCCATCGGCCCGCTCCCGCGCCAGCACGGCATCCTCGCCGCGATGCTGCACGACGAGAAGCCCCAGCGCCTCGACGACGTGCGCGAGGACCCACGCTTCGGCGGCTGGCCGAACACGCACCCCGACATGTCGGACTTCCTCGGCCTGCCCGTCCGTGACGGCGACGAGACAATCGCCGCGCTCTTCCTCGCCAACAAGCGGTGCCCCAGGCCCACCGGCCGCTGCGGGTTCACCGAGGAGGACGAGGAGCTGCTGACGATCCTCGCCCAGCACGCCGCCATCGCCCTCACCAACGCCCGTCTGTACGAGCGGAGCCGTGAGCTCACCATCGCCGAGGAACGCTCCCGGCTGGCGCACGAGCTCCACGACGCCGTCAGCCAGAAACTCTTCTCCCTCCGGCTGACCGCCCAGGCCGCTGCCACCCTGGTGGACCGCGACCCGGCCCGCGCCAAGGGCGAGCTCCAGCAGGTCGCCGACCTCGCGGCCGAGGCCGCCGAAGAACTCCGCGCCGCCGTCGTGGAGCTGCGCCCCGCCGCCCTCGACGAGGACGGTCTGATCCCCACGCTCCGGACGCACATCCAGGTACTCGACCGCGCGCACACCCCGCACGTCACCTTCCGGAGCGGGCCGGTGCGGGCGCTGCCCGCCGCCCAGGAGGAGGCGCTGCTGCGAGTGGCCCAGGAGGCACTGCACAACGCCCTGCGCCACTCGGGCGCCGGGCGTATCGATGTCGTACTGGAGGGCCGGCAGCTCGGGCCCGGTGCGGTCCTGCGGATCACCGACGACGGCAACGGATTCGAGCCGTCGGCCGTCCGGCGGGCCGGCCGGCACCTCGGTCTGGTCTCCATGCGGGACCGGGCGAGCGGTGTCGGGGGCAGGCTCAGAGTGAAATCGGCGCCCGGAGAGGGCGCCACGATCGAGATGGAGGTGCCCGGTGGCTGACACCGCGCCCAGGCCGAAGGCGGCCATCCGCGTCCTGCTCGTCGACGACCACCAGGTGGTCAGGCGGGGCCTGCGCACCTTTCTGGAGATCCAGGACGACATCGAGGTCGTGGGCGAGGCGCCGGACGGGGAACAGGGGGTGGCCGCTGCCGAGGAACTGCGCCCCGACATCGTCCTGATGGACATCAAGATGCCGGGCATGGACGGCATCGAGGCGCTGCGCAAACTCAGGGAGCTGGCGAATCCCGCCAGAGTGCTGGTGGTCACCAGCTTCACCGAGCAGCGCACCGTGGTCCCCGCCCTGCGCGCGGGTGCGTCGGGCTACGTGTACAAGGACGTCGACCCGGAGGCGCTGGCCGACGCGATCCGCTCGGTCCACGCCGGACACGTCTTGCTCCAGCCCGAAGTGGCCGGGGCACTCCTCTCCCAGGAGCCGGGCGGCGGCCAGGGGAGGGGCACCGCGCTCACCGAGCGGGAACGCGAGGTGCTCGGGCTGATCGCCGACGGACGCTCCAACCGGGAGATCGCACGGGCGCTGGTCCTCTCCGAGAAGACCGTCAAGACGCATGTGTCGAACATCCTGATGAAACTGGACCTCGCCGACCGGACCCAGGCGGCGCTCTGGGCGGTACGGAACGGGGCGGCGGGCTGAGCGGACCGTCATATTCCGGTGTGAGATTCATACCGTCGGGTGTAAGTCACCCACATGGCGTATCCGAACGGGATCTCCGCCGTTCTCCATGCGTGCTGCGGCGCCGGCCGCAGCCAGCTAGGAGGATCCTGAAATGAAGAACCTGAAGAAGGCCGCGGCCATCACCCTCGTCGCCGGTGGCATGCTGGCCGCCGGAGCCGGTGCCGCATCCGCCGCCGGCCACGCCGCGGGCACGGCGGCCGGCTCCCCGGGCGTCGTCTCGGGCAACGTCGTGCAGGTCCCGGTGCACGTCCCGGTGAACGCCGTCGGCAACACCGTCTCCGTGATCGGCGTCCTGAACCCGGCCTTCGCCAACCACGGCATCAACGGCTGACCGGACAACGGCCACCGGCCGGCCCCCCGGACACCGCGCCCCTCGGGCGCTGGTCCGGTGGGTCGTTCGGCTGTACGGCGCACTCGGCCGCGCCGGGGACGGTCCCCCGAGCGGCCCCCGTCAGCCGCGCGGGGCCGGTTGCATGAGGGCCCTGGTCAGCCGCGCCGCTCCCGCTCCTCCACATACGCGTTGTACGCCGCCACCTGCGCCCGCCGGGCCACCCGCTCAACCGGTCGCAGCGCGTTCCCCCGCGCCGCCATCTCCGACGCGCTCACCGCGCCGCCCGGCCCGTGCTCGTACGCCACCGAGACCAGCAGCCCGATCCGCCGCGCCAGTTCGAGCACCCGGACCGCGCGCGCCGGATACCCCGGCGCGAGCAGATCCCCGGCCCCCGCTTCCGACCGGGCCCGGTACGCGTCGATCGCCGCCTCGGCAGCGGGCCCGCCGCCCGCCACATCGAGACCCGAGAGCACCGCGGTCGCCTCCCGCAGCGCCTCCGCCAGCTCCCGCTCCGCCTCGCCGAGCGAGGGCACGTCGGCCGGCGGCGCCTCGCGGACCGGCAGGCAGTGCCAGACCACCTCCCGGTGCAGATCGCCCTCCGGGCCCGCCTCGTACAGCTCGGGCACCAGCCCCAGCGGCACGCCGAAGGCGGTGACCGCCTCCTCCGCCTCCAGCGCCCGCGCGTTGAACTCCGGCGGCCCACTGAGGCCCAGCGGGTGCCCCGCTGTGGGCATCGCCACCCGGTATCCGGTCGCGCCGAGCGCTCTCAGCCGCCCCAGCGCCAGCGTGAGCCCGACGGCCCCCGGCTCACCCGGCAGCCCCTCCACCCGGTGGACAGCGTCCTCGCCCACAATGGCGAGTGCGGCGTCATCCGGCGACACAATTCCGGCCAACAGGGCATTTCCCCATGAGGCCAGCCGTCCTGAGCGTGGTTCCGTGAACATAGCCCCAGCCTAGGGACTGGACCTGGGGCCTGTCGTTGGGATCAGGCCGGGCTCGCGGGGTCTGGCACGCACCCCTTCGCGTGGCCTCAATCCTCCGCCTTGCAGCTGCGCTCGGCATCCAAAGGACAAATCAAAGAGCCGAGACGAAGTGAGCGAAGCGAACGCAGTGCGCCGGACCCCGCTCCCTGATCCGGCCTGACCCGAACGACAGGCCCTAGACGTGGCTGCACTTATCAAGTGGCGTAGGTTTTCCCTGGGAGCTGCGCCCGCAGGCGCACGCGTGAACCGAGACTGCATGGGGAGACAACGCGCTCATGAGCGATGTACTGGAGCTGCTGGACGTATCGGTGGTCCGCGACGGACGTGCTCTGGTGGACGACGTCTCCTGGGCGGTGAAGGAGGGGGAGCGCTGGGTCATCCTCGGCCCCAACGGCGCCGGCAAGACCACGCTCCTCAATATCGCGTCCAGCTACCTGTTCCCGACCACCGGCACCGCGTCGATCCTCGGCGAGCAGCTCGGCAAGCCCGGCACCGACGTCTTCGAGCTCCGCCCGCGCATCGGCATGGCCGGCGCCGCCATGGCCGAGAAGATGCCCAAGCGCCAGACCGTGCTGCAGGTGGTGCTCACCGCGGCCTACGGCATGACGGCCACCTGGCACGAGGACTACGAGGAGGTCGACGAGCAGCGCGCCCGCGCCTTCCTCGACCGCCTGGGCATGACCGAGTTCCTGGACCGCAAGTTCGGCACCCTCTCCGAGGGCGAGCGCAAGCGCACCCTGATCGCCCGCGCGATGATGACCGACCCCGAACTCCTCCTGCTCGACGAGCCCGCCGCCGGTCTCGACCTCGGCGGCCGCGAGGACCTCGTACGTCGTCTCGGCCGACTGGCCAAGGACCCGTACGCCCCCTCGATGGTGATGGTGACCCACCACGTCGAGGAGATCGCCCCGGGCTTCACCCACGTCCTGATGATCCGTCAGGGCAAGGTGCTCGCCGCCGGTCCGATGGAGACCGAGCTGAGCTCCCGCAACCTCTCTCTCTGCTTCGGGCTGCCGCTCGTCGTCGAACAGCGCGGCAACCGCTGGACCGCGCAGGGCCTTCCGCTCGGCTGACCGGTTCCGCGTCCCTTGCGCACTGTCCCCGGAGGGGACTGCCGCCCTACCATGACCCCGTGGACATCGAGGCATGGGTGTGGTGGCTGATCGGCGCGGCCGGGCTGGGAATCCCGCTCGTCATCACCGCCATGCCCGAATTCGGGATGCTGGCCGTGGGAGCGGTCGCCGCATCGGCCGCCGCCGGCCTCGGCGTCGGACCGGTGCTCCAGGTCCTCGTCTTCGTGATCGTGTCCGTCGCGCTCATCGCCGTGGTGCGTCCGATCGCGAACCGGCACCGGTCTCAGCGACCTGAACTGGCCACCGGGATCGATGCGCTGAAGGGCCGTCAGGCAGTCGTCCTGGAACGGGTCGACGGCAGCGGCGGCCGCATCAAGCTGGCGGGGGAGGTCTGGTCTGCGCGGGCCCTCGACGGCGACAGCAGCTATCAGCCAGGTCAGCAGGTTGACGTCGTGGAGATCGACGGAGCGACAGCCGTCGTCCTGTGACAGAACCTCCTCTGACAGAGCTCCTCTGACAGAACCTCACACACGGCAGACCGAGGTCTGCGAAGATCATTCATCGGGAACTGCCGGCAACCGAAGGGCACGGGGAGCACGATGCCATCCGTCATCATCGTTCTGATCATTCTGGTGGTGCTGGTCTTCATCGCCCTGATCAAGACGATCCAGGTGATCCCACAGGCCAGCGCCGCCATCGTCGAACGGTTCGGCCGCTACACACGCACTCTCAACGCCGGGCTGAACATCGTCGTCCCGTTCATCGACTCGATCCGCAACCGGATCGACCTCCGGGAACAGGTCGTTCCCTTCCCGCCGCAGCCGGTGATCACCCAGGACAACCTGGTCGTCAACATCGACACGGTCATCTACTACCAGGTGACCGACGCCCGCGCCGCGACCTACGAAGTGGCCAGCTACATCCAGGCGATCGAGCAGCTCACCGTCACCACCCTCCGCAACATCATCGGCGGCATGGACCTGGAGCGGACCCTGACCTCCCGTGAGGAGATCAACGCGGCGCTGCGCGGCGTACTCGACGAGGCCACCGGCAAGTGGGGCATCCGCGTCAACCGCGTCGAGCTCAAGGCCATCGAGCCGCCCACCTCCATCCAGGACTCGATGGAGAAGCAGATGCGCGCCGACCGTGACAAGCGCGCCGCGATCCTCCAGGCCGAAGGTGTCCGGCAGTCCGAAATCCTGCGCGCCGAGGGCGAGAAGCAGTCGGCCATCCTCCGGGCCGAAGGTGAGGCCAAGGCGTCGGCGCTGCGCGCGGAGGGCGAGGCCCAGGCCATCCGTACGGTCTTCGAGTCGATCCACGCGGGTGACGCCGACCAGAAGCTGCTCGCCTACCAGTACCTCCAGATGCTCCCGAAGATCGCCGAGGGCGACGCCAACAAGCTCTGGATCGTGCCGAGCGAGATCGGCGATGCGCTCAAGGGACTCAGCGGAGCCTTCGGGAACCTCGGCGACAACGTCCCCGGGTTCAACACCGGCAAGGAGTCGCCCGCGCCGCCGGCCGCGAGGCGCCCCTCGGAGTAACCAGCCGCCGGAGTAACTACCGGTTGCAACAATCCGGCGCACCAACGCGGTGCAACGGAGAAGCCCGCCCCTGGAATTCGCTGCCAGGGGCGGGCTTCTCCGCGTACGGCGAGAGCGGCCGTTCCGCTCGTCCGGCGGTTACGCGGTCTGCGGGAGCCAGTCGGGCAGCGCCTGCCGGTCACCGGCACCGAGCGCGAGCATCATCGCGTCGGCCGGAGTCGGCACGAACGGCCTGCGCAGCAGCGGCATTCCGGCCTGGTCCGGGGTACGCGCCGCTTTACGGTGGTTGTCCTCGGCACAGGAGGCCACCGTGTTCAGCCAGGTGTCCTGGCCGCCCTGGGCACGCGGCACCACGTGGTCGACGGTGGTCGCCCGCCGCCCGCAGTACGCGCACCGGTGCTGGTCGCGGACCAGCACCCCCCGTCTCGACCACGGTGCCTGTCTTCGGAACGGCACCCGGACGTAGCGGCAGAGCCTGATCACCCGGGGCACCGGCAGCTCGACAGTGGCCGCACGCACCCGGAGCCCGGGGTGGGCCTGCTCGACCACGGCCTTGTCCTGGAGCACCAGGACCACCGCGCGGTTGAGCGTCACCGTCGACAGCGGCTCGAAGCTGGCGTTCAGTACCAGTGTGTCCCGCATGGTGCCCACCTCCGTGTGCCGGCCCACCCCCTGGCGGGACTGGGATCAACTCTGGCCGGGCACGCCACGATGGACAACGCAATAAAAAGGCCCTGCCCTGATCTCTCCAAGACCGGGGCAGGGCAAACAGACGCGCGGGCTTCAGCTTTCGGCGGGAGCCGCGTACTCGGCGATGAGCTGGGCTCGTGCCAGCGTGTGGAAACGCAGATTGAAGCCGACCGCGGCCGGCGGCGTGTCCGAGTCGATACCGAGCTGCGGGGTGTCCACCGCGTACACGGTGAAGACATAGCGGTGGTTCTCACCGGCCGGCGGGGCGGCGCCCCCGAACTCCTTCGCACCGTAGTCGTTGCGGGCCTGGACCGCGCCGGGCGGCAGCCCCTTGAACGCACCACTGCCCGCACCCGCCGGGAGCTCGGTCACGGAGGCCGGAATGTCGAACAGCGACCAGTGCCAGAACCCGCTGCCCGTGGGCGCGTCGGGGTCGAAGCAGGTCACGGCGAAGCTCCTGGTCTCCGGCGGGAAACCTTCCCACCGCAGCTGCGGCGAGGTGTTCCCCGCCGCGTACACCTGCGCGTCCTTCAATACGGCCCCCGGTGCGACGTCCTCACTCACCACGGTGAACGAGGGCACCGGCGGATGAAAGTCATGGGGGAGCGGCGGCTTGCTGAGCCCGGTCACGACGGCACCTCCTGCATCGGCTGTCAGTTCCGTATCCGACCCTAAGGGCTGTCCGGCGGGTCAGGCCGCAGACGCAGGATCCGGCACGCCCTCCCCCAAGGCCCTAAGGGCCAGGGAGGCGCCCCCATCGGCGTTGTCGTCGGTTGACGACTCCCCCCGGCCTCCGGCCGGGGCCCCCACCGCGTCGCCGCCCTCCTCAGCCTTGCAGCTGGACACACCAGACCCCGCTCAACAGCACCGAACGGGAACCGCCACCGTCCTGCGACCTGACCCGCCGGACAGCCCTCAGAGCCAGTTCCGTCTGCCACCCACATCGGCCAGCCACTGATGGAGGTATCCGGTCCAGTCGGTGTCCCGGAAGTCGTGCCGACCCACCCGGAACGCCCGGTACGAGTCGCTGCTCCCGCTGAGAAGACCTGGCTTCTTGTCCATTTCCAGTATTACGTCCATCTCGCGGTCGTCCGTGACGAAGGTCAGCTCGACCTGGTTCAGCCCCCGGTACTGCTCCGGCGGGCAGAACTCGATCTCCTGGTAGAAGGGGAGCAGCTGGCGCGTGCCGCGGATGCGGCCGCGCTCCAGATCCGCACTCACGAACCGGAAACCCAGCTCACCGAAGGCATCGAGAACGGCCTGCTGGGCGGGGAGCGGATGCACCTGGATGGGGTCCAGGTCCCCGGAGTCCAGCGCCCGCGCGATCTCCAACTCCGTCGTCACCCCTATATGCATCCCGGGCAACGACCGCCCCGCGATGTTCGTGATCGGCGTCTCCCAGGGGATTTCGAGCCCGAACGGCACGACGTGCAGGGCCCCCGCCGCTATCGTCAGATCCCCGCCCAGGCGTATCTCGGTGAACTCGATGTCCTGCTTGACCTCGTGGTCGCCGCCCTCGATCTCCACCCGGCCCTGGAGCCCCACGGAGAGGCCCTCGATCCGCTGGTCGACGGCGCCGCCCCGGATCCGCACCTCCCCCTGGACCACACCCCCCGGCACGACGTTCGCCTCGGTCAGCTCCGTCTCCACCGAAGCACCGCCGGCCCCCAAGCTCGCGAGCAGTCTCTTGAACCCCACGCCCACTCCACTCCTCATCGCTCCTTTTTGATCTTGCACCCCCATACATACGCGCCCTCCCGCGGCGACCGCCGGCCGGTCCCCAGTACGCTCGTACGCCATGAGCGCCAGCCCGGACCGTATGCCCCTGCCACGCGACTTCTTCGAACGTTCCGTACAGGAGGTCGCCCCGGATCTCCTGGGCCGCACCCTGGTCCGCCGTACCCCGGACGGGCCGATGGAACTGCGCCTCACCGAAGTGGAGGCGTACGCGGGGGAGGCCGACCCGGGATCGCACGCCTACCGTGGCCGGACGGCACGCAACGAGGTCATGTTCGGCCCGCCCGGCCATGTGTACGTCTACTTCACCTACGGCATGTGGCACTGCATGAACCTGGTCTGCGGCCCGGAGGGGATGGCGAGCGGGGTGCTGCTCCGCGGGGGAGAGGTGACAGCGGGCGCCGAGCTGGTACGCGAACGCCGCCCCTCGGCCCGGCACGACAGAGAACTGGCGAAGGGCCCGGCCCGGCTGGCGACCGGCCTGGACGTCGACCGCTCACTCAACGGCGCCGATGTCTGCGCACCGGGGGAGGCCGTGCTGTCGATCCTCACGGGTACTCCGCCCCACCCGGACCGGGTACGGAGCGGCCCCCGCACGGGAGTTGGCGGCGCGGGCGCCCACCAGCCATGGCGCTTCTGGATCGACAGCGATCCCACAGTCAGCCCGTACCGGGCGCATGTCCCACGCAGGAGGCGGACTTGACTCGGCCGGTACGCACGCCTAATGTAGTCCGAGCCGCTTGACACGGGCACTGCTATCGGAACGGCCCATCGGACCGAACCTGAGCAGCCCGAAGTGGCCAACCACTACCTACGATCTCCCTCAGCGGGTTTGATTTTCGGCGTGCCGAAATTCGAATC